>LADR01000058.1 GCA_000961655.1 Desulfatitalea sp. BRH_c12
GATCAACATAAGATAACGGTGGGCGATGCCCACCCTACCTGGCTGGCACTGACGTAGTGCCCTGAATCTCATACACATCTACAGGACAAATATCGACGCATTCCTTCGCGTAGGCTTGGGCAATGCGCCAATCAAAAGGAATCTCCATCAGAATGTAGGGTGGGCATTGCCCACCACTATTACCCGCAAACAACATCATCGGTTTCTGACACTGATCCCGCCCAAGCGATTGGGTAGACACCGGATCGAACATAGCGAGGAAACCTTGAACACGGCCGATCACAGAGGCGATCAACATAAGATAACGGTGGGCGATGAACGATTGCCCGCAAACAACATCATCGGTTTCTGACACTGATCCCGCCCAAGCGATTGGATAGACACCGGATCGAACATAGCGATGAAACCTTGAATACGGCCAATCACAGAGGCGATCTACATAAGACAGTGGTGGGCGATGCCCACCCTACTGCTGTCGCTCATCCATTTACTCCCCCATGGCAAGGTATAACTATAAATCACTTTTCAGGTTTAAACATGCTTGAAGAACGGGACGGGTAGTCCAGTTCGTATGCAATTGGCGGTTTCAGGTTTCAGGAAACCTTACTCCTAAATGCTTTAATTATTTTAATGCGCGCGAATACCGAACGTTAAACCGTTTGCCGACCAGTACTGCGTCACATACGGGCATTGAAAAATACATTATTCGTCAGATAAGCATCCAGAACATCTTCGGCATTACCTGATGAAAAAGGAATCAGTTTAATGCCTTGTGTTTCAATCAAGTTGGCAAACGACTCAGAAATACCATTACATATCAATATATTCACACCTAAATCACTCAATCGTGCTGCCCGGGCAATGGCGGAGTCGCAGTCAAAACACTCGTAATGCTTTTCAACGATCCTGCGACCTTTTACCTCTGCGACAAGCAGCATGCGCGTAGCGTCGAAGAGAGGAGAAATCCGACCTTCCCAAACGGTCAATGCCACCTGCATGGCAGGTACCTCCCCTTTCTTTGCATCGATGCAGAGCGTATGCCGTGCTTTTTTGAACCTGCAATTTGCGGCAAATACCCTTTATTGCACCAAATTATAGATATAGACGGACAACTGGCACCCCTTGCGCTACTGGTCTCAATGCTGGCGTCCCGGGGAATCGATCACCACAGAGTGCCCATCCACCAAGTCGATTGTACGAATGGTACCTTCGATGAACTTCTTTTCTCCAAAAAGCGTGACCAGCCAGAACCCATGTCCTTCAGCTTCGATTCTGGCCACATCTTTCATGATTTCATTTTGCCCACGCGTTGAACGAACATATATGGTACTCAGGCACATCGTCGCTTCCTATTTGAATTGTTTTTTGATTCCCACTGCCCCCTTTGCCGCAGACCGATATCTTCATTTACTGGCCTCCCAGATGCTGACTATTGATTGATAACGCAATTTCACTGTCGCCATAGGGCATCGGTGCGAACCCACCGGCTGCGATTCGTTTTTTCCAAATGCTGCGAAGTACACATTGCGCCCGTTCCGAGGGAATCCGGCTATCCAGCCTGTAGTTCCCGGCGATCAGCCATGTCGGTCAACACTCTTTCGCGGGATCGATCGATACCCAATTCCTTGCGCTTGCGGTCAATGTGCGCAATCATTTTGTGAGCATGCAGAATAGAATCCGCCTCGAGATCCCACATGCCGCCGTACTGCTTTTCAAGTTCCTTGTGGCCGTGCAGCAAATCCCTGAAAGCTGAATGCCTTTGGCCCCCTTGGATTTGGCATAGTCATCCATCTGCTTGGTCTGCGCCACGGCCACAATCATCTCAGAAAGCACCGGTTCATGCCAATGAATCACGAGGTTGACATAGTCTTTTTTCAACACGCCGAGATTGGCTTCGGATTGAACCGGGTACGGCGTTCCAAAAAGAACATCCTGCAGATCGGTCGCCAGCATGGACCCGCCCCAGCCATCGGCGACGTCTGTTTCCTTCCGCGCGGCGGACAAAAACACCTCGGCCACGCACCTGCCATGATCCGAATGGGCGGCGGCACCGCCGGCGATCATACGAATGTAATTGTGGGCAGCGATGGTATTGGCCGTTGCCCCGCACAATCCTTTGCGTTCGTCCGGGCCGTCTATCCCGCCCTTTGGAAGTGGCAGGCATGGGCCCATGCCGCAGTTTTTGCAGCAGGTGCCTTGAACCCGATATTGCAGGGCTTCATGTTCTCGGCGCGGTCGAAAATGGTTTCGATGCCCAGATGCTGGGCATGCCGGATCATCTCCTGGGTGGCCAAATCGATCGAAGCCTTTTCAGGATCGGCCATTTTTTTATCTTTCACAGTCGACTTTACTTCCTTTTCCATTATTGACTCCTTATTGGATTCTCCGAAATGTATTCGGGGTTAACGGACCGCTTAGGGGTTTCCGGGAGAGCGGCGAAGGTCATCACATGATCGATGTGCGCTCCCTTGCAATGAAAACGGTGTCGAGGGAGTGGCGTGCCTGTTTTTGCGAGACCTCCTGATTGGCTGAGCCCTGCTGGTTGTCCAGTATGATACTCAGATAGCAAAGAGTATGCCGAATGGAATACGAAAGAACTCTGAGCAATCCTTTCGATACGGAAACCGCCGTTGCGCGGTTGTAAGCCGGGGCTCGACCTGTCGTGTTAAGGCGGCTGACATCTGACCGATCGTTCTTGATAAAGGCGCAGACATAAGTTTACCGTTCCACTTTTGCAATCGGAGAGAAAAAGAGTCGCACAAGTGCAACCGTCTTGTGATGTCAAAACGACTGCAAACCGGCTGTGGGCCACTCCTGGCACAGATTAGACCGGACGCCAACCTGCGCCACAGTATTCGCTCAGGTGTCATGCGCGGGGAGTAGTAACTCACTTTGGCGCCGCTCTTGCATGATTCGAATGCACAGGCATGACAGGAATTGACGCTACAAAGTTCTTCCCTATTGGGGACGATCATCGTGCCGGCTTTTGATATAAGATACAATCAGGACTGCACTGATTGAAAATGCGGAATCATGATGGCCAATATGTGTCATCTGAAGAAAGGAGCGTGCAACATGCCAGGAGGAGATCGAACAGGACCCATGGGTATGGGCGCCATGACCGGACGCGCGGCTGGGTACTGCGTGGGGTCCGGGGTTTCGGGATATTCAACGCAATTTCCTGGGCAACTTTTTGGAATGGGTTTCGGAGGCGGACGCGGAGCCCGCAGCAACATCCTGCGGCGCGGCGGACGCGGGCGGCGGAATATGTTTTATGCCACCGGTGTTCCCGGCTGGCAGCGGTTCAGTTGGCAAACCACACCTTATTCACCGGATCGGCAATCGGTTTCGATGCAAGACAAGCAGGCCCTCAAGAACCAGGCCGAAGCGTTGCAGTCGGAGTTGGAAGCAATCAAAAGACGCCTGGAAGACATTGAATCCCGCAACGCCACAGACTGATCGTCAACGTCGGGGATTGGCGCGGAACCCCAACCGGATCACCGGGGCTTTGGCTTTTTTACGTCACCCACACCCGTATCTCACTTGACCGAAGTGGATAACCAGAAACCTGAAAAGCACCGAACATGTCCAACCTTCGAAAATGTGTTCGCTCGATGAATAGGCATGGGAGGGTAGCAGGGGGCGCGTGTGTTCTCCGCGGACGCGACGGTCAATAGACGCCGGGACAACGGGTTGAAAATAGCCTGTGACGCAGCGCCCAGATTGCGAGCGGGCTTGCCGGTAGAGGTTTGCTGCAGTGCAAACCCCGAAAGTTTCGACATATTCCTCAGGTCGCTTTCGGGATTAGCGCGCGTTGCCTCATTTATTGGGGGCGACCCATACCTCCGCCGCCGCCCATACCTCCCCCACCCATACCTCTACCTCCGCCGCCGCCCATACCACGACCACCGCCCATGCCACGGCCGCCGCCCATGCCGCGACCGCCGCCCATGCCGCGGCCAACACCCGTGCCTTGAGCAACTCCCGTGCCGTAATGGCTTTGCACGGAAGGTGCGGACGATTGGGTCAGACGGCCTGCTTTAAATTGTTCTACCGCTTCACGCACCGGGCCGCTGACACCGGTAATCACCTGAATACCGGCAGCCCCGAAGGTTTGAAACGCGTTGGGACCGCAGTTGCCGGTGAGCACGACCGATACGCCTTTTTCGGCCATCAACTGCGCCGATTGCGGTCCGGCGCCACCGCCCAAGGAGATGTTGGGGTTGGGAATCGCCTCCAGCGATTGGGTATCCAGATCGATGCACAAAAAATAAGGACAGCGACCGAAGCGGGCCTCCACCATCGCGTCAAGGTTAGAGCCATTGGATGTCACTGCTATTTTCATTGCTTGTCCTCCTTTGTCGAACGTTATCTGATTTATGAAAACGAGGCGACAAGATCGCTTCCGGTCCAATTCAATTCTGAAAAGTCAACCCTCATGGTGTGCGCGTATACTTCCGACAGGATTCATCGGGCGTGTGGCCGTCGCCATTGTATTGGAGATACTATCTTCCCAGCAAAACATGTGCCGACATTAAAAATAGGCGCGTAAACAGCTATCCTCACCCCCTGGCTTACCAAATCAACCCCGTAGAAAGCATCACGGATCGCTATTTTTTTCGCAACAATGCGACGCAACTCTCAATGACCGTCGCAATTGCAAGACACTTTCCGGATAGCGCCTGAGTTTCAGGCCCCGTGTCGGGTCTAAAATCTGCCCCTCGCGCGGAACGCTTTTATGGCATGGCCTGTGCTTTACAAGTTCTTCTCGAGATGTGGGAGCCTTCCGGTTGGCGTGAAGAGATCCCATCGAGGTCGGAATCGGATCGGGATCGGCCAGGATGGTGCAAACTGGTTCGATCCCGATTCCGATATTTTCTCTCAAACGATGGCGGCTGACATTTACGCGCCGGCTTTTTCCAGGTCGGCCGCACTTCTGGGAAGCACCAGGGTAAAGCGGCTGCCGCGGCCGGGTGTGGAAGCTACCGTGATGGTGCCGCCATGCTGCGAGATGATTTTTTGGGTGATGTACAATCCCAGCCCGGTGCCTTTGCGGCCTTTGGAGGAGAAAAAAAGGGTGAACAGTTTGTCCTGCGTTTCCGCATCCATGCCCGTGCCCGTGTCGCTGATGGTGAAGGTGATATGGGTAGCATCGGATTTTACACCGAAAGTGATGCGGTGGTCGGAGCGGTCGGTTTGGCGCTGGCAGGCGTCAATGGCGTTGTCGAAAAGGTTGATCAGCGCGATGTGAACGGATCCGGGATCGATCGTACAATCGACCCAGGGGCCTCCGAATTCGCGTACATACATGATGCCCGTGTCTTTCAGGCGATTTTCCATGATGCGCCCGATCTCTTCGACAAAGTGACGCAAATCGACTTTTTCCCACTGCAAATCGCGCTTTTTAGCGTAAAAAAGAATATCCATCACCATCTTGCGGATACGCTCGGCCATCAGCCGGACCGTTTGCCACCCCTCCTCCATCTGGACTTCGTCGCCGGTTTTCAACCCTTTGCCAAGCAGGTAGATGCCACCGTCCAATCCGGTCAGCAACCCCTTGATGCCATGGGAGATCGAGCCGATCATCAGTCCCAATGAGGAGAGATGATCTTGCAACTGGCTCTTCTCACGTACCAGCGCCTCCAGGTGCGTCGTATACTCCTGAAGCTTGCGGCGCATCACAATCCGCTCGCGCGTGCGCTGAAGCGTGATATCCAGGGCATCCACATTGATCGGCTTGGTGATAAAATCGCCGGCTTTGTATTTCAGGCTTTTGATTGCCAGGTCCATGTCCCCATGCCCGGTAATCATGATCACCTCGGTTTCCGGGTTCTCGCGCTTGATGCGCTGCAGCAGTTCGATGCCGTCCATAACGGGCATTTTGATGTCGGTGATGACGATCGGCGGGCTGCTCTCACGAAAAAGAGCCAAGGCTTGTTGACCATTTTCAGCCAGAGAAACCGTATAGCCCGAATCCGATAGGGCCACCTGCAAGACATCGCGGATGTCCCGTTCATCATCGACCAGCAGCACGTGGAAAGAATTTGTCATGGGTGACATGGCCTATCTCCCGACCGGCTGCGCCGGAGTATTAGGGGGTCGAATTCGCACTGGCTCCAGGTGACCCGGGCGGATGGAACTCTTTTTTCAAAGGGCACCCTTCTATGCATATCGGCGTGCGTTCTAGGAAGAATTCTCCGCCACCGGGAAGTCAAGTTCGAAACAGGTTCCCGAATCGGTGTTCGGCTTGCATTCAAGCCTGCCCCGGCACTCCCGGACAATGCCGTAGCTGATGGATAGCCCCAAACCGGTGCCTTTGCCCACCTCCTTGGTCGTGAAAAAGGGTTCGAATATCTTGTCCCGGACCTGCGGCGCGATACCTATGCCCGTGTCGCAAATCCGGCAGATGACCCGTTTTTCGCGGAACGCGCTGTGGATCGTGATGTGATCGACCTGCGACGACTGTCCTGCCTGCTGCCACTTTTCTTCAATGGCATCACGTGCATTGAGCAGCAGGTTGATAAAAACCTGTTCCAGGCGCTGTGGGTCCGCCTCGATGTCGGGCAGGTTGTCGCATAATTCCCAGAGCACCGCGATACCGTGCGCCTTCAACTGCTGGCTGAAAATATCGAAGGCGCTGTGCAGGATCTCGTTGATCTTGACCCTTTGCATCACCATATCCGATTTGCGCGCGAATTGACGCATATGGTGAATGATACGCGTGGCGCGGTCCACGTTGGTATCCGCTTTGGCCAGCATGGTCGATAACATATCCGGCGCGATGGCTTCCTGGCGCGCGACCTTGCGCATGAAAAAGCTGGAAATGGTTTTGATGACCGACAGCGGCTGGTTCAACTCGTGGGCCACACCCGAAGCCATTTCGCCGAGAGTGGTCATTTTGCCCGCCTGGATCAATTGCTGCTCAGCCTCCAGACGTTGGGTGATATCGTTGGTGGTCACCAGCAACACCTTTTTATCCGCATACTCCGAAGGTGAAATGCGGATGTTCACATACAACATCCGACCGCTTTTATGCACCTGGCGCACCTGGAGCAGTTCCTGGGCGGTCGCCAGACGCTCTTGCCAGTGCTTGCGTTCCTGTTCGACAAACAGATCCCAAAAACTGGTGTTGACCAGTTCTTCCACCGTATATCCGTAAATCGCAACGACGCTGTGGTTGCAATCCATAATGGTGAAATCAGCGGGATCCAATACGAACACGGGATTGGGAATGTTGCTGAAGATAGCATGGTATTTGCGTTCCGATTTGGCCAATTCCACCTCGAGTTGACGGCGTTCGGTAATATCGTGAGAGATCTCCATGGCCGCCACGATCCGGTCGTTTTCATCGCGGATGGCGGAGGTGCGCACCAGCCAGTAGGATTGGGTGCCGTCCTTGTTGATACCGCTTTCCTCGGTGTAATGGGAACGACCATCTCTGAAGGTCTCTTGGACCGGGCAGGACTCGCACGGGCGCTCGCGCCCCTTGTAAGCCCGGAAGCAGGTGTCGCCCTCGCGCGGGGCGAAGCGTCTGGCAAACTCCCGGTTGAAGCGCAGCAAACGAAAATCACGGTCCTGCACTGTAATCAGGCATGGGACCAATTCGAACAACACCTGGTATTCGTCTCGCTGTTTCTTTAATCCGATGCGCTGGGTGGCGATGGCGTCGCCCATCTGGTTGATGGCCTCGGCCAGATGCCCCATTTCATTTTTGCGGGATAAAGTGAGGTAAGAAGTAAACTCACCACCGGCAATGCGCTGCGTGCCAGCGATCAGTGCGCGAATTGGCCGGTTGACGAAGCGCAGCAAAAAGATCACGATAATGGCCGAGGTCGCCAGGAAGATAAAAGCCGTGAAGGCAAACATGCTGCGCTGGGCTGCAGCGATTTCCCGGTCGGTTTTTTCCAGGGATACCACTGTGTCCAGGGCGCCCAGTATTTTTTTATCCGCGGGGTGGAAGTGGCATTCGCCCGAGCTGCAGCCCGGCTCGTTGCCGATGGGGGTGATGATGCCCAGTAACCGATACCCTCTTGGTGAACGGAAAATGCGTGTTCGTTCGGCAAGATCCAGTGCTCCCAGGGGCGGGTCGGTGCGATGGCAGATGTAGCAGGCTTCCGCCTCGATATTGGTAACCCGATCGACTTCGGTGGGCTGGTCGGAGTATTTGATCTGTCCTTGTTTGTTGTAGATCCGGATGTTTTCGATCTCTTTCTGGCGGCCTACATTGCTGATGATTTGCGTAATGTCGTCGCGTGAGTTGAGCATCATGGCATAGTGGGTGCCCAGCCGGACGGTGTTGGTCAAACGGTCGGTGCCGAGCAGGATGTTTTCCATCAAGCGCTCTTGCTGGTCGGCGACGTTGGTGTAGGCCCACAACGACATGGCGATCAGCAGCACCCCTCCCACGGTCAGGGCCAACTGGGCAGCAAGGCTGTATTTCAGGCTGCGTATTATCGATTGCAGCATGGCTCCTCCGTTTCGGCTTTGCAAACCCCGGCGCATTTTTCCAACCGGGGGTTTATACGCTGGCCTCCAAAGACCTCAGGGCATTTTTGAACGATGCGGTCACCGATAGATTGCGCTGCAATCCGACAGCATGCGGTCCCAATCCCATGGCGAGGCCCAGCAGTTGGGGTAGGTAGACAACAGTGGTTTCAAGAACCGCCCCCCTGTGCCGGGCGATTTTTTTCTGAAATCCGTCCAGGTTGATCTGGCACATGGGACAGACCGTTGCGATGGCGTCGGCGTCCTTGGCCGCCGCCAGGATGGCGCCGGTCAAGTCCATGCCTGCATGCATGTGGGTGGTCATGTGAGCGCCGCCGCAGCACCTGGGCCCCATCGTCCACGGCAGGACCTCGGCGCCCACAGCGCGGATCAGTGGTGACATGCTGGCAGGCGCCTGGGGATCGTCGAAGACTGCGTAGGGCCGCAGGCACTGGCAGCCGTAATAGGGCGCAATCGTCTGGCCGTTCAACGGCCGGCGCACATGGCTCGCGATCGTATCGGCCCCCACATCCCGGGCCAGGACATCCAGGATATGACGGACCCTTACGGTCCCGGTGACCGACAGATGCTCATCCGCCAGAATCCGGTTGACCGCCGCGCGCGTTTGCGGCTCTTCACGCATGGCATGGGCGGCTCTCTGCAAATTCAGATAGCAGGCACTGCAGGGCACCAGCAGATCGCAGTCGCTGTGCATCGCTTCCGCCAGGGCCAGGTTGCGCGCCGCCAGGCTCAGCGCCAGCAGACGGCTCACCCCGGAGGCGGCCGTGGCCCCGCAGCACGTCCACCCCGCAACATCGATCACGTCAATGTCCAATGCCTGCATCAAGGCCCGCGTCGCAAGATCGTACTCGACGGCCGTGCCTTCCAACGAACAGCCTGGGTAGTAAAGATAGCGCATCGGCTTCGCCGCGGTTGAAAGGGTCACGTGTACCGTGGAATGTGACAGGTTTCTATCGATTTTATCCGCCATGACCTTCTCCTAGACCGGCTGCGCCGGAATATAAGCGATCATCAGTTTTCTTCCTCGACCTGGGCGACCTTCGCAAAGAGGGCATCCAACTTGCCCTTACCGCGAGCCGGACGCGGCAGGCTGATTTTGCCTTTGGAGGTCAGTTTCCATCCCAGAGAGGCGTAGCGCAGCGGCAGCAAAGGATTTTTCATGTGCGCAAAGTAGCCGGTCATCACTTCCATTTCATGCACGCGGCCGTTGCGGCGGACGCTTCGCAGAAAATAACGGTAGAACAACGTGCTTGACCGATGCTGCGGCATTTGCCGGGCGGCCGCGATGCATTTGAGGGCCGCCATGGCATCGGCCGGCTGCAGGCCGCGCGGGCAGCGCAGGCTGCAGTAATAACATGAGGAGCAGAGCGTGAACGTTTGGCTGGTGAAGATCTCTTCAAAGGAATCCATCTGCACACACCGCCAGATCCGGCGCGGGGTCATGTCCATGGCGCCGGCATTGGGACATGAAGCGCTGCACGTGCCGCATTGGATGCAGGCCCGCATCATTTGCCGCACGGATGCCGTATGCGCTTCCAATGACACCCCCTCGCCTTTCCTTTCAGTCGCTGAATGCAGCATGATTGTGCTCCTTGTTAGCGCCAGTTGCGCTCAAATAGACAGATTTGCTTCCACGTCACAGTCACACGTCGCATTTTACCACTTCCGCGATCATCGCCAGCATCTGCCCTGCGCTGTAATTGCTCACCACAGCCGCGCCATTGGGGCAGGCCGCCGCACAGGCACCACACCCCTGGCACATGGCCGGATTGATCAGCACCTGGTCCTGTTCGGGGCTGAGGGCGCGGGCGCCAAAAGGACAAGCGTCGATGCACCGCTCGCACAGGCTACACAGACTGCGACGCACCGTGGCGGTCACAGCGTCGGGGGCAATGGTCGGCCGCCTGAGAATGCCCACCGCTTTCTGGGCGGCCGCCTGGGCCGTGGCGATTGATTCTGCCACGCCGCGGGGCGAAAGCGCGCAACCACAGGCAAACACGCCGGCCGTCAAGGCTTCGACCGGGCGCCACTTGAAATCGGCCGGCCTGAAAAAATGGTCTTCATCCAACTGCGCGCCATAGGCTGTGGCCAGTTCGGGCGGCAACTCGGGAACCAAGCCGGTGGCCAGAACCAGCAGATCCACGCGGATTTCAACGTCCGCCCCCAAGATCGAATCCATCGTCCGTATGCACGGCCCCTGGGTGGCGTCAGCCGTTACACGCGGCTTGGCGTCGGTCGCGTACGGCATAAAAACAATGCCCTCCCGGCGGGCCTGGGTGAAGAAGGTCTCGCTGAAACCGCAGGTCATCATGTCGCGGTACAGAATGTAAACGGCCGTTGCGGGATTGGCTCTTTTTAGTGTTAAGGCCTGCTTGAGCGCCGTCGGACAGCAGACCCGGCTGCAGTAGCTGCGTGGCGCCTCACGGGACGCCACGCACAGGATCATGACCACCGCACCCAGTTGTTGCGGGTCGATGCGCTGGTCAGCCAAGCGCACTTCCAACTCTTTTTGTGTCACGACGGCCGCATGCGTGCCGTAGCCGTACGCAGCCGTGGACGCTTCGCCGCAGCCGGTGGCCAGCACCGTCACGCCGTGCTCGAGAATGTGTGGCGCTGCTTTGGCCGGGGCCAGCGTCGTATAAAAATGACCGACCTGCCCAAAGGCGGATTGCACCTCTGTTTGCAGATGCACATGGATCAGGGGCTGGTGCGCCACCCGGTCGATGGTGTCGGCCAACAGCGCAGTCAGATCGGCGCCATCGAGGGTTTGCCGCAGCCAGTGCAAATTTCCACCCAAGGATGCCTGCTTTTCCACCAGGGTCACCAGATAGCCGCGCTCGGCAATCGACAGGGCTGCCTGCATCCCGGCAATGCCGCCGCCGACAACCAGGGCATGCTGAACGACGGACACGCCGGGCGGCCGAACGGGTTCCGCATGTTTCAAACGCGCCACGGCCATGGCCAGATCGGTCGCGACCCGTGCCTGCCGCGACGCAGCGGACGGTTCGCGGTCGTAAATACGCAGATCCACGGCCTCGACCATCTGCGAAGGCAGACCATTTTCCGCGACCAGCGCGCGCAGCCGGGGAGTGAACGCATCGGACCGGCAGGCGCCGAGCAGGATGCGATTGGCCTGCGGATCGTTCAGGCCGTCGACAAGGGTGCGCCAGCCATCGTCCGTGCAGAGCCGATTCAGGAAAACGATGCGGCTCACGCACGGGTCCTGGTTCAGGCGCGCTTCGAGGGCGGCGGCCGCGCCCTCAGCGTTCAATGCCCCATCGCATGTGCATAGGGCCACGGCAATACGCGGCGGATCGGCTGACAGATCACGAGGTGGCGTACGCGCCGCATCGGCCGCCACCGACAGCGTGCCGCCGGTCGCATGCAGAATACGCCCGGCTTCGGCCGCGGCAGCTGAAGCCTGGATCACCGACTCGTTGATATCCTTGAGGCCCGCACAGGCACCGGCCACCAGGATCCCTGCCTGGTCGGTCCGGACGAGGGAATGCGCTTGCGTCCGGACAAAACCCCACGGGTTCAGGCTCAAACCGGTCATTTCAGCCAAAGGTGCAAGCCCCTGGGCTGGACGCTGACCAACAGCCAGTACGACCAAATCGAAAGTCTCACCTGTTATTTGACCGTCTGGGCCCAGCCAAGTGAGCACCGGGTCGCCACTGGCGGGGTCTGCCAGCAGCGAGTGCACCCGGCCGCGCACCAGGCGCAGCTGGTCTTGCTCGCAGGCCGCTTCGCCCCATCGTTGATACGGCAGGCCGGCCGTCCGCAAATCCATGTGGAAAAGGGTCGCGGCAAGCTGCGCCCCGCCCCGCTCCCTGGCCAGACGCGCCTGTTTGATGGCGATCATGCAGCAGACCGACGAACAGAAATCCGCATCGCTTTGCAGATCACGCGATCCCACGCACTGCAAAAAAGCGATCTTGCCGACGGGCCGCCGGTCGGCCGGGCGCAACAACGCGCCGCCGAACGGACCGCTGCCGCTGAGCAGGCGTTCAAATTCCAGTTGGGTCAGCACGTGCGGGCAGGTGCCGTAGCCATATGGATTTTTACCCCGCCGTGGGTCAAAATAGTCGCTTCCGCAGGCCAATATCACAGCCCCCACCGCGATCGACTCGTCCTGTTCAGCCATTTGCTCCTGGAATACGGCGGCCACCTTATCCATCATCGCGGCAGTGTCGAACGGCTTCATCAAGTAGTCCAAAGCCCCCATCTTCATGGCTTCCACCGCCGTCTCCACGGTCGCGTAGGCGGTCATCATCAGCACGCACAATTCGGGCAATATCTGCCGGGACCGCTGCAGCAGTTCGACCCCATCCATGCCCGGCATCTTGATATCGGCCAGCATCAGGTGAACGGGCTGCCCGCTCAGCATCTCCAGGGCCTCGGCGCCCGAAGCGGCCATCCGCACGCTGTACCCTTCGGCGAGCAGCCACTCTTTTAAACTGTCGCGCACGACCAGTTCGTCATCGACCACCAGGATATGGAATTTGCGGCGTCCGTCCTGCGCCAGTTGAATGGCTTGCGTGGGACAGACCGATGCGCACACCCCACACTGGGTGCAGGCCTGCACATCGATGACATAGCCGGTGGAGCGATCGTGGGGCACCGGTTGGTAAATGGCTTTGCGTGTGGTCAGGCCGGCGTTGAAAGGATCAGGCACCACGACCGGGCACACCTCGGCGCACTCTCCACAGCCCACGCAACGCCGCGCATCGACGCCATTGGGCGCCGTGCGCAGACTCACCTGCATATGTCCGGGAGCGCCGCTCAGGGCAGTGATCTGCGTGGACAGGCGAATGTCGATGCGCTCATGGAAAAGTCCTCTGCGCAGGCAGGCCTGGGACGCCGCATCGCGTTCGAACGCCGGCAGCATCCGGCACATGCCGCAACGGTTGGTGGGAAACTGGCGGTCCAATTGGCTGAGGATGCCACCCAAATGCGGCGCGCGTTCGACCAGGACGACCCGGTGGCCGCTCTCGGCCAAGTCCAACGCCGCTCGGATGCCGCTGATACCGGCCCCAACGACCAATGCTGTATTAGAATTTTCCATATGCTTCTAATGCTTCCGTAATTTAGAAAGAATGGATTCACTTTACACTTTACACTTTCTTTTCTATTATTCCCCGATCCCCACCACCTCCTGAAATTCATCTTCCTTGAACTGCGTCAAGGGCGGCTTTGCCGCCAAGTCTTCGCCGGCTTTGTAGTCAAAAACGCCCTGGGTGCGATGGGCCACAAGCCGGAACAACGGCATGAGATCAATGCCGTTGGGGCAGGCGTTGCTGCATTGCCCGCAACCGACACAGGCCGTGCTCATATGGGCCATCCGCGTCAGGTGGTAGAAAAGCGTATCCGTGGGCAGCTTGACCGCGCCTCTACGCTGAGCCCAACTCAGGTACTGCAAGGGATCGTGGTCGAACAGATCGGTGGTGAAAACGCATTCACGGCAGTAGCAGACCGGACAGGCCACCCGACAGTTGTAGCAATTGACACAGTGGGACAGATAGGCGGCCAGTTTTTCCAGGGTACCGATGGCGGCGGCAGTGGCGGCAAACATGGCATCGCGATAGTCGGTGCGCTGGTCAACTAAAGCATGGACGACGCCCTCGCGCTCGGACGGCACCTGACCTGTCGGCAACTGAAGCTTTTCCAACAGCGCGGCGCCCTTATCGGTTTGGGCTTCGAGCAGGATGTGGCGTTCAGTGGCCACGCCCCACAAGCGCACGGCCAGGTCCGCGCCGGTCGGCAGAAACGATTCGCAAGCGCGACAGGCCCCGGACAGGTTGATCCCCTCCAGGACAGCCTCCTGCCCGGAGAGCATACTTTGATAAAAGATGCGGCTGGCGTCTTCCCCCTTGGCCTGGGCAAAAGCGAAGTAATCGTGGTTCGTAAAGGCGCCCAGGCAGTCGCTGCCGATGATAAGGATGTTCTCCGTTTGCCCCTGGTTGAGCTTGACCAACTCGACAAAGGCGCGAATTTCGCAAGGACGCAGCAGCACCGCGATCTTTCCGATACCTGCCTTGCGGTTGCGGGTGAGTTGGCCAACCACCTTGGCAGCGTTGAGTGCAAACGACGGTGCCAGCGGGTCTATGCGCTCCAGGTGTGCGGGATCGGTCACCAGGGTCGGCATAACCGCAGACCCGCAGGGCAACCGCATGGGGACGAAGACGGCATCGATCGTCTCCAAAGTCAGAACGGCGGTTGAGAGTGTCCGGAAAGCCGCGGTCAGATCATGGTCATGGACCTCGATTGCTGCAACCATTCAAAACCTCCTCGTATTCAGACAATCATGGCCGAGCGCGCCTGACTGGGCCCCAGGGCCGTGACCTGCGCGACCAGCGCACGCATGATCGCCGCAAACTGGATACCGTCGCTGGCACCGATCCAGGTCAGTTGCAGCCGTTCGGGTTCGAAACCGAACTGGGGCAGAATCTCCTTGAGCAGTTTGATCCGCCGGCGGGCCTTGTAGTTGCCGTTGATGTAGTGGCAGTCGCCCGGATGACAGCCACTGACCAGCACGGCATCAGCGCCTTCCAGCAAGGCTTTGAGAATATACTGCGGATCGACCATGCCGGTGCACATGACCCGGATCAGGCGCACGTTGGGCGGGTAGTCCAGGCGCGAGGTGCCGGCCAGATCGGCGGCCGTGTAGGTGCACCAGTTGCAGACGAAAGCGACGACGACCGGTTCAAATGATTCCATAGGCTCCCTCTTTGTTGTATCCATTGGCCCGTTACCCGTTGTGATCGGTATTCAGATCGTTACGTCCATGCGCAGGGCGGATCTTGTGTTTGCCCGGTGGGTGCGTCGGCACACGATGCCGTGCGTCCACCACGGGCAACGCCTCCCTTATCCTGCCAATCGGTGCGTGGCCTCGAAAATCCCATCGATCTCGGCAAAGAGCTGCCTGCCCGTAAAATGCCGGCTGGCGGCCGCACCGCTGGGACAAACGGCCGAGCAGGTGCCGCATCCTTTACAAATCAAAGGATTGACCTGGGCGCGCCCGATGCGTTCATTGAAACTGATCGCGCCGTAAGGACACAGCTCGATGCACATGCGGCAGCCGGCGCAGATGTCCGCATCGATAACGGAAATGGTCGGCGCGATCTCCACCTGGCCCTTAACGGCCAAGGATAGGGCCTTGGCGGCCGCGCCCGAGGCATGCGATACGCTGTCGGGAATATCCATGGGCTTCTGGCAGCACCCGGCCAGGAACAAGCCATCCGTGGCGGTGGCGATCGGTCCCAATTTGGGATGCAGCTCCAAAAAGAAACCGTCGCCGCCCTGGGACACTCCGAAGATGCGCCCCGTGCAATCGGCATCCGCGCGGGCTTCTATGGCCGTGCACAGCACCGCCATGTCCACCGGCAAACGCACCGTGCGTCCGAGCAGTGTGTCTTCGGCAATCACGATCAAGCGGCCGTTTTCCTCCGCGCAAAGCGGCTGATCGCTGATTTCAGCAACCTTGCCGCGGATAAAGCAAGTGCCCTCCTCCTGGCAGCGCCGGTAGAACTCTTCATAGCCTTCGCCAAAACAGCGCATATCGATGTAAAAATCGTAAACCGCCGTGTCCGCCCCCACCTTCTCCTTGATCAGGTGGGTATACTTAAGCGCGTACATGCAGCACACCCGCGAGCAGTAGTCGTGATAACGCACGTCGCGACTGCCGATGCAGTGCAACAAGGCGACACTGCCGGGCGGCCGATCGAAACAACCTTGGCCATCGCGCATGAGGATGCGGCCGCCGGTGGGCCCGGTGGCGTTGCTGAGCCGCTCGAATTCCAGTGCGGTAAACACATTCGGCAGACGGCCGTAACCGTATTCGGTCATCAGGGTCGGATCGAGGGTGTCGTATCCTGTGGCCAGAATGATGCTACCGACATGGACTTTGGTTTCGGTGGCCTGCATGTGGTGGTCGATCGCCTTGACTTCGCAGGCCGCCTCGCACTGCATACACTCGCAGCACACCGCGCAGTTGAGACAGCGTGCGGCTTCAGCGCGGGCCTGCGTTTCGGTCAATCCCAGATCGACCTCGACAAAGGTTCCTGCGCTCGGCTCGGCCGGTCGTCGCCCGGACGCGGCGCGCGCTGATAGCGCCATACCCGGTGGAATCTCCGCCCAATCCCCCGCATGGTCATCAGCCGCCAGCGACGGCGCGCCATCCGACAAAGACGCGCCACGCACAAAGCGGTCCAGGGCCGCCACGGCCCGGTGCGCGGCACCGACCGCCTCAATGGCGAGTGCCGGCCCACTGGCCATGTCGCCGGCGGCAAAAACATGCGCCAGGGAAGTTTGCCCGGTATGCGGATCGATCGTCAGTGTACCGCGCCGCGTCCAGGACAGATCGGGCACATCGGCAGCCCATGCGCTGTCGGTGGTCTGACCGACGGCCGCGATGACAGCGTCGCAGTCAATGGAAAAGACGGTTTCCGGCATCACCTTGGGCCGGCGGCGGCCATCCGCGCCGGGCTCCCCAAGACGGGTCCGCACGCAAGTCAGGGCCGCCACTTGCCCGGCCTGGCTCTCGATGCACACGGGGGCGGTCAGAAACAGGAAGTCGATTCCTTCCTGCCGGGCGTCCCGAATCTCCTCCGCATAGGCCGGCATCTCCTGTTCGGTCCGCCGGTAAACGACCGTGACCGCGCGACTGCCTAACCGCCGGGCACAGCGCGCGGCATCAATGGCCACATTGCCGCCACCGACGATCACCACCCGATCGCCCGGCTTTGCGCGCGCGCCGCTGTTGACCGCGTGCAGAAAAGTGACGCCGTCGATCACGCCGGCTGTCTCAGCCTCACCGGGGATATGCAGACGCATGGCCTGATGGGCGCCTAAACCCAGAAAAACGCCCGCATAGCCTTGGGTGCTCAAATCAGCCAAGCTGAAGTCCCGGCCCAGGCGCAGGCCGGTACGCGCATCGACGCCCAGGGAAAGGATATAAGCGATCTCCTGGTCCAGGATATCCGGCGGCAAGCGATAATCGGGGATACCCACGCGCAGCATGCCGCCCAGGCAGTCAAGGCCTTCGAACAGCGTGACCTGGTATCCTTTCAGACGCAAATCATAGGCTGCCGTCAGACCCGCCGGTCCGCCACCGACCACCGCGATCTTCTCCGGACGCTCCTTGATTTCGGGAACCGGCAGCGCGCTCATCGCGACCTGGTCAGCCGCGAAACGTTTCAGGGCGCGAATCGATACGGGTGCATCCACCTGTGCCCGCCGGCATTGGTCCTCGCACGGATGCGGGCAGATGCGTCCCAAGGTCCCGGGCAGCGGCAGACGCTGCATGATCAGATCCAATGCCTGGCGATATTTGCCCTGGCCGACGAGCTGCACATACCCCTGAACATTGATGCCGGCCGGGCAAGCGGCCGCGCATGGCGCGCGGTCTTTTTTTTCGATATTGAAGGCAATGGGAACGGCCTGCGGAAATGCCCGGCCGATCGCATGGCGCTGCGCCATACCCTGATCCCAGGCGTTGGGAATCGACACCGGACATACCTTGGCGCACTCCCCACAGCCCGTGCAGGACTGGGCATTCACATAGCGCGGGTGGTGGCGGATGGTCACTGCAAAGTTGCCCACGAACCCGGAAACATCGGTCACCTCGCTCAACGCGTGCAGGCGGACGTTGGGGTGCTGACCGACGTCGACCATTTTGGGGGTGCCGATGCAGGCCGCGCAGTCCAGGGTGGGAAAGGTCTTGTCGAATTGCAGCATGTGACCGCCGATAGTGGTGTCCCGTTCGACCAGGTGCACGATGTGGCCGGCATCGGCGATGTCCAGGGCTGCCTGCATGCCCGCGATGCCACCGCCAACCACCAGCATCTCCGGGTGCACCGCGGCCCAGCGGCTTGTCAGCGCCTGGTGGTCCTGCACCCTGCGCACAGCGGCCGCGACCAGGATCTTGGCTTTGGCCGTGGCAGCCACTGAATCCGTTGTGACCCACGAGACCTGCTCGCGCACGGATGCCATTTGAAAGTAGTACGGGTTCAGTCCGGCACGGCGGCAAACGTTCATGAAGGTCTTGCCGTGCAGGCGCGGTGAACACGAGGCCACCACCACGCGGTCCAGCCCCAGTGGGCGGATGTCGTTTTCGATCATGGCCTGTCCGGGGTCGGAACACATGAACCGATAGTCGCGCGCGATAGCCACACCCCGCAACCCCTGGGCAAACTCAGCCACGGCGCCCACATCGACCCGGTGAGCGATATTGATGCCGCAATGGCAGATATATACGCCGGTTCGCATGTTCAATCCCTTTCGGTTTCGTCGCAACAACTGGAAATCCCAGTCAACCGTTGCACCACGGCGATGAACTCGTCCGCCTCGGGCGGGTTGGGTAAAAAGGCGTCCGGCAAAGGCAGATGACGGACGTTCGTGGACAAGACGCTTTGCAAACGGGCGGCGTGCAGCTCACGCCGGGTCAGACTGGAGAGCATCACTACCGGCACATGACGCAGCCGCGTATCATCTTTGAGCCCGGCGAAAATCTGCTGGGTGCCATCCGCTGGCAACATGGCATCCAGAACGATCAGCGAAGGTGCGTGAAAACGGGCGGCATCCAGGGCATCGCAGGGCCGATCCACCGTCAGCGGTTCAAATCCGTGGGCGCGTAGCAGATTGACAACATAAAGGCGCTGATCGTGCTCATCTTCGATCACCAGGATCTTGATCATCGATGCGGGCATAGGCGCCTCCTTGGTCCGGACGCTTTGTAACCGCGTCACGGTGTTGCCCTTTACCTAAGCACACCCCATGCCACATGGCCATCATTCGTAAGCGACTGTGTTCGCTACATAAATATAATCGAAAAAAATTCGGCAGCCCGCCCCGCGCAGTTGCAACCATGCAACAACCGCCACGCAGATTTAAAATAACACTCCGATAAATAGAAATTTTTAGATGATGCAGCTGTTGCGCAACAGGCTTGTTGCGTTCACCATGCAGAGGCGAACCTTATGGTCGCGAGGTTCGTTCACGTGGATTGTTTTTTGAGAAAGGGGCCGTGCGCCCAAGGGCTAGCGAGCCAGGGTCAGTGCAACCCGTAGCGTTTCATTTTACGCCACAAGGTTGTGCGGTCCATACGCAGGTTGTGGGCGGTTTTGCCGCGGTGCCCGTTGAAACGGGTCAGAGCGGCGGCAATGCGGTCGGCTTCATGGGCAGGCTCGTGCGCCGACCGCCCTTGCTGGGGGGGCCGGACCGTTGCCGATGCGGTCAGCGTGGCTGGCAGATGTGCATGCTGGATGGGCCCGGCGCCGCTCAAGATCAGGGCATGCTCCAGGATATTTTCCAGTTCGCGCACATTGCCCGGATAGGCATGGTTGAGCAGGATGCCCATGGCATCTTCTGAAATGAGCACCGGGGTAAGTCCGCGCGCGGCGCACAATTTGCGCAAGATATGGCGAATGAGCAACGGCAGGTCGTCACGCCTGGCTTCGAGCGACGGCAACACGATGCGCACCACGTTGAGTCGGTAATACAGGTCCTCCCTGAACTGACGGGCGTTGACCAGTTGCTCCAGCTTACGATTGGTGGCTGAAATGATGCGCACATCCACTTTGACCGTGCGACGGCTGCCCAAGGGGTAAAACTCTTTTTCTTCGAGCACGCGCAGCAGTTTGGCCTGCAGCGGCAGTGGAAGATCGCCGATTTCGTCGAGAAAAATCGTGCCGCCGGCGGCTTCCTGAAACCGGCCCGGCTTGTCACGATCGGCGCCGGTAAACGCACCCTTGACGTATCCAAAAATTTCCGATTCGATCAAACTGTCCGGAATGGCCGCGCAATTGATTTTCACCCAGGGCTTGCCCTTGCGCGGGCTGGCGGCATGGATGATCTTAGCCAAAAGATCCTTACCCGTGCCGGTGGGCCCTTCGATCAGGACGGTAGCGCCGCTGGCGGCCACCACCGGTATCATGGCGAAGATTTTCAGCATGGATGCGCTCTTGCCGATCATATCGAAACAGGTGTAGCGGTTCTTGGTGACCTGATCGAGCTGGTGTACCAGGGTCATGTCCTGGAAGGTGGCCAAGCTGCCCACCACCGCCCCTTTTTCATCGCGCAGGGCAACATAATTCGACCGGATGGGAATGGCGCTGCCCTCTTTGTCGCGCAGCCAACCCTCTTGGCCACGATGGCTGGTGTCACGTGCGATGACGTCCCGGATCGCTGAAACGCTCGGCCGGTCGCTGCCGCCCAATAAGGACGCGCACGACAGGCCGAGCACCTCACTGCGCGCGTAGCCGGAAATCTGTTCAGCCGCCGTGTTGAAAAAGGTAATCAGCCCGCCCCGATTGGTTGTGAAGACGCCCACATCAAGGCTGTCCAGAATGTTTTTCAAGCTGCGCTCTTCGTAACGCAGCCTGTCGATCAGGTCGCTGATCGGCGAATGATCCTGCAACACGGTCAAACAACCAACCACCTGCCGCTCCAAGTTAAAAATCGGTGTGGCCATGCGGGTGACCAGATGCTGGCGCTGATCTTCGTCCGTGACCCGCATGGGCACGTCTTCGGCTTGACGGCCGCTGCCACTGCCGACCATGCAGTTGACCATGCACGGCACGCCGGTGAATACTTCGCGGCACTCCTTGCCAAGGATCTCGACGGCGCGCAATCCAATCAAGGCCTGGGCGCAATGATTGATGGCCGTGATGCGGTGGTCGAGGTTGACAGTAAAGGCCCCGATATTCAGTTCATCGAGCACCGCCAGCCATTGATCGCAGGGGATGCTCGTGTCGCCGCATACGATGGAAGCGCTCGCCTGCATAAAGCCTCTCTAGTCGCCTGCCCGGATATCACCGGCCGGCAATTGAATAGTGAAAACGGTTCCTTGCCCCAAGCGGCTGTGCACATCGATGGTGCCGTGATGCCGCTCGATGATGCCGAACGTGGTGGCCAGACCCAGTCCAATTCGGGCCCCTTCGTGTTTGGTCGAGAAAAAAGGTTCAAAAATATGCGGCAAAACGTCTGGAGCAATGCCGCAGCCACTGTCCTCGACCGTGATCAGCACAGTGCGGCCATCCGGCGCAGGCGCGGCATTTACCGATAAACGGCCGCCCTGGGGCATGGCGTCGATGGCATTGAAGATCAGGTTGAGCAGGCACTGGTGCAGTTGATTGGCATCGCCATGGACCGGTGGCAGGTCTGCGGAGCACTGCTGGACCACGCTGATGTTGCCCAGTTCCAGGCGATGGCGGCTCAGATCGAGGCAGCGCCGCAGCAAGCCATCGACTGGCACCCATTGGAATTCGACCGGTGATTTGCGAGCGAACGTCAGCAGGTTGGACACTATGCCCGCGCAGCGGGACACCTCCTGTTCGCTGGTGGTCAGATAGCGCTGGAACAAATCGGAACGATCAGGGCGGCCCGCCTCGCCGAGCATGCGCTGCATGAGACGCAAATAATTGAGCACACCCGACAAAGGATTGTTGATTTCGTGGGCCACGCTGGCTGCCAGGCGTCCGAGTGAGATCATTTTGTCCTGGTGCAGCATCCGCGCCTGATCGGCCATTTGCTGCTCCATGCGCCGAAGTTCGCGCAAATCGCGCACAAAACAGACCAGACCTTCAAGACGCGCACCCTCTTGAATTGCAACGGCTGACAGCTGTACGGGAACATCCTGGCCGCTGCGGGTACGCAGGCAGGTTTCGTAAAGATACAGACGCTCGGGACCGCCGTAGGCCGTGTCGGAAAACGCCTGGCGGAAAGCGGCCAGACGGGGTGGATCAAAAAAATCCGCCAGCTGCATGCGATGCATTGCCTGGCGCTTGGAATATCCCAGCATTTTTTCCAGGCTGGCGTTGTAAGTGACCACAATGTCACGCGCGTTGCAGCCCAGGATGCCATCAGTGGCGCTTTCGATCAGCTTGTGCTGATAGGCGAAGGTCTCCATCAGCTCGTGCGTGGTTTCGGTCCAGCCCTCTTCCAGAAAACGCGTGTAATCCTGAAGCTGCCGGCGCGTGGCCGACCGTTGCCTGGCGCGCTCGACGGCTGTGATCAGCACCGTGTGATCGATGGGTTTATTGATAAAATCCGAGGCATCCAATTGGAGGGCGCGCACGGCCAGGTCCATTTCGCCAAAGGCCGTGATCACGATGACTTCGATGTCGCGTCGATAGCGCTTGAGATGTTCCAGAACCTGCAGGCCGTCCATGCGCGGCATGCGGATATCGGTAATCACGATATGCGGATCGAACGCGCCGCAATGCTCGATCCCCGCCTGGCCGTCAGCCGCCGTGGCCAACGTGTAGCCCGCGTCGGTCAGGATCATGGCAATCACCTCGCGGACATCCGGTTCGTCGTCGATGATCAGTATGCGCCAATCTTTGTTCTGCGACATGCCCAACCCCCGTAAGTGGTTGGTTCCTGTTCGGCAAGAAAAGATGTTGCAGTCAGTATAGACCCTTTATCGAAAACGTGCACGTAAAAGCGAACATCGTGAAAGAATGTCATGGGGTGGGCATGTTTTAAGCCATTATAAAATCGTGGTTTTTCAGCGCCCAATGTTTGCAACAGAGTATTTATACCTTAGCTGATATTCGGCATAAGCGCCCACTTAATGATCCATGTTGGGGTATCCGGCTGCCTGTCCAGACAGACAATACCGCCATTTTGAAACTTAAACACCGGCGGCTCGATTGTACCGATAATCAGATAGGATGTCAGCCGTTGCATAAAAGGCAGATGGCCGACCAGCATGACATTGTCTTCAACCGACAGGTTCCCTGAAAAAGCGGCCACATCATCCAATGGGTTGAGACCACTGACTACTACAACACCATTTTCGGGTTTCAGGTATGATTCGAAAATTTCTGCTGTCTGCTTGGCGCGTTTTTTACCGCTATGGGATATTTTCCCAACCTTGCAGCCATAACCGGCCGCCACTCCGGCAATCCGCTTGACCTCGGAGATGCCTTCCTCGGAAAGCCCTTTGTCCGGATCGACCTCTTTAGGAAGGCTCTTCCCGTGTTGAACCAAATAAAGTGCCATCATGTCCTCCTTGTGTTTGTTGAATGATAAGCAGTTATAAGTGTCGACTTTCGGGATGGCGCCAACCACCCACCCGGATCGCCAGGGTTTGAAAACCCGAAAGTTGCCACATACAAAAATTATCTTTGTGGGAATGATCCTTTCACATCGGAGGGAGGTTTTCAAATACCGAAAAACCATCACAGATGGGCGTTTCAAAGATTAAAAAAGAGTGCAATGAAAAATAATGGGAATTTGTTGATCGGAGAGGTCGCCCTGGCATCGGTGATCCCCAAAAAGTATGCCCATTATCGTCGACTGGTTCAGGGAGCACTCGGCCAGTTTATCGCGTTGCTCAACCCTGACCAGTAGGCGGATATTTTGACCAGCAAAGAAGGTCGCCCATTTCAGCAAGTGCCGCCCGGCGCCTTGCGCTTTTAGCATGCCGACCCGCATGCCGGAAGTCTGCCCGCCGGTGCTGCCGGCGAGGTGCTCGTGCGCGATTCATACGCCCGTTTGTCCGTGAATAGCCTCAGCGCTGGGTCAAACCATTTTTCTCGCGGTCCTTTGCCACCCGACTTTCGAGCGCATCTATTGGGGCTGGCGCTATCTTTTCGTTGGCCGCTACTGGCGCCTGCCTGCGCAAGCAGATGTTGTTGACGCCGTATCATGTCAAGCAATAAAAGAAGAGGCTATATTGAGTAAATAGAAAATAAGGGGACTATAGCGCGCTGGTTGCCGGAAAGTTGGAGAAAATCGTAACCCTTTAAGACATCGCTATCTATAGGAGTCCAAGATTTATATGGGTTTCTTTTTAAGCCATTGACGCCTGGCATCGCAGCTGCGCGCTCTTCAGAGAAACGTAATGGAGGTTTCCCTTCCGCATTGCCGGTTATCTTTCCAAGACTGTATCCTCTACGCCATATCTCTATGCAAAAAAATACCTTCGTAAGATGGAAGAAATTGGCTTTTTGGGAAGCAGAATACATATAACTAAGTGACTTTCTGTTGAATAAAGAAGTCTGCAATCCTCTGCACAATTATAACCAGTTGATCTCTTGGCTCAATTCAATGCTGGCACGGCGAGTGCATATTAAGCTGCCAAAGTTTGGGGGCGCACCACCAGGGTGCTTTTACATTCAGAAAGGAGATGGATACCATGATTACTTTAAGACGCATGAAGGATACCACAAGAGAGAGATTGATTGGACTTGTAGACGATACGGAAGTCATTTCAGTTGAAAGAAGTGTGTTTGAACCATTATGGAAGGTGACCCAACAACTCAGATTGCCCGATCATCTCACGATGGCTAAAGAGTACAGTAAATGCATTAACGATATCGTTTTTGCAGCCGAAGTATCTCGATAATCCCAATACTCTTGTAGAAGAGTATTGAATTCAAGTTGGAAGAGCAGTTCTACTGCGCCAAGACTTAAGCAATAAGAACTTAGTCTAAAAAAAGATTCGTTTAAAGAGCGGTATTGCTTTTTGGCCAGTAGTATAACCATGCCCTGGGCAGCCTGGCGGTCAAAGATGTTCTCAAGAACATCGGCCGCCAGGCTCCGGTCTGTTGGTGGGGCTGGGCGTTAGTAATTATTGATGGGGAGCGTTGGTTAATTTTCTACTGCCGATGTCGGATAGATTTTGTTCCTTTTTTTTCTTCAGATGCAGTTTTCAAGCGCCCCCTGGCACGGGAAATTGCCCCAGGATAGACAGCTTATCGGACGGCCGCTCTATCCCGCGAAAGGATAACCCTACAGAAAGATCCGGTAATCGGCTGCGTTGAGCGCCTTAGCCGGCTTTTCAGCTCGGTTTTTACCGATCGATCGCTTTCCGTTTTCCATTTCGCCCAACAGCACGGCGATAACGAAATCGATCAACTAACCTCTGACCAGGTCCTTACCTTCCTCAATCAACTCACCGAAGGCAATAAACCCTACACCAAACGAATCCCTTGGCCCCGGGTCCACTCCGCCATCAGGGGAACTGCCAGATAACTGGGAATCATCGACATAGTCACAAACTGGCCGAACCCAATCGCAACCCACAGCTTGCCTCACATCATGAAATAACTTGACAACGATTTCGCAGCTGACTTAATAAAAAATGACAGGCGCACTCATCCGCTCTTCGGTTGAATCCTCTCCATTCACCATTGCCTGCATGCCCCATAGAAATTTACACCCATGAAAATGGTCCTTGTCATGTAGGGGAGGCTCAAATAAATAGCCCTGGTGCCGGATCTGTAATTCTCGGCATCCGATGGCACTTTCAAACAGTGCAATAGAAGAGGGTGCAAGGATACCTTCGCACTGGTAGCATTTGGAGGGCAAGAAAAGACAAGCAACGATTGGTTTTTATTGTACCTCTTTTTTCATAATCCCGCAGAACCAGGCAAGAATCCACCTTTTCCGATCAAATTCGATAAATCCCCATTCTCATACATAGGGTCCAAACATCGATCTTTCACCGAGCTGCCTTTTTAAACCTGAAATCCGGTAGGCCACTCTTAAATCTTTT
Source organism: Desulfatitalea sp. BRH_c12 (assembly GCA_000961655.1). GTDB lineage: Bacteria > Desulfobacterota > Desulfobacteria > Desulfobacterales > Desulfosarcinaceae > Desulfatitalea. The sequence continues at coordinate 26,009 of LADR01000058.1, forward strand.
TAAGAGTGTTTTTCCATGGCCCGAAAATAAAGGAGACGATCATGAAAAATGAAAACTTAAATAGGAAAAAGGGGATAAGAATGAGTCGCCGGCAGCTCTTAAAAGCAGGGCTTATCGGTGGGGCTACCCTGTTCTGGCATGGTGACACACTCTTTGGCTTGTTTGGAGGTGAATACGTTGCTTTCGCAGCGATCCCCGGCGGTACTTTGGACCCCAAGACAGTGCCGAAATACGTCTCTCCGCTGGTCATACCGCCGGCGATGCCGAACACAGGGACTGCGCACACGTATTCCATTGCAGTCAAACAATTCGGACAGCAGATTCTACCCCCTCCTTTCCCACAGACAACAGTATGGAGCTACGGTGCGAGCAACAATCTCGGAACGCTCAATTATCCGGCCTTCACAATCGAAGCTGTCCGGGGCACTCCGACGAATGTGACATGGATCAACGGACTCGTGGACGGCTCCGGCAATTATCTGCCCCACCTGCTGCCGGTCGATCCGACCCTGCATTGGGCCAACCCGCCCGGTGGCATAAGCGGCCGCGACATGCGCCCGACTTTTACTGCAACACCGGGACCGTACACCGGCCCCGTTCCCATTGTGACACACGTGCACGGCATGGAAGGTGTAGAGGATTGGTCGGACGGGTATGCTGAGGCGTGGTACCTTCCAAATGCCATCAACATTCCGGCTGGATATGCCCCCGTTGGCACCTGGTACGACTTTTTTAATGAAAAAGCGGGGGCCTCCTGGGCACTGGGCACCGCTGCCTTTGAATACCCGAATAGCCAGCGGCCTTCCACTGCCTGGTACCATGACCACACGCTTGGAATGACGCGGCTCAATGTCTACGCCGGCCCAGCTGGATTATACATTGTCCGCAGCGAAAATCCTGCGGATAACCCTACCTCGGCCGGCGGCGGTGCTGCCGTACTGCCAGGACCGGCTCCGCAGCTGGGAGACCCACAGAACACAAGATACTACGAGATCCCGCTCGCCGTGCAGGATCGCTCTTTCGACCTCGGTGGAGAGCTCTTTTATCCAAACAATCGAGCCTTCTTTGATGGCTTCATCGGGCCTTTTATCCCGCTATCAGATGTCTCCCCGATCTGGAACCCCGAGTTCTTCGGCAACCACATGGTGGTCAACGGCCAAACGTGGCCGTTCCTTGAAGTAGAGCCTCGGCACTACCGCTTCCGTTTGCTCAACGGCTGCCAGTCGCGCTTCTTGATCCTCAGCTTCGACGATCCTAAAGTCGATATATGGCAGATTGGAAACGAGGGAGGTTTCCTGCGCTCGCCGGTGCAATTGAAGGAAATCCTGATGAGCCCGGCGGAACGGGCCGACATCATCGTCGATTTCTCGCAAGTCAAGTTCGGCAAGAGCGTGAAGATGATCAACCGCGGTCCCGACGCGCCATACGGCGGCGGTGGCTTCCGGCCGTCAGACCCCCAGACGACCGGTCAGGTCATGCAGTTCAATGTGAACATAGCGCTCACAGGCATTGACAGTACTACCCCACCGGCACAGTTGGTGCTCCCCGGCGACATTCCCCAGGTTTTGCCCACACCCGATGTAACACGAGGCCTTGCGCTGCTGGAAAAGATGTCGACGACCCTGGGTGTGCCGCCTATTCCTGTCGAGGCTCTTCTCGGCATCAAGGCTGCGGATCCGAATGCCAATGCCGGTCCAGGCATTGCCGCACCTCCAGGTTTTATCGAGAAGCTGTGGATGGATGAAATAACCGAAAATCCGGAGCTGAATACTGTCGAAACCTGGGAGATCTACAACTTCACCGCCGACGCGCATCCGATCCATATTCATGAGGTGTTTTTCCAGGTAATCAACCGGCAGCGGCTTGACAAGCACACCGGCCTGCCCATCCAGAATTTGATACCGCCCGCGCCATGGGAGAATGGCTATAAGGACACGGTGATTGCCTACCCAGGCGAGGTGACACGCGTGCAGATGGAGTTCGGTATGGAAGGCCAGTTCGTCTGGCACTGCCACATCGTCGAGCACGAAGACAATGAGATGATGCGGCCTTACCGGATCGGGAACGTGCAGCCGGGGCAACCGGGCTAAGCCTAACTGTCTGAATGACCATAGGCAATCGTCGGGAATAACAACCACCCCGCGCGAGCGCCAAGCCTTGGGCCTGGATGAGAAAACCCGGCCGGCTGCGCCCTTGATGACAACCGAAGAGCAAAAGGCAAACCTGAGGCATGTGGCTCTGTTGGCGGCAGAGGTCACCAGGAGCGCTGCATATCTGTCTCTATTGCTGCTGCAACGCTCACCCTTTAAATGATTTGGGCTTAGCTCAGCCTGATTTTAACGTTCACAGGGGATTGGTGGAACACATCGCATTTCACTCCGGCAACCCTGCCTTTCGTAAAGCCTGAGAAAAACGATCTCTGGCATCGGAATCAGCAACCAGAGCTATTTTCATGAATCGCCCGACAGAAAACTTCGGATTGATCCTCAGGGCCTCCTTCGCTGCCGCACGGGCCTCCTCTTCTTTACCGGTCATTGCACAGCACGCGGCCAAGTTAATGTGAGCAAAAATATTGTCCGGGGTCAGCGCGATGGTTTTTTTGTACATGGCAATGGCTTCTTCGAGAAGACCGAGCTTACGGTATGCGTGGCCGAAGTTAAGAGAATAAAAAGCCGGGGGCATGGGGTTCAAACGCATCGCTTTTTTGAAAAGCGGAATGGCTTCTTGATCCCTCCCCGCCAGGGTCAGGCTCATGGCCAGCCACGCATAGGCATTCGCTCCGTTCGGCACAAGGGATATGCCTTTTTCTCCAAACTCGATGGCCCTGCCATAGTCCTTCTTCATGGCGAACAGGTACCCTAATATCGGATATACTTGACCCTTCGCGACATCTGTCATGCCAAGCGCTTTTTCCATAAACTGAATTGCAGTATCTATAGATTTTTCAGGATCCTTGCCGTAATCCAGCCAATAATCCATCATGTGGACCGCACCATATAAAACATAATTGCCCCCAAAATCGGGCTCGAGCGCGATGCATTCCTCGGCGATGACCCGGGCCCGGTTGTTGTCATCTGTATTGAATCCCCTCAAATACTTAATGCCTTGCATCAACTTAATTTGAACCTGAATATTCCTGGGCATTTCAACATGCAACGCATCTTCTCCGAGGGTCAGCTTCAGCCCTATGCCGGTCAGAACCTTCTGCACCAGTTCGTCCTGGAGCGAGAAAAGATCTTTGAGTTCCCAGTCGTATCGCTCGGACCATATGTGATAGCCTTTCAGCGCATCTATCAATTGGGCCGTCACGCGGATGCGGTCCCCGGACGTTGCGACACTTCCTTCAAGCACATAGTGTACGCCCAGGTCTTCAGCGACCTGCTGAACCTTCACCGGTTTTCCTTTGTAGGCGAAGCTCGAATTGCCCGCGATGACAAAAAGATTGGGCAATGCAGAAAGAACACTAATGAGGTTTTCCGTTATTCCGTCCGAGAGATATTCCTGCGCTTGATCGCCGCTCATGTTAACGAAAGGCAGCACGGCGATGGAGGGTTCTTCCGGCAGGGGGAACGCCATCTTCTCCAGGGAGGCGGGTTCGATTTTTGGTTGCCGAAAGGAAAAATTCCAAATCAGCCCGCCAACGATGATCAAGACAACGATAAGCGCCCCTGCGACGATATTTTTATACCGGTCCGCTGCGCGCCTTTGCGGCCTTGTTTTGCCCTGTGCGCCGGTGACCCGGGTTTGCATCAAAACCTTGTAGGCCCCGACCGGCCTGGTGATGTTTTTGACCGTCTGCTCCCCAAGATACTCGTAGCCGAAGGGCAGTTTGGTTTCGATCTGGTCAAAAGCTGTTTTAGAGATGCAGATGCCACCGGGATCGGCCAATGACTCCAAGCGAGCGGCAATGTTTACGCCGTCACCATAAATTTTACCCTCCTCTTCGATCACATCGCCCAGGTTGACCCCGATGCGAAATTCCATGCGCCGGTTTTCAGGCAGTTGCGCATTCCTGGCCTGGATCTCCTTCTGAACGGATACCGCACACTGGACAGCATCTACGACGCTGGTAAACTCGCATAGCAGGTTATCCCCCGGTGAGTCGATGACCCTGCCCCGGTGCTGCCTGATGAGGTCCCCCAAAACCTTCCTGTAGGCGGACAGGGTCCTGACAGTGGCAGCCTCGTCTTGCCCCATAAGGCGGCTGTAACCGGTCACGTCCGCGCTGAAGATTGTGGTCAGTTTGCGGTCGAATCCCTGGTCGTTCATGAGATCACCCCCTTATAAACTTGATACAACGACCCAGTGGGGCGCCCCACCTTTTCTGCCGTTAAGCCGCAAGCTTGTAGACCTGGGGGGTGAAGTTTTCCATATCGGCAAACAGCACCGTGACCTGTTTGCGTTCGGGACGCCGCGCTCGCTGAAAAATAAATGTTCCTGAGGATTTTTGGTCCGGCACTTGGGGCATTCCATAAAGGCGCCTCCATGCACATGATATAATAAACCCTATCAGAGAGTATCAGGCATTTGGATTGCGGTGTTTAGCCTCGGGAGGAGCCGTAGCGTTTGAACTTTCCAATCAGGCACTTGCGTAAGCGGTCTTACATAAAGATCGTGGAGTATAAATATACTTATAAACTCAGAACCTGAAACCGGTCAACTGGAAAGAATACAAACCCATTTGAGGAAGCACCCACATTTGCCCTTACCACTTTAATCTTACCTGGGAGTTGTGATTACATACCATTTGGGCATCTATCTGAATGCTGCAGATAGCCTAAAACCCCAAAGATGACTTAAGTTATTCAACTTTCATAATGGAAGATGCGATCACGCCGAAGCCCCGGTCCTCTTTCCCCACATATGAAGTTTGCGCTTAGCATCCCACGGTTACCACTTCCGAGCCCTCAACCATATGAACTGTTTGTATAGGTGTACCCACTTTGTATAGGTGTACCCACTCGCCTTCACCCCTTTCTTGCTCCGACCCCACTCCCTGGCAATCCGACAAAAGGTGGAATTATCCCAAAGATGAACCCACGCTGTATCCAAGTGTGTTGAGCCGAGATGCATTTTAGAGCTATTCGGCCGGAAGGGGTGGAATCACCAGGACCGTGGGCTGGTAGCCGCCGTTAGTGGCCGTCAGCCGTTGCAGCTCGGTAACCCCGCCGGTGTCGCCATTTACCGAGTACACCAGCGCCACCTTATTTCCGGAAGAGTACAGTTCGGCGGCTGCGTAAAGCATTCCGCCGTTGGACGCCACGCGCATGTCCATGCGGTGGATATTGAATTGCGGGTCCAGGTTCGTGACGCCGAGCTGAGTCAGTTCGCCGGTCGTGCTGTCGATTTCGAATACGAAAAGGACCGCTTGGGAGGAGGCATCCTTCGCGAGCACGTATAGCAGCGGATCGACCGGGTCTTGCGCCATCACCATCGTCAGACCGGCAAAAGGCGTGCTTTCTTCGAGCGTGAGCTGCCCGGTCGTGGAATCGAGCGAGAAATGATGGATCGCGCCCGGGTCGGTGACCGCGTTCCAGTTGTTGCCGGCATAGAGATGGTTCCCGTCGGGCGAGACGACCATGCCGAATTTCACGCCCGACTTGCGCGGGAGGATTTCCGTCAGATGGCCGTTGGTTGAGTCCACTTGGAAGGACAACAACGAAAAGGTGTAGGGTATCGTATTTGAATCCTGGCCGATCATATAAAAGGAGGCGCCGTCGGGCGTGAACGCCTGGGCGACGGCGTAGTTGCTGCCCACAAAGGTCCCCGGATCGCTGGTGGTAAAGCCTTCTCCGGTGATATCGTACGCCCGGATGGTGTTGCCGATCCTGTCTTGCCAGCTCACAGCGTACATCCAGGGCTGCGTGGGATGCGCCCACAGACCGTTGGGCTCATCACCCGGAATGGTAAACGGGGATCCGGGGAGTGAAGTAAGCGTGCCGTCCGTGCGATTGATGCGCGAGGCGTAGATGCCGGTTTCGTACTCCGTGAAAGCATAGCTGCCGGAATGGTCGGTGACCACGCGGTCGCCGCCGATGGCCCCGTCATTTTGAACGGGTGATGCCGGCATAACCGCCAGGAGGCCGTCGCCCTGGATGCCGTACACGTACCAGTTCGCCTGGTTGAACGGCCAGATGTAGACCAGGCCACCGGCTTCCTGCGCCGGGCTGACCGTCAGTATGGCGGTGGCGGTGATGCCGTTCAGTGTGGCCCGAATGGAGCTGCTGCCTTCGGCCAGGCCGAGCGCCAGGCCGGTGTTGTCGATGGCGGCGACATCCATGTCGGAAGAGGTCCAGGTGGCGGTGGCGGTGACGTCCTGGGTGGTCGAATCCGACCGGGTGGCGGTGGCGGTGAACTGTCGGGTGTCATTCACCTCAACGCCGGCCACTTCCGGTGTGACCGCGATGGAAACGATCGTAGGCGCCAAAACCGTCAGGGTTGTCGAAGCCGACATGTTCTCGGCCTGAAGTGAGATGTTGGTCTGCCCCTGTGAGAGGGTGGTCACCAGGCCGTTGGCATCGATGGTGGCCACGGCGGTGTTCGAGGACCCCCATTGGGGATGGGACGGCGCGTAGGTGCTGGCGTCGGTTCGAACGCACTGCGCCGTGACCTGCTGCTGCAACCCGAGCGCCAGTGACGGGTGGGTGGGGGTGATCTGGACATGATCCAGCACCGCCGCGGAGACGGCAATGGCGGAAATCGTGCTCAACGAGCCGCAGGTTGCGGTAATGATCGCTTGGCCGACTGCGTGGGGGGTCACCAACCCGTTTGCATCGACGGTCGCTTTGTCTGTTGCCGAGGATACAAAGGTGCAGGTGCTGAAATACGAGGGATCCGCAGGGGTATTGTCAGACAGCGTCCCTTCCAGTGTGAGTTGCTGCGTGCGGCCCAGAGGGACCGATGCGCCGGCGGGTGAGAGCGATATGGTTTCGAGCACCCCCATGGTAACGTCAAAGACGCCCGAAAGCCTGTTCGAGTCCCGCCCCCTTGTATCGGTGACAAAGATCCCGAAAGAAAAACTCCCGGCAGTATCGGTCGGCACCGTCGCCGAAAAGGCGATCGTGCCGGACGCCCCATCGGGCACATCAGAAAGCGTATAGGATCCGGTTGTAAGCAGATTGTCGCCACTGTCATATATTTCAACCGTGCAGGTCGACAGAGCACCATTTACATCACTAAAATCGATTGTTCCCGTAACCGTCGCAGTTCCGCCGCTACTCTCTAAAGATACCTGCGCAGGTGAATACAACAGGTTGGAAATCGTGGGGGCATTTGTCCCTCCATTGTCTGAATCATCGCCGCCACATCCCGTAAATACCGCCATGAACAAAGCCATTGCCACATATGCCGTGAGCAATGATATCCTACGCCGTTTGCGTGCAGTCATAGTTTCCTCTTTCGCTTCTGTTTCAAGCTCAAATTGGTGCTTGTCCTATATCGATTGAATGTGCCGGTTCCATGTGTGTTTTCAATTGAGGTGATCATCAGTCAGTGTTCAGCCTCTTTGGCGTTTTCATGAATCGAGATGTTTACAGTCCTTTTCGTATCGCGTCCGCATTCCCCTTTCGTCGATTGCCAGCGCCAACGTCGGTGTGTCTTTCGATCAAAATGTGAGATTGCTCTATGAAATTGGCAGCGAATACATGGGGTCGTCTTTTTTCGTGAATAGCAATTTAACAAAACGAGGATTACAGATGGGGTACAGATCGCGGAAATTCGGAGATATGATCAAAGGGTTGTTCAGGGAGAACAGAAATATAGCGCGCAGCCCAAGGTGATTTTGTGATGGTGGACACCCGCGCCAAAGACCGACGCGGAACCATACGGGCATTGACCATCAACGGTTGCATCGACGAAATCGCCAGTTTTTCAATTCACATAAACAGCCGCAATAAAATATTTGATATTTATAAGAGCAGTCTGTATTGTGAAACTGGATTGAATCACAGGGCTAAGCTGAAGTTGCATTCAAATGACAAATGAAGCGCCTTTATATAATAGCAGAATTTTTCAGACCTATCTTGATTATCTGCGCATCTACCATCCTGACTGCGATATACAGGAAATTTGCGATCAATCCGGTATGGCGGCGGAAGAGGTAGCCGACTCGGCTCATTGGTTTACCCAGCAGCAGGCCGACCGCTTTCATGATACTTTGATTGCCAAAACCGGTGACAAAGATATTTCAAGGAAAGCCGGACGTTTCAGCGCCTCGTCTACAGGCCTGACCCTTATAAAACAATATATATCGGGGCTGCTCAACACCGAAACCGCTTTTATGGCCATGGCCAAACTCTTTCCTTTGATGACAAGGGCCTCTACGGTTGAGGTAATCAAAATTGGACCTGGCAAGTTTGAGATAATCGCCACCCCCGTCTCCGATGTCGAAGAAAAACCCTATCAGTGTGAAAACCGCCTGGGCATTATCGAGGCACTGCCGAAGCTGTTTACAAACCTTTATGGCCACATCGAGCACCCAGCCTGCCTTCATAAGGGTGACGGGGCCTGCCGCTATATTGTTTCGTGGGACAATCCTGTTTCCACGGCCATTCGATTGCTGCGCAACTATTCATTGATATGCTCTTTGTTGCTTGCGCCAATCCTTTACTTCTTTATGTCCGGGTTTTCCTTTCTTCTCCTGTCGGTTTTCTTATTATGCCTCAATGCAGGCCTGGGGTTCGGCTATAGCCATCTGAAAATCAAGGAGCTTGAAAAAATCATTGAAAGCAGCCGCACTACAGCTGAAAAGCGTATCGAAAACGCCAATATCGATTATAACAATTCCCTGCTGGTCCAAGAGGTCGGTCAGGCGACGGCCGCAATTCTCAACATAGATGATTTGATGCGCAAAATTACTACTTTGATGGAACAGCGTCTTGATTTTGACCGCAGCCTTATCATGCTCGCCAACGAAAACGGCACCCAGCTGGTTTATGCCGCCGGCTTCGGATATTCGCAGGAGGAAAATCAATATCTGCAAGAAACCGTTTTCCATCTGGACAATCAGAACTCAAAGGGATTTTTTGTCCGGGCTTTTCTGGACCGCCAAACCGTCATAATCAAAAATGCCGATGAAATAGCGGATGTCCTTTCGGCCAATAGCCGCAAACTTCTGGAAGCTTTCCGTGTCCGATCCCTGTTATGCATACCGATCTTATACAAGGATGCCTCCTTGGGCATCCTGGCTGTGGACAACGTGACCTCCAAAGCGCCCTTCAAAAAGAGCGACATCAATCTTTTACAGGGCATCGCATCCCATATCGCTATCAGTATCAACAATGCGCGATCCTTTAAGACATTGCAGGAAATCGGGAACAGATATCGCCAGACCCTTGAGAGCATCGAAGAGGGTTATTTTGAAGTCGACCTGGACGGGCGAGTCACTTTCGTCAACAAAGCGTTTTGTCAGCTGATCGGTCTGCCCCTCGACCGGCTTCCGGAATACACCTTCGAACGCTACTTTGTGCCGGAATCGGCCATGCGTCTGGATCGGTTGTTCGAGCAGATGCGCGCCTGCGGAGAATCGGTTCATTTTGCGCAACTTGAACTATCCTTCAACAATGGTACAACCCTTCCCGTGGATCTTTCCGCCTCGTTGATTGTGGACCACAACAGCCAGGCCGTGGGCTTTCGGGGGTTGCTGCGCGATGCAAGGGACCGCTTAAACCTGGAAAATGAGCGCAGGGAACTTGAAAAAAAGTTACTGCACTCGCAGAAAATGGAATCTTTAGGCCTGCTGGCCGGCGGCATTGCCCATAATTTTAATAACTGGCTCGGTGGCATACTGGGCAACGTGGGCATGATCCGTCTATCTGTCGAAGGCCAGACAAAAGTGATAGAGCGGATTGCCAAGATAGAAAACATCATCGACAATGCCGCCAAGATGACACACCAGCTGCTCGGCTACGCCCGCGGCGGCAACTACGAAAAAAAACATATCAACCTGAACACGATCATCCAGGAGGTTTCGGAAACTTTTGCGGCAGCCAGAAAGGATGTTGCTATCCAGCTATCCCTCGCCCCTGACCTGAGGACCGTTAAAGTTGATAAAAGCCAGATCGAACAGGTGTTGTGGAATTTGTATGTCAATGCGGCAGATGCCATGCCCGAAGGCGGCACTTTCACTATCAGGACAGCCAATGCAAACTTTGCGAAAGTAAAAAAGGGGCGCTTACATGACATCGCTCCCGGCAAATACGTGATGCTCAACTGCACGGATAACGGAACCGGTATCTCGCCCGAACACTTAGACAAAATCTTCGAACCGTTTTTCACCACAAAGAAAAGCAAAGGCACGGGGCTCGGTCTGGCCTCATGCTTTGGCATCGTCAAATCCCACAAGGGCTATATCGAGGCCTCCTCTCAAAAAGGCACTGGCAGCACCTTCACCATCTATCTGCCTGAAGCTGGTGTTTTACAGGATTTCAATGAAGAGCACCTGTCGTCTACCCAAAAAGGCCATGGCACTATATTGATCGTGGATGATGAACAAATGTTGCGCGAACCCATCGAGAGACTTCTGAGTAGCCTTGGATACAGTGTGCTTTGTGCGGCAAGCGGTGAAGAGGCATTGGAAAAATATGCAGATCATCTGGATGCCATCGATATTTTTATCATCGACATGATCATGCCCGGAATGGGTGGTGGTGAACTGCACACCCGCATTACAAAACTTAAACCGGACGCAAAAACAATACTGTGCAGCGGATACGCAATGAACCAGCGTATTCAGGAGATAATGGATCGAGGTTGCACCTCATTTTTACAAAAACCTTTCAACCTGGCTAAATTGTCGGAAACAATAAAGAACATTTCGAACGACGAAAAACTAACAGCAGAACGCAGCATCGCTGTGATTTGAAAGATTCTAAGCTAATCACATCATACGAGAAAGACCCCTTTCGAATGGAGCTATCGCCTATGGTGCTGACCAAGGTTCAAGGGCTATGACTGTTGATCACAATGGTTCCCCAAAAAACACAGGCCAGGTGTAGACTGGTCAAATCCACCGTCATCCTATCCGTTTTCCCACAGCCGATCCAGCTGCAGCGGGCCTTCCTTTGCACTTGACGCAAAAACCGCTAATCACCAGATCATCCCAGGATCTCTAAAAGAAGGGTGGCGAGACGATAACCATTTTGCACAATTAGAAGCTCAAAGGAGGATTCTCCATTAATCTGGCCCCAGAAAGGAGCAAAAACAATGTATGTTCCCATGACGCCCAGTCGAATTCTAAAAAGAGCCGTAAAACTTTATTCCACAAAAACAGCCGTGGTGGATGGTGCTGTGAGATTGACCTACGCTGATGTTCAGAAACGGGTGTGGCATGTTTATCATGCCGTGGAAAAGGCAGGTCTGACTTTCGATGGACGTGTAGCGGTTCTAGATTATAACACCTACCGCTATTTCGAACTCTATTTCGGCATGTCGCTAACGCATCACACTTTGTTGCCTCTCAACATCCGTCTGTCACCTGCCGAATACACCTACATTTTAAACGATTCCGAAGCCGAAGCGATCATTTTTCATGCAGATTTCAAACCCGTGCTGGAAAAAATCCGCCCCGATCTTCACTCAGTCAAATATTTTTATGTCGCCGAAGGTGCCGCTGACGTGGACTGGATCACGGATACTTATGAAAACCTCATCGATAATGCTTCGAGTGAACCTGTGGAAGCAACCGTGGATGACGAAAACGCTTTGTTGAATCTGTATTACACCAGTGGCACGACCGGCAAACCTAAAGGGGTAATGCTCACGCACCGCAATATCTACGCCAATGCCATGACCACGATTGTTGCATTTAAGCTTGAGGACCGCACGGTGTGGCATCACATCGCCCCGTTATTCCATTTGGCCGATGCCTTTTTTATCTGGTCGGTGACGTATCAGGGCGGACGGCATGTCATGCAGCGCCAGTTTGTTCCTCAGAATGTGCTGGAAACAATCCAATCCGAGGGTATTACCGCTGCCATGATGGTTCCCACAATGATCAATTTTCTACTGAACGTGCCTGACCTTGAACGTTATGATTTGTCATCTCTGCAGTGGGTCATGGTCGGCGGTGCGCCCATGTCACCCGCCAATGCGCAACGCATGATGAAAAGCCTGGGATGCCGGTACCTATCGGGGTACGGCCTCACCGAAACCTGCCCGCTGCTGACGGTCGGCAATATCAAGGATACCTTGTTGCACCTTCCCGAAGAAGATCAGATGAAGTATCTCACACGCACGGGTCTGGAGGTCCCGGGTGTGGATTTGAAAGTGGTCGATATCTCAGGCAAAGAAATCCCTTGGGACGGCCAGAGTGTTGGGGAAATTATCGTGCGTGGCGACAATGTGATGAAAGGCTATTGGAAGCTTCCCAATGAAACCGCCGGGGCCATACGCGATGGGTATTTTTATACCGGAGATTTGGCGACGGTGGATGAAGAAGGCTATGTTCTCATTGTCGATCGGGCTAAAGACATTATCATCAGCGGGGGTGAAAATATTTCTTCGGTGGAGATCGAAAATGTCCTTTACATGCATCCCGCTGTATTGGAGTGCGCCGTAATTGCCATACCAGACGCAAAATGGGGCGAGATTCCCAAAGCGATCGTCGCTTTGAAACCGGACAGCAGCATCACGGAAGAAGAATTAGTCATTTTTGCCCGCGAGCGTTTGGCCGGATTTAAAACACCCAAGGCTATCCTGTTTGTAAAAGAATTGCCCAAAACGGGATCAGGCAAAATTCTAAAAACAGAACTGCGCGCGCGTTATCGATAGCTTCGTACCGGATAAGTTTAACCCTGCAAATGGAGGGCACTTTCAGTCGTTCAAGGGCGAACGAAGACCACTGGAACTCGAATCTTGACTAAAACTCTCCTATATAAAGGATGTAAAAAATGATTGAGAACACGATGAAGGCATGGCATCAGTTGGTAGCATCGAAGGACGAGGCGGGGCTGGATGATATTCTTGCCGACGATGTGGTTTTTCACTCTCCAGTGGTACACACGCCGCAAGAGGGCAAACCGATCACCAAATTATATCTGACTGCGGCGATGCATGTGCTCAATAACACCAGTTTCAAGTATGTGAGAGAGATTGTGTCCGGCAACCATGCGGTGCTTGAATTCCTTACGGAAATTGACGGAATCACCGTTAATGGCGTGGACATGATCACCTGTGGCGACGACGGCAGGATTACCGATTTCAAAGTGATGCTTCGGCCGCTTAAAGCCATTAACTTGATTCACCGCATGATGGGCGAAATGTTGCAGAAATAAAGTAAAAAAAAGAGGCATCGGTCAAGGTGTCCATCCTGACCCATGCCCAACTGGCGGTTATATAGGATCAGACTGGGAACATTTTCAGCCGTCTTTATCGTGCACGCAGTTGTGGAAATCCTCGCCCCCAAAAGGGCACTAAGGCTCCCAAGCCCCGGCGAAGGTTTGCCAATGATACTATCCTAGCACTTAATCCCTTATCGAATTTTTGCAGTTCCCCATCTTGCCCGTTGGATTGGCCCTCTTTGCATCCGAACACACTGTCCCATTCCGGGACCTGCGGAAGTCAAGAACAAGGTGCCTATCTCATCGACGATGAGGCTCTTGGACCCCCAGAATACCATCTGATTAAAAAGTAGCGGCCCAACCTTCCATTAAATTGAAAAAGTTCCTATTTTTTCAAACACCAGTGGTGCCTTCTCGTTGGGAAGGGAAAGGAGATCAATATGGATATCACACAAGCCATTACCAACATATCCAGCGATGTGCTGCGCCGCGCAATTAAAGCGGAATACGCACAAGTGGCGCTGAATCCTAATAAGGGCTATCATTTTCATACAGGACGCGAGGCGCTAACCCGAATAGGCTATGATCCGGAGTTGTACGCATCGCTGCCTGAAGAAAATATTGCCTCGTTTGCCGGTACCGGCAACCCATTTAGCTTTAGACCCATCCGTCAAGGCGATGTCGTGGTCGATGTCGGATCGGGTTCGGGATTCGATTCCTTGATTGCCGCACGCTTGGTGGGTGCACAGGGGCGTGTGGTGGGCATAGACATGACCGCCGAGATGATTGAAAAGGCCCAGGCTGGGGCAAAGGCAATGGGATTTACCCATGTCGCGTTCAGCCATGGCCTTGCAGATGACTTGCCGCTTCCGGATGACTTTGCCGATGTGATTATCAGCAATGGGGTGCTGAATTTAACGCCGGATAAAAATAAGACCTTGAAAGAGTGGGCACGCGTGCTCAATTGGGGTGGCCGTCTGTCCATCGGAGATATTGTCATTGAGAAGAAAATGCCCCAGGAGGCATTGGACGATATTTCATTGTGGACCGGCTGAATTGCCGGCGGTTTGCTGGAGGCAGACCTTTTGAAAACAGTGAACAGCGCGGGTTTTACAAAGGCTCAAATCATTCAGCATCATTCAATTTTCGAAGGCGTCCCCAATCCTTCGAGTGCACTTGAATTTGGAACAAAGGGGATCACTCTACGGGCTTTGAAAAATAGTTTTCCTGTGTTTGAACAAATGGCATAACAGTAGGCAGGTTTTACATGCCGCCATAAATCGGGCCGGTCGGAATGCCATGCACAAAGATCACGGGCGTGCCTTCCCCGGCCTCCTCCCAGCGCATGCGGGTGCCGTCAACTTCCAAAATTTTCGTTTCCATGAAAACACCTCCCGTTTATTTGCCGGTGCGACCAATTGTTTCGGCGACCTGCGCAAAATCGGGCCGCTGGCGACGTGCGCGATGCGAGCATCAAGCAAGTGGTCAGCGCAGCCGGCGAAGGCGGCACAGCGGCTCTTGAGATCCGGGAATTTCTTAAACGAACGTAGGCAATTGACAGGCGTGGCGAAGATAAATGTGAAAATCAGCGTCATCATAGCTCAGAAAACCCTGTTCAACTTCACCTGACAAAAGTCGGAATACCGCCTTATATACAGCATTCTCCAGCGTGTAAAAATCCAATTGACAGAGAGCCCAACAACATATAAACGTAAATTTATATGTTGTTGGGCGTTGCCTTTTAAATGCCTTTGAAAACCTCATGACCACTCAGGTCGGAAACATGAGAAGGGACAGTATGTCGAAAAACGAGATGTACGATTTGATCATCGTAGGAGGCGGACCCGCGGGCTTATCCGCTGGGATCTATGCTATGCGCGCAGCGCTCAAAACCGTGTTGATCGAAAGCGGCGTCCCCGGCGGACAGGTGGCCATTACCAAGGAAGTGGAAAACTACCCTGGTTTTATAGAGATCGGCGGCTTCGATCTTTGTGAAAAATTCCTGCTGCATGCCAAACATTACGAACTCGAAATTTTAGAAAAGGAAGCCGTCGCAACAGACCCCGGGATTGAATACCACTCGGTACGCCTCGCCGATGGCACCCTTCTGAAAGCTCATGCGGTCATCCTGGCGGCAGGCGGCACGGCCCGAAAGCTGAACATACCTGGTGAAAACGAGCATTTCGGCAGTGGTGTGTCCTATTGCGCGACCTGCGACGGTTTCTTTTTTCGTGATAAAATCGTAGCGGTCGTCGGCGGGGGCGATACAGCTTTGGAAGATGCCCTTTATCTTTCCAAGATCACCCGCAAGGTCTATCTCATTCACCGGCGGGAGGCCTTCCGGGGCAGTCGCATCCTTCAGCAGCGCGTATTTGCCGAACCCCGGATCGAAATCATTTACAATACGGTCGTCACCGCGATCAATGGTGACGACAGCGGCGTCCGCGCCATCTCCCTGAAAGATACGCAAAGCGGCGCTCAGCGCGATATCGACACCGAAGGCGTTTTCATATTTGTCGGTTTTACGCCGAACAACACACTGGTTCCCGCCGGGATCAAGACCAATGGCACCGGCTATGTCATCACGGATGAAAAATGCGAGACCGATATTCCGGGTATTTTTGCCGTGGGCGACCTCCGGCAAAAATACGCCAACCAGATCGTTCTGGCCGCCGCGGATGGCTGCACGGCGGCCCTGGCGGCCGCGCACTATGTCGAAACCCGCAAAGACGCCCAGACGTGCCAAGCCGCGGGTTGAATTACAGGTGAAACCATCGACAGGGCATCGATCGCCATCCACAGAGTGTCTGATTATGGGTAAAATGGAAATGAAATCATCACCGGACGACCCGGCAGTTCAAAACGATGGATTTTTGGCGCAATGCCGGTTGGATAACGACCATCTTCAAAGGGCCGCCTTCCTGGCCAAGAGCCTGTCGGACGGCAACCGTCTGAGGATATTGTTGCTCATCAGCGCAAGCAAGAAGTCGGTGTCCGCCATCGTCGAGGCATTGGATCTGTCGCAACCGCTGGTGTCGCACCATCTGAAGGAGTTAAAACGCTCGCTGCTGGTCAAGGTGGAGCGCGAGGGGCCGTTTATCTACTATGAACTGGCGGATACGAGAATTCTGGATGTTTTACGAACCTTAGGCGAGGTGGCAACTGATCTTTTGTCCACACGAAGGACTTTTTAGTACAAAGGAGGCAAACCAATCCTATGGATGAGCTTTTTGAAATCATCTCCCGCATGGCCCCGGAAGAGGCCCTGTCGAAAATCACAACGGTCGCGGGAAGACTTTTGGCGGACCTGGACGGCACTGCGCGCGAGCGTTTCCTGATGAACCTGATCGGGCAATCCGAGGGCGACAAAGTATCCGGCATGGTGCACTTGTGACTGGCCGAATGCATGGGCGAAGGTGTCGACCCAACACAGATGTGCCAAAGCCTTGTGGACAAGGTCATGCAGTCCGAGCAACTCATGGCGATCGCCGATCCCGACCTGTTGGTGCTTTTCGAAGACTGGCTGGAAGAATTGGAAGCAGAGGTGCGGGCGCTTTTAAAAACGCAGGGACCCTTGGACGATGAAACCGTGGCCGACAAGCTCGGCCTGTCGCGAAGAGGGGCGAAATTCCTGCTTACCAAGCTGTTAAGCGAAGGGGCGCGGCCCATCGGGGATGAATCTTGAATAGCAGGAGGGATAAACAATGCACAAGTTGGTCGTGTTTCATAGTGGCAACCCCGGCTGAGTCTCATGCAGAAAGGCTATAGGTGTAGCCAACGACATGAAGGAAAGATTCGCTGAAGAACTGGATGTAAAGATCTACACCATGGATACGGAGGAAGCGAAACCGTACGCATTTGCCTTTAAGGGTTCGACCAATGTCCTTTTCGATGAGGATTGGGTGCCCCTCGGTGTAGCGATTGACAAAGCCAAAATGGAAACATTTTTATCCGGAAAAGTATCACCGGAAACAGGAAACGGTACATGAACAAAAGGATATCCTCTTTTTTGGCGCTGGCGGCCGTGTTGATCACGATCGTCTATGTTTGGCACGATCAGCGCCCTCCCGTGCTGGCGCAGGTTACCTGGGATGACGTGATCGCCGAGGCCAGAACCGGTGGCTACCGCATCATCACCACCGAAGCGCTTGCCGAAATATATGACAAGTCCCCTTCCGATCTGATGCTGATCGACACCCGCCAGGAGTGGGAATATCGCACGGGGCACATCAAAGGCGCGCTTAATTTCTCGATGGCGCCCACCTGGTGGGCGCGCTGGCAAAAGGCGGACGACCTGGAAGCGTTTTTAGGTCCGGACAAGGCGCGCACCCTCGTATTTTACTGAGCCGGGTTGACATGAGTCCGTAGCGACTCGGCGGCCCGTGTGGCCGTATCGCTTGGTTACCAAAACGTTTACCGTGACCCTTATGGTTTTCCCAAATGGCAGGAACAGGGACTGCCGATTGCAAGCACGCCCGCCGGATTATCGGCGCCCGTCCAGGCCGATGCCGACCCCACCAGCAGCCGATCGCTTCAGGGATGGGCCATGCTGTGGACGCTTTTGGGTGTTTTTGCCGGCGGCCTGGCGTTGAATCTGACGCCCTGCGTCTATCCCATGATCCCGATCACGGTCTCCTTTTTCGGGGGGCGCACGACCCGGGATAATCCCAACCAGTTCAAGCTGGTTTTGCATGGGCTTTGTTACCTGTTGGGATTGGCGGCAACCAACTCGGCATTGGGCGTAGCCGCCGCGCTCACCGGCGGATTGATGGGCGCCGTGTTGCAAAATCCCATCGTTCTGACCCTTGTGGCCGGTGTCCTGATCCTGTTTGCCACCAGCCTGTTCGGGTTTTGGGAACTGCGCCTGCCCGGCGCGCTGACCCAGGCCGCGGGCCGATCCTACAGCGGCTATTTTGGCAGCCTGTTCATGGGGCTTACCCTGGGCATTGTCGCTGCACCGTGCATCGGCCCCTTTGTCTTGGGACTGCTCACCTGGGTGGCCGGGATGGGAAATCCCTGGTTAGGTTTCTTGATTTTCTTTATTCTCAGCCTGGGCCTGGGGACGCCGCTTTTCGTACTGGCGCTTTTTTCCGGCCAATTGCAGCGCTTGCCGCGGGCCGGCGGCTGGATGCTCTGGGTGCGCAATCTCATGGGTTGGGTGCTGGTCGGCATGGCGGCCTACTTTATTCGGCCGATTTTGCCCGAAATCTTGAAAATCGCCTTGCCGGTCGCTGTCGCCTTGGCCGCCGGTCTGCACCTGGGCTGGCTGGACAAAAACCAAGCCGGCTTCAGGGCTTTTCCATGGCTGAAAACCATCGTGGGTACGGCCTGTCTGGTTCTGGCGACTTTCTGGATCACCGCCTGGGCCATGCGCGGCCCTGGAATCGATTGGCAGACCTATTCGCAAACAACCCTGCAAGAGGCAACCGCACAGGAAAAACCGGTGATCATCGACTTTTATGCCGACTGGTGCACGCCCTGCCGCGAGTTGGAAGAGGTCACTTTTCATCAAGCCGATGTGGTCCGCCAGGCGCGAAATAATTTTATCATGATCAAGGTGGATGTGACCAAAGGGGGCAACCCAGTGCACGAACAGTTGCTCAAGCAATACGGTGTCCAGGGGGTGCCCACGATTGTCTTTATAGATGATCGCGGCAAGGAACGAACAGATCTGCGCCTGGTGGATTTTTTGCCCCCAACGGATTTTTTGGGTCACATGGCCGATTTGAAGAAGACGAATCAACAATAAAGGAGATCATTGAACATGCTCAAAGTCCGCTTTTTTCTCAACGAGCCCAACGGCAAGCCCTGAAAACATTTTAAGCAGATGATGCCCAGGTTGGGCGCCAAATACCCTGTTGAAATCGTCGTCACGTCAAAGCCAAAAGCCGAGTACTCGACGGACGAGTACTTCGAACTGGATCTGCCCGTGGCCCCGGCCGTCATGGTCGGCGATGAAATCGTAGTGGAAGGCCAAGACGTTCCCGCAAACACGGTAGAGGTTCATATTTGCCGGCAACTGGGATTGCCCGAACCACAAGCGCGGAAAAAGGGTGTGCTGAGCCGAATTTTTAAAAAAGATTAGCACAATGGTGAATTGAAATGAGCGTGATAACCAAGGGGACATCATGCAAGTCGATGTAAAGAAAAAAAGCGCATGGGTAAGGTTGTCGATTCTGGTCTTGTTCATTGCCGCGGCGATTTACCTGGTCCGTTTTTCGCCTGCCCAAAAGTACCTCACGATCGAACAGCTGGGGCAGTTTATCGATGCAGCGGGTGTTTGGGCACCTTTGGTGTTTGTGTTCGTTTACGCGGCCGGCGTGTGCCTTTTTCTTCCCGGCACATTGCTGACCGCTTTAGGCGCCGCGATCTTCGGGCCGTACTGGGGATTCTTATACGTCTGGCTGGGGGCCATGTTCGGCGCAAGTCTGGCCTTTGTGATCGGACGCTACCTGGGACGGGACTTCGCTGCATCCATTGTCGGCAGCCGGTTGAAACGCTATGACGATGCTATCGGGCGCAATGGCTTTGCCACGGTCCTGTATCTGCGCCTGATCTATTTTCCTTTCACCCCCATGAATTTCGGCATGGGACTGACCAAGGTCCGTTTTTGGGACTATTTTGCCGGTACCGCCCTTGGCATTATGGTCGGCACTTTCATTTTCACGTTTTTTATTGGAACGATAAAGGAGATTTGGATCTCCGGCCGTTGGGAAGGACTTCTGAGCTGGAATGTGTTTATCTCCCTTGCGCTGTTCATTTTCTCCTTTTTCATTCCCAAGCTCCTGAAAATGGCGCGCGGATCGGAATGATTATGGATATTGCTTTCCTGAAAGATGAAAGAACGATCAGACTCGGCGCATTTTTAGCCGTCTTTATCGTGCTTGCGGTTGTGGAAGTCTTTGCCCCCAAAAGGGCACTGCTGACCTCCAAGCCCCGGCGATGGTTTGCCAATCTCACTATCGTGGCATTGAATCCCGTATCGGTGTTTTTGCTGTTCCCCATTCTACCCGTTGGATTGGCCCTTTTTGCATCCGAACACAATTGGGGACTGCTCAACCAAGTGGCACTTCCTGAATGGCTGACGGTCATTGCAGCCGTGGTGGTGCTCGATCTTGTGGTTTATACGCAACATGTACTATTTCATGCGATCCCAACTCTGTGGCGGCTTCACATGATGCACCACGCCGATATGGATATCGATATGACCACGGGATTGCGGTTTCATCCGATAGAGATTACCGTATCCATGGTCTTCAAGCTCTCCACCATTGCCGCGCTGGGGGCGCCAGCGGTGGCCGTTCTGATCTTCGAAGTGGCTTTGAACGCTACCTCCATGTTCAATCACGGCAATATCAGCCTTCCGCAAGGAATCGACCGGATACTGCGACTGATCGTGGTTACACCGGACATGCATCGGGTCCACCATTCGGTGATTATTCGCGAGACCAATAGTAATTACGGCTTTAACCTGCCGTGGTGGGATCGCCTGTTCGGCACCTATAAAAGTCAGCCCGCCAAAGGACACACAGACATGACAATCGGTTTGTCGCAGTTCCGCGATCCACAAAAGCTTTCCCTGCCGCGCCTGCTGATCCTGCCGTTCGTGGGCGATCCCGGCCGGGTGCCCATCAATCGGCATTGATGAAGATGTCAGCGATTAGAACTTTCTTGCCGTTTGTTACCCGCGCGTCTTGATCGGGTGCAGAACGCAGGTCTTTCCCAGACATTCCTTGTTCAGATGCATTTGCCTGCAGACAAGCCTGTATTCGGCCTTGAGCGTGACGGGAAGAAGTGTTTGGGACAGCTCGGCCGCCTTGGTCAACGCGATGAAGCCGTCTCGCTGGCAGCAGCGGGCGGCCTTTACGCCGGCAATCTGTGCGAGCACAGCCTGCGTGACGCCCTGGACGGTGCTGCGCTGCGAGGGCTTGACCGGATTGGCGTCCAGAAGCAGGCTGAACGCGACGCCAACGCCCACTGCCGCGCCGCAGATGCCCATAAATCCGCAAAACCCACCCGCAACGCCCTTTCCGCGCAAAATGCCGGTTTCGATCATCTTGTCCGAAATGTCTCCGCCCAGGTTTCTGTAGATACACAATAGGATGCCCGGAATCATGGCATGGTACTCCGGGCCGTGCATGGCGATGGACGGATGGCTGCGAATTGTTTCGAACAGCCGAACAACGTCTGTTTCGTCAGTCTGAAGGCAGATATGGCGAATGACCTCCACCGCGTCTTGCGTGTGGCATTGATCGCAAACATAATGGCCCTTTTCGCAGGTGGTGTTGGCGGAAAAGACCACGCCGCAGAACGCGCATTGCCGGTCCTGGGGATCCCTCGCGTAGATCAGCGGGGATCCGCAGACCATGCAGCCCATTGTTTTTTTTGCAGTATCCTGGATTACCAGCGGGGCCAGGGCGAATTTGTCGGCCGGCGGCGGCGCAGCCTTTTCTTCGGGGGCGACATAACAGGCGCACGTATTTTCCGCCACGACATTCATCACTGTACCGCTTTCGTCCAGCACGAATACCTGATCTCCCATCCAGTCCGCCTCGCTCCGGTCGAGCTTGGCAACGACGCCCTTTCGAAGCAAAGTGCCTCCCTGGGTCATCAAAAATGGAAGTGGGCCGCGGTAGATCACATCGACTTGCCCGGAGGTCTTTGGCTTGATGGCCGAGTAGGTGAGTGAAAAGAACGGGTGGCCGTTCACTTTCCGATAAGCAAACCGTTTCACGAGGGTGACCGCTTCAAACCCGGTCTCCTCCAGCAGGCCCACCAGGTGGGATGCGGTCAGCGCGCCCGCGATGCACTCACCCTTGAGCACCTCATCGTTTCGAATCGCCGGGTCCGGTTCCGTGTCGCAGACCACATCGGAGATCACCAGCCGTCCGCCCGGCCGAAGAACCCTGAAAATCTCGGCATAGGACTTGCGTTTATGCACCGACAGGTTCATTACGCAGTTGGATATCGCCACGTCCGCCGAATCGTCTTCCAGGGGCAATGCTTCCAGGTAGCCTTTCTTGAACTCTATATTGTCATACCCCAGGTTTTTGGCCACTTGGGGCCGGGCTGCATTGGCCAGGTCCAGCATGGGATCGAGCATGTCGATTCCCACGACCTTTCCCTTGCTTGCGCATAACCGGGACGCGATAAAGCACTCCACGCCCCCGCCGCATCCCAGATCCACCACGGTCTCGCCTTCCTGGATGTGCGCGTCCATAATGGGGCTTCCACAACCGTAACCCCGAAATCGATACTGCTCGGGAATATGGTCGATGAGCGCGGTTTCGTAACAGACCGGATTGAGAATGTCGATCTTGGAATCGGCCACGGCTTCGGCATAAAACGCCTTGATGGTGGTCAGGCTGTCATTCTGAGCCGTGGCCAACAGGCAGTTGGAATGAACCAGGGCGATTTTACCGTGCGCCCCGCAGCTTTCAAGGATCTCGCCCATCTGGAGAAGTAAACTGGGTTGGCCGTTTTGCTTCTGCTTTTCTGCCTCCCGGCTCACCAACCAAAGAGCGATTTTTTCGTAGAGTTTCAGATAGGGGTCTTCGCCGAGGAATTTTTTGCCGTGCAGATAGCTATGGTCGATATCTCCTCCGCCGAGAATAAAGCGTAAAGGAGAATCGCCGCCGGCCACCGTACTGTTTCGGATTTTTTGCAGTACAGGGCTGCGCTGCCAGGTATCGACCAGGCCTGATCCCATTTCGCTGGCAAGTGCTTCGATGCCCACCAAGGCGGCCGACGGGTACAGTTTTTCTTCCGGTCCCACCGCCAATGATACCCAACCGGCGGTACTCCCGTCGTGGATCGTCCCCGCGGGGGCAAATATCTGTGTCTTCATGGCCTCGATGTTGTCGACTGGAATGCCGCGCTTTTTCCCTCGCATCGAAGATGCGACCAAACTATCGAAAATCGTGTCAACGGATGCCACACCGGATTGTTTTGCCCTGCCGCGAACAAAATACCACATGTAATGGACGTTGCTTGCGCCCATGTCGGCGGCCAAATCCACGATGCCGGGCATTTCGTGCACGTTGGCGCTTGTGACGCACATGGCGATCGTATAGGGATAGCCTTTATTTTTCAGCCAATGGAATAGCTTGCACAACTTGGCGAACGCGTCTTTTCCCCTCAGCTTGTCGTGGGTGGCCCCCAAACCGTCCAAACTGATTTGGAGATGGAAGAACTCCGGATCCGGTTGCAGGCGCGAAAGAAAGGGTCTTACGGCGAGGCCATTGGTCAGCATGACCACATGGGTCTGGTCGTAGCCGAGAAGTTTACCGACGATTTCGTCGATACCGGGATGGACCAGCGGCTCTCCACCGGTCAGCACGAAAAGGCCGCATCCCGCGTTACGGGCTTCCGCTGCAATGTCCAGTACGCGCAGCGTCGATATTTCCGAACCGTCGTCCGGGGAGGAGGAAAAAAGGCAGTGGCTGCAACGCATGTTGCATCGGTTGGTCAGGTGAAACCAAAGCTCGCCGATTCGCTCGAGTGAAAGCGAACCCGACCTGCCCGTGTAATCGAGTTGCGGCGTTTCGGGTAACCTGGACAAAAGGCGCATGGCATTCAGATTGCCGTTGGGAGATGCGCCCATGACCATTTTGCGCAAGATGTCGTCGGCCGTTCGGTTGGGAACGAACCAGTTTGGGCCTTGTCTTGAAAAATATACAGGGGTGTCGCCGTGGGCGAAGCGGACCCAGGGGAAATGTGTGTTCGGCATAGTAACTTAGCTCACTTGTCCGCGCCCTCTTTCGGGGCACTGACGCTTATTTCAACCCCGACTGCTGAAAACCCGATGATTTTGCAAATCTTGCAGCCGTGAATACCTTCGCATTGATACTATGTCAAGGGTACCAAGGCTCAGCCGATAAAGCCAGCCAGGCACATTACGGGATGCGGCCGGCGCATCCGAAAAGCGCTTAAGAATATTCGGTGATATGACCTGGGCCGAGGGAAAGGATGGCTGACGAAAATACGCCAAGAAAGCTCCGGAAGATCCGCTGAACTGCATCTATCGTTTACATGGGAGAGCGCAAATGCTGCAAAAAAATACCCTTCAAGATATCGTCATCCCGTGGGATGAGCACAACCAGCGATTGGTATCGCATGTTCATCCCCTGAATTGGGAAAACCCCCGACCGGCGGATAGCTACAACCTGGTGGTCATCGGCGCCGGAACGGCCGGTCTGGTGAGCGCGGCCGGCGCGGCCGGCCTGGGTGCCAAGGTGGCCTTGATCGAGCGCCACCTGATGGGCGGCGATTGCCTCAATGTCGGTTGTGTGCCGTCCAAGGCGCTCATCGGAGCAGCGCGCGCGGCAGCGGCCGTGCGGGACGCGGC
>LADR01000015.1 GCA_000961655.1 Desulfatitalea sp. BRH_c12
GAGGACGAGATGGCGAAGGCAAAATTTGAGAGAAAAAAGCCACATGTCAACGTAGGGACCATCGGTCACATTGATCATGGCAAGACAACCTTGACGGCCGCAATCACCAAGCTCAACGGCTTGCGCGGACGGGCGGAGTACATTCCGTTCGATCAGATCGATAAGGCGCCTGAGGAAAAAGAGCGCGGAATCACGATCGCCACAGCGCACGTGGAATACGAGAGCGACGCCCGGCACTATGCGCACGTGGATTGTCCCGGCCATGCGGACTACATCAAGAACATGATCACTGGTGCGGCGCAGATGGATGGCGCGATCCTGGTGGTGGCCGCCGATGACGGGCCCATGCCGCAGACCCGCGAGCACATTTTGCTGGCACGTCAGGTCGGCGTACCGCGCATTGTTGTTTTTCTGAACAAATGCGACATGGTCGACGATGAAGAGCTGATCGAGCTGGTGGAGCTGGAGCTGCGCGAGCTGTTAAGCAAGTATGAATTTCCGGGCGACGACACGCCGATCGTTCGCGGCAGCGCGCTCAAAGCGCTGGAGAGCGACGACCCGGACAGTGCCGAGGCCAAATGTATTTTCGAGCTGATGGCAGCCATTGACGCGTTCATTCCCGAGCCCAAGCGCGACATCGACAAGCCGTTTCTGATGCCGATCGAAGACGTATTCAGCATCTCCGGACGCGGCACCGTCGTGACAGGCCGTGTGGATCGCGGGATCGTCAAAGTGGGTGACACGGTTGAGATCGTGGGCATTCGCCCGACGATCAAGACAGTGTGCACGGGCGTTGAAATGTTCCGCAAACTGCTGGATGAAGGCCGGGCCGGCGACAACATCGGTGTATTGCTGCGCGGCACCAAGCGTGATGAAGTGGAGCGCGGTCAGGTTGTAGCGGTACCGGGTACGATTACGCCGCACACCAAGTTCAAGGCCGAGGCATACATTTTGAGCAAGGAAGAGGGCGGGCGTCACACACCGTTTTTTAACGGGTATCGGCCGCAGTTTTACTTCCGCACCACCGATGTGACCGGCATTTTGAATCTGCCCGAGGGTGTTGAGATGGTCATGCCCGGGGACAATGTGGCGATCACGGCGGAGCTGATCACGCCGATCGCAATGGAAAAAGAGCTGCGCTTTGCCATCCGTGAAGGTGGCCGTACGGTCGGCGCCGGTGTTGTCAGCGAAATCATTGAGTAATGACCAAGGAGTCGACTAAGTGAGAGTAATAGTGACGCTCGCATGCGGTGAATGTAAACGCCGCAATTATACGACGACAAAGAACAAGCGGACCACCCCAGACAAGCTGGAGTTCAGCAAATATTGTCCGTTCTGTCAGAAACATACACCTCACAAAGAAACCAAGTAACATTTGGCGATACACTGATGTGCCGCCCGTGCAGGCCAGTAGCTCTAACGGTAGAGCATCGGACTCCAAATCCGGGTGTTGGGGGTTCGAATCCCTCCTGGCCTGCCAATGTTTTTGGCCAAAGGGGAATGGGGTGCAACGCTGAGGCTGTAGGTCGGCGGCAGCAACCCCGTTGAACAATTAGGAGTGGCATGGGACGGATACTGAAAAAAAAGGATCCCGAAAAGAAGAAAGCGTTGCGCTTCGAAAAGGCGCAAGACGCAACATCTGCCAAGGATGGGGATGGCGGCTCGATCAACAAGCCCACGCCGGTACTCAAAAAAGTTCCGACTTTGGCCAAACCCAAGACACCCGTCGCCGAGCCTGGTATTGTGCAGAAAAGCATTCAGTTTCTGCGCGAAGTGAAGATCGAGCTGAAAAAAGTCACTTGGCCCTCCCGTAAGCAAACGGTGGGGTCGACGGTGGTCGTTATCGTGTTGGTGATCGTGATATCCCTTTTTCTGGGATTGGTTGACTTCGGTCTTTCCAGCCTGATCCGCACGGTGCTTCCATAACCCAAAGAAGGTGAATCTTGGCACTCAAATGGTACATCGTCCACGTTTATTCGGGCTTTGAAAATAAAGTCAAGGCATCGCTGGAAGAACGCATAGCCATTTCTCCCAACCCGCAGAAGTTCGACGAAGTACTCGTACCCACCGAAGAGGTGGTCGAACTGGTAAAGGGTAAGCGTCGCACGTCTGCGCGAAAGTTTTATCCCGGCTACCTTCTGGTTCGGATGGAATTGGATGATGAAACATGGCACATCGTCAACGATACAGCTAAGGTTACCGGCTTTTTAGGGGGACGTGACAAACCGACCCCTCTGACCGATGAGGAAGCCGATCGCATCATTAATCGGATGGAAGCCGGAAAGTTGAAGCCTCAGCCGAAATTCTTTTTCGAAGAAGGCGATGAGGTGCGGGTCATCGATGGTCCATTCACCAATTTCAATGGGACAGTGGAAGAGATCAATCAGGAAAAAGGTAAAATCAAGGTGCTTGTCAGTATATTTGGGCGCTCCACGCCGGTGGAGTTGGATTTCGTGCAGGTTACCAGGCTGTAGAAAGCCGCCCATCATCATAACTTTGGTGCATTCGAATACATCCAATATCGTAGGAGTAAAAAAGAACCATGGCGAAAAAGGTAATGGCACAAATCAAGCTGCAAGTCACGGCGGGCAAAGCCACACCGTCGCCCCCCATTGGTCCTGCATTGGGTCAGCATGGTGTGAACATCATGGACTTCTGCAAGGCATTCAACGCGCGGACTGCCAACGATGCAGGTATGGTCACGCCTGTGGTGATCACCGTGTATCAGGACCGGTCTTTCACCTTCATTACAAAAACGCCGCCGGCTGCCGTATTGCTGAAAAAAGCCGCCCAGATCGCCAAAGGTGCCGGTGATCCCAAGCGCGATCGCGTCGGCAAGGTTACGCAATCCCAGGTTAAAGAGATTGCCCAATTGAAAATGGCCGATCTCAATACGACCAGCTTGGAGGCCGCCTGCCGTATTATCAGTGGAACGGCCCGCAGCATGGGAATTGAGGTCGTTTGAGCGTACCGCTTGAATATGCGCCCAATCAGGATGCAGCCAACAAGATGCCATAGGTCAAGGAGTGGGAATTAGAAAATGCCGAAACGGGGTAAAAAATACACAGAATCCATAGGCAAAATAGACACGCAAAAGCGGTATGATTTCAATGAAGCTGTGGAATCCGCGCTTAAGTGTTCTTTTGCCAAATTCGACGAAACCGTGGATGTGGCCGTGCGCTTAGGGGTTGATCCTCGGCATGCGGATCAGATGGTGCGCGGCACGGTTGTGCTGCCGCATGGCCTGGGCAAAGAAGTCAAGGTCCTGGTGTTCGCCAAAGGTGAAAAAGAGGCCGAAGCCAAGGAAGCAGGCGCCGACTTCGTGGGGAACGATGACTTGATCGAACAAATCCAGGGCGGGTGGTTCGGGTTCGACAAGGCTGTGGCAACACCCGATATGATGGGCGCCGTCGGTAAGATCGGCCGCGTGCTCGGGCCGCGAGGGCTGATGCCCAATGCCAAAACCGGTACCGTGACGTTTGATATCGGAAGAGCGGTCAACGAACTCAAGGCTGGAAAAATAGATTTCAGAGTCGAAAAAGCCGGTATTGTGCACGCTCCGATGGGAAAAGTTTCCTTTGGCGTGGAAAAAATCGTGCAGAACATTGCCGCCTTCATGGAAACCATCATGCGGCTAAAACCATCGTCCAGCAAGGGCACCTATCTTAAGGGTGTGGCCATTTCAACGACCATGGGTCCTGGTATCAAGGTCGATGCCTCCCTGGTGAAGGAGATGATACGCTAAGGTAACATGGGTCCAATGTTTTTTTCGAATTGACATGACGAATGTTATTGATGTTTTAAAAACCTGTACTAATTTAAGCAGTTGGTAAATTAACTGTCAAAGACCGTAGGTTCATGTGCGTGGCCATTTGGCAACCTCGTGTTTAATCGGCGCTGGCGCCGGCCTACCGAGACAGTCTGAGAGCGAAAATTGTCACTCTACATCGGAACTATTTTCAGCCAACAGACACACTCCCGTTGTTTCCTCCGGTTTTTGCAGTCATGGAAGGAGGTGTAAGCAGATTGGATATCGAAGCCAAAAAGAAATTCGTCGTTCAGTTGCGAGAGCGGATGCAGAAAAGCAAGGTCGTCATCGTCACGGACTTCAAAGGTCTGGACGTTGGCACGCTCACTGAATTGCGCGATAAACTGCGTGAAGTTGACGTAGAGTTTCAGGTCATCAAAAACACAATCCTGCGCAGAGCTTCTGAGGGCACTGGCGTTGAACCGCTCAAGGATCATTTCAAGGGTCCGAGCGCCATCGCAATCAGTTATTCAGACCCGGTCGCGCCGGCAAAAGTGCTGAGCGACTTTGCCAAGACAAATGAAAAGCTCGAGATCAAGATTGGCGTGATTGATGGCAAACTGATCGACTTGACAGCGATCAAAGCCCTTGCGGCACTACCGTCACGCGAACAGTTGCTGGCAACTGTGCTGTCGGCTATGATCGCGGTACCCACTTCGTTTGTTCGTGCTTTGAACGACGTGCCACGACGCATGGTCAATGTGTTGCAGGCTATTAAAGATCAAAAAGAGAGCCAGGCGGCCTGATCGCGTACACAGAATGCGCAAAACAATCCAAACATGATGCAAAAAACGGTCGCAAAGACCTTGCGGCTTTGCTTAAATGACTGCGGAGGAACAAAACCAATGGCTGATGTAACTAAAGAAGATGTAATCAATTTCATTGCAAATATGACTGTTCTGGATCTTTCCGAACTGGTTAAGGAATTAGAAGAAAAATTCGGTGTATCCGCGGCTGCTCCGGTCGCCATGATGGCAGCCGGTCCGGCAGGCGATGCCGCTGCTGCAGCCGTCGAAAAAACTGAATTCGATGTTATTTTGCTCACCTCAGGGGATAAAAAGATCCAGGTGATCAAAGAAGTGCGCGCAATTACCGGTCTGGGGCTGAAAGAGGCCAAAGACCTGGTCGATTCGGCTCCCAAACCCGTGAAAGAGGGTATTGCCAAGGAAGATGCCGAGAAGATCAAGGCCCAACTGGAAGGAGCCGGCGCGCAGGTAGAATTAAAATAACCGTCCGCAGAGGGATACCAATCATCGCCCTGCTTAAAAACGAATTGATAATGCGAAAATGGGGTGTAAAGGCCAACAACCTTTTATCCCATTTTCGCGTTTCCTAAAGTCCTTGTAAAAAATTGGAGAAATCATGGCAGCACGGCTGGCGCTTGAAAAGCGTATTCGGAAGAATTTCGGTAAAATCAAAAAGATCGTTGAGATCCCTGATCTTATCGGCATGCAAAAAGAATCTTATCGACGCTTTCTGCAACTCGATGTGCCACCAGAAAAACGCGAAGACATCGGGCTGCAGGCGGTATTCAAGTCGGTGTTTCCTATCAAGGATTTTACCGGCAGTGCTTCTCTGGAGTTCGTGGCCTATCGCTTTTCCGATGTCAAACACAGCGAAGACGAATGCATCCAGCGTGGTATGACCTATGAGCTGCCGGTGCGTATCACCGTCCGCTTGGTGGTTTATGATGTCGACAAAGAAACCGGCGTCTCCAATATACGCGATATCAAAGAGCAGGAAATTTATTTCGGCACCATCCCCTTGATGACTGAAAAAGGAACGTTCATCATCAACGGCACTGAACGTGTAGTGGTCAGTCAGCTGCACCGCTCTTCGGGTGTCTTTTTCGATCACGACAAGGGCAAAACCCACTCGAGCGGAAAAATCATCTATAGCGCGCGTATCATTCCCGTTCGCGGTTCCTGGATCGATCTGGAAATCGATCCGAAGGACATCGTTCACATCCGCATCGACCGCCGCAGGAAATTTCCCGTAACGACCTTGCTGAAGGCTTTCGGATACAGCACGGAAGACCTGCTGACCTACTTCTATGCCAAGGAGCGGGTGGTCATCGAGGGGCGGCGTGCCTCGAAGCTGTTCAATGAAGAGCTGCTCAAGGGGCAGCGGGCCAGCCGTGATGTGGTTGAGCCTGTCAGCGGTGAAGTGCTCGTTAAAAAAGGACGCATGTTCACCCAACGCGCCATCAAGCAGATGAAGGCAGCCAACATGGATTCGATTCCGATCGGTCCCGAAGAGCTGTTGAGCAAAGTTTACGCGGTGACCCTTCACGATCCGAAAACCGGCGAGGTCATGATCCATTCCAACGAAGAGATCACTGAAGAATCTCTGGCCAAGCTTAAAAATGCCGGTGTCAACGAGTTCGAAATTCTGCACATCGAGGGCGTCTCCAGCAGCGATTCGGTCCGCAAGACGCTGGCCCTCGACAAAGTGTCCAGCAAGGAAGAGGCGCTGATCGAAATCTACCGGCTCATGCGCCCTGGTAATCCTGCCACGCCTGAGGTGGCGCAGGAGTTCATGGATCACCTCTTTTTCAAGTCGGCTTACTACGATCTGTCCAGCGTGGGGCGCCTCAAGATCAATCTCCGACTGGGTATCCAGGCTCCGGTGCACCTGCGGACGCTGCGCAAGGAAGACATCCTGCTGACGACCAAGACCCTGATCGAATTGCGCGATACTCAAGGCGTCGTCGATGATATCGACCATCTGGGCAACCGCCGCGTGCGCGCTGTGGGCGAACTGCTCGAAAATCAGTATCGTATCGGTCTGGTGCGCATGGAACGCGCGATCAAGGAACGCATGAGCCTGCAGGAAGTCGATGCGCTCATGCCGCACGATTTGATCAATCCCAAACCGGTGTCGGCGGTGGTCAAGGAATTTTTCGGCACCAGCCAGCTGAGCCAATTCATGGACCAGACCAACCCGCTGTCCGAGACGACCCATAAGCGGCGTCTGAGTGCGCTGGGACCAGGCGGTCTGACCCGCGAGCGTGCGGGCTTCGAAGTGCGCGACGTGCATCCATCCCATTACGGTCGGATCTGTCCTATCGAAACCCCGGAAGGTCCCAATATCGGATTGATCGTGTCCTTGAGCACTTATGCACGGGTCAACGACTACGGCTTTATTGAAACCCCCTACCGGGTGGTCAAGGATGCTTCGGTTTCACAGGATGTGCGATTCCTGAGCGCCTTTGAAGAGAAAAAGCACCCCATCGCCCAGGCCAATGCGCCGATTGATGAAAAGGGGCACTACGTGAACCCGCTGGTGACCTCACGCGTCTCCGGAGAGTTCATGATGGTGGAGCGCGAGCAGATCGAGTTGATGGACATCTCTCCCAACCAGTTGGTGAGCGTGTCCGCTTCGCTGATTCCCTTCCTTGAGAACGACGATGCCAACCGCGCCTTGATGGGGTCCAACATGCAGCGTCAGGCCGTGCCGCTGATGATCAGTGAAGCTCCTTTGGTCGGCACCGGCATCGAAGGCGTCGTGGCCAAGGATTCCGGCGTCACCATTGTCAGCGACCGTGATGGCGAAGTGGTGGACGTGGATGCCTCCCGTATTGTCATCCGTCATGAACCCGACTCCAAGAGTCTGAAGAAGGCGGTAAGCGTTTTTAATATGTCCAAGTTTATCCGGTCCAATCAGAACACCTGTTTCAATCATCGGCCGATCGTCAAAAAGGGCCAGAAGGTGTTAGCCGGCGAAATTATCGCCGACGGGCCGGCTACCGAGCAAGGCGAACTTGCACTTGGGAAAAACGTCACCGTGGCCTTCATGCCGTGGGGTGGGTACAATTTCGAGGACTCCATTCTGGTGTCCGAACGACTGGTGCGCGACGGGGTCTATACCTCGATCCACATCGAAGAGTTCGAGATCGTGGCGCGGGACACGAAGCTGGGTAAGGAAGAAATCACCCGCGACATTCCCAATGTGGGCGAAGAAGCTTTGGGCGATCTGGATGAAAGCGGGATCATTCGCCTGGGGGCTGAAGTCGTCCAGGGGGATATTCTGGTCGGCAAGATCACCCCTAAAGGGGAAACCCAATTGTCGCCTGAAGAGAAGTTACTGCGCGCCATTTTCGGCGAAAAAGCCGGAGATGTAAAAGATACCTCGCTACGCGTACCGCCGGGGGTCGAAGGCATTGTTATCGACGCCAAAGTGTTTGCACGCCGTGGCACCGAAAAGGACGAACGCACCCAGGCCATCGAACTGGCTGAAATAACGGTTCTTGAACGTAACCGGGACGATGCGCTGAAAACCATCGAAGATATCGTACGCGATCAGATCGAGGAAATGGCGGTCGGACAGAAACTGGCCGCGCCTTTGAAAAAAGGTAAAAAGATTTACGCCGTCAAGGATGACGAGGTGACTGTCGGGATGTTCACCGATATTCCGGTGGCGCAACTGGAAAGCCTTGTCCTGGATGATGCCGAAGGGACCGAACGGGTGCACGACCTGCTGGAATTGTATCGGCAGCAGTGCGATCAGGTCCGGGAAAAGTTTGAAAAATCCCTCCAGCGTTTTGAAAGAGGCGACGAACTGCCCCCGGGCGTGATCAAGATGGTCAAGGTCTATGTGGCCATGAAGCGCAAGCTGTCCGTCGGCGACAAAATGGCCGGCCGCCACGGAAACAAGGGTGTTGTATCGCGCATCCTGCCTGTGGAAGACATGCCTTATTTCGAAGACGGCCGCGCGGTGGACATGGTGTTAAATCCTTTGGGTGTGCCTTCCCGTATGAACGTAGGGCAGATCCTTGAAATTCATCTGGGCCGTGCCGCCAAAGGGCTCGGTGACGCAATCACCCGCATGATGGAAGAGAATCAGGCCTCCGATCTGCGCAAAAAACTAAAACGCATCTTCGATGCCAAGGATATTTCCGCTGCCATTGAAAAATTGGACGACCAGCAGGTTATGGAAATGGCGTCCAACTATACAAACGGTGTCTTCATGGCCACACCGGTCTTCGACGGCGCCAAAGAAGAAGAGATAAAAACCCTCTTGATTGAAGCGGGTGTCGCTGCAAATGGCCAGGCGACGTTGTTTGACGGCCATACCGGCGAGCCCTTCCAGGAGAAGGTGACGGTGGGCACCATGTACATGCTCAAGTTGCATCATCTGGTGGATGACAAGATCCATGCCCGTTCCATCGGCCCGTACTCGCTGGTGACCCAGCAGCCGTTGGGCGGCAAAGCCCAGTTCGGTGGTCAGCGACTGGGTGAAATGGAAGTGTGGGCCATGGAAGCCTATGGCGCGGCGCACGCATTGCAGGAATTTTTGACCGTCAAATCCGACGACATGGCGGGGCGTACCCGCATGTACGAAAAAATCGTCAAAGGACAGAACATTCTTGAGCCCGGTCTGCCGGAATCCTTCAAGGTATTGACGAAGGAATTACAGGCCCTGGGTCTGGATGTCGCCCTGATGGAAGATAAGGATATGCCCAAGGCATAGTAGCAGACAGCCGGGGCGTGTGCCTCCCGGTCTGTAGCCATATTTTATTCATTTCCTATAAATGAGGAAATATCATGGAAACTTTGTATGACTTTTTTGCCAAACCGATCGATCCGCGGCAGTATCGCGGCGTGCGGGTGGCTTTGGCGTCTCCCGAGCAGATCCGGCAGTGGTCCCACGGTGAAATCAAAAAACCGGAGACCATTAATTACCGGACTTTCAAGCCTGAACGGGACGGCCTCTTTTGTGCGAAAATCTTCGGTCCCACCAAGGACTACGAGTGTAACTGCGGAAAATACAAACGCATGAAACACCGGGGCGTGATCTGCGAAAAGTGCGGCGTGGAGGTAATTCAATCCAAAGTACGGCGAGAGCGCATGGGGCACATCGAACTGGCCACACCGGTTTCGCATATATGGTTTTTGAAGAGCTTGCCCAGCAAAATCGGCAATTTGCTCGACATGACCCTTAAAAGCATGGAAAAGGTTCTCTATTTCGATTCCTATATTGTCATCGATCCCAAGGAGACACCCCTGACCCGCTGCCAGATGCTGACCGAGGAGAAATATCGCGAAGCCCTGGAACTGTATCCAGGAAAGTTCGAAGCGGGCATCGGCGCCGAAGCGGTTAAACGGCTTTTGGAAGGCCTCGAACTGGATTCGCTGTACGATACCCTGCGCGAAGAAGTGCGTACCACCAATTCGGTGGCCAAACGCCAGAAGCTTTCCAAGCGCCTTCGTATCGTGGATGCTTTCCGGCGCAGCGGGTTGGATCCGGTCTGGATGATCATGGATGTCATCCCTGTGCTGCCGCCCGATTTGCGGCCTCTGGTCCCCCTGGAAGGTGGCCGGTTCGCTACCTCCGATCTGAATGATCTTTACCGCAGGGTGATCAACCGCAACAACCGCCTGAAGCGCCTGGTGGATCTGAAAGCCCCCGACATCATTGTGCGCAATGAAAAACGCATGCTGCAAGAGTCGGTGGATGTGCTGTTCGACAACGGCCGTCACGGGCGAGTCATCACCGGTACGAACAAGCGTCCGCTCAAGTCGCTCAGCGATACCCTCAAGGGCAAACAGGGCCGCTTCCGCCAGAACCTGCTTGGCAAGCGTGTGGATTACTCCGGTCGTACCGTTATTACTGTTGGTCCCAACCTGCGACTGCACCAGTGCGGGCTGCCTAAAAAGATGGCTCTTGAGCTGTTCAAGCCTTTCGTTTACTACCGTTTGGAACAAAAAGGGCTGGTATCGACGGTTAAGAGCGCCAAAAAGATGGTCGAACGCGAAGTCCCCGAGGTGTGGGATACCCTGGACGAAGTGGTGCGCGAATACCCGGTGATGCTCAACCGGGCGCCGACATTGCACCGTCTCGGTATTCAGGCCTTTGAGCCGACGTTGATCGAAGGCAAGGCCATTCAATTACACCCATTGGTTTGTACGGCCTTCAACGCCGACTTCGACGGCGACCAGATGGCGGTACACGTGCCGTTGTCAGTGGAGTCGCAGATCGAAGCGCGCGTGCTCATGCTCTCGTCCAACAACATTCTTTCTCCGGCCAATGGCAGTCCGATCATTGTGCCCAGCCAGGACATCGTGTTGGGTACGTATTACATGACGCGCGAAATTGAAGGACGCCAAGGCGAAGGCAAAGTCTTCTCCAGTCCCGATGAGGTCCGTATCGCTTACGATTCGCGCGAAGTCGACCTGCACGCCAAAATTCTGGTGCGCATCGGTGGTAAACGGCATGACACCACCGTCGGCCGCATCCTGCTATGGGAGATCATGCCTAAGCAGAACGTGGCTGTAATGCGCCACCTGGTGGTCGAAACGGCTGAGGAGGCCCAGGAAATTCTGGACGCCCTTCACGCCGGCGCAGATTTTTCAGACATGGTGAAAACCCGATCGCTGGCCAGTGATAGTAAGCAGGAAGGTTTCATCGGCATGTTGCGCAAGGATGAATTCCAGCGTATTTTCGACCCCGAAGATGCCGATGTGGATGCGATTTTCAAACTGGGAGCCGGGGCCGTCAGTCCGATCGTCAAATCCGGCGATGGTTACCATATCTTCAAAATCGTTGAAAAACGCCAGGAGATGCCGTTCGAGTCCGTCAACAAGGTCATGGACAAGGGCGCTTTGCGCGACCTGGTCGATTTCGTTTACCGTAACCTGGGACCCAAAGCCACCGTCATTCTTTCCGATCGTCTGAAAGACACGGGGTACAAGTACTCCACCAAAGGCGGTCTCTCCATCTGCATTGACGATATGATCATCCCGGACGGCAAATGGGCGATTCTCAAGCAGGCCGAGCAACATGTCACGGAGATCGGGCGCCAGTATACCGAAGGTCTGATCACCCAGGGTGAAAAATACAACAAGGTCGTCGATATCTGGGCCAAAGCCACCGACGATGTGGCCAATGAAATGATGGAGGCCATGAAAAATGCGCCGGTTTACGACGAAAAAGGCAAACCCATGGTCGATGAGGAGGGCCGTCAGGTCCTTGCCGAAAGCGTGAACCCGATCTTCATGATGGCCGACTCCGGTGCACGTGGCAGCAAGGACCAGATGCGTCAGTTGGCGGGTATGCGCGGTTTGATGGCCAAACCGTCGGGCGAGATTATCGAAACGCCCATTCAGGCCAATTTCCGAGAGGGCCTGTCCGTGTTGCAGTACTTCATTTCGACCCACGGCGCCCGTAAGGGCTTGGCGGACACCGCCTTGAAGACCGCCAACTCCGGGTATCTCACGCGACGTCTGGCAGATGTCGCCCAGGATGCCACCATCACCGAACCCGATTGCGGTACGATGATGGGCGTGGAAGTCGAGCCCCTGATGGAAGGCGGCGAGGTGATCCAACGGCTCAGCGAGCGTGTTTTGGGTCGCGTCACCGTGGAAGATATTCTCGACCCCTTCACGGATGAAGTGCTGATTCCGGCCAACAAGGAAATAGACGAAAGCGGCGTTCGCCTCATTGAAGATGCCGGTATCACCCGCGCCAAGATCCGCAGCGTATTGACCTGTCAGACGAAATTCGGCGTGTGCGCTGCCTGCTACGGGCGTGATCTGGCGCACGGCGGCCGGGTCGAAATAGGGCAATCTATCGGCATCCTGGCTGCCCAATCCATCGGAGAGCCTGGCACCCAGTTGACCATGCGTACCTTCCATATCGGTGGTACGGCCAGTCGGCGTGTCGAACAGGCCGACATCCGCGCCCGCACGGCGGGCGAGGTGAAGTATCTTGATCTGAATATCGTTCAGAACGCTGAAGGGCACAACGTGGTCATGAACCGGCGCGGCGGTGAATTCGCCATTCTCGGTAAAGCCGGTCGCGAGCGCGAACGCAGCCCGATCATTTACGGCGCGCACATCCTGGTTAAGGACGGTGAATCGGTCGAACCTGGACAGCTGCTGGCCACCTGGGACCCGTTTACCACCCCGATCATCACCGAAGTGGCCGGAACCGTGAAATTCGGTGATCTGATTCCTGGCAAGACCTTGCAGGAAAAGGTCGACCCGGTGACCGGCAAATCGAGCCGTACGGTTATTGAATCTAAAACCGGCGAAGAGCGGCCACGCATCTCCGTCAAAGGTCCCGACGGCAAAACCGCCAAGCTCAAAAGCGGTGGCGGTATGGCCCGTTACATTCTGCCCGTGGATGCTATTCTGATGGTGGAAGAGGGGGACGAGGTGAAGGCTGGCGACGTCATCGCCAAACTGCCGCGCGCCACCACCAAAACCAAGGACATCACCGGTGGTCTGCCGCGTGTGGCCGAATTGTTCGAAGTGCGAAAACCAAAAGAAATCGCTGTATTAAGCGAGATAGAAGGCTATGTCAGCATTGCCAAGTCCACCAAAAAAGGTAAGCAGAAAGTAACCGTGTCCCCCGTGGACGTGGGCGAGAAAAAAGAGTACCTGATTCCACGCGGTAAGCATATCAACGTCTATGAAGGCGATTACGTCAAAGCCGGGGAGCATCTTGTCGGTGGCTCGGCAATTCCCCAGGATATTCTGCGCATCAAGGGCGAAGTGGCCCTGGCGCGCTACCTGGTCGACGAAGTGCAGGAGGTCTATCGTCTGCAAGGCGTTCGCATCAATGACAAGCACATCGAGGTCATCGTGCGACAGATGATGCGTCGGGTTAAAATCATGGAGGTCGGCGACACAGACTTCATCGTTGAAGAACAGGTGGACCGCATCGTATTCGATGATGCCAACAAAGCCGTGATCGCCGCGGGCGGCAAACCGGCTTCGGCCGAACCGCTCATTCTCGGCATTACCAAGGCCTCTTTGAGCACGGACAGCTTCATCTCCGCCGCCTCCTTTCAGGAAACGACCAAGGTGCTGACAGATGCCTCTATTGCCGGCACCGTGGATTATCTGCGAGGTTTGAAGGAAAATGTCATTATGGGGCGCCTGATCCCCGCCGGAACAGGGTTGATTGATTATCTCGGCCTTGACGTTGACCCCAAAGAGCTCGTTGTCGAACAGGAATGAGATCCGGACTTGCGTATGCCTCCCGTTCAGTGAAATGGGAGGCATATTTGAACTATTTTTAAAAAAATGCGGCTCAGACGGAAAAATACTTGACAATAATCGGGTATCTATATACTAATCCGCTTTTTCCGCAAGCGAGTCCCTGCATCGGGAATTCTAGCAAGCAAGGGAATTAAGAGGAGAATATGCCGACGATCAACCAATTAGTAAAAAATGGCCGCACGCGGGTGAAGAAAAAGACCAACACCCCGGCGCTGAAGGGGGCACCACAGAAAAGAGGTGTCTGCACCCGTGTCTACACGTCTACTCCCAAAAAGCCGAACTCGGCCTTGCGTAAGGTGGCGCGTGTGCGTTTGACCACAGGGATTGAGGTTACAGCCTATATCCCCGGCATTGGGCACAATCTGCAAGAGCACTCGGTGGTTCTGGTTCGTGGTGGGCGTGTCAAAGATTTGCCCGGTGTGCGCTATCACATTGTGCGCGGAACCCTGGATACCCTGGGAGTCGAGGATCGTCGGCAAGGGCGCTCCAAATATGGCGCCAAAAAGCCCAAATAGTTGATATTAACCGAACGAGAATGATGGTGTAGCATATGCCTAGAAGAAGAGAAGTCCCCGAGCGGGTTATTATACCGGATGCCAAATACAGCAGCAAAATCGTGGCAAAATTCATTGCCGCGCTTATGCGCGACGGTAAAAAGAGTGTGGCCGAATCGTTGCTTTACGGCGCCTTTGATCAGATTGAGCAGAAGTCCAAGGGTGTTCCAATGAAGGTGTTCGAGCAGGCTCTGGACAATGTACGTCCCATGATCGAAGTTAAATCGAGGCGCGTGGGTGGTTCGACCTACCAGGTGCCCACTGAAATCCGGCCGTCGCGAAGAACCGCGCTAGCCATCCGTTGGCTGATCTCGTATGCTCGCAGCCGCTCCGAACTTGGTTTTGCTTCGAAACTGGCCGGGGAGATGATGGACGCTGCCACCAACAGAGGTGCTGCGGTCAAGAAAAAAGAAGATACGCACAAGATGGCGGAAGCCAACAAGGCATTTGCACACTACCGCTGGTAAGTAAGTGGTTCACGAACGAACGCGCAATAGGTTTTAAATTCCGCGATCCATCGTATGGCAAGGCATTTAAAACCTATTCTTTTGTCTAATCGATTGCCGATTAGGGGAGGACGAGATGGCGAAGGCAAAATTTGAGAGAAAAAAGCCACATGTCAACGTAGGGACCATCGGTCACATTGATCATGGCAAGACAACCTTGACGGCCGCAATCACCAAGCTCAACGGCTTGCGCGGACGGGCGGAGTACATTCCGTTCGATCAGATCGATAAGGCGCCTGAGGAAAAAGAGCGCGGAATCACGATCGCCACAGCGCACGTGGAATACGAGAGCGACGCCCGGCACTATGCGCACGTGGATTGTCCCGGCCATGCGGACTACATCAAGAACATGATCACTGGTGCGGCGCAGATGGATGGCGCGATCCTGGTGGTGGCCGCCGATGACGGGCCCATGCCGCAGACCCGCGAGCACATTTTGCTGGCACGTCAGGTCGGCGTACCGCGCATTGTTGTTTTTCTGAACAAATGCGACATGGTCGACGATGAAGAGCTGATCGAGCTGGTGGAGCTGGAGCTGCGCGAGCTGTTAAGCAAGTATGAATTTCCGGGCGACGACACGCCGATCGTTCGCGGCAGCGCGCTCAAAGCGCTGGAGAGCGACGACCCGGACAGTGCCGAGGCCAAATGTATTTTCGAGCTGATGGCAGCC
>LADR01000046.1 GCA_000961655.1 Desulfatitalea sp. BRH_c12
TTCGCGCGGGCGACCGCCGGTCGCCCCTACAACGCGCATCGTGACCATAAGCATTGCGACCATAAGCCGCGTGACCATCAAGGTGCCCATTCGCCCCAGGTATCAACGGACTTGTCCATTTCATTTCTGAAATGCGACCCAGCCAATAGTAGGGTGGGCATTGCCCACCACCGCGCTTATAAACTCCCGCCCAGCGATTGGATAGACACCGGAGCCAACATAGCGATGAGACATTGAATACGGCCAATCAAAGGCGACCGATATAAGACAAATGGTGGGCGATGCCCACCCTACCAGCCTGCTTCTCACCTGGCGGACCTTACGCGAACCCTTTTCACCGTGTTATCGCAGGGGGTCCCACCTGTAGGGGCGACCGGCGGTCGCCCGGTGCGGGAGCAAAGACACCATTGCCGGCAGTCATGCGTGCGGGAGAATATTTCCGCGCCAGCCTGGGCGATGACCCGCATACAAGGGTTCGCGCGGGCGACGCCCCTACAACGCGCATCGTGACCATAAGCATTGCGACCATAAGCCGCGTGACCATCAAGGTGCCCATTCGCCCCAGGATCAACCAACATCTCCCCGCACCGCGCGTACGAATGGTTCGCCCCTAAGAAAGAACGATGGTTCGTTTCTCTGATCAGGCCAGGCGCAAGTGCGGTTACCCTGCACGCCCACGCCCCACTGGACTTTGCCTGGATTATCCGATAGATAATGTTTTTCATGCGACAAACGCGGGCGCGGGACGGGCAGTTGTGGCCGCACGCCTGTACGAAAGCGAAGCCTATGGCTTACTACTCTCACGTCAGTACCGGCTGGGACAGCCTGGACACCATCATCGACAACCTGCGCAGGGGCGACAACGTGGTCTGGCAGGTGGATAGCATCGATGAATACCAGAAACTGGTTTCCCTTTTTGTCAACAAGGCCCTCGCCAGCAACGAACGGGTGGTCTACATGCGCTTTGCCCGGCATGTGCCGCTGCTCGAGCCCCGGCCAGGGCTGACCGTCTATCCACTCCAGATCGACAAAGGTTTCGAGTCCTTTTCCGCACAGGTGCACAGCATTGTCACCCGCGAGGGCAAAGACATCTTTTACGTCTTCGATAGCCTCTCCGATCTGCTGTATGCCTGGGCGACCGACCTGATGATCGTAAACTTTTTTTTCATCACCTGCCCTTACCTGTTCGAGTTGAATACCATCGCCTATTTCGCGATTTTAAGAAACCGTCACTCCTACAAAGCCATCGCGCGCATCCGCGAAACCACCCAGGTGCTGATCGATGTCTACAGCCACGAAAGAGAGCTGTATGTGCATCCGATTAAGATTCAGGACCGCTACTCGCCCACCATGTTCTTTCCGCACATCAAGGAACGCGGCGACCTGCTGCCTGTGATCAACAGCGTCGAGGCAAGCCGCCTGTTTTCGCACCTGTCGGGCCATATTGCCGTCGATGCCCACCGCCATCTGGATTATTGGGATCGATTGTTCATGCAGGCCCAGTGGCTGCTCGACTCAGGGGCCACCCCCGAAGAAATGCAGGACATGGTCGAACAGCTGAGCCGTCTTCTGCTCAGCCGCGACAAGCGCCTGCTGGCCATGATCCGCGCCCACATGACCCTGGAAGATCTTCTTCAAACCAAGGAAAGGCTGATCGGCACAGGCTATATCGGCGGCAAATCCCTTGGAATGATTTTATCCAGAAAAATATTACTGCTGGACACGTCGCGCGACTGGTCGAAAAGCCTTGAACCCCATGATTCTTTTTATATCGGCTCGGACGTTTTCTACTCCTATATCGTTCAGAACGGCTGGTGGAAGCTGTTTATGGAGCACAAAACCCCTGAAGGGTACTTCCAGAAAGCAGCCGAATTGCAAGCCTGCATGCTCAGGGGCGTTTTCCCGGAAAGCATCCGCGAACGCTTTCAGCTCATGCTGGAGTACTTTGGCCAGTCGCCGATCATCGTGCGCTCCAGCAGTCTATTGGAAGATGCTTTCGGAAGTGCTTTTGCCGGCAAGTACGAAAGTTATTTCTGTGTCAACCAAGGATCACCTGAACTGCGCTACGAAAACTTTGAGCAAGCCGTCAAGCAGATCTTCGCCAGCACGATGAACCCGGACGCCCTCACCTACCGTTTGCAGCGCGGGCTCGCGCGCATGGACGAACAAATGGCGCTGCTGGTGCAGCGGGTATCAGGCGCTTACCACAAGCACTTTTTCTTTCCCGGACTTGCCGGCGTAGGCCTGTCTTATAACCCGTATGTCTGGAACAAGAACATGGATGCCAACGCGGGCATGCTGCGGCTCGTTCTGGGCTTGGGCACACGCGCAGTCAACCGGGTCGAAAACGATTACCCGCGCATCGTCGCCATGGACGATCCGACCGTCAAACCCGTCGCCGGGTTGAATGATATTCGCAAATACTCCCAACACCATGTCGATTTTCTCGACCTGGAGGGCAATACGCTGCAAACGCTGCCGCTGACGAATCTGATCGAAAGAGAGTTGGATCTGAAACTGGGATGGATCGGCGTGCGCGACACCGAATCCATTGAACGCCTGGGGCGCAGCGCCCGTGATCACTGGGTCCTGACCTTCGACCGGTTTTTGACCGAAACCCACTTTATCAAGACCATGTCCGCCATGCTCGCCCGGCTGCAACAGGCGTATGCGGCGCCTGTCGACATTGAATTCACAGTCAACTTCAATCATGATCAGGCGGATGCCATGCAGATCAACCTGCTGCAGTGCCGGCCCTTCCAGACAATCGGACCTTCGGCCGAAGTGGCCATGCCTGCATTGCTTCCGGCCGAAAGCATCATCATCCGCTCGCAGGGCAATTTCATGGGCGGCAACGTCTGTCTGCCGATCGCCTGCATCATCTGGGTCGATCCCAAAACGTACATGACCCTTTCTTTGTCGGACCGCTACAGCGTCGCCCGCCTGATCGGCAAATTGAACCGCCGCGTGGCGGACCGCGACAAGAACCCGAGCTTGCTGCTCGGACCGGGGCGATGGGGCACCCACACACCTGCCATGGGTGTTCCGGTCACCTTTTCCGAAATCAACCACATCACGGCCCTGGCGGAATTGAGTTACCAGGATGGCAATTTAATACCGGACCTCTCCTTCGGTTCCCATTTTTTTCACGATCTGACCGAAACGAATATCTTTTACATGGCCATATATCCT
The DNA here is from genome assembly GCA_000961655.1 of Desulfatitalea sp. BRH_c12. Taxonomy (GTDB): domain Bacteria; phylum Desulfobacterota; class Desulfobacteria; order Desulfobacterales; family Desulfosarcinaceae; genus Desulfatitalea. The sequence continues at coordinate 3,193 of LADR01000046.1, forward strand.
GAAAAACCGGATGTCGTGTTCAATGCAAAGTGGTTGGAAAGCCAGCCCAATTCACTTGCGCAGGTTGTCCCTGCCGAAGCCGGACTGGGACATGTGGTCAAACTCTGCAACCTCGGCGAAGCCCCTTTGATCATCCGCTCCAATGTGGCCTCCCAGGAATTGGTGTGTCATTTGACCGGCGCAGCCGGTGAGGAAAAATAAATTGGAAAAATCGCCGGTTAGAAATAGTGTACAGAGGTCCCTCGGTTGAAAACCAAACCCATCATCCTGACACTCAAAGCCAAGCTGGTAATCCTGTTTCTGATTCTGGCCCTGTTGCCGTCAGTGATTATCGGGGCATTCTCTATCCGTATTACAGAAAAAGTCATCGTCACCCTGGTGTTGCAGCAACTGGAAAACGTAGCCGCCGACAAGGCTGCCATTCTCGAACGGTGGCTGGAGGAACGCAAGGCCGACCTGCAAGTGATCGCGGGCACATCGATCGTCCAAACCATGACCCCGGAGGACATAGGCCCTTACCTGACCCTCGTCCAGGACCACTATGGCGTTTACCGGGATATTTCCGTCATGGACGCCAACGGCGGCGTCGTTTTCAGCAGCCGCGGCCAAAAACCGGATGTGGACAACGCGACCTGGGACGACTTTTCGGCCGGCAGGGCGCTGCAGATATCGGATATCACCTATTCGCCCAACGACAAGGAGTCCACGTTCAACATTGCCGTACCCATATCGCAAAACCAGGAAATCAAGGGCACGGTATACGGTACCGTAGGAACAAGCAGCATTCTTTACTCCATTTTGACGGTTTCGCTGGGCAGGACCGGGGAATGTTATCTGGTAGACAAAAACGGCACATTTCTGGCCCACAAGGAACCCAACCGCATATTGCGCGAGAACATTTCGCAATCCGAAAGCTTCAAGAATATTTTCAATCAACGCGACCGTCATGGCACCTACCTGGATTATCGCGGCATCGAAGTTTTCACCACGTCACGAAAAGTCGGCGGCACCGAATGGTACCTGGTGGTCGAACAAGACCGCGACGAAGCATTTGAAAGCGCCCAATCCCTTAAACGTTACGTGTATCTGACCGTTCTGCTGTGCATCGTCAGCGCTTTTCTGATCACCTGGGTCGTTTCCTATCACGTGGTGCGGCCCATTCGGGAATTGAGCCGGTCGGCCAATATTTTAGCCCAATCCCAGTTCACCACGACCGAAGTCAAAACCCGCCGCCAAGACGAGATCGGCATACTCTACAATGCATTCGAAAACATGGCGCTCAGGGTCCGCGAGCGGCAGAATACTCTGGAAAAAACCGTGTATCAAAAGGACGCGGCCCTCAAGGAAACCGATCTGACCCTGAAACAGATCCGGCTGATTGCAGAGCGCTCGGAAAAGTTTGCCGCCATCGGACGCCTTGGCGCCGCAGTGGCCCACGAAATCCGCACGCCGCTGACCTCGCTCAAGCTGTTTCTGGAATCGGTGCAGAGTGACATCGAAATCTCGCCCGAGTACGTGGAAGATTTCGACATTGCCATGCGTCAAATTCGGCGTATCGAATCGGCCATCAACCGTTTCCTGGAGTACACCAAGCCCCAGGAACTCGCGTTTGCCCAAATCAGTGTCGCCGACCTGATTGCAGGCGTGGTTTTCATGATACGCCCCATGGCCAACAAACAGGAGTGTGTGCTGGACATTGCTGTCGAAAACGGACTTCCTCCCATTAGAGGCGACAAGCGCTTTCTGGAGGAATCCCTGGTCAACCTTTTCATCAATTCACTTGAAGCCATGCCATTCAATGGCAAACTGTCCGTGACCGCCACGCAGGACCGCCTGCAGGAAAACGGTCACGCCAGCGCCTGCGTCCGGATCGACGTCCGAGACAGCGGCCCCGGCATTTCCGAAGCACATATCGATCTGATATTCGATCCTTTTTTTACAACCAAGAGCGCGGGGACAGGCTTGGGGCTGCCGCTGGTCATCAATACCATCCAGCGCCACGGCGGGCGGGTGCACGTAGCGAACCATGCTACGGGCGGCGCCATTTTTTCACTTTTCATTCCTTGCGGAGCACCGGAATAACCTCTCATGGAAAAGATACTGATCATCGATGACGATGAAGGCCTGAACCATTTCCTGGGTCGTTTTTTCAGAAGAAAAGGCTACGCGGTCACCGCTTGCCTGAGCGGCCGCGCGGCCCTGGAAACGATCGGCGGCCAGAGCTTCGATCTGATTCTGCTGGATTACAAAATGCCCGGATTGAACGGCCTTGACACCCTCAAGCAGATCAAAGCGGCTCAGGTCAAAACACCGGTTATCCTGATGACAGCCTACGGCAATACCGATACCGCCATCGAGGCCATGAAGCGGGGCGCCTACGACTATCTGGTCAAGCCGTTCGAAAGAGATGAATTGAGCCGCGTCGTCGGCGAAGCCCTGCAGTTGAACCGCCAGATGAAAGAAATTGTCAGCCTGCCGGATGCCTTGCAGTTGTCGGACGACCCTGCGCCCCGTGGCGCTCTGAAAATCATCGGGCAGGGCAAAAAAATGCAGGAAATCTATAAAATCATCGGCCAGATTGCCGAAAAAGACGTGGCTGTCCTGATCGGCGGCGAAAGCGGCACGGGCAAGGAACTGGTCGCGCGGGCCATCTACCACCACAGCCGTCGCAAAAACAAGCCTTTCATTGCTATTAACTGCGCCGCCATTCCCGAGAACCTTTTCGAAAGTGAACTGTTCGGCTATGAACGGGGCGCTTTCACCGGTGCCGAACGCACCTATATCGGCAAGCTGGAACGCTGCGATGGCGGCACCTGCTTCCTTGACGAAATCGGCGATATGCCGCTGTTGCTGCAGGCCAAGCTGCTGCGCGTGTTACAGGAAGGCGAAATCGAACGCCTTGGCGGCCGGCAGACAATTCGGACCGATGTGCGCGTGATCGCGGCCAGCAACAAGAATCTTGAACAAGCGGTGCGCGAAGGCAACTTCCGTGAAGATCTGTACTGGCGGTTGAAAATCATATCCATTCAGTTGCCCGCTCTGCGCCAGCGCACCGAAGATATTCCGGCGCTGGTCGACTACTTCCTGGCCCGATTCAGCGCTGAATATGCCAAACCGGTGCGCCACGTGTCCGAAGAGGTGCTGAACCGGTTCCGGACCTACACCTGGCCGGGCAATGTCCGTGAGCTTGAAAACTGCATGCGGCGGGCTATTTTGCTGTGCGCGGGCGACCTGATTGCCGAGGAGCACGTGGACCTTATGGCGCCCCGGGATGCGAGCGAGATGCAAGCCTCCGGTGCCGACCCCTTGCTGGCCGGCCTTCGCGACAAACTGCAGACGATCGTCCCCGAGATCCTGCGCCTGTCCCAAGACCATGTGCATGCCAACATCATTGATATCGTGGAGGAAACTCTCATCCTCAAAGCCCTTGAAGCGTGCGGCAACAACCAGGTTAAAGCTGCGCGCATGCTCGGTATCAGCCGCAATACCCTGCGCCACCGTTTGAAAAAGCATCTAAAACCAACTGACTGAAAAGGCCGAAAAGCAGCAGCCTGCTCAAAACTTGAACAGCCGCCTACCCGCCCCCGCTCCTCTTAAAAAAAATTTTTGCCCTGTAATCGGATACATATCCCTATTTGTAGCCATGGCACATCCTTTGCTCAGCCCCACTGTATAACTCTCAACTTTCACCTCCGGCCAACGCCGGCACGAAAGGATGGCATCATGGATTATGAAGGCCTTCTCATTTCGGAAAGAATCGACGAAGTCACCCGGCTATGTGCCAGGGAGCATCCGATATACGAGCATGTCAGCAACTTCAGTGCCGCCCTGTATATCATCGGACATATCAAATCGTCCGACATGATGTCCGCAGATGACCTGGACGCCTGCGAAGCGGCCTCTATATTAAAAGAGTATTTCACACCTGTCCGCAAAGAAGATCTGCCGGCCGCTTACGACATCCGCGAATCGGAAGACAAGTATCTGCTTGTCATCGGCAACCCGTCTTTTCCGGAACACTTCGCAGTGCTGGTCGACATGCACGGCGCCAAACCCTATTTCTCCAAGTTGAAGTTCTTCGGATGCGGCTTCGACAGCTTCGAAGAACTGGCGGCAGAGTACTTGGGAAAAGATGGTATCGGCCCTGACGATGTCGCCTACTACAAGATGAAGCACGCCCCGTCTGTTAAAATCAAAGCCTCGCTTTTAAGAAAAATCTACACAGTCAGAGATGATGGCAGTTATTCTATTTTTGAAGATGAATCGTTAACTTACAACTAGGAGGTAATCCGTGTCGGTCATTCAAGATGTAATAGCCAAAGTCAAGCAGAGAGATGCTGATCAGAAGGAGTTTCATCAGGCGGTCACTGAAGTGCTGGAGACGCTCGAACCCACCACCGAGCGCCACCCCGAATTTGTCAAAGCCGGTATTTTCGAAAGAATCGTCGAACCCGAACGCACCGTGATGTTTCGGGTACCCTGGGTTGACGACAAGGGCCAAGTGCTGGTCAACAGGGGTTTCCGGGTGCAGTTCAACAATGCGATCGGCCCTTTCAAGGGCGGCCTCCGCTTTCATCCTTCCGTGAATTTGAGCATCATCAAATTCCTCGGTTTCGAACAGGTCTTTAAAAATGCGTTGACCACACTGCCCATGGGCGGCGGCAAGGGCGGCTCGGATTTTGATCCAAAGGGAAAATCCGATGGTGAAATCATGCGCTTCTGCCAAGCCTTCATGCGCGAGCTTTTCCGCCATATCGGTGCCGAAACCGATGTGCCCGCCGGCGATATCGGCGTGGGCGGACGAGAAATCGGTTACCTGTTCGGATACTACAAAAAGATCCGCAACGAACATACCGGCGTCCTGACCGGCAAAGCGCTTGAATATGGCGGCAGCTTGATCCGGCCCGAGGCGACCGGCTACGGCACCACCTATTTCGCCGCCGAAATGATGGCGACCCGCGGCCTGGATTTCAAAGACAAAATCGTTGCTATCAGCGGTTCGGGCAACGTGGCCCAGTACGCTATCGAGAAAGTCACTCAGATGGGTGGCCGCGTCATCACGGTATGCGACTCCAGTGCCACCATCGTGGATGAAAAGGGCATCGATACCGAAAAATGCTGCTACATCATGGATTTGAAAAATATCCAGCGCGGACGCATCAAAGAATATGCGGATAAATACGATTGCGTCTGTGTCGAAGGCGCGAATGTGTGGGACGTCATCCGCGAGCAAGGTATCAAGGTGGATATCGCCCTGCCCTGCGCCACCCAGAATGAACTGGACTACGAAAACGCCACCGCCCTTGTCAACGCCGGCTGCTTCTGCGTGGCCGAGGGTGCCAATATGCCTTCGACCCCCGAAGCCATCAAAGTTTTCCAGGAACACAGGATCCTGTACGGACCCGGCAAAGCAGCCAACGCCGGCGGCGTGGCCACCTCGGGCCTCGAAATGAGCCAGAACAGCCTCAAGCTGTCCTGGACCCGTGAAGAGGTCGATCAGCGCCTGCTGATCATCATGAAAAGCATCCACACAGCTTGCCTGGATGCGGCCGAAGCGTACGGCAAAAAGGGAGATTATGTGGTTGGCGCCAATATCGCCGGCTTTACCAAAGTTGCCAAAGCCATGCTCGCTTACGGCGTGGTGTAAAAAATAGGCACAAGACCGTTTACATCGAGCGAGGGGCGAAATGTTTCGCCCCTCGCGTCGTTGAGCGTTGGGGCCGTTCCTCGCATGCCCGTGTGCCCCGCGGGTCCATTGGCCTGTGGACCGTGACCCGTCAGCCACTTGCCCGTTAAGGTCTTCCTTTGCCGATCAGACGCATGATGTCGTCCAGAGGATTGCCGTCGCCGTTCAGGTCGAGCATGGAGGCAAGTCCCGACCCTGAGCCGCCGCTCTTCCCGCCCAGTAAGCTTCCCAGCAGTCCTTCGAGCCCGCCACCCCCCGTGGAGGGTTGCTCCGCGGCGCTGCCGCCCTGCTGCTTGGCCATGTAGCCGGTGACCAGCATCGCCACCATCGGAAGCATCTTCTTGAGCAGAGATGGCTCCAGCCCAGACTGCGAGGACGCCTTCTGGGCGACCGCGCGGCTCACGTCTTTGGTGCCGAATAGCTGCCCGAGCACGTTGTTGCCGCGGCTTACGTTCGTCGGCTGCGGCGCCAGCACGTCGTCGAGCAGATCGCCGCCGCCCAGCTGTCCGAGCAGGCCGCCAAGCCCGTCCATGCCCGTGGGTTGGGATTGTGCCTGCCGCTTGAATCCGCCGAGGATCGCAGGGATAAGCGCCTCGGCCCCGCTGGCTGCCTGGGTCTCGCTGAGGCCCAGTTCACGCGCCATCGACTGCAGCCCGCCCATCTGTGCGAGGATGTCGGTAACTTGCATGACCTGACTCCTTTTTGAAAGTTTGGCTGCCGGCTCAGTCCAGCAGTTCCTTGGGCACATTCCCCCCGTTGGCGGCGATGCGTGCCAGCACGGTTTTGTGCAGCCAAATGTTCATTTTGGCCGAATCCCCCATCAACTCCGCCGGACAGCCCAATTCCGTAGCCAGTTCCTTGCGTGCCGCGAAGCTGCTGTCGATCTCGAGAAGCTTGAGCAAATCGACGATGGAGGTCCGCCAGTTCAGCTTTTGCGCGTTCGCCGCCGCGCGCTGCTCCAGTTGCGCGACCACATCGACCAGCGCGACCGGCTGGGTCTGCGGTGCGGCCGGAGTCGTCTCCGGGGTGGCGGGTGTGGAATCGGCCGAAGCCTTGGTGATACCGAGTTTTTCGAGAATTTTACCGAATAATCCCATGACGATCTCCTTATGTTGGGCGAAGATAGCACCAGCCGACCGAATTGGTCAGGATGTGCAATCTCCGGATTCAGCGTGGGACGGCAAGCGGACGGTGTATCCATTATGAAAGAAGCAACCGGCGAAAAACATTCAATGATGAACAGTCACCTGAAACCATACTTATGGTTTGCTTATATTCAATGAAAGGTTTGCTTATAATTCAATTAAAGTTTGACCAGAACTGCACACCCGCTTTCAACTCCCCTATTCCAACCCTTGAGCCGCCATTCTATTACTTTTTAATAAATAAATTAAAAATAATGTAATATTTTTTGCGTTGATCATATTGACACCGTCTGATTCGCTTTTAAATTTCTGACAAAGCGATTCACCTGACAACGAACCGCATGAATAAATCAGAATGAACGTCAGCAAAAAGGAGGTAGGCTATGTTTTATCCCAGACTATTCAGCATGCCGACATTTTCATCCCCCCGGCCGTTTGAGGAACTCAGCCGTATGCGACGGCAAATGGATCGCATCATGGATTCACTCATGGAGCGACAAACTTCGATTATGGGTGCGGGCGTATTTCCGGCCATTAACCTGACAGAAGACGAAAACCACTTTTACCTCAGGGCTGAACTGCCCGGCGTGATGACTCAGGACCTGGACATCCAGGCGACAGCCAGAAATCTGACCATATCGGGTGAGCGCAAACTCGAGGTGGAAGGCGAATCTGCCAAGTACCATCGCAGAGAGCGTGAAGGCGGACGATTCTCACGCGCCTTCGCGCTTCCCAAGGAGATCGACGCGGAGCGGATCGAGGCCCGTATGCGCAACGGCATCCTGACCATCAAAGTGCCCAAAGCTGAATCGGCCAAACCCCGACGCATTGCCATCGAAAGCTAACATTACCAATCCGACAAGGAGGAACAAGCCATGACGGACGTCAATGTGAATAAAGAATTAAAAATCAAAGAAAAACAAGAAGTGGCCACTCCGGCCGAGCAAACCCGTCCGGGCGCAATTTTTGCACCTCATGTGGACATCTTCGAAAACGATAACCATCTTACCGTATTGGCCGACTTGCCCGGGGTGACAACGGACAAGCTGAATATCGATCTACGTGACAATGTATTGACCCTGGTCGGTGATGTCAGCCCTTATGAGGGGCCCGACGAAAAGGACCTGTCGATCGAGTATGAAGTCGGCCGCTACTATCGTCAATTCACGCTTTCGGAAGTGATTGATCAGAGCCGCATCGAAGCCCAACTCAAAGATGGGGTACTGCGATTGACACTGCCCAAGGTGGAAAAAGCCAAACCGCGAAGCATTACTGTTTCTGCCGAATAGTTCGGTGGAACCGGCATACCGGGGAGAGGCCGAGGGTCTTCCGAAAGCCTCTCCCCTGTAAAACCCTGGTGGTACCCGTGCATGGATAGTAACACAGGTGTCAAAAATTGTTCACGCATCGCGAATGATCGCGTAAAGTGAGATCGTCCACCATCGGACGCAACCCTTATCAATTCCAATATCTGCAGTTTTTTCTGAACGTTATTTTCCCGCCGAAATTCCGCGAAGCCCTCCGATCTCAGTGGCATAGCATTTGCTGTCATAGTTGGTGCCGAAATAGCAGCTTGACTTATCCGCACAGCGAGGGCAAAGGGGTTCAGTTGCGCCTCGCATCCACCACGGAAACGGAGCAACACGAATTATGCCAGACTACTGCAGAAGGAATTTCCTGAAAATGGGAATGGGCGCATTGGCCCTGAGCGTCGTGCCGATGAACGCGCTCGCGGCCGCGCTGAAAGGTTTCGACGCACGGCGTACGCTTGCTTTTTATAACACCCACACAGACGAAAGCTTACAGGTATGCTATTTCGAGCAGGGTGCTTACAGAGAGGATGGACTGGTCGAAATCGCCCGCATCCTGCGGGACCATCGCACCGACACGGTCAAACCCATTGATACCGCGCTGCTCGATCTGTTGTTTGCTGTCAAATGCCGTATCCGCCCGCGCGGCCCCTTTCATGTGATTTCAGGATACCGTTCGCAATCGACCAACGAAATGCTGCGCCGCAATACAAGCGGCGTTGCCAAAAAAAGCTATCACACCAAAGGCCAGGCGGTCGATATCCGCCTGCCGGGCTACAACACCTCCGGCCTGCGCAATCTGTGCGTCAAGATGAATGCCGGTGGTGTGGGCTACTATTCCCGTTCCGATTTCGTACACCTTGACATCGGGCCGATCCGCACCTGGTAAGCTTTACGGACAGTGTGTTTCCAGCGCTATGACGATCGGCGTTTGGATGTCGGGGTCGCCGCCTCTACCGAGGGTATCGCGGAAGGCGGACGCAATTTAAGCGCCCGGTCCAATTTGGTATCGCGCTTGTAGATATCCTTGCGAAACTGCAGGGTGCCGCTCTCATCCACCCAGGCGGTCATGTAGAACAGGTGCACCGAGATCGGCTGTTGAAACCGGATAATCTGCTGCCGTTTTCGGCCGATGACATTGTTCAGCCGCTCAACACTCCATTCGGAATCATCCTTGACGAGATAGGTAGCCAATGCCACCGCGTCCTCCACCCGAATACATCCTGAACTGAAATCGCGCTGCACTCTGCCAAACAGGGCACGGTTGGGTGTGTCATGCAGATAGACCGCAAAATGGTTGGGGAACATGAATTTTAAACGCCCCAGCGAGTTGGTGGGACCGGGGTCCTGCACCAGGCGGAAAGGAAAATTGAATTTTCCATAGTTCTGCCAGTCGATATAGTGCGGGTCCATGGCCGGCGCGTCTTCATCCCATCCATGGTATACTTTGATTCCCTGGCGTTCCAGGTAGCTCGCATCTTCGACCACCTTTGGCAGAATATCCTCCACCGCGATTTTATAGGGCACGGTCCAATAGGGGTTGACCACCATGTAGGTCATGGGTGAGCTGAACACGGGCGTGCGTCGCGCCGGGCGTCCGACCACCACGCGCATGCGAAGAGCCGTCTGTCCGGCATCCATCACGCGCAGGCTGAAATCGGCGGTATTGACTTCGATATACCGTTCTCCGAGATCGTGGGGCATCCAGCGCCAGCGTTCCAGATTGATCTCAATTTGGCGGATGCGCTCCTGGACGGAAACGTTCAATTCAGCCAACGTCTTCGCCCCCACATGACCGTCAGGCTCCAAACCGTGTCGTTCCTGAAAACGCTTCAGGCCTTCTTCCAATAAAGGGTCGAAAAAATCGACAATCTCGGGATCCTGCTCGGCGGCGGGCATATCGCCGCTGCTGCGCAGTCGATCGCGTAAAGCCACAATACGCGTATCACGATCACCGGGCCGCAGGGTCGCGCCGGCCTCAACCAGGGGCCATCCGCCCTGCTGCTCTATCGACCGCATATGCCAGAGGGCCGCCTTCAATGCGGCATAGCCCAAATGAACGGGTGCTAATTTGTCTATGACCCGATCGAGTTGGTCTTCCGTGGCCACATGATGCAATGCTGCCATGATGTCGACCGAGTGATCGGAGAGCAGCCAGTCGGTATGCAACGTTTCGGGACTGACCCGCCCACTGGCCAGGTGCGAACTCAACAACAGAAAGGCATCGGTGAGCAACAACTCGAATTCAGCCCACTGGGCGGCATCCTGCTCCGATGGCGCCACTTTCTGCGTCTGCATTTCATCGAGCATCGCGCGAATCGCGCTAAGATGATAATCGCCGGGCTGAAGCCCGTCGTGATCCGATTGCTCGATGGCCCGGATCAATGATTGGGCCATCGGCCGCATGCCGTGGCCATCTAACCAGATGGGGGCAAACAGACGCTCTTCATAAAAGAGGGGCACCCACTTGAGCCCGCAAATGAGTTCCCCGCGGCAAATGAAACCGGTTCCTTCCTCCTGCAGTGCGATCAGATTTTGAATGCGGCCGCTCACCTGGTCGATAAAAGAGGCTTGTTCCAAAGCCCGGGCCGCAGGGGCAACGCACACCATGTAGCCGATACAAAAGGCCAAACCATATCCAAGTCCCGATGCTCTCACTCTGTTTCTGCTGAAAATCATAGACTACCTGTTTCTGTTCCGGCTGGCCGGATTTGTATCTATTCGCACACGCCTTGCCGGTACCGGTCTACCACACCTCCGGATAACCGATATCGACAAAGGCGTTCTCCAGTTTGGCCTTGTGCCCCCGCTCCATGGCGGACAACTCCAGAAATACCTTTTTTTGATCTGGATCACTGCACGCCGCGGCCAAATCGGCATAGCGGCGCATGGCCGCCTGCTCCTTTTTCATGGCCAGGGCAATGGCATCGGCGGGCTTCATCGCAAGCGATAATTCCTCTGGAACATCCACGGTTTCAGCCACATGATAATCGGTAACCTGCGCAAAGTGGATGCGCTGGTCGGGATTTTCCCGAAATTTCTCCAGAATTCTGCGATGATTCAGCTCTTCAGCGGCTAAATCACGGAACATCTCCGCCAAATAGCTATCCTGGACGCGATCGGCCACCTGCTGGTAAAAGCGATGGGCTTCGATTTCCGCCTGAATCGCATCGGCCAGAATATCCCGATAGGTGTTTTCTTCCATGGTCGACGACCTCCCGTATGTTTTATTAAACGCATGCACAGCCAACCAGACGGTGTCACCGTGGGGGTCCGTCCAAGCCACCCGGTGCCGGACACCGGCCGGAATCAGCAACGCATCCCCTTGCTTCAACACAATCGTTTCCGGCTGGTCCTCAATGATCAGGCCGGCACGCCCCTTGACCAGCATGACCCATTCGTCCCAATCCTGATCGTACCAGGAATTTTCGAGTGAACAGTGGCCTCTGGAAACGATCCGTTCAATCCTGACGTGCGGGTTCTCGAATAGGGTTTGAAACCATTCCGCGGACATGGATTCAGGAATATTTTTGAGTAAATGCGTCGGTTGGATCGCGTTCATGGTCCCGCAGTGATATTTTAGCGAGAATCTCACTAAATGTTCCATCCTGTGTAGCCAATCGCTGCCCGCAAGTCAATCATGCGTCATACCTTTTCATGAGCAAGGTGGGTAGGGTCTCGAAAACGGACCCGCCGTCAGGGCGCCAACGCAGCTTTTTACCCCAGGGGCCGTGGTTTGTTCGCCCTACAGCACGCCAACCAGCAGCGTCAGGGGCAATCCTCCATGAATCAGGCGCAGCGGTTCGAGACCGGCTGGCAAACGCGTGATCAGCTCCGGGTGGGGGACGAGCAAAGCCACCTGCCATCCCCTGAAATCCGTCGCCAGTTTAGTCCCGATCCGGCTGTAAAACCCATGCGGCACGCTGTCCGGTTCGAGTCGGCGGCCATAGGGCGGATTGATGACGATCAAGCCAGCTGTATCGCTGGGGGGCGTCCGCGTGAAAAAGTCGCAACAGGTCACCTGGATGGCATCTTCCAGACCATGCCGTTGAACGCAGTCCGATAAGTGGCGGACAGCTTCCGGGTCGGTGTCGGACGCGAAAATCAGGGGCGACGCCAGCGTGTGGCGCTCTTTTGCGGCAGCCGCCTTTAAAAAGGCCCATTGCCGTGGACGAAAAGCCGGCCACTGCATGAACGCGAACGTGCGCAATGCGCCGGGTGCAACCTTCTTGGCGATCAGGGCCGCCTCCAGGGAAAAAGTGCCCGCCCCGCACATGGGATCGAGCAGAGGGCGCCGCGGATCGTATCCGGCCAAATCCAAAATGGCGGCCGCGGCGGTTTCGCGCAACGGTGCGGCAGCCGCATGCGTTTTAAAGCCGCGGCGGTAAAGGTTGGGCCCGCTGCTGTCCAGCGAAAGGCTCACTCGGTCGTTGTCCAGGCGCACATACAAGGTTTGATCGTGCGCCCCGGCCGGAACGACATCTTGTGTCTCCCAATACGCCTGGATGGCTTGTCCGATGCGCGCGGCGACCGCCTCGGAATGATACAAACGCGACTGGTGGGTGCTGACCTTGCAAACCGGTACCGCCCCCCGGGGCAAGTAACGCTTCCAGCCGAACGCGGCGGCTCGTTTGGCCAATTGCCGGAAATTGGTGGCTTTAAAGTCATCCAGGCGCATCAGCACGCGACCGGCCGTGCGCAGATGCAGGTTGGCCCGGTAGAGATCTTCCAGGCGCCCGCTGAAAGACACGCCCCCCCGGTCAATGGCGTCCACGTGCAGGGAGTCCGACAACTCGGACAGCTCCCGGGCGCACACCGCCTCCAGACCCGGCGCGACAGTACAGTAAAAGCTCTGCCGGCGTCCGATCACATGACGCTTGATCTGTTTCTCCAAATTATCGTCTGGCACCATGCAGTCCCCTTCCATTCATGTACCGGCCACACGATCAGACGTGGCCCCGCTTTGCCGGCCCACATGGCCATTGAACCCATCATACCAACCTTCGATAACGCACTCAGCGAGGTAAACCGGGTGGGTGCTCCGCGCCACATCAGCCGTCGTTTCGTCATCCGGGGGCTTGGAAAAGCTCTTGCCAACAACGCCCATCAATACTAAGGTAACCCCAATCGGCGCAGACCTACCAGCCGCACCGACGTTTGTAAATACGTTGTTTCCCGTGTTCTCTACAGACCACCTTCGGCTTCATAGATGCGCTCATAATTCTCATGGCTAAAGTATTCATCAAAAAAGCAGCCTATCATCCTCCCCTGATCCACGACCTTGTGGCGGAAATGTTCGACAGCATGGGCGCAAACTGGATAGATCGCGGCAGCCGCGTTCTGGTCAAGCCCAACCTTCTCCTGCCGGCCGCACCCGACAAAGGCATCGTCACCCATCCCATGATCTGCAGGGCGGTCGTGCAGTATCTGCTCGAAAAAGGCGCCCGGGTGCAGGTATCCGACAGCCCCGGAATTGGCAGCTTTCGCAAAATTCTCTCTGAAACCGGACTGAAAGAGGCTCTCGAAGGATTGGAGGTGGAGGTCAAGCCCTTCGAAAATTCGATCGACATCGATATCGGGGAACCGTTCGGGCGCATTCCGATCGCCCGGGATGCCATCGAAGCCGATGTGGTGATCAACCTGGCCAAACTCAAAACGCATGCCCAGATGTATCTCACCCTGGCCATCAAAAACATGTTCGGCTGCATCGTGGGACTGCGCAAACCCGAGTGGCACCTGCGCACCGGGGTGGATCGCATCATGTTCGCCCGCCTGCTCGTCCAGATCTACCAAGCCGTGGCACCGTCGTTTACAATCGTCGATGGCATCCTGGCCCTCGAAGGCCAGGGTCCCGGCAAGAGCGGTCAACCGCGCGAGCTCGGCTTACTCATCGGCGGTGAAAACGGTCACGCTGTCGATGAAACCATCTGTACATTGCTCGGACTCGATCCTGCCGAACTGGTCACCAGTGCCCAGGCCCGCAGCATGGGCTGCTTTGACGGCCATGTCCACGTCAGCGGCGACATTCATATCGTGAACGATTTCACGTTCCCCGAAATGAATTCACTCAGCATGGGGCCGGCCTCACTCAGCAGCTTCATGCGCAAATACATGCTCCAAAAACCGGTGGTGGACAAAAAAAAATGTAAACTATGCGGGGAATGCTGGAAACTGTGCCCGGCCAAGGCGATCACCACCAATGTCCACGGCGTCCAATTCGACTACAATGCCTGCATCCGCTGCTATTGCTGCCTCGAAATGTGCCCGCACGGCGCCATCCGCGCCCGTGAACCGCTGCTGGGCAAAGTACGCCGCCGCCTTACCGGCTCCTGAAATTTTTCCGCCCGCTTGCGTTTCCTCCGCAAAACCAGGATCACCACAGCCAGGTAGGGTGGGCCTCGCCCACCATTGTATTATGTCGATCGCCTCTGTGATTGGCCGTATTCAATCTTTCTTCGGCTATGTTCAATCCGGTGTCTATTCAAATCGCTTGGGCGGGATCAGTCAGAACCGATGATGTTGTATAACGCGGTGGTGGGCAATGCCCACCCTACTATTGGCTTTTTTACGTCACCCCACACTCAACGAATCACCGCAGCCAGTAGGGTGGGCATTGCCCACCATTGTTTTATGTTGATCGCCTCTGTCACCCCACATTCACGAATCACCGCAGCCTTTATTGACATGCAGCCCCCATGCGCCCGCACGACTTTATTATTGACCTCCCCCCACACACCGACTAAAAAGAAGGGCGGTACAACGATCCACCCGATCGCCTGGCAGACACCGGGCGTGAATTCCGGATGAGCACCCATCACCACCCTCGCATGGCAAGGCAGCGCCAGAGAGGCCGGATGCCGCCGCCTTATCGACAGCGCGCCGTAACGAACGGCACAACCCCATAACGACCCGGCAATCGGCAGGAACAGGAAGAAAGAGAGGTTCATGTATGGCAGGAATCAACAAAGTTATCTTAGTCGGACACCTGGGACAAGATCCTGAAATCCGCTACATGGCCGATGGCACGGCCGTAACCAATTTCAGCATTGCCACTTCGGAAAGCTGGAAAGACAAACAGACAGGTGAAAAGAAAGAGCGCACCGAATGGCATCGCATCGTGGCCTGGCGCGCTCTGGGGGAACTCTGCGGCAAATACCTTTCCAAGGGGCGCCAGGTCTACGTGGAAGGCAAGCTGCAGACCCGCTCCTGGGAAAAAGACGGAACCACCCGCTATACCACCGAAATCGTCGCATCGGAGGTTCAGTTTCTGGGCGGCCGTGAAGACGGTGGCGGCCGCGGCGCCCGCCCCGCGTCATCTGGTGGTGGCAATCAAATGAACGACCGCGGATACCCCGAACCGCCCATGCCCGACCGCCAGGAAGACGACATCCCCTTCTAGCCCCTATCAGCACTCACCTGCGCGCATGGTTCCCGTTCCCACGCTTCGGCGTGGGAACGAAATACCTTGAGAATTGGCGCAGGCTGATCTGATCCATTACCATGATGCACGCTTTTACGTGCATGCTTTTGATAACCATTCCGGGGACTTGCACAGACGGACGCCACGTCAGCCATGAGATTTAGTGAGGCATAAGGCGTGCGCAGGACATAAGGGCCGCACTGTTTGAGCGCAGCTAAGTTTGCGGCCCGTCCGGAGCATGCCTTATTGCCTCACTTAATCGAATGGATGGTGGCGCGGACCACCCACCCGGATCACCGGGGTTTTTCCTACGTCACGTCAGCCCACGCCCGTATCTCACTTGACCGAAGTGGATAACCAGATACGCTTTAAAATAAAAACCCATTGACAACCTCCGTGCTACAACCTACATTTGTAGCAAAAAGCAACAGAAGAACCGGAGGATACCATGGCCAATCCTTTAAGATTAAATCCCGACCTGGTACAGGCGGCCGAACGCGCCGGCATGGTCCAAAAACGCTCGGTACCCAAGCAAATTGAATTTTGGGCTGATTTAGGCCGCGCGATCGAAAATGTCATCGACTACTCGGATATTTTCGCCATCCTGCAAGGCTTGAAAAAAATCACGGTCGAACCGGTCGCACCCGCCGCCGCGGACCCTGAAGACATCTTCGCCGACTTGGAAAAAAGCCGCGCCCATGGACGACTGGCCGAACGCATCACTGCCGGCCCACTTTACTATGAAGCCAGCCGCAGCCGGCCCGGCCTGCTTGACCGCGTCGATACGGCCACCGGCGAACGGCACACCGGTCAGTTCCACAACGGTGCGTTCCAGGCCGTCGAGGCATGAAGCAGCTGTGGGTGCTTTGCGGCGGTAATGGCGCCGGCAAATCGACTTTTTTCGAAATAGCCTTGGCGCCGCGTGGCGTCAAACTGGTCAATGCCGACGTAATCGCCAAAATAATCCGCCCCGAGCGGCCCGAATCGGTCAGCTACCAAGCCGCCGGCATCGCCGAAAAAATCAGGAATGCCCTGCTGCTGCAAGGCACCGGTTTCTGCTTTGAAACCGTCTTCTCCCATCCTTCCAAAATCGATTTCATTGCCAGAGCAAAAGGATTGGGCTACGAAGTCATTCTGGTCTACGTTCACCTGTGCAACCCCCAGCTCAACGAGGCCCGTGTTCAGCAAAGAGTGTCCCAGGGGGGCCACAATGTTCCGGTCGAAAAAATCCACAGCCGAATTCCGCGCACCATGCGGCACGTAAGACAGGCCCTGGCCCTGGTGGACGAAGCCAGGCTCCTGGACAACTCCCTGCGCGACGATCCTTTCCGCCAGATAGCCATTGTCCGCAAAGGCCGCTGCGTATGGACAACCGATCCCGTCCCGGATTGGGCCCACCCCATTCTGCGCCCATAGGACAAACATAAGGGGCAACAGCGAGCAAGAAGGTGCGCGGATAGGGCGAAAAATTGTCGCCCGGTTCCCTGCTATCGAAAAGCAATCCGTTTGTTCGGGTGTGTAATTGCTGAATTGCAAAATAGTACTATTGTTCCTGTAAAATGCGGTCAATCCTTTATACCCATCGTGACCGGTTTCTCCTAATTTGCGGTTAATGGAGGCGTCGTAACAAATTCTCCTCCCTTTCCCGGACAACGGTCGATATACCTTCGACTTTTAATTTTATAATAATTCAACTTTCTGGATTCAGCACTGAAGAGGTGAACCGCACGGGTGGTCTGCGTAACGTCGTAGTACGTGGTGGCGCATACCACCTGCACGGTTCACCGGTGTTCAAGCTCAAAAGAAGACTTATAGTTTTCTACATACAACTTTAAACGCCGGCGAAGCCGGTTAGGAGGTCGCTATGGTAGCAATTCGGCGCAGGGCGTGCCGCGGTCCGATGAACGCGGGTTGGCTGGGGGCATTGTGCTTGGCGTTGTCGCTGGTCGTTGCAGCACCGGTTGGCGTATGGGCACAGCCACCTTCGGAAGGACTCGCCGACTTGGCCGAGGAGGTCAGGCACAGCGTCGTCAACCTGTTCACGACGCAAATCGTCAAGATGGGCCGACAGCCCGGCATGGGCGAAGAGGGGCCGCTGCGCGACTTTTTCGGCGACGAGTTTTTCGAACGTTTTTTCGGCGGCTCGCCGCAACGTGAAAGACGCGCCAATGCGCTGGGTTCCGGCTTCGTTATCTCTTCGGATGGCTTGATTCTGACCAACCATCACGTGGTGGCCCGCGCCGAAGAAATCAAGGTGCGCATGGAAAATGACAAAGAGTACGATGCCAAGCTGGTCGGCAGCGATCCCAAAACCGATCTGGCGCTTATCCAGATCTCGCCGGATAAGGATTTCCCCTCGCCCGCCCGCATTGGCAACTCAGACGCCATCCGCGTGGGTGCCGGAGTGATGGCTGTGGGCAACCCCTTCGGATTGGGACTGACCGTGACCTCCGGTATTCTCAGCGCCAAGGGACGCATCATCGGGGCCGGTCCGTACGACGATTTCCTGCAGACCGATGCGGCCATCAACCCCGGCAACAGCGGCGGACCATTGTTCAACATGCAAGGGGAAGTCATCGGCATCAACACGGCCATTGTGGCCCAGGGACAGGGCATTGGATTCGCCATCCCCATCAATCTGGCTGTTGAATTGCTTCCGCAACTCAAGACCGGGCGCGTCGTGCGCGGATGGCTGGGTGTCATGATCCAGGATCTGACCCGACCCCTGGCCGAATCACTGGGAATCAAAAACGAGGAAGGCGTGCTGGTCTCCGATCTGGCCGAGGATGGTCCTGCCGCTAAAGCGGGCATGCAACGCGGCGACGTGATTGTGCAAGTCGATGGCGAGCAAGTCAAAGAAGCTTCCGTTTTGTCCCGAAAAATAGCGGCCACCAAACCGGACACCAACATCAGGGTAACGGTCATCCGCAATGGCAAGCGGGAAAGAATTTCAGTCACCCTGGGCACGCTGCCGGACACCCCGCAAGAGCGTGAAGAAAAAACGGAAACGCCCAAGCCCAGTGAAAAATGGGGCCTGTCGGTGCAAAATCTCACGCCTGAGTTGGCCCAGCGCATGGGATTCGCTCCCAACGAAAAAGGGGCCGTGGTCGTGGACGTCGATCCGACCAGCCCGGCCGGCCAAAACGGCCTTCAACGCGGTGATCTGATCAAGGAGGTCAACCGCAAACCGGTTGAAAATGTGGAAGATTTCACGAAGGAAATCGGCAAAAACGACAAGGATAGTCTGCTGCTCCTGGTAAGACGCGGCGAAGGGACGATCTACATCGTCTTGCAGAAATAAACGCGATAATTTCTTTTTCGAGAGATTTTTTAGAGTGTCTCAGTAAAAACGTCTTGCTGCCATGCTCTGCATGGGAACGAAATCGCGCGTGGCGTTCTGGTGTCAATGCGTGCATACAAAGGCGGGCAGGCAACTGTGTTGTGAATCGAATGCACCTATATGTGGATAAAGGAGACTGACATGAAAGTCGGAGACAGAGGATATATGAAGACAATCATCGACCGCGAAAAGTTGATGACCCTGAAAACCTGTGCGGCGTGCGGGCAACCTTTCAACCTGGGTGATCCGGTGGTGCTGGCGTGCGGGGCATGGGAAGGCCCGCCGAAGCTGATCCACGAAGGCGAAGCGGTGTACGACGAAGAGACCGCCACCTATGTCGAACGCCGCTGTTACGCAGCCCGGAAGGGATGAGCAAAGCAGAATCATCGTTCAGCCTGTAGGGACGAACCTTGTGTTCGCCCGCTGCGTAAGATGCTTTTATTGGTTTGTATAGGCTGCCGTCCGTGGCACGTGGGACGCAAACGGTCGCGCTGAGGTACGCACGGTGCGGTTTTAAGATGAAAATTTACGCATCAGCCGCTTGCGCAACCACAATAGCCCGAACCCGATCACCAGGAGAACGCCGGCCGCCGTCAGGACATTGATCCAACTCGGATTTTTGAATACCTGCAACATGCGATCGGTAAAGATGGTGATCACCAGAATACCGGGCAGCATGCCCAGCAACGTTCCCAACAAATAAGCGCCCTGCTTGATGCGGGTGGTGCCGGCCACAATATTGACAACGGTAAACGGCGCCACCGGCAGGTTGCGCACGATCATCACGGTCAAAACACCCTGGCGGGAGAGATACTTGTTCAGGCGGGTCAGCCGCTCGCCGGCGACTCTGCGCACCGTGCGTTTGCCCAACCGCCGGCCGACCCAATAAGTGGCCCAGGCGCTCAGGACCGTGCCGATCATGGCGCACACGAAGCTCTGCCACGGCGGCAGAATCAAGGCGGTGGCGCCGACCAGCAATGTCACCGGAACGAAAATCAGGCTGGCCACGACGTAGGTGCCAACCACCAATGCCATCAAGACGCGCCGGTCGTCAACCACTCCGGCCCACTGTGCCAGCCGTTCGATGGTCAGCCAATCCGCCAGCGGCGTCAGGCGCCAGACCGCGGCCAATCCAAACAGAATTAGGATCATCACCGCAATCTTGACAAACTGACTACGGCTGGACTGCTGTTCAGGCGCGCGGGCGAAATGGTCGATGACCTTATCGAAATGAAAGGGTTCTTCAGGGTCCAGGAACGAAGCGTCCGGCACCCAAGCCGTACCGTCGACCACCGGCGCCGCATCCAGGTCGAGCGGTTTCAGGCAACGCGTAGCGCCGCAGATGTTTCGGATCGCGCCCCGGACCGACCCCTCGCGTTCGCACGCGGCGGCCACCTCTTGCACGGAGGCCCCCAGGTGCTCGGCCAGCAGGTTCAGGCGGAACCGGCGCAGGGCCCGGCCCACATCGCTGTCGCCCGCATCTTCAACCACCAGGCAACACTCCGTGTCCAATCCCATCGACCGATTGCTCAAGTTGGCCGAACCCACGATGGCCAGGCGATCATCGGCAATCAGTATTTTGGAATGCACATAGACGGGCAATGTCCGGGCGCCCACCGCGGGCCAATACACCGACAGCCGCCCATGGCGATCCGCCTCGGCAAGACTTGCCAGGCAGCGCCGGCGGATGGCGTCCATAGTGCTCTGTTCCAGCCAACCGTTCGCCTTGGACGGCATTACGATCACGATTTCGGGACCGTTTTCTTCCTGCAGCCGCGGCGCAAGGCGTTGGCAGATGCAATCCGCGGTCAGATACTGGTTTTCGATGTACAACAACGTCTGCGCCTGATCGATGGCATCCTGGTAAATCCGTTCGACTTCACGCACCGCCGCCTGGTCCTTGTAGGCCGGCAAAGTGCGCGCAATGGCCACCGGGCAGGCGGTCATATCCACCGGCATGGCTTGCGGCCACTCGGCGCGGGGCGAAAGTTTCGGTGTCGGCAGATTGACGCCGACCGCGCGCCGCCAGCGTTGTCGGAACATCTCACCCAAGGCCTGGGCGGTTTCGCCGCCGACCGCCATCTGGATGTCATGAAAAGGGCTGTAAAGGGTACCATTGGGCGCACTGCGGTGAGGGTCATCCGGGTGATGCGCCGGTGTGTCCCATCGGTTGCCGGTCAGATCCAGACCGCCGCAAAAGGCAATTTGGTCGTCGACCACCACGAACTTCTGGTGATGCGAAGCCCCCAGCGGATGCTGGTCGTCTAACTGGAAGTGTATGCGACGATGGCTTTTCCAACCAAAACTGACGACCGGCATCCATTGCCGTTCGCGCAAATAGATCATGGCAAAGTCCCAGGACAACACATAGGTCTGGAGCGATTTATTCCGTGAAACCATGTCGTTGAGAAAGGCACCCAGCGAAGGAATGGGCTCGGAAAAACGCCCGCGCGGATCGAGCGTTAAACGGCTGTCGAAATCCCAACCAGCAATATAAATTGTTTGGCGCGCGTGGCGCACGGCGTGCACGAAGGCGTCGAAATAGGCTGCCGCGTCGATCAGAAAAGCGGCCTTGTCGGCCTGGGTACGGCGCCAGCAATTATGTCCTTCGCGGATGATCATGCATTTTCCGTGGGTTGGTCCCCAAAATAGGCACAGTTGAAGACAAGTGCAACAGGCCCGCAGACCTCAGGCTACCGTTCCGCCAACCCGTGTCCGTGCGCAAACTCCCAGCGCTTGTCCAGATAATACAAGATGGGCACGGTCATGCGCGAAAAGAGCAACGAGGCCACCTCGCCGGCCATCAGCGATATGGCCAGCCCCTGGAAAATGGGATCAAAGAGAATCACCGATGCGCCCACCACCACCGCAGCGGCCGTCAACATCATGGGCCGGAAACGCACCGCGCCCGCGTCCACGACGGCCTGGTCCAGGGGCATGCCCTCGCGCAGGCGCAGCTCGATGAAGTCCACCAGGATGATCGAGTTGCGCACCACAATGCCGGCCCCGGCAATGAAGCCGATCATGGAGGTCGCCGAAAAGAACGCACCCATGGCCCAGTGGGCCGGCAAAATGCCGATCAAGGAAAAGGGGATGGCCACCATGATCACCATGGGCGTGGAAAAAGATTGAAACCAGCCCACCACCAGCACGAAGATCAGGATCAGGACCACGCCGAACGCCAAGCCCAGGTCGCGGAACACCTCGTAGGTGATGTGCCATTCACCATCCCATTTCATGGCAAAGCGCCGGTCGCTGTCCGGCACGTTGGCGGTCAGTTGCGCGATCTCGTAGCCCTCGGGCAATGCGATGGCGGCGATCTTATTACGCATTTCCAAAATGGCGTACACCGGGCTCTCCTTGGCGCCGGCCACGTCAGCGATCACGTAGACCACGGGCATCAGGTTCTTATGGTAAATGCTCTTGTCTTCGGCCGTCGCGCGCGCCTGAACCAATGCCGACAGCGGCACCAGTCCGCCATCGGCCGCGGCCATCTTGATCGACTCCAGCCGCTGGATGTCCGCGCGCTCGGCCAAGGGCAGCTTGGCCAGAATCGGGACATCCTCGCGCTCGTCGGGCTGATGCAACAACCCCACCTGCTCGCCATTCAGGGCCAGCATCAGCGTGCGGGCGATCTGCATGACGCTGATGCCGTGCATAGCGGCCCGCTCGCGATCGACATCCAGCTGATAGCGCGGGTAGCCATCCTCCATGAACCAGTCCGCATCCACCACGCCCTCGGTCTGCTCGAAAATGCGCATGATGTCGCCGGCCAGCGCGCGCTGGCGTTCATAGTCCGGCCCATACACTTCGGCCACCAACGTCGAGATCACGGGAGGGCCGGGCGGCACTTCGACCACCTTGACGCGTGCGTTGTAACGCTGGGCGATCGCCACCAGCGGCGGGCGCACGCGCTTGGCGATATCGTGGCTCTGCTGGGCGCGGCGCCCCTTGGCGACCAGGTTGACCTGGATGTCGGCCTGGAAAGGGACCTGACGCAGGTAGTAGTGGCGCACCAGGCCGTTGAAATTGATCGGCCCGCCCACGCCCACGTGGATCTGGTAGTCGGTCACCTCGTTGAGGGTGGCGATGTAATCGGCCATGTCGCGCGCCGCGGCGGCCGTCATTTCCAGGGTGGCATCCTCGGGCAGATCGATGATCACCTGGAACTCGCTTTTGTTGTCGAAGGGCAGCATTTTGACTTCGACCATCCTGACCGCCACCATGGCCATCGCCAGGAGCAGCAATGCGACCACCCCGATCAGGAAAATCCAGCGCCAGCGCGGATTATGGATCAGCGGGTCCATCACCCGGCGGTAAAGGCGCGTGCTCCAGTCTTCGCGGGGCGGTTCATGGCCGCCGGCAGCGTGACTTGCGCCGCTACTGTCGTCGGCGTGCGCTTTCTCCCCTTTGAGCAGGCGCACCGCCGCCCAGGGGGTGACGATAAAAGCCACCAGCAAAGAGAAGACCATGGCGGCCGAAGCCCCCACCGGAATGGGCCGCATGTAAGGCCCCATCAGTCCGCCGACAAAAGCCATGGGCAAAATAGCCGCGATCACCGCCAACGTCGCCAAAATAGTGGGGTTGCCCACCTCGTCGACCGCCTCGATGGCCACCGTGAACCGGTTGCGGTCTTTGTTTTCCGGCAGGTGGTAGTGGCGCACCATGTTTTCGACCACCACGATGGCGTCATCCACCAGGATGCCGATCGAAAAGATCAGGGCGAACAAGGTGATGCGGTTGAGCGTGTACCCATATAGATAAAAGGTGGCCATGGTCATGGCCAGCGTGACCGGTATGGCCAGAGCCACGACGCCCGACTCGCGCCGGCCTAAGGTCAGCCAGATCAGCAATGTGACCGACACCACGGCAATAGCCATGTGGTAAAGCAGTTCGTTGGATTTTTCCTCGGCTGTTTCGCCATAGTTGCGCGTGATGGTCATGTGGATATTGTCGGGCAATTTGCTGCCGCGCACTTTTTCGATGCGGTGCAGCACGCGCTCGGCCACATCGATGGCGTTGGTGCCCTTGCGCTTGGCCAGCGACAGGGTCACGCCCGGATACAGCCCCTGGCCCTGGATCTGCTTGTCACCGGCGGCCGGACCGGTTCCGAAAAACACGTACTGGTCGGCTTCGGCCGGTCCATCGATCACCTCGGCCACATCCTGCAGGTAGATCGGACGCCCCTGGTCATTGCCCAGAACGACCCGTTCGACCTCTTCGCGCGTCTTCAGAAAGCCGCCCACGTGCACCGTGACTTCACCTTTACCCGACGGAAAAGAGCCCGCATCGGCCGCCTGATTGGCCCCTTGGATCATAGCCGCCGCCCGGCTCAGGTCGAGACCGGCGGCCGCCAGGCGCACCGGATCGAACAACACCTGCACCTGGCGCGGCGTGCCGCCGATCAGGGTGGTGATCGACACTTCCGGTTCGCGCTTGACGACTGTTTCGATCTCCGCAGTCAGCCGCCGCAACAGGTAATGGTCCACGCCCGGGTCCTCGCTCCAGAAGGTCAGCGCAAGGATTGGCACGTCGTCGATGTAGCGCGGTTTGATCAGCGGCGGATTGACCGCATACGGAATACGGTCGAAATTGGAAGTAAGCTTGGATTGCAGCCGTACGATGGCTTTTTCTTCGTCTTCACCCACAAAGAAGCGCACGATGGCCATGCTCATGCCCGGCGCGGAGGTGGTGTAGACATACTCCACGCCCGGAATTTCCCACAACAGTTGTTCCATGGGGACGGTGATGCGCTGCTCGACCTCCGCGGCTGTGGCCCCGGGCATTTGCACGAAGATATCGATCATCGGCACGATGATCTGGGGCTCTTCTTCGCGTGGCAGGGCAATCACGGCGGCGACCCCCAGCAGCATCGATGCGATGATCAGCAACGGCGTCAACTTCGAATTGATAAAAAAGTGGGCGATCTTGCCGGCCATCCCGATGTGTGGCGTCATCAGCGGACCTCCACTGGCATGCCGTCTTTCAGCGTCGGCGGCACGGCCGCAACATAACGCTGCCCCTCCTGTAACCCGGAGACGATCTCCACCTGATCTTCGTAGGTTTTCCCGGTGCGCACCAGGCGCAAACGCGCAATCTGATCCCGGTCGACCACGAACACGCCGCTCAACTGGCCCTCACGGACCACGGCCGCGGCCGGAACCCGCAGAATACCCGTACCGCCGACAGGGATGAACACGCGCGCGAACATACCCGATTTAAAATCCGATCCCTCGGGCATGGACACCTTGATTTCAAAACTGCGGCTCTGGACATCGGCAGACGGGACGATGCGGCCAATTTTGCCGGTAACCGTCGGACCGCCCAAGGCCGGCACGGACACGGTGACCGGCATGCCCACTTTGACCGCCTGGATGTGGCGTTCAGGCAAGACCAGGTCGGCGCAGAAAACGCCGTCCTGCTCAACTGTCAGCAGAGGCGTTCCCGGAGCGGCCAGATCGCCCTCTTCAATCATTTTACCCACGACGAGACCGTCGTAAGGTGCGAGCACCTGAGCATCTTTTTTAGCCAAGGTGGCTTGACGTGCGGCCGCCTGGGCCTGCTGCACGCGCGAACGCGCAGCCGCGATCATGGCCTCGGCCTGGGCTTCAGCGGCCCTGGCCTGGCGACTGCGCGATGCCATTTCATCGTACTCCTGGCGCGAGACAGATTGGTCTGCCAACAACTGCTTGTAACGCCGATAGGTTGCCTCGGCCAGATCGGCTGCCGCCGCGGTCGCATCGCGCGCGGACACAGCCGATGTTTCGGCACGGCGTGCTTCGCGCAACGCAGCCTCGGCCTGGGCCAACTGGGCATTGACGGTGCTCGGATCGATGGACACTAACCGGTCGCCTTTTTTAACCACATCCCCTTCATTCACATGCACGGCCTGCACGGCCCCCATCAGCTTGGCGGAGATGGTGCTTGCATTGCGCGCATTGATGGTGGCCACCGCCTCGTAAAAAGAATGCGCCTCACTGATACGCGCTTCGGCCACCGGCACAGCAATCGCCGCATGTTCAGCCGGCGCGGTCGTACCAGGTTCGATCTCCCCGCCGCAGGCGGCAAGGGCCGCGGCAATGAATAGGACTATCACTACTTGAAGCGGTTTAGCGGTCACTGTGGCACTCCATGGTGTTGCGTTGATTCGTTCATATACGCGCATCGTTCATAAAACGTCACTACGTCAGGGAACAATAGCGTTGCCATCGAGCACCCCGCTGGCCAGCGCCAATCCTACCCCGGCTACCTTATAGTCATGCAAGGCCCTGGAAAAGTGGGTCTGGGCCTGCTGCAACGCCACCTGGGCGTCCATGAGATCCACTACCGTCAGCAAGCCGTTTTGGTAACGGTTTCCGATAATGCGCAGGGCCTCTTCGGCCTGGTCGACGGCGGTGCGGGCCACCCGAATACTCTCCCAGGCGCTTTGGGCCTCGTAAAATGCCTGCTGGGTCTCGACGCGCGCACTGAGCGCCAGTCCCTCGCGCATCGACTTGATTCTGGACAACAGGGCCCTCGCTTCGGCCGTCTGGGCCGAAATGCGCTGGCCACTGTACAAGTTGAGTTGAACCGCCGCCCCGATCGTGTAATTGTCATTGGAGCCATCGTATTGCTCGGAATTGATCTCGTAGCTGCCCTGCAGGGCCACCGTCGGATAATGGCCCGAGCGCGCCCGTGACACCTGGCGCTGAGCGACCTCTTCCTGGATCTGCAGTTGCTCCAGGTCGGGCCGGTGCGCCAGTGTCTTCTGCAACCAGGTGTCCAAGTCGCCTTCAAGGGCCGCTCCGCCTTGCAGGACATTCTCCAGGCGAACCGCCGGCGGGACAGCATCGGGCTTGCCCATCGCGGCCCCGAGCCGTGCCAGCGACACCTTGACGTGGCTGTCGGCCTGCAGCCGCTGCTGTTCCAGGTCGGCGATGCGCACCTGAGCACGCAGCAAATCACTGCGGACCGCCATACCGCTGCGCTGACGATCCTCGACCACCTTCAGATGCGCACCGGCCGTCTCCAGGGATTGGGCAATGACGTTCAGATTTTCTACCGACAGCAGACAGCCCAGGTAGGCCCGCGCGGTTTGGGCGACAATGGTCTGTTCATTGCGCTGCAACGCCAGCCGGCCGGCCGCGACATTCCGGCGGGCCTGGCGCCAGCCGATCCAACTCTGGCCATCGAACAGGCGCCAGGTCAGGGTCAGCGCCGTGTTGAAATTGTTAATCGGATCCGGATCATTGAGCCGGTCGGGAAAAAAATCCGGCTCGGTGATGGTGCCCTGGTTGAGCCGCGTGCCAAAGGCCCACAAGGGGCTATTGGTCCGCGAAAAGCTTTCCGAAACGTCCAGTTGAGGCAGCAGCCCCGAACGGGCCTGCGTCACTTGCGCCGACGCCGCATCGACCTGGAACCGCGCAGCCTTCACCTGGGGATTGTGCTGCAAGGCGGTCGCGACAGCCTCAGCCAAGCTCAGGGTCGGCGGCGGGTTCTCCGCGGCCCAGGTGCCGCAAGGCACGCCCCAGGCCAGCGCCCATAAAGACAGGACCATCATCCGTGACAATCCCCTGATGTGACGCCGCATCATGCATTTTCTCCATTTTCTTTAGCGTTATGAACTTTCGGTTTTCAAACCCCGGCGATCCGAGTGAATGGTCCACGCCATAAAGGTGGCAGCCATAGAACGATGCCCATGTGCCAACTGTACCGCAAAAAATAAGCCGGCACGTGGGTCCGGCCTAACGCGCCAATGAAACCGGCTCAGGTGGAACGCCTTCGCAGGAACATGCACGCCAGAAGCGTGTATCGGAAGGTTCTGATAACTGATTTGGAAAGGGTACTTTTCATTGGCGACAATCAGGAATTTTCGCCAATGAAATCACTATACCCCATTTGCACCGAAATTCAATTACAGCGTGCATCATGGGAAACGTGATTGCGACCGGCATGACACCCAAAATAGGCTTTTGGCATACCACAATTGAGGATATCCCGATTGCCGCGCCATTTTTTATCCATTAAGCAGGCTTATTCCACATCCATTTCGTACTCGTATCGGTCCTCGAATTTGCCAAATGGCTTTGCTTCCGTCCCCCGTCGGCACTCGCCGATTCGGGACGCGGTCACGATTAGACGTTTCATCAACGACAAGGAGGATCCAACCGGCACACGCGTGTTCGCGGTGTCCGCGCGTGCACCCGCAGGGGCGAAAATCTTTCACCCTATACGCACCCATCTCTGAGTCATCTTTTATTGCTAAAATCACGCCTATCCCATAAGATGATCAATGCTACAAAATACTTTATAAATCACAAAGAAAAAGCTATATCTGGAAGCCACGAATAACTAATTCACCTTCGGCCCTGCACGTCCGAAAGGTGTTGAAAATAAAACTATCCATGACGTATACGTCGGGTTGCCTAGTGGACTGAACCGGACTGACCATTGACTCAAGCGGAAAGGTATCCTGTTGACTCACCTACATGCCGAACCCTTGCAAAAGGAAGACACGGAAGCGTCCATGACATACGCCGAATTCAATAAGATCGTCACCATATCCAAAAAAGACATTTACCAGGAGACCATTGCCGAAAACCGCGAAACCATGCGGGTCAAAAAAGAAAAAACAGTGGTCAAAAACCTCGAAAAAATTTTTGGCGCCGTTTTAAAAATCAGTAACCGCAAAGGCTTCAAGGCCATGAGCATGCGCGATCTGAGTCGCGAAAGCGGCTTGAGCATGGGCGCGCTGTACACCTATTTCTCCAGCAAGGATGAATTGCTGGAAATGCTCCAGAACCAGCAGCGCGCCATTTCCGAACGCACATTGCGAGAGCGGGTCGCCGATGCACAAACGGTGCAAGCCAAGTTGAAAGCCGCTGTCTTCACACACCTCTATTTAAGTGAAGCCATGCAGCCCTGGTACTACTTTTCTTTCATGGAAGCCAAGAACCTGAACAAAGTCGAACGCGATAAAGCGGTCCGTAGCGATCTGCACCTGGAGAGCGTTTTTGAAGGCATTATTCAACTGGGACAGGAAGAAGGGATTTTCCGCAAACGCGACAGCCAATTGACCGCGAGCATCATTCAAGCCATGCTCCAGGATTGGTACCTCAAACGCTACAAATACGCAAAAAGAAACATATCCGTAGACCAATATGCCGAATTCACACTGGAATTTCTCAAGGCGTTTCTCGGATTCTAAGTTGTCCGCGCGCCTGATGCCTGCCTTCGCACAAAGTTTTCCGCACACTTGATTGCCGAAGGTAAGCGCCCAAGCACCCGCCGGCGTTCGAAACCCGAAAGTTGCCCCTTTGGGCCGTTTTCCCCCTGAAAATTGCCTTTGCCACCCGTTCATGGCAGACCAGAATCATTTAATTAAAAAGCCAGGTAGGGTGGGCACCGCCCACCGTTTGTCTAATGTTGATCGCCTCTGTAATTGGCCGTATTCAACGTTGCATCACTAGGCTCGATCCGGTGTCTATCCAATCGCTTGGGCGGGATCAGTGTCAGAAACCGATGATGTTGTTTGCGGGCAATCGTGGTGGGCAGAATCATTTAATTAAAAAAGAGCGAACGTTCGGTTTTTTACATTGACAGCAAACACCCACGGCTGTTAAGTATTTCAAACAGACGTTAGAATATGCGGCAGCCGCTGCATTTTTTTGATCTTTTCCGATGAAGAAGGTTCATTTTATTTCAACCTTTGCATCTCCGGAGACGCCGGACGAGGAGGAAACATGAGGACAAAGCAGGATTATATCAAAGGCCTGTCCAAGATGAAGCGCAACATCTACTACGATGGCCAACTGATCGATCGGACCGATGAACTGCAGATGGACTGCATCAATACCATCGGCACGACCTACGATGAAGCCGAGAAACCGGAGAATCAGGAGCTGTGCACCGCCATTTCGCATCTGACCGGCAACCGCGTCAACCGCTTCAACCATATTCATCAAAACAAGGACGATCTGCATAAAAAGCAGGACATGACCCGCATGCTCTGCCAGAAAGTCGGCGGCTGCATTCAGCGCTGCATGGGCATCGACGCTACCAATGCCATTTACAACGTCTCCTATGAGGCGGACAAAATGAACAACGGCGCCACGCAGTATCATGAAAACTTCAAAAAGTGGCTGACCCGTTTCCAGAACGAAGACCTGGTCGGCTGCGCCGCTCAGACGGATATCAAGGGCGACCGCATGCTGCGCCCGGCCGAACAGCCCAACCCGGATGCCTATGTGCGCATCAAGGAGCGCCTGAAAGACGGTATCGTGGTCAGCGGTTGCAAAGTGCATATTTCGGAAGCATCGGTCGCCGACGAAGTGCTGGTGCTCCCCACCCGGGCCTTGCGCAAGGAAGACAAAGATTATGCCGTCGCCTTCGCGGTGCCGGGCGACTGGGAAGGCCTGAAGCAGGTGGTAACCGTCCACAACCTGCGACCGCGCAAACACTTCCCGCGCGGGTTCCAGCAGGGCTCCACCGACTCCTACATGATTTTCGATGATTGCTTCGTGCCCTGGGACCGGGTGTTTCTGGCTGGCGAACATCAGCACGGCGGTATTCTGGCCCTGCTGTTCGCCCTGTTCCACCGCCATTCCTACTCGGGCTGCAAACCGGCCATTGGCGATATCATTCTGGGCACGGCGGCACTCGCAGCCGAGGTCAACAACGTCCATAAAACCTCCCATGTCCGTGAAAAATTCGCCGAAATCATCATGACCACCGAGTTGGGGTATGCCGCCGGCTACACCGCGTCGGACCTGGGCAAGCCCGAAGTCTTCATCCCGGGCCTGGGATTCACACCGTACGGTCCCGGCTCGTACATCCCGCATTCGATTTACTGCAACGTGGGCCGCTGCCTGTCCGGCGAAGCCGTGTATCGCGAAGCCGAAATGCTGTGCGACATCTCCGGCGGCGTCGTGGCGACCTTTCCGCATGAAGCCGATTTCGTCCATCCGGACCTGCAAGAAAGTCTGCTCAAGTACACCAAGCGCAATCCCGACATGCCGGCCGAGGACCAGGCCCAGTTCTGGCGTTATCTCGGCGACGTTCTGTGCTCGGCCAGCGGTGGCATCACCCAGGTCGGCAACTATCATGGCGGTGGATCGCCCATCATGGAGCAGATCGCCATCACGACGCAGTACGATATCGAGTCCCGCAAAAAGCTGGTGAAATATATTGCCGGCATGAGCGGCGGCGACCGCGATGCATTGGCCAAAAAGAAATAGATGAAGACGGCATAATGAGATACTGTACCCCTATCCGAATTTTACGGGTAGGGGTACAGCCGTTGGGGCGATTTGCCCTTTGCCCATCTACCAGTGGCCCTGACCGGGGTCCGATGGATAAGGAGTCTGAATGAGTGTGCAGAAAACCGGCCGCGTTGAGGGGAAAGTCGCCATCATCACAGGCGCCGCGAGCGGCATTGGCCGGGCCGCAGCCATCCTTTTTGCCCGTGAAGGGGCTAAACTCGCCTTGGCCGACATGCAGGAAGGCGCCCTTCAAGAGACGCTGACCCTCGTCAAAGCGGAAGGCGCCGAAGCGGTCATACGCAAAACCAACGTGGCCGACGAAAGCGATGTACAAGCGTTGATCGACCTGGCTGTCAAAAGCTTCGGCCGCATCGACATTGTCTGCAACAATGCCGGCATTACCGGACAATATTGCGGTCCCGAGGATTGGGAAGGCGAAGACTGGCAGCGGGTTTACGCCGTCAACGTGCTGGGCGCCGTGTACACGATCAAACATGCGGCCAAATACCTGATCGACAGTAAAAAGGGCGCCATCGTCAACACCGCCTCCGTGGCCGGCATCCGCTCGGGTGCGGGTGGCAATGCCTACAGCGCCAGCAAGGCTGCCCTGATCAATTTCACCCAGACAGCCGCCTGCGATCTTGGCGGATTCAACGTGCGCGTCAATGCAGTCTGCCCCGGCCTGATTGAAACGGGTATGACCAAACCGGTTTTCGATTATGCCCGTGAAAAGGGCAAGGCCGAAAAACTCGGCAACCGCTGCGAACTGCGCCGCTACGGACGACCCGAAGAAGTCGCCGCCGCCATCCTCTTTCTGGCCAGCGACGACGCCGGCTACATCACCGGCCAAGCCTTGCCGGTCGACGGCGGCAACACCGCCTCGCTCAATTTGCCGGGGATGAAGGCGTAGTCCGCACGCTGTCTCGTTCAACCCGTAAGGGCGAACCGCAGGTTGGCCCGGCACAGGCCATGCCCTTCGTTGTTCGCGAAGCTGCCGTGCATCAAAAAGCGGGCGCGCACGAGGTTCGCCCCTGCAAGTGAAAAGGGACACCGTGCGGGGACGAAAGCAGAAGAAAACATCAGATAAACACAAAAAAAAAGGAGCAGCCATGACCAGACCGATTTTGCGTACCAAGCTTTGCGATATGTTGGGCATCGAGTATCCGATTCTGAGCGCGGGCATGGGCCCCACTTTGTTGGGTGAGCGGACCGGTGCGCCGGTAGAACTGGTGGTCGCGGTCTCCGAGGCCGGCGGCCTGGGCGTGCTGGGCGGCAGTGGTTTTACCGTCGAAGAGTTGCGCGACGCCATTCGCGAGATCAAGAAGCAAACCGACAAGCCTTATGGCGTGGATTTGCTTTTGCCTAAAAAAATCGATTTCGGCGGCGGCATGGGCAGCAAGCAAGTCGATTCCATGCCCCTGAGCGCCGTGTTGAAGAAATTACCCAAGCCGTATCTGGATTGGGTCGATAAAATCAAAAAAGAGCTGGGCCTGCCCGACGTGGAAGTCATGGTCCGCATGAACTCCACCACCATGCGCCCCCAGGAATCGGTCAAGGTGTGCATCGAAGAAAAAGTGCCGCTGTTCTGTGCCGGCTTGGGCGACCCCGGCTTCATGATCCCCGAAGCCCATGCCAACGGCATGAAAGTGCTTGGCATCACCGGCAATGCCAAAAACGCCAGACGCATGGCGCAGTCGGGCCTCGATCTGCTGGTCGCCCAGGGCCATGAAGGCGGCGGGCACACCGGCCGCATAGGTACCATGGCGCTTTTACCGGCGGCCATGGACGCAGCCGCGCCGGTTCCCCTGCTGGCCGCCGGCGGCATCGGCGATGGACGCGGCGTGGCAGCCGCATTGGCCATGGGCTGCATCGGCGTGTGGGTCGGCACCCGTTTTCTGGCCACCGACGAAGGCGGCGCGCTGCCGGTCAACAAACAGCGCATCATTTCGTCGACCGATGAAGACACGCGCGTCAGCACCGCCTACACGGGCAAAACGCTGCGCGCCAGCTACAACAAATTCCACGATCTGTGGGCCGAATCGGGTCTGGCGCCCCTGCCTTTCCCCACCCAGGTCATGATCTCCTCGGCCCTGCTGGCCAGTTTCATCGAAGCCCACAAGGACGATTACGTCGGCGGCCTGGCCGGCCAGGTGTCCGGCATCATCCATTCGATAAAACCCGCGCGCCAGGTCCTGGAGGATATGGTGGCTGAAACCGTCGACATTCTCGCCCGGCGGCTGCCGGCAAGCGTGACGTGGAAATAGAACACTCAGGAGTGCCTCACATGACCGCACAATCGATCTATCATCAGCTCCGCAACCAACTCGATCAATACTCGGTCGGTTTTCCCACGACAGCCTCCGGCATTGAACTCAAAATCCTGCAGCGCCTGTTCAGCGAAGAAGAGGCCCGCATCTATCTTGAAATGAGCATGATGCTGGAAACGCCCGAGCAGGTGGCCGCACGCACCGGCCGTGACCAGCGCGACACCGCCGCGCTGCTCGAACAAATGGCCGCCAAAGGCCTGCTGTTCAGAAAACGCGGCGCGCAACAAACCCACTACGCCGCCGTGGCCTTCGTGATCGGATCGTATGAATTTCAGCTCAAGACCATGGATCGCGAACTGGCCGAAATGATGGAAGCCTACCTGGAAGAAGGCTTGCTGGATTTCACACCCGGCAAAAACATCATTCCATTGCGCACCATACCCGTGCAGCAGTCGATCCAGGTAACCCACCCGGTAGCGCCCTATGCCCAGGCCCGCGAAATCATCAAGACCAAACAGGTTATCGCCCTGTCGGACTGCATCTGCCGGGTCCAGCAGCAACTGCTCGACAAAGGCTGCGGCAAACCCAAGGAAGTGTGCCTTTCGTTCGGATCGCATGCCGACTATTATGTCGACAACCAATTGGGACGCTACATCACCCAAGACGAAGCCCTGGCGGTTCTGGCCGAATCTGAAAAAGCCGGCCTGGTCAACCAGCCCGCCAACATGGTCAATCCCGGCGGCATGTGCAACTGCTGCGGCGATTGCTGCGGTGTGCTGCGCTCGCTGGCCAAACTGCCCAAACCGGCTGAAGCCGTGTTCAACGACTATCGTGCCCAGGTGGACAGCGGGCTGTGCGTAGGGTGCGAGACTTGCCTGGAACGGTGCCAGATCAACGCATTGTCGATGAACGATACACCCGTGGCGGTGGTCGACCACGACCGCTGCATCGGTTGCGGATTATGCGTCACCACGTGTCCGAGCGAGGCCATCGCGATGGTCCTCAAACCCGAGGAAGAACGCAACAAACCGCCCGCCAGCGGCCGAAAGTTGATGACCCGCACCGCCACCCTGCGCGGCACCTCGCTGGTACCGCTGTCAATGACGCCATAGGTATTTGCGGGTTATCCAGTGCAAACGACAACAATTACACGTACAGGGGTGAACACAAGGCTCGCCCCTGCAGGTGAAAAAGATGTCAATACCGGGTCCGCCGTTTCGGTAACCGGAACCTTACGGAAAAAAATCCGGCAGCGCCGGTTTTCATTTTACCCTGAGGTTGCAATCCAAACCGAGCTAGCGTATTTCTGCGGACGTAGGAGAGAGTTGTTCAAAAACGGTACAAACCAATAAAAGGTATAATGGCCCATTTTTCCGAAGAATTCTTTTTTCCCGAACTTTCCGGCGATCGGCACACGGCGGTGCCGCACGGAAAACAATGGTTCAACCGGCGGCCACACGGCCCAAGTGAATTCATTGATCTGACAGGAGGTAAGGCATGGAATCGAAAATTTGGCATGACAAGTACGATTTCAATGTTCCACCAACAATTAATTACCCACAGATCCCTGTCCATGAACTGGTCAATCTTGCGGCCAACGCTTTCCCCGACAAGCCCGCACTGAATCTGTACGGCACCCAGCTGACCTTCTGGCAGGTGCGCCAACAGGTCATGCGCATGGCCAATGCGCTGGCCGGCCTGGGCGTCAAAAAGGGCGATCGGGTCGCAGTCCACCTGCCCAACTGCCCTCAATATGTGGTCGCCTACTACGCCACCATGTCGCTGGGCGCCATCGTGGTCAATCTCAACCCCATGTACACCGCCGAAGAACTCGCCGCCATTCTCGCGAACACGACGGTCAGCACGCTGTTCACGTTCGATATGACCCTGCCCAACATCCGCGCAGCGGTCGCCAAGTTTCCGATCCAGCGCGTGATCGTCACGCGCATCACCGACTACATTGACGGCTTCGGTGTCAGCACCGCCGCCGATCTGGGACTGGACGAAAGCTGGCAGCATTTTTCCGAATTGCTTGAGAGCAGCACCAGCACCCTGCCCCAGCGCATTCCCATCGTTCCGGGCGATCCGGCCCTGATTCAATTTACCGGCGGCACCACCGGCATTCCCAAAGGCGCGGTGCTCACGCACGCCAACATCATCGCTGCCACGCTGCAGGCCAGCCTGTGGGGTGGCTTCCTGACCGACCGCACACCGGCCGAAAAACGCAATGTACTGGCCATGCTGCCTTTCTTCCATGTCTACGGCGATATCGTCGTACTCAACTGGGCCATGTTCAACTGTGCCACCCAGATCCTTGTGCCGCGCTTCGACATCGAAGAAATCATGAACCTGCTGGCCGGCATCGAACGCATTCAGTTCTTCCCGGCCGTTCCCACGATGATCAATGCCATTCTCAACCATCCCAAAGCTGAAGCCATGGAATTGGGTAAAAAATTCGGTCTGCTCAACAGCGGCGGCGCGCCCTGTCCGTTAAGCCTCGTTGAACGCGCCAAAGACCTGGGTGTCGGCTTCAGCGAAGGCTGGGGCATGAGCGAAACCACCTCCGTGGGTGTCGCCAACCCCAATATGGGGCTGCGCAAAAACGGCAGCATCGGCATTCCTTTCCCCGATACCGAGATCAAACTGGTGGATCCCAATGACGGCGTAACCGAAGTCAAACAGGGCCAACCCGGCGAATTGATCATCAAGGGACCGCAAGTCATGCAGGGCTATTGGAACAACCCGGAAGAAACCGCCAATCAGCTCAAAGATGGCTGGCTGTACAGCGGCGATGTAGCCATCCAGGACGAAGACGGCTATCTTTTCATCGTCGACCGCACCAAGGACATGATCATTGCCAGCGGCTACAATATCTATCCACGCGAGATCGACGAAGTACTCTACCGTCATCCCAAGGTCGCCGAAGCGGTAGCGATCGGCGTGCCCGATGAATACCGCGGTGAAACGATCAAAGTCTTCGTTACACTTAAGGCAGGCCAGGAAGCTACCGAAGAAGAGATCATCGAATTCTGCAAAGACAAATTGGCGCCCTACAAACGGCCCAAGATGGTCGAGTTCCGCGATGTCATTCCCAAATCGGCCGTCGGCAAGGTCCTGCGCAAAGTGCTGCGCGCCGAAGAGGAAGCCAAGACGAAGAAATAATTAACTACCCGTTCACAAGTGTTGATCCCTTTTGGGTGGGATTGGATTGTAAATAGAAACATCAAAGGAGAGGTAACATGTCAGGAAGAGAAGTTGTATTTGTAGACGGTGTTCGCACCGCATTCGGCCGTATGGGTGGCAGTCTGAAAACCCTGTCGGCCAGCCGCTTGGCCAGCATCGCCATCAAAGGCCTGGTGGAAAAAACCAAGATCCTGGAAAAAGGCAAAGTCGACACCGTCATCATGGGCATTGCCGCGCACTGCTCGGAAGCCATCAACCCGGCCCGTTGGGCAATGCTGCATGCCGGCCTGCCTTATGAAACATCGGCCTCCTACGTTGAAATGCAGTGCGGTTCGGCCATCGATTCGATCAATCACGCCGCCTGGAAAATCCTGGCCGGCCAGGCCGATGTCATCATCGCCGGCGGCAGCGAAGCTTACAGCCAGATCCCGGTGAAGTTCTCCATGTCGATCGAGCCGTACAAAATGATCCCCCCGATGCCTCTGCACACCAGCCTTTCACCGACCAAGGATGAGCAGATCGGCATGGGCATCACGGCCGAAAACCTGCAGAAGATCTACAACATTCCCCGTGAAGCGTCGGACGAATTCGCCTATAACAGCCAGATGCGCGCCACAGCAGCCATGAAAGCCGGTTACTTCGATGAAGAAATCGTTCCGGTGACTTTCCCGGCCACCCGCAAAACGCCCGAAGTGGTGTTCAAGGTCGATGAGCATCCCCGTGCCGATACCACCCTGGCCGCTTTGGCCAAACTGCCCCCGGCCTTTGTCAAAGACGGCACAGTGACCGCTGGCAACGCCTCCGGCCGCAACGACGGCGGCGCCATGGTATTGATGATGTCCGCTGAAAAAGCCAAGGAACTGGGCTACACCCCCATGGCCAAATGGCTGGCTGGCGGCGACTACGGCGTCGATCCCAAAATTATGGGCATCGGACCGGCCTATGCTGTGCCCCAGGCCCTGCAACGCGCCGGGCTCAAGCTCTCCCAGATGGACGTTATGGAGTGCAATGAGGCCTTTGCCGTGCAGAACCTGGCGGTTATCAAGGAACTTGAGAAACAGACCGGCGACAAAGTGGACATGGGCAAGTGGAATCCGCTCGGCGGCGCCATCGCCTTCGGCCATCCCAACGGCGCATCGGGCGCCCGCGTCTGCATGTTCACCATGCGCGAACTGATCCGCCGCGGCGGTCGCTACGGCTTCTTCAGCTCCTGCTGCGGCGGCGGCCTTGGCGTTGCCACCGTGATCGAGAACCTGCAAAGATAACACCCGTTCTCACAAGCGCTAACAAAAAAACCGCCTCGCCCCGCAAGGGACCAGGCGGTTTTTGATTTTTTTGGTTATCCAGTTCACTCCTGTAGGGTGGGCATTGCCCACCACTGTTCCCAGCCAGTAGGGTGGGCATCGCCCACCATTTGTCTTATGTTGATCGCCTCTGTCTCTGTGATTGGCCGTATTTCAAAATTTCATCGCTGTGTTCGGTCCGGTGTCTATCCAATCGTTTGGTTGGGATCAGTGTATCAGAAACCGACGATGTTGTTTGCGGGCAATAGTGGTGGGCAATGCCCACCCTGCATTCTGGATAACCAGATTGATTTTTTACTTCCCCGACCAGCGCACATGATACAGATCATGACGGCGATCTTTCAAATGTTTCACAGTCCCATTGTTACGGGCGGTCATGAGCGTGCCCGGCGACAGATCGGCAATGGCCACGGTTTCCACATTGGGGGTGGTATCGGCAGCAATTCCGTCGCGGGCAAAAGGAAAGTCGCAAGGGGTCAAGATGCAACTTTGCGCGTATTGAATATCCATGTTGGATACGTTCGGAAGATTGCCGACATTGCCCGACATCACCACGTAAATCTGGTTCTCGACCGCGCGGGCCTGACAGCAGTACCGCACCCGCAAATAACTTTGACGCTCGTCAGTACAAAACGGCACGAACAATATTTGAATGCCCTGATCGGTGAGATGGCGAACCAGCTCCGGGAACTCGGCATCATAGCAGACCAGCACCCCGATGGGGCCGCAATCGGTTTGAATGGCGGCAAGGGTATCGCCGCCCTCAATGTTCCACCAGTAGACCTCATTGGGCGTCGGGTGGATCTTGGGCTGTTCGTGAATCGTGCCATCCCGCAAAAAGACATACGAGACATTCAATACCCGGCCCTGCTTGTCGCGCGTTGGATGTGAGCCGCCGATGATATTGATATTGTAGCGCAGCGCCATATCGCGCATGGCCTCTTTAAAGCGCGGCGTATATTTGGACAACGCTTCGATGGATTCGGCCGGGGAGAGTTCCTGATTTTCTATGGACAGCAGCTGCAGGGGGAGCATCTCGGGAAACACCACAAAATCGCCCTTGTAATCGGCAACCACGTCCACGAAGTAGGCCACCATTTCGACGAACTCTTCGAAGGAACGCACCCGCCGCTGCCGGTACTGAACCGTGCCCACACGCACCGTGTCGGGCATTCGACCGCCATAGGTCTTTTTCTTTGCGCCGGCTTCGGTTTCTTCGGTCACGTTGGGATTGCGCCACACCAAGTGAACGCCGTAGCCCCACGACTCATGGTCCTCGGTCAAATAGCCCTTGATAATACCTTGTATCTCGAAACCGTTGCGCAGCTGGAAAGACAGCACCGGGTCCCGCACCTTTTTTTGGCGAATCTGCTCGATGTAGTTGTCCACCGATCCGAATCTGCGCGCTTTCTTGGCGAGAGTCGGCAAACGACCTGCGAATACAATGCCTTTGAGGCCCAATGCCTGACACAATTTTTTACGCTCATTGTACAGCCGCTGCCCCAATCGATAGCCGCGGTACTGATTATCCACACAGACTTCCATGCCGTACAGCCAGTCCCCATTGATATCGTGTCGCGACGCAAAGCCGTGACCTGTGATGGCTTCCCAGGTATGCGGTTTAAGCGCGATACGGCCATCGATCAGAAACGTGGCACAGTAACCGACAACCTTCTCATTGGCCAGGACCACAAATTGGCCTTCAGGGAAATTGGTGATCTGAGAGATGACGGCTTTAGGAAAATAGCCCTCCATGCCGGCGCCCGCATAAGCACGCTCGGTGAGATCACAGATAGCATCGACATCCTTCAAACGGGCGTTTCGGACGACCAGGCGGCTCTTGGGTTTCAATTGCATTCTTTGTCTTTCGACCATAGTGTTTCCTTTAGCGCGTGCTTGGTAACATTCGTAAGATTTACAAACCATTTTGGCATTCACACGGAGTTGGGGCGGACATCTTGCAGACCATGCCCGAACCTGTTTATATGCGAACGCGAATTCACGATATGCAAGATTATCATAATTTGGTTATCCATTTCGCACCAGTGAATATTGGCGAAGTGTATTCGGGATGGGCACAGAGGAGGTGATCCGGGTGGGTGGTCCTCGCCGCGTCAGCCATGAGATGTAGTGAAGCATACTTGACCGAAGTGGGTAACCAGATATCATGAAATCCTTTCCGGCACGCGGACTTTGGACGGACTGGCCGGAACCGTCAAGGTGATGCGGGTACCTTGCCCGGACGCACTTCTGATGTCGAGACGCCCCCCGATGTACCGCGCGCGCTCCCGAAGGCTGATCAATCCCAGACCGCCCTTGAGCGTCCCCGAATCGAGGATCTCGGGAGCGAACCCCCGACCCTGATCGCTGACCGTGATCGCGATGGCGTAATCGCTGCCCGCAAGAAGGACTTGCGCGCTTGTCACAGCTGCGTGTTTGACGACGTTGAACAACAGCTCCTGCACCGCCCGAAAAAGGAATATCTTTATGGGCACATTGACAAAGTGTTCGTCGATGCGCGTTTCCAACGCGACCTGCAAGCCGAACTGCTCATGCTTGCGCCGGATGAGCCACTGCAAAGCAGCGATAAGGCCGGCATGGTGCAGCACCGCCGGACTCAGTTCGTGCGACAGGCTGCGTGATTTAGCGATGGCTTCTTCCAGCAACCGCTCCGCGTGCACGAACATCGGTTCGTGCGGCACGTTTGCACGACCGGCTTGCAGTTGCATTCGAGCGCTGGCCAGGATCTGCTGCAGATCCTCATGCAGCAAATCGGCAATGCGGCGCCTTTCGCCCTCTTCGGCCTCTATCAACTCCACTGCCAGGGCTTGTAATTGCCTCGCCCTTGCCTTGGCGAGTTCAGTGCGTTCAATCACCCGTTGCTCCAAATGTTCATTCAACTGCCGCAGCGCCTCTTCAGCCTGCATGCGTGCGGTAACATCTTCGCTGAACAAAACAATCCCCGCAATAGTGCCAGATGCATCACGCCACGGCCGCACTTCCCAACGGAGCCAGTGTACGGAACCGTCAACCCGCGCGAACCGCTCGCTGTCAGCCCGCAGCACCTCACCGGCCAGGGCGCGACGGTGCACCGCCTTCCAGGTGTCGGGAATTTCCGGAAAGATGTCGTAGTGCGACTGACCGATCAGGTTGCTTTGGCCCAGCTTGTAGTCGCTTCGCCATCGCCGGCTCACGCTCAAGTAACGCATGTCGCGATCGAACATGGCCAACGCCGCCGGCGCGTATTCGAAGAAGAGACGCAAGCGCTCCTCGCTCTCGCGCAGCGCCTCTTCCGCCCGCTTACGTGCGCTGATATCGCTGAAAAGAACGGCGACCGTGCGTTCCTCCGGCTGACCGAAACGGAACGCATACACCTCAAACCAGCGCTTCAACTGCTTCGCCTCATTGGTAAACCGCTCCGCACGGCCGGTCAGCGCGACGCGGCCGTAGATCTCGAACCAGTGCTCCTCATGCCACGGCGTCAGCTCCCGCATGCGTTTACCCGCGACATCGCGCAATCCCGTGTGCGTCTCGAAAGCCGCGTTCATCTCGACAAAACGATAATCCACGGGGGCCCCATCGGTATTGAAAAGTACTTCGATGATGCAGAACCCCTGATCGATCGATTCAAACAGCGTCCGGTAGCGCGTTTCGCTCTCCCGCCATCGCTTCTCGGAACTCAGCAAGAGGGCCGTTTTCGCCTTCTCGCGCCGGAATAGCTGTACGTACTCGTACAGCATGCCAAACAGGACCACCAAAACGCTGCCCGTGATAATGACACGCAGCAGATACCACCACAGATCGTAACGGCGCATGCCGCCCACGGTGGCAAAGATGACGAAGGCAAATCCTGTTTGAGCAATGGCGATATATCCCAGAAATGCTTCTCCGGTTCGTCGGTAACGGCGCACCGATAACA
This sequence comes from Desulfatitalea sp. BRH_c12, assembly GCA_000961655.1. Taxonomy (GTDB): domain Bacteria; phylum Desulfobacterota; class Desulfobacteria; order Desulfobacterales; family Desulfosarcinaceae; genus Desulfatitalea. The sequence continues at coordinate 45,006 of LADR01000046.1, forward strand.
CGGCGCCCACAGCGAACAGGACCGCCACAGCAGCGTTCCAGGCCAGCAAATAGGGACGGAAAACCCCGGCCGGACTGAGCAGGGCCGGCAGGTGCTGTTCAACAACGACGACCAGCATGAGCACGACTGTTAAAAAGAACATCCAGGCAGCCGCTGACACCACTAAGCGCCTGTCTCCCGATTTTTCGCTCATGGTCGGACGCATCAGAACGGCGGCCAGCAAAGCAGTACTGAAAAGGGTGATACCGATTTGCAGCAACCACACCGACGTGCCGGGAAGATGCCCGATGAGCGCGCCGCCGCCGGGCAGCAAACCGGGCCAGGCAAGGGCATGGAAGGCGAGCGCGACCCCGAATCCAGCAGCGCCCAAACCCACGCTATAGTACGTGCGATCGCTCAGCACGCTGCAGCGTCCTATCGCCAGAAAGGCCACACAGAAAAGGGTCAACGCATGGAACGCGCTGATCACGGGAATAAACCATGGAAGAACGGCAACGACGGACCCCGGACCTTCTTGGCGAAAAAATACGACCGTCAGCATGATCGCGTACGCGGCGGCCGTCCCGATAATCGCAAAGAACAAAAAGTCAGCAGGTTTCCGGGCATCCCCTTTTTCAGTCATTACCCTTCCTTCTCGCCTGAAATGGTACCCAACGGAAATCCGGAACGAAGGGATTTTGCAGTGAATGATGTCATTGGGCGCTGAACGTTCCTGAGTGAGTCCCAGGAAACACCCATCGATCGGAATCGATGGATCCCACGAAGCGAACAACTAAAAGGATTTACTATACAATAATGCCGGATACGGGAGATGCACGCGCGAATATGTTTTTGGCAGGGGCAAGCCATTTTCATCTGAACTCACGCCATGTACGGGCAACGTTCGCTGGGCAGTGGCGCGAGAGGCCGGGTGATGAATGGCGCCCCCCCCTTTGAACCGTTTCGGTAATATTTCCGGCAGCTTCTTTTCAGCATGGCACACCGATTGCTTATTGTCAGCGTTCAATTGCAAATTTCTTGGTTCCTGGAGGAAGTTCATGGCTGATGCTGACAGCTCACTTGTACGTGCCCGCAAAACACTGCCCTTTATGGCACCCTATCGAAAGGGAATTTTTGCCGTTTTCGGATTGACCATTCTCACAGCCGCAATGGATGCGGTCGAACCGCTGCTGATGAAGTCCTTGTTCGACGGACTGGGCGTGGGCCAGGACCTCAACACCCTGCTCACGGCCGTTGGCGCCCTGATTGCGCTGGTGATCGCCCGACGACTGGCGGGCGCCTTTCTGAATTGGGTTTTCTGGAAAGTGCGCATCGGGGTGAACAACAATATCCAGCACGCGGTGGTGGATTGCCTGTGCGCGCTGCCGCTATCGTTCTTTCGCAGCCGCAATGTGGGCGGCATCGTGACCAAAATGAACCGTGGCATTACGGGCTACATGGATACTTTCGGCGAAATCATCAGCCGCGTGTTGCCCAACCTGCTTTACCTGGTGCTGTCTTTGACGACCATGTTTGTGCTCGACCGGCGGCTTTTCCTGGTGGCTGTCGCGTTTTGTCCGCTGCCCGCGCTGATCGGCGCCTGGGCGTCCAGAGAGCAGATGGCGCGTGAAAATGTGCTCATGAACCGCTGGACGCGCATTTTCGGCCATTTTCATGAAGTTTTGGCCGGTATCGCCACCGTGAAAAGCTTCACCCGGGAACACGCCGAACGGTGCCGGTTTATGAACGGCGTGTGCGAAACCAACCGCATTGTGATGCGCGGCGTGACCCGCGATACGTCGATCGAGGCTTTGAACAGCCTGATCGTCAATTTGGGCCGCGTGGCCATTGCGGCCTACGGCGGCTATCTCGTGATCCAGGGACAGGCCACGGTCGGGACGGTGGTTGCTTTCCTGGGCTATATCGGCGGTCTGTTCGGACCGATGCAGGGCTTGACCGGCTCGTACCAGATGGTCAGGCGGGCCTCGGTCTATTTGAGCGCGATCTTCGAAATTATAGATGCCGCCAACCCGCTCAAGGATGACGCCGACGCCGTGGCGCTGACGGATGTGAAAGGCGCCATACGGTTCGAAAATGTCGCATTCGGTTACAATAATGACACACAAGTGATTCAGGATGTCACACTCGAAGCGGCAGCTGGCGAAACCATTGCCATCGTCGGACCGAGTGGCGCAGGTAAAAGCACGCTGCTGTCGCTGCTGCAGCGTTTTGACGATCCCTGTGCCGGCGCCATCTACCTGGATGGGATCGATCTGCGCACCATCCAGCGCGCATCCCTGCGCAGCCGGATCAGCATGGTACTGCAGGACACGATGCTGTTCAACGATACCCTGCGCAACAACATCGCATATGGCAGCCCGCAGGCTTCCATGGCGGAAATCGTGTCAGCCGCCAAGGCCGCCAACGCCCATGATTTCGTCAGCGCCATGACCGACGGTTACGACAGCATGGCCGGCGAGGGCGGCAAATGCCTGTCGGTGGGCCAACGCCAGCGCATCGCCATCGCGCGGGCCCTGCTCAAGAACGCGCCCATTTTGATCCTGGACGAGGCCACCTCCGCGCTGGATGCCGAATCGGAACTGCTGGTGCAGCAGGCCCTGCGCACATTGGTGGCCGGCCGGACCACTTTCGTCATCGCCCATCGCCTGCAAACGATTGCCGCCGCCGACCGCATCCTGGTCCTCAAAGACGGACGCATCATCGAGCAGGGCTCGCACGCAAAGTTGATTCACGCGGACAGCTACTATGCGCGCCTCGTTAAAAAGCAGTCCCACGGATTGCGCCTGCCCGATGACATGGCGGCGTAGCATTCGCAACGAACCTTTAAACCATCCAACGACTCAACGAAGAACAATCAACGCATCCACAGAATGTAGGGTGGGCATTGCCCACCACCGCGCTATCCGATAAACAACATCATCGGTTTCTGACACTGATCCCGCCCAAGCGGTTGGATAGACACTGGAGCGAACATAACGATGAAACGTTGACTACGGCCAATCACAGAGGCGATCGACATAAGACAATGGTGGGCGATGCCCACCCTACCTGGTGGAATTATGACGAAGACCGCAGCCGAGAACAATCAACGCATCCACAGCCACCGGCCGGTCGCCGGAGAGAATGACCGGATTGAGATCGATCTCGGCGATGGCCGGCAACGCGAGACCGATCTGCCCGATCGCGATCAGCATGTGCGCCAGGCGGTCGCGGTCGGCGGCCGGCATGCCGCGTACGGCCTGCAGTATTTTGTGCCCTTTGATATCGCTCATCATCTCCAGCGCATCGCGTTTTTCAAGGGGCGCTTTGCGGAAAGAGATGTCCTTGAGAATTTCAGTAAAGATACCACCCAGCCCAAACATGACGCACGCGCCGAACTGCGGATCGCGGGTCAGCCCCATGACCAGTTCCCGGCGGCCGCTGATCATCTCCTGCACCAGGACCCCGCCGCTGCCGTTCATGGCCGCTGCAATGTCGTCAAAAGCCTGGTTGGCTTCGGCCTCGCTGCGCACATCCACCCGCACCAGATTCTTCTCCGTTTTATGGGCGATGTCAGGCGAGCAGCCCTTCATCACCAGCGGAAATCCGATCTGGGCCAAAGCGGGTGCCAGAGCGCCGCGCCCGGTCACGAGAACCTCGCGCGTCACTGGTATCCCGTAGGCCGCGAGCACCTGTTTGGCTTCATACTCGGACAGGGCACTGCGACCCTGGCGCTGCGCCGTCTCGATCACCTGCCGGGCCGTTTCCTCATTCATGAGCTCTTCCTCCGTAGTAGGCATTGACATGTCCGATGGCCCGCAGGCACTCTGTCAGATCGTCGAAAACCGCAATGCCGTTTTCGATGAACACTTGCCGGGCTTCCGTAAGCGCCGCAACCACATCCAGATGGTCCAGGCCCCTGCGCGGATTGGGCAGTACAATCACCACCGGTTTGCCGGTCTGCCGCATGACTTCTTTAAAATCGTCGGCCAATTCGCGATAAGGCATGACCTGCGCAAGTGCACACCCATTCTTCACAGCCAGGTTCTTGTAATGGCTCAAGAGCGACACGAAGATTTGCAGGTCGATGCGCGCATCCTCGGCGGCCAGGTACAGCACCTTCTTGAGCACTTCGGGCAGCACGAAAGGATTTGCCACATCCACAGGATTTCCCGGGCTGGAACCGGGTTTAGGCAGCAGCGCATCGATCTGTTGCGCCAGTTCAGGCGCAAACGCCGGTATCTGCAAGCCGAACGATTCAGCGGCATCCGCGGCCGCGACCCCCAGCGCGCCACCGCCGCCCAGCACGCTGATCTGCCGGCAGGGATGCTGCGGCAGCATGGCAAAAGCCAGGGCTGTTTGCGCCATTTCGGACATATCGTACACCTGGATGGCATTGGCCTGCCTGACAATGGCCTGCCAGATCATGCGGCTGCCGCCCATCGAGGCCGTGTGGCTGCTGACGGCCCTGGCACCGGCATCGGAGAGGCCGCCCTTGAAAACGATCACGGGCTTTTTGCGGGCCGTCGATCGAAGGGCGCAAAAGAAGTCATCGCCATCTTGAATGCCTTCGATATACATGGTGACGATGCCCGTCTGCGGATCGTCGCCGAAATAGCGCAGCAGTTCGGTCTCGCGCAGATCGGCGCCGTTTCCGAAACTGATGACCTTGCTGAATGTCAGACCAATGGATTTTCCGGTATTGGCAAAATCGACGGCCATGCCGCCGCTTTGCGAAGAAAAGCCGACCGGGCCGCTGTCGCGCGAAAGGTCGGGACCGGGAAGAACCGTCAGGCCGCTTTGCGGGCAGTAAATCCCGAAGCAGTTAGGGCCGATCACGCGGATGCCCCTGGCCGCGATGCGGACGATTTTGTCTTCAAGGTCGATGCCTTCGGCTGTGCCCAGCTCCTTGAAGCCAGAAGAAATGATTTCGGCACCGGCGGCCCCTTTGCGCAAACAGGCCTCCAGCACGGAGGGCACGGCCCGCGCCGCCACGGCGATGATGGCCAGATCGAAAGTGCCCGGAATCTCATCCACGCTGGTGTAAATTTTCTCCCCCTGGAGTGTGCCCCCTTTGGGGTTGACCAGAAAGATCTCGCCACTGTAGCCGATGGCGCGCAGCGCGTAAAAAATCCCGCTGCCGAATCCGGCCCCTTCTGTGGAAACACCCACGATGGCGATCTTCTTCGGACCGAAGATGCGTTCATAATCGGTTGCGATTGCAGTCTGCACAGCTGTCATGGCTCCCCGTTTCATCTGTGGCGGGCGACCCTTGGGTTCGCCCGTTCGTCCAATGCGTGGCAGGTCCTGGTGGCTATTTACATACCCTGCTAGCCACCGCGCAGTTCATCGTACCGGAAGCAATTTACCAGGTGATCGTTGACCACGCCGCCGGATTGCAGGATGGCATAACAGATCGTGCTGCCGACAAAGGTGAACCCGGCTTGCTTGAGCGCTGCGCTAAGCCTGTCGGAAAGATCCGTGCGCGCCGGAATCTCCTCGATGCTTTGGCGGGCATTGTCGATAACCCGGCCATCGGTGAACGACCAGATGAAATCACTGAAGGAGCCGTGCTTTGCGGCCAATTCGATAAAGCAGGCAGCATTGCGCACCGCCGCGCGGACTTTCAGGCGGTTGCGAATGATGCGCGCATCGGTGCAGGCGGCGGCCATCTCTTCTTCGGTCATGCGGGCGATGCGCTCGGGATCGAAAGCATGAAAGACTTTCCGGAAGCCTTCACGCCGGTGAAGGATTGTCTTCCACGACAGACCGGCCTGAAAGCCGTCCAGAATGATATACTCCAACCAGCGCACATCCTCGCGCACAGGCACGCCCCACTCTTCATCATGGTAGCGCAGCATCAAATCATCTTCGCCCGGCCATTCGCAGCGCGGTTTGTCATCGGTCATAGATACCCCATATCATCGTACATGTGCTTTTTTTCAAAAAGACCCGCCCTTGTCACTGCATACATGACACTTCCCCCCACGGCTCCCCGTTTCACCTGTAGGGGCGAAACGGCCCAAAAAATTCTTGCTGTATCCACTTCGCTCCAGTTAGACACAGTTATGGGGAATCATAAAAAGATTACAGTGTAATTTTAGCACCTTTGACAAAAGCATCCACGTAAGTAAAAGTGTACAACATTGGGAGGTGAATATATCAAATCGACAGAATGCCTCCCTTTACACTTTAAACTTTACACTTAACACTTCGCCCATAATCAATTGAGCGAAGTGCATAACCAAACAATCATTTTTAAAGCACCCTTACGCCATCACTGAGTCGCAGGCAGCGCAGCGATGACTTCCGAAATAAAACCATTGGTGTCCCAGGCGCTTCTGTCCGAGGTGGCCCCGAATCGTACGAGAACGAGTTTGCGCGATGGCACGACAATCACTTTCTGTTCCTGGAAGCCTTCGGCCGCATAAGCATCCCTGGGCACATCCGGCCACCGGCGTTTTTCCGGATGCTCAGCCAATCCGGCGTTGAGCCAGAACAACGCGCCATATTTTCCGTCGGGGGCGGCCGGCGTCGCTGTGGTAGAATAGGCAACCCAGCCGGCCGGCAGGATGCGCTCGCCCTGCCATACACCGTCTTGCAAGTAAAGCAGTCCAAAACGGGCCCAGTCGCGCGGCGTGGCGAAAGCATAGGAGGACCCCACAAAAGTGCCCGAAGCATCCGGTTCGACAATGGCGCTGTACATGCCGATCTTGTCGAACAGCCGGTCATGGATAAAACGATAATAGTAAGGGGCATCCTGTTCTACCGTCTGGCGCACAATGCGGGCCAGCACGTTGGCTGTGCCGCTGGAGTAGTACCATTGGCTGTCCGGCGGGCTCCCGAGCGGCTTGGCGGCTGCAAAAGCCGCGCAATCAAAACTGCCGAAAAGCATGTCGGTGGCGTCTTGCAGCGGCGCATACACCTCTGCGAAAGCCAGGCCGCTGCTCATCCGCAGCAACTGGTCCAGCGTGATGGCACTTCTGGGATCCTGGGCGCTGCGCCACTCCGCCACCGGGGCCGGCCGGGACAAGTCCAGCCGTCCTTCGCCCACCAGAATGCCGACCAGCGCGTTGGTCACGCTTTTACCCATCGACCATCCCAACAGCGGCATATCCTTATTGAAATCCTGCGCATACCGTTCCGCAACCAGCCGGCCGTCATAAATGACCACCACGGCGCGCGTTCGGCGTTTGACTTCGGCTTGCGGCTCCCTGAAAGCATGGTCCAGAGCCTGTTCCAGTTTCGCGCGATCGATACCCAGCACGGCCGGATCGATAGGTTCCTGTTCTCCTTGCGGCCAGGGCATGTCCTCGTTATCCTGCGGCCGGTTGGCGCTGAAAGCAGGATCGCGTAGTTTTTGCGCGCGCATCGTCTCTTCGCTCGTGCCGATCACCAGCGAACAGCCGCAGCCTTCGCGATAGATGGCGGTTCTGGCAAACAGGCCGAACGCGTGGGCGCGCACGGATTGCCCGGCATGATCGATGCTGAAAACGATGAAACGCGCCAACGGATTGATAGGCACGATATCTTCCGAGTAAACCACTTCGGGCAAGCGCTGCGAAATGAACACGCTCGAGCAGATATACTTGGCCACGTAACCGGACCCGACCGGCATGGCTTTGCCAACAAACCAGGCCGCGGCCACGGCTGCCGCCGCGACCGCGATCGCTATCCCGATTTTGATATTGCGCTTCATGATGGAATTACTTCTTTTCATAGAAAAGGGATGTCCGGCCGCCATCCACAACCAGATCGTGGCAATTGATAAAGCTGCCTTCATCGCTGGCCAGAAAAAGCGCGGCATACGCGATATCCTTATCCAAGCCGGCCCTGGGCAGCGGTGTCGCATTGGCCAGGCTGCGCATGAGTTTTTCCATTTTGCGCTGATTGGCCGCATCGTCCAGGGTATTGGCTACCTGCGAGCCGCCCCAGAAGATGGGGGTCGCAATGGCGCCCGGGGCGATCGAATTGACGCGGATGCCGAAGGGTCCCAGCTGCACACCGGCCACCTTGGTGATATGGGTCACGCCCGCTTTGGCGGCGCTGTAGAGATAACCGCCCTGCCCGGTACGAATCGCGGCGATGCTGGCATTGTTGATGATGCAGCCGGAGCCCTGGGGCTTCATGACCGCCGCCGCATGTTTGATGCCGAACACCGCGCTGCCGAGCAACAGTTGCATGCTGTAGACAAAGTCATCCATGCTCACAGTATCCAGGGTGCCGCGGTCAGGCCCACCGGCATTGTTGAACATGCAGTCCAGTTTACCAAAACGGTTAACAGCCAAATCGATCAGGGCTTTGATGTCTTCTTCGCGGGTGACATCGGCGCGCTGGTAAATCACGTTCTCGCCCAATCGCTTCACAAGAGCCGCGCCCTTTTCCTCGGACCGACCGGCGATCACGACCTTGGCCCCCTCCTGCGCGAACACTTCAGCCGTAGCCGCCCCAATGCCACTGGTACCCCCGGTAATAACTGCCACCTTACCCTGCAAACGTCCACTCATTGTCTTTCCTTTCGGTACTTTGATTCGTTGTAGGGTGGGCACTGCCCACCACCGTAGGCGCAAACTATTCCGAATACATCATCGGTTCCGACACTGACACTGATCCTGTCCAAGCGGCGGTCAATTGGAAATTCTGATGGTGGGCAATGCCCACCCTACCAGCTGCAAACGTCCACTCATTGTCTTTCCTTTCGGTACTTTGATTCGTTGTAGGGTGGGCACTGCCCACCACCGTAGGCGCAAACTATTCCGAATACATCATCGGTTACGACACTGACACCGATCCTGACCAACACTTCACCCCATCACTTGAGCGAAGTGCATAACCTCCTGCGAACCCCACCGTAAAACACCAACCCATGCATCGCCCGCGCACATTGTTCAGGTGAGTTGTAGATCGGAATGCCGCCTTCGGCCAGGATTTTTTCCATGATGTCATCTTCCAGGAGAACGAAACGCAGGCAAATGATCGGTTTGCCGTACTTGGCGGGCAAGGCCGCGTAGCGTTGCGCACCGTCCATGGCGATCTGCACGTGGGGCGGAAGCGGCCGGCTGCGATCGATTTTAAGGGTCGGATCGAAAAGCTGCGGACTGACCGGCACGTTGCTGATCACGCCGTCAATATAGTCCAATTGCAAAAACTTTTCGATGATTTCGGCCTCTTGCATGGCCGTGCGGGTGGCACCGGCAAAATCGACCGGGTTTTTCGCCGGGGGCGCGTGGGCCGGCAGCAAAGCCGTGATGTCGTCCGCGGTGCGCGCATCCAACTCAGGCAGCACGATGCCCAAGGCGGCGCAGGCGTCGGTGCCCACAACCCCCTGGCCACCGCTGCCCAGAATGGCCACCCGGTTGCCGCCCGGCAGGGGCTGCCCGGCCAGGGCCTGGGCCATTTCAAACAGGTGAAAGGATTCACGCACCTGCAGCAGTCCAATCTGCTTGCAGATATTGTCGAAAACAATCGACGAGCCGGCCACCGAAGCCGTATGGGACATGGCGGCCTTTTCCGCGGCCGCCGAACGCCCGGCCTTGTAGACGACGATGGGCTTTTTGGTCACCACCCGGCGGGCCACATCGAAGAAACGCTCACCATCCTTGAAGCCTTCGACATAAAGCGCGATGACATCGGTGGTCTCGTCTTCGACCAGGTATTCCAGGTAGTCGGCCACGGTCAGGTCGGCCTGGTTGCCGATACTGATGAATTTGCTCAAGCCGTACCCCTGGGAGGCGGCCACCTGGGCCAAGGACACCCCGAAGGTGCCGCTTTGCGAGATAAAAGCGATCGAACCGGTCTTGGGCGCCTTGGGAAAGCTCAAGCTGAGGCGACCGGCAGCGCTGAAGATGCCCATGCAGTTGGGGCCGACCAACCGGATGTTGCCGGCACGCGCCACAGCGGCGATCTGATCTTCCAACCGGCGTCCCTTGTCACCGGTCTCGGCGAACCCGGCCGTAATCACCACGGCACCGGGAATGCCTTTATCCACACACTCCTGCAGCAGTTTGGGCACGGTCTCGGTCGGCGTGGTCAGAACAGCCAGATCGATGTCGCCCGGCACTGCCGCCACACTGGGAAAGGCGGGCAGCCCCAGAATCTCCTTTTTAATGGGATTGATCGGATAAATCGCACCCTGAAAACCGGTTTGCATAGGCCGGTCGACCATGCGGTGCCCCCACTTGCCGACCGTGTCGGAGGCACCGATAACCGCAATGGAACGGGGATTGAATATGGCATGCAAAGCCTGCACGGCAGTATGCTTCAAAATCAGCTCCTCGGGGAAATTACCAACCAGGTCAGGCACGCTGCCCAATCACCGCCAACAGCATCATACCGCCGCATTCGCGGCAAACGACTGCTACACTTCCAACAGCAACCGTTCCGGGTTCTCGACCATCTCCTTGATCCGCTTGAGGAAGGTGACCGCTTCGCGGCCGTCCACGATGCGGTGATCGTAACTCAAGGCGACGTACATCATCGGGCGGATGACGATCTGGTCATCGATGACCACCGGCCGTTTTTCGATGCGGTGCATGCCCAGGATGCCGCTCTGCGGCGTGTTGAGAATGGGCGTGCTGAGCAGCGACCCATACACCCCGCCATTGCTGATCGTGAACGTCCCGCCTTCCAGGTCGGAGATCTCCAGGCGGTTCTCCTTGATCTTGCGCACATAGTCGATGATCGCGCGTTCAATCTGCGCAAAGCTCATGCCTTCGGCATTGCGGATCACCGGCACCACCAGTCCGCGCGGCGATCCGATCGCCACCCCGATGTGCTGGTGGTTGTGGTAAACGATATCTGCGCCTTCGATGAACCCGTTGACCTGGGGGAACTCCTTCAAGGCCTCCACGCAGGCTTTGACGAAAAAGGACATAAAGCCCAGGGAAACATCGTGCTTCTCCTTGAAGGCCTCTTTGAAGCGGCCGCGCATGGCCATGGCCTCGTGCATGTCAATGTCGTTGAAGGTGGTCAGCATGGCGGTGTTCTGCTTGGCTTCGAGCAGGCGCGCGGCAATGCGTTTGCGGATGGGCGACATGGGCTTGCGCACCTCGTCCGGCATGGCCGCCTTCTCCGCCTTGGGTGCAACGTCGCGGCGGGCACCCTCCCCAGGCTGTTCCAGCGCACGCAGCACGTCCCCCTGGGTGAGGCGGCCTGCCGGTCCGCTGCCTTGGATGGCAGTCAGGTCCAAGCCTTGTTCCGCGGCCATGCGGCGCACGGAGGGCGGTAACGAGACGCTTTCCAGCCTAGCCGTTGGCGTGGGC
>LADR01000026.1 GCA_000961655.1 Desulfatitalea sp. BRH_c12
CCCTGCTGGCGCGCGTGACGGCCGTCGGCGCCCAGACGCCGGGCTTTTTTATCCGCCTGGCGGCCTCGATCGGCTACACGATCACCGTCGACGAAAACGTGGGCGGAGATCCCACCGTGTGGCGCGTCAACGCCGCGGCCACAACCGTGCGCTGGGCGCGCGCTGGCCAGAGCCGCGCCGGAGAACGCATCAGAAGCTGGGGTAATGAATTGCTCGAATGCACGATTTTGGAGGTCAATCCGGCTCACCTGACCGTGCTGTTCGCATACTTATAAAAGGGGAGTTTGCCCATGCACAAAATAGATGCACCCAACGCCACCGCATCCGGTGAGTTCACCGATGGTGATCCTTCTACCGGCGTGATCGCGACAGAACTTGTGGCCAAGTGGCACAACACCGTGCAGCGCGAGCTGGTCGCCATCGTCGAAGCGGCGGGCCTCGTACTCAACGACGCCGACGACGGCCAAGCCCTACAGGCCATAACCGATATGATCTCTGCCGAGGCGCAGGCGCGCGCGGCCGGCGATATACCTTCCGGCACGCAGATGCTGTTCGTGCAATCGGCGGCGCCCGTCGGCTGGACGAAAAAAATAGCGCACAACGATAAAGCATTACGTGTTGTTTCGGGCACGGCAGGGTCTGGCGGAACGAATGCATTTACATCTGCATTTGCTTCGCGGGTGGTCGATGGTGCTGCGGCAAGCGGGGCGGTGAGCAATGCAACCCTGAATTCTGCCCAAGGTGCGGTCCACGGCCATAGAGTGGCTGACGGCTCGGGCGGAGGTATATATCGGCTGGACAATGCCGTTTGCGGGGCTCTCACCGGACGTGATTATTACAGGGATTACATAAATTTGGCGCCTGCAACAGGACTGCCTTATATCGAGAATTCATCCGGTGGCCAAGCTCATGGGCATACATTTACCGGATATATCCATAGCCACGGCTTAAACATGAGTGTCCAGTACGTCGATGTCATCATCGCCACAAAGGATTAGGAAATACATATGCGAATGGAGCCCCAAAACAATTGCCCATTGGACAGTTTCAAGCCTTGCCGCCGCTTAGATTGCGGATGGTTTACCCGGATACGCGGCAAAGATCCTCAAAGCGATAAAGAAATTGACGACTATGGGTGTGCAATTGCCTGGATGCCGGTCTTGTTAATTGAAAACGCCCAGCAATCACGGCAGACCGGGGCGGCCGTGGAATCGTTTAGAAATGAAATGGCGACGCCCGGGAACAACGCGATTGCGGCTTTACATCATGCAGTACAGAGTTTTAACCAATCCGTAACGAATCAGAATGCGAACATCATCCCGGCGTTGCTCAACGCAATTGCAGCAAAACGACTCGCTCCAGGCATCGAGCACGGTGAACGAGCTTTGGCAATCGAGGGCTCGCCTAGCGAATAGCCCACTTTCGACATAATAACTTTTTCAGGAGATACATTTATGAGAATGACAATCATCCCGAGCGACAAAGTGATCGGTGTGGATGGGGCTTTTCTGCAAGTCGATTTTCCATTTCAGGAAAACATACATGCCATTCAGATCTACGATGCGCACGCTGAAATCGAGTACAACAATGGCACCCAAAATGAAATCATCGGCACGGCCCAATTGTCTGTTTTGATCAACCAATATCTGCCCGTCTATGAGGCAGCCAAAGAGCGGCAACAACGCATTCTAAATCCGCCCGCGCCTCATATGACGTGGGACAATCATCTGGAACAATGGGTAGACATGCGAACGCTGGCCGACGCTCTGGCCCTGCGACTTGCAGATCTGGCCAGGATACGCTGGGAAAAAGAGACCGGCGGCATCACGATCGACGGTGCCGCGATCGCCACCGATCGTGAAAGTCAGTCGCTGATTACCGGCGCCTGGGTGCGCTGCCAGCAGCACCCGGATGTGCTGATCGACTGGAAGGCGGACAGCGGCTGGGTCAAGATCGATCGCGCCACTGTGGAAGCCATCGCCGATGCCGTTGGCTCGCACGTTCAGGCCTGTTTTACATGCGAAAAGGCTCACGCCGATGCGCTGACCGTGCTTGACACTATAGCTGCGATCGACGCCTATGATATCGCCGCCGGGTGGCCCGCATGATCATAACCAGCGACCAGATCCGCGCCGAACTGGCCTCTATGTGGCCTGAACTGAAATTCATCCTTTTATCGGACCCGGCGTGGCTGCTGCCGACGCAGGACCAGCTGCAGGCTGAACTGGATGCGTGCACGCGGCATCCGCTTTACTACGAAAATCTGTATGCCTGTGAAGAGCACGCCGTCGATCTGATGATGTCGGTGCGCAGAGGTCGCGCCGAAATGGCCCAGCGCGGCGAGATACCGACCAGCCAGTGGCTGAATCGGCCCCTGGGCTTTGTAGCCGGCACGAGATTTAACGGGCGGGACATGAATCATTTTGCCAACGTCTGCCGCACCCGCGCGGGCTGGCTGATGATCGAGCCCCAGACACACGCCATCTGGACGCCGCGGGCCTCCGCGGATCACATTTACTTTCTTTTTATGTAGGAGAGAAGATCATGTTACGGTATTTTATCGGTGTCATTGCAGTCACATGGCTTTCCGGCTGCGCATGGTGGGGCCAGGACGTGCCCGATTACACACTGCTGCGTCAGGCCGAACGCGCCGAGGCGCGGATCAGCGATTATGCCTTAGCGAACAATCCTGACGGAGATGACGTGGCCATCGGCCTGGACCGCAGCGATCTGTCTATGGGCCCCAACGGGACCACCAAAATCTTCCGTTTGCGCGACCTGCCCGCCAGTGATCAGGTCGCCGGCGCCCTTGCCACCAAGCAGGCCGCCCTGCCCGGAGTGACATCCGACGGCGCCGACGGCATCGATGTTGCCGGCGGGGCCAATTTTGCAGGGCCCGTAGCTATAGACAATACGGATGTGCGGAAAAGCCTTTACCGATTGTCAAGCGGCGGCAGCCAGCCCGTTTTGCCGTCGTCATCTTTTGTTGACCCGATAGCGTTATCAGATTGGGCTGTCTATTCCACAATCGGCGCAGACGAGACAACCCTTGTCCGCTGTGGCACGGGTGCGGCTCGCTATTCTAATGCCAGTGCCGGGAACAGGGGGGCGGTGCGCACTTATGGGACTGGCGCGGAATATGATTTTTCTGGGATGACCCTTTTTATGCGCTACTACATTGACCCTGCTATGTCTCCCAATATGACGTACACCAACTCTTATATAATCTTCTACGCGGACTCAGGAACAGATAACAGATGGACGATGGGGAATCTGCCTCAAGCTGCGGGGTGGAACGAGATCAGCTTTACACCCTCGATGGGGCTGTTCACTGGAACTATGGCCGATTGGTCTGCTGTTGAAAGAGTGCTCGTCATACATGACTTCCCAACTGGTGGGGGGTATTTTGTGCTTGATGAGTTTTCTGGGTGGGCGCACGGCAGGACAAAAGGGGCTGTTATTTTTCAGTTTGATGATGGGGTTCAGTCATCATACACAGAAGGCATACGGTATCTTGCTAAATATGGGTTCCCTTCGGTTTTTTATATTTCCCCGGACTACGTAGTTGAAGTTGGCGAAACACGGCTATCAACAGCGTATGGGGACTTTTGCAACTGGGAGGAAATTTGGGCTGCCCAAACTTGTGGAGCATTGATAGCGACCCACGCACAAAGCAGTTTGCCGGTAAGCACTAAAGCTGAGTTGCGCGAATGGATCGTAACTCATAAAGCCATGCTTGTAGAGCGTGGCTACGGAATAGGTGCGGATTACTTTGCAATCCCACAAGGGCAAGGGGCCGCTTTTGATGGGGCGGCGTTATCTGAACAGGAAATAATAGACACGCTGCGCGAATATTTTTTACATATCAGGGGGACACATCCTTGGTGGCAAAATGCAAGCAGGGGCGCGACCTACTGCGGCTCTGCTAATAACCAGCCATATTTGCAACGAGATAACAGATGGGGATGGGGCTATGCCGCCACAAATGCGACCGCCCAAACAAAGATAGATGAGGCAATCGCAAACAAAGATGTTGCGGCTTTATACTTCCACAATCTCACCACGGGGACCAATCCTACGATAGCGCAGTTTCGTGCCATCGTAGATTATGTAAAAACACAGGTAGACGCCGGAACACTTGAAGTTATTACCTATGAAAACCTGATGCAGCAGTAGGCCCGTAAAGACGGTGTGAACGTGGCTTAAAGATATTAAAAACTTGACGGGCCGCAGGGAGGTACTTACCCTGGGGCCCGAGTCTTTTTTATGTCGGCCCACCAGGATGCGGGAACATCCCGGCAGGCCTAATCACACCATACCTTGTACGGAGGCATGCCATGACTTTATCCGCTCTATCACCGATCGTTTCCGACAGTCAAACCCAATGTCCATTAACCCTGGTAGACCCCGCCTTTTGCGCCCAGCTGCGCGATCAGATGCAGGCGTTTTGCGCCCATTTACTGGTCATGAAAGGCATCGGCCCGGCCACGATCGACACCTACCGCAAGATTGTGGCCAAAGCGCTCAGGCAACTCGGGACGCTGGATCCCAGCCACAGCCAGGCCCAGCAGTACATCGCGCGCCTGTTCGGCCGGGAGTATTCGTACTACCACATCACCAACAACATGCGCTCGATCGAGGCCTACATGGAGTTTATCGGCAACCCGATCCGGTTTGGCCGGCCCAGAAAGCCGAAAACGATCGTCAAGGATGCGCTGACCGAAGCCGAGGTCTCCGTGATCATCGCCGCGGCCCGCCAGATCCGCGAAAAAGCCATGCTCGCACTGCTGGCCTACACTGGGTTGCGCAACCAGGAGCTGTGCGATCTGCGCGTCCAGGACATCGATTTGGCGCATAATTTGGTGCACGTGAGCTGCGGCAAGGGTTCAAAAAGCAGGTCAGTGAGCATGTCCGGAGACTGCACGCAGGTGCTGTTGCAGTACCTGGCCAAGTACCCGAGATCCGCAGATGCCTATATGTTCACCACGATCCGGGCCAACTCCCAGTATTCGACCTGGGCGCTGCGTCGCCTGGTCAAGCGCGTAGTGGCCCGAACTGGGTGTAAGAAGCGCGTGCATCCGCACCTGTTTCGCCATTCTCTGGCGACCAACATGCTGGCGAGGGGCGCCAATTTACTCACCATCAAAGAGCAGCTCGGGCATGCGTTCATTGACACCACGATGATTTATATCAAGAGCAGGCCACAGAGGGTCCAATCCGAGTACAATATGTTCACTCCTTCTTATATATAAGGTAGGCAAAAAGGCCCTGGCCAGTGAGTGCTGTTCAGGGCCTTTTTTGTGCCTTTCGGCTTGCAAAATCAAATGTGATTTGAGAGGGTCAAACGAAATGGCGCGGCGAGTTTTGTCGCTTTTTGGCCTAAAGTTTTGTCACCGCGCTTCAA
>LADR01000042.1 GCA_000961655.1 Desulfatitalea sp. BRH_c12
CGCGAACCACTGAATTCAGGTCATCGCACAAACTGGCGCGGCCTTTTTTCTCCCGCACCCATGATTGCCTGGCCTGCCGGCTTTGCACCCGCACCGGGCGACCGCCGGTCGCCCCTACAGGTGGGATCCCCTGCGAGAACAATTTTCAAATGCGGATACCCTGTCGCCCAGGGCAGGGTATCCGCATTTGCGTATGGGCCGCATTTCAGAAATGGAACATCGTTCTTCCTCGAGAGCGAACCTTGTGCTCGCCCGATGCGTAATCGGTCAATCCCTGTGCGAATGGACACCGTGATAGTCACGGTTCCCGTTGTAGGGGCGACCGGCGGTCGCCCGCGCGAACCACTGAATTCAGGTCATCGCACAAACTGGCGCGGCCTTTTTTCTCCCGCACCCATGATTGCCTGGCCTGCCGGCTTTGCACCCGCACCGGGCGACCGCCGGTCGCCCCTACAGGTGGGATCCTCTGCGATTGCACGGCGCCGAGGGTTCGCGCAAAGGCACAGACGATCTCGTCCGCGCCTATAGAGCGGCGATCTCACAGGCGTTGCCTGGAAGCATGCACGGTTTTGAAAAACCGCTTGTTTTATGAGTGGATTCTCGCTATATTTTGTCGGATTTATTAAATTAACTACATTATATAGTGTTGTGGGACGAATATGGGGCTGCTTTCAGCATCGACATCCGCCACGCGATACCGCGTCGACGGCCAATTGGAAAATCCGGTTATCGAAACCATTGCCAATGGTTTAAAGAAAAATGTCATTACCGACATCGACAACCAACCTTCGGAACAAACGGTTGGATGGACCAGTTTTCAAAAACCCTTTGAACCTGACTTCGAAAGCGTCGCGTTTCTGATTGGGACCTATATCGTATTTTCGTTGCGCATCGATAAAAAGACGATTCCTCCCAAACTGCTGCAAAAACAGTTCGCGGCCGAATCGGCCCTGCGGCTGCAGGCGCTTGAGCGCGACTTTTTGTCGAATGACGAAAAAAAGGCTTTGAAGGACCAAATCGTTCAGCGCCTCAATCAGAAACTGCCGGCCACACCCAATGTGTATGATGTTATCTGGCAGTACGAAAATGGCGAACTGTGGTTTTTTTCCAATCTGAAGAGCGCGAATGAGCAACTGGAAACGATTTTTTTCAAATCGTTCGGTCTGCATCTCATGCGCATGATCCCTTACACCATGGCTTTGTTCAACCCGGAAATGTCGGATCCCCAGCGCGACTTCCTGGAAAAACTGGCTTTTGTCGAAAACACCGATTGATGGACCATCATGCTTGATATTGCCGTTGCGTATAATCGCTACCGTTTTCTCGGAAATGAATTTTTAACCTGGCTATGGTATGCCATTGAAAATGATATGGAAACCATCCGCGGCTGTGATCCCGACATGCTGGACCTGGATGTGGGCAACCGCATGGTTCTGGAAAACCGCCTGGCCAACGGTAAAGAGAACATCACGATCAAGGGCGATGCTGCCGGGTGGGAAGAAGCGCTGCTCTCGCTGACCAAGGGCGCTTTGATCACTGATCTGCACCTGATTTACAAAAGCGGTTCAGTGCAGTGGCAGTTTGCCATCAAAGGCGAGGGGTTGACGTTTTCAGGGTTGAAGTTGCCGGAAACCGGCCCCATGGAAACCAGCGAGGACATGGAGGGGATCATTCTTGAAAAAATATATCTTTATGAGAAACCCTTTGAGTTGCTCGACAGCCTCTATAAGACGTTCATAAAGTTGAGGCTCTCCGACGACTGGAGCAGCCAGAGCATTCCGGCGATTAAAAATTGGCTCCAGAGTTTGAAAGGGTAACGCTTTCAGATGAGCGGCCTCTTGATGACGCAAAAACCTGTGAACATACCCGTGGCGATAGTGTGTCAATAAGTCGATGGTTGTCGACATGTTTTACAAAGATGTTGGTAAGAGAGTCTTTATAAACGATCGTTCAGCTGAGTTATCCACAGGCGCCGAATCGATTAATGATTGTCAAAACAGCGCATTAAAGAGCTTATCGACAGGTTGAACCGACCCTATTCATTTTATTAAATCTTTTTAAACATTTATTAATAGGGATAGAGCGATGAAATTTACGATTAAAAAAGGCGATTTGGTGGATGTTCTGTCAAAGGTTCAGGGGTTGACCGGCAGACGAAGCAGCCTGGCTATCACCGAATGTATTCGAATGCATGCATCGGATCGCCAGGTGCATTTGACGGCGACTGATCTGGAAACCTGTTTCGAGGGCAGCCTGGACGCAAGTGTCGAAATGCCAGGCACTATCGCCATCAGCGCCCGTAAATTGTATGAAATCGCCCGTGAGTTTCCCAGCAGCGACATCCTGATCGATGAAACCGAAAACCGCTGGATCAACATCAGCGATCAAAAAGTGCATTATCACCTGATGGGCATGAATACCGAGGATTTTCCGGAAACCCCCACCTTTGAAGAGGTCGCGCTTTTTGAGTTGCCCTCGGCCGATCTGAAAAAGATGATCGAAAAATCCATTATGATCAGCGGTGTCGGCGAAGATAAGAAACCCCATATCAATGGCGTTTTGTTCGAGCGCTTGACCGATCAGGAACCGCGCCGTGTGCGCATGGTCTCCACGGATGGCAGCCGCTTGTCCAAATACGATCTGTTTTGCCCGGATGAAGCCCAGGTACCCGCCGGTCCCAGCGTGCTCATTCCCAAAAAGGGCTTGCACGAAGTCAGTAAATTCATCGGGGGCAGCGGCACTGTTCGGGTCGGTATCCAGGAAAGCTATTTCATTATCAAAAACGATGCCGACACACTGGCCATTCGCATGCTCGAAGGCCAGTACCCGCAATATGGAGAGATTATTTTCAGAGAAGATGGGCATGCCATTCGAATGGAAAAAGAGCCTTTTCACAACATGCTCAAACGGATGTCGATCTTATGTACGGATAGTTACAGGGCCGCCATTTTCACTTTCGATGACGGCGTGCTCGCCATCAATGCCACCAATCCGGATATCGGGGAGTCCAGGGAAGATATGATCATCGATTACAGCGGTGAGAAGATCGAAGCGGCCTTCAACCCGAAATTTTTTATGGAAGCCCTTAACGGGGTTGAGGACGAATTTCTCGTCCTCAACATTGTC
This sequence comes from Desulfatitalea sp. BRH_c12, assembly GCA_000961655.1. Taxonomy (GTDB): domain Bacteria; phylum Desulfobacterota; class Desulfobacteria; order Desulfobacterales; family Desulfosarcinaceae; genus Desulfatitalea. The sequence goes on from LADR01000042.1 coordinate 3,127, forward strand.
AGTGACAAAAAACCATGCCTCATCGATGGATCCGAAGACAAGTCCTACGTGAGCGCATTAATGCCGATGAGAGTTTAGGGAATATATGGAAAACGTTTACGATGCCAGCAGTATCGATGTTCTGGAAGGTTTAACGCCGGTTCGCTTGAGACCGTCGATGTATATAGGAAATGTGGATGTCGCCGGGCTCCACCACCTGGTGTATGAGGTGGTCGACAATAGCATCGATGAAGCCATGGCAGGCTACTGCGATACCATTGTCGTGAAGGTGCATTCCGACAACAGTGTCAGTGTGGTGGATAACGGGCGCGGCATTCCGACGGGCATTCATAAAACCGAAAAAGTACCGGCCGTGGAAGTGGTTTTGACCAAATTGCATGCCGGCGGCAAATTCAACAATGACAGTTATAAAGTGTCGGGCGGCCTTCACGGCGTCGGCGTTTCGGTGGTTAATGCGCTATCGACCCGGCTGGAAGTGGAAATCTACCAAAACGGCCAGATTTTTCATCAGATTTTCGAGTGCGGCATAAAACAAACCGAACTGACCGTCATCGGCCAGACGGACAAGCGCGGCACCAAGATTCATTTTATGCCCGACGCGACCATCTTCAACAGCGTCGATTTCACTTACGATATTCTGGCCCGGCGACTGCGCGAGCTGGCTTTTCTGAACAAGGGTATCCGGATTCTCTTAGAGGACGAACGCGCCGACAGAAATGATGAGTTTTTCTACGAAGGCGGCATCGTTTCCTTTGTCGAATATCTCAACAGACGCCACACCGGGTTGCACAAGCCGATCTTCATAGAAGGCGAGCGAAACGAAACCCAAATCGAGGTCGCCATTCAGTACAATGACACCTACAAAGAAAACCTCTTCTCCTTTGCCAACAATATCAATACGGTGGAAGGCGGTTTCCATCTGATCGGATTCAAGGCGGCATTGACGCGCGCCCTGAATCAATACAGTACCAACGGCAACATTCCCAAAAACATGATGGCCAAAATCAGCGGCGACGATGTACGCGAAGGGTTGACGGCCATTATCAGCGTACGCATCAAATCACCGCAGTTCGAAGGCCAGACCAAAACCAAATTGGGCAATAGCGAAGTCAAAGGGTTGGTCGAATCGCTGGTCAACGAAAAATTATCGTCCTATCTGGAAGAAAACCCGACCGTTGCCAAGAAGATCATCTCCAAAGCAGTGGATGCTGCGCGCGCCCGCGATGCCGCCAAGCGCGCCCGTGATATGGCGCGCAACAAAGGCTCTCTGATCGATGCTACCTTGCCGGGCAAACTGGCCGAGTGTCAGAGCTCGGATCCCAATTTGCGCGAGTTGTTTATCGTCGAGGGCGACTCCGCCGGCGGTTCCGCCAAACAGGGCCGCGATCGCAAGTTTCAAGCCATATTGCCGTTGAAGGGCAAAATCCTCAATGTCGAAAAGGCGCGCTTTGACAAGATATTGCGCAGCGAAGAAATCAAAAACATCATCACGGCGTTGGGCACGGGGGTCGGCCGTGAAGAGTATGAGATCGAAAAAATCCGCTATAAAAAAGTGATTATCATGACCGATGCCGATGTGGATGGCTCCCATATCCGCACATTGCTGCTGACCTTTTTTTATCGCCAAATGCCTGAGATTATAGAAAATGGATTTCTTTACATCGCCCAGCCACCTCTGTTTAAAATGGGCAAGGGAAAAAGCGAGCAATATTTAAAGGATGAATCCGAATTCAAAGATTTCATTCTGAAGAGAGTGTGCGAGAAAGTAAAAGTGCGCATCGGTGATGACACTGGCGATGGTGACAGAAAGCCCCATGTACTGGAAGACCATCACCTTTATCTATTCAGCGGCAACCTGACCGATTATGTCGAAGCTGCCGCAAGGCTGGAAAATCAAGGGGTGCCATTTCAATTGACTGAATTACTGGTCCAAAACGGGGTCGAAGACAAGAAGTTTCTTCAGGACCAGGAGCCGATGCGGCAGATGGCTGAAACATTGCGGCAGAAAGGCTACGAGGCCCAGGAGCCGGTTTGGAGTGCCGATAAGGAGGTTTTCGAAATAGAGATCCTGCAAACGGTCGGCGGCAAGGTCGCTCAGCCGATCAGAATAGGGCGGGGGTTGATCTACTCCAACGAATACCAGAAATGTGTTACGGCCGGCAAACACCTCATGGCGTACAACATGCCGCCGTTTACCGTCCTTGGCGCCGAAGCCGAAAAGAGCACAGCCGTTTTGCACGATCTGCGCAGCCTGCTCATCCATCTCATTGAAGAGGGGAAAAAAGGGCTCAGCATCCAGCGCTATAAAGGCTTGGGAGAAATGAATCCGGAACAGCTCTGGGAAACCACGATGAACCCGAGCAGGCGGATTCTTCTGCAGGTCAGTGTGGAAGACGCGGTCGAATCGGATGAGATCTTTACCATCCTGATGGGCGACGAGGTCGAACCGCGCCGCGAATTTATTCAGAACAATGCCTTGGAAGTGAGTATTCTCGATATATGAAAATTCATACCATTGTAGCCCGTGATCTGCCGGACCTGTGGTTTCAGGCCGTTCATGACATTCTGGATCATGGACGGCGATTCACCATCGATCGCGGCTCATACGCCGGCCAAACACGGCTGGAATATGACTATTTTACCGGGCACGTGAAGTTTCCCGGCGCCCTTCCCCTGTTGCCCGATATTCCGGCCAGCTGTGGCATCCCCAATCCGGTCGAAGAAGGCTATATCTATGGTGGCGAAGGCTACCAGCGGTCCTATATCGAGTATCTGATGACCGGGCATAAGGAACCGGGCGAGTCTTACACCTATGGTGAACGGCTGACGCGCGTCCCCTTACGGGGGGATAAATTGACCTGGTGGCAAAACGATCAGGACGAGATCATCGATCGCCGTGCGGTCGACGGTCGCATTGTCATTGAAGAGGATGGGACGCTTTTCCTGAATCAGATTGAATGGATCATCGATACCTACAAAAAACATGGTCACCGCAACAATCAAATGGTACTGCAAGTCGCCCACCCATCGGATGTCACGCTGATCGATCCGCCCTGCTTGAGGTCGATCGATACGCGCATCCAGGATGACACCCTGCATTTTTTCGTCTACTTCCGTTCATGGGATCTTTGGGGAGGACTTCCCGCCAATCTGGCCGGCATCCAAAATCTCAAAGAGTATATGGCCGGCGCCATCGGCGTTAAAGACGGCGAAATGATCGTGGAAAGCAAAGGGTTGCATCTATATGGCTATGCCGAGGATCTCGCCAAACTGAGGTGCCTGCGCGCGTAAGGGGCAGGGGTATTGCGGATTCTACCTATGCGGTCAGCCAGCCGTTATAGTCTCCTATAGAGTTCCGGATTGGTTTCTTTACGCGCTTCATGGCTTTATCTCTATCACACCTTGCAATTTCTACACTGGTCCAACCTGGTGGCAGCATTGCGCTGCGGCCCCTCAGCCGTGTGTAGCGCCACTGGATCTTGCCATCCTCGATCGATACCGTTGTCCATCGGATACTGTGCCACGCCCAACCAGAATAGGGCGATCACAAGGCCCCTATGGGTGAAAAGTGGCATTGTGCATCTATGAACATCGCCATGGCGATAGAATGTTCATAAATCGATGGTTATCGACAGGTTTGAAGAAGGTGTTTGTAAAGGGGTCTGTATGAACGATTTATCAGCTGTTTTATAGACAGGCACCTGATCGGTTTTGAATATGAGAATCAATACATTAAAGTGCTTATTGACAGTTTGAACAGACCCTAATCATTATAATAGTTTCTTTTAATATTTTATTACTAAAGATGGCCCGCTGGATTTTAGCCGGAATCGCACGCCAAGCTCAGCTGAGATCAAAATTCAATGTTTTTAGGTGTGCGCGGAAAAGGGATGACGTCGCGGATGTTGCTGATGCCGGTGACCATCATCACCAGGCGCTCGAAGCCCAGTCCAAATCCGCTGTGCGGCACGCTGCCGTATAAGCGTGATTCCAGGTACCACCAGTATTTCTCTTTGGACAACCCCATCTGATCCATGCGCGTGGCCAGCATATCATAACGCTCTTCGCGCTGGCTGCCGCCGATGATTTCGCCGATGCCCGCCACCAGAACATCCATGGACGCCACGGTTTGCCCATCATCGTTCATCCGCATATAGAACGGTTTGATCGTTTTTGGAAAATCGTAGACCATCACCGGTTTCTTAAAATGGTGCTCGGTCAGGAAACGCTCGTGTTCCGATTGCATGTCGGTCCCGTACGCCACGGGATATTCGAATGATGCGCCGCTTTTTTCGAGGATGCGGATCGCTTCTGCATAGGGAATGCGCTCGAAAGCCGATCCGGTCAAAACGCCCAGTTGGGCCATCAGGTTTTTGTCGACAAAGCGCGCGAACAGGTTCAGGTCATCGGCGCAATGGTCGATGACATGGTTGGCCAGATATTTGATCATCTCCTCTGCCAGGTCCATGTCCTCTTGCAGGTCGCAGAAGGCCATTTCCGGTTCGATCATCCAAAATTCGGCCGCATGCCGGCGCGTATTGGAGTTTTCAGCCCTGAAGGTGGGACCGAAGGTATAAACGTCGCCGAGAGCCGTGGCCAGCATTTCGGCTTCCAGTTGGCCTGAAACGGTCAAATTGGATTCGACTCCGAAAAAGTCGTTTTCAAGAAGGCGCTCACCGGGCGGCAAGGTGGTCACACGAAACAGTTCGCCCGCGCCTTCGCAATCGGATGCGGTGAGAATAGGGGTGTGAATGTAGCGAAAACCGCGCTCATGAAAAAAGCGATGCACGGCCAAAGCCAATTCGGAGCGAATGCGGAAGGCGGCACTATATTTGTTGGTGCGCGCCCGCAAATGGGCAATGCCGCGTAAAAATTCATCACTGTGCCGTTTCTTTTGCAATGGAAAGGATTCGGGTGCCGCCCCGACCAGGGTTACGACAGCCGCCTGAAGTTCCCATTGCTGCCCGCTGCCCTGTGACGGCACCACCGCGCCTTCGACAGCCACCGAGGCACCGGTGGTGAGCTTGCGGATTTCTTCATAGTTGGGCAACTTTTCATCGGCCACGACCTGCAAGTTGGCAAGACAGGACCCATCATTGATTTCCAGAAAAGAAAATGTTTTGGAATCTCTTTTGGTGCGTACCCACCCTTTGACGAGAATCCGCTCGGCGGGCACCTCAAATGCCATCAGTTGCTCAATTTTCGTACGTTTCATTTGGATAATCCTTGTTGGCGGTCTGATCGACGGCGATGAAGTTACCGCCTGCGGCAGACCGGCATGCCCTGCATCATCTCAGGTGCCCATGCGTACCGTCAGATAATAAACCTGATTATTGCGTTGGACCAGTAGCAGGACGGAAGATTTTAGCCTTGAATTGATCATGGCGGTCGTGAAATCGGATTCATTGACAATGGTTTTCTCGTCGATCTGCAACAACACATCGCCGGGCCTGACGCCGATGTTGGCCAGATAAGACCCTTTGCGTACGGCCGTGATCGCCACACCCTGTTCGGCCTTAAGTTTGTACCTCTCGCGCAATGCCGGGGCGATGGTTTTGATTTCAATTCCCAAACGCTGCCAGGCCAGTTGCGGAACGCGCTCCACGGGGAATGGTTTGGTGCGGATATCCAGTTCCTTGATGCCGCCGTCGCGCCACAAGGCTAAACGGATGCTTTGGCCCGGCGATACGCCGCGCGCCGCGGACAAATAGTCGCCAACCGATAGCAGTTTGCGGCGGCCCAGGGTCAAGATCAAGTCTCCGGGCGCAAGTCCGGCTTTTTGCGCCGGGCTGTCCTGCTCGACCTGCGTGACGACCACGCCCTGACTCTCTTTGAGGTCCAGGTAGGCGGCCATGCGCGGGTCCAGTTCCTGGACAGCCAGTCCGATCCAGGCCTGAATGACATGGCCGAACTGGATCAAATCGGAAACGATCCGTTGGGCCTTGTTGATCGGAATGGCAAACCCGATGCCTTGGGCTTTGGCATAGATGGCGGTGTTGATGCCGATCAACTCACCGTTGATATTCAGCAAGGGACCGCCGCTGTTGCCCGGATTGATGGACGCATCGGTCTGAATGAATTCGTGGAATACGCGTTCGTCGGTTTTGATGCTGCGGCCCATGGCGCTGACAACGCCGGTGGTGACGGTGTGCGAAAATCCAAAAGGGTTGCCAATGGCGATGATCGTTTCACCGATCATGATATCATCCGAATCTCCCATGTTCACCGAAGGCAGCGGCGTATCCGATTCGATTTGCAGCACGGCCAGATCCGAATCGGGGTCGGTGCCCACGATTCTCACATCGAACTGACGTTCATCCTGTAACACCACCTTGATGGCCGTGGCTCTTTCGATCACATGGGCATTGGTCAGAATGAAGCCGCGCGCGCCGTCGATGATGACGCCCGACCCGAGGCTGGTGCGTTTCTGGGAGCGGCGTTCGAAAAAGTCCTGGAAAAAATTGTCGAACAACGGGTTGGCGCCGAACGGATTGCCCCTGTTGTTGACGATGTATTCCGAACTGATATTGACAACCGCGGGACCCACTTTGCGGACAGCCTGCACGACCGGGGTCTGGCGGTCAAAAGCCTGGCACGGCAGCGCCAGCAGCAGAAAACAGGCTGTCCAGAAAATGGTTTTGAGCTTGCGCTGAAGGCCAAAGTCTGCCATGAGTACCCTTTTTTCTTAATCTTCTCGAATAATTAAAGTAACGGCACACACTGTGAATAAAGATTTTAACATGCAACCTAAAGGCATTCAAGCCATCTTGGCTGAGGTCGAAAAACCCAGTCGTTACCTCGGCACCGAAGTCAACCGGGTGATCAAAGATCCGTCCGCCTGCGCAGTGCGCATGGCCCTGGCGTTTCCTGATCTTTATGAAATAGGCACATCGCATTTCGGTATTCAGATTCTCTACCATTTGCTCAACCAGGAAAAAGAGATCGCAGCAGAGCGCGTGTTCGCTCCGGCCAAGGACATGGAAGCCGCTTTGCGGCGCACCGGCACACCGCTATGCAGCCTCGAAAGCCAGACGCCCTTGCGGCAATTCGACATCGTGGGTTTCAGCCTGCTGTATGAACTGAATTATACCAATGTGTTGAATATGTTGGACCTTGCGGATATCCCCTTGTACAGCGACCGGCGCGGCGATGGGGACCCGTTGATCATCGCCGGCGGTCCATGCGTCAGCAACCCGGAGCCCATGGCGCCCTTTTTCGATGCCATGGTGTTCGGTGATGGCGAAGAGGTCCTGCCGCGCATGGTCGCCACCTGGTTGGAATGGAAAAAGCAGGAGAGTGCATCGCGCGCGGATCTTTTGGCCCGGTGGGCGCGCCTGGAAGGGGTTTACATTCCCGCTTTTTTCGAAGCGACCTACAATGCGGATGGGTTTCAAATCCTGACTCCCATCCGCGCCGAGTATTCGCGTGTTACCCGGGCCGTCGTCGCCGACCTGGATCGTACCTTTTTTCCCGAGCGTCCCGTGGTTGCGTTCGGAAACCCGATCCATGACCGGCTGCGGCTTGAAATTTCGCGGGGCTGCAGCCGTGGATGCCGTTTTTGTCAGGCCGGCATGATCTATCGCCCGGTGCGCGAACGCGCCATGGGGACACTGCTTGATCTGTGCGACCGTTCGCTGGCCGCAACCGGCTATGAAGATCTGTCGCTGCTCTCGTTGAGCACCGGGGATTATACCTGCCTGTCGCCACTGATCGCGGCATTGATGCAGCGCTGCCAGTCCGATCGCGTCGCGGTATCGCTGCCCTCCATCCGCGCTGGCACACTCACGCCGGAATTGATGGCCCAGATCAAAAAGGTTCGCAAAACCGGGTTCACCATAGCCCCTGAAGCCGGCAGCCAACGCTTGCGCGACGTGATCAATAAAAACATCCGTTTCGAAGATGTTGAGGCGACTGTCACAGACGCTTTTGCCTTGGGATGGCAGGTGATCAAGCTCTACTTCATGCTGGGTTTGCCGACCGAGACCGACGAGGATGTAGAGGCAATCACGCAAATGGTGACCGCCCTGAAAAAGGTCAAGGGACCGGCCAGGCGGCGCGGGCAACTCAACGTCAGCGTTACCACGTTTATTCCCAAGGCCCATACGCCGTTCCAGTGGGCCGCGCAACTCAGCATGACCGAGGCTTTTTCCAAGATCGAATCGATCAAGTCCAGCCTGCGCATGTCAGGGGTTCAAGTCAAATGGCAGCATCCGGCCATGAGCCAGCTTGAAGGGGTCATGGCGCGCGGTGACCGCCGCCTGGCACTGGTCATCGAGCGCGCCTGGCGTTCGGGCTGCACATTCGACGGCTGGACCGAGCACTTCAATTTCAATGTCTGGCAGCAAGCCTTCGATGAATGCGCTATATCGATCGATTTTTTCACCACACGGGTGCGCGCGCTCGAAGAGCCGCTGCCTTGGGCGCACATGGACGCGCGCATCGATGCGGACTTCCTCAAAGCCCAATGGGCTGCGGCACAGGCGGGCCTCACGACCGACGACTGTCGGACGGGCGCCTGTCACCAATGCGGGGCATGCGATTTCCAAACTATTGCGCCACGGCGTTTCGCGCAGTCAGCCGATGACTCTGCACCGGTATCGATCTTGAAAAAAGATATCCCCATTCTGCTTTATCGACGCATGCAATTGCTCTACAGCAAACACGGTAATGCGCGCTTTTTCGGTCACTTGGAAGTGGCCAAACTTTTTGCGCGTGCGCTGCGCCGGGCACACATCGATGTGCTTTATTCCCAGGGCTACCATCCCATGCCCCGTATCTCATTCGACGATCCGCTGCCACTGGGGATGGAAAGCTGCGGTGAGCGCATGTGGATTCGCGTGGCGCCCCAGGTGAGTTGTGAGGAACTGGTCGATTGTCTGTGCCGCCAGATGCCTGAGGGCATCCAGGTGTCCGACTGCCGCGTGATACCCGCCAATACGCCCAAAAGCCCTATCATGGCGGATCGCTATCACATTGTGTGGGACCTGTCCGACGAGGACGCCGTCCTATTAGCGCAATTCTATCAGCAGGACGCCCATCCGTATACCCGCAACCGCAAGGGGAGTTCCCAGTCCATCGATTTGAAGCAAAGCGTTCAACTGATTGAGAGAATCGATGCGCACATGCTGAGAATGGTCATCCTGCGCAACACCTCCTTCGCAATCCGGCCGGCCGATGTGTTGCGCGGGGTGTTGCAAGCGGATGAAGAAAAATTGGCGCGGACGCGGATCATCAAACTGGCGCCGGAGTTCTGAAGGCGTCCGGGCCGTCTGCGTGGTTGACAGCCCTTTGCGATCAAGATACCTTAATCACAACTGAAATTTAAAGAAAAAGCGAATCATGGCCAACAAAAAAATTATTATCAACGACTTGCCCCACGAAACCCGGGTTGCCCTCCTTGAAGACGGTAACATCGTCGAATTGTTTATCGAAAGGCAAGGCGCCTCGGACAGCTCGGGCAATATCTATAAGGGCCGTGTTCAGCGCGTGCTGCCCGGCATGCAGGCCTCTTTTGTGGATATTGGTCTGCCGCAGGCAGCTTTTCTCTATGTCAATGATATCAAATCCGGAAACGATGATCTGGAGGCAATCTTCAATGACAACGCCGACAGCAGCACCAGCTTATCCAATCCTCTGCCGAATTCGGGTCTGCCGCGGGCAAGCGAAAAAAGCCCTGTCAATATTGTTGATTTGATCAGCGAGGGGCAGGAAATTCTTGTCCAGGTGGCAAAGTCCCCGATGGGGACCAAGGGCGCCCGCATCACCTCCTACATCTCCTTGCCAGGGCGCTTTCTTGTACTGATGCCTACGTCCAAGCACGTCGGCGTTTCACGTAGAATCGACGATGAGGCCGAACGCATCCGGCTTAAAGAACTGGTCTGCAATTTGCGCGGCGACGACACATCCGGCTACATCGTGCGCACGGTGGCCGAGGGCATCGGGCCAGAAAAACTTGCCCAGGAAATGACCTTTCTGAAAACACTCTGGGCCGGCATTCAGCGCAAATACCAGAGTGCACCGTCCGCCAGTCTGGTTCACCAGGAACTGGATATCAGTTTGCGGGCCGTACGGGACTTACTGGTGCACGAAGCAGAAAAACTGATTATCGATTCACGCAGCGGGTGTCAGGAGATCCTCTCGTTTCTCGATACGTTCATGCCGAATCTCAAGGATTCGGTGGAACTGTATGAAGGTCACGAGCCTATTTTTGACGCCTACAATCTCGAAGGCGATATATTCAGGGCTCTTAAGAAAAAGATATGGTTGAAATCGGGTGGTTACATCGTTATGGAGCACACCGAGGCCTTGATGGCCATCGATGTGAATACCGGACGTTACGTGGGTAAGCACAACCTGGAAGAGACCATTCTGAAAACCAATTTGGAAGCTGTCAAAGAGATCGCTTATCAAATCCGGTTGCGTGATGTCGGAGGCATCATCATCATCGATTTCATCGATATGGAAAAAAAGGCCAATCAGGAGAAAATACACCATGCATTGAGTGAGGCCTTTTTAAAAGACCGCAGCAAAACACATATTCTGCCCATGTCTGAAATGGGACTGATTCAGATGACGCGCAAGCGTATTCGCCAACCGTTGACACGCCAATTGTGTGAACCCTGCTTTTATTGCGAAGGCGAGGGCCACCTTCTTTCGGCCAAAACCATCTGTTATAACATCCACCGCGAAATTCTCCGCAATGTCAGGGATATGGCAGGTGAGGGCCTGACCCTCAAAGTCAACCCGGCCATCGCGGAGCAGTTGCTGGGGGATGAATCTCAAATTATAACGTCCCTTGAAAAATGCCTTGACCGACAGATTACCATTTACCCTGAAGGTCGTTTTCACATGGAAGAATTCGATGTTCTGGAAAATTATGGAACGTCGGGACGGTGACAGGTCGTGGATTGATGTTGACAATCATGAAGGCATATGATTATTTTCACGGGTTCATCATCCGTGTTAGCACTTAACAGGTTGATATTTTGGAAGATCGAGCATCTCCGGGATGCTAGTCGTCACTTGCGACCATAAGGATAAAAAAAAATGAAAAGAACGTACCAGCCGAGCAAGATTAAAAGAGCGAGAACCCACGGATTTCGTAAAAGAATGTCAACGAAAGCCGGAAGACTTGTCATCAACCGACGCCGCGCGAAAGGTCGCAAACGGCTGGCCCTATAATACCCCGACGGTGAATTGCAGAACAGGGGCCGGAAGATAGCAAGATAAGATAAGCAGCGGATTGGAACACACAGCGCCAACAATCAGGCACCGATTTAGCAAGGACGACAGACTGCTTGCACGAGCGGAATTCGTTCATTTGGCGACGAACGCCCCGAGGGTGAGCGATCGCTATTTTATCGCATTCTTCGCATCCGCTAAAAAGCAGAACAGTCGCATCGGAATCACAGTCAGCCGTAAAGTGGGCAATGCCGTCACGCGCAATCGGATCAAACGGCTTGCGCGTGAGTTTTTTCGACACCACAGGAACATGCTCACTCGCCCACTGGACGTCCATTTGATTGCCAAAAGAGAAGCGGCCGGCAGTGGCGGTCAGACCGTTTTCCTGAGCCTTGAAAATATTTTCAGGCGGATAGAATCGTTCAAGAAATGAGTCAGCAGCCCAGTGCGATTATCGCCAAGGTGCTCATTCGCGCCTATCAGCTAACTGTCTCACCAATATTGGGACAGTGCTGCCGTTTTGTGCCATCTTGCAGTCAATACGCGATCGAGGCGATCGAGCGCTATGGTCTGCTCAAAGGCGGCTGGTTGGCGTGCAGGCGTTTGCTGCGTTGCCACCCCTGGTGTGAAGGGGGCTTCGATCCGGTCCCTTAATACGTGCGGCTGCACGACTATGAACGATTACTGTTTGTCCAACCGGCTGAATTCCGTGTGTCCTGCCTGCAGCGTCACCCCGAAGCTTTTGCGTCTCGCCGATTCACGGCAACATAGAGGAGAATTGTATGGAACATATGCGCCTACTGATCGCCATTGGCTTGTCTTTTGCCGTCTTTTTGCTATGGAGCATCTTTTTTGGGCCGGAACCCGTTCAGAAACCCGTTGCTCAAACGGAGCAACGCACTGAAAGCAAGAGCGAAGCACCACCGGAAAGCGCTACTTTGCCCGCACCGACGGTCCAAGCGCCTCAGACGCCGGTAACCGATCAAGGCGAGGCGCAACCCTCACGTCCCGCCCGCAAGATTGTTGTCAACACCCCTTTGTATCGTATGACCCTCTCCGAACAGGGGGCGGCGGTCGTCAGCATGATTTTACAAAATTACCGGGAAACCGTTCAGGAGGATTCACCGCGCAAAGAGCTGATTCCGGCGGGGTTGGATGGCGGCACTGCGTTGCTCTCCATGAGCGGTATCAGCGAGCCTGGTTTGTCCCAGGGTCTTTACGACGCGGATAACCCGGCGGACGAGATCACGTTGCGCGGAAAACCTGCTGAGATCCGTTTCAGTTATACCACCGGGCAGAATGTGCGCATCGAAAAAATCTACCGTTTCACACCGGACAGCTACCTCGTCGATCTGGTCGTCACCGTGCGCAATGGCAGCGACAAACCTCTGTCAGGTACGCTTGGGCTTGGCTTGCGCGATCTCTTTGGCGATAAAGTCAATGCCTACGGGTTTGAGGGTCCCAGCGGGCTGATCAACGGATCCCTCGAGCAGGTCAAAGTCAATGATATCGAAGAAGAGAACATGTTCGAAGGAAACATCCGTTGGGTGGCGATCGAACGATTGTACTTTATGGATGGCCTCATCAGCAAAGCGCCCGTCGATGCCCGCATGGTTCTGGCCAAAGAAGACAAGCTGATTTCCAGCGAGTTGGTTGCGAGTATCGGGGAGATCAAACCCAGTGACCAACGTTCTTTCGAATTCGGTCTTTTTATGGGGCCGAAAAGCATTTCCGTATTACGACAGGTCGGCAGCGAACTGGATCGGGCCATCAATTTCGGTTGGGTCGACTTAATCGCAAAACCATGTCTGTGGTTCATGAACTTTATTTATCGCTTCATTCCCAACTATGGTATCGCCATTATTATTTTGACCATCGTCACACGGTTGCTTTTCTGGCCATTGGCTCAGAAGAGCTACAAATCCATGAACGATATGCGTAAATTGCAGCCGCTCATGCAAGAGATACGGGAAAAGTACAAAAATGATAAGGCCAAGATCAATCAAGAAACCATGGCTCTTTATCGAACTTATAAAATAAACCCCATGGGGGGGTGTCTGCCCATGTTGATCCAGCTACCGGTTTTCTTTGCGCTTTACCGCATGTTGTACCAGGCCATTGAACTGCGGCATGCACCATTTTTCGGCTGGATCAACGATCTTTCCGCTCCCGATAGATTGTTTCATTTCGGGTTTCAAATTCCGTTCATGGAAGCGCCCTACGGTGTTCCTGTCCTGACCCTGATCATGGGAGCTTCCATGCTTCTGCAGCAAAAAATGTCGCCGGCACCCGGCGATCCTACCCAGGCCAAAATGATGATGCTGATGCCCATCGTATTCACCTTTATTTTTATCAATTTTCCTTCCGGGTTGGTGCTCTATTGGTTCGTCAGCAATCTTGTATCTATCGCACAACAATATTACACACAAAAGAAGTTGGCCTAATGTGTGGAGGGTTTTAACAGTATGACCGAATATACAGAATTTGAAGGTAAAAACGTAGACAAAGCACTGGAAAAAGCCAGTCAGGAGTTAAATCAAACCATCGATCAGTTGCAGTACGATGTCGTTTCCTACGGGTCGTCAGGCATTTTTGGATTAGTTGGTGTCAAAAAGGCCAAGATCAGAGTCAGGACTCAAAACGGTGGCAACCCTGCCACCCTTCAAAATGAAGCCAAGGCTCAGGCAAAAGGACTGGTCAGCGACGCTTTTGATGATGAAAAAAACTCCGAAACACAGAAAACCGTCGAAAGGAAAGTTCAATCGCCGGACATTAACCCGGCCGACCTCGACCAAGCGGTCAAGGACGGCTGCGACGCCTTGCAACGGTTCGTGGATGTCATCTCTGAAGGGGCAACCATCGGAGCCGAGCATTCCGATGGACGCATCATTTTCAAAATTGAAAGCAGCAACAGTGCTCTCCTGATCGGAAAACGCGGACAGACCCTTGAAGCCATTCAATATCTTCTGGAAAAGATAATAAATAAGAAGAATGAAGCGCGTATCCGTGTATTGGTCGATGTCGAAGGCTATCTTGAGGCCCGCAAAACGAATCTGGAGCGATTGGCCACTAAAATGGCTGACAAGGCCCAGAAAGCCAGTAAACCTGTAAGTATCGGACAGATGAATGCGTATGACCGCAGGATCGTTCACCTGCATCTGAAAGACAATCATGCGGTACGCACCCAAAGCATCGGCGACGGCTATTATCGTAAACTGGTCATTTTCCCCAAAAAACGTCGGCGAAGTAAAACCTGACATGTATTCTTTGAATCGCGCTCTCGACCCTTCGAGGTCGATCATATCGACGATCTTATACACAAGGCATCATGGCCGACGGTCGGGGGCGCGGCTCATAAACACACCTCACTATGCTCTCTAAAAAAAGCCCTCCCAATAAGGGGCAGGATCGTTCGACCGCGCTTTCAGCAAGCGGAATGGCATCAGACACCATCGCCGCAATCGCAACTGCCGCTGGCAAAGGGGGAATCGGGATTGTCCGTATTTCCGGCCCCGGCGCTCAAGACATCGCGCATTTACTTTTCAGAAAGCGTTCCGGCCAACAGCCCGCGACGTTCCAACCGCAATTTCTCTATCACGGTTTTATTCAAGATCCGCGTACCGATCGAGTGCTCGACGAGGTGTTGCTCGTTCTTATGCGGGGCCCTCACTCCTATACGCGCGAGGATGTCGTCGAAATCCAATCCCACGGGGGTCCGCAGACCCTGAAAGCCATTTTGAGCGCTGTTCTGCACAACGGTGCCCGCCTGGCCGAACCCGGTGAGTTCACGCGGCGTGCTTTTTTGAACGGCCGCATCGATCTCAGTCAGGCCGAGGCTGTGGCCGATATCATCAACGCCCGTAGCGAAGAAGCCCTTCGGTTAGCGGTTGCGCAGTTACAGGGTGGTTTGACATCGAAGGTTCAGGATATCATCGACGCCATTACACATCTCATCGCTGAAATCGAAGCCGGGCTTGAATTTCCTGATGACGATCTGGAGATATTGGAGACAAGGTCCTTCCAGCAAGCGTTGGATGAAAAGATCATCCCTGCTGTCCAGCAATTGATCGACAGCTACCAAAAAGGGCACTTCTTACGCAACGGCATCCGGATCGTTCTCGCCGGGCGCCCCAATGTTGGAAAATCCAGTCTATTGAATCAGTTGGTCGGTGTGGAAAGAGTCATCGTTACGCCCATTCCTGGTACGACCCGCGATACGGTCGATGCCGCTTCGATGATCGGCCACTTAAGTGCCGTCTTTACGGATACGGCCGGAATTCATCAAACAGACGATCCCATTGAAATCATCGGCATCCGCCGGTCTGAAGAGAGTATTCAGGATGCCGACCTGGTTTTCTTCTTGGTCGATGCCACCCAACCGTTCAACCCAGAGGATTGCCTTGTTTTTCGCAAATTACAGCCCAAACGCGTCATTATCGTGGTAAACAAAATAGATCTTGTCGATAGCCCTTTGTCATTCAATGTTCCTCATATTTTCAAAGAAGTTCCCATTGTAAAGGTATGCGCCACAAGTGGGGAGGGCATTCAGGCCCTGAAAGGGTTTACGCTGGAAATGTTCTCGGACAATGGATTTGGCGCAACGAACGATATCCCCTTGTCGGATGCGCGCCACAAGCAGTGCCTTGACGAAACACTCGAACATCTGATACGCGCCAGGGAGGCGTTCGAAAAACGCGTTCCAGAGGACCTGATCAGTAGCGATTTGCAGCATGCGGCTGAGGCGCTGAAGAAAGTGACCGGAGCGCAGATAGCAACGGATGTGCTCGATGTTATTTTTGAAAAGTTCTGTATAGGCAAATAGCTACTATACACCCAACCAAGACCCGATCGATTGTTTCACGTGAAACAATGAGGAGAATTTCAAATGGATCTAAGTCCTTTTTTTGAACAATATGAAGCTCTGGTGAAGCAAGTAGATGCCGTTTTCGAGCTTGTTAAAAAAGACCACGCTGAGTGCGTACGATGTAAGGTTGGTTGCTCCGATTGCTGTAACGCACTCTTTGATTTGACACTGGTTGAAGCAATGTACGTCAAATCAAAATTTGATGCCCTCTATCAGGGGGAGGGGCGAGAGTTGTTGATAGACAGGGCCAATGAAGCCGATCGCAAAATTTACCGTCTCAAGCGCGAGGCTTTCAAGGATCATGAACAAGGAAAACCAGAGGCCGAAATATTGGAGAACATGGCAGCTCAGCGCGTACGTTGCCCTGCTTTGGGGGAGGACGACCGCTGCGCGATTTACGAGGCCAGGCCATTGACCTGTCGCATATACGGCGTTCCGACAGTCATCGGGGGAAAAGCCCACACCTGTGGTGTTAGTGGTTTTGAAGAAGGAAAGTCATACCCCACGGTCAAATTAGATGCCATCTATCAACGCCTCTATGATATTTCATTCCAGTTGGCACAAACAATTAAAAGCCGCTATCCACAGTTAGCTGAGATGCTTGTTCCGCTGTCAATGGCATTGCTGACCGACTATACCGAGGAATATTTAGGGGCTGCAGGGGCGCAAGCCTCCGAGCAAAAAGAATAGGGGAAAAAATGGAGCAGCCAAAAAATGAAACACAAGCGCGCAAACAGGCTATTTTCGACAGCATGTCCGA
This sequence comes from Desulfatitalea sp. BRH_c12, assembly GCA_000961655.1. Taxonomy (GTDB): domain Bacteria; phylum Desulfobacterota; class Desulfobacteria; order Desulfobacterales; family Desulfosarcinaceae; genus Desulfatitalea. The sequence continues at coordinate 19,932 of LADR01000042.1, forward strand.
GCGCCGGCAAAAACATATTTTAAAGCGGGGATTCGATAAGTGGGATCCCTTTGAAGAGCCTAAGGATCCAATTGACATACGCAAGGATTCTACTCAGCGTACGACGCAACAACTTGTACGCGAGTTTTTGCAACAATGCGGGCAGGAAAAGTACAGCAATGCCTACAGCCGCGGTGTTCTCGAAATGGCACTGGGAATTATCAACGGGGATGATCGCTTCATTGGGATGTATGAATTTGCGAGCTGGTACACCGAACAATTGAAAAAATTCGATTCAGAAGCGTAGCAGCAGTCGCGACCTTCACTACAGACGACGCCCCGAATAAGGGGCGTACGTATTTTTGGACTATCCTTTTAAAGGGAAGAGCGATGATAGTGGAGACGTCACCCGAAAAATATGTCCGCTATCTTTTGCGGTCCACGCACGAGCGGTTAACACCGACCAGGATATTAAGGGCAGTTCAGGGGTACGTTCCCGGCACAAGCAGGGCTGAAGTGCGCGCGATAATACGCGCGATGGTGACCCGCGGAGATATCAAGTACACCAGTCATTTTTCATCAACCTACCTTGAATGGGTGGGCACCCATCAAATATCCGATCGAATTACTGTAAGTGACGTCATGCGCGCAGCGCCACCGAGTGAAGGCCCCGCCATCACAGTAGTGATTTCAGGCGGTGCATCATTTGGTGGTGGAGAACACCCGACCACGCGTATGGCGCTGCGCGGGATCGATCACGTGACGCAGATCTTGGATTGCAAGACCCCCTTGGCCCAGACCGTGGGCTTGGATATTGGGACGGGCAGTGGGGTCCTGGCGATTGCCGCCGCAATGCTGGGTATGGGGAAAGTGTGGGCGGTTGATACCGATCTTGTGGCATGTCACGAAGCAAGAATGAATGTATATCGCAATGGGGTGCAAGCAAAAGTAGATGTGGTTGGCGGGTCGCTGGAAAGTACTCCGGAGGGATCGTACGATTTGATCATGGCCAATTTGCGGTCGCCAACGCTGGTCAGTCTTTTCGATGTGATGGCGAAAAGGACGCGCTCGGGCGGTTTTTGGGTTCTATCCGGCTTTCGGCCGGAGGAGGGCAACACTCTATCGGGCTGTCTACCCGAAGGATCGCAAATCACCTGGCGCGATAGCGATAGGGCGTGGCAGGCCCTGCAGGTGCAGCTAAAGTGAAGCAAAGGTCATGCTGGGCAGGTTTAAAGAAGGATCGAAAAAGGCATGTTATGGTATTGGCAAGGTGACGATCGTCCCAATTTGGGGCTGTAATGCGGTCGCCCCCGCAAACCCTTATTTGACGTGGGTTTGCGGAGACGGTGCCGTTGGCGGGCAGGGTGAAAGCGACAAGTCTACTTGCGGAATACGAGTTTGCCGCCATACCAGCCCGCGACGCTCGCGGCCGCTAAGTTGACCAAGTGCAGAAGCAGAAAAAACCAGCTCGTGCTTAAGGCGGCGGTGTAAACTTCCGGTTGGACGATACCCCAAACTGTCAGCATGAAAGAAAGCAGTGTCACAATACCTGCGCAAACCATTTTTACTCGGAAGATATTCGTCAGGCGCCCCTTGAAACCGTTTATCCAATCCACAATGCCTGTACCGATAACAAGCGGCATGGATATGGCGACAAAACCGATATTGTACTGCGCTGCGATGGCCAGCGAACTGGAACTGAACAGTGCCGCCAAAAGCGTGAACAAAACGCTTATCGGAAGCACACCGTTGGGAATATGCACCGCGATGGGGTGCGCATGCCAACGCGTGAGTATCTGGGTGTATTTTGACGCCGCAATTTGTCTCTTGAAGGTGTCCATCGGACTTTCTTTTGAAGCAGATTCCGTCTGGGTCGATTCCTGGGTCGCGGAGGGGTCTTTTTTGAGCGGCGCCGTTTGTGCTGACGGCTCAGGCTCGTCAGGCGTAACGGTGTCATCGACGGGCACGAACTGACTGCGATCCGCGCCGCAGACGGGGCAGATTTCCGGTGGTTCGCTGCCTTGGTGAACATAGCCGCAAACAGTGCAGCGCCATTTTTTACTGCTATCGGCGTCGACCGAGGGTTCTATGGCGGGGGAAGATGTGGTATCGCCGCTCCCGGTTTCATCCAATAGGACAAAAAGACTCTTGTCGGCGCCGCACACTGGACATTCATCGGGAGGCTCTTCGCCTTCATGGACGTAACCGCAAACAGTACACTGCCATTTTTTCATGATCTCTCCTCGTAAAATAGGTGGATGGCTGAATCCCGGCTATTATCCCTTTTCGGCAGATAAACTCAAGTACGAACTGTTCGTGATTTCATCGATAAGAGACACTGGAGAGCATGCCGATGGACGCTTAAAACCAAGATAGTGATACACGCAACTGCCTCTTAACAATAGAATAAGCAGAGGAAAAAACAAGGCCTAATTTCATTGACATCCAAGGGTATGAACCGTATGCTCCGCCACGCATAAGTGCCCCATCTCATGGTGTTCGCAATTTCAGCCGCGCTCGGCGCACCAATAAGGCGGGTTGAGTAGAATAAAAAGTAGAGTGCAGGAGTTTGCATGCAAAGCAATATCGACCGAATTCTCGCCTATTTCGAGCAGATCAATGCCATTCCACGCTGTTCGAAAAGTGAACGCGCGCTCGGCGAGTGGTTACATCAATGGGCAAAAAGCCACGGTTTCGATGCGACCATGGATCCAGCCGGAAACCTGGTCGTGCGCGTACCGTCCAGTCCGGGAGGCAAGGTCCGGCCCACCGTCGTGCTGCAGGGGCATATGGACATGGTTTGCGAAAAGACGCCGGATTCGGCGCATGATTTTTCAAAAGATCCTATTCGTTCTCACAGAGATGGCGATTGGCTGATGGCTGACCGCACAACGTTGGGCGCAGATAACGGGATCGCCATCGCTTACGCCCTGGCTTTGGCTGAGGACGATACGATAACGCGGCCCCCATTGGAATTGCTGTTTACGGTGGATGAAGAAACCGGACTGAATGGCGTAAAAGCCATGGCGCCGGGCCTGATCAGCGGTACCATCATGATTAATCTGGATTCGGAAGACGAAGGTGTTTTTACCATTGGTTGTGCTGGTGGTGTGGACACCACGCTGATGATGGCGTTGCAAAGGGACCCGCTGCCTTCCGAGTGGCCGCAATTCACCTTAACGGTGGGAGGTTTGAAGGGGGGCCATTCGGGTATCGATATTCACAAGCACCGGGCAAACGCCAACAAACTTCTGGCGCGCACGCTATCACGCATTGGTCAGGACAACCGCTTCCGCCTGATTTCAATCGATGGCGGCAGTCGCCACAATGCCATTGCCCGCGATGCCGTGGCATCGTTCGCCGTGGCGCCGGGCGCCGCGGAAACGATAGCTACCGCCGTTTCAGCAATGGAGCGAATTCTGCGACAAGAATATGCCGCTTCCGACAGCGATATTTTCTTAAAACTCGAGACAAGCCCGGTCAACGCACTGTTGGGTGCGACTCTGGAAAGCAGTGAACGCGCCATATCCCTGTTGCGCGCCCTTCCGCACGGTGTGGCCGGAATGTCGCCCACCCTGGAAGGTTTGGTGGAGACCTCAAACAATGTGGCCTTGGTCTCCTTCAAAGAGGACCGCCTGAGTATTCTTTCCAGTCAACGCAGTTCGGTGGCTTCGCGTTTGTCCGAGATAACCGAAACCATTCATTCCGTGGCTGAATTGGCCGGGGCCCAGTTCAGGGATGAAAACAAATATCCCGCCTGGCAGCCTGATATGGCTGCCCCCCTGCTTGCCCAAGCGCAGACGATCTATCGTCGTTTGTTCTCCAAAGAGCCCGTTATCCAGGTGATTCATGCCGGTCTGGAGTGTGCGATCATCGCGGATCGTTATCCTGGAATGCAGATGATTTCCTTCGGCCCGACCATTCGAGACCCGCATTCGCCGACTGAGCGGATGCATATTCCTTCGGTCGCATTGGTAGGGCAGTTACTGGTAGGATTGCTCGAAGAACTGGGGCGATAATCTTATCGTGAAGCTTCGATAGGGTAGTTCAACCTGTATAGATTTGGATTTGTTGCGTTCAAGTGGTTTAACAGCTGAACTTCGTATAAAGGATAGAATGGACGGACTATGAAGGGTTCCTTGGACGATCTTTTGAAAAGACGCATTAAAACGCTGATTGTCGAAAATTGCGACCTGGACATTCAGATTGAAGACATCGACGACGAGGCGCCCTTGTTCGAAAGCGCTTCGATGTTGGAGCTCGATTCGATTGACGCATTGCAGATCTCGATTGCCATCCAAAATACTTTCGGTATTGCCATCAGAGACAGTAAACAGATGCGCCGCGTCATGAAATCGATCAACAGCTTTGCCGACTATATCCAGCCGGAATAGGGGTTCACGTGAAAGACAAGGTCCATATTCGCGGTAAAGCGGCGCATTGTGCACTGGGCGATGATATTGACGCTATAGTAACGGCGATGCGCGAGCAGCGCGTATCGCTGAGCGATATGCCTTTGACGCTGATCAATATGGATTACAGCCGTCCGTATTTCAGGCTGTCAGCAAGCAGCGCCGGCGCTTCAACGGATATGGAAACGCGCTTTTATGATGTGCTGTACCGGGTGATTGAAAAGGCCATTCGCGATGCAGGCCTGTCATCTCAGGAAACAGAGCGCATGGCCATTTTCTTTGGCAGCACATCGATTGATATTCCAATCTATGAAGAACATTACCGAAATGCGCAGCATGTCTTATCTCAAAGCGCTTCGGGGTACGGTAATATTGCCAGTGAAATAACCAAGCGCTTTCATACCGGCGCGGCCAGTTATACTTTTACCACGGCGTGTACCTCCAGCGCCAATGCGTTTTTATATGCGGCCGCCATGATTTCACAAGGCTTTATCGAGCGCGCTTTGGTTGTGGGCTACGATCTTTTCAGCCATATCGGATTCTGCGGCTTCGAAGCCTTGAAACTGATCACAGCGCCGCCTTATCGGCCCTTCGACAAAAACCGGCAGGGCATCATTATGGGAGAGGGGTGTGGCGCGGTCGTGCTTGACAAAGCGGGTGGGTCCCCGGATGATTTTTACTTTCTGGGAGGCGCCAATGCCTGTGATACCCACAGTGTCACCACCCATGATCCGCAGGGCGCAGCTATTGCCAAGGTGATGCGCGCGGCCTTGATGCAGGCCGGGGTAGATGCGCAAGCCATTGAAGCCGTCAAAGCACATGCCACTGGCAGTTATCACAACGATCTGACCGAATGCAACGGGCTGAAGCAGGTTTTCGGGAGCCAGATACCGCCGGTCACGGGCTTGAAGCCTTTCATCGGACACACCGTGGGGGCCTGCGGGGTGATCGAAATGATTCTTTTCAGCGAAGCGATCAAGGCTGGTTTTATTCCGCCTACGTTGGGCTATGAAATACACGACGAGGAGTTGGCCGTAGCCCCCTTGACCCAGGCACTGGCGATAAAAACCGGGACTTTTCTGCTCAACTATTTTGGTTTTGGCGGTAATTGCGTTTCCCTGGTCATTGCCAACCAAAAAAGCTTCGGAAACCCCTGACGGATTTTCACGTTTACTTTCAACCCCGGCATAGCCGGCTATAGGCAGGTCCGTTCCCCATGTATATCCACAGTTTCGGGCGTTTTGTCGGCCATCCCGTCGAAGATATCAAATACTACAAACAGGACGTCAGCCAATATACCCAGTTGCATTTCCGGCGGGCCAACCGATTTGTTTTGCTCTCGCTGGCTGGCGCTTGCCGCTGTGTTCATGGCCGCGGCATCGGGAAGGACACAGGTGTCTATCTGACCACGGAAAATGGGAACCTGGGCGACACGGAAGCCGTCCTCGACCAGATTTTTCATCAGCACCAATTCCCCATGCCTTATAATTTCATCAACACCATGAGCAACACGGCTTCTTTTTACGTGGCCCAGAGCCTGGAACTCTTCGGGCGCAACCTGACGCTATCAAGCAAGCAGTTTTCTTTTGAAAGAGGGCTTGAACTGCTGCGCAGCGACCAGCTTTGCGGGGCTGTCAAGGAGGCGTTGATCGGTGGTGTGGATGAGGCTTACTTTTCAGGTCAGCAGTTCGCAACCAAATTCGAGCGCAATGCAGATACCATCGATATGGTCGAAGGCAGTTGTTGGCTGTTGATCAAAGATCGGGAAGAAGGTGCGCTGGGTCGCGTTGCTGCGATAGAGACATTCGCAAATATGTCCCAGGTGCTCTCCTGGATGAAGGCGCGTGCTTTCCAGGGGCCGGTGCAGGCGGGTTTTGGCCTGTTGATGTCCGCACCCGAGAAACAAGCCATTATCGTTGCCTTGCCCCATTCAAGTCCGTTTGATTACATCTCGGATTATGGCTATTACGACTCGGCGACGGCCTGTGGTGTGACCGCTTTTCTGGAGCGCTACCAGGGCAATTGTCTGGTTCACGTCAACAAGGACTTCCTTGGACAATTCGTGGTGCTCGTCATCGAGCAACGATAGACCCTGCCGCATGGGCCGGGTGGATGCTGGCGCGGGCCACCACCCGGGCGCCGGTATGTGCTGGCGCACTTCAGACCTTTGGCCGACCCTGCTTACGGAGAGTATTTGAGTCGGCCAGTCGTCTTCCGCTCAGTGCGATCTATTCAACGACTTGAGCAAAGTATAGATCTGTCGCTCCGTTTCGCCGCACTGGCGCAGCAGGTTGGCGATGTGGTCCGGAGCGGCCGCGTCCGGATTCTTTTTGACGACCCTGGCGCACGCCAGAGCGAAAAGCCGCCACTGGTCGCCGGCTTCGGTCATGCGCGCCGAGGCCTCTTGCAGTACAGGCCAACCGGTTGCAGCAAATGCTTCCTGCAAAAAAGAAGCATACATGAAACGAAAACCACCGCCACCTGTGCCGATTTCTTCTTGCATACGCACCACGTTGCCCAGAAACAAACGCGTATAGCGTTCATCCGCCTTATTGGCAAGTTGGGCCACGCGTCGCGCCAGCAAAAGGATGCCTTTGATACCAATCCAGGGTAAAGGCGCGTACAGCATCATGCGCACAGTCTTTTTGATGGAAAGTTTGATCAGTCGCGGAAGATCGAGTCCTGCCGGCGGGCCAAGAGGATAGTGGGCCAGTCCCTTGGGTGCGCTCAGTCCCTTGGCGAAACGGGCCAGTTTTAAATCGGCGACTTTGATGCGTTCGATGTGATCGAAGACAGGATCGCTGACCAGGTAGTCGTCCGCATCCTTGCCGATGATGATAATGTTGTGCGCGTTGAAGTGAAAGCGCATCTCGGGAGGAAAATACGTGGTGTAATACGCCGAGGTCTGCAAGCCGACCAAACGGCCCTCGCGCACATGCGCGTCCAGTTCGTCCATGGCTTGAGCCTGGTTGCGGTAGGTTTTAAGACAGTAGGGCATGCCCAGACGTTTGGGGAATTTTTTGACGATATGGCCGGGAAACATGCGATAAGAAACCAGGGGCATGTTGCCGAACTTCATAAAAGGCAGATAGGCGAAGCACAACGTTCCGGAGAGGCCGAAAACCATGGGCTCGGAAAGTTCCACGCCTTGGTGCATCAACAGGGCCGACATGACACCACTTTCACAGTGGGCAAAGTGTTGGTGCTGGAAATCAGGAATCTGGGTCAATGGTAGTATTCTCCTTGAAGTTCTTGAGCGCAGCAAGCTGGATGCGGAACAGATCAGCATAACGTTGGAGCATGCGGTCATTGAGTTTTCTGAAGACCTTGGGGTTGAGATGACGCCGGACACGCCAGCGGGCGATCCCCATCGCCTGGGCCAATGCGGGGATATCCATCAGCCGCTTGTACACGAAGAATTCGATCGGCGAACTTTTTCCTTGCAGCACGCGTTGTTTGGCTTGCGCAGCCAGTACTTCAAAGTCGGCCAGCACATCCCGCAGGACCACCTCTTCGACTTCCCAGCCATTGGTGGCTGTTTTGGTATAGCGCCCCTTGGCGTCCACGGCATACACGGCTTTGGTGCCGTATCCTTTGAATGTCCGGATTTGATCCTGAGGGACATCGTCTATTTTCATCGTATCTCCTCGACAGCGCCTTGGGCACAGCGGCAATCGGGTGGATCGCTTTCGTGCTTTACAGCCTGATTCAGTTACCGTATAAACACATTATAATAGCTTGTATTTACATGGGGTTCAACCCAAAAGCGCAAAAACGCGTTCGCCCCAGGATAACCGCATTTGCGTATGGGTCCGCATTTCAGAAAAGGCACATCGTTCTTTTTTAGGGGCCAACCATGAGTACGCGCGGTGCAAGGAGATGTCGGTTGATCTCTGGGGCGAATGGACACCTTGATGGTCACGCGGCTTATGGTCAGCATGCTTATGGGCACGATGCGCGCTGTAGGGGCGACCGGCGGTCGCCCGCGCAAACCCTTTGTGTTCGGACATCGCACAGGCTGGCGCGGAAATATTCACCCGCACGCATGCTTGCCGTAGATGGTGGTTTTGCACCCGCACCGGGCGACCGCCGGTCGCCCCTACAGGTGGAACCCCTTGCGATAACCCCGCTGAAAAGGGCCTGCGCATGGTCCGCAGGAAAAAGGTGATAGCCGGTGATTATGAATATAGAAGATTTGCTACCCCATAGGGGGCGTATGCGCCTGATCGACACCATTCTGGAAGTGGACCAAGCGCATGCTGTCACCGAGGCGACGGTCGCAGCGCAGTGGCCGCTGACAACCGCACAAGGCGCGAGCCCGCTGGTGCTGATCGAACTGGCTGCTCAAACCGCTGGCGTGTGTTTCGGATGGCAGGAATTGCAAAAGCCGGTTGATCTCAGAGATGCGGCCCGAGGATGGCTTGTGGGGGTTAAAAAAGCCCTGTTCCACATCGACCGAATCAGCTTTCCGTCCTGCATTGTCACCCGCACGCAAACTTTTTTGCAGGTCGAACAGTACAAAGAAATTGTCGCTACGGCATCCCTTGGGGAGCGGACGATTGCAGAGATCCATCTGCAGGTGCTGCAGGCGGATCAAAGTGCTTTTCATGATCCGGCTGACTGAGACAATCATAGAGCGCGACACGTTTCTACTCGTCACCTCAGCAACCGGATACCCAGTAATCTCAGTATCTATCCAGCCAGGTAGGGTGGGCATCGCCCAGGGCATCGCCCACCATGGTCTTATGTCGGTCGCCTCTATGATCGGCTCTACTCAACGTTTCATTGCGATCCGGTGTCTATCCAGTCGCTCGGGCGAGATTCGTGTCAGAAACCGATGATATTGTTTTCGGGGAAGATTGGTGAGCAATGCCCACCCTACGTTCTACTCGTCACACAGCAACCGGATACCCATCTATCCAGCCAGGTAGGGTGGGCATCGCCCACCATGGTCTTATGTCGGACGCCTCTATGATCGGCTGTACTCAACGTTTCATTGCGATCCGGTGTCTATGCAATCGCTCGGGCGAGATCAGTGTCAGAAACCGATGATATTGTTTGCGGGAAGATTGGTGGGCAATGCCCCATTATGTAATTATCCAATTCGCTCCAGTGACAATTGGTGTGGGATACTTTATACTGTTGCCTGGATTACACTACGAGCCCCATATCTGAGCCTCGCCATTTTTGGTAAAATTAACTTGGTTTTTTTCTATATCAGGAGGATCCAATTAAGCGCCGTCTACGAAAATGGGCCGGTATTGCAACGGCAGCGGCAGCCTTGATCGTCGTTGCCTCCACGGTGTTACCTCTGATACGGTCGAACGAGTGGTGGATCAGGTGGTTTGATTTTCCGCGTCTTCAGATATTGGTGGTTGGATTTGCCGTGGTCGGTTTGCAGGTGCTGTTGGGAATGAAGATGGGTCGATTTCGAGCAGTTCTGCTTTCAGCACTGCTGCTATCGATCGGGTATCAGGCCTACCAAATATGTCCCTACACGCCACTGGCTGGTGTGCAGGTCAAGGACGCCATCGGACGCGACAATGACGTTGTCGTGCGTATCCTTACGGCGAATGTATTGATGGACAACCGCGATGCCGAAAGCTACTTGTCAGTATTGGCGGATGCGGACCCGGACATCATTCTGACCACCGAGACCGACGACTGGTGGGCGGAGCAATTGAAAGTACTTGATCGGCTCTACCCTTACAAGGTGACCTACCCGCTTGAGAATACCTATGGCATGATCCTCCATTCACGATTCCCGCTGATCGAGCCTTCCGTCCAGTTTCTCGTTGAACCCATGGTGCCGTCGATACACACCGGCATGCGGCTGCCAGGCGGTGATCGGCTTCAACTTATCGGGCTTCATCCGCGCCCTCCCGGCCCGACTGAAAACGAGGAGAGCACGCAGAGAGATGCCGAGTTGATCATTGCCGGCAGATCTGTGAAGAGATCGGACAGGCCGGTTATCGTTATTGGTGACCTCAACGATGTGGCGTGGTCCCATACGACTTCTCTTTTTCAAGAGATCAGCGGATTGCTCGATCCGCGGATCGGAAGAGGCATGTTCAATTCATACCATGCGGATTATTTGTTCATTCGATTCCCTCTGGACCATATATTTCATTCGGAGCATTTTAAACTTATCGAAATGCGGCGACTGCCCCATATCGGGTCCGATCATTTCCCTATTTATGCTGCCTTGAGTTATCATCCGCGCAAAGATGCTGCGCAGCAACCGGATTCGCCGGACCCCGATGAACAAGAAGAGGCTGACGAGACCGTTGAAGAAGCATTTGAAAAAAAGCATTAGCCTGTCAGAGATTCAGGTCACAAACCATCCATTGGCGGAGAACGTTTTCCATGGACATCTACAAGACCATTTTATTTACATCGAACCTATCTGAAAACAGTCGCTATACTTTTACACATGCCGCTCGATTGGCCAAATGTTTCGGTTCGAAGATCGTTTTGCTGTATGTCATAGATGCGACCACAGGACAGCTTCACTATAGAATATCAGGGCTTTTCGGCGAGAACAGATGGAGGGAAATGCTTAAAGATCATATGAAAGCGGCCAAGCGGGCGCTGACGGGTAAAGTGTCTTCAAAGCAGTTGATTCAGGTAGCCCTGGATGCTTTTTGTAATGATGAAGGGATATCGGGAGCAGAGGTTGGGGTTGCAGGACATGAAGTCATCATCAAAGAAGGTGACGTTGTTAAAACAATTTTGGCGCAAAGTGAGCTGAGCCATTGCGATTTGATCATCATGGGATCCAGTAAAGGCCTTTTAAGCGGAACAACTATAGGGAATACAATAAAGTCGGTGCTGAAAGGGTCGAAAGTTCCTGTGTTGGTGGTGCCGCCTGCACCAACAGAATAGGTCCGGTTCCACCTCCATCAATCGCATGTAGTAAATCACGCTGGCAGAATTTTTAAGGGGTATTTTTGATCCCAAACTGCTTTCAGGCGTTTGGTTTGTAAACCGCCTTTCAGGGATGCAGGTTACCGCCATGTGGCGTAGGATCCCGAAATTTTCCCTATCCAGGTAGGGTGGGCATCGCCCACCATTTATTTGCAACTGGTCATAGGTGATCAGTGGTGCGAATCCCTTCTATCCAGCGCCTATGGTGGTGGGCGATGCCCACCTACAACTCATAACAGCACGCAGCGTGCCAAGGTTTACATGCAATGGCCCTGGTTCCACCCCTTATACGACTTGAGAATGTCGAGAGGTTCGATTAGGGTGATCCCTCTGCCGCAATGCAATTCGATTGCAGACTATTACCAACCGCACCGTGAGCGGCTTTAGTTCACAAGGGTATCAACCGCTCTTACAAATTGATTCGCAGCTTCGATGTGCGGCAAGTGCCCGCACTCTTCGAAAACGATCATACGGCCATTGGGTATACGCGAAAAAGCGGCATGGGCATGTTGCAAGGGGACGACTCTATCTTTTTCCCCCCATAACACCGCTGTCGGAATTTTTAGCGCTTCCAACTCGTCCAGGATGATCTGTTGTTCCCGTTGCCCTTTCACGCTCCCAATCTGTTTGGCACTGGCGACGGTTGCTTCAAGGTACCCAGGCATCCGGGCCATTTTCTTGAGCCCGTATGACCATACTCGGGGTGCCCGTGTTGGATGCGCGAATAGAAGCACGGTCGTTAACATCGCCCACTGGTAGGCCCCGATGGCTGTTTTGTTCCATGCCGTCACCATTTTGCCGACCACAGGTAGGGTGAGCAGGCGAAGGACCAGGCTGACTTCAGATCCCAAACCGGCGCTGCTGACAAGCCCCAGGGCGTTTATCCGTTCCGGCTTGCGCATTGCCACGCGGAACGCTATCAGACCGCCCAATGAATTTCCGACTAAGGCAGTGGTGTCGATTCCCATGACATCCAGAAATGCGTCGGTAAATGCTGTAAAAAAATCAGGCGAGTAGGATGCCTGGGGTTTGGCGCTCCGTCCAAAACCCGGAAAACTGACAGCATACACGCGATGCTTGAGCGCCAAAGGTTCGATGACCCACTGCCAGGAATAGGCGCTATCGCCTAAGCCGTGCAATAAAACAATCGGCGAACCCTCACCGGCTGCGAGGTAATGCGTCGAGAGTTGCGATCCATTGACCGGAACGGTGACATTGCCGACGGATAATTCGGTATTTTGCATTTTAAACACTCCTTTATTAATAAAGATTTGAACACGGACGGGCCGCAACTCGCTGCGCTCAAACAGTGCGGCCCCAGGTCCTGCGCACCGCTTATGCCTCACTGAATCTCATGGCTTGACTGTGGCGGACCACCCGCCCGGCTCGCCTCACTTCGTGCCAAGCCCGAAAGTTGAATTATAGTCCACATTGGGGTTTGGTAAGATCGGGTGTGGTAGGTATTCGGCAGGCGTCCTTCATTTATAGTGGTACATGGCGCTAGCCGATTAGGAATATTGTCTCTTGTGGAGAGCGAGATAGAATGGTGAAGGTGACAGAAAGGTGTTGTGGTAGAAATAAAAAAGCACCGCATCGAAAAGGATATCGCTGCGGCGCTTCTGTTGCCAAGGGTTGCCGGTTTTACTTAACGCAAAATATCCTTGAATTGAACAGGATCGGTCGCATAGAGCACCGCCCGCTCCAGGGCCTGCTTACGCAATTCATGCACTTTCAGGTAGTCGGGGTCATTGGCCATCATGAGAAACGCTTTGCGGGACGGGTACTTAACGAGCATGACGATATCCCAACCCTCCGTACCGTTGAGCAGTTCATTGGCCTTTCCGAAATAGAGGACCTCTGCGCCGACACCCTTCACAAAAGGGCCTGATTCGGCGATATAACGCAGGTAAGCTTCCCGCCCGCCTTCCGATTTAAGTTTCAGCAGATTGAGCATGACGAAAGGCTCTTCGTTGGTGTTTGCTGCCAGGGCTTGAAACTGATCCGCGTTGGATTGAATGCCGCTCATTATGTGTGTTTCTCCTTTTGGAAAAAAACATTCATCAGCTGCGCCACTTCACGCGGTTTTTCTTCCTGGACGAAGTGGGCCGCTGTTATGGTTTCAACTTGAATCGAATCAAAACAATCTTCGATATGGTCCAAGTATTCCGGAATGATCACGGAATCCAGCGTGCCGTGGATATAGAGGGCCGGCATTGAAAACTTTGTTCCGCCCAGTGTGGCCCAGCGCCGGGCGTCATATTGCATGGCGCGGTAATAGGATGCGCCTGTGGCGGGGGTGTTTTCTATGCTGTAGCAGCGGATATACTCGGCGATGGCGTCGGGCGGGATGATGCCTTCCAGGCCGGCTTTGCCGAAGAAGTAGCGAATCCAGATCTCCTCGTTGCCTTTGATCATGGCTTCCGCCAGTCCGGGCTGCTGCTGGAAATACTGGTACCAGAGGGGAACTGAGCCGCGGCTGTTAATAATCTCCCGGGCTTTGAGCGATCCCGCGACGTTCGTGATCACGGGGATATTCATAAGCACCAGTTTTTTTACCCGTTGTGGTATCAGCAGGGCAACCTCCTGGGCCACTATGCCGCCCCAATCATGGCCGACCAGGAAAAAAACGTCGACGTCGAGCGCGTCAATGATCTCGATGACGTCCCGGGCCAGTTCCTGCTTTTGATAGGCTTTGACATCCAGGGTGCGATCGCTGTCGCCCAGGCCGCGCAAATCGGGAGCAATGACGCGCAACGATGGGTCGATATGCGTTGCGACCCCCACCCAGCAATAGGCGCTCTCGGGCCACCCATGCAGCATGACGACGGGAATGCCATCCGGATTTCCAGCCTCCCGGACGGTAAATAAGCCTCTTGGAACGTTAATTTTCCTTGGCTTCATGGACATGCCCCCTTTCTTGCCTGTCTCCCCATGTTGGCACACTGGCGCCGCCTTCGTTCTTCGGTCAGCGTCAGAATGCGATTGTGGCGCCGCCATCCACATGGATAATATGCTCTGTGATTTAGGCGCCGGCTCTGCTGGCCAGCAGGATGGTGCCGGCGATGTCTTCGGCTTGGCCCGATCGGTCCGCTTTATAATCGTACCCGTACTTGACACCCGCGCAACCGGCATCCGAGTACGAGTACGATTTATGTGAGCATCGGTGTTTTTCAACTGTTCCATAAGGTAATCGCATTGACTTTAAACGGTCAGCTATCTTGAAACAGGGTTACACATAGCGTTGAGGAAAGCCTTTGATAATGTTTTGGGTTTCGTCCACGATCTGCGCCACCAAGTCCTTGACGCAGGGCATGTCGTTGATGCGTTGGGCGCATTCGCCGCCGGCGTAAAGCGCACGGCTTTCGTCGCCCTCGAAAGTGGCATCGATAGCCTCTCTCTCAAAATCAATCAGTTCCCGGGCCCCTTCACTCATGCCGTCATCCGGAACACCCAGGAAAACTCCCGGCGCTTTTTTCAACGTGTTTTCCTGGTGCTTGAGGCTGACGGGCGTTTTGATCCAACGCGCCGGTCCCACAAAACCCCGGGCCACGAGGGTGCCCCGGTCGCCGGCTTTGACGATGCCCTGTTTCCACAATTCGGCAAAATCGCTCTCCTGGGTTGCCAGAAAGCGCGTGCCCATCTGGGCCCCAGCCGCGCCCAGCGCCAGAGCCGCTACCAGGGTCTTGCCATCGCAGAATCCGCCGGCGCCCACGACGGGTACGCCGTGCGGCGCCATCGCCTCAACCACCGCGGGCAGCAGGATCATGCTGTGCACCGGTTCCCAGGAGGTATGAAAGCCGCCTTCGTGGCCTGAGGCCACGATCACGTCCACGCCCGCCTTCTGGCAGCGCTGGGCGCCCTTGACCGACGGTACCACGTGCAGCCATTTGAAACCGGCGCTTTTGATCTTTTCGCCCCAGGGCATGGGGTCGCCGGCCGAAGTAAAAATCACCTTGAAGCGCTCACCCATTTCGGGATTTTCGCGTCGTTCCTGAATGGCCGTGTTGATGATCATTTCGGCAATGGGTTTGAGTTCGGCCGAGACCATCACGTTGATGCCGAAGATTCCGCCGCTTTCTTTGGTATTTTCAAAGGTTTGCCTGAAAATTTTGCGAAAGATGGTTTCGGGCGTATCGTCCGGCGAGGCGCCTCCCGTTTCAGCGAAATGCTTGTAGATGGCCGGTTGGTTTGTCCGGGTGGTGATGCCGCTGGTGGAGAGCAGGCCCAGGACGCCCGCGTTGGCCGTGGCGATACACAGTTTGTTGTTGCTGAACGGCCCCATACCGGCCTGAATAATGGGGTATTTGATGCCTAATGATTTGCAAAGCGCTGTATTGAGCATGTTTGGAATTCTCCTTTGATGTGCATCCGCGATGCGGTGCCCGGTCTTTATGCTGTGTAAAATGCGGCTCTGAACAATTGACTGTAACTTATCTTTAGTCAAAAAAGATAGGTGTTTGTCAATTATAAAAACGAAGCGGGTCAACGGCCGGTAAGTATATAACTATATGATATAATTGATAATAATGTGTTAGGTAAAACGCCGTTTTCCTTTTGACGTATAGGTAATCAGCCGAAATATGGATTCAAAACTGTACATGCCAATAAATTTACTCTATAGTTTTACTTTATAATACACACTTGATAGATGGGTGCCCCTCAGTTGGGCGTCCATCGCTATGGGGAGCCCGCAGCGATGAAGATCGGCGAATTGGAAAAGATAGCGGGCATACCGCGCTCGACGATTCACCACTATGTGAATTATGGGCTGTTGCACCGTCCGGCCAAATCAGGGCAGACCATGGCCGAATACGACCACGCCCATGTGAAACGGCTCGAGGCGATCCAAAAAATCAAACTCGACTATTTAAAGGCTGCGAAAACATCTCGAATTCCGTTGGATTTTATCAAACACCAATTGAGCGAAAGCTATTCCCTGGTCAAGCCGGAGGCAGCCAGAACCAGAAGCCACTCGGAAAAAAACAGTAAAAAAGGAGCGGCTAAAAAAGAAGCGATTATTGAAGAGACTCTCAAGCTCTATGCCAATCGCGGATACTATTTAACCAACATCCGGGACATCACCAAAGCCGTGGGGATCTCTTCGCCGACCTTTTACCGTTATTTCAAGGACAAGCGCGAGCTTTTCGTGGAAACGATCGAGTATGTGGTCAGGAAGTTTAAAAAAGAAATCCGGCAAGCGCTAAAAGGTGAAAAGGATCTGACCCGCAGATCAAAGATCATGTTCGAAACGTTTTATGCCAATTACCCCAAAATCGGTGAAATCCTGAACCAGTTGAGATCGGGGGTCATCATCGGCGATTCGTGGGCCAAGGACCGCTTGTACCGGCTCTATCGCGAAATGATGGAGAATCTGATCAAAGAGATTCAAGTCGCCATCAAAAACGGTATCATGCGGCCGGTGAATCCGGTTCTTCTGGCTTATTTGAATTTGGCGATCAACGAAGCCGCCATGCATCTGGCGTCCATGGATGACACTTACTCGATAGACGAGGTGATGTATTTTGTCGGGGATATGCTCAACAATGCCTTTTTAACGGGAAAAGGAAAAGAGATTTTCAATGTGTTCTACAAATCCAACCAAATGCCTGCAGATTAGCAGGGTAAGAAACAGGCGCGCGCAACATTCCCTTACAGTTCCGGCTTAAACGAAAAGCGCATTATCCGTATTGGGTTATCCAGTTCGCTCCAGTGATAATGAACGTTTTTTCGGAATTGGCACGGGGGGTGAGGCCGGGTGGGTTGTCCGCGCCACGTCAGCTTTTAAAGGGCAACCCGCCCGCGGTTTCATTCAGGGACCTGATAGAGATCCACACCTTCAGTGTTCTTCCATGCTGTACGGCGTAAGGGGCGGCATAAACAGCAAACTGAAATTTATTAGAAGCAAAAGTGTGATGCTGTAAGAATTGCTTCGGGATGTGGCGGCAATCATTTTTTAGATGTTCTTTCATCGATTTCAAGTGCTTCGTAATATTTCGAACGCACGCTATTCATGCGTTTTCGATTGACCCCCAGATCAGAGTACCCCAGACGGGACGCCGATCGGATATGTATGAGCTGTTCATCGTTCGCGAAGTAGAATTCCACATCATCCACAAATCCCAAGTATCTGCTTTTGAATTCAACATGCAGGTAGTTGTCGGATTGCGCAATAATGGTGGCCGGGTCCAGTTCGGCAAGCACGCGTTGCAGCGTTCGGAATGCTTGCTGCTTTTCCGATGAATAGATGAACGGTTCGATATAGTGCCTTTGGTCTTCTGACATGCTGGATACACAATTGGGGCGTTTGGGACATGGAAAAAATTTACCGTCTGTGACGCCGACCGAAGCTGGACGTTTGCCTGCGCAGCCTGACAGGATAACCGTTAAGATGATAGGAACACACACCAGCGTTATCGCCCATACCATTTTCATGATACCTCCTTGAGCAGTTGGATGCCCTTTGACGCTATGCCGGAAACCACTGCCGGTAAAGCGCCGCATGGGCCTTTTCATCCGGAAGAATAGTCCGGAGCACCTGCACCAGGCCACTGTCTGCGCCTTCGCCCCCGGTCAGGGCCTTCTCGATATCGGCAACGGCCTGGGCTTCCACGTGGCTGAGCTTTTTCATCTTGGCTTTCAGCGGCAAGACCCGCATCATCAGAGCCATGCCGCTGCCCATGAAGCGCCAGAAGAGGCCCCCGCCGATGCTTTTGCCAAAGGCCTTCTGGTGGCACCGGTCGAACAGCCGGCCATGCCGGTACTCCTGGCCGGCATAGGCCGTGAACTTGCCGCTCAATTTTGGCTGGCTTTGGCGATACTGCGCTGCCAAACTCCGGTAGACACCCGTTCCGATCATCTCCATGCGGAAGGATTTGGCGATAGCCTTTTTCAACGCGTCCATCTCATTCTCCCTGTATCGTTCGTTGATCATCGAGGTTGAAGATCTCCTTGAACGCATCGGTTTCAAGGAGCTTGCGCAACCAATCGGTCACGTCCGGCGAATCGTAAAAGGGCTGTTCGCGGAAGTTGGCCAGAAAGGGTGCATAATAGCTTTCCTGAAAATCCATGAGCCGTGCCCCGATCATCGCCTTCACCGGCCGCGTCATTGGCTGGTGATACCTGAGGCGTTGGGCGTCCATCATGCCCAGATCGAGAAACGACTTGACCTTGTGAGCGCAACGGCAGCGGTTGTCCGGATTGATTGCGCCGCACGTGCCGTGCATGTAATGGCGCACCTTTTTACGGGCGCGGGACAGTATCTGCCGGAAGTTTTCCCGGGAGATCGCCATGATCTCGGCGCCGACCGCATCCTGCACGCCGAACACGCCTCCCAGCAGAAAAACGATGCGCTCGGGTCGTTTCAGGCAAAGCAGCATGCCCAGCATGCACCCGGTCTTCACCTCTTCGGCCAGAAGCGCGGCCTCGGGATGAGAATAATCGCTGTGATCCGGCAACCGCTCGATGGCCGCCACGAAAGCATCAAAGTCGTTGATCCGGTGTTCGAACTTCTTTTTCTTCATGTTCAACACGTAATTGACCACGATGCGATAGACCCACGTCCGAAAGGCACCTTTTTGCGGATCATACAAGGCCAGGTTCGTGATAATTTTGATGAGTATCTCCTGGGTGATGTCGCTGGCATCGTCGTTGTCCATCACCATGCGAAACGCGATGTTGTAAATCCAGGGCTGGTGCACGACGATCAGTTGCTCCAGGGCAGCCTTGTCGCCGTCCCGTGCTGCTTCCACCAGCGGCCGGTCAGGGTCGCCGGTTTCGATCGCCTCATGATGTAAGGGGCTTCGCAATTTGTTCCTCCATGGTCCTGTTACGGTCAATGATACAACCGAAGCGGGCGGGTGTGACAAATTTTGTTGTCTGGTGATCCACTTCGGTCAAGTGGGATACTATTTGAGTGATGGAGGATCACCTCCTTCGTGGCAATCCCGAATACACTTCGCCAATTGTCACTGGAGCGAACTGGATAACCTGTTTTTGTTTGTTGAAGACCCGAAACAAGCCGTTGCCACAAGGTAGCGTTGCGCGCAACGCAACTCGCCTCAGAGAATTCACAGGGGTCTATATAGAATTGGTTACGGCGACAATTTGGTACTCGAACCGGCGGGCCCTTTAAAAGTATGCCTTGAAAAAGAGGCCGATCTTTGACATTGGACGACCTCAATTTCAATTTTCATTGGTACGGCAAGCACCGTTATTAAGGAAGTTATGGATCTCACAAAGCAACAAAATGAGGCGGTCAGGCATATGGGGAGCCCCGCCCTGGTCATCGCCGGGGCCGGGTCCGGAAAAACGCGCACGTTGACCGCCAAAATCTCCTATCTCATCGACAAGGGCTTTGATCCCGAGCGCATTCTGGCCATAACCTTTACCAATAAAGCGGCTGACGAAATGAAAAGCCGCCTGGTGCGGATCACCGGGCTTGCCCGGACCCGTTTTCCATGGGTACGCACCTATCATAGCGCCTGTCTGCAGATTTTGAAGGCCCATTATGCCCTGCTGGGGTTCAGCGCGACCCCTCAGATCTACCAGCCGCATCAGCAGGAAAAAATCGTCAAAGAGATTCTGATCCAGCACAACTTTGACAAAAAGCATACCCGTCCGGTGCTGTACCAGATCTCTCTGGCGAAGAACTCGGCCGACCCTTACGGCTATTTTCGCCTTAATCCGACCTGCGCCTTTCTCATTGATATGGCCGAAATTTACACGCGTTACGAAACGATCCTCAAAGAGCGAACAGCCGTGGATTTCGACAATATACTGTTGCTTACCCGGGACCTTTTGCGCGACCAAAAGGCGGTCCGCGAGGCTTACAAGGAACGTTTTGCCTTTGTCCTGGTAGATGAGTATCAAGATACCAACGACTTGCAGGAGCAGCTCACCGGGCTTTTAACGGCCAACGGCAATCTTTTCTGTGTGGGTGACGACTGGCAGGCGATTTATTCCTTCAGGGGCAGCAACGTCAACCACTTTCTGGCGTTTGAAAAAAGCTATCCGGGCGCTAAGCTCTTTCGGCTGGAACAAAATTTTCGATCTGTGGATGAAATCGTCCAGGTGGCCAACCGGGTTATTGCGCAAAATGAAACCCGGATGGACAAAACATGTTTTTCAAACAAAAAAGGCGGGGTGGTCGAGCTGCATAGCTTTCCCAATGAAGGCGATGAGGCCCGTTGGGTGGCATCCAAGGTAGGCGTGCTGCACCGGTCGGGCATCCCCTATGATAAGCTGGCGGTGCTCTACCGCACCAAATTCTGTTCACTCAGCTTTGAACAGACCTTCCGGGCGGCCCATATTCCCTACAAGATGATGGGCGGCAAAGGCTTTTTCGAGCGCAAGGAGATCATGGATCTGGTGAGCTATCTATCCCTGGCCCAGTTCGAAAAAGACGACGTTTCGCTGGAACGCGTCATCAATACACCCAAAAGGGGGGTCGGGCCGGGGACGCTCAAAAAATTCGCCGCACTGCGGATGGATGGCATGAGTCTTCTGGATGCATTGCGCCTGGCGATCTCCAACAAGATACTCTCCGCCAAACTCTACGATGGCCTCAAGGCTTTTGTGACCCTCATCGACGATATCAAGTGCATGACTCCCGATCAGGCCATTCGTGAAACCATCGTTCGGACGCGTTACATGGAACACCTGCAAGAGTATGCCAAAGGCGATTCGCGGGACATCACCGCCCGTCAGGAGAATATCGACCAGTTGATTTATTCGGCTTCCCAGAAAGCCACCCTGCAAGATTTTCTGGAGGAGGCCACCCTGTTCAGAGAAGATAAAGAAGAAGAACCCGAAGAAGATACCGGCGGCGTTCGGCTTTCAACCATACACGCCTCAAAAGGGTTGGAATACCACACCGTGTTCGTCATCGGCTGTGAAGAAAAACTTTTCCCGCACTGGAAATCCATGGACTACACCGCTGACATGGAAGAAGAGCGTCGCTTGATGTATGTCTCCATGACCCGGGCCGAACGCTGTTTGTATCTGAGCTCAGTCAGCTTTCGCCGCGGCCAGTACAATCCGCCCAGCCGGTTTCTTGGAGAAATCGAAGGCTATCTGCAGCAGTAAATTTCCGTAAAACATTGTGGTTTGGTCGTAAAGTTCGCTCAAGTGACTATTGGCGAAGTGTTAAGTGTAAAGTTTAAAGTGTAAAGGGAGGCATTCTGTCGATTTGATATGCTCACTTACCCATGCTGCATGCTTTTTGTTTAAAAATGACAACGTAACCTTTTTATGACACCCCATACCAGTGACAGTTGGCAAAGCAAGGTAGGGTGGGCACCGCCCACCATTTGTCTTGTGTTGATCGCGCCTGTGATTGGCCGTATTTAACGTTTCATCACTATGTTCGCTCCGGTGTCTATCCAATCACTTGGTCGGGATTAGTGTCAGAAACCGATGATGTTGTAACCGCGCGGTGGTGGGCAATGCCCACCCTACCATTGGCTATTGGCGAAGTGTAAAGTTTAAAGTGTAAAGTGTAAAGGGAGGCATTCTGTCGATTTGATATGCTCACTTCCCCATGTTGCATGCTTTTTGTTAAAGACTTTTAAAATGACCTTCTTATGACACCCCATACCAGTGACAGTTGGCAGAGCCAGGTAGGGTGGGCACCGCCCACCATTTGTCTTATGTTGATTGCGCCTGTGATTGGCCGTATTTAACGTTTCATCACTATGTTCGCTCCGGTGTCTATCCAATCACCTGGTCGGGATCAGTGTCAGAAACCGATGATGTTGTAACAGCGCGGTGGTGGGCAATGCCCACCGTACCATTGGCTGAGCTCAGCCGGCTTTCGCCGCGGCCAGTACAATCCGCCACCCGGATCACCGGGGTTTTTCTACGTCACCCCACACCCGTGGATAAACAGACATCGTAATTTTCTAAACGCAGGCAAGCACAAGGTCCCGCCCGATGTCCCCGTATTCCGGGAGCGGGCAGGGGCTCCGGCACCCCCTTTCAGTCGATGCCATACGTAGCCAATTTGCGCCGCAATGTATTCAACCCGATGTTCAGGACCTTGGCGGTTTGCGATTTGTTCTGGTTCAGCCGGTTGTAAACAGACATAATATACTCCTGCTCGACGTCGGCCAATGGTCGGAGAGCCGCGTTGTCCTCGGGGGCAACGGCGGCGGAGATGGCTCCGGGTTTGCTCTGCGCGGCCAGGTGCTCGGGCAGGTGGGGGACGTCGATGGCCTTGCCCTGGGCGAGATTGGCGGCCGACTGGATCACGGATCTAAGTTCGCGCACGTTGCCCGGCCACCCATACCCCAGCAAATGCGCCAGTGCGGCACTGGTCACGCGGCGGGAGGCCTGCGTAGGTTTGTCGTAGCGTTTCAGGAAAAGATCGGCGAGCAGGGCGATATCCTCTGGGCGTTCGCGCAGGGGCGGCAGGTGGAGCAGGCCGCCGCGTATGCGGTAAAACAGGTCTTTGCGGAAGGCTTTGCGGGCGATCATGCGGTCAAGGTCTTCGTTGGTGGCGGCGATAAAACGCAGATCCACCTTGACCCTTTCGCTACTGCCCACGCGTGAAAATTCGCCTTCCTGCAGTACCCGCAGCAGCTTTCCTTGTAATTCCAAGGGTAAGTCGCCGATTTCATCCAGAAAGAGGGTTCCCCGGTGGGTGTGCTCGAGAAAACCGGTGCGTGCAGCGTCCGCCCCGGTGAAGGCGCCGCGGGTGTGGCCGAAAAATTCCGCTTCGAAGAGGCCGGCGGACACGGAGGACATGTTGATGGGCGTAAAAGGAAACGGCGCGCGCGGGCTGGCCTGGTGAATGGCTCGCGCCAGCAGTTCTTTGCCGGTGCCGCTTTCTCCGGTGATAAGCACCGGCACATTGCTGGCGGCATGCAGTTCCGCCTCTTTGAGGATGCGCTGCATGGTCGGCGACTGGGTGACGATCGGCGCAAAGGGCAGGGGGTTGGACAAAGCCGGCAAGGTCTGGCCTTTTTCGAGGTCGAGAATATCCAGCAGCCGTTTGCGTTCCAATGCGCGCGGCAAGGTCAGCGCCAGAACATCCTTGGCAACCGGCTTTACAAGGTAATCATAGGCTCCTTTGCGCAGGCAATCCACGGCCGTGCGCGCTTCGTTGATGGCGGTCACCATGATGCATTCCGTGCCCGGACTGGTGTTTTTGATCAGTTCTAACAGCGCAAGGCCGTCCATGTCTGGCATGGTCATGTCGATCAGGGCCAGGTCAAAGAGGTCGCCGCGTTCAAAGGCCTCGACGGCTTCCAGGGGGTGGTCGGCCAGACGCAGGTTGTGGTAGCCCAGATCGCGCAGTTTGCCGGCCAGCAGTTCGAGGTAGTCCCGATCGTCATCGATCAAAATAATAGGGTTGCTCATGAAGCCTTGCTCCTGTCGCCGTATGCCATTTTGGAACAGTTCCCGGAATGTATTCCAATATGGACCATAGCTCATAGGGCCTTGTATTGACAACATTTATTGCCAAACATGGTCCATTTTGGAGTGATTCTGCTTTTCACACAGCCGATAGCGCCGGGCCGAGAAAATCCTCAAAAGAATCTCATCTATATGTTATATATGCAAATACTAACGTAGTCCCAAAATCTGTTCGTTTTGGCATAGCTATTGCTTTGAATGGGGATGCGCACGCGGCTCGGCGCTTTATTGAATGGCTCAGCGGACCCAGTGCTTTAACGGCCTGCTGAATTCAAGATAGCAACGAACTTAAATTTTTGAGCAGAGGGATTGTGATGCAATCAGAACAAGGGTCCGATACGAAAAAGAGTGTAATTGGCTCGGTCATGGTGGTGGGTGGCGGTATTGCAGGTATTCAGGCGTCACTGGATTTGGCCGACTCGGGGTACCTGGTTAAAATGGTGGAGAGCAAAACCGCAATCGGCGGCGTCATGGCTCAATTGGACAAGACTTTTCCGACCAACGACTGCGCCATGTGCGTGATTTCGCCCAAGCTTGTGGAAGCCGGACGCCACTTGAACATCGATCTGTTCACGACCACCGAGGTGGAGAAGGTTGAAGGCGAGCCTGGCAACTTCAAGGTGACCCTGCTCGAGCGGCCCCGTTATGTGGAACTGGACAAGTGCACGGCGTGCGGTGAGTGCGCCAAGGTGTGCCCGATCGATGTGCCCAATACCTTTGATCAAGGCTTGCGCGATCGCAAAGCCGCTTTCAAGCTTTACCCGCAAGGCATGCCCAGCGCTTTTGCCATCGAAAAGCGCGGCACGGCACCCTGCAAAGCCACCTGCCCGGCGCATGTGAGCATTCAAGGCTACATTGCCTTGATCAACGACGGCCGCTACAAGGAAGCTTTGAAACTGTTCAAGCAAGAGCATCCTTTTCCCGGCATATGCGGCCGCGTGTGCCATCACCCCTGCGAAGGCGAGTGCACGCGCAACGATGTGGACCAGCCTCTGGCCATTCGCGAACTGCATCGTTTTCTGGCCGATTACGAGCGCCAGAGCGGCGAGACCTACATTCCTAAAATCGAAGCGGAAAAACGTGACGAACGCATCGCCGTGATCGGCTCCGGTCCGGCCGGTTTGACTGCGGCCTATTATCTGGCGTTGAAAGGGTACTCGGTTACCATTTTCGAGAAATTGCCCGAACCGGGCGGCATGATGCGCGTGGGTATCCCCGAATACCGCCTGCCGCGAGATCTTCTGGCGGCCGAAGTGGATGTGATCCGTCAGATGGGCGTGCAGATCAAGTGTGGCGTGACATTCGGCCAGGACATCACCCTGGAAAGCCTGGAAAAAGAGGGTTTCAAGGCCTGCTTTATGGCTATCGGCCTGCATGGCGGGCGCCGATTGGGCGTGGAAAACGAAGATGCCGCCGGCGTTCTGCAGGGCGTTGAATTTCTGCGCGATGCCGCCATGGGCAAACCGGTTGAGATCGGCGAGGATGTGATCGTGGTCGGCGGCGGTAACGTAGCCATCGATGTGGCCCTGACCGCCAAGCGTAAGGGCGCCAAAAACGTTACCTTGATCTGCTTGGAAAAACGCGAAGAGATGCCGGCCTGGGAACACGAGATCCGTGAAGCCCTCGAAGGGGACATCGCTATCGTCAACAGCTTCGGCCCCAAAGCCTTTTTCATCGACAAGAATAAAAAAGTTTCAGGTCTCGAATTCAAAAGCTGCACGGCCGTGTTCGATGAAAACCGCCGTTTCAATCCGCAGTACGACGACAATGCCTGTCAGCCTTTCTTCGGCGACACAGTGATCATCGCCATCGGCCAGAGCACCGATCTGACCGGCATCAAGGAGCAGAACATCGCCCTGTCCCGTCCCGGCGGGCTGCAGGCCGATCCGGTCACGCTGCAGACCCCCATCGAGTGGGTTTTTGCCGGCGGTGATGCGTTCTACGGCCCCAAGTCGGTGGTCGATGCCGTGGCGTGCGGCAAGGAAGCGGCCGAGAGCATCCATCGCTATGTCAACGGTCTGGATCTGACCGAGGGCCGCGACAAGAAATGGGAATTTGTCAAACCCGACACTGCCAGGGAGCCCCAAAAAGAACGCGTGACCGTGCGCTGTCTGGATCCGGCTGCGCGCGAGTGCAACTTTCTGGAAGTCTCCTTTGGTTACGATGAAGCCGAAGCCAAGCACGAAGCCGAGCGCTGTCTGAAGTGCGGGATCTGCTCGGAGTGCTACCAGTGCGTGGATGCCTGCCTGGCCAAGGCGATCAATCACAACATGCAACCCAAGCGCACCGAGGTGCAAGTCGGTTCGATCATACTGGCGCCGGGATTTACACCCTACGATCCGAGCAAGCACGAGTATTACGGGTATGCCAGTCACCCCAACGTGGTCACGTCCATGGAGTTCGAGCGTGTGCTGTCCGCATCCGGGCCCTACCAGGGGCACCTGATGCGGCCCTCGGACCACAAGGAGCCTGAAAAGATCGCCTGGCTGCAGTGCATTGGTTCGCGCGACATCAACAAGTGCGATCACAGCTACTGCTCGGGCGTGTGCTGCATGTACGCGGCAAAGCAGACCGTCATCGCCAAAGAGCACAGCAGCAAGACTCTGGACACGGCTGTTTTCTTTATGGACATGCGCACCTACGGCAAGGATTTCGAACGCTACTACATGCGCTGCAAGAATGAAAAGGGCGTCCGTTTCGTGCGTTCGCGGGTGCACACCATCGATCCGGTCGATGGCGATAACCTGCGGTTGCGCTACGTCAGCGAAGACGGCGAGCTGGTCGAAGAGATCTTCGACATGGTGGTGCTGTCGGTGGGCCTGGCCCCCAATGACGAGGCCGTGCGGCTGGCCGGTACCATGGGCGTGGACCTCAACACGCACAAGTTCGCCCAGACCAGAGACCTGGCGCCGGTGGCCACCAACCGCGAGGGTATTTTCGTGTGCGGGGTTTTCCAGGGGCCCAAGGACATCCCCCAATCGGTGATGGAAGCCTCGGCGGCCGCCTCGTCCGCGGCCAGGAACCTGGCCTCCGCGCGCGGCACCCTGACGCGTACCAAGCAGCTGCCGCCGGAATTGGATGTCAGCGGGCAGGCGCCGCGCATCGGTGTGTTCGTGTGCAACTGCGGCATCAATATCGGCGGAGTGGCCGATGTGCCGGCCGTGCGCGAATATGCCAGGACCCTGCCGGACGTGGTGCACGTGGAAGACAATCTGTTCACCTGCTCGCAGGACACCCAGGACAAGATGAAAGAGGTCATCAAAGAAATGGGCATCAACCGCGTGGTGGTGGCCTCCTGTTCACCGCGCACCCATGAGCCGCTTTTCCAGGAGACCATCCGCGAAGCGGGGCTGAACAAATACTTGTTCGAGATGGCCAACATCCGCGACCAAAACACCTGGGTCCATATGAACAATCCCCAGAAAGCCACTGAAAAAGCCAAGGATCTGGTGCGCATGGCCGTGGCCAAGGCCGCCTATGTGGAGCCGCTGCACCAGGTCAGCCTGAATGTCAAGCAGACCGGGCTGGTGGTGGGCGGCGGCGTGGCCGGCATGGAAGCGGCCTTAGGCATCGCCGAGCAGGGTTTTCAGACCTATCTGGTCGAGCGTTCAGCCCAGCTGGGCGGCAACGCTCTATGGCTGCGCGCCACCTGGCAGGGTGAAAAAATTGCCCCCTATGTGGAAAATCTGATCGAACGGGTCCGCAATCACGACAAAATCAAAACCTTCCTCGATTCGGAAGTCATCGAAACGGCCGGCATCCTGGGCAATTTCACCAGCACTGTGGCCACCGGCGGCGAGACCATGATCACCACGGCCATCGAGCACGGGGTTACGATTCTGGCCACCGGCGGCCGGGAATATCAGCCCACTGAATTCAATTATGGCCAAAACCCCAACATTCTGACGCACAAGGAGCTGGACGAGGCCATGACGGCCGGCGATGCCCGCATTGCCGCGGCCGATACAGCCGTTTTCATCCAGTGTGTCGGTTCGCGTACCGAGCAGCGGCCCTCGTGCAGCCGCATCTGCTGCACCCACAGCGTAAAATCGGCGATCGTCCTCAAGGAACAGAAGCCTGATATGGATATCTTCATTCTGTATCGGGACATCCGCACCTACGGTTTCCGCGAGGATCTGTACCGCAAAGCCCGCGAAAAGGGCGTGATCTTCATCCGTTTCGACCTGGAGGCGCCGCCCCAGGTGACCAATGGCAGCGGCCAACTGAGCGTCACGGTCAAGGATCACATTTTGGGCCGGCCGATCGAATTGAATCCCGACTTATTGATACTGGCCACGGCCGTGCTGCCCAACGAGAACAAGGATCTGTTCGAACTGTTCAAGGTGCCGACCAACGCCGAAGGGTTCCTGGTTGAAGCCCACGCCAAACTGCGGCCGGTCGACTTTTCCTCCGAGGGCATTTTTATGGCCGGTCTGGCCCACGCCCCGAAATCGATCGATGAAACCATCGCCCAGGCCCAGGCTTCCGTATCGCGGGCATCGACCATCCTGAGCAAGGAGACCATCTGGGTCGGTGGGGTGACCGCGATCGTCGATCCCGATCGTTGCGCTGTCTGCCTGACCTGTGTCCGCACGTGCCCGTATCATGTCCCGTATATCGGCCAGGAGGGCTATGCCGTCATCGACCCGGCCGGTTGTCAAGGATGCGGGTGCTGCGTGTCTGAATGCCCGGGCAAGGCCATTACATTGAAGCATTTCACGGATGAGCAGATGATCGCCAAGACAGCGGCGCTGTTTGCGGTATGCCGGTCGTAAACGTTTGCCCGTCAACCCGCAAACAATGATACTATTAACGAGTCAAACGACAGAAGAAAGGAAAGGCCATGAGTGCTACGTTTGAACCCCAAATCGTCGCCTTCTGCTGCAAGTACTGCGCTTATGCAGCCGGTGATCTGGCTGGTTCCATGCGGCTGAACTATCCGTCCAATGTGAAAGTGATCCAGGTGCCCTGCACCGGCCGTGTGGATATCCTGCATTTACTGCGGGCTATCGAAGACGGGGCCGATGCTGTTTACGTGGCCGGCTGACTGGAGGGTGAATGCCATTTCCTGGAAGGAAATCTAAAAACCCGCCGCAAAGTCGAGTATGTAAAGCGCACCTTGAAAGAGATCTACATGGAGGAAGGCCGCGTAGAGATGTTCAATCTCTCTTCGGCCCAGGGGCCGCGGTTTGCCGAAATCGCAACCGAGATGACCGAACGGGCCCTGAAATTAGGCCCCAGTCCGCTGAATCCGTGTAATTAGAGCAGTGAAAAAAGGGAAAGTTTAGGTATGGGGTCGGTTGGACGCTTAATGACAACGCTCCATCCTCTTCGGCCGCGGGCCAACGGGCCAACGGGCAAACGGAAATGAGGTGAACCATGATAATTGCTGATCGAAAGCCCCTGCAGGAGATCCAGGAGATGATCAAGCCTTACGACAAGGTGATGCTGGTCGGCTGCAAGGGGTGTGTCACCGTCTGCAACGCAGGCGGATTGAAAGAGGTCCAGATTCTGGCCTCCACGCTGCGGATCGCCCGCAAGAAGGAAGGGCGGCCCCTGGTGGTCGAAGAACGGATGCTGGAGCGGCAGTGCGACCCGGAGTATATCGAGCAGCTGCGCGACAGCTACGATCAGTACGATGCCGTGCTCTCGATGGCGTGCGGGGTCGGACCGCAATTTTTGTCCGAAGCCTATCCCAGCCAGCGTTTTTTCCCGACCGTGAACACCAAGTTCATGGGAGGTGCCGTTCAGCACGGCATCTGGGAAGAACGCTGCGCCGGATGTGGCACCTGCATCATTCATCATTTTGACGGCATGTGCCCGATTGCGCGCTGTTCGAAAAGCCTGCAGCATGGCCCGTGCGGCGGCAGTGCCGGCGGCCTGTGCGAAGTGTCCAAAGAGATTGTCTGCATCTGGGATTTGATCGTGCGCAAGAAGATCGAACAAGGACGTTTGGACGACTTGCGAAAATACTGGGCTGCCAAGGATTGGCGCACAGCCCGTGATGGTGGACCGCGCAAGAGCATAAGGGAGGAGTTGGTAAAATGAGTGAAAACGGCTACAAATCGGGCAGCAACTTGGAAAAGGTGCTCAAAGCCGGTCATTTTGCCTTTACCGGCGAGTGTGGGCCCCCCAAGGGCGCCAACGTTGCGCACCTGAAGGAGAAGATGGAACCTTTGCGGGGCATGGTGGACGCCATCAATGTCACCGACAACCAGACCGCTGTCGTGCGCATGTCCAGCAAGGCGGCCAGCTGCCTGATGGTGCAGGCAGGCCTGGAACCCAATTTTCAGATGGTTTGCCGCGACCGCAACCGCATTGCGATGCAAAGCGATATTCTGGGGGCCTCCGCCTTGGGAATCCGCAACATGCTATGCCTGTCGGGCGACCATCAATCGTTTGGAAACCATCCCGAATCCAAAAATGTATTTGACATCGACAGCATGCAGCTCATCGCCTTGGTCAAGAAAATGCGCGATGAGGGCCGGTTTCTCAACGATGAGGAGATCGACGAGCCGCCCAAGCTGTTTATCGGGGCAGCCAGCAATCCCTTCGGTGATCCGGTGGATTTCCGTGTGTACCGGCTGGCCAACAAAATAGATGCCGGCGCGGATTTCATCCAGACCCAGTGCATTTACAACATGCCGCGTTTCCGCGAATTCATCAAACGCGCTGTCGATATGGGATTGACTGAGAAAACCTATATTCTGGCCGGCGTAACGCCCATGAAGAGCGCCGGTATGGCCAAGTACATGGCCCGCTCGGTACCCGGCATGGATGTGCCGGCCGACCTGATCAAGCGCATCGAAGGCGCCGGCAAAGGCAAGATGGCCGAGGAGGGCATCAAATTCGCCATCGAGCAGATCCAGGAGTTCAAGGAAATGAAGGGCGTCGCCGGCGTGCATCTGATGGCGATCGAATGGGAGCACAAAGTGCCCGAGATCGCAGAGAGGGCCGGCATGTTGCCGCGGCCCAAAGTCGATTAGCCGGCAGGGTTGCCCTTAACCGATGATCGCGTTCCGGCCGATGAATATGGCCGGAACGCGGGTTCCCACCCCAGCATGGACGAGTGTTTCCCATGAGTATAAAAAAAAGAATTCTGGTGGTGGATGACGAACCCGATCAGTGTGCCCTTGTGCAGCGAATACTGGAAAAAGCCGGATATGTCGTCGATGTGGCCTATGACGGTTGCGAGTGTTTGCAAAAAGTCCGCGCGCATCCGCCGGATGCGATTGTGTTAGATGTGGTCATGCCGGAAACCGATGGCTACACGGTGTGCCGGACGCTCAAAACCAATCGAAAATACTGTCACATTCCCATCATGATTCTAACGGCGGAAGTTTCCCCCCTGACCGCGACCCGCTTTTCGCGCGACCCCGATCTTTACGCGGATGCCGATGACTACCTGCCCAAACCGGCCTCGGCCGAAGAGATTACGCGCAGCCTGGATCACCTGCTGAATCGCTGATCGCTAAAATTTGTTATCCTGACCGCCGCGGCCGACGTGCGCCCCGCAGGTTCACGCTATTTGCCGGACTGAATTGCCGCCTCCGCGCAAAGCCTTATCTTTGCGCAAAGGTCTTTGTTACCCAAAAATGAAAACCGCAATCCACCATACCCGGGCGAAAGGGCGGCTGTCATGTCGGATTCCGTGAACAAACCGGTTGGCCAAACCGCGTATCCCCTCATCCATGTGGTGCGGTTTATCCTCACTGTCTCTTTTCTGCGCAACATGTTGCTGATCAACTTTGGATTGGCGGCATTGATTCCGCTTTATCTTTGGCTCAATCCACCGAGTGTGCTTGCGGTATGCCTGATCCCGGTCAGCATGATGGCAATCGCGATGCTCATCGTGTTCAAGGCCGCGCAAGCGATGCTTGCCCATAATATCACCTATGAAGCCTTGCTGGATGCCCGCAAGCAACTGGAGAAGCGCGTCGCGGAACGCACGGCCGACCTGATCTGTTCCAATGCAGAGCTGCAACAGGAGATCGGGGAACGCCGTCAGGCCGAGGCGGCCTTGCGCGCCAGCGAAGCCCGGTTACGGATGGTGATCGAGACAATTCCTTACGGAATTCGTGAAATCGATCGACAGGGCATCATCACCTTCGTCAACTTGGCGCATGTGAAGATGTATGGGTACAACGCGTCGGAAATCATAGGGAAATCGATGTTCGATCTGTGCGCCGACGTTAAGGAACGCAACGCGTCGCAGGCTTTTCTGGATTACATTATGGAGCAGATGCCGCAGGCCAACCCCTGGTTCGGCAAGGAGCGCACCAAGGATGGCCACATCATCGAGACCCAGGTGGATTGGAATTACAAGCGTGATGCCCGCGGGCAGGTGGTGGGATTGATAACCATCGTTTCGGATGTCTCCCACCGCAAGCAGGCCGAAAAAGCGCTGCTGGACAATATAAAATTCATGAACACCTTGATCGACACCATTCCCAACCCGGTTTTCTTCAAGGACCAGGCCGGCTTTTATCTTGGATGCAATACAGCCTATGCCGAAACGATCGGCCTTGCGAAAGAGGACATTCTGGGGCGCCGGGTCATCGATCTGACCGGCATCACGTTCCAGGATATGGCCGACCATTATCACCGCCAGGATATGAACATGATCCAATCACCCGGAATCCGGATCCATGAAGATCAGCAGATCTCGGCTGACGGCGAGCCGCGCGATTATATCCTGTTCAAAGCCACTTTTCGGGATGCCGAAGGCAAGGTGGCCGGACTGGTGGGCATTATGCTCGACATCACGGCCCGTAAAAAGGTGGAAAAGGAGCTCAAGGAGAGTAAAATCCTTTTTGAGGCGTTCATGCACCATCTGCCCGGCTTGGCGTTCATGAAAAACAGCCAGGGACAGTATATTTACGTCAACCGGGCCTTTTTGAATTTTACGGGCATGCTGGATACGCCCCTGGTAGGCCTGGGCGACGACCAGGTATGGGATGCGCCCACCGCGCAGCAGCTCCAGACCAATGATCAAACGGTGCTCCTGACACGCGCCGCTGCCAGTCTGATTGAAACGGTGCGCCTGCCCAATCGGCAGGAACGCCAGTTGCTCACGACGCGCTTTCCGGTATTCAAAGACGGTGAGCTGACAGGCCTGGGGGGCGTGGCCATCGACATCACCGAGCGCAGCGAAGCCGACCACCGGCAGCAACAGCTGGAGCGCCAACTGCAGCAAGCCCAGAAAATGGAAGCCCTGGGCACATTGGCCGGTGGTATCGCTCACGACTTCAATAACATACTGGCTGCCATTATCGGCTATACCCAAATCGCCTTGTCGGAAGTTCAAAAGGGATCCACGCTCCACGACTACTTGAAACGCGTGCTATCGGCTGGCGAGCGTGCCGGCGATCTGGTCCGACAGATCCTGACTTTCAGCCGCAAAAGCGAAATCGAGCCCATCCCCCTGCAAACCAAACCTATTATCAAAGAGGTGCTCAAACTGGTGCGGGCCACATTGCAGGTCACTATCGAAATGGTGCAGGAGATCGAAAGCGACGCCGTGATCATGGCCGATCCTGTCCAGATCCATCAGGTCATGATGAACTTGTGCGCCAATGCCGGTTATGCCATGCGCACCAAAGGCGGCCGGCTGACCATTCGCGTGAAGGACAAGCCGCTCGACGAATCCTTTACCTGCCACTACGTGGGCGCCAAACCCGGCGATTACCTGCAAATATCCGTGGCCGATACGGGGCAGGGGATAGCACCCGAGCATATCGAACGCATTTTCGATCCATTTTTCACCACCAAGCCCAAAGGTGAAGGCACCGGGATGGGCCTGGCGGTGGTGCATGGCATCGTCACCAGTCTGGGAGGATGGGTGACCGCGGAAAGTTTGCCCGGTCAAGGTGCGCGTTTCGACGTCTACTTGCCGGTAGTCAAAGGTCAAACCGCTCACATGAAAATGCGTTCGGTGGCCTTGCCCGAAGGCACGGAACAGCTTCTGCTGGTGGACGATGAAGTCTTTCAGACAGACATGCTCAAGCATATGCTGGGTCTGTTGGGCTATAAAGTTCAAACCTGCAACAGCGGCAGCGAGGCCCTGGATCTTTTTGCCAAAGACCCCTATGCCTTCGATATGGTGATCACCGACATGGCGATGCCTGGAATGACCGGCGATGATCTTTCCGAACACATGCTTCAGCTTCGTCCGGACTTGCCCATCATCTTATGCACCGGTTACAGCGAAAACATCACCGAAGAACGGGCACGGGCCATGGGCATTCGCGCATTTGCCCTCAAGCCGTTGACCATGGAGGATTTGTCCCGATTGATCCGGCAGGTGTTGGAGGAGGTGGAAAGTGGCAAGCGCAAAGTGGAAGGTTAACGTGCGCCGGCGTGTTGACCTCTTACAAAAAGGAGAAACGAATCTATGATGACGCCTGAACACTATGAGCAGAGTATGCAGGATCTGAACCTGGCCGTTTACATGTTCGGCAAACGCGTGAGCGATCTGGGGTCCGAGCCTCTCTTGCGGCCCTCCCGTAACGCCGTGGCCAAAACCTATGAAATGGCCCATCGCCCAGAGCATCAGGCCGTCATGACAGCCACGTCGCATTTGTCCGGCAAGCAGATCAACCGCTTTACCCATATCTTCCAGAATACACAGGATCTGGTTTTAAAAACCCGCATGGGGCGCCTGCTCGGAGCGCATACGGGGTGTTGCTTTCAGCGTTGCGTGGGCATGGATGCCCTGAATGTGCTTTCGATTATCACCCACGCCATCGACCAGGCCAAAGGAACCTCTTACACCGAGCGCTTTAACCGGTTTCTGGCCCATGTACAGGAAAACGACCTGGTGTGCGACGGCGCCATGACCGATCCCAAAGGCGACCGGTCGCTGGCGCCGCATGAGCAGGCCGATCCGGATTTGTACCTGCGCGTGGTCGAAGAACGCCGGAACGGCATCGTCGTGCGGGGCGCCAAGGCGCATCAGACCGGTGCGCTCAACTCGCACGAGGTGATCGTCATGCCCACAGCTACGCTGCGCGAAGCCGATCGGGAATATGCCGTTTCATTCGCCGTGCCGGCGAACACCAGCGGAATCACCTATATTCTCGGCCGGCAATCCTGTGATACCCGCAGGAGTGAAAACAGCCCCATGGATATGGGCAACCTCTATTTTGGCGGACATGAGGTCCTGATGGTCTTCGATGATGTCTTTGTGCCCTGGGAGCGCGTCTTCATGTACAAAGAATTCGAGTATACGGGCCCGCTGGTCGAAAAATTCACCGCCTACCATCGTCAGAGCTACGCCTGCAAAGTCGGTGTGGGCGATGTGCTGATCGGGGCCACGCAGACCGTTGCCGAATACAACGGGGTGGCCAAAGCCTCGCATGTCCGGGACAAGATCGTCGAAATGAATCATCTGAACGAGTCCCTTTTTTGCGCCACACTGGCCTGTGCCTATGAAGGTCATGCGGAACCCGGCGGCACGTACATTGTCGATTCCCTGCTGGCGAATGTGTTCAAACACAACATCGCACAATTTCCCTATGTGCTGGCCCGGATCGCCCAGGATATCGCCGGCGGACTGGTGGTGACATTGCCGTCGGAAGCCGACTTCAGAGCACCGGTGACCGGACCGTTGATGCAAAAATATTATCGAGGCGCCGCAAGCGCCTCGACTGAAAACCGCATGCGGATTTTGCGATTGATCGAGGCGATGACCATGGGCTCGCTGGCCGTGGGTTATCTGACCGAATCCCTGCATGGCGCCGGCTCTCCGCAAGCGCAACGCATTATGATCGCACGATTGGTAAATATGAAAGAAAAACAATCCTTTGCCAAGAAGCTCTGCGGCATTCAAGAGGACCTGCCCGCCGATTATCAGCCGTGACGCCATAAAAAAGCAGTTGCCCCCAAGCGCCCACTTGAATAATAGTTCCCAACCATACTCGAATGAAGAGGAACGCTATGAATTTGCCTCACCCATTATCGCTTGCGGACGAGCGCCCCCTGGTCGATTTGCTGGTGGACGCGGATCGGGCGGCCATATTGAAGGATCTTGCCACCCACCTGAGTAGCATCACATTGAACGATCATCAGCTTTGCGATATCGAATTGCTCGCCACCGGCGCTTTCTCACCTCTGAAAGGTTTCATGAACCGCCCCGATTATGAAAGTGTGCTGGACCGTATGCAGCTTCAGGATGGCACGCTCTGGCCACTGCCGATTTGCCTGGGCGTTTCCGAAAAGCAAGGTCGCCTGATTGAAAGTGGGCAATCGGTCGCCATACGGGATCCCGAAGGGTATCTGCTGGCGATTTTGCATGTCGAGGATGTCTGGCCGGTCGACAGAACCAAGGAAGCCCTTGCCGTATTAGGAACGGCGGACATGCAGCATCCTAGGGTGCGTTATCTCCACGAAAGAGAAGGCGCGTATTACGTGGGCGGCCCATTGGAGGTCGTGAGCCTGCCCCTGCACTACGATTTCAAGCAGTTGCGCCTTTCACCCAGCGAAGTTCGTGCTTTATACCGTAAATTCGGATGGAAACGGGTGGTCGGTCTGCAGACACGCCATCCCATTCACCGTCCGCAGTTCGAAATGACCCTCAAGGCCATGCAGGCGTCCAAAGCCAATCTTCTTATTCTGCCGATCGTCGGACTGACCATGCCCGATGATTTTGATTATTATACCCGCGTGCGCTGCTACCAGGAGGTTATTCGCCACTATCCTCCGAATTCGACATTGCTGAATCTGCTGCCCCTGTCGGCCCGCATGGCCGGACCCAAAGAAGGCTTGATGCACGCCATCATCGCCAAAAATTATGGCTGCTCACACTTTATCATCGGTCACAATCACGCCAATCCCGGCATCGACAGTTCCGGTCAACCCTATTATGAGAGCTGCGAAACCCGCCGTTTGGTGACCGAGTGGTCCGGGGCAATTGGCATTGACATTCTGCCGTTCGATGAATTGGTTTACCTGCCATTTGAAGATGAGTACCGAACACGCGATGATGTCGCGGAGGGTGTACAAACCATTTCGATGTCGGGAGACGATATTCGGCGTCGCATCCGATCAGGCCGGAGCATTCCCGAATGGGCTTCATTCCCCGAGGTGGTCACTCAGATCCGCAAAGCTTACCCAAGTCCCCGGCAGCAAGGGTTCACTGTCTTTCTGACCGGCTTGTCCGGGGCCGGCAAATCCACGATCGCCAAAGTGCTTTACGCGCAGATGCTGGAAATTGGGGAAAGGCCGGTGACGCTGCTTGATGGTGACATCGTGCGGACCAATTTATCGAGTGAACTGAGTTTTTCCAAGGAACACCGCGACATCAATGTGCGCCGGATCGGGTTTGTCGCCAGCGAAATCACCAAGAACCGTGGCATCGCTATCTGTGCCCCGATTGCCCCGTACGACAATACCCGCAAGGAGATCCGCAACGCCATCGAAGCCCACGGCGGATTTGTCGAGGTGCATGTCGCGACACCCCTGCAAGAATGCGAAAAACGCGATCGAAAGGGGATGTATGCCAAAGCCAAGGCCGGCTTGATCAAAGGTTTTACGGGGGTGGACGACCCCTATGAAATACCGCATGACGCTGAGTTGCGGATAGACACCAGTGGCATTTCGCCCGATGAAGCGGCCCAGGAAATCCTTTTGTTCTTGGGGCGGCGCGGCTACATTTGATGCTGGTCAAAGGATTCGCTGTCGGGTGGATTAAATGGGGGCTACTCTTGACAGGTACTTCGACATCCATATCTTTTTATAACTCGCGCCGGTCGGTTCCACTCAATAAAGGCCTCGCATTGCGAGACTGAATATGCACTGCATTAACGTAAATGAAATATTAAAAATGTGATGGCTCTCGCGGGTAGATTTACATGTGCGGACGTGCCGCCGTTTATAATGCCAGATAACAAGATAACAGGAGACGACGGTCGGCCATGCTCTTTTATGCACCGGGTCACTAACAAGGAAAAAGGAGCTCAATGATGACGGCAAATAGCGCATAACCATTAACCACTATATGATTCAAATGATTCAATGATTGTTTTTCTGCATTGCAATCTGAAACCCATCGTCCCATTTCGTTCATCTCGCTCTGCCCTTCCAATCTTCATAAGCCAAACGGCTTGATCTCCATCATGTGCACGTTCTTGCAGCAGGCGCCGGCTTTTCGCTTCCCAATGACGGCCGTAACCTTACCGGCCTATTTGGCGTTCTCCCTGAAGATCAGGGGAACTTGGTGGTTACCTGTCTATGTGTATTTGTTGACAGACGCGTAACCTATTGTTTTTGCGCTTACTTATTCAAAGGAGAGGTAAGTGACCATGCGGAGCTATGCAATGAAAATGAAATGGGTATGTGGCACAAGATCTCTACTGGCAATAATGATGGCGTTTGTTATTCTGCTGTTTTCAGGCGCCAACGACCGCCTGTATTGCGAAGGTCTGGAACTAGGGCGATTCAGAGTTTCCCCTAAGCTTTCCGTGATCGAGAGATACAGCGATAATATCTATCTCGAAGCCGACAATGAAGAAGATGACTGGTATACGGAAATTACTCCGGAGATTGCCTTCGATTTTGCCTTTGCCCCGCGCAATTATCTCTCACTGAAGTATATTGGAAATTTTTTCAAGTACAGTGACGCTGACAATTTTGACTCCCAACACCATTTGGGCGAATTGTCGTGGAATGTGGAAAGCGCCAAGGGCTCGACGTTGGTGGTGGGCGCGAGTTCTTCCGAGAATAGCATTCAACCTTATTCGCCAACCGAATCTTCCAAAGATTACAATCTGTCCCGTGCTTTTGCGGATGTTCTGCTCATGGCTGGCCAGGTGACGGCCGTGGGGGTCGCTTACGAACATCAGTCGCGGCGATTCGATGAAGATGTATTTGATATCGATGACTACGACCGTGACCAATTCGATGCCAGCATCATCTACGGTCGTTCGCAGATTCTTCCATGGCTGCTGCAATATCGTTACGTTAAACAGGATAACGAAAATATCTTGAGCGATGATGACATCATCAACAGGGATTTTGAAACACACTCTATCTTCACGGGTGCGCGCTGGTTGCCCTCGGGCAAAGTATCCGGGGCCTTCAGGGTCGGCTATACCTGGTCGGATTTCAAGGAATCCGGCATCGATGAGTTCAGCGGGTTCGGAATGGACACGAATGTGCGCTACATGTTCTCTCCGATCACGAACATCACCCTTATCGCACGCCGCGAAATCCGACCGACAACATTTACGGAAAGAGATACCGGTACCTATTATGTTCTGACCAGCGGCGGCGTTCGCTTGACCCATCATCGTTGGGAGCGCATCGAGACCGAACTGCGCTACTATTATAATCACAGAGATTTCGAAGGGGGCGCCTTCGGCGAGGAAGACCGGACCGACCGGGAACATGTGGCCGGGTTGACGGTTACCTATACCATGCGCAACTGGATCGCACTATCGTTGGGCTATCAATATAGAAATAACAACTCGGACGATGAAGGCGTGGATTTCAAGGAAAACCTGGTGCACGCCGGCGTGCTCTTGTCGATTTAGTTTATTCCATGGACATAGAGGACCTTGAAAGATGATCAGGAACTATAAAGTAAAATGGGTGTGGGTCAGCCTATTGCTTGGCCTTTTTACAGCCAACGCCATCGCGCAGAATGCCGAGAGCAAAGATTATATCGTCGGGCCGGGAGATGTATTGGAAATAGTGGTATGGGATCATGCAGATCTTTCCCGGACCTTGGAAGTTTCCCAGGAAGGCGACATCTCCTATCCTTTTATCGGGAAGGTGGCTGCAGCCAACAAATCGGTGTTCAGCCTGGAAAATCTCATAAGGGACAAATTGGCCGATGGCTACATCGTTTCTCCACAAATCAGTATCAAAGTGGCCGAATATATCAATCAGAAAATTTTTCTGTTCGGCGAAGTCAACCGACCGGGCAGCTTCACCCTGAAACGAAGAGTACACCTGCTGGAGCTGATTTCGGATGCGGGGGGCTTTACGGAAAACAGAGGATCTTTGGGAGTGATCGTGCGGCCTGCATCGGCCAAAAGCAAAGAAGGTCCTACAGCACTGGAAGCCGCCAAAAAAAACGAGATCATCGAATTGAACCTGGATGAATTGATCGCGGGCCAGCCAAATTCAAATAGCGCTTACGTTGTACCGGGTGACACAATCTACATCAAAGAGGCTGAAAGTGTTTACGTCATCGGTGAGGTTGGCCGTCCGGGTAAGTTCAAATGGGTGAAAGACCTGACCGTTTTGCAGGCAATATCGATGGCCGGTGGCGGAACGCCGCGCGCGGCCCTGAATCGGGTGAGCCTGGTCCGCAATGAAAACGGTGCGGAGAAAGAAGTTAAACCCAAGCTGAGCGAGAAACTGTTGCCCGATGACATCATAAAAGTACCCGAAAGCTATTTTTGATAAGAGCTGTACCGAAAGATCCGGTGCAACCGGCGGTAGAAATTCTAATTGGTTATCCACTTCGGTCAAGTGAGATACGGGTGCTGGGTGACGTGTGAAAACCCGGTGATCCGGGTGGGTGGTCCGCGACACCCACCCGGATCACCTTCTCCGTGCCAATGCCGAATGCACTTCGGTTATAGTTCACTGGAGCGAACTGGATAAACCGAATATTTTATCAAGTTGGGGTATATGAAACCACAAGAAGCCATTGCCTATGAAGAATATCGCGAAGACAATCGCGGCCCACAGCTTTTCGACTACCTGCAGGCCATCAACCGCCGCAAGTGGTACATATTGTTATTTTTCATGATTGTTGTGGGGCTGGTGGCAGCCTATTCATTCAAAGCCAAACCGACCTATCGCGCGACAGCCCTGCTGATGGTCGACAAAAAGCCTTCTCCGATGAATCCATTGGGCGAGGGCGAGGACCGATCGCCTCATGCACTTGTTCCATATTACAATACCCAAATCAATCTTCTGAGTCACCGTACATTGATAGAATCGGTCATCGATGAACTGGATCTGAAGAAGTACTATGCCGCGCAACAAACCGAAAATGAGTTATCGGAGAGTCCGTCGCCGCAAGCGATAGCCACAGCGGCAGATCTCGACCTATCTGAAAAGGATGACCCGGAAACTCTTGAATGGCGGATTCTGACACGCTATTATAAATCTTTGGAAGTCGAACCGGTGCGCGAAAGCAATCTTGTCAGGATCAGCTTTGTTGGGCCGGATCGCGAAATGATCACTCGAATCATCAATACTCACGCAGTCAAAGCCATAGAAAGCGCCGTGGCCTTGCACAGGGAACACGCCGAAACAGCGCTGAAATGGATCAGATCCCAAGTAGAAAAGCAAAAAGCCGATGTCGAAAACTATCAGCGCCGCATCTACGCTTTCAAAAAGCAAAACAACCTGGTTTCGTTAGACGATCCACGCAATATCTATTCCCAGGAACTGACCGAGTTGAATACGGCCCTTACCCGGGCGAAAGCTGAAAAAATTGCCAAGGAAACCGCCTATCTTCAGGCTGATAAAATTGCAGGCGACCAGGTGGATATCTTCCTGTCTCCTGAGCTGGCTGGAAATTCGGTCATTGCAACACTCAGAAATCAACTGGTCCAGCTCAAAAGCCGGCAGATCGAATTAGCGACCAAATATGGTTCCAGACACCCCAAAATGATGGAGCTGAAGTCGGCTATCGCCCAAACGCAGGCGGATATGAAATCCGAAATAAATAGTTTGAAAAAAGCTTACAAAACAGAATCCGTTAAAGCCGCCGCCGTGGTAACGTCAATCGAAAAAATGCTGGATGAGCGGCGCAATAAAGCCTTGTCGCTAGGTGAAAAAGTGATCGAATACGATGTCTTGCAGCAACAGGCAATCAGCGCAAAGGAAATTTACGACTTTTTGCTGCAGCAGGCTGAAGAGATCAATCTATCGAGTGTTATGAGCAGCAGCAACCTGCGCGTCATCGATCCGGCCAATGTTCCACTTCTACCGATTTCGCCGAAAGTGAAGTTGAATATACTCTTGGCTGCTTTTTTAAGTTTGGGATTCGGAATAGCGATGGCATTGTTTTTGGAGTATTTCGATAATTCATTAAAAACACCCTCGGATGTGGTCAGGCATCTGGGCATTCCGGTTCTGGGCACGGTTCCCTATTACAAAAGCCTCAAAGCCAATGGCCATCACAAAATATTGCCTTGGGCCGATATCAAGCAATTGGAGTATAAAGACCAGCTGGAAGATCCGATTTCGAGCATCTCTAGCCGTTTGCCTGCTGAATTGACCTCTCTGGGCGACGGCACACTGGGCAGGGTGATTGCTATTGAAAGCGTTACCATGGGAGAAGGCAAAACAATGACCATCACGAAGATCGCATCTTCTCTAAGCGAGGCGGGCCTGCGGGTTCTGCTGCTCGACTGCGATTTTCAACGATCCACGCTGAATAAAATTTTCGATAACGCGAATGGTGGCGGTCTTGAGAAAACCTTCACCCAGATCATGTCCCACCAGGTCACTTCAGGCAATCTGAAGGATTACAGCATGGACGATCTGTTTTTTCTCATTGGGCTGCACAAACTGAATGGAAGGCTGATCGTAAAGAATGAGGATCAGTTGCTGCATGCGCTGTTTCAGAACGGGAAGTTATTGCATATACAAAATAGCAACAACCCGCGATCGAATCGAATCGGCACAATGCTGATGCAAGGAAATTTCCTTACCAAGGAGCAGTTGGATGATGCGCTCGAACGTCATCGGCGCACCGGGCAGCCACTCGGTTACATTCTGGTTAACAGCGGTTACATCAGCGCGGATAAATTACGCGGCCCCTTACGTCTACAAATGGAAGAGCATATACAGCGTCTGTTCAGCTGGAAGTCCGGGCAATTTCATTTTAAACCTGAGGTGATCAGAATCTACGAAAACGAAAGGCTCTACTTCGGGGATAACTTCACCGCTATGATCCACGACTTGGGTAAAGTCTCCGGCAGTAAGCTGATTGAAAAGGAAATTCTCGCCAACGTCAAAAGCGGGTCGATGGAAAACCTGTTTTTTTTGCCAGCCAATTCATCGACCAAAAAGCCCATCGGGAGAATCAATCGGCATCTATTGAAAAAAGTGCTAGAGGTGGTCAAGGAGCGTTTCGACGTTGTTCTGATCGATACGCCGCCCCTGGATGCCCGTACGGGTGTCGAAACACTTTTCACATACGTGGACGGCGTGGTGTTGGTGATTGATGCGGGCAACCTGTCTTATCGGGTGATCAGCAACGCCGTAAACGATTTGCCCAAGGATAAAATTATTGGTGCGATTTTAAACAAGGTGAAAACCAAGGCCAGCAATTACGCCTACTATTAATCATACCGGTTTGGTTTGCTCTCGGCAGAACAGCTAATCAAAGGACTCTATAAATTAATCACATGAGAGAAAAAAGAGAAAAGCCCAATACATGCATTCACACACCGGTTTCGTTCAAAGTGTTAATTGAACAAGAGCGGGCGCGCGTGCACCGCAGCGGACATCATTTTACATTGCTTTTGTTCCGCCTTGCGAATAGCGACGCCCTTGAGGAGGATTTACATAAAATCCTTTTTCCCACCATAATGCGAAGAATCAGAAAGATCGATCAACTCGGCTTATACGACGAAAACCATATTGGCCTTTTGCTGCCGCACACTGCCGTCGAGGGGGCGCGTAAATTAGCGGATGAGCTTTACCGAATTGTACCGATAGGGGAACACGTCGAAACGAGCGAGTTTTACGTTTATCCTTAACCCGGGTCCATGGCGGCCGGCCCATTTTTTTGAAAGGTGAACCAATGTCTGTGTATCACGACTATGAGCCCGCACAGTTCAGGGCCCATGATAAAACGGATCTTCTCGCCGGTCCTTTCGACCGGCAAAATAAATCTTTGAGTGGCCTACTCTCAAAAAGGCCGGCTAGATGGAAGCGCCTCATTGATATAGCGGGCTCACTGGCCGGCCTTATTTGTCTGTTGCCATTGCTTCTCATTATTGGGGCTTACATAAAGGCCGTTTCGCCAGGCCCGGTATTATTCAGGCAGGTACGGGTTGGCCGGGGCGGCAAATCGTTCGAGTGCATTAAATTTCGGACAATGAAGCCGGATGCGGATGTCAGCCGGCATAAAACGTATCTGACCGATTTGATTAACGGCGGTGGTCAGACGCCGGATGGACAGCAGAAGATGACCAAATTGCACGATGATCCTCAGATTATTCCTTTCGGCAATGTTCTCAGAGAAATGGGGCTCGACGAATTGCCCCAATTGCTCAATGTCCTTCGCGGAGAAATGAGCCTGGTTGGACCCAGGCCACCAATTGCATACGAAGTAGAGCAATATAAACTCTGGTATAAAGATCGTTTCGATGTGGCGCCGGGTTTGACAGGTTTATGGCAGATCAGCGGAAAAAATCGCCTGACGTTTAATGAGATGATCCGTCTCGATATCCAGTACGCCAGAAATGTGAGCTTCTGGTTGGACATGAAAATTCTGATTTGCACCCCACACGCCGTCTACACGCAGGTTAAAGACCATATTCTCCGCAAAAGAAGTGCCCAAAAAACGTCTAGCATGCATACCGCCTGAAATACGAATTCACAGACATCCCCAATCAGCTGCCACTTTGGTAAGCCAGGTGGATGGGGGGCGTATTCAATGGCGGAAAAGGGAGATGCGTATATAGTCATCCTCCGATATGACTACCACAAAGGACCAAGGTATGAGCTTCAACAAAAAAGTGTCACCGATTAAAGCTTCTGAATCGTCCCCTAGGAAGATGGATCCGATGATTACAGTAGGCATCATCGGGTGTGGCTACTGGGGACCCAATCTGGCCCGCAATTTTATGTCGGCCCAGAACTGCCGTGTCAAGATACTATGTGATGTGCAACCCGAGCGCCTGGCGTATATGCAATCCTTGTATTGCGATATGGACATCGCAACGGATTACAAGCGACTGATCGAAGATCCCAGGATTGACGCGTTGGTCATAGCGACCCCTGTGCGGTATCATTTTGAAATGGCCCTTGAGGCCTTGAAGGCAGAGAAGCATATTTTTATCGAAAAACCGATGGCGACCAGCGCCCGCGAAGCACGAATCCTTATCGATACAGCCCAGGAACGTGATCTGA
Source organism: Desulfatitalea sp. BRH_c12 (assembly GCA_000961655.1). Classification (GTDB taxonomy): domain Bacteria; phylum Desulfobacterota; class Desulfobacteria; order Desulfobacterales; family Desulfosarcinaceae; genus Desulfatitalea. The sequence goes on from LADR01000042.1 coordinate 64,772, forward strand.
CCCTCATGGTCGGACACACGTTCATTTACTCTTCGGCAGTGCGAAAGATAAAGGAATTGGTCACTTCCGGTGAATTGGGAGAAATTCAATATATTGCGGCACGACGATTGAACCTGGGCTTATTCCAGAAGGACATCAATGTGACATGGGATCTGGCCCCTCACGACATATCGATCATCCTTTACGTTCTCGATAAAATGCCGGATTCCATCAATTGCCAGGGCAAAGCCCATGTCAATCCCGACATTGAAGACATCACCAGCCTGGTGCTCAATTATCCCAATGGGGGCATAGCAACCATTCAGAACAGTTGGCTGGATCCTAACAAGGTCAGGGATATGACATTTGTCGGTAGTAAGAAAATGCTGGTCTACAATGATCTGGAGCCCATGGAAAAAATCAAGATATATGACAAGCGCGTTGAAATACCGCCGCACTACGATACGTTCGCAGAATTTCATTATGCCTATCACTACGGGGATATGCATGCCCCCTACATCAAGCAATACGAACCGCTTAAGGTGGAATGTCAGCACTTCATCGACAGCATCACCACCGGGCAAATACCGGTCACCAGCGGTGAGGAGGGTCTTAAGGTGATTCAAATATTGGAAGCGGCCTCGGAATCTCTGCGGAATGGGGGAGGGATGGTCAAGTTGTAGGCGGCGGCTGCCGGTTACAAAAAAGCTGAAAGTAGAAAGTGAAGGTATTCTGTCGATTGAATCCGCCTTGCCGGAAAATGGCTGTTACGGGCAGGGGCCTATTAACGGAAAGTACTCAAGGTACAGGCGTTGGAGGTCACATGAAGATTATTGCGGATGATGTGAAATTGGGTGAAAACGTCCATATTTGCGAGTTTGTCAATTTGTATGGATGCGACATCGGCGCGAACTCTAAAATTGGGCCGTTCGTGGAGGTCCAGAAGAACGCGACCATTGGAAAAAACTGTAAAATATCCAGCCATACCTTCATTTGCGAAGGCGTTCACATTCGGGACAATGTCTTCGTCGGGCACAATGTGACCTTTATCAACGATCTATACCCGCGCGCGGTCAATGCAGAGGGCCGCCTTCAGACGGAAGCCGACTGGTCTCCGATGCAAACCACGGTAGAAGCGGGTGCGTCGATCGGATCCAGCGCGACCATTCTGTGCGGCGTCACCATAGGCGCCAACGCCATCGTGGGTGCTGGCAGCATGGTCACCAAAGATGTCTTACCCGACAGCATCGTGGCCGGAAATCCGGCCAGACCTGTCAAAAGCGTCGACCAACCAGCAAAGGAAACGTGCAAATGAATGTTCCCTTCCTTGATTTGCGGGTGCAATATGCGGCGATCCGACCGGAAATCGAGCACGGCATCGCCCAGGTGATGGCCGAAGCGGCGTTCGCCGGCGGCCCATTTGTGGAAAAATTCGAACACGCCTTCGCCGAGTATTGCCAAACCGATCATGCCATCGGCGTGGCCAACGGCACCGAAGCCCTTTGGCTGGCATTGCTGGCCTTGGGTATCGGCGCGGGCGATGAAGTCATCACCGTTCCGAACACCTTTATCGCCACCGTCGAAGCCATTCATTTTTGTGGTGCCAAACCGGTGTTTGTCGATGTCGACGGAAAAACCTGCAACATGGACCCGTCGCACCTGGAGCGCGCGTTGACCTCACGCACAGCGGCGATCATGCCGGTGCACTTGTACGGGCAAACGGCAGACATGGATCCTATTATGGCCTTTGCGAAGAAGCATGGCCTGTTCGTCGTAGAGGACGCCTGCCAGGCGCACGGCGCCTTGTACAAAGGCCGCAAAGCCGGATCTATCGGAGACATCGGCTGTTTCAGTTTTTATCCGGGCAAAAACCTGGGCGCCTATGGCGATGCCGGTGCGGTTGTGACCAGCGATCGGCAACTTGCCGACCGGATCAAAATGCTGCGGGATCATGGACAAATTAAAAAATATCATCATGCCCTGATCGGTTGGAATGCCCGCATGGATGGGATCCAGGCGGCGGTGCTAAGTATCAAACTCAAATACTTGCCTGAGTGGAACGAGAAGCGGCGGACGCATGCCGCGCAATATAGTGACCTGCTCAAGGATGTGGCGGGGCTGACGACGCCGGGTGAGGCTGCCTACGGTACCCATGTTTACCATGTGTACGCCGTCCACTGCACGCAGCGCGAGGCCCTGCGCGAATATCTCGCCGATCGTGGGATCGGGCACGGCATTCATTATCCTGTCCCGCTTCACAAACAACCGGCGCCCGGATTGCAAAACGGCGAAGACTCTTTCCCTGTGGCCGAACGTTGTGCAGGGCAAACCCTTTCTCTTCCGATGTTCCCGGAGATGCGCCCGGAGCAGATCGCCTACGTCGCCGGGCACATCAAAGCCTACACCACCCAAAGCTGAATGCCAGGCCGGGCACGCCACTGGACGTTGCAAGCCGGCGCGCACGCTCTTGGCCAGAAAAGGTGCCGTTTGATGACTAAAATAGTGATGATCACGGAAAGTCCTTATCCGGAGGACACCCGCATCAAGAACGAGGCCACCACACTCGTCAAAGCAGGCTATTCTGTAACGGTTATCGCGTTGAATTTCAATGCGCGCCCCTTTCAGGAGACGCTGCACGGCGTCCGAGTCTATCGGTTGCCGATGATAACCCTTTTCGCAAAAAGCAGTTCCAAAAAGAACTGGCTGGATTTTCTTCTGTATCGAATAAAGTCGTCGCTTGGTTACATCCTCGAATATGTCTACTTCACGGTAACCGGTTTTTTCCTGAGTCACTATGTCAACCTGAAATACGGTGCGGATGTCGTTCACATCCACAACCCCCCCAATACACTGTTCGTGATCGGCCTTTCCTTCAAGCTGTTGGGCAAGAGGTATGTCTTCGACCATCATGATCTTGCGCCCGAGCTGTACCTTTCGAAATACCAGGTCTCGCAAGATCTGCTCTACAAGCTTCTGCTCATCGAGGAGAAAATGAGCCTGAAACTTGCGGATATGGTCGTTGCCACGAACCAATCCTACAAGGAAATTGACGCCCGGCGGGCCGGCATCGACCCGGAAAAAATCGTTATTGTGCGCAACGGTCCCGATCCGGCACGTTTTCAACCGGTTGCGCCCGACGTGCAGTTGAAATCCATGGGTAAAACGATCCTGGCATACCTGGGCATCATGGGACCGCAGGACGGGGTCGATTATATGCTGCGCGCCTTGCACCACTTGGCCTATGAACTGCACCGGCGCGACTTTTTCTGCGTCATTGTCGGCCCGGGAGACGCCCTGGACGATCTGCGCGGGTTGGCCACGTCGTTGGGCCTGGACGATTATGTTCGTTTCACCGGATTCATTCCCAAGGCCGATCTGCTCAGATATCTCTCCAGCGCGGACATTTGTCTTGACCCCAATCCATCGAGTCCCCTGAACGATGTTTCTACCTGGATCAAGGTGATGGAGTATATGGCCCTATCCAAACCTGTAATCAGTTTCGACCTGCGCGAAACGCGTTTTAGCGCGCAAGAAGCGGCTGTGTATGTTGTGCCCAATGACACGCATGCCTATGCACGGGCCATTGCCGACTTGATGGATGACCGTGAAAAACGGGAGCGCATGGGACGCTTCGGCCGTCAGCGCGTAGAACACGAACTGGCCTGGGAGTACTCTGCGCATCATCTGGTGCTGGCGTACGCAAAGCTTTTCGGCAAGGCCTTGGCTGCCCCGCCGGCTGTAGCCCGGGTCAACAGGGGCATTCAAACCAAAGGATGACCGATGCGCTTATCGCAATTGACAGAAAGCATCTCGCGGCTGGATGCGTGGATCGCCGCCAATGATTGGAAAGACTACGATCCTTTTGATGGACTGAGTATGCCCGGCGCCCGGCGGTTGACCGGCGACAATCATTACTTGCGGATAGTCCTGCAACAATCGGTGCGACGTTTTCCGCTGAACTTGCGTCCGGTATTAGGCATTGCCAAGGCCCGCGGCAGCAAGGGCATGGGGTTTTGTGCCTTGGGCTATTTGCGGTTATACCAGGCCAGCCAGCAGGATGTGTTTCGCGACAAGGCACGCTTCTGCCTCGACTGGTTGAAGCAAAATTACAGCCGGGGATATTCCGGGTACAGTTGGGGCAATCATTTCAGCTATGAGTCGCGCGCCGGTACGATTCCCAAAGGAATGCCCACGATCGTGTGGACCTCTTTGATCGCCGATGTTTTCCTGGAAGCCTACGAGATTTTGAAGCAGCCCGAATACCTCGACCTCGCACAAAGCTGTGGCCGGTTTATCGTCAATGATATCGGTCGGTTTCAGTTAGCGTCCGACCGTCTGTGTTTTATGTACACGCCTCCGCTGAACGGCAACCAACCGTCATGGGAAGGGTGCATTCATAATGCCAATGTGCTGGGCGCGCGCGTGTTAGCAAAGCTTCACAAGCACGGTGCCGATCCCGGCTGGCTGGACCTGGCGCGCCAGGCCATCCAATTTACGGTGGACTATCAACGCCCCGAAGGGGGCTGGTACTATGGCGAGCCCAGGAAGTTTCAATGGATCGATAGTTTCCACACGGGGTATGTCCTCGAATCGATCCACGGCTATATGCTCGCCAGCGGAGATACTTCTTTCGAGGCCCGTCTTCAAAAAGGATATGATTATTTCGTCGAGCGATTTTTTGAGAGCGATGGCACACCACGCTACTATCACAACAAAACCTACCCCATCGACATCCAATGCGCCTCTCAAGGCATACAAACGCTGGTGAATTTGAGGGCTTTACGATCGGATTCGCTTGCGGTGGCGGATGCGGTGGCCCAGTGGACCATCGCTCACATGCAGGACAGTAAAGGCTTTTTTTACTTCAGGAAGTATCCGGTAATAATCAACAAAACACCCACCTTCCATTGGGGACAGGCGACCATGCTTTCCGCACTGGCCCACCTGTATAACGCACACGCCACTTAGGCTATTCGACCCATGCCGTTGCTTTTCTTCTAAAAGGCTTCACGACGAAATGTCACGGGTGCCGTGTCGGGGTGCAAGGCGTTGTTTCGTTCCAAACAGAGGCCTCACCATGAAAAAATGATCAGCGGGGGTTCAAGAGAGGTATATTTCCATGAAGATCAGCATTATGGGATTAGGTTACGTCGGTTCGGTCAGTGCCGCCTGTCTGGCGCAAAAAGGTCATCGCGTCATTGGCGTCGATAAGGACGCGGCCAAGGTCAATATGATCAATGAAGGTTTTGCACCGGTCATCGAGGACGCACTGCCGCAGTTGATCGAAAGCAACGTGCGCGAAAAGCGTTTGACGGCCACAACGGACGCAGCGCAGGCCATCATGGAAACGGAGATCACACTGATCTGTGTTGGTACGCCGGACCATACCAATGGCAGCCTGGATGTCAGTCATATCGAACGGATCAGCCAGGAAATCGGCACAGCTTTAAGTGCCAAGGCGGAATATCATAGGATCGTCGTACGCTCTACGGTGCTCCCGGGAACAGTGTCCGATACCATCGTTCCGATTCTGGAGAAGTATTCCGGCAAACGCTGCGGGGAAGGCTTCGGGATCGCTTTTAACCCGGAATTTTTACGTGAAACAACGGCCGTGCGTGATTTTTACCATCCCCCCAAAACGGTGATCGGTGCAGCGATTCCCGCGGATGCCGATCATGTGGCGCGACTGTATGAAGGCATCGAGGCGCCTCTGTTCAAAACCGACCTTAAATTGGCGGAAATGGTCAAATATTGCGATAATGTTTTCCATGCCCTGAAAGTGGTTTTCGGAAATGAGATCGGATTGATCTGCAAGGCTTTAGGCATCGATTCCCATGCGGTGATGGACATTTTCTGCCAGGACCGTCAGCTGAATCTATCGGCGGCCTACCTTAAACCTGGCTTCGCCTTCGGCGGATCGTGTCTGCCCAAGGACATCAAAGCCCTGGCCTATATGGCCAAACACAAGGATCTGGACCTGCCTTTACTGAATGCCCTGATCCCCAGCAACCAGGCTTTGATCAATTATGCACTGGAGCGCATTCTGCACCGCAATCGCCGGCGCGTCGGGTTTTTGGGGTTGGCCTTCAAAGCCGGTACGGACGACCTGCGCAATTCACCGATCATCGCCTTAATCGAACAATTGCTGGGCAAAGGATTCGATATCCGTATTTACGATCACCATGTCAATTTGGGCCGACTGCGCGGGGCCAATAAAAAATTCATCGATGAACGTATCCCCCACATCTCCGGGCTGATGGAAGATCAGTTGGATAAAGTACTCCAGCATGCCCAGGTGGTGGTGGTCGGCAATCGCGACCGCGCTTTCAGCCGAATCTTCGACCGGCTGACGGCCGATCAATACGTCTTAGATCTGGTGCGGATTCAGGAGGAAGTTCAAACGGCGGCAGAATATGAAGGTATCAGTTGGTAGGATAGGGGTTGGTGGCCCGGAGGTTAGATGTAAATTTGGTTATCATCGCGCAAGGGACTACAAAGCGAAGTGTTAAGTGTGAAGTTTAAAGTGTAAAGGGAGGTATTCTGTCGATCTGATAGGTATCGTTCATCACCAGATGCACGGCTTTTACATGCATGCTTTTGAAATACCCCTTTCGGGATTTGCACTGACGTGGCGCGGACCACCCACCCGGATCACCGGCGTTTGAACACCCGAAGGTCGACTTGACGGCCACCGGCAACCAGTTAAACCCGTTGCCGGTGCCACCCCCGTGAAAAATGATGTTTGGCTGAGTCGCTACTAACAATCGATGAATGAGCCTTAACTTATGCAGCAAGTGAATGCAATCTCCTCTGGACCGGCGAAGCATAAGACAACCATGAACGTGTGCTTGTTTACCGATAGTTTTCTTCCGAAAATCGGTGGAATGGAGCTGGTGGTGCACAATTTGGCCAATGCCCTCCAGGCGCAAGGCTGCCGGGTCACCGTGATCGCCAAATACTTTAAAGGAACACTATCCTTTTCACGCCGCTATGCTATCCGTCGCTATGGCAACCGGATTCCTTTTTCCGGACGCAGCGGCTACGACGCGCTGGCAGGCATTGCGGCTCTGCTTCGGGCGCACCACCGCAATGCTTTCGATGTGATTCATTGCCACGGCGCTTCGTATGCCGCATCCCGGGTTTACCTGGCCAAGCGCAGCGGCCTGTTGCGTCAGCCGGTTATCATCACGCCGCATGGCGAGGACATCCAGATGGTTCCGGAGCTCGGATACGGATTGCGGCTGCAAAAAAAATGGGACCGCATCATTCGCCGCAATCTCACGGCGGCCGATCGCGTGACGGCGATCAGCACGACCATTTCGAACCAGCTGGATTTTATTCCTCCCGAAAAAATCGCCATGATTCCCAACGGAATTTTCATGTCTGACTTCGATACGCAGGCCAGGCACGACCTTCACAGGCGCCTGGGCCTTGCTCCCGAAGATAAAATCGTGCTTTCGGTCGGGCGGCATCATCGCGTCAAAGGCTACGCGTATGGTGTGCGCACTTTTAATATCCTGCGCCACCTGCCGGCAGCGCAGCATTTGAAGTACGTCATTATCGGCAAAGATGTCGAGCGACTGACGCCGGCGATCAGGGAGATGCATCTGCAAAGGACCGTGTTTGCGATACCCCAGATGGATCGGGAGGATATCGTGCGCGCCTACGCCAGCGCTTGGTGCTTCTTGTCGCCTTCGCTGAGCGAAGGCTTGAGTCTGGTTAGCCTGGAGGCCATGGCATGCGGTCTGCCCCTGATCGTCACGGATGTGCCGGGCAACGCCGATATTGTCTCGGACAACGGCTGTGGGATGATCGTCGCGGCCAAAGAACCGCGGCAGATCGCAGATGCCTTGCTGCATCTGATGGCGCACGCCGATGCGCATGAACAATTTCGGCAACGGGCCCTGCAACGCGCGCCAATCTATGATTGGGGCGTCATTGCAGCTCGGTACATTGCGCTTTACCGTCAAATTGCCCCTGAAAACGCCTCTGCCGGCGTACAGGCGCGCGTCGCCAGGCCGGGTGTGTAGCCGCGAGGTTCGAACATGATGAATGTATATCGCAAATATAACAGCGTGCTTGTGATTGCTTTTTTGATGCTGGCAGCGGTCGCGCAAGCCTATCTTATCGTATCGTCCGTTTATGTGGCCATCGTTTTAACGCTTGCTGCGCTCTTCTTTCTGGTGTTCCACAATGCACCGGTAGGATTGCTGATGATTTTACTGTTTTTGTTCCCATTCAGCGGCACCGAAGCATTTAGAACGGCCGTGGCTGAGATTCCCGGGTTTAAACCACTGCAGATCTTTTCAGTGGCGGTGTTGGCGGTAGCCATTTTGAACATCCGTAGCGCCATTCGGCTGCCGCGCTCAGCCGCGGTGTTTTTTGCAGTCATCATTTTGCTTTTTACGTTTAGCTTTCTGCGCTCGGTTCCTAATCTGGTATCCATCAACATGGTTTTACCAGAACCGTTGTCTGTGACGCGTTATTTTCTTTCTCAATATTTCAAACCCCTGATCTACTTCATACCAGCGATCATATTGACGCAATACGTCTACACTGGCCGTGATATCGACAGGGTCGCCCAAACCATCAGCTGGTCGATCACTTTCCTGTCGGTTTCGATCATCGGTTTTTTCTTCTTCAACCGCGACCTGATTCTCGATCCAGGTTCCACACGCACCTTTTATGCAACTTCATTCGGACTGCATACCAATTCGATCGCCAATTACTATATTATCGGTTTTCCCTTCGTACTCAGCGATCTGTTTCGCGGAAGATTCGTCATCGGAATTATCAAAATAACCCTATGTGCCGCCGGCATTGCACTGCTTTTTTCGCGTTCGGCCTATTTTATCGCTATTTTTGCTTTCATTGCGTACCTTTTTATCTCCAAGCGGGCCAAATGGCTGCCTGTCCTGCTGGTGGTCCTGCTGGCATCTGTGTTCGTTATTCCGCAAAGTGTGACCAAAAGAGCCACCAAGGGCATGGAAACCTGGGATCGTGAAGAGATTTCCGCCGGACGCGTGGATAACATCTGGCTGCCCCTTATCAAAGAGAATGCATGGGACCTGGAAAAACTGTTATTAGGCAACGGGCGCTTTGCAATGGTGTCGACGCAGGTGCATAAAAAGAAGCTTATTCTGCAAGCCATGCACCCTCATAACATGTATCTTGAAATGGTGTTGGATGCCGGATTGATTGGGTTGCTGATCATTTTGAGTCTTTTTGCCTTCCTGCTGAGAAAAGCATATATGAGTCTGAATTTTGCGGGGTCTTCGCATTATAAGGAGTATCAAGTCGCCGTCATCACAGCATTGATCTGCTTTCTCCTGTCCGGTCTGACCGACCGAACTTTTTTTCCGGATGAAATCAACGGCTATTTATGGATGATGGCGGCTATGGCCTTCATTCTGTACAGACATCTGGAGACGATCGCGCAAGCACACAAACGTGTGCGCTATGCTGATGCTGCCAACGGTGGTGGCGTGCGTTCTAATCCGGATACGCTCGCTGCAGATCTGATCATGAAAAAGGGGCCGTTCACATTCAAGCCATGAAAGTACTGCACATTATCGATGGCTTGGGCACTGGCGGCAAAGAGCGACGGCTGTTGGCGTTTTTAAAATACGCACATACCTATCCGGAAGTGCAAAACCGATTATTGCTTCTTTCCGACACCGTGCATTACGACGCTGCCGGCGAACTCGGCATACCCATCGATTACATTACGCGCAAGCGTCGTAAAGATTTCTCCGTATTCGGAAAAATAGTGGACGTGTGCCGCCGATTTCGTCCCGACATACTTCATAGCTGGGAATCCATGTGCTCGGTGTACACAGCGCCGGTGGCCGGTGCCCTTGGAATCAAATTCATCAATGCCATGATCACCAACGCGTCGCCTGTCCGCATTGCAAGCCGCAAATGGCTGCGCTCCAAGCTGACCTTTCCTTTTTCGGATGTGATCCTTGCCAATTCACGGGCCGGTTTGGAAGCCTACGGCGCTCCGCTGCACAAAAGTGCATACGTTCACAATGGTTTCGATTTCGAACGGACGCGTATGATCGAATCTGACGCTGACGTACGCCGGCGACATGGCATTCACACACCCCACGTGGTCGGAATGGTTGCCGCGGTAGATGACCGCAAAGAGTATGGCGTATTCGTGCAGGTGGCCAAACAGGTGTTGAAAGCGCGCAATGACGTCACTTTTATGGCCATCGGGGATGGTCCCTTGCTGAACCACTACCGGAAGATGAGCGCCGAAATCGAACCAGGGCGCCTGATTTTTGTAGGACGCCGGATGAACGTCGAAGCCTACATCAATATATTCACCATTGGTGTGCTGCTGACCCGCGGAGAGGGGATTTCCAATGCGATCATGGAGTACATGGCCTTTGCCAAGCCGGTGATCGCGACCACCGGCGGCGGGACGCCGGAGATCGTTGCCGATGGGCAGACTGGCTTTCTTGTCAATCCACAAGATACCGCCAGCGTGCGTCGCAAGCTGCGTTTTCTTTTGGACAATTCGACGATCGCCATCGCTATGGGGCAAGCCGGCAAGGCAAGAATCCATCGTGATTTTAACATAGAAAAAATGAGCGCGGAAATCGTGGCATTGTACCGCACTTGCCTCACGGTCACAAAGAGGCGGAGCGGGCGATACACAGGTCGCGCCCCTTCAGGTTCAGGCACTGTGCCATTCGCGCCGCACGACAAGCCAACGGTGGACTGAACGCTGTCAGTGTGACCCACATGCATATGCGATGAGGAGATTCAATTGGCTAACCTGCTTATTCTTTCCAAGGACCTGCCGTACCCGCTCGACAACGGCCACACCTTACGCGTTTTTCATCCCTGCTGCCAGCTCGCGAAACAGCACGCGTGCATTCTCGTCAGTTTTGGAGAAAAAACGCCGCACCTGGCTGAACTGGAACGAAAAAACATTTTCAAAAAAGTGTATCTCATCGAACCAGCCCCGCAAGTGAAATCCCTGCTCCGGCACTTTCGATGGAGCAATAAGGACTTCGTTAAACTCTCGGCGCCCCAATATCACAAGCAGGTCGTCACACTGCTTCAAACGCTGGTGCAACGTCATGCCATTGACGTCGTCATGACATTTCCCGCGATTCTGACGGAATTTGTCGACCCCTTGAAAAATGTACGCAAAATCGCGGATAGTTGCGACTGTATCACGTTAACCTATGAAAGGCTTTTTGCGCACCAAAAGAAAGACATGTCGGCACTGATGCGGATGTCCAGTTGGCTGAGCCTGCAAAGGTTTAAGAACTTCGAGAAAAAGCTTCCGGAAGCGCACGACAGCATCGTTTCCATTTCGCCGGCCGATCTCAATACTTTAAAGAAATTAAGCAAAGGTTCGGGTCATCACTTTGCGCTGATTCCCAATGGCGTGGACGCTGAATTGCTGGCGCATAACAGCCACGAATCGGAGATCGACAACGCCATTGTATTTTGGGGCAATTTGAATTTCGCTCCCAATTACTCGGCGGTCAATTACTTTTATTCGAAAATCTACCAACCCTTTTTGGCGGCTCACCATGTCAAGTGGTATATCGTGGGGAAACACGCCAACCAAAAAATTCTGCAAATGGCAACCGATAATAAGAACATTATCGTCACGGGTTTTATCGACAAACTCTATGATTTCGCCGCCCGCATACCCATCATGATCAATCCCATGCTTATCGGCAGCGGCCTGAAGAACAAGGTTCTGGAAGCATTCGCTCTCAAAAGGCTGGTCGTGTCCAATTCACTGGGCATGGAAGCCATTATCGGCGCGCAAGCCGGTGTTCACTATATCCAGGCGGAGCAGCCCAAGGCGTTTGCGGACGCCATTTTGTTGTATATGAATGATTCCTTAGGACGGAAGAGAATCGGCGAAAACGCCAGACAACTTGTGGAAGAACGCTATACGTGGGACAAAATCGGTCGGCAATGGAACCAATTGATCGAGGATAAGAAAGAATCACCCGCCGCTATCCAGTTCACTTCAGTCGGCAAAATTTTTTAAAAAACCTGCACGGGTGTCTGGACATATCTTTTCGAGAAGACTATGGCCGTGTTGGCAAAGACAATGCGCCGGAAAATTTGATCCCGCCCAAGCGATTGGGATAGACACCTGAGCGAACCTGTCGATGGAACGTTGAATACGGCCAATCACAGAGGCGATCGACTTAAGACAAATGGTGGGCAATGCCCACCCTACATGGCTCCCTTTATCAACAGCATGCACGTAAAAGCGCGCATCATGGTGGACGATACCATATCAGATCGGACAGGATCCTTCCCTTTACACGCAACACTTCGCCAACAGTAGGGTGGGCATTGCCCACCACCGCGCTGTTACAACATCAACGGTATCTGACACTGATCCCGCCCAAGCGATGGGATAGACATCTGAGCGAACCTGTCGATGGAACGTTGAATACGGCCAATCACAGAGGCGATCGACTTAAGACAAATGGTGGGCAATGCCCACCCTACATGGCTCCCTTTATCAACAGCATGCACGTAAAAGCGCGCATCATGGTGGACGATACCATATCAGATCGGACAGGATCCTTCCCTTTACACGCAACACTTCGCCAACAGTAGGGTGGGCATTGCCCACCACCGCGCTGTTACAACATCAACGGTATCTGACACTGATCCCGCCCAAGCGATGGGATAGACATCTGAGCGAACCTGTCGATGGAACGTTGAATACGGCCAATCACAGAGGCGATCGAC
>LADR01000017.1 GCA_000961655.1 Desulfatitalea sp. BRH_c12
GGGTTCCAAACGCCGGTGAGCCGGGCGGGTGGTCCGCGCCACACGCCATTTCGCTCAAGTGAGGCTAAAGGTGTGCGTAGGGTCGGGCCGCAAACTCGCTGGCGCTCAAACAGTGCGGCCCGAACACCCTACGCACCACCTTAAGCCTCACTAAATCTCATGGCTGACAGTGGCGCGGACCACCCGCCCGGCTCACCTCACTGCGTGCCAATCCCGGAAGTTGAGTTAAACTTTACACTTAACACTTCGCCCATAGGCAAGTGAGCGAACTGCATAACCAAATTCGGGTATTTTGCGCAAAGAACGGTTGAGCGCCGGTGCAGAATGCTTTATGAAAGTGAACTCCATTGAACATCACATCGCTTGTCGACGGTTGGCAGATGCATCTTTAGGGGTGGAATCATGCATGTGTTGGTGAGTATCATCAAAAATATGGCCATGGTGCTTCTCATTCTTGCAGTCATGCTCTTCGGGCTGTATGCGCTGCTTCTGGTTTTGCAGGCGATGCTCAAACTCAAATCAGGCCGAAGCGAAGAAGAAGGTCTTACGGACTTGTGGCTCGAGAGCGGCGTTGTCAAGCAGGCTGATCCACCGGAGGATTAAGAAAAACTTAGGCGGCGGCCACGCGTGATGCCGGCTGCCTTCGTTCGAAGGACGGTATAGGGTTCTTGTATATCATCGATTGATTACTATGTTTGAATCCTTCCTTGGGGCAGTGCCGGGCGGTCGCCTTGACATCGGCAGGGAACTGGCTTAGCATACCGCGCTTCCGACCTGAGGGTGCGGAGACTTATCGTTTACATATTTCAGGCGGCCGGGAGGTCGCCGCAAGGGTCGGTCACGTAATGGGCGAAAGCTCTCGAAGGCCGATAGTCTGTGGGAATGATGGCAAAGACAATCAAAATACAAGATACCCGTAACATCGGCATTATTGCCCATATCGATGCCGGTAAAACCACGGTGACCGAACGGATCCTGTACTATACCGGTCGATCGCATAAACTGGGCGAGGTGCATGATGGCGAAGCCGTCATGGATTGGATGGTCGACGAACAAGAGCGCGGTATCACCATTACTTCGGCAGTGACCACCTGCCCGTGGCGCAATCGTGACATCCACATCATCGATACACCAGGGCACGTGGATTTCACTATCGAGGTGGAGCGTTCACTACGGGTGCTGGACGGGGCAATAGGCGTATTTTGCGCGGTTGGCGGCGTGGAACCGCAATCGGAAACTGTTTGGCGGCAGGCCGACAAGTACCGCGTACCCAAGCTGGCGTTCGTTAACAAAATGGACCGCATCGGCGCCGATTTCTTTCGAACGGTCGAAATGATCAAGACGCGCCTTAAAGCCAACACACTGTTGCTGCAAGTGCCGCTGGGATCTGAAGACACGTTTTTGGGCGTCATCGATCTGATTCGGATGAAAGCGGTCGTTTGGGACGATGACACCTTGGGCGCCTCTTTCAGGGATATCGATGTACCCGAGGAAGAGTTGGCGCGTGCGACCGATTTTCGTGAAAAGCTCATCGAAACGGTTGCCGAAGTGGATGACGCCCTGATGGAAGCCTACCTGTCCGAAACCCCCATCGGACCGGAGATGCTCGCGGCGGCGATCCGCAAGGCGACTATCGATCTCAAGCTGGTGCCGGTTTTGTGCGGCAGCGCCTTAAAAAACAAGGGTGTCCAGCCTCTGCTCGATGCGGTTGTGGATTACTTGCCCAGTCCGGCCGATCTGCCCCCCATGCAGGGTATCCATCCTGATACGGGAGAGCCGGTTGACTGTCCGCCGGCTGACAACAAACCTCTGGCTGCCCTGATTTTCAAGGTGGCCATGATCGAAGCGCGTAAACTCACCTTTGTCCGGGTATACAGCGGTCGCCTGGAAGCCGGTAAAGAGGTATATAATCCTTTTCGAAAAAAGAAGGAAAAAATTTCGCGTCTGTTGCAGATGCACGCCAACAAACGCGAACGGCTGGATGTTGCCGGTGCTGGCAGCATCGTCGGTGTCATCGGTTTGAAAGACTCTTCCACCGGCGAAACGATCTGCAGCGCGGACAATCCAGTGATTCTGGAGAATATCGAAATTTATGAGCCGGTCATTTCGATGGCCGTCGAGCCCAAAACCCATTCGGATCAGGATCGGCTGCAGGAAGTGCTGGAGAAGTTCGTCGATGAAGATCCGACCCTGCGCGTTCAGCAGGACGCCGATACCGGCCAGATGATCCTGTCAGGCATGGGCGAATTGCACCTTGAGGTGATCATCAGCCGCATGCGCCGCGAGTTCAATACCCAAGTCAATGTGGGCAAGCCTCAGGTGGTTTACCGTGAGAGCATCGAGCAGTCGGCCCAGGGGGCTGCCGTATTTGACAAGGAGGTCGCCGGACAGCGTCATTTCGGTGAAGTGCGTCTGCTTCTCAGTCCACTTGCGCGCGGCACCGGCAATCGTTTTGTCAGCAAGGTGGGCGAGACAGTCCTGCCGCCCGTGTTCGTGAAAGCGGTCGAAAAAGGGGTCATGGAAAGTCTGGAAAGCGGAACAGTCATGGGGTACCCGGTGGTGGACGTCGAAGCGGTGCTGGTGGATGCCAATTACAAAGACTCCCAAGGCTCGGAACTGGCCTACAAAGTCAGTGCGGCCATGGCCTGTAAAGAAGCGCTGGCCTCGGGCAACGGCTTCTTGCTGGATCCGATTATGCGGGTGGAAGTGTTCGTACCCGAAGAGTTTATGGGAGAAGTCATCGGTGATCTGAATGCCCGTTCGGGCAAGATCGAAGCCATCGAACCCAAAATCGGTGTGCAGGCGATTCAGGCAGTGGTTCCGCTGGCGCGTATGTTCGGGTACTCCACCTCTTTGCGGAGCGCCACCCAGGGCCGCGGCACCTTTACCATGCAGTTTTCGCATTTCGATCGGGCCTGATTCGCCATCTTGTGACGGTCCAAAGCAGGGTCGCTTACTGCTGTTCTTCTTTCTTGGGCAGTTTCTTGATGATATCCACGGATTGCTTGATCGCTTCCCGCTTGGCGGGATCTGTGATGTCTTTTTGGGCGCGCATCAGATGAAAATAGGCAGTGCGATCGTCGCCGTTTTTGAAGTGAAACATCCCTAAAAAATAGTGTGCCTCGGGAATGCGGTCCATTTTACCGTAGCTTTCACCCAGAAAATAATAGGCTGGCGCATAGCTGTCTTGAAAGCGCAGGAGTCGCTCGAAGGCCTCGGCCGCGGCGGTAAAATCGCCCAGTTCCATGTGCGTGCGTCCGAGATAAAAAAGTCCTTCCGGATGATCGGCTGCCAGGGATACGGCCCCTTGTAAAACGGGCAGGGCATCTTTCACGCGACCAGCAAGAAAATAAATTTTTCCAAGATCAGCGAGAATGATCGGGTCCAAGGCATTTTTGGCGAGGGCCTTTTGCAGATGATGCACGGCCTCGGTGTGATTTCCTGTTCGTGCCATAGCCAGCGCGTAGCCATAGGCCAAATCAAGGTTGCCAGGGTGCTGGGCCAACCCGGATTTGAAAAATTGAATGGATGCAGCCGGATCGCCGTACAGGGCACGTAACCGATATTGAATGCGACTGAATTCGCTTGATCCTTCGGGCTTCTTTCTTTTGTGCGCGGCCTCATCACGGGTGGCCATCCAGGTGTCGATCTGCGCGATGCGTTCTTCCACCGCCGGGTGCGTCATCATGTAGGTGGGCACCTGGTCTGAGCCGAACCATTGTTTACCGCGTATTTTTTTCAGAATTTCGATCAAGCCGTCGGCTGAGTAACCGGCATTGGCGAGATAACCCAGCCCGATCTGATCGGCTTGCGCTTCATCATCGCGGCTGTACGCCAGGGACAATGATGTGCCCGCCGCCGCTGAACCGAGCGTCAAGGCTTGTGCAGCGGCCGCACTGCCACCGGCCGCTCCCAGAAAAATTCCCGCAACCACACCGGCCATCGAGGCGAGATCGATTTTCTTGGAACGCTCGATACGCTGGGAAA
Organism: Desulfatitalea sp. BRH_c12; assembly: GCA_000961655.1. Lineage (GTDB taxonomy): Bacteria > Desulfobacterota > Desulfobacteria > Desulfobacterales > Desulfosarcinaceae > Desulfatitalea. The sequence goes on from LADR01000017.1 coordinate 3,988, forward strand.
TGTGGCGGCAGACCACATGGGATATTTCATGCGACAAAATGCCGGCCAGCTCCTCTTCGCTGTCCATGGCCAGAAGCAGTCCGCTATTGATGAAAATATAGCCTGCCGGAATCGCAAAGGCATTGTAGACATCTTCCTTGATCACAAAAAAGCGATAGGTGAAAGGTTGCGGGGGCAGGCCGTCTAATATTTTGCGTCCGATTCGACCGACATAATCCGTAATCAGCGGATCATCAACCACCTCGAAATGCCGGTTGACCATGCGCATGAATTGTTGGGACAGTTCCTGCTCTTCCTTTAAAGAGATTGCCCAGCCAGGGGAATACCAGACCATCAGGCAGACCATTGACAGGATAATGACAAGACATCTTTTGAATTTTAATCTAAACATCGGTTTCCGTTCGACGGATCGTTTCACGCAGGCGCAATCGTTGCCGAATCGTCTCCCCGCGTTCATACCGCCTACAATAAGCATTTAAAGACGCATGACCAACGCCGCGCCCTCTTTTTCAGAGGTCATCTTTACAAGCATGGCACATTCTTAACCGCTTTTCAAACCCCATGAACTATGGTAGTGTCCGCCTGATGGCACAAATCATTTGCATAGCCAACCAAAAGGGGGGCGTGGGCAAAACGACCACCGCGGTAAATCTTTCCGCTGCGTTGGCCATTTTTGAGAAAAAGACCCTTCTCGTGGACTGCGATCCTCAGGCCAATGCCACCACCGGTGTTGGCCTGAACAAAACGCAGCTCAAGCACACCCTGTATCATGGCATGATCGGCGAAAGTGGCATTGAGGAATTGATCGTCGATTCAGAGATCAGTGCGCTCAAAGTGCTGCCGTCACGTGTGGAACTTATCGGATTCGATGTTGAAATGCTCTCCGAACCCGATCGCGAGACAGCCCTGAAACGTCTTTTGGCGCCTATCGGGGCAAGCTTTGATTACATCATTATCGATTGCCCGCCATCGCTGAGCCTGCTTACCGTCAACGCCATGACCGCGGCCGACGCGATGCTGATTCCTCTGCAGTGTGAATTTTATGCCCTGGAAGGGTTGAGTCAGCTCATCCAGACGGTTCAGCGGATACGGCGCAGCTTGAACCCGCACCTGCAAATCGCGGGTATATTGTTGACTATGTTCGATAAGCGGACGAACCTGTCCCATCAGGTTGCCGAAGATGCTGAGGCTCATTTTAAGGAACTCGTTTTTAAGACCATCATTCCTCGCAATATACGGCTGGGTGAATCGCCCAGTTTCGGCAAACCTATTTTGCTCTACGATGCCGCATCGATAGGTTCACAGAGCTACTTTGCGTTGGCTCAGGAAATCTTGGCCAAACCGATTGCCAACTGACAACGTCAGCGTAGGATGACGATTGCAAACGATACCGAAGGGGCTAATGAAATCGGCATCGACCATTCTATTTTGTAGAAGGAAAAACAATGAGTATAGCGCATAAAGCCAACGACCCCACCGCCAAAAAGCGGAAAAAAATGGCGCTCGGCAGAGGGTTGGATGCATTGATTCCCGGTATAGAGTCCACGCAGGATGCTCCGGGTGAGCATGCGCCTAAGAATTACCTGGAGTGTGATATCGAATTGGTGCAACCCAATCGCTATCAGCCCCGCACCCGATTCGCCCCCGAGGAGCTGGCCGAGTTGTCCGAATCCATTCGCACGCAAGGCATTCTGCAACCGCTTCTGGTGCGTCGCAGCGACGTCGGCTACGAACTGGTGGCCGGCGAACGGCGCTTGCGGGCCGCTAAAATGGCCGGGTTACAGCAGGTGCCGGTCGTGATAAAAACGGTAACCGATGCCGAAATGCTTGAGATGTCCATCGTTGAAAATATCCAGCGTGAAAATCTCAACCCCATCGAAGAATCCGAAGCATATCATCGTTTGATCGAGGAATTCGGTTTAACTCAAGAACAGACAGCCTCGCGGGTTGGCAAAAGTCGTTCTGCCGTGGCCAATTTTTTGCGCTTGCGCCAGTTGCCTGAACCGATCAAAACCAGCATTAATGAGGCCCAACTCAGTATGGGACATGCGCGCGCCTTGCTGGGGGCCGATACACCGGTTCAACAGAACGCAGCTTGGCGTGCGATTGTGCGCAAAGGCTTATCTGTGCGTCAGACCGAGGAACTGGTCAAGCGGTTGCGCAGCGCATCGGAAGCCGTGGAGCGCAAGAAAAGCAGCTCTGAGGACCGTCATCTGACCACTGTGGCCGATTCGCTCTCACGCCGATTCGGCACCAAGGTCGAAATCAAGCGCAAGGGCAAGAAGGGCCGACTGGAAATAGAATTCTACAGCACGGAAGACCTCAACCGGCTATTGGAACTGCTCAACGCGCTTTGATGAACACCCCTTAAAACCTCTAGGGCCACGGGCAAACGGGCCAACGGGTCCACGGGCAACGACCCACATGCATATTGTCATCGATGGCTATAATCTCATCCGCCAATCATCGTATTTCGGTGCGCTGGATCAGCAAGAGCTCCAGGCCGGGCGCGATGCGTTGGTCGATGCGCTGGCGGCCTATAAGAGGGTCAAGGGATTTGCCATCACCGTTGTTTTCGATGCGCAATCCGCACCGTTAGGTATGCCTCGTCGCGATCGCATCAAGGGCATCGATGTGTACTATTCGCGGCAGGGCGAATTGGCTGATGCCGTGATTAAACGCATGGCTGACAGAGAAAAAGATCGGATGACCGTGGTCAGTTCCGACAATGAGGTGATCCGCTACGCTGCCGCCAAGGGGGCGGGGATTATCAGTGCGGACGAATTTGAAAAAAGGATTCTCATGGCCCGCATGATGGATATCAAAGGGGGGGACGAAAGCGAAGCATCGATGGGATGGCAGCCGAGTACCCGGAAAACAGGACCGTCCCGTCGCCTTTCCAAGCGTCAGCGCAAAATGAAACAAAAGATAGCCAAACTATAGAATTCAACAGAATAGATCGGATCGGGAAAGCGTTCGACTATGGCCATGCCAAAAAAAATTTGTGTGATAGATGGGCAAGGTGGCAGCATTGGTAGCGCCATCATCAAGAAAATCAAAGAAACTTTTGGCGAATCGGTCGAGATCGTCGCTTTGGGAACCAACGCCATTGCCACCGCCCAAATGCTCAAGGCCAAAGCCAACCGAGGTGCTTCGGGTGAAAACGCCATCGTGCAGACGGTGTCCAAAGCAGACATTGTTGCCGGTCCATTGAGTATCGTGCTGGCGCATGCCATGATGGGTGAAGTGACACCCAAAATAGCAATGGCTGTAGCAGCCTGTCGCGCCGCGAAAATGCTGCTGCCGCTCAATCAGGAAAACGTCTCGGTGATCGGCGTATCAAGCCTGCCCTTGCCGCACTTGGTGGGCGAGCTTGTCGATAACCATATACGGAAGTATCTTGATGGGCTGGTTGCAATGGAATTGAAAGTCTAATGCGAAAAGAGTACAATTAATTATCTTATCGCCCTACGATGGGCCCTAATAATCCACGGTTTTCAGGTGGACCTGCTCGGATGGGCTCAGTCAAGGGTTATGACGCAACTTTCGGGATTGACACGTAGTAAGGTGAGCCGGCGGGTGGCCCGCGCCACAGTCAGCCGAGATTAGTGAGGGCTTAAGGTGTGCGTAGGGTCACCGGCGTTTGGAACCCGAAAGTTGAATGATGAGTAATTTGCAATGCCACTTTAAAATGCGTTGACGCGATCCGTATAGGATTGGCGTGACTTATAAAAGAGGATTGAACGATGTGCGAAGCCAATGCGTATATAATAGATGGTGAAAATGAACGCCTGATTATGGAGTCGGTCGACACGGTCGAACCCGATGAAGACGGTCTGCGACTGGTCAATATTTTTGGCGAGCAAAAGTTTATCAAGGCGCGTATTAAAGCTTTATCCTTGGTTGATCATAAAATTTTACTGACGGTCTGAACGCATCAGGATATCGTGTTGACATCATGAAGATCGTTGTCGCCAAGACAGCCGGTTTTTGCATGGGAGTGCGTCGTGCCGTGGAACTGGCGCTGGATGCGCCTTCCCAACAACAAAAGCCGATATTTACCTATGGCCCGTTGATCCACAATCCGCAGGTGCTGGCAATGTTTGTCGAGCGGGGAATCACGGTCATGGAGAAAATCCCCCCAAAGGGTTCCGGGACCGTATTGGTACGGGCTCACGGTGTGCCGCCGGAAACCAAGCAGCAACTCAAGCAGGCTGGCTTTACAGTCATTGACGCCACATGTCCGCGAGTCGTCAAGGTTCAAGCCATCATCAAGCGTTTCGCCCGTAAAGGGTTTGCCGCCATCATTGTCGGAGATCAGGATCATCCTGAAGTCATCAGCTTGCAAGGGTTTGCCGGCCAAGCGGGCCATGTGGTCGGATCTTTGGAGGCGCTGCAGAATCTTCCAGTCTTCGATCAGGCGATCGTCGTCGCCCAAACAACCCAGAATGAGCGCTTGTACCAGCAGATAAAAACCTGGGTTGGCGAACATCGGGCGCACTACGAGCTTTTTGATACAATCTGCGATTCCACTGAAAAACGTCAGGCCGAAGTGCGCAAACTGGCGCATGAAGTGGATGCCGTGGTGGTGGTCGGCGGAAAAAGCAGCGGAAACACACGCAGATTGGCGGAGATTGTTTCTGAATCAGAAAAATGCGCCTACCATGTGGAAACCGAAACGGAGTTGGATCTGAAAGCCCTTTCACGGGTGCAGACTGTTGGCATCACAGCCGGTGCATCTACACCCACATGGATCATCCGGCACGTGGTGCGGGCGATCGAGCAGATGCCCATGCAGACTGGCCTGGGCTGGCGGTCCCATCTGCTGCGCGTCCAAAGATTGGCCCTTCTGACCAACGTGTATGTGGCACTCGCAGCCGGCTGCCTGAGTTATGCGGTCATGCATTTACAACATTTGCGCCCCTCCTTGCCTGCTCTGTCCGCAGCTATTCTGTATATCATGTCCATGCATATTTTAAATCATCTTACCGGACGCGCCGAAGACAGTTATAACGATCCCGACCGCGAACGCTTCTACAGCCGGCATAAACGGCCGTTGATTTTTATGGCTTTGGCTGCCGGTGCGATAGGATTGGTGGCTGCCTACCGGATGGGCGCTTTGGCTTTTTGGACGTTGCTGGCCATGAGTCTGCTGGGGCTTTCCTATAACTTGCGGCTGATTCCCAGTCGGATGTGGCCATCTTTTCATTTTCGACGTATTAAGGATTTTCCAGGTTCAAAAACCATATTGATCGCTCTGGCCTGGGGCGTGGTGACGGCTGGTTTGCCGGCCCTTGCCGATGCCGAAGGGCGATGGCTGAGCGGCACCCTGGCCGTCGCCTTGGCATCCGCCCTCGCTTTCAGTCGCACTGCATTTTTCGATATTCTCGATATCCAAGGAGATCGCATCGTCGGCAAGGAGACTATCCCTATCCTGATGGGGCCGGTCCGTGCTTTGAAGTTGTTGAAAGTCACATTGGCAGGCGTTCTGATTTTACTGTGCCTGTCTGCATGGACAGGAATCTTTTCTCATTTGGGTTTCCCTTTGATCGTGGTCCCAGCTGCTTTTTGGGCCATCATCGTCGTTCATGAACGCGATCCCATGTTTTCCGGTGTTCAGCTTGAATTTCTGGTGGAAAGTATCTTCGTTCTGAGTGGTCTGCTGGCTTTCCTCATGGCGTGAACGTGGCCGCGGTTTTAAAAGCTACCTGAAGCAGGCTGGCCGCCCTAGGGTATTATGATGGCACCTATTTCAATTCCCATCGATGGTATATTGGATCTGCATACTTTTGACCCAAGAGAGCTGCCCGACCTTTTAGAGGATTATCTGGAGGCCTGCAGAGAGAAGAACGTACTGAATGTCCGAATCATCCATGGAAAGGGGTCAGGCATGCAAAAGGCCAGGGTGCGGTCTTTGCTTTTAAAAAACCCCTTGGTCCGCGAGTTCAAGGACGCGCCTCCGCAGGCCGGCGGCTGGGGGGCAACTGTGGTTGCGTTGATCCCGCTCACCCTTCCAGAAACAGAATGATGGCGAGCAAAATAAAAACGGACAGCTTTATGCTGCCCGTTTCATATGAACAATTTGGTGGAGCTGAGGGGGATCGAACCCCTGGCCTCATGACTGCCAGTCATGCGCTCTCCCAGCTGAGCTACAGCCCCGAACACGAGTCGGCTAACTAACAAACCCGTGGGTGCCTGTCAATCTTATTTTTTCAGTGCGAGCATGGTTGCCCAAAAAATGCTTCGGATATGCATGTGCCAAATGGCAACTTGCCCATGTTTATTGATGGCTTCGTAAAAGCTCCCATCAGCACCGTTTGTTACTGATGGAGAATTTATCTGTGTGCATCTGGCCATCTCAGAGGCACCCGACACCTTGGTATGTGCAAATTCATAAGGTGGGGAGAGTATCATTAATCTATGCTGAAACACGCCCCGTAAATTCTGGAGCCGAGGTGTACTTATTGACAAACTTTTGGATTTACTATAATATTCACCCGCTGTAGATATCTTGCAGGATCAATCTTAGACACAAGAGAGGGTAAGGCATGCTTAGTATAATGCGCAAGCAAGCAAGCAGTTGGATCATCAAAGTGCTCCTATTTGCGATTGTGGCGGTTTTCATATTTTGGGGAGTTGGTAGTTTTAATGCCGGGCGCGACACCAAAGTGGCCGATGTGAATGGTGAAATTGTATCGTACGATGCGTATCGTGAGGCTTACGATCGCCTGCGCGAACAGTATCGCAGCGCTTACGGTGGTGCCATAAATGATGAGATGTTAAAAAGCATGCAGCTCGAAGAGCAAGCTCTCAATCAAATCATTCATCGCATCTTGATGTTGCAGGAAGCCAGCCGTTTGGATATTCAAGTGGCGGATCAATCGATCGATAAAGCCATTCAGGAGATACCAGCTTTTCAGAACAACGGTGTCTTCGATGAAGCACGCGCCGAAATGCTTTTATCCCAAAACAGATTGTCGGTCGCTGATTTCAGGAATAATTTTCGTGAAGATTTAATAATCGATAAGCTGCGCGCGCTGGTTGTGGATGGCGTGGTTGCAAACGAGCATGAAGCCAAAGAGTGGTTTGAGTGGTACAATGCGGAAATCGATCTTAATTATATGTTGTTCCAAGGTGACCATTACAAGGACATTGACACCACTGACGAGGAAATTGCCGCGCATTTCAAAACCAATGAAACGGATTACCGGACCGAACCGCAAGTCAAGGTCAGCTATCTGTTCTTCGATCCCATGGCCTACAGGAGTCAGGTAGAGGTTCCGCAAGAAAAAATCGCAGAATACTATTATGACAACATCGATGAATTTAAGTCCGAAAAAACCGTGGAAGCACGTCATATTCTATTGAAGCTCGATGCGGACGCTGACGCGCAGACTGTTGCCGCCAAGGAGCAGGAGGCGCGCAAAATCTATGAATTGGCCAAATCGGGCAAAGCTTTCGATGCGTTGGCCAAGCAGTACTCAGAGGGACCGACGCGCGAGAAGGGCGGATATCTTGGTGAATTCAAGAAAGAGGCCATGGTAAAGCCCTTTGCAGATAAAGCCTTCGGCATGACGCCCGGTGAGATCAGTGAACCGGTGAGGACAAACTTCGGCTGGCACATCATCAAAGTGGAGAATGTCAAAGAGGCCAATATTCAGACCCTGGAAGCCGCCGCGGACGGTATTCGCGAAAAACTGATCGATACCGGCGCACGGACTTTGGCGCTGCAAAAAGCCGAAAAGGTTTATGATGCGACATTATTCGAAGGGGCCGATCTCGCCGATGTCGCCCAACAGAATCAAGTGCCCGTTCGAACCACTGAATTTTTCACACCGCAAGGATTGAATACACCCGAGATCGGTGCTCCCCGGCTTTTTGCCGAAAAAGCGTTTACATTGCAGAAAATGGGCATCAGCGATATTCAGGATTTTAACGATGGCTACTATCTGCTGCAAGTCATCGATCGCATTGAGGCGGCTATTCCGTCATTGGACAAAGTAAAGAACGACGTCAGGGTGGATCTGATCCGGAAAAAGCAGAACGAGCGCGCCAAAGCAGATGCACAAGCCTGCCTGGACGCGTTGAAGGCTGGCAAAAGCCTGGATGAGATCGCTGCGCAATTCGAACCGAAGCCCCTGCAAACCGGCTTTTTCAAACGTGCCGGCAGCATTCCCGAAATTGGTTATGAACAGGGGATCAGTGAGGCGGCTTTTGCGCTTGGCTCTGATAAAACGTTACCAGATCAAATTTTCGAGGGCGCTAAAGGTTGGTACGTGATCCAACTCAAAGAGCGTAGGCCACCCTCCGAAGAAGGTTTCAACAAGGAAAAAAGTGCGATCGTAAGCCGGCTGACCGAACAGAAAAAGCAAACCACGCTTCAGCAGTGGCTGGCCGATTTAAGAGCGCACGGCACTGTTGAAGTGAATTATGATCTGGTGCGCTAAAAATATAGCATTCTTCGGTTTGGCCGCATATGAACAGGTGCAGGCATGTGCGGCCAAAGAACACCAACCGTCCTGTGCCTCTTAAGTGCATTAAGCGGAACTTGTTCTGGAGGGATTATGAGCGCGCCATCCTCGTCAAAGGAAAAGAAGCACATCAGCAAAAAATGCCCCGAATGTTACGAGTATATGCCTCTGGAAGCCAAAGTGTGTCCCGCATGCAAAATGCGTGTGGGAAAGATCGGCCCGCATGGAATGGCGGTTCGCCTGACCGAATGGCGAGCCTATACGATCTGCATGGCGCTATGGCTGTTTCTGGCTTTTTACATCAAGTGGGCTTTTTTTTAGAACGATCCGGCCTTAAAGTATCTTCGTTCCAAAACTTCCTCCGGTATTGCATCCAAGAAGCGCGAGGGCTCGTACAAGACCGACTGGGTCGCGTGATCGAATATGCCTACAGGGTAGGTGATGTTCAGATGGTGTTGGGCACGCGTTGCGGCCACGTACATCAGGCGCCGTTCTTCTTCTAAAGAATTGGGTTGCTCGCAAGACTGGCTGGAAGGAAAACGGCCATCCAGAGCCCAAAGGATAAATACCGTATCCCACTCCAACCCTTTCGCCGAGTGAATCGTAGAAAGCGTCAGGCTGTCGGCATGACCTTCATCGACCGTGAGCCGATCTTCTACGCTGGTATTGGGTGGTTCCAGAGTCATATCGGCTAAAAAATCCTCTAAGTGTTCATAGCGTTCCATGATGGTGAGTAGTTGTTCTATGTCACGCACCCGTCGCGGATGATCGTCGAATCGTTCTTTTAGCTTAGGGAGATAGTATTGGAGAACCCTCTCACCCCACCCGACCAAAGAATGGGGGGCCGCATACATGGTGCTGATTAGGTCCTTCAGCCGATCTAGCCCCGGTTTGTTTTTGACTTTTAGTCCGGCACTTAACAGCCCTTGGGCGCCGATCCCCTGCCGGGCGATTGTTTCGTAAATGCGCTCGGCCGTGCGCGGGCCGATTTTTTCGACCAGCAACAGGACACGATTCCAACTTAACCGATCGCGCGGCGCAATAAAAATGCGCAAATGCGCCAAAACATCTTTGATGTGAGCTGATTCTGCCAATTTGAACCCACCGACTTTAATGAACGGCATTGACGCTCGGGTCAGTTCCAGCTCTAAATCGAATGAATGAAAACTGGCCCTGAACAGAACGGCGATACGGTCCAAAGGCAATCCCTTGCTGCGCAGGCGCGCAATTTCCCTGACGACATATCGCGATTGGGCATTTTCGCTGGTGGTTGCCGCAAGTACCGGCAACTGTCCGCCGCCGCGCTGTGTGAACAGGCATTTTGAGTATTTTTCGGCGGCCGGTTCGATCAAAGCGTTCGCCAGGTCCAGGATGGGCTGCAGGCTGCGGTAGTTTTGTTCCAGTTTGATGATGTGTGTGCCTGGAAATCGATGCGGGAAGTCGATGATGTTCTTATAGTTGGCTCCCCGGAAAGCGTAAATCGATTGCGCATCATCGCCAACGACCATGAGATTCCGATGGGAACCAGCCAGTAAAAAAACGATTTCCGCTTGCATGGCATTGGTATCCTGATATTCATCCACCATAATATACTCATACATGTCAGAAATACGCCTTCTGATATCATGGTGGTCTGAAAGCAGGCGAAGCAGATAGACCAGCAAATCATCATAATCCATAAAATGATGTTCGCGCTTGCGTTGCGCATACACCTGCCGGATGCGGTCGATGACATCGATCTGAGCACCCAGATGGGGGTACTCTTCATATACGATATCTTCAAGGGGCAAACCTTTGTTGACAGTGCGGCTGAAAAGCGATGCGAGTGTGGATTTGCGCGGTAAATGGCAGCTGCCTCCAGCGTCCACCTCCTTGCGGATCATTCCCATAAGATCTTCTGAATCACCGCGATCGATGATCGTAAAGCCGTGATCAAACCCGATTACCTTTGCATAGCGCCGAAGGATGATGTTGGCAAAGGAGTGGAACGTGCCGCCAGTCACTTCCTGACAACGGTTATCGAGAAGCTTGGTGGCGCGTTTGAGCATTTCCTGCGATGCTTTGCGAGTAAACGATAGCAACAAAATTGATTTTGGTGAGACACCGTTTTCGACCAGGTGCGCGACGCGATATGTTAATGTGCGGGTTTTGCCGCTCCCTGCCCCGGCAATGACCAACAGAGGTCCTTTCTCGAAGGTGACTGCCTCCAGTTGCGCCGGGTTCAGCTCTCGACCATAATCGATGCTGCTCCCCTGCGAACCGCGGCCAATGGTATCATTATGGTCTGAGCTGTGGCATACAATTTTTTTTTCGCCGATAGGCGGCATATCCATGCTCCCGTAAGTACGCGTTTCGATAAAGACTTAATTGTGACCTATGGGGTTTCATTCCTTTTGTCAAGGACGCCCGTCAAGTCCCCGAACGGCGCCAGGGTGCAATCCATGGCCCGGACACAATCGGTTCCTCTTCGAAAAAAATGGCCAACAATTCTATCGAAATGAGGGCCGCCGATGTTCGTAAAGTAAACAGTTCTTTACCTGTCACGGCATTGGAAGCGATATTACGCTACCCTGTTGCCACACACATGCAGGAAAAAGGGGGTGTTATTGCTTTGAAAATTTGACAGAATACCTTCTGTCAACTACTTTACGAAGACACTTACGTCCGCGGAAGTTCAGGTGAAGACTCCTTGGCGGTCCCTAAGGTTCCGCGTTCGATGAAAATACCGTTTAAGCGAAGATTTGATCGGTATAATTAAACAAGTGCTTTTTTCTTTCACTCCATCGAATATAGAACTGTCGCGGCTCGGCGAAGACGCACTTTTTTGGGGCCAAACTGGAATTCTGTAAAATGCTACTTTCGTAAAAGAAGTTGTTGACAATTTACAGGGGCTATAATAGGGCTGAATTAATTTGCATGGTTTTGCAACAAAATTCAAAAACTTAGGAGGTAGTAATATGAAAAAAGTTCAGACCCAAATTAAGACCATCGCCAAGAATTTGGCATCGTTGGCCGACAAACTCGAGAAGTTGAATACACAGTTGGAAAGCGCTCCGGCAAAAGCTGCAGCACCTGAAAAGAAAATGCCGGTTGCGAAGGCAAGCAAGAAGGCGGCACCCCAAAAAGCTTCTAAAAAAGCTGCTCCCAAAGCTGCGCCCAAAACGCCGCCCAAGGCCAAGGCGCCTAAGAAAGCACCCGCTGTTTCCGCCGATGAGGGCAAGAACACCGTCCTCGATAATGTTTTGGATGTTATCGCAAAGAGTCGCACGGGCGCAAACATTGCCAATCTGAAAGAAAAAACCGGTCTGGAGTCCCGCCAATTAAGCAACGCCCTCTACAAGTTAAGCAAAAAAGGTCAAATCAAAACTGTTAGCCGTGGTGTATACGTTAAAGCATAATTTCAGTCCTCTCGTTCAATTCCAATCATGGAAGCCTTCAGCGCCCCTGTGTGAACAGCAGCGGGCGCTGAAGCTTTTTTATCATAGCCCGATGCAACTCCGGGCTCCCCGTTTGACCGGGCTTGCCAAGGATGTTCAGGTAAGTACGTTCACCCGTTTTGAGTAGAGGTCTGAAAATGATACTGAATCAAAGAAAGTGGTTTCTCGCAATAGTCGTTTTTACCGGATTGGGGCTTACCGGTTGTGCTTCATTGATCCCTGTCGCAGACAGCCCGCGCACCCTGGTGCTTAACCAGGCTTGGCCGCATGACACCAGCGACCTGTTGCCTGATCCGGCAACTGACTTCGGAGTATTACCCAATGGTGTGCGCTACATCCTCAAAGAGAATCAAACGCCTCGCGACCGTGTCAGTATGCACCTGTACATTCAATCCGGTTCGCTGGCCGAATCGGAAGGGGAGGAGGGTATCGCACACTTTCTGGAACATATGCTGTTCGAAGGCTCCATTCATTTTGAACCAGGTGAGTTGGTCAAATACTTTCAACGCATCGGGATGCAGTTCGGGCCGGATGCCAATGCCCATACGGGTTTTGGACAAACGGTATACGACATTCTGATCCCCAAGGGTGATCCGCAAAGCATTTCCGAGGGGCTGCTGGTGCTGAACGATTTTGCGAAAGGTGCGCTTTTGTCGCCGGAGCAGGTACAAAAGGAAAAGAACGTGATCCTGGCTGAAAAGCGCGCGAGCGACTCGGCTCAGTACCGGACGATGAAGGCCGTTTTTCAGTTCGAAATGCCCGAAAGCTTGCCGGCACGACGCCTCCCCATTGGAGAGGCGTCGGCCATTATAAATTTCGATGCACGCATGCTGCGTCAGTTCTACGATACCTGGTATCGACCGGAGCGGATAGTACTGGTCATGGTAGGTGCGTTTGATAAAAGCGCAGCAAAAAAGATGATCGAAAAATCGTTTGCCGACATGCGGCCCCGCGCAAAATCCGGTCGGCTGCCGGATTTCGGTCATTTTTCTCACCAGGGTATCAAGGCCTTTTATTACCCGGAAAGAGAAAGCGGCGCCGCTACCGTTCGTATCGAAACCATTGAGAAACAGAACGCGCCAGCAGATACGACAGCGTATCGGCATAAAAATCTGCTGCAGCGCCTGGCCGAACATATAGTTCAGAAAAGGCTCGACAAGATTATGCAGGACCCGGACAGCGTTTTCATCTCCGCAAGCATCGGGTCAGGTGACTATCTTCAACAGATTCGTTACAGAGAGATTTCAGCCGAAAGCAAACCGGAAAAATGGCAACAGGCCTTGACCGGAATTGAACAGTCATTGCGCGGTGCCCTCACTCACGGCTTCACGGATTCGGAATTGCAGCGTGCCAAAGCCGATTTCAAAGCTGCCTTGCAGCGCGACGTCAACGAGATGGCTACACGCGACAGCAAAGATCTGTCGCAGGAGATCATGGACAACTTGAACCAGTGGCAGGTATACCAATCCGCTCAGCAGCAATGGACGCTGCTTGGCCCCATGATCGAAACGGCCTCGCTTGAAGATGTCCACCAAGCCTTTAGGGACCTGTGGTCCGCTGACCACCGTCTGGTATTGGTCACCGGCAACGCCTGGATGCACCAAGGCGGCCTGTCTCCGTCCGAGCAAATTGTATCCGCATATGATGCCAGCAATGCCATCGCGGTAGATGCCAGGGAAGATCGCGCGGCGGCTGAATTTCCTTACCTTTCGCTTCCGGCGGAAAAGGGGACAATTCGCCAGCGTGTGCGTCTCGATGAGCTGGGAGTCGAACAAATCGAATTCGACAATGGGCTACGATTGATACTCAAACGGACCGCATTCAAAAAAAATGAAGTGTTGACGGCGCTTTCCTTCGGTGGCGGCAGGTCTTCGGAACCCTACGAGCAGCCCGGATTGGCAGTGTTGAGCGAACTGGTTGTCAACGGGTCTGGTTTCGGATCTTTGGACCGAACAGGATTGGACGAGGCGTTGGCGGGTCGTCTTGCGGACATTTCCCTTGACGTTCGAGAAGAGACGTTTGTGGTCAATGGCCAAGCAGACAGCTCGGAACTACCTCTCTTGTTTCAACTGATGAATACTTTTGTTCAGGATCCGGGATATCGGGCCGATGCGCTTAAAACAGCATACAAAAGTCTGGCGCAACACTACCGTTCTTTCGATCATCGTGTCGAAGGAATGATGCAGGTCCATGGCGAAAAATTTCTGGCCGGAGGAGACAGTCGCTTCGGATGGCCGTCCTGGCAGAATATGCAGCAACTCACCATAGAACATATCAAACAATGGTTTGGTGACAGTTTGAAGAACGCGCCTCTGGAGTTAGCCATCGTCGGCGATTTCGAGCCCGAGGCTGTGATAGAATTGGCAAGGCGTTATTTGGGTTCCTTGACGCCAAGGACCGAGGCGCGGCAGTCTGGATCGCGTTCACTTAATTTCCCGGCCGGAGAGTCACTCCATCTGGCGCCTGATTCCGAGATTGAAAAAGCGCTCGTGGCCGTCGTTTATCCCACGGCTGATTTCTGGAATATTCACCGCACGCGCCGGCTGAATGTGCTGGCGGAACTTCTCTCGGAAGAGCTGCGCGTGCATATCCGTGAGAAGATGGGCGCTGCTTACTCGCCCTATGCCTATCATCACGCTTTTCGTGCCTATTCCGGATATGGCTTGCTCCAGGCCCATCTTCTTGTAGATCCTGCCCAGATCGATATGATCGCCGCCGAAGTTAAACGCATCGCCGGACAAATGGCCAGCCAAGGCATCAGTGCGGACCAATTGCGCCGTGTTCTGGATCCGACGTTGGTTCAGATCAAAGATTTGCGTCAGTCCAACATGTACTGGCTCAACAGCGTACTGGCAGGCGCAAGCCGGCATCCCGAACAGTTGGCGTGGGCGCGGACCATGGAAAGCGATTACCGGGCCATCAGTGTCCAGGAGATAAATACGCTGGCCAAACAATACCTGGATAACCAAAAGGCGGCCACGATCGTCGTTGTTCCTGGGAAAAATCAAATAGAAAAGTAGGGCCGCACCCTTTCGGTGGACGGACGCGCTATCCGTGTTCCACTTTTTTGTGCAGGAGCGCGAGATGTGAAACCTCCCGGTTGCCACCCGTCTTTGGATCTGATAATGATATCGGGCTTATGTTTGCAGTAGTGCGTTTGTCAAAGACATACACCCAAGCGTTATAACGAAAAATCGCGCCATTTTTCACTTTTCGCTCCGGCGGAGCCGGGGGCGTGTTGAAGGCCACTGACATGGATGAAAAAACGATCATTTCGCCCAATATCATGAACAGCTTGTGGCGATTTTTAGCTTCTCTGAAACTGACGGTAGTGCTGTTGCTTTGTATGGCGGTGCTCTCTATTATTGGCACTGTGGTTCCTCAAAACAGTTCTCCCCAGGAGTATGTCACCTTTTACGGTCTGTTCGCTTATCAGGTATTTGTATTGCTCGATATCGTCGACATGTATCACTCGTGGTGGTTTGTAGGACTGCTGCTGCTGCTGGTGGTCAATATCGTCGTGTGCTCCATCGATCGGCTGCGGAGCAGTGCTAAAGTCATATTTACGCGCAAGCCGTCTTTTGATATGCAAAACTACCGGCAGCGCAAAGGCCGCAATGAGTTTACCTCCGACATACCGGCCGAGCGTCTGAAGGCGCCTTTCGAACGCGTGTTGCGCAGACGATTTCGTTATTGCCAGCCCACGCAGACGGACAAGGGATTCGCGTTCACTGCCGAAAAAGGGCGTTGGACGCGTTTGGGCGTTTACGTGGTTCATTTAAGCATCGTCGTGTTGCTATTCGGCGGATTGATCGGATCAAAGTTTGGCTTTGAGGGGTTCGTGAACATTCCGGAAGGCGAGACTGCCGATACCATCCAGTCGAACCGCTCAGGTCAAAGACTTACCCTGCCTTTTTCCATTCGCTGTGACGATTTCAGTTTACAGTTCTACGAAGGCGGGCAGCGTCCCAAGGAGTATCGTTCCAGTCTGACGATTCTCGAAGAGGGAAAAGAGGTCGTGCGCAAGGATATCGTGGTCAACGATCCTCTTACCTATAAAGGTATCGGCATCTATCAGTCCAGCTATGGCCGGATGGCGCCTGCCACCGCACCGGTGGCAATGGACACGGAAGTGCCTGAGCAGATCTCGCTTTCGTTTCGCAGCGCTGCTTCCGGCATGATATATCCCGGAACGACAAAGTTGGGGGAACCACTTCAGATACCGGAAGGATTGGGGCAATTGGTTCTGAATCGCTTCGAACCGGAAGCCAAATTCAAGGGAATGGATTTGGGGCCGGCCTATGAAGGAACCCTGACGAATCGTGAGGGGGTATCCGAATCCGTGATCTTGCCACTGAAATTTCCGAAATTCGACAATATGCGCGGCGGTGATGTGGCGATCGCCGTTGACCAACGACAAGCCCCCGTTCAGGAACGTTATTATACCGGGTTGCAAGTGGTTTCGGATCCTGGCGTGGGATTTGTTTATGCAGGATTTATTTTGATGATTGCCGGATGCATTGTGGCTTTTTTTATGTCTCATCAACAAGTGGTCGTCGAAGTGACAACCAAAGGCAGCGGCAGTCGGATCATGGTGTCCGGCAAAGCCAATAAAAATCAAGCCGGCTTCCAGATGACGCTTCAGCGCCTGGCTGACCGTCTGGCTGTCCTTGCGAAAGATCGCTCCGCACGCTAGTTCGACCAATGCTTGCTGACGCGCGTCTGACGCAGGGATCTTCAGACGACTTGCATGAGTGATCCCAATCGACTGTTAAGGATATCGGGAAAATGAACTCTTTGATTTTATCTATTGTAACTTTTGTTTACGGTGTAGCGGCGGTTTTCTATATCTTCGGCTGGATTTTTAACAAGCAAACGCCCGGCAAGATTGCCACATGGGTGATGCTGATCGCCTGGATAGGCAATACCGTGGGCATTCTGCTGCGCTGGATGGAGTCCTACCGTCTGGGCGGCGATTACGGGCATGCCCCTTTTTCAAACATGTATGAGTCGCTGGTCTTCTTTGGCTGGACTATCGCTCTCATTTACCTCGTGCTGGAACGCCGCTATCAATTTCGTACACTCGGCGCCTTGGCAGCCCCGCTGGCCTGTATAGCCTTGGCTTACGCCTCTTTTACACCGGACAAGTCGATTCAACCGCTTATACCGGCGTTGCAGAGCAATTGGCTGATCGCGCATGTGATTACCTGTTTTCTCGGGTATGCGGCCTTCGCGGTCGCTTTTGCCGCCAGCATCCTGTACCTTCTCAAAGCCAACGGAGGCGGTCCATCGGGTAACGGTCTGAATTACCGGATTCCTTCCAAGGACCTTTTGGATGAACTGACCCACCAATTGGTCATGTTCGGCTTCTTATTTCTCACCGCCGGCATCATCACGGGGGCCGTATGGGCCAAGCAAGCCTGGACACGTTACTGGAGTTGGGACCCCAAGGAAACGTGGTCGCTGATAACGTGGTTGATTTATGCGGCATTGTTGCATTTTAGAATGATGCGCGGATGGCGCGGCCGGCGCATTGCCATTCTTTCAATTATCGGATTTTTTGCCGTATTGTTCACCTACTTTGGCGTCAACTATTTCCTGGCCGGTCTGCATAGTTATGGAACGCCAACGTAGGGTTTGACCGAACCCGGGCGAGGCCGCACACCAAGCGCTGTCCTATTTCGGTTTTATTGTCGGTCATCGGCTGGAGAGACCGTCCGTTCAGGAACACTCGGGGAACGCCCTATCGGAAATTTTTCCTATGATTCCCGTATGAATTAGACTTGACAAAAAGGGTGGGTCTGGATAGTAAAATGCCTTTCGTGGCGCCTCTATGACGCAAGTCGGAATATGTAGTTGACTGCAACTTGAAGCGCAACACGGGCGGGAAGACCCAATCATGGTTGGGTGAGAATGGCGCACCCCATGGGCGATGACCTGCCGATGTTCACAATAGCGAACGGATTCCAAAACAGATGACGGAGTGTCCATGAGCAGCAACGATACCCTCCAAGCGCACAGTGATTCCCATCCACCCTCCCCGGATTCTAAAGGCGGAGGTCCTTACATTCTTCTATTTTTCTTTATCGGTGTGGCCCTGAGCCTGGTCGTGGGGTGGGGCGTTTTCCCCAAGCTCTTATACAGCCAGAAAAATCAGCCGTTCGATTTCAATCACAAAAACCATCTGGAGATGGTGGATAATGGCTGTCAAAGCTGCCATTTCTTCCGCGCGGACGGGTCTTTTTCAGGCTCACCACGACTGGCGCAATGTGTCGAGTGCCATGAAGAGATGCAGGGCCAGAGCGAAGACGAAGCGATTTTTGTCGAAGAATATGTCTCCAAAGGACAAGAGGTGCCCTGGCTGGTGTATGCGCGTCAGCCCGATTGTGTTTTTTTCTCCCATTCGGCCCACGTCAATGGCGCTAAAATGGATTGCATCACATGCCACGGACATATCGGGACATCGGAAAGCCTGAAAACCTACGAATTTAATCGAATCACCGGTTACAGTCGGGACATTTGGGGCCGCAGCATATCCGGTCTCAAAAGCAACAGCTGGGATCGCATGAAGATGGATGATTGCGCGGAATGCCATGCCAAGTATGACGCCGTCCATGATTCCAGTGTGCAAACCAAACGCGATGCGTGCTTTGTTTGCCACAAGTGATCCTCCCGAAGATGGGCAGGGTTGCTTTGATGCATGTCGAAGCGAATTAATTTCAACCAGCAATGGGCGACATTCAGTCTGAGGAAAATTTATGAAACTGTCCAGACGATGCTTTTTATCCCTTTCCATTGGAGGCACTGTCGGCACGGCGTTGACCCCCTTGCCCTGGAAGCTCACCGACGATATGTCCATCTGGTCGCAAAATTGGCCGTGGACACCGGTTCCTCCAGACGGTGCTTATACATACATCAACTCAACATGCACGTTGTGTCCCGGTCACTGCGGTATTCGCGTGCGAAAAGTGGATGACCGGGCGGTCAAAATCGAAGGCCAGGAAGGTACCCCGCTAAATCAGGGCGGCGGGTTATGTCCGCTTGGACTTTCGGGTCTGCAGCTGCTTTATGGCCCCAGACGTATTCAAGGTCCCCTGAAGCGAGATGGTGAACGTGGAAAAGGGCAATGGAAACCCATATCCTGGCAGCAGGCGATCGACGAGGTATCCCGCAAACTGGCCGACATCCGTTCGCAGGGCAAACCCCAGTCGCTGGCCTGTTTGACTGACAGCGATACCGGTACGGTGCCACAGTTGTTCAAAAGGTTTTTGAACGCTTATGGCTCTCCCAATTTTTTCCGCATGCCATCCGTGGAGGACGCATATGAATCGGTCCTGTCCCTGACTCAGGGCGTGGACGGCTTTGCGGGACTCGATCTGTATAACGCCGATTTTATCCTGAGCTTTGGCAGTGCCTTGCTGGATGGCTATGGTGCGCCGCCGCGGGTGATGCAGGCCATCAGCCGCCTGAAAGAGCAAAACGGTACGTTGGTTCAGGTCGAGCACAGACTTTCCAACACAGCCGCCAAAGCGAATGTCTGGCTGGCTGCCAAGCCCGGCACGGAAGCTGACCTGGCTCTGTCCATGGCATACGTGATCATCGCACAACAAAAATATGACACCGATTTCATTGGTACCCATACGGAAGGGTTTGAAGCCTTCGTCAGAATGGTGCAAGAACGCTTTGATCCACAAAAAGTGGCTGCCTACTGCGGTGTCGAAGCCGATGTTATTGTTCGCACCGCCCTGGCTTTTGCCACTGCCCAAAAACCGCTGGCAGTCTATGGCAAGGGCAAGGGGCAAACCGCCGGCAGTTTGAGAGAGGCGCTTGCCGTGCATGCCCTCAATGCCCTGGTTGGCAACATCAATCGCGTCGGCGGCGTTCAGGCAATTCCCGCTTACGACTATCTCCAGTGGCCCGCGGTCATGACGGACGAGACTGCGGCTGCCGGGTTGCAAACCCAACGGCTGGATCGGGCGCGTAGCCCTGAATTCCCTCATGCCCAGGCCATCGTCCATCGGTTGTTCGAAACGGTCAATGCATCGCCCGGAGAAGTGCAGGCGCTTTTCGTGGCCGAAGCCAACCCATGTTACAGTTTGCCCGGTAGCGCAAATGTGCAGGAAGCTTTCGATAAGATTCCCTATGTGGTCAGCTTTTCTTCCTACATGGACGAAACGGCCATGCAGGCGGATTTGATTCTCCCCAACCATGTTTACCTGGAAAGATATGAAGATGTGCCCGTGCGGTCGGGTACCACGCGACCCATGATTGGTTTGTGCCAACCAGTGGTGGCCCCCCAGTTGAACACCCGGCATGTGGGCGACAGCGTCATACTCATTGCCAAGGCGCTCAAAGGTGCCGTGGCCGAGTCCTTTCCATGGGCCGATTATGAATCCTGCCTGCAGGAAGCGCTTGGCGATCAATGGGACGCCATCAGCGACCAAGGGTTCTGGGCAGCAGCCGAATCGGCGCCCGCTTCTTTGGATAATGGGTTCGGCACGCCTTCGGGCAAGTTTACTCTGATGGATGAGACCATCGGGGCTGTCTACCAGGTCGGCGAACCCTCCGCTGCCGGAGACGCGAGCGAATATCCCCTGCTGTTGATGCCTTATGATTCCATCCGGCTGACCAGTCGCTATGTCGGCGGAACGCCGTTCATGCTCAAAACCGTCGCGGACACTGTCTTAAAGGGGCAGGACGGTTTTGTGGATCTGAATCCCGAAACAGCCGCTCATATCGGGCTGGGGGAAGGGCAGGCGGTCCGGTTGAGCACTCCGGTGGGAGAAGCCCGGGTGCGCGTTCATCTCGATGATGGCGTGATGCCGGGAATCGTGAGTATCCCTCGCGGACTGGGGCACACAGCCCAAGGGCCCTTTTTGGCAGGCAAGGGAGTGAATGTCAATCGACTCATCGCACCTGTAGAAGATCCGGCATCCGGTCTTGACGCGGCCTTGGGCATCCGGGCCAAATTGACCAAAGCCTAACCGCTGAAATGAGGTTCTGATGAAACAGACGCAGACACATAATCAAAAGCCACCCCAACGTTACGGCATGGCGATCGACTTGGACAAATGTACGGGCTGCGGCGCATGCATGGTCGCCTGCTCTGCCGAAAACAACGTGCCTTTTAAAGAGGACGAAACCAATAAGTTGCTCAGCATCACCTGGATGAAGGTGTTCAGGATTACAAATGGTCGTGAATTCCCTCATGCAGAGGTATGCTATCTGCCGCGTCCTTGCCAGCATTGTGCCGGGCAACACGAGGGGCATTCCCCCTGTGTATCTGTGTGTCCGGCAACAGCAACGGATTACAGCGCCCAAACGGGCATTGTCAGTCAGATCTACACCCGTTGTTTTGGCTGCCGGTACTGCATGGGAGCTTGTCCCTATCATGCCCGCTACTTCAACTGGTGGGATCCGGTCTGGCCCGTGGGAATGGAAAAATCTCTCAGCCCAAACGTGTCACCGCGTATGCGCGGTGTCGTCGAAAAATGCAGCTTCTGTTTTCACCGCTATCAATTGGCCCGTGACAAAGCCTACGCGGAAGACAAACGGGAAGTCGGCGAGGCCGAATACCAGACCGCCTGCGCCCAAGCCTGCCCGGCCGGTGCGATTGTTTTCGGCGACCTGAATAATCCGGAGCACGCCGTAAGCCGGATTGCGCAACCCGACCGGCATGATCATTACAAATCGCAGAACCCGCGTGCGTTTCGACTGCTGGAACGTCTCGGTACCAATACGAAGGTCTACTACTTGTCCGACCGTGAGTGGGTGCGCAAGGCGGGCGACAACTATCTGGCCGACGAAAATCCCAGTGCATCGACGCCGCCCAAAGAACACGCGTAAAGGGAATTGGCGCGCAAAGTATCGATGGCGCTATTTAAGAACGCCATTGTAAGGAAAACAAGGAGCACAACCTTATGGATTCTGCATTGATACCCGATGGCGTCCGACGGTGTCCCCTATGGAAATTCCTGTTAGGTCTGTCTGTTGCCGGTGCCGTATTATTGTGGGGCGTCTATGCCATGTTGCTGTGCTGGGTCAAAGGATTGAACCAGACCAATATGAATGACTACTACGGATTTGCCCTTTGGATTTGGGCTGATCTGGCAGTCATCGCTCTCGGCGGGGGCGCCTTCTTTACGGGTTTGCTCAAATACGTTATCGGCAAAGACGAACTGAAGAATATTATCAACTATGCGGTTCTGATTGGTTTTATCTGTTATAGTTCGGCACTGTTGATTCTGGCCATTGACGTCGGGCAGCCGCTGCGCAGCTGGTTTATTTTCTGGCATGCCAACGTGCATTCCATGCTTACGGAAGTGGCCTTTTGCCTGTCCTGCTATTTTGCGGTTCTGACTATTGAGTATATCCCTCTTGTCCTGGAAAACCGTCAGCTCGACAAAGTGCCTTTTTTCCATAACCTGAGTCATAACATGCATTCAGCCATGGCTGTTTTCGCTGCCACCGGCGCTTTCCTCTCTTTTTTCCATCAAGGATCACTGGGCGGTGTGGCAGGTGTTCTGTTCGGACGACCCTTCGCCTTTCGCGAGCATATCCTGATTTGGCCGTATACCTTTTTTCTTTTCACCTGGTCTGCTGCTGCGTACGGTCCCTCGTTCACGCTCTTCATCACTTGGTTGACCGAGAAAATTACGCACAAGAAACTGGTCAAAGACAACGTGGTCTTTCTGCTGGCGAAAATTTCCGGCTGGATGATTCTGACCTATATCGCCGCCAAGAGTGTGGATACGCTTTACTGGATGTTTCAAACCGCACCAGCGCAGGGTTTGCAGTGGCATTTTTTCTACCAGAACAACGCTTTTTACGGAAAATGGATTTTGTTCACCGAGATCATCCTGTGCGGCTGGTTACCCGCTCTGATCCTGGTTTACCGACCATTGCGGGAACGCGCGTCCTGGCGTGTAACAGCGTTTGTGCTCGGCATCATTGGTGTGTCTCTCAATCGTTGGGTGATGGTGCTGCAAACCATGGCGGTACCCGTCATGCCTTTTGACGAATGGGTGCTGTACATTCCCAGCTGGCAGGAAGTGGCCACCACCATTTTACCCGTGGCGTATGGCGTGATACTGATCATGATCTCTTACCGCTACCTGCCTATTTTCCCGCAGGAAAAGGAACTTAACCCGATCACCATTCCTAACGGCCAAGAGCCCGAGCTGACGACTGACCCGCAGGATCTGGCGGTTAAGACGATGGCAGTTTCCAATTCAGTCGAAGAAGTCGCCGCAACCTAAGGCCGTGTTGCAAGGAGGAATAATACATGTTGCCGTTTAATTTCGAATGGGTCTGGGATATGGGCCACTATGTGTTTCATGGCGGTCTCTGGTACGCTTTGACGGTCATCGGATTGGGGATGAGCTACTGTGTGATCAAAGCTGTCATTGACACCTCCAAAGGCAAAGGTGCCGGCCACCATTGAACCCACCTGTCCGCGTCAATTGAAATCGCAGCGCCTTTCCATTTGGAACAGGCGCTTTTTTTTTCTTGTTTGCCACTGCAATCATGATAATTAGCTGACCTGTCGATCTTGTCTGACTGCCGGATAGGCCTTTGCTGCACGTACAAACACTGGCATATGGGGCCTCTATCGCGCCAATGACGATTACCTGAAACCTTACTCGATAGAAAAGAAGCTTGTATGGATAAAATACTCGTTCAAGGCGGGCGCAGGCTGAACGGATCTGTGCGGATCAGCGGGGCCAAGAATGCGGCCTTGCCCATTTTAGCGGCAGCCCTGTTATGCGATGGGACCAATACTTTCACGAATGTCCCTGATCTGAAAGATATTCAAAGCACACTGGAATTGCTCAGCCATCTGGGTGCGCGCTGTCAAATGCAAGACCATACAGTGCAGGTGGACGCGGCCGGCCTGAACAATCACGAAGCCCCTTACGATCTCGTTCGCAAAATGCGTGCTTCCATTCTGGTACTGGGGCCCTTGGTCGCCCGGTTGAAAAGGGCGCGCGTGTCGCTTCCCGGAGGATGCGCCATCGGCGCTCGTCCGATTAACCTGCATCTGAGGGCCCTTGCGCTTCTGGGGGCCACCATAGAATTGTCGCATGGGTACGTGGAGGCATCCTGCGCGCAGCTGCGCGGTGCGGACATCTATTTTGACGTGGTGACCGTCACCGGCACGGAAAATATTATGATGGCTGCCGTTTTGGCCGAGGGCACCACCATATTACGCAATGCCGCCTGTGAGCCTGAGATCGAAGCGCTGGCCGACGTGCTCAATCGCATGGGCGCCTCTATTCGAGGTGCCGGTACGCCGGAGATCGTTATTGAAGGCGTTGCGCGGCTTCATCCGGTCACTGCCCAAATTATTCCCGATCGCATTGAAACCGGTACGTTTATGGCCGCAGCCGCGTTGACCGGCGGTGATGTGCGTATACTAGGCGCCGACCCCACGCATGTGGACGCTGTCATTCACAAACTACGTTTGACCGGCGCGCATATCGACGTCCAGGACGGTACCATTCACGTGCAGAGCAACAATGGTATCGGCAGCGTGGACGTTAAAACGCTGCCTTACCCAGGGTTCCCAACCGATATGCAGGCGCAATTCATGGTGTTGATGACGGTGGCCCGAGGTTCCTGCCTGATCTCCGAAACCATTTTCGAGAATCGTTTTATTCACGTGGGCGAACTGCGCCGCATGGGTGCCGACATCACTGTTTCAGGCAATGCGGCCTTGATCAAGGGCGTGGCCAAGCTATCGGGCGCACCGGTTATGGCTACGGATCTGCGTGCCAGCGCCTCTTTGATTCTAGCCGGCCTGATTGCCGAAAACACCACAGAAATAAATCGGGTCTATCATCTCGATCGCGGCTATGAATCGCTGGAATCAAAATTTCAGCAATTGGGAGCGGTCATTCGGCGGGTCAAAGCGTGATGCGGACATAGAAGAGTTTGCCATACTGTCGCCCGCATGTGTTCGCGCGCGAAGCGAGCGAACTTTGCTCAAATCTTCTATTCCTTGGAAAGATCCTTTTTGAGTTTCTTTTCGATATCCGCAAAAAGATCCTTTTTTTTCTGCGCTTGAAGCTCTTTGATGGTTTCTACTTTTTGGGCAAGTTTATTTCTTTCGGATTGGAACTTTTTGAGCGCATTGTCCAACTGGGTGACTTCGAGATCTTTGGGGAGTCCTTCCAATTTAAGATGATCCGCGACGCCCCAGCGATCACCGAAAGCTCCCGCTACTTGTTCAATGATGCCCGCATCCCGCAGGCGTCGACTGATCAGGCCGGTCTGTTCGGTGGAGAACTGGATCAGCTCTGCTATTTGATCCAGATCGGGTGGGGCACCATGCCGGCGTTCCAAGACCCGTATGGCTGCAACAAACACATGCCCCTCATGATATAGTGATTTGCTTTCCATGGTCCGGTTCATCTCCCTTGTGAGCGATCGTCATGCTTGCCTGTCCAGCGGCCATTTCCTTGACAACCTATGGTCGGAAGAGTAACATGCGCCCAAAAATTGTCAAGCAGCAAGGCGGTCTGGGTGGCGTCCAACAAACTGCTTTGCACCCAATCACGCGCCATCGTTTGTTTATAGTTTTGCTTTCAAATACAGATCCAGCTGAAGCGGTATACTCGTTTTTTTCCGCAGGAGCAGGCAAAGGTCCATCTTTATCATTTTAACAGGTGACGATCCGATCTTAACCAGTGCCGTGCCGGTCCTTGAAAAAGGTCTGATGCCGGTCAGGATGCGATCGGAGGCCGCGCCATGAGGGAGGTGTTATGACAGAAATCAGTGACGTAAGAGGACGAGAAATTTTGGATTCCCGCGGAAATCCGACCGTGGAAGTTGATATCACTCTGGCGTGCGGCGCCACTGGTCGTGCTGCCGTTCCTTCGGGAGCTTCCACCGGAACCCGTGAAGCTCTGGAACTGCGCAACACGCGGGCCAAGCGCTACGGCGGCAAAAGCGTTCAAAATGCCGTCAAAAATGTCAATACCACCATTGCCAACGCTGTTGTCGGCATGGATGCTTCCGACCAATTGGCGCTGGATCGGGCCATGATCGCCCTGGACGGTACCGAGAACAAAGCCAAACTGGGCGCCAACGCTATTTTGGGGGTTTCAATGGCCGCCGCACGTGCCGCCGCACAAGCCTACGGCTTGCCCCTGTACCGCTATCTGGGCGGTATTAATGCCCGGACCTTGCCGATTCCCATGATGAACGTGATCAATGGGGGTGCGCATGCTGCCAACAATCTCGACATCCAAGAGTTCATGATCGTGCCGTTTGGCGCCAAGTCGATGTCGGAAGCCATTCAAATGGGTGCGGAGACTTTCCACGCATTGAAAAAAATTCTCAAAAAGAAAGGCCTGAGCACTGCAGTCGGCGATGAAGGTGGCTTTGCGCCTGATTTCGGGTCCACCGAAGAAGCGCTTTCCTATATCCTCGAAGCGGTCTCGGCCGCTGGGTACACCCCTGGCAAACATATTGGTCTGGCCCTGGATGCCGCTGCCAGTGAATTCTTCAAACAAGGCAAATACGAGCTCAAAGGGGAAAAATTGTCCCTGTCGCCCGAAGATATGATTGCCTACTATGCCAAACTGATCGAAAAGTATCCGATTCTTTCCATCGAGGATGGTTTGGCCGAACAGGATTGGAAAAGCTGGGAACTGATGACCGAACAATTGGATGAAACGATTCAACTGGTCGGCGATGATGTGTTTGTCACCAATCCCAAAATTCTGGCCAAGGGCATCGAAGAAGGCGTGGCCAATGCTATTCTGATCAAACTCAACCAGATTGGAACGCTTACCGAAACATTGGATGCAATTGAAATGGCCCGCCTGGCCGGATACTCCACCGTCATTTCCCATCGTTCCGGTGAAACCGAAGACAGTTTTATCGCGGATCTGGCCGTGGCCGTCAATGCGGGCCAGATCAAGACCGGCTCATTGTCGCGGACCGATCGTGTTGCAAAATACAACCAACTGTTGCGTATCGAAGAAGAGTTGGGCGCGGCAGCCCGGTATGCAGAAGATATTTTTATCGGCGATTAAGCCGTTCTGACTTACATTAAACGCCGGCAAGTGTTCTTGCCGGCGTTTCTGTTGAACCGGTCCGACACGATTACCCACAGGTGTTTCCGACTTAGCGTGCCGCAAGATGCTCTCTGCCGGCGTTCGACCTCGTTCTATTCCTCCGGGCGACTTGTCCAGTTTCTCATGTGGCTATCGCGGAAAAAAATCAAATATAAAACTGACTTCCCCAACCAGGGGGTTTATGATAAAAAAGAACGATAAATCGGATTTTAAAAGGGGAGGTTGTGGAGCGCATGGATGAAAAGGGTGCCAAATTCATTTTTGTAACAGGTGGTGTACTATCTTCCCTGGGCAAGGGACTGGCGTCGGCCTGCATAGGAGCGTTGCTGGAAAGCCGCGGTTTGACAGTCACCCTGCAAAAACTTGATCCTTATATCAATGTGGACCCAGGCACTATGAATCCCTTTCAGCATGGCGAGGTGTTCGTTACCGACGATGGTACGGAAGCTGATCTGGACCTGGGCCACTACGAAAGGTTTACCCACGCGCGTCTGGGACACAACAACAACTTCACCACCGGTAAAATCTACGATATCGTGATTACCAAAGAGCGCCGCGGCGATTATCTGGGCGGGACCGTGCAGGTCATTCCGCATATCACCGATCAGATCAAAGACAGCATCCGCTTGGTGGCTAAAGGCGTAGATGTCGTGATCGTCGAAATCGGCGGTACCATCGGAGATATCGAAAGCCTGCCCTTTCTTGAAGCCATCCGGCAATTTCGCGCAGATGCCGGCAAAGAGAACGTACTCTATGTTCATCTGACCCTCGTGCCCTATATCGGCAAGGCCGGGGAGCTCAAAACGAAACCGACGCAGCATAGCGTCAAAGAGCTACGCAGTATCGGTATTCAACCCGACATCCTGTTGTGTCGCACCGATCGCTTCCTCTCGAAAGATATCAAAGCCAAAATCGCCATGTTCTGCAATGTCGGCACGGATGCCGTCATCACCGCCAAGGACGTGGATTGCATCTACGAAGTGCCCCTGATTTACCACAATGAAGGCTTGGACAGCAAAATTGTCGAACTGCTGAACATCTGGACGCGCACACCCCGCCTGGAAAATTGGGAACAATTGTGCCGGGGGCTCAAAGAACCGGAATACGAGGTGAACATCGCCGTTGTCGGCAAGTATGTCGATTTGACTGAATCCTACAAAAGTCTGAACGAGGCCCTTGTTCACGGTGGATTAAGCAACCATTGCCGGGTGACGCTGACGTATGTGGATTCGGAGAGCCTTACGGGGGACAATTGCGCCGGGATGCTTGACAAGTCCGATGGCATCCTCGTTCCGGGCGGCTTCGGCTCGCGCGGGATCGAAGGAAAGATCTGTGCGGCACGCTATGCCAGGGAAAACAAAATCCCATACTTCGGCATCTGTCTTGGAATGCAGATCGCCGTGGTGGAGTTTGCCCGGAATGTGGCCGGCATGCAGGGTGCGCACAGTTCCGAGATCGATCTGGACACACCATTTCCGGTGATCTATTTAATGACCGAATGGTTTGACGACCAAAGACAGGCACTTCAAAAGCGCGATGCGAACTCGGCCAAAGGTGGCACAATGCGTCTGGGCGCCTATCCATGTACCTTGCAGAAGGATACTTTGGCTTACACCGCTTATGGCCAAACGGAAATTTCCGAGCGGCATCGGCATCGCTACGAATTCAACAACGAGTACCGATCCCGCCTGGAAGAGAGCGGAATGGTTGTCAGCGGGACCTCGCCCAAGGGAGACTTGGTAGAGATTATCGAGATCAAAGACCATCCTTGGTATCTGGGGTGCCAATTCCATCCTGAATTCAAATCACGTCCCATGACACCCCACCCCTTGTTTCAGGCTTTTATCAAAGCCGCATTGGTCTATTCCGGTTTCCGCAAGGCGTGATGCCGGTGGATGACCGGCATGGTCGGTCTGTGAACGCAAAGTTTTTCGGAGTGAGCTGACATGGTCGAAATCGTAAGCTTATCCGAGTATCGTGAACGTTGCGCGTTACAGGCCGGTTATGCGCTGTGGCGCCGCTGCTTCAAAGAAGATTTTCATGGCCACACCCGCCTGTGCGATCTTACTCCGGCCGTGCTGTGCAGCTTGGCGGCACCGGCCGAGACGAGTGATCCGTTTTACAATGCACTCATTCTGGGATTCTTAGGGTACGGTGCTCATGCGCACTTCGAGTACCTCGACAATCGTACACGGATGCAGGTGGTCGATCTGCAACTTTTTCTTTCGGATCAAGTCCGATTTGAAATCATGCACCGCCTGGGCTGGCTGGCAGGCTTTGGCGCAGCCCAGTACACGTTGTTTGAGATGGTGCGGGACTTTGGTCGCGTCAGAATGGCCTGCCAGGCCCATCCGCCGCATCTGGCTTCGAACCATCCGGGCTTTGAAGAGTACCAGGGCCTGGTGGACCGTGATCAACAGGTCTTTATCCGGCGCCTGTTTCAGACGGCTCTGGAAGCATTCAGGCAGAATACGTTCGGATGATTGTGCGAAGGCCGTCGGATGGCGCTTTTATGCCGACATCCGGGATGTCATTTGGCTTTCTTCCTCATCCCCGTTGATTTTCTCCCGTAGTTTTCCTGAGCATTTAAAGGTGACCACCTTGCGTTCCCTGAGCAGCAGGTCGCTGCCTGTGGCTGGATTGCGCCCGCGTCGGGGGCGTTTGTCTTTGACGCAGAATTTGCCGAAACCCGACACCAGGACATCATCGCCGGATGCCAATGATGCTTTGATGATTTCAAGCAGTGATTCGACCACTTCGGCAGCTTTTTTTTTGGTGAAACCCAAATCATTCACTTTGGTCACAATGTCGTTTTTCGTTAATGCCATGCCATTTCCTCCAAAATCCCATGATTGTCTCGCTGTCCCAGTCGCCTGACCTGTCGGCGCCGGAGCCGGTGAGGTGCTACTCTTGATCAGGTTCGGTATTTCCCTGTTTGGCTGGATCGAGCTTTTCCACCTGCTGCACAATTTTATCGATGCGTTTGGAAATTTGTTCGATTTCCGCTTTCAGATCCAAGTCATCAATGTCATTCATTTTTAGAACCTTTTCACATCTTCCCGACAGCCTGGGTGTGCTTAGGGTCTTGCATGTACACCGTCGGCGCATCAGCGCGGGTACATACCGCGGTTATAGAGATAATCGAAGTAGTAAGTTTGATACTCTTCGTTTTCCAAGGCGATATCTTTCATTTTATCCGGTTGCTCCAAGGATACTTGCAGGCTTTGCAGCCAAAGGTTGCGGGAGAAGGTGTACAACACATTGACGAGTAGACTCGGATCTTCCACCAATTCCGGATTTTCGCGACAAAACTGATGTGTTCCTTCTATGATCGCTTTGACATTGCGAACGTATTCGGTATCATCGATGTTGTCTTCAGTGCGTACCAGGTGCATACGATTCAATATGCTTTTCACGGTTCCTTCAACAGCGTCAATGCATTTCATTGAAACCTCGTAAGAAAGTCGCTATATATATCGGTTCTTGCTCCCGCCGGGATATCTCCCGTTTGGGACGATTCCCAAGCATAGGGGTCCCCTTGGTTTCAGGGTTCCGGTATATGGGAATAATATCATATAGATGGCAAGATATATGGATAGTTTCATGGTGTCAAGTCAACAAATATCGAGAGATGCCCATCGCCCGTCGGGGCTTTGGTATTAGGATTTAACTGGCCTGCGGGGGATAATGACGTGAGCCCGGCTGAGATGAATCACGCGAATAGGGTCGTTCCATCCATTACGCAGTGTACCTTAGGTACATGCGTATTAGGGTGGAGCCGGCGAGCGGAGTCGAACCGCTGACCTGCTGATTACGAATCAGCTGCTCTACCTACTGAGCTACGCCGGCCAAAACGGTTTTCAACTACTGTGTTTATGGGACAAAATCAAGAAGAAATTTCCTGGCAGCAACTATCGGTGGGACTTGCCGGTCGCAAGGGGCCTGTCGATGTCGTCGGCCTCAATGGTTCCGCCCGCGCCTATGCGGCAGCCCGGATCTACCGGCAACACCGCCTGCCCATGCTGGTTCTGTTTGCCGGTGCCAAGGCCGCGGAGCGGTTTGTCGAAGAAGTGTCGCTGTTTCTCAAGGATCTGAAACCCGACATTCTCTATTTGCCCGCCTATAATCTGCTGCCGTTCAAATTCATGGCGTATCACAACGAGACCGCCGCTCAGCGTGTCAAAACCCTCTATCAGGTGATTGAAAGTCCGCGGCCCCCCATCGTGGTCACGACCGTTGGCGCGATCATGCAGTGCCTGATGCCCAAAAACGCCCTGATGGATTACGCTGAACTTCTGGTCGCTGGCGAGGAGATCGATCGGGACGGCCTTGTCAGCAAGTTGGTTGCCGGAGGGTACAGCCGGGCGGCCGTTGTGGAGGAGGTCGGCGATTTTGGTCTGCGCGGCGGCATTCTGGACGTTTTTTCACCCCTGTACGATGATCCGCTGCGCGTAGAGTTTTTCGGTGACATGGTCGAGTCCATCCGTATTTTTTCGGCGGATAGTCAGCGAACGCTGCGATCTATGGATGAGGCGGTCATTCTGCCCGCCCGGGAGGCCATTGTCCCACCCGCGCAACTGAATGAAGTCCTGGGGCGCATCCGCACACGCGCGGCCGAACTGAATCTCCCGACCACCAAGATGCGTGAAATCGTGCAGCGCATCAAAAACGAAGGCCTTTTTCCTGGCGTGGAAAGCATTCTGCCTCTGATTTATCACCGTTTGGATACGTTGTTCGACTATCTGCCGTCGCACACGCTGGCGTTTTTGGCAGATCCGGGCGATTTGGCCGACAGCGCCGCCGATGTTACCGCCCAAGCCGGGCAGGCTTATCAAAGCGCCAGGGAACAGCGCAATCTGTATGTCGAACCGGACAGCTGCTTTCTTTCATGGACGCATATACTGGAATCGCTGGACCGCTACACACCGCTGCGCTTTAAAACACTTTCGGTCGTCAGTGCCGAAGGCGCCAATGCGTCCGCGGCCGTTTGCCGGACCCACACCGAGGATACCTCCGATGTGCGCAGCGCCCTGCAGACCCGGACCGAGGTCAATGCCGACAAACCGTTTCAACCATTGGCCGATTGGATGCTGCGCCAAAAAGAAGCCGGCTGCACCATTCTTGTGGTTTGCCGCCGGCCATCGCACGTCGCGCGCCTGACCGCATTGTTGAATGATTATGGCCAGTCGACAACAGCGATCGACGCATTGTCAGATGTGCTTGATGATCGCAGACGTATATACATAATCACCGGCGCCGTCCCCAGTGGTTTCGCCTGGCCGGAAGCGGGCGTGGCGCTGATCAGCGATGAAGAGATTTTCGGCACAGCCTACCGTTCTCGTAAAACGGCCGTCCCCTCTAAAGTGGCTGAACTGCTCAATATCGAGGATCTGAAAATCGGGGATCCGGTGGTACACGCCGAGCACGGCATCGGCCGCTACGAAGGGTTGGTGAAACTCAGCATTGAGCGTGCCGTCAACGATTATCTGCTGATCGTCTATCGAGACGATGACAAGCTGTATCTGCCTGTCGAGCGCATGAACCAGGTGCAAAAGTACATGGGGGTGGAAGAATACGCCCCGGTACTCGACAAAATGGGCGGCGTCACCTGGGAACGCATCAAGGACAAAGTCAAGCGTTCGACAGAGAAAATCGCCGGGCAGCTGCTTCAGCTGTACGCTGCGCGCAAGGTCCAGAAAGGACACGCCTTCGGTGTCAACGATGCCTATTTCAGAGATTTCGAGGAGGGTTTTCCATTCGAAGAAACGGTCGACCAGCGCAAGGCGATCGAAGATGTGCTTCACGATATGCGTCAGCCCACGCCCATGGATCGTTTGGTGTGCGGGGATGTGGGCTACGGGAAAACCGAGGTGGCTTTGCGGGCTGCCTTTTTGGCGGTCAGCGAGGCCAAGCAGGTGGCCGTGCTGGTGCCCACCACGGTGTTGGCCGAGCAGCATTATGCCACCTTCAGCCAGCGTTTCAAGCGCTACCCGGTGCGCATCGCCTCCATGAGCCGTTTTCGCTCGCACAAGGAACAAGCGCTGATAGCGGCCGGCATCAAAGATGGCACGATCGATATTGTCATCGGCACCCATCGCCTGCTTCAAAAAGATATCGCGTTCAAAGAGATGGGATTGTTGATCATGGATGAGGAACAGCGCTTCGGGGTCAAGCACAAGGAGAAGATCAAAAGCCTGCGGGCCTCGGTGGATGTGCTGACGCTGACGGCCACTCCCATTCCGCGTACGTTGCACCTGTCCCTGTTGGGCATCCGGGATATCAGTCTGATCTCCACGCCTCCCGAACAGCGACGCCCGATTGTCACTTATATCTGCGAGTTCGATGACAACGTCGCCGCCGAAGCCATGCGCAAGGAACTGGCCCGAAAAGGGCAGATATTCTTTGTTCATAACAAAATTTCCAATATTGAAAGAATCGCCGCGCGTCTGCAGAAGCTGGTCCCGGAAGTGCGCCTGGCTGTGGCGCACGGACGCATGTCCGAAGATCAGCTGGAAAAGGTGATGCTCGATTTCATGCAGCAACGGCTGGACATGCTGGTATGCACCACGATCATCGAGTCGGGGCTCGATGTTACATCGGCCAACACCATTCTCATCAATCAGGCCGATCACTTCGGTCTGGCCCAGATTTATCAACTGCGCGGCCGGGTAGGGCGGGGAGAGGAACAGGCCTACGCCTATTTGTTTATCCCCAGTGAGACCACTTTGACCAAGGACGCTCAGAAAAGGCTGAAGGTACTCATGGAACACAGCGATCTGGGGTCCGGATTTCAAATTGCCATGAGCGATCTGAAGATCCGTGGTGGCGGTACCATTTTGGGGGCTTCCCAGTCCGGCCATATCGCCGCAGTGGGTTATGATATGTTTTTGCGGCTTATGGAAAGCTCCATTGCCGAACTCAAGGGGGAGCCGATCCTGGCTGCGTTGGAACCTGAAATCAATTTGCCGATTGCCGCTTTCTTACCGGAAAAGTATATCAGCGACATTGACCAGCGGCTGGCCATTTACCGGCGGTTGGCCCGCATGGATGACCTTAAGGAAATCAGTGCGCTGAAAGCCGAAATGGAAGATCGTTTCGGCACGCTGCCTGATGAAGCCGGAAACTTGCTGCTGAAAATCATGCTCAAAGTTCTGGCGGTGCGGGCCGGCTGCAAACGTCTGGATTTGACAGAAAATTTCCTGTCGCTGCATTTTTCGGAAGCCCATCAGATGAAGCCTTTTGGCATTGTCGAAATGGTTTCCGTCGCGGGTAAT
This sequence comes from Desulfatitalea sp. BRH_c12, assembly GCA_000961655.1. Lineage (GTDB taxonomy): Bacteria > Desulfobacterota > Desulfobacteria > Desulfobacterales > Desulfosarcinaceae > Desulfatitalea. The sequence continues at coordinate 38,253 of LADR01000017.1, forward strand.
AGATACCGGTTTACCCCCGATCATGTGTTCCGGGCAGCGCTCGTGGCAGGGCCGCCCTCGGCCCTTATGGCGCAATCCAAAAACATCTTGATCGAAATTGCACGGCATGTTAACCAATAAATTCCTAAAAAAATGGATAGCTTGAATCGTTTGTGGGGACATGATGTTACCCGCGCGGATCGCAACCCATGCTGAAGTTCGTCTTTGAGGAGAGTGCCTTGTCGGTCGCCGGAAAATATTCATGTCACGTACGATGGATGACCGTTATAGCGGTTGTCATGGTCGGGGCCTTGCTTTGTTCAGGATGCACGCGTAAAAAAGACACCGAATACCTGGTCCGTGTACGGGACCGCTCCCTGACCGTTTTTGACTACAACCGTGCGGTGGAGGCTGCGGCCGAAGAGGCTTTTGCGGGAGAGCGCGATGTCGGGGCGGACGAGTTAATCGAACTGAGGGTGCGCATTTTGAATCAACTGACCGAGGAGATGCTCATTTCCGTTTTCGCGGCCGACAACAATATCCAAATCACACCCGAAGAACTGATCAAAGCCGTGGATGCAATCAAAGCCGATTACCCTGACAATACCTTTGAAGAAACGCTGCTCGAAAATGCAGTGTCGTTTTCTTCCTGGAAAGATAAACTGGCCACGCGTCTGTTAGTCGAAAAAGTGATCGGCAGTGAGTTGATCGATACGGTTCAAATCACGTCCGGCGATATCGAACAATATTATAAAGACAATTTCCCCCAAGGACTGCCGGCCGAAAGCGATGCCGATGCAACCCATCGGAAAGTGGTCAAACATTTGCGTCTCATGAAAGCTGAAACAGCGTATAAAGAATGGATCGAGCGCTTGCGGCAGACCTATTCGGTCGACATCAACAAATCGGCCTGGGAAAGTCTGAAAGAGCTGCCGCATGCGTAAGGCGGGGGCATTCATAGGAGAAAATTCTTGATCCAAACGAACACTTTTTTCAATAGCACCCTATTGCCGATCATGATCGGCATTCTATTGGTGATGATCGGCACAATCGTGCCCAGCCGGGCGGAAGTGGTGGATCGCATTGTTGCCATCGTCAACGAGGATATCATTTTGCTTTCGGAAATGGAGCAGGCTGCCGAGAGCTATCGGGAAATGCTCAAGGAATCGGGCTACCCCGAGGACCAGCCCCTTACGCGCGATCAACGGTCCCAGTTGCTGGACAAGATGATCAACGACAAGCTGACCGATCAAGAGGTGAAACGGCAGGGCATCACGATCAAAGATGAAGAGGTCGATCGCACCATCGATCGTCTCAAGCAGGTCAATCAAACATCCCATGAAGACCTCGTCCGTCTGCTCAAGCTCAGGGGGATGAGCTTTGAGGAGTACCGGGCCCAGATCAAAGAGCAGCTATTGCAATCGCGCATCGTCAATCGCGAAGTCAAATCCAAGATCGTCATTACCGAAGACGACGTGAACGCCTATTATGAGGCGCATAAAGCGCAGTATACCGGACAGACCAAGTACCATTTGCGCCACATACTGATGCAACTGCCCTCCAATGCGTCGGATGAGCGCTCCCGGGTTTACCAGCAGATGCAGGAACTGCATCGGCGTTTGCAAGCCGGAGAAGATTTTTCCAGTCTGGCCAAGATATACTCTCAGGCTGCGACCGCTGAAGAGGGCGGTGATTTGGGATTGTTCGAGAACCGCTTGCTGACCGACGAGATCCGCAATGTGTTAAGCGGTTTGACCTCTGGCCAATTCACCCCGGTGGTAGAAACCGAACAGGGCTATCAAATCTTCTATGTTCAAGAGGTGATCCACACCGCGGGCAAAGATCCGGAAGAAGTCAGGGCGGAGATCCAGGACAAGCTGTTTGCCGAGGTGGTGGAGCAGAAGTTCGCGGCCTGGTTCAAAGAATTGCGAAAACGAGCGCACGTCGAGATATTGGATTGACGCACACCACTTCAGCCGCCATCGTTCTGCGACGTCGTGATTACGGCGATTTCGACCTTATCCTGACCGTTTTGACGCAAGGCAATGGGGTTTGCACCCTGATCGCCAAGTCAGCCAAAAAAAGCGTCAAGCGCTTTGCCGGCATTCTGGAGCCCTTTGCCGGCCTCCACATCGTCTACCGCCAGGGACACGGCAACGCAATGCCGGTCCTGGAGGAGGCGACCCTGGAAAAATCCTACGGCAGCGTACGCAACGATATCGTCAAAACCGCCTACGCCAGTTACTGGTCCGAACTGGTCGCGCTGTGGCTGGAGTCGGGTCAGGCCAGACCGGATGTCTATGAACTGCTCGATTATGTCCTCGACGGGCTATCAGGAAACACCGCGCCCGGCGCGCTGTTGAGCCTCTTGTTTCAGATGCGTTTTGTCGGACAGGAAGGGCTGCGTCCCGTTCTGGAGCGCTGTGTCTGCTGCCAAATCGATATCGAGCAGTTACCCCAGCAGTTGTTCTGCATCGATTTGCGCCAGGGGGGCATTGTCTGCCACGCCTGTCCGTCCCCTGAAACCGCCCAGTTGCAATTGGGTAAGGGGACGCTCAAACAGCTGTTGTGGATGGCCGAAGGCGATCTGGCGACCGCCTTGCGGGTGCGTTTCAGCCCGCGCGCCATGGCCGAGGCCACCACCTTTCTGGAAGCATTCGTGCCCTATCACATCGGCCGGGCACCCAAAAGTCTTGCGTTTTTACGTCAGGTGCGCAACCCGTCCGTATAAGGAGTCCTGTGATGAGTGATCTGAGATCTCTTTTGGAACAAAACCCGGTGGAAGCGTCAGCCCCATGCCGCATCGATATGGGGGGGACACTCGATCTGAGCACTTTTTACCTGCCGTTGCGGCACCTGCGGCCCTGTACCTTCAATGTCGCCCTGAATTTAAGGACGCGGGTGCGGTTGAGCGCGCATACCCGTGGAAAAATCAAAATCGGCTCACGCGGATTCGAAGACCTGGAGGTCGACAGCGCACGGGCCCCGTTCGATCATCCCATGGGCCTGATGATGGCTGTGGCAGCCTATTTTCAGGCGGATGGTGTCCATATCGAAATCGATTCGGCCTCGCCGCCGCGCAGTGCCCTGGGCGGCTCTTCAGTGGCCGCGGTGGCGCTGATATGGGCTTTTTCCAAAATAATGGCGCGCGCTGGGCATCCGTTGCCCGAACTGCAGCGCGTCGCCTTGCTGGCGCATGCTATCGAGCAGAGCGTGGCGGGCGTCCCCTGCGGCATCCAAGACCAGTTGGCTGCAGTTTACGGCGGGGTGAACAGTTGGTACTGGCTCGGCGAACCGGGCCTTGATCTTTTTGAACGGCGGCAAGTCGTGCCGCACCAGGCCTGCGATGCTTTCGGGCAGCATCTGCTTGTGGCCTACTGTGGTGTGCCGCATGTTTCCAAGGATATCAATGGCACCTGGGTTCGGGATTTTCTGGCCGGCCGCCATCGCGAGCAGTGGCATCGCATCTGCCACCTGAGCCGGCAATTCACCGAGGCCGTGGCCGGTGGGCGCTATGACCAGGCCCAGGCCTGCATGAACCAGGAAACCGATCTCCGTCTGGACATGACCCCCGATGTACTGGATGATCTCGGCCATCCGCTCGTGGCCGCCGCCCGTCGGGAGCAATGCGGCGCCCGTTTCACCGGGGCCGGCGGCGGCGGGTGCGTCTGGGCGCTGGGCGCCCCGAACCGCATTGGGGCTTTGCGGTCTGTGTGGCGGCAGATTCTCGCCCAGCGCAGGCACGCCACGCTTTTGGATGCATCTGTCGATGCTTCTGGCGTATTGTGATTTTAGACAGAAAGTGTTACAGACACCCGATTCTTTTATCCGCGGTTTCAACCTGCGTACAAAGCCATGCAGGCAAGCGGCGTCGCTCGCACGGCCGCAAAAAATGGATGTGAGGGAAAGACATGCTTTTTCAAGACGTGATTCTGGCATTGCACAAGTTCTGGTCCCGCAAAGGGTGTCTTCTGATTCAGCCCTATGACATGGAGGTCGGCGCCGGCACTTTCCATCCCGCCACGCTGTTACGGGCACTGGGACCGGAACCTTGGAAGGTGGCCTATGTCCAACCGTCGCGGCGCCCCACGGACGGCCGTTACGGCGAAAACCCCAATCGCCTGCAACACTACTATCAATATCAGGTTATTCTCAAACCATCTCCTCAGGATGTTCAGCAACTCTATCTGGACAGCCTGAAAGTGCTGGGTATCGATCCATTGGAGCATGATATCCGGTTTGTCGAGGATGACTGGGAATCGCCGACCCTGGGTGCCTCCGGATTGGGTTGGGAAGTGTGGCTGGACGGCATGGAGATCACCCAGTTCACTTACTTTCAGCAGGCCGGCAGCATCGAACTGTCACCAGTTTCGGTGGAACTGACCTATGGCTTGGAGCGCATCACCATGTACCTGCAGGGCGTGGACAATGTCTACGATCTGAAGTGGAACGATGAAACAGCTTACGGTGCGGTGCATCACCAGCAGGAGGTCGAGCAGTCGACCTATAACTTCGAGGTGGCTGATGTGCCCATGCTGCTCACGCTGTTCAATAACTACGAAGCCGAATCACAGCGCATCATTGCGCGCGGACTGGTACTGCCGGCTTACGAGTATTGCCTGAAATGTTCGCACACCTTTAATTTGCTGGATGCCCGCGGTGCTATCAGCGTCACCGAACGCACCGGCTATATTGGTCGTATTCGTAATCTGGCCCGCACCTGTGCCGAAGCTTATCTCAATCAGCGCGAGCAGATGGGCTTTCCTCTACTGGCCCGTTGATACGCTTCCTATCCGATTATTTTTACAGGGGATGCCGGTTCTTGCCGTTGAAACCCTTTTGAGGTGTGTATGGAAAACTTACTGATCGAAATCGGGACCGAAGAAATTCCAGCCGGCTACATCCAGCCCGCCTTGGAAGCCCTTGCGGCCGAGATGGTGCGCAGGCTGACAGCTGCCCGCATCGACCACGGTGCCGTTGACACGCATGGAACCCCCCGACGCCTGGTAGTGGCCATCGCGGGGGTGGCCTTGCGCCAGCGACCGGTCACTGAAAAAGTATTGGGACCGCCGGAACGGGTTGCCGTCGATGATCAGGGGCAATTGACGCTGGCGGCGCGGAAGTTCGCAGAAAAGGTTGGCGTCGCCATCGAGCGCCTGAGTTTTACGGATACCGAAAAGGGGCGCTACGTATGCGCTTCGATTTCCGACAAGGGCACCAGTACCAAAAAATATCTTGCCCAGATCCTTCCGGAAATCATTTTAGGGGTGCCTTTTCCAAAAACCATGCGCTGGTCCGATTTGAACATCGCCTTTGCGCGCCCCATCCAATCCATCCTGGCGCTAATTGGCAAGCAGGTGATTCCTTTTACGCTCGGCGACCGGCTCAAGAGCGGCCGGCATGCATGGGGACACCGTTTCATGCAACATAGACGGATTCTCATCGACGATGCTGACAGTTACATGGAGCGCATGCGCGGCGGGCAGGTGGTAGTCGACATATCGGCGCGCAAGCAGATGGCCCGTGCAGAGGTCGAAGCCGCTGCCGCCACCCTGGGTGGAAAGATTCTTCCCGACGAAGCCTTGCTGGACACGGTCACCAATCTGGTCGAGATCCCGATTGCCGCCGCAGGCCGCTTCAGCGACACATTTCTGGAATTGCCCAGTGAAATTCTGATCACGTCGATGCGCGAACATCAGAAGTATTTCGCCGTCACTGATGATTCCGGAAAGCTGATGCCCTGTTTCGTGGCGGTCAACAATACCCGGACCAAGGACATGGCGCTGGTGGCCAAGGGCCATGAACGCGTGCTGCGCGCCCGGTTGTCCGACGCCCAGTTTTTTTACCGCTCTGATCTGCAGCAAAACATGGAAACCTGGGTCGAACGGCTCAAAGGGGTTCTTTTTCAGGCCCAGTTGGGAACCATGCATGCCAAGTGCCAAAGGGTCGAGCAGATTGGTTCGCAACTGGCCGACCTTGCCGCGCCCGAACTGAAGGCCATGGTGGCGCGTGCGGCCCAACTGTGCAAGGCCGATCTGGTCAGTCAGGTGGTTTTCGAATTTCCTAATCTGCAGGGTATCATGGGGCGCACGTATGCCGCCGCGGCAGGTGAGCACCCCGACGTGGCCGCTGCCATCGAGGAACATTACCGGCCGACCTACTCGGGCGGTCCGCTGCCTCAAACGCGTGTCGGCGCTTTGCTGGCCATCGCTGACAAGCTGGACACGCTTTGCGGATGTTTTTCAGTGGGGTTGATTCCCACCGGCGCTTCGGACCCATACGCCCTGCGGCGGCAGGTGATCGGCATCTTGCAGATCATCCTGGCCCGCAAATTTACTTTTTCCTTGCGCACGGCCATCGATCTGAGTCTGAAACATTTTACGCCGACCGACCCGCAGGCAACGCGTGAGGCGGTGTACGCTTTCATTCAGCAGCGCATGGCGCACCTGTTGGCCGAAGAGGGCTACGCCAAAGATGTGGTTGCTGCCATCATCAGCGTATCGGCGGATCATGTCCCCAATGTCTGGCAGCGTGTGGCTGCGCTTCAGCAACTTAAAGGGCTTCCCGATTTCGAGCCACTGGCAGTTGCCTTCAAGCGGGCCGTCAATATCTTACGCAAAACCAATGAGGCGATTCCGCAATCTCCGGATGCATCCCTTTTTGCCGATCCGAGTGAAGGAAACCTGTATGCGGCCTATCAATCAGTGAAAGAACAGGTCGAGCAACTGCTCTCCGCTGGAAATCCGGATGCGGCCCTGCGTTTAATCGCCGGATTACGCGAACCGGTTGACCGTTTCTTTGAAGATGTGATGGTCATGGCCGACGACGATGCTTTGCGAAGAAACCGTTTGGCGCTGCTGCAAGCGATTGCCTCGCTCTTCGAAAGTATTGCCGATTTTTCCAAAATCTCCGTGTAAGCAGCCACTGGGAACACAATGCTAAAAACCACGCGCTGCAACGCGCGTTCATCCTTTATGTGTTTTAGATGTAATAGAAAGAGAGGTTCAGCCCAATGCCTTATGATCCGACCAAAGATGAAACGATAAAACAGTGGCACTGTGAAGAAACCGGTTTAATGGTATCCATTCACCGCTATGATGGCGGCGAAGCCAAGGTCCAGATCGGCCCTCGCATTCTACGCCGCAAAGACGGTGGTGAACGCGCCCCCGCCAAAGCAGGCCGATTGACCATCGAGGATCTGATGTGGCTTTACGACATCATCGACGAGGTAAAGGAAGAGTTGTCCGGGATGGTCGGACCGGAGTAATCTTTTCAGCAAAATGAGAGAGGAGGCCTACAAGGCCTCACGGCGCATCGGCGTTTGAAAAACCTGAGAGTTGGCGTTTCCGCTTTTCGTTACCCACAGTTACCTGGGGAGTATAGGAAAGTATGCTACTTAATGGACTTGCCTATCTAATCGCCGCGATTTCTGTGGTAAGCGTTACGTCTCTTAGACCATCAACGTTGAATGACCACTTGAAACTTAATCTTCCGGCGAAGTCGGTTTATACAAAAATGGACATTGACGCGCTTGCCGCCCAGCTTGAAAAATATAATGCCGCTTATCGCAGCGGTCAGCCTCTGGTGGACGATGCCACCTATGATCGTCTGGTCGAACAGTTGCGGATCTTGGATCCGCAGCATCCTTATCTAAGGACGGTCGAACCCGAAAAATTCAGCGGGCGCAAAGAAGTCCGGCACGCTTCGCCCATGCTTTCCATGGACAAAGCCTATACGGATGCCCAGTTGGAACGCTTCATCGGGCGCGTGTTGAAAGAAGCGCAGGCCCTGGGCATCGATACCGTTCTTTTCCGGGCCACACCCAAACTGGACGGTCTGGCTGCGCGCGATGACGGCAATATCCTGGCCAGTCGCGGCAACGGCCAGGTGGGCTATGATATCACCGATGCTTTCGAAAAAGGTGTTGTGCCGGTCGGCGGACGCGGGCAGGGGCTGGGTGAGATTGTCGTGGTCAACTCCTATTTCGATGCGCACCTGGCCGATAAGTTCGTCCATCCGCGCAACATGGTCGTGGGGATCGTTTCTTCCGATACCTTGAACAAGGACGTGCTGCAAGCGTTGGCAGACGGCATGGTGCGATTTGTGCCTTACTCCCAATTAAAAGGCTGGGAAGGCAACGCGCAGGCGTTGCTTGTCCAAATGGACACCTTGAGCCGGCAATTGAAGGAAGAAACCGATTATCCGATGGACGGCCTGGTGGTTTCGACGGTCGATCAGCGTCTCAGGGAACACATGGGGGCCACTGCGCATCATTACCGCTGGCAGGTGGCCGTCAAGCGCAAAGGCGAAACCGCGATCACGCAAGTGCAATCCATTCAGTGGCAGGTGGGGCGTACCGGCAATATTACGCCGGTCATGGAGGTTGCGCCCGTATTGGTATCAGGTGCAACCATCCGTCGTGTAACCGCCCATCACGCCGGAATGGTGTCCAAACTGGGTATCGGACCGGGCGCGCGTATCGAGATCATCCGCAGCGGCGAAGTTATTCCCAAGTTGGAGCAAGTCCTGGAACCTTCGGGTACCGTCGATGTACCGCAACATTGTCCTGCCTGTGGGCAATCCCTGACCTGGAAGGGAGACTTTCTGCGCTGCACCCATCTGAATTGCCCGGCGCAACGGGAGCAGCGCATCAGCCATTGGTTTCGGATCTTGGGCAATGCCGACTGGTTCGGTATCAAGACCATTCAGAAAATGGTGGCCGCAGGATATGACACGCTCGAGAAGATATACACCTTAGAAGAAAAAGATTTTGTAGCGATGGGATTCGGTCCGGTGCAATCCAGGAATCTGGCCCAGGCGTTGCAAACCAGTCGCAGCAAATCGGTTGAAGACTGGCGGTTCCTGGCTGCTTTGGGCATACCCGACCTGGGTGTCGGCGACAGCCGTAAACTGCTGCGACATATCGATCTTAAACAACTGCCCTCGGTGACTGAAGAAAGCATCCAGCGCATCAACGGTTTTGGAGAGATAACCAGCCATTCCATCGTTCAGGGGCTGGCCGAAGTGCGCGAGACGATGTTGCATCTGTTGAACATGGGCTTTAATTTGCAAGAAACAGCCTTGCCGGCCGAAGAGGCCGAGGCAACGCCAATCAGCGGAAAAAATATTGTTTTTACCGGTAAAATGGGACAGGGCAGCCGGGAAGATATGGAAGCCGAGGCACGCCGTTTGGGCGCCAACGTGCAATCGGCGGTCAGTCGAACGACCGACTACCTGATTTGTGGAGAAAAAGTGGGGGCCGCGAAAAAAAGCAAGGCGTCCCAATTGGGCGTTCAGATGCTTTCCGAAGAAGAGTATTACCGTTTCATCGGCCGGTGAGTTATCGCGCCAAGCGTATACCCCGGGTGTGGCCCTGATGCCAACAGCCGGTCCCCGCAGATATATTTTGTACCGAAAGGCAGGTGGCAAGATGGTGAGCAACCAAAAAGCACATGTCATCATATCCGGGCGCGTGCAAGGGGTTTTCTTCCGTGCCGAGACGCGTCGGGCCGCCGAGCGTATTGGGGTCACCGGATGGGTGCGCAACCGTCCGGACGGAACCGTGGAGGCCGTTTTCGATGGAAATCCGCAGGCCGTAAAAGATGCCATCGCCTGGTGCCACAGGGGATCTCCCATGTCAAAAGTCGAAGATTTGCAGGTGACATGGGAAGAAAGCGACGGAGCGTTCACCGATTTCAGCATCCGCTGACAGCAGATAGATGAGGCGTAATCCAACGCAGGCGCTTGTTTCGCGCGGGCTTATATTTACAGTTTATCTCCTGCTGTAGCGGTTTACGCAATATCCTTGAGCTTTTTGCCCGGGCGGAATTTAACCACGTTGCCCGCTTTGATCTTGATAACTTCACCGGTTTGAGGATTACGGCCCTTGCGGGCCTTGCGGCGCGTCTTGGCGAAGGTGCCGAAGCCGACAAGCGTTACCTTTCCATCCTTTTTCTTGAGTGTCTTGAACACTGAATCCACAAAAGAGTTCAGCGCGGCCGTTGCGGCAATTTTTGAGATGCCAGCATCGGTAGCCATTTTTTCAATGAGTTCCGCCTTGTTCATGTGTCACTCCCCCTTTTTCAAATGATGATAGCCAAAACGCTTCTGGTTCTATCTGCCTATCCGGCTTCACCGAAGTGGTCCATCTGAATACATCCCAAAAACCACCCCTTTGCGAGGATTTCCATAAAGGTTCTATCTGGCCAGATTAGTATTCAGTATAGTAGCCTACGGAACGTGTCAATACAAAAAGCCCCGTCCCGCTTGCGTTTAAGGCGCTTTATCTTTGAAAATCGGGTGCGGTGCATGCTTGCAAACCCGCTATTTGGGGAGTGCCGGAACCCCCTCCTGCCATTGGCGTTTCAATGCCCCGGCAAAGGCAATGTTTCAAAAGAGTGCATTGATAAACGTGTTGGCATCGAATGTCTGTAGATCTTCGATGGCTTCTCCAACCCCGATATAGTGCAGGGGCAGGTTCAATTGCTGACAAATGCTGATCACGATTCCGCCCTTGGCCGTACCATCCAATTTGGTCAATGCCAACCCTGTAACGCCTATGGATTCATGAAACATTTTGGCTTGCGCGATGGCATTTTGGCCGGTGGTGGCATCCAGAACAAGAAGAACTTCATGCGGTGCTTCGGGCAGTTTCTTGCCAATGCTGCGTTGGATTTTTTTGAGTTCTTCCATCAAATTGATTTTGGTATGCAGTCTTCCGGCGGTATCAATGAAGACGGTGTCGACTTTTCTTGCCAGGGCGGCTTCGATACTATCGTAGGCCACGGCGGCCGGGTCGGCGTTATCCTTGTGCCTGACAATATCAGCGCCCGCCTTGTCCGCCCAGATGGCCAATTGCTCGACTGCCGCGGCGCGAAAGGTATCGGCTGCGGCGATCAGCACTTTATGTCCTTCGTTGACTTTTTTCGCCGCCAATTTGCCGATGGTGGTGGTTTTGCCGACCCCATTGACACCGACCACCATGACCACATTCGGTTTATGACCGGAAACCGGCTTCGAAGGCGGTGCGATGCTGTCGAACAAAGCGAGGATTTCTTGCCTGAGGACTTGTTTCAGAGCTTCCGGACTTTCGATTCTGGCGGCTTTGCGGGTCACGGTGTTCATCAATGCCATGGTCGTCTGAATGCCGATGTCGGACGTGATCAACAGTTCTTCGATCTCTTCGAGCATTGCGTCGTCAATGTGATTTTTGCCCCTGAACAGATCTTCGATATCGGTGTTCAGGATCGCTCGGGTTTTGGTCAGGCCGCGTTTTAATCGTGCAAAAAGGCCTGAGTGAGGTGTCGACAAGGTCTCTGTGGGAGCATTTTCTACAATCGTCACGGGTTCCGGCGATGTCGTATCTGCGGCATCATTGACCCGCGGGGGCTCCTGGGTCACGCTGTTCTGTGACGGACTTTCTTTCCGCGAGGGGATGGTGGAATCGGCCTCGGATGACTTCCCGGATGCCGCTTCGGATTTATTTTTTTTCTTGAACCATTGAAAAGCCATGTTTCTACCTTTGATCAGGCGGCTGCTCTGCCTTGTAAATTGACCGATACGATTTTTGAAATGCCTTTGTACTCCATGGTGACGCCGAAAAGCATTTCAGCAAATTCCATACTTTTTTTATTGTGGGTGATCATAATGATCTGGGATTTTTCGCCGATGACCTGCATCAGGTTGTTAAACCGCACGACATTGGCTTCGTCCAGCGGCGCATCGATTTCGTCGAGCAGACAGAAAGATGTCGGTCTGATCAGGAAAATGGCAAAGATGAACGCAATGGCCGAAAGCGCCTTCTCACCACCTGAAAGCAGACTCATACGGGTCAGTTTTTTGCCTGGCGGATGGACCATATACTCTACACCGGTTTCCAGCGGCTTGTTGGGTTCGGTCAGGTCCAGCCGTGCCGATCCGCCTTCGAACAGTCTGGGGAAAACCTCTTGGAGTTTTTCATTGACCTGGTCATAGGTTTCCATGAATCTTTCTTGGGTAATCCGGTTTATTTTGCGGATCACCTTGTGCAAGTCTTCAATGGCTTTGACCAGATCGGCGTGCTGGGTATTAAGAAAATCGAAACGCTCCTTGAGCTCTTCGTACTCCTTGATGGCGCCCATATTCACGTCGCCGATGCCGGCCATTTGCGCACGCAGGCGCTCCAGTTCTTTTTCCATTTCAGGCAGGGCCATCTGCAGCGATGGCTGCTGGGCCCGTTGCGCGCGCAGGGCGGTAATGGAAATATGATAGCGCTCCTGGACTCTGCCGGCAATGTTGTCCCGCCGCACGCGTTTTTCGGATAGATCGATCTCCAGCATGCGAAGTTTTTCCAATGTTTTTTGCCGTTCCGACTGAATTGCAGCCAGTTCCTCATCGCTTTTGCGCAGCGTGGTATCGATCGAGACGTATTCCGATTCATTGGCCGCCATGGTTTCTTCGAGGCGCTTCAAATCCTCGTACATGCGCTGCAGCGTGCTTTCGAGACCAGCGGCTTTGACCTCCGCCGTCTGACTTTTTTCCTTTTTCTGATCGATTTCAAGGCGGAGTTGATCGAGACGCACATGGCTGTCGCGTTCGAATTCACGCAGCCGCTGAAGGGTGTGTGTGCCGTGTTCCAGCTTGGCCTGCAGGGAGGTGAGTTGCAGTTTGTGGTCGACTACTTTTCGATTGTGGGATTCCAGTTGCGCGGCAATTTGCTCTATCCCACGGGTAGTATCCGCGCTGCGTTCCTGAAGTAGCTGGACATCGGCGGCTATTTTGGCGAGCGCCTGGTTGTATTTGCCCATCTCCTCGTCCAGATCGCTCTCTTCGCCCATGAGCTGTTCCTGCTCCAGTTGGATGATGTCAAGATGCCGACGGGCATTCTTCAAGTCTTCGCTGAGCCGGTAGAGTAGCTTTTCGGCGGACATGGCTTCTTCGGCGGCGCTGTTTTTGGCGGTGATCGCCTGTTGCAACGCTATTTCAAGCTGGCGTACACTCTCTTCGATGGCCTGCTGGCGCGCTGCTGCCTCGGCGGCTTCCTGGTCCAGTTCGGCGCTGCGGGCGATCAGCGTTTTCAGCTCCTGTTTTTTGGCAAGAATACCGGAAAGCTGTTCCCGGCTGCCGCCGAGGAGTAAACCCTGGTGTGAAACGATATCTCCGGACTGGGTGACAATAGTCTGTGCCTGGCCATTGCGATTGAACAGGGCCACGGCCTCATCCAGGTGAGGCACAACAACGGCGTGGCCAAGCAAGGTCTGGGCAACAGGCTCATAATCGGGCTTTACCGCGACATGCGCAAGCAACTGCGGATAACCATCGAGTGATTCCTGATGCGCACCGGTCATCGGTTTGACGGCGGCCACCGGAATGAACCCGCTGCGGCCCGCACCGCTGCTCTGAAGGTAATCGATGGCGGCGACGGCGGCTTGCTGGTCCCGCACCAGAACATACTGAAGGGCTTCACCCAGCACAGCTTCGACGGCATCCTCATAACCGGGTGCCGGCTCGATGATGTCGGCGACCAGTCCGACAATGCCGTCCAGAAACGTTTTAGACGCATCGTCTTCGGAGCGGGGGGTGTCCCCATCGCGTCGGGCGCGCATAATCGCTTTGACGCCGTCGCGGTACCATTCAAAATTCGCCGCCATTTTCTTCAGGGCCGCTAAATGCGAACGCGTTTTGGTGCGTTCCATCTCCAGCGTCTGGGTCTGCTTGACCTGGGCCACCAGGTCGGCCGAGCGCGCGGTCAGGGCGCTCTTCAGCTCTCCGATGCGCGATTCATAGTCAGCCATGGCGGCCTTAGTGTCATCCAATTGCCGCTGGGCTTCGGCGCGCTCTTTGTCGGTTTGGGACACTTTCTGAGCAGCCAGGACAACCTCTTCGTCGATGCGTTTGAGGCGTCTTTTTAAATTTTCCTTGCTGTTGGATGCTGTCTGATAGGTGTTTTTGTAGCGCGCCTCGTCCGCTACCAACCGCATGAGGCTGTTTTTGTTGTCTTCGGCCATCCGATTCAAATCGGCCAATTGCGCATGCAATCCCTGCGCGCCGCTTTTTTCTTGTTCGAGCGCTGCCTTAAGCTGGTCAATCTGGCTTTCGCATTGCTGATTCTGCCGGATCACCTGCGCCACTTCCGTTCCGATGGTGGCACTCTTGGCGGAAAGATCGTGTTGGGCCTGTTGCAAAGAGTCCGTTTCGGTGCGCAGACGCGCGGTTTCGTTTTTTAAATGCGTCTGTTCCGACTCTATGCGGTCAATCGTGCGTTGGGTTTCAAACCGACGGGACTTTTGCGTGGAGATTTCCTGATCCTTCTGGTGTTTTTTGAGCTTGATCTCCTCGACCGCCGCGTCGATTTTTTTGAGATGGGTGACATGGGCGAGATCCGAATCCTTGAGCCCGTCAATCAGTGCCCCGGCTTCCTGGATCTTGCGGCTATAGTCGTCGAAATGCGCGATCAGCAAGTGTGTGTCGATATCCCTGGCCCGCTCTTGATAGTGCTTGAAACGCTCGGCTTTTTTGGCTTGCCGCTGCAATCCGGCCATCTGGCGGTTGACTTCGGCGATAATGTCATTGATGCGCAGCAAGTTCTGTTCAGTGGCTTTGACTTTGCGCAACGCCTCGTTCTTACGGAATTTATAGCGGGTCACGCCAGCCGCTTCTTCAAGAAAAAGGCGGCGTTCATCCGGGCCGGCATCAATAATGGCGCCGATATTTCCCTGCTGAATGATGGCGAATGTGCGCGTCCCGACACCGCTTCCCATGAACAGGTTGTAAACATCTTTCAGGCGGCAGGGTTGTTTGTTGATCAAGTATGCGCTCTCGCCGGAGCGGTACAATCGGCGCGTTATGGCTATTTCGGAATAATCGCGGAACTCTTCGGGGGCATTGCCGTTGTCGTTCACCATGGTAAGCGTTACCTCGGCCATGTTCAGTGGCGGCTTGCCGTTTGCCCCGGAAAAGATGATGTCTTCCATGCTTTTGCCGCGTAGCTGCTTGACGCTTTGTTCGCCCATGACCCATCGTAACGCGTCGATGACATTGCTTTTGCCGCAGCCATTAGGCCCTACGATGGCTGAAATCCCGGGTGGAAATTGAATGCTGGCTTTGTCTTGAAATGATTTGAAACCTACAATATCCAGCTTCCTGATCTTCATGACACCGGTCTCCGTGTTTTACAGTATAACGCTTTTCCACAGCTTTGCAGGTGCTCTTTACGCTTTGGGCGGTAATAGCCCTGTCGATTTCGCATCAGTGTTTTAGTATTTATAATGGTGATTGTCTAGAATGAACAGGGCACCGGTCAGATCGCCGGGATGCCCAAAGATTTTTTTAATATCAAGTCAGGTCATCATTGTAAAGCGAAAAGCCCTATAGGGGGTATGGAATTGGGCCCACTGGTACTACATTTAGTGTTGTTCGGCCTGTTTGGGGCGGAATTGACGTTCGAGCGCCGGCCAATTTTCTTGACTTGCAAGCGCAAGGGCCGTTATTGATTAGAAATACAAGTCTTGCCGGAGCATCACGGTATGCCCCTTAAACATCGCCAAAACACAGGGAGGTCCACGTGTCGCCAAGAACACCTGTCGATGTCCGTACACTTTTAGAAGATCCGGATATTCAACGCGTGACGTCGCCCGTCAGCGAGCCGCTCAAAGGGCGGTGTACCTATCAGCCGCCGGTTTGCAACGTCTTTCGGGGTCAATGTACCAATATGGCGGATGTTGCGCACTTCCGCTTCGATGTTGATCCGGAAGCACGACGGCAGTTGCCGGATATCATCGACACGCAGGTGCAGGCAATCTACGCCGCGGATGATCCGGACGACGCCTTTGTGCGTACGTATACGCGTCCCCGCAGGATCGGCATCGTTTTTTCGGGCGGTCCGGCGCCGGGCGGTCACAATGTCATAGCCGGACTTTACGACGCAGCCAAACGCGCCAATCCGGCCAGTCACGTTTTCGGCTTCCTGGTCGGTCCTGACGGCATCATTGAAAATGAATACATTGAGCTGACCGATGGCCTGGTGGATAATTACCGCAATCTGGGCGGGTTCACCATGATCAAAACCGGTCGCACAAAAATTGACACTGCCCAGAAAATGGCCCAGGCGAAAGAGAATATCCTTGGCTTGAAATTGGACGCTCTGGTGGTCGTGGGCGGCGATGATTCGAATACCAATGCGGCTTTTTTGGCCCAGGCCCTATTTAAGGACAACGTCCAGATCATCGGCGTGCCCAAAACCATCGATGGCGACATCCAGGTTCGCGATGCGGATGAAAATGTCCTTTGCGCCATGTCATTTGGTTTTCATTCGGCCGCACGCGCCTTTGCCCTTGCGATCAGCAATTTGAGCAACGACAGCAGTTCGGATATTAAATACTGGCACATCTGTCGCGTGATGGGACGCGTAGCCAGCCATCTGGCGCTGGAAGTGGCCTTGCAGACGCACGCCAACCTGACGCTGATCGGCGAGGATCTGGCCAATTACGTGGATCAGCAGCGTCTGGAAAAGGCCAGGGCCCAAGGGACCGTCGATTATACCGCCTACGGCATGACCTTGCGGCACTTGTCACGGGTTATCTGCGATGCGATCGTGCGGCGCGCCGCGGTAGGAAAAAATTACGGTACTGTGGTCATACCCGAAGGCATCCTCGAATTTGTCAACGAGATCGAGGTCTTCATCATCAAGCTCAACACGATCATTGCGCATTACAACAGTACGCACGATAAAGACTTTCACACCAGTTTTCCCAGGTTGAACGAAAAAACGGATTATATAGGTCATCTGGTAAACGACACGCCGCCGGGACTGGCGCCCAATATCTGGAATGCCCGCGATGACCAGCTTTTCAACGATTTGCCCGATTTTTTCCAGGAAGGATTGCTGACCGAAAGAGACAGTCATGGCAATTTTCAGTTTTCACAGGTCTCCACCGAAAAAGTCCTGCTGGATCTCGTCACCGACTATCTGAAGATTTTGCGCGACCAAGGCAGATATAAAATCGGTATCGCAAAGGCTTACTTTGCCAAAATCTGCAATAAATCCGGACTGTCTCCCGATTTTTACGGACCGATACTATTCAGAAATTTCGGAAATGCGGAATACCTGCTGGTAAAAGAGACCATTATTTCGTTGCGTACGCTCAGGAACGCCCTCGTGCAGGCAGGCGCCATCGGCACGGACGACACCATTCCGTCGGCCATTGAGAAAGTATATAAGGCATCGGTTCCGAAATTTAAAACCCAGTCCCACTTCTATGGATACGATGGACGGGGTAGCGATCCCACTAAATTCGATTGCATGTACACCTATAATCTTGGCCTGACAGTCTTCAGTCTCATTGCAAACGGCGCTACGGGATTGATGGCGGCCATCCGCAATCTGGAGCACGGTTTTGACCAATGGGAGCCTCTGGGCATTCCCATCGCTCCCTTGATGCGGTTGGAAGAGCGCCTTGGGCGCTTATCGCTGGTGCTTGAAAAAAGTTTGGTGGACATCCACTCGCCCGCATTTCAGGTGGTGAAGGCCTTCAGGGAAAAGTGGCTGGCCGCTGTTGCCGGGGATGATCAGTACCGCCGCCCCGGACCGATCCGGTTGCACAGCGACAACGAAGAGGATCGTCCGATCACGCTTCGCATCAATGCGATCGGACAGACGGGCGCATCCTGACAGCAGCCCCAAACCCGAAGGCGGTTACCCTGACTCCCATTAGTGCCGTTACCTCCTGCTTGAAAAAAAGGTGCCCCCAGTATATTCTTTGACCACTTTGCCGCGTGTTCCCATAGGGGCGATCTTTTGTTCGCATGTTCGCCCGCGTTCGACGCGCGCAATTATAAGCGCAGGCTGAAACGACATCGTCTGCGCTTTGGCATGATCAACCACGGAGAAAGTAAAGGTAAAATGCGAATCGGCATGGGATATGATGTGCACCGTCTGGTCAGCGGCAGGCCGCTGATTCTGGGTGGCATAACAGTACCTTTTGACAAAGGCTTGTTAGGCCATTCAGATGCGGATGTGCTGGTGCATTCGGCCTGCGATGCCCTGTTGGGTGCGGCCGGCATGGGCGATATCGGACAGCATTTCCCCGATACCGATCCTCAATACAAAGACATTTACAGCATGGAGCTTCTGAAACGCAGCATTCAACGGGTCCGGGAATCTGGCCTGGAATTGTGCAACATGGATGCCACGCTTTTTGCGCAAGCCCCCAAGATAGCGCCTTATCGCGACGCCATGCGCCAGGCCATCGCCGCGGCAATGCAGGTTTCCGTCGATCGGATCAACATCAAGGCCACCACTACCGAAGGCCTCGGCCAGGTGGGTGCCGGCGAGGGCATGGCGGCCATGTGTGTCGTGCTGATGCAGTGCCAAACAGCGTAAGGGCCTTTCCCGCTTTACATACCCGCAGCCTGCCTTACCCTTGTCGTTGAAAAGGACACCCCTGATCCGAATGGGCATCCGATTCAGCCAGGTGGTAGAATAATCCAATAGCTTTCAAGCGGTTCTGATAATGCAGCAGTTCAACCTTGTTTCCGATTATACCCCCAAGGGGGACCAACCCCAGGCCATAGAGCGTCTGTGCGAAGGATTGCGCAGCGAAATCAAAGAACAGGTGCTGCTGGGCGTTACCGGTTCAGGCAAAACGTTCACCATGGGCCATACCATTGCCGCCATGAATCGGCCGGCATTGGTCATCGCCCCCAACAAGACGCTGGCCGCGCAGCTCTATCATGAATTCAAGCAGCTTTTTCCTGAAAACGCCGTCGAATATTTCGTCAGTTACTACGATTACTATCAACCTGAAGCCTACATTCCGACCACGGACACCTATATTCAGAAAGACTCTTCGATCAATGACATGATCGACAAAATGCGTCATTCCGCAACCCGTTCTGTGCTGTCCCGGCGCGACGTGGTGGTGGTTGCCAGTGTGTCTTGCATTTTCGGCCTGGGCGCTCCGGAAGATTATCTGGCCATGCGCATCGACGTGGAAAAAGACATGGCGTTGTCGCGCGACCGTCTGCTTTATGACCTCGTGGCCATGCACTACCAGCGCAACGATGTCGATTTTCACCGCGGAACGTTCAGGGTGCGGGGCGACCGCGTGGAAATTTTCCCGGCCTATGAGGAAGACCACGCCCTGCGCATCGATTTTTTCGGTGACAACGTCGATGCCATCCAAGAGATCGATCCCTTGCGGGGAGTAGTTCGGCGCGCATTGAAAGCCACTACCGTTTTTCCGGCCAGTCACTATGTGACCACACAGCAGACCCTTAAAAGAGCCATGCAATCCATTTTGGAGGAGCTCAAAATACGCGTCGACCACTTCCGGGACGAGCACAAGCTGATCGAAGCGCAACGGGTCGAAGAGCGCACACGCTTCGATCTGGAGATGATTCAGGAGCTGGGGTATTGCAACGGCATTGAAAACTACTCGCGCCATTTGACCGGAAGAAATCCAGGCGATCCGCCGCCCACGCTGATCGACTACTTTCCGTCCGATTACCTGATGTTCATCGATGAGAGCCATATTGCCGTGCCCCAGGTGCGCGCCATGTACAAAGGCGACCGATCCCGCAAGGAGACCTTGGTAAATTTTGGATTCCGTCTTCCGTCCGCTTTGGACAACCGGCCCCTGCGTTTTGATGAATGGCAGCAGCGGGTAGGGCAGGTGATCTATGTTTCGGCCACGCCGGCCGACTATGAACTGGCGCATGCCCAAGGTGCGGTGGTCGAACAAATCGTGCGCCCCACGGGACTGATCGATCCACGGGTGGAGATCCGACCGGCCGTGCACCAGGTGGACGATCTGTATGCGGAGATTGTGTTGCGCAAGCAGCGCAATGAACGTATCCTGGTGACCACGTTGACCAAGCGCATGGCCGAAGATTTGAGTGAGTACTACACTGATCTGGGACTGTCCGTGCGATACTTGCACTCCGATATCGTTACCATGGAGCGCATGGAGATCATCCGCGAATTGCGCATGGGGACATTCGACGTGCTGATAGGCATCAACTTGCTGCGTGAAGGTCTCGATATTCCGGAAGTCAGCCTGGTGGCCGTGCTGGATGCAGATAAGGAAGGCTTTCTTCGCTCGGCCCGTTCGCTGATCCAGACCTCAGGCCGGGCGGCACGCAATGTCAACGGGACCGTAATTATGTATGCGGACCGGACAACCCCGTCCATGCAGCAGGCGATCGATGAAACCGATCGCAGGCGTACGATCCAGATCCAGTTCAATGCGGATCATGGCATTGTCCCGCAATCGATCAAAAAGACGATCACGGGCGTCTTCGACAACGCCTATGCCAGCGAGGCGCCTTCTGCCGGCAAGATTGCCGAACCTGCCGCGGAATGGCACTCACTGGAAAATGCCGAGCAAACGATAGTGAAAATGGAAAAAGAGATGCAGCGGGCCGCGCGCGATCTGGATTTTGAACGGGCCGCCGAGCTCAGGGACCGCATTAAACAACTCAAACGCAAACTGATGTACGAAGCGTAATGGAAACACAGGCATCTCCAAAACATTCCGATCCAGCGGCCGCTCCCTTTACCGAAGAGGTGCGCCATGTGGTATCCTTGCCAGGGGTCTACTTGATGCGCGACAAGGAGGGGGGCATCCTTTATGTGGGCAAGGCCCGTAATCTCAAAAAGCGGCTGCAATCCTATTTTCAAGCCCATCGGCCGCATGATCCCAAAACCTCCCTGATGCTCTCCAAGGTGGCTTCTTTCGAGACCCTTTCGACCCACACCGAAAAAGAAGCCTTGATCCTGGAATCCAATCTGATCAAGCGTCACCGGCCGCGCTACAATGTCAATCTCAAAGATGACAAGCGTTATCCATCCCTGAAGCTCAACATCAACGATCCGTACCCCACGTTGACCATCGTGCGCAAAATCGGCAGCGACGGTGCCCTGTATTTCGGCCCCTATGCCTCTTCCGGCGCCGTACGTCAAACCATTAAGTTCATCAACAAGACCTTTAAGCTGTGCAAGTGTCGCTGCGAGACATTCAAAAAAAGAGCCCGGCCATGTTTGAATTTTCAGATGGGACTGTGCATGGGCCCCTGCTTCATGGATATTGATCCCGGTTTGTACCGTGAAGTGGTCAAAGAAGTAGTGGCTTTTCTGCGCGGACGCACGCCCGCCCTGATCCGCAAAATCAAAAAACAGATGTTGGACGCGGCGCAAAATCAAGCCTACGAACGGGCCGCCATGCTGCGAGATAAGCTGTTCGCATTGGAGCAAACCCTGGAAAAACAGGTTTCCGTCACAGCAGATCACAAGGATCGCGATGTCGTCGGGATCACTATCGAAGACGACCTGTCGGTGATCACCTTGTTGCGTATCCGTGGAGGCTATCTGCTGGGCAGTCGCCACTTCAGCTTCGAAAACGCGGTCGGCTCGGAGCAAGATCAGATCGATGCGTTTTTGAGGCAATATTACGAATCGGCGCCGCATGTTCCCAAAGAAGTGGTGGTCAGCCATCTACCGGTGGATAAAGATCTGGTCGAGGAGCTTTTGTCCGATCAAAAAAACGCCAGAGTGACCATCACGGCCCCGCAGCGCGGTGATAAGGAGAAGCTGGTTCAAATGGCCGTCCAGAATTCCCACCAGGCGTTGAAAGAAAAGCGTCGCCTGATAGACAGTCAGTTGGATCTGCTGGAGCGCCTGCAAAAACGGTTGCATTTCAAACGCCTGCCGCAACGTATCGAGTGTTTTGACAACTCCAGTCTTGGTGGCACAGAGCCCGTATCGGGCATGGTGGTATTCGCGCACGGAGCGCCTCAACCATCGGGATACCGGCGCTACAAACTGTTGAGTTCACAAAAATCGGATGACTACGCGTATATGGCCGAGGTGTTGCGCCGTCGATTCTCAAAGGTGGATGATCACAATCCCCTGCCTGATTTGCTGCTGGTCGACGGCGGCAAGGGACAATTGAATGTCGCCATCGCCATTTTGCTCGATCTGAATTTGATCGATGCCTTCGATGTCGCCGGCATCGCCAAGAAAGATCCTTTTGTGGGTGAGCACCAGGACAAGGTTTACCTCATGGGTCGCGCTAACCCGGTTCAATTCGGCCGTGATCAGGATCTCTTGCTCTTTTTACAGCGCATCCGCGATGAAGCCCACCGCTGGGCGATCACTTTTCAACGCAAGCGCCGTCACGGCAACACCTTGCACTCTCTTCTGGATGAAATCGATGGTGTCGGACCCGCGCGCAAATCACAATTACTTAATTACTTCGGTAGCTTAGATAATATTGCGGCAGCCTCGCTGACGGAACTGCAATCGCAACCCGGCATCTCCGAACGACTGGCCAAGACAATCAAAGCAGCACTAAGCGCTGAAAAACATCAAGGCAGTCAGACCTAAAGCGTAACTCGTTTGTTGACATCCAGAGTGTTTTATGGTTTCGCAACTTCTTCTCTATCAAATTGGCGAAATCCCGTTGGGAGTTGTAACTTAAACCATTACTTTAAGAAATGGAGAATTATTCATGAAGAACCCAGTTCGAGTCACGATTACAGGCGCCGCCGGTCAGATCAGCTACTCCCTTATTTTCCGCATTGCCAGTGGCGATATGCTGGGTAAGGACCAACCTGTGATTCTGCAGCTGCTTGAAATCCCGCCGGCCATGAATGCGCTTCAGGGCGTTTTGATGGAGTTGCAAGATTGCGCATTCCCCCTGGTGGCCGGTGTGATTGCGACCGATGATCCGAATGTTGCCTTCAAGGATACCGATTATGCCTTGTTGGTGGGTGCAAGACCGCGTGGACCCGGAATGGAAAGATCCGACCTTCTCATGGCCAATGCCCAAATCTTTTCCGTTCAGGGCAAGGCGCTCGATCAGCATGCCAGCCGCGATGTCAAGGTATTGGTCGTTGGAAACCCTGCCAACACCAATGCAATGATTGCATTGAAAAATGCGCCGAATCTGAACCCGCGCAACTTCACCGCCATGATGCGGTTGGATCATAACCGGTCTTTGTCGCAATTGGCGCAAAAAACCGGAACGCATACCACCCAAATCGAAAAAATGGTCGTCTGGGGCAACCATTCGGCTACCCAATATCCTGATATCAGTTTTGCCACGATCGAAGGGCAACCGGTTAAAGGCAAAGTGGATGATGCCTGGTACGTAAAAGAATTTATACCCACCGTGCAGCAACGCGGGGCGGCGATTATCAAGGCGCGCGGTGCTTCAAGTGCCGCCTCGGCAGCTTCGGCAGCCATTGACCACATGCGTGACTGGGCTTTGGGCAGCGACGGCAAATGGGTCAGCATGGGGGTTTACAGCGCCGGCAATTCCTATGGTATCGATCAGGATATCATTTATGCGCTTCCGATTGTTTGTGAAAAGGGCGCCTGGCGCGAGATCGGCGGGTTGACGATCAGCGACTTCAGCCGCGAACGGATGAAGGTCACCGAAAAAGAGTTGCTGGACGAAAAGTCAGCGGTAGCCAGTTTGATTTAATTTGCAATCGTGGAAGGGATGCCGGCAGGGGCCGCGTGCCTCTGCCGCATCCTTGGGCATTCTGAGGGCGCCAAGGATTCAAAACTGCGCCTTGTCATCTATCCTTTCTCGCTTGGCGTTTTTCAACGCGTCGTATCCGACGGGGTTTGAAGGCCCTTGCTTATAGCTTATTTAATTTACTATTAAATATTGACTTCATGCCGTCATTCGCGCTAAAAGTATATTTTTTTATATTGCACCTTACACCCCTGCGCTGTTTCTCGGCCGGGTGCAACCTTCGTGGAAACAGCGATGGTCGATAAACTTGTCGCCCAACAACTGAAGGCTTTGCGTAATACAGATAAACCGTGGCGGGAGCTTTAATGGATATAAAACAGCGCATTAAAACCGTGCTTCAAGAAGCTGAAATTTATCGTTCCCAAGGGTTGATCGGCGAAGCGCATGCCAAATACGAAAACGCCGCGAGTCTCATTCATTCGATTGAAAAGCTTAAAAACAAGGAAAACCTGTTAAAAGCGGTATCCGATAAGATCCAGGCCTTGGATTCAACCCGGAAAAAGGTCGAAAAAGGACCGGCAACACCGGAATTATCAAAAAAAGCGCAAGATTTAATAAAGAATCTGTTCACTTTTTCCGAGAATAAGGATGAAGCGGCTGCCGCTCTTGAAGGTGCCGTCGCTTTAGCCAAGTTCGGCCAGTTCGATCGCGCCCTGGTAGAACTGAACGAACTTCTGGAAAAAGAGAGTACGCGTGTGGATGCGGCCAAGAACATCTTGCGATGCCATTTGGCATCCTCATCGGCTGAAGAAGCGATCAATCAATACCATCAGTGGTATTCAGGCGATCTCTTTCAGAGCAATCAACTTGAGGCGGTGCGTGGTTATCTGGAGGATATTTTAACCAAGAAGGGACTTCAGGTATCACTGCCATTGCCGGTGGATGTTGCCTCTTCGCCGGATGCCGAAGTGACGCTTGAAGTGGAAGCGCAACCAGAGCCCGAAGAGGAGTTTTTGGACATCACCTCCATCGGAATCACCTTCGACAGCGGACCGCGCAAGGGTAAAATGGTCGAATTCGATGTTAATTTCCAATCCGGCAATATGCTCAGCCTGATCATTTCCAAAAAAGATCAGGTAATCATCGAAGGGCTCAAAGAAGGTTTGAAAATAAAAGAAATCCAGTTTTTTTCACCCATTGCCATTTTTAACGGAAGCGGCATGGTTGCGTCTAAAACGCAAATCAAAACCGGTCCCAAACAGGGTGACTTTTGTTTGGATATCCGGATCGTCAGTTCATAAAGCATCAGAGCCTTTTTTTTGCAGGAGCCTCATCTTATGGCGATTTTCAATTTGAAGAAGCGCGAGATCGAATGCAAAGTGGTTTATTACGGACCGGGACGCTGTGGTAAAACGACCAATCTGGAGTATATTTTCGGAGCCTACAAGAAACAGGTCAAGGGCGAAATGGTCTCCATCAACACCGAGGGCGACCGAACGCTTTTTTTTGATTTTCTACCGATCGGGCTCGGGCAGATACGCGGATGTAACGTCCGTGTGCAACTTTACACGGTTCCGGGTCAGGTCAAGTACAGCTCCACGCGCAAACTCGTATTGCGCGGGGTGGATGGCATGGTTTTTGTCGCCGATTCTCTTGAGGTCCGTCGCGAAAAAAATATGTTGTCGCTGAAAGATTTGCAGGCCAATCTAAAAGAATATGGCAAAAGTATCTTCAGAATGCCTCTGGTGATGCAGTTCAATAAACGTGACTTGGCGGAGCAGGGCATCCCCCTCATGTCGGTTGAACAGATGCAGAAGGATCTGAACCGACAGTTGAAGGTTCCCGCATTTGAAGGCAGCGCGGTCAAAGGGGATGGTGTGGGGGTCACTCTGAAAGAGTGCCTCAAATTGACCCTTCAGTCGCTTCAAAGAGAATTCAAATGGGCACAATAGATTAAGCCATGCGGGACAATGTCGTACTGGCCGGTAGCCTTAAGTTCTTAGCTTTGGGCGATATTATGCAGCTGTTGGGCGCAAACGCCAGCACGGGCGTACTGCGGCTCATCAGTCGGTATGCCCCCGAGCCGGGGTTCATCTACTTTGAAAACGGCAACCCGGTAAACGCTTCATGCGGTTCAACCATCGGTCTGGAAGCCGTTTTCTCTCTTTTTGGATGGGCCGAGGGGGAATTCGAATTCACCCATGAAAATATTTTCAGTCAGCGGGTGATCACCAAAAGTCGCATGGGGATTATTTTAGAGGGTCTAAAAATGGTTGACGACGGTCAGATTAAAAGAGTCGGCCCCGGTGTAGCCAGTCGAAAAAAGGGGGTGGCGGTGGATATGGACGCGGTGCCCATCGTAAAAGGGCCGCTGGTCGATTACATGTACGTCGCCGACGAGGAGGATTTCTTCGACGGAGAGTATGTCGTCGAAGAAGGCAAACACGGCAGTTGGATTTGGGTTATTCTGGAAGGGGTTGTGGAAATTGTTCGGGAAACTTCGGATGGCCCTTTGCCGATCGTGCGATTGGGAGACGGATCTTTTATCGGCAGCCTGTCTTCTTTTCTGATTCAAGGCCACATTCGCACGGCATCGGCGATCGCCGTCGGAAATGTTCAGCTAGGAGTACTGGATTCCCAACGGCTGGCACAGGAATTCGCCACACTGTCGCCGGAATTCAGAGGATTTCTGGTCAGCCTTGATAACCGGCTCAAACAGCTCAATGAGCGCGCTATGGAGTTGCGCCGCAAACAGTTGAAACCCACTGAATTCTCAGATGACAAGAAGCCGGTCATCAAACAGGGAACGTCCGAAGAAGATCTGTATATCATTCGCGAGGGAACAGCATCCGTTGTCCGCCAGGACGATTATGGGCGCATCCCGCTGGCCCAGCTGTGCAAGGGGGATTATTTTGGTCACACACCTTTCTTGGACATGGGCCACGAGCCGGAATTCGCATCGGTGATGGCCTCAAGAGATCTCAAAGTCCGCAAAATCGATCTGCCCCAATTTCAGAAAGAGTACAACCAGCTTTCGACCACTTTCAAGAACTTTATCGACAATGTATCCACCTGTGTAACGGTCTCCACAAAGGTGGTGTGCAATTATTATAAAAAATTCGGTCTTGGAAAATAGACTTGAGCAACCAACAGGTGGCCTGCCATGAAACAAGACGAAAAACGCAAGCACTCGCGCATTGATTCAATAAATCTGCTCAACTTTATCCATTTCGACGAGAATGATGAGGAAGCGGACCAGGGGATGGGAAGGACTTTGAACGTTTCCGAGGCCGGTATTCTGTTAGAAACGCACCAACCCATTGACACCTCCCACACTGTATCCTTAACCATTGGGTTTAAAGAGGATGTGGTGGATTTAAAGGGAAAGGTGATCTATATGAAGGAAAATGCCGAAGGTCTGTATGAAGCGGGCATCGCTTTTTTTGAGATGGATGATTGCGCCCGGACGATTTTGCGGCATTATATAAAAGCGTTTACAGAACAAAAGTCTGCATAAATCGATCCTGTGAAAGAGATAATCATGGATGCCTCTTTAAAAGAAACCCTGTTTGATACCCTGAATTTTGTAAAACGCGGAAAGGTGCGCGATATCTACGATCTGGGCGATGCTTTATTGATGGTGGCCTCGGACCGTATTTCCGCCTTCGACGTGGTAATGCCTGAACTCATACCCGATAAAGGCAAGATTCTGAACCAGATCTCACTTTACTGGTTCAAGATCATGGAGCCCATTGTCGCCAATCATGTCATTTCGGGTGATGTGACATCTTTCCCCGCCGCTTGCCAACCCTATGCCGACCAATTGGCTGGTCGCAGCATGCTGGTCAAGAAAACGCAACCTTTGCCCATAGAATGTGTCGTTCGCGGATATATTTCCGGGTCTGGTTGGAAATCCTATCGGCAATCGCAAAGCATATGCGGCATTCAGCTGCCCAGTGGATTGAAGGAGTCCGATCAACTGCCCGAACCGATATTTACCCCCTCGACCAAAGAGGAGGTCGGCGTACACGATATCAATATCGATTTCGACGAAGCCGCTCGGCGCATCGGCCGGCCATTGGCTGAACGGGTGCGGGATCTATCCTTGGCGATCTATCGTCAAGGTGCTGAATTGGCGCTGCAAAAGGGAATTATCATCGCCGATACAAAATTCGAGTTCGGCCTTATGGGCGAGGATCTTATTTTGATCGATGAAGTGCTTACGCCCGATTCGAGCCGTTTCTGGCCACAAAGCGCCTATCGTCCCGGTGGACCGCAACCCAGTTTCGACAAGCAGTACCTGCGGGATTACCTGGATTCCATCGAATGGGATAAAACCCCGCCGGCGCCGCATCTGCCCGAAAATGTGATCGCGCACACACGATCCAAATATCTTGAGGCACTGCGTGCAATTACCGGCAGCGATAATGACATCTGACTATCGATCCGTACGGTTGGACCAAATCGATACCGATGACGATACCTATCGTATCGATTACGGCCCTGCCACCGACAAGATCAAGGGGTCTATTCAAACGGTCGGGCTCATCAATGCGCCGGTTTTGTTAATCCGCCAAAACCGTTTTGTCATCGTGTGTGGATTCCGGCGAATCGCCGCATGTCGTGCGCTTGGCTGGACGGTGTTGGATGCGCGTTGTTTGCCTGCGGATACCCCCGCCTTGCGTTGTGCATTGTTCGCGATTGCGGACAATGCCGGGCAAAGAACCTTCAACATGGTTGAAATGGCGCGTGCCGCCGCCTTGCTTGTTCAAGCGGGCATCGCGGAATGCCAGCAGATTCAGTTGCTGCAATCTCTGGGGTTGGCTTTGAACACGGATTTGCTGGCAAAACTGAAGCAAATCCCCGAGATGGCCGCTCCGCTCAGGCAAGGCTTGGCCGATGGCGCCATCGCACTGCCGATCGCCTTAAAGCTTCATGCATTGATTGAGGATGCGGAAATAAAACTGAGCGTGCTTTTTCTGGAGCTCGGTTTGAGTCTTAACCGTCAACGGGAGCTGCTGGAGTGGGTTGAGGGGATTTCGCATCGGGAAAATATTCCCATCCCGCAAATTCTGGAAGAAGGACCACTGCCGCAATGGCGCGATGACCCTGAATTGGATCGCAACCTTAAAACCCAATTGATTCGACGCTATCTCAAAACCCGGCGTTACCCGGAAATTACGGCCCATGAGCAACGATACGCCCGCTGTGTGAAGGATTTGAAGCCGGGTGAGGGCCTCCAGCTTATCCCGCCGGTTCACTTCGAGGGCAGAACATACGCCTTGCGCCTGGATTTCAAAACGCCACACGAACTGCGGGCACTCTGCGGTGAAACACAGAGAATAGCCAATTCCCCGGCCTTGCTGACCCTTCTGGATTTATGATCTGGTTCGCGAAATTTCCCACAAGGTGCTTCCGTGTGCCATGAGCATGTGTTCGAGCGACTATCGTCTCGAGCAGCCATCAAACGCATGCGGATGATTACCATTTTCGCGTGAGGGTCGATTCATCTCCTGCATTGTGCAGTTTCCCCACCGCCAAATGCGCTCGCCCAAGTTCAAAGACTTCGTTATCCAGTTCGCTCCGCCCATCCGGAGCGCATCTTGTTGCCTCACTAATCGACGAATGGTGACGCGGGAACTTCCACCCGGTTCACCGGAATTTTTCTACGCTACCCCATGCCGTATATCACTTGACCGAAGTGGAAAACTAGAAAAAAATAATTTAAAATGTGAATAAATATAACTTGACACGTATGAAACAATTAAATAACAGTGGTACAGGAAATAAATTCTATTCATAAAATAGCCCAGTAAGCGACAGTGTGAATAACATGGGCATAAAAGAACGCAAAGAACGTGAAAAAGAGCGACGTCGGCAACAGATTCTGGTGGCGGCCAAACGTGTATTCGTCAATAAAGGTTTTGGCAAGGCCACCATGGAGGACATTGCCAACGAGGCCGAATTGAGCCCGGGGACATTGTATCTTTATTTCAAAAGCAAAGACGAACTTTGCGCTTCTTTGTCGGTTCGGATCCTTGAATATCTGATTATCCGCATGGAACATCTCAACGGCGAAAAGATGTTGGACACCAAACAAAAAATATTCCAGCTCAAGAAAGCTTTGTTGGATGTCTATGAATTCGATCCGCTGATCTTCAGAAATCTATTTTATTTGAAATCCAGTGAAGCCGTCCAACAATTGAGTCCTGAACTTTTGGATGAAATCAATGCACTGGCCTGCACCGCAATGGACAAAATGACCTCCTTTTTTGAAACCGGCACCCGCAAAGAAACCGGCGTCTGCCGCCATCCTCGCGAAATCACCGAAATTCTTTGGGCGATGTTTTACGGACTCGTTTTATGGGGAAAAGATACCAACGCGCCGGATCAAAAAGATGAGAATGAGCGTCTTGAAAAAATCGTAAGCAGAGCTTTCGAAATTTTCGAGCGCGGGGTTTATGTGTGAAGAGGAAAGCCTCTGCTGGGGCTTGATATAGATTGACCTGTTCACGTTCGCTGTTGCACAATGGCATCCGATCCACGGCTCTCCTTCATTTTCCAAGCAAGCTTCCTCTATTTCAAAACTGTTGCAGTACTTTTTCATTGAATCGGTGGGCATACGATAAACCAACCGATGTCGTACTGTTTCCGATCATAAAGAAAGGAGGGATGCCGGATTTTAATGCTTATTCGGGCGGGATGCCGGCCAGGCCCCGTAGTACTCTACGACCGGAATGTGGGTCAGGCTGATTCGTAGAATGGACATTTTAACCATTAAGGGGTGAGCGCTATGTCAGATAAGGATATCGTCGAAACTTCGGAGGCCGAAATTGCCGTACACTGGCAGGAGGAGGGGTATTATTATCCTTCAACCCAATTCATTGCCCAGGCCAACATGACGGATCCATCGATCTATAACCGATTCAGCCTGGACAATTTCCCCAATTGCTTCAAAGAATACGCGGATATGCTCGATTGGTACGAGTATTGGCATACCATGCTCGATACCAGCGATGCGCCCTGCTGGAAATGGTTTGTGGGCGGCAAAATCAACGCCAGCTACAACTGTGTCGATCGGCATCTTGCCAAGAACAAAAACAAAACCGCCATCCACTTTGTTCCGGAACCGATCGGAGAAGGGTATGTCCACATCACTTATCAGGAACTGTATGTCCGCGTAAACGAGTTTGCAGCCTTGTTGAGAGATTTCTGCGGTTTAAAAGCCGGCGACCGTGTTACCCTGCATATGCCTATGGTGCCTGAACTGGCCATTACGATGCTGGCGTGTGCCCGCCTGGGTGTGATTCATTCACAGGTATTCGGAGGCTTCAGCGGCGCGGCTTGTGCCGACAGGATCGTGGATTCCGGCAGCCGGATCTTGATCACTATGGATGCCTACTATCGCAGTGGCTCGTTGATCAATCACAAACAAAACGCGGATGTCGCTGTCGAGCACGCGTCCAAACAAGACGCTAAAGTTGATAAGGTCTTGGTGTGGCAACGCTACTCGGGGAAATACTCGGCCAGCACCCCCATGGTTGAGGGGCGTGACTTTTTTGTCAATGACGTATTGAAAGAGTATTATGGGGCCCGTGTTGAACCGGTCCCGATGCCGGCTGAAGCACCTCTGTTCCTGATGTATACCAGCGGCACCACCGGAAAACCCAAAGGGTGCCAGCACAGCACCGGCGGGTACCTGGCCTACGTCACCGGCACATCCAAGTATGTTCAAGATATTCATCCGGAGGATGTGTATTGGTGCATGGCGGACATCGGTTGGATTACCGGGCACTCGTATATCGTTTACGGCCCCCTGGCACTGGGTGCTTCCACCGTTATCTACGAGGGCGTTCCAACTTTTCCGGATGCCGGCCGTCCGTGGCGGATCGCGCAGGACCTGGATGTGAACATTTTCCACACCGCCCCCACGGCCATTCGCGCCTTGCGCAAAATCGGCCCCGATGAACCTGCCAAGTACACTTACCACTTCAAACACATGACCACAGTGGGAGAGCCCATCGAACCGCAGGTCTGGAAATGGTATCACAAAGAGGTCGGCAAAGGCGAAGCCATCATTGTGGATACCTGGTGGCAAACCGAGACCGGAGGGTTTTTGTGCAGCACTCTGCCGGCCATTACCCCTATGAAACCGGGCAGCGCCGGTCCTGGGATGCCGGGCATTCACCCGATCATATACGATGAGGAGGGCAATGTCGTTCCGACCGGTTCGGGCAAGGCCGGCAACATCTGCATTCAGAATCCCTGGCCGGGCGCTTTTCAGACCATCTGGGGCGATCGCGACCGCTTTGTCACCAATTATTATGCGCGCTATTGTAAAAATCCCCAAAGCAAGGATTGGCGCGATTGGCCCTACCTGACCGGCGATGCAGCCGTCGAATCCCAAGACGGGTATTACCGCATTTTGGGGCGTATCGATGATGTCATCAATGTTTCCGGACATCGCCTGGGCACCAAGGAGATCGAATCGGCCGCTCTGGCTGCCGAAGAGGTGGCCGAAGCCGCAGTGGTGCCGGTCGCCCATGAGATCAAAGGCCGCGAACCGGATTTGTACGTCGCTCTGAAGCCTGGCTTCGAGGCATCCGAAGCATTGGCCAAGAAGATATCGGATACCATTTGCAACGAAATCGGCAAAATTGCCAAACCTCGTAAGGTTTGGATCGTCAAAGACATGCCCAAGACACGTTCCGGAAAGATCATGCGCCGTGTTCTGGCCTCTATTTCCAACACCAAGGACGTCGGCGACGTAACAACACTGGCCAACCCGGATATCGTGGAAGAGATTCGCAAAATGGTTCAAAATTAAAAGGAGGTCGTCATCAAGTCCGGATCATCCATCTCAGCTACCGCCGGCACACCTATACGGCGGAATACCCGACAGGGTAAAGGAGGATCTTTATGAGTGCCGCGACGTGGGTTTACATTTTGCTGGGCCTTTACATTATCTACGCGTTTTATGAAGGTATGAGAGGTTACTTTAGGGAAAAGACCGCATTAGGCTATGCCCTCGGAGGGCGATCCGTACCTTTTATTGCCTTCCTGATGGCGGCCACGGCGGCCTCATTCAGCGGTTGGACCTTCATCGGCCATCCCGGTCTGATATGGCGCGACGGTCTGGCCTATGCCTTTGCGTCATTCTACGTGCTGACCATCCCGATTACGGGTGCGTTTTTCGCCAAACGCACCTGGCTGCTGGGCAAGCGTTACGGGTTCATCACGCCCGGTGACATGTATGCCTACTATTTTAACAGCCAGGCGTTGCGCTGGCTCGTGGTCCTCACCGCTGTGCTCTATTCGATTTTTTACTCGGCGGTGCAGTTGATGGCGGCCGGTGCGCTCTTCAATGTCATCACCGGCGTCGATTTCACGTTTGGCGCTCTTTTCCTGGCATTCATCGTGTGGTTCTACGTCGTCACCGGTGGCATGAAAGCCGGCGCCTGGGTGGGCGTGACGCAATTCTTGCTATTGGTGGGCGGTATCTGTATCTTGGGGGCCTACGTCATCGGGGCGGATCAATTTGGCGGCTGGACCGGCTTTACGGCCTCCTTGAAGACGCTCGATCCAAAATTTCAGACCGTTCCCGAGGTGATCACGTGGGGGTTGGGCAAGCCTGGGGCGGCCTCCTGGACAGCGGTGATGATTCTGACCTACATGTTCGCTCTGATGGGCATTCAATCTTCGCCGGCGTTCACCATGACTTTTTTCGGCATTAAATCGCCCAAGCCCCTGGCCTGGCAGCAGACCTTCATGTCCACCTTCGTGGTCGGCTTCGCGCTTTTCTTTTTCAGCGCTTTCCAGGGCATGGGCACCAAGGTGCTCGAAGTGGCTGGGGTGGCTGCTTTCCAAGGATTGACCGATCGTACTGTCGTGCCCACTTTGATGCACAACTTTCTGCCGCCCTTCATGGTCGGACTGGTATTCATGGGCGCGATCGGAGCGATCCATTCGACAGCCGCGCCCTATATCAATACCGGTGGTTCGATTCTGCTGCGGGACATCTATTGGCGCTTTATCCGCAAGCAGAATGCCGGACAATCCGAACAGATCTGGGTTAACCGTCTTTTGACCACCGGGCTGACGATCGCGGCGTTGTATGTGGGCTTGACCTCGCAGGCGGCATTGGTCATTTTGGGCGCCTTGGCCACCGCTTTCGGCTTCGTGATGTATGTCCTGTTGCTGGGCGTCATATGGGGTTTTCGCTTTCCTTCGATGGGGGCCGTGCTGGGCACTGCCGCAGGCATGCTCGGCGTCTACCTCGCTTACCGCGTCTGGCCCAACCCGCTCTCGATGCACAGCGCATTCTGGGGTGTGTTCAGCGGCCTGGCCGTGGCCTATATCTGCAAGATGCTCGGTATGAAGGATAAACCTGAAACGATCGAACGACAGGCCGAAATCCGCACATGGCTTGACAGCGTGGATGCGCCCACGGAGACTGGGCGCAAATGGCGCGGAGTGATGAAGGTGGCCGTGCCCTTATGGTACTTTTTTGCCATCGGCCCGGCGTGTATTCTCGGCAACAACGCATTTTCTTTCGCAGGTTTTTCGCCCCTGTGGTCCTGGCAGATCGCCTGGTGGGTGCTCGGCATCGTTTTGATGTGGGCTCTGTGCTTCAAGGCGGAGCTGTCCACCACCAACGATGCGCAAATAGCCCGAGCGGAAAAAGAAAGTATGCTGGTCGTCAAGGAATAACAATGTGAACCAGGAACCGAAAGGAGTTCACCATGAAATTAGAAGATAAATGGTTAATCGGTGTGCTTGCCTTCACACTCCTGTTTATTGCAAGTTTTAGTATCGGCTTGTGGGGCTAACGCACTAATGAAGAAAAACTGCGGCAGGTGGTGCGAATACCACCTGCCGCAGTTGCTGATAGATGGCCGCTTTTGAGGTTGGTTATCAGGCGTAAAATGGTGCGACGCCCAGGATGCTCGCTCCTTTACTGCAAATTGGACAATACGGGCGTAAGGATCATTTCAATAAAAAAGTAGGTCAAAAAACCAATGACCAGCACCATCAAGACAGTTAAATAAAGTTTGCTGATATCACCCTTACGCTGGTCCTTGGGGTCATAGAAAACCTGCTTGCCGCACTTGTTGCACCAGTTCGAGTGTTGTTGACTGGTAAAGCTGTTGCCGCACCGGCAGGTTACTTCTTTGGGGGGCAGGGGGGTGTTCACGCGTCGTCCTCCTTTTTCAGTTTTTTTACTGATCTTCAGTGGCGTGATCCTTCCGGGATGTCGCAGCATGTTCCTTGTAGAAGGCCGCGGTGGGTTTCGCCAGTAAGTAGTAAGTGCACAATGCAAAGAACAGGCAGTTCATAAGTGCATGAAAGCTGAGCGCAAAAGAGGAAAGCCCGAGAGATGAAATCCTTATGAATAGAAAAAGTCCATTGATGACGATGATGCCGAGGTTGAAAAAAATGCACAGGCTACGCGCCCAAGGTTTGATCTTGTAAACGAAATAGCAGATGCCGAGACCCACAAGGGTTACACGAATGGCATTGTTGCTGTTGATTGTCCCTGGAAACGTCACATGGATATGGTAGATGAAAGCCAAAAGGGAAATCCAGCCAACCGCCAGAAGCCCCAGTGCTTTGCGAACAGTGGGGGGGAAAGCGGATGAAAAAAAATGGCTTGACTGCATAGTCTTCCTCCCAGAGTATCGATTGCGGATGCGTGCTTTTAAATTGTTGCTTATTATTCATATCGGCAGGGCGGACTTTTGGCAAGCCTTTTGAATAAACACAGCTTTGAACCTCTATATCGAAAGTATAATAGAAGATTCCACATGCATTTTGAAACGGTAAATGGGACATACTTTTGAATACCCAGAAAAAATTCTGGCGTTTTGTCCTCGTGGCGACCGCTGTGGCCTTCGTGGTGGTGAGTGTCGGCCTCATCCTCTTATGGCAACAGTTGACAGCGGCGCAACAGGTGGTTCTTGGCGCCATTTTCAATAAATATTTTCTTTTTTTTCTATTGATATGGCTTGTCTTTTTCGTGGCAATCGGTTTCATGCTGGACTGGTTTTTTCGTTTTTACATGATCCCCGTCAATCAGATCAATGAACAGTTGAGACTTCTCTATTCCGTCAATCCGGATCTGCGCATCCACGTCGACGGATGTCGTGATGTGGTCGCCCTCGTTGACACCCTCAATGACTATTCCGATCGTCAGCGGGGGAATCGTCAAACCGTCGAAAAAGAACTGCATTCCGCCAAAGCTCAAATCCAGTCGGAAAGAAATGTGCTGGCGGCATTGCTGGAAAATTTACCGCAAGGAATTTTGGTTTGTGCAGTCGACGGGAGAATCGTCTTCTATAATCGCAAAGCCATGAATCTGCTGACCCATTATCAGATAGACGGGCGCAACCTCATTGGTTTGGGACGTACCATATTTGCTTTTATCGATACACAGCTGATTACCCGCGCTCTCGACCGGCTCGGCCAGAAACTCGCTCTCGGACAAACCAGCGCCAACGAACGTTTCCTGATCGAAACGCACGCTAAGGAAATCATAGCCGCTGAGATCGTGCCGGTACTATCCAGCCAGCAACATATCTCCGGTTTTATACTCTACATTGAAGATCACGCTGCTCATATTCAAAAAGAAAAAGAGATGTCGACCCGGATTCAAGCCTGGCAGCATCAACTGACCCAATACATTTCGGTCATTAAGTCCACTGCTGAAATTTTGGTGGATGAATCCGTAAAGGCTTCCCCGGAAAGGGATCATTTGGTCCGCCTTCTAGCCAAAGAGGCCGATCTGGCGGCCGGATTGTTGACACGCAGCGATATCACCGCAAAATGGTCTTCGCGCCAACCTTGGCCGCTGACACCGATGGATGCTACCGAGTGGGTGCATTTTTTGTCCTACCGCGCTTCCGATGCAATCCAGATAAAAATCGCATTGACCTCTAACATGATGCCCGTTCAAATCAGCGTCGATATACACCATTTGACCTGCGCCTTGCTGTATATTTTCGAAAAAATCAAGGATTCTGGCCAGATCGATGTCATCCATGGACGGCTTTTTGCAAAAGACAGTTGGGTGTATCTCGATTTGACATGGAAAGGCGCCATTGTCGACAATGCGACCATCGTTCAGTGGAAGCATTCCGTACCGAGCATCGAGGGCACTGAATTAACGCTATCTCTCAACGACATATTACAGGCACACGGCGCCAGGCTGTGGAATATGCGCAGCGAACTCCCATCTGGGCATGCCGGGTTGCGTATACTGATTCCGATCCTTGAAGATGACCGGAGAATATCAGGTGGCCGTCTGCCCGCGGTCCTTCCGGATTCGCGGCCTGAATTCTATGATTTTGATCTTTTTCAAAGTGCCTTCCAAAGCTCTGAAATGGACAACCGGCCTTTGAGGGATCTCGTTTACACCGTTTTTGATACCGAAACCACGGGGCTCGATCCGCACGGCGGCGATGAAATTGTTTCTATTGCGGCGCTTCGGATCATCAATGGCCGGATGCTGCGCAACGAACATTTTGATCAACTCATTAATCCGCAACGCACCCTTCCTTGGGCTTCTATTAAATTCCACGGTATTCGACCGGAAATGCTTATCGATCAACCGTGCATCGAAGAGGTCTTGCCCCGTTTTTATCAATTCGTTCAGGATACCGTGCTGATCGGACACAATGTCGCGTTTGACATGCGCATGCTGCAGATGAAAGAAGAGAAAACTGGGATACGTTTTCGAAATCCTCTGCTTGACACCATGCTCCTGTCCGATATCGTTCATCCCGCCCTCGAAAAGCATGGCCTCAAAGAGGTTGCCGATCGCTTGGGCGTCCGTATTATCGGGCGTCACACCGCGTTAGGCGATGCCACCGCCACTGGTGAAATTTTTCTCAAACTAATACCGCTGCTCAATGCCCAGGGTATCCGCACATTGAAAGAAGCGCGACTTGCCTCCCAAAAAAGCCTTTTTGCGCGCATGAAATATTGATGGATTTGCCAGGTTGGCCGGTTTGCCCGCTCTGTGGGGCAGGCATGTACTATAGCGCATAACGATTTCCGTCTTACCTGTAGCGGCGTACCTTGATGACCACGATGCGCGCTGTAGGGGCGACCGGCAGTCGCCCGCGCGAACCTCGGTATTTGGGTCATCGCCCAAAATGGCGAGGCTTTATTTACCCGCACCCATGACTGCCGAAAATGGTGGCTTTGCACCCGCACCGGGCGACCGCCGGTCGCCCCTACAGGTGGCATCCCCTGCGATGACGCGTACCACGAGGGTTTGCGTAAGGCCGCAGAAAGGTACGCGCCTCTTGATTTTTGGCACAGGGCATCGTTTATTTGAGGGACGAACCTTGTGGTCGCCGGTGTGTAAATGTCTATTGATCCCTGGGACTACAATGGCCACCTTGATGACCACGATGCGCGCTGTAGGGGCGACCGGCAGTCGCCCGCGCGAACCCGGTATTTGGGTCATCGCCCAAAATGGCGAGGCTTTATTTACCCGCACCCATGACTGCCGAAAATGGTGGCTTTGCACCCGCACCGGGCGACCGCCGGTCGCCCCTACAGGTGGCATCCCCTGCGATGACGCGTACCACGAGGGTTTGCGTAAGGCCGCAGAAAGGTACGCGCCTCTTGATTTTT
>LADR01000088.1 GCA_000961655.1 Desulfatitalea sp. BRH_c12
GTCGCCCACGCGACCCACTGAGTTTGGGGTCATCGCCCAAACTGGCGCGGCCTTGATCTGTTTGTCTGGGGAGGTGGCTTTGCACCCGCCGGGCGACCGCCGGTCGCCCCTACAGGTGGCACCCCCTGCGATAGGACGGCAACGGGGGTTTGCGTAACAGCCGCAGAAAGGCCATAGGACGGCAACAGGGGTCTCGTATGGCTTCTCGGTCCCATCAAAAAAAAGATGCTGTCCTTGGGTTGCCCGCAAAACTACCGAGACGAGGCGCGACGCGTGGCGCGCGCTTCTTGATATCGCAAGTCGTCACATCGCAGCGGGAGGATACCTGCTTTGGTTACTCTTGAGCCGTGGCAATGGTAAACAACGCCGTAATGGGGTCCAGCTTTACGCACTCATTGTTGATATTGCACATACTGCCGTCCCAGTCTTGCGGGGATTTGGATGCGGGACGGAACCCCGATTGGATAAAACCACGGGACATCTCCAGCGCTTGTACATATCGCAGGGCCTGAATCTGTAAGGCCGCATTCTTGCGCAAAAGATCATCGACCGCTTGCTTGTCCGCCTCGTAGGAGTCAGTGTTCGACAACTGTTCTTTGATGGCCTGCGCCAAACCCAGCAGTTCCGCAAATTCCAGCTGGTGTTTTTTAGCGGCAGCCAGAAACACGTTTTGAGAGCCGTTGCTCTTTTTGATTTCATCCGTTTCTTTCAGATCGCGTTTTTCGGCCAGAGTCACGCCTGTGACCTGCTCAGCCACATCCAGCTCGTTTTCGGCGGCTACAACCTGCGAAGCAAACCCGACGATCAACAAACACAAACATATTAGGCGCAGGACTTTCATGGATGGATCCTCTCTATAGTAGTATTATGAATTACTATAAACACTTGCATGCGCCTCCAAAATGCGGTCCACACCGCATTCCGCCACCGGCAGGACCCTACGGCCGGTGGGTGCGTACGGACCTGGCCGCATGATTGACGAACTGCCCGCGGACGAATCGGATACGGTCCAATCATTTCAGGAATCAGGTACAAACCGTATAGCGCAAAGGAGCGCTGTCGCCCATATTCAGGATCTGGTGTGAAAGCACGCATGGCGGCGTAGCGATCAAACCCCCATGCGGCGTCATGTGCCGGCACTGCGCTCCCGCTATGGGCAATTCTCGAAAAACATCTTCAAAGGAGAGTTGATTTGACGCGATCGGTGTTTTCCAGCAAAACGGCCGCAGGCGGTTATTTGCTATGGGCTGTCTTATGCTTGGCAGTCGGTTCGGCAAACGCGGCCAATGATCAGAAAAACAACGCTTTCGGTTTTGAACAGGTAGAGCAAATGGCGGCGCGCCTGGCTGAACAAGCCTATGCCGAACCGCCCAAGATACCTGAATTCATGCGCCACATGAACTATGACAAATGGCGTGACATACGGTTCAAGACCGAAAGATCCCTGTGGCGGGGTGAAAATGTGTTTTTTGAGGTTCAGTTTTTCCATCCCGGGTTCTTGTATCTATCGCCCGTAAAAATCAATGTGGTGGACCAGCATGGGGCCCGCCCGCTGGCCTACTCGCCGGGCCTGTTCAATTTCGGGATGAACACCTTTCCGGAAAAAGTGCCCGACGACTTGGGTTTTGCCGGATTTCGCGTCCATCATCCAATCAATACGGACGACTATTATGATGAGGTGATCGCCTTTATGGGGGCCAGTTATTTCCGGGCGGTGGCCAAAGATCAGCGCTACGGTCTATCCGCGCGGGGACTGGCGTTGGATGTGGCCGAACAGAAGGGTGAGGAGTTTCCGGTGTTCAAAGAATTCTGGATCGTCAAACCCGGACCGGATGACCGTAAAATCAACATTTACGCCATGCTGGACAGTCCCAGTCTCTGTGGCGCTTATGCTTTTGTCATCGAGCCGGGCGTCCAGACCCTGGTTCACGTCAAAAGTACGCTGTACCGCCGCAAAGGCGTGCAGAAGTTGGGGATGGCCCCTTTGACCAGCATGTTTTTGCACGGTGAAAACAACAATGTCCGGCATGACGATTTTCGTCCCGAAGTTCATGATTCCGATGGTCTGCTGATCGGCTCGGACGCCGGAGAGTGGATGTGGCGTCCGCTGCGAAACCCAAAAATTCTGAGCGTCAGCGATTTTCCTGTTGATCGTCTGAACGGGTTCGGATTGTTGCAAAGGGATTCGGCTTTTGAAAGCTATCAGGATCTGGAGGCCTTTTATCAGTTGCGGCCGAGCGTCTGGATCAGTCCGGTGGGCAACTGGGGACCCGGGAAAGTACAATTGATCGAACTGCCCACCGATACCGAAATCAACGACAACATTATCGCTTTCTGGGTACCCCGTGAGGTGTCCGAGCCGAGTCTTCCTATGTCGTTTGCCTATCGCATGAACTGGTATTTTCCGGACAAGGACCGCCATGAAAAAGGATGGGTGATGGCCACGCGTTCGACAGCCACCAAAGATGAGAACCGGCGGCGATTCTTAATTGATTTCAAAGGCGGACAATTGGCGCGGCTTGATGACCCCATGGTTCTCGAACCGGTGGTGAGCGCTTCCAAGGGCGCACAGATCGTCGATCAGCAGCTGATGAAAAATAAGTACACCGATAGCTGGCGTTTGGTTTTTTCGGTTGTGCCGGGCCAGAAAGAACTCCTCGGCGCTGTGATGAATGACGGTAAAACAATTAATCTAAAAGCGTTTTTGAGGCAAGAAGGCAATGCCGTTACCGAAACATGGAGCTACCATTTTGAACCTTAATGCCAATGCATCGCGTTCCGTCGCCCTGGCGAAACCGGAACCGTTCACATCTGTTCGGGCCCCCGGCTTGCCAGACGTGACGCAGGAGTGGCAGCTGGCGGCCGAACGCATGCAGCTATATTTAAAAAGCATGCAGGTGCCCCCCGAAGATCAATTGGGGTTGGCTTTGGAGGCGATGCGGCGCGTGAAAGCCAACGGACAGGTGCATAAGGATCCCCTGCCGTTTTCGCTGGAGGTGTTGTGGCAAATCCTGCAGGAGCGCTCCGCCGCCGATAGTGCGTGCAATGCGCCGCAGGGGATTTCGCATCTGCGGTTGCCGGCATCGCGCTTCAGCGATGTCGCCAGCGTTGCCGCGCTGGCGCGGCCTGCGATTCGCCGGCAGTGCATGCTCTCGGCGCCGATGGAATTGAGCCCCTGGCGTAAAGCGCTCCTGGACACATTAGAGGTCATCCGCCGGCCCACGGAACATTTGCTTTACCGCCGGGGCATACTTTTAGGGGCTCTGGCGGCCCTCATCTTATTTCTCTGGCTGAAAGTTTTCTCTGGCTGAAAGTTTAAACTATGCCCACCTCTACGCCAAAATCATGGGAAAAGGTCGCCAAGCGGCGCCGACTGGTGTTCCTGGCTCTGGTGCTGGTCCCAACCCTATTCGCCAGCGCCCAGATGGCGGCTGTGTTCCCTGAGCACGAAAACCTGTGGTTGAAAACGCTTCTGGCCACATTCTATGGCTTGCTGTTCCTCTGGATATCCTTCGGGTTCTGGACCACGGTTGCAGGGTTGTGGGTCATGTGGCGCGGCTACGACCGGTTCAATATACGGCTGCCCTCGGTTAAAAAGTTTCCATCCGGGGTGCGAACCGCCATTTTGATGCCGATCTACAATGAAGATATTCGGCGCGTGTCTGCAGGCCTCGAAACGATCTACCGTTCGGTGGAGAAGGTCGGCCTGCGCGATGCCTTTGATTTTTTCATTCTCAGCGACACCAACGATCCGGACAAATGGGTTCTGGAGGAAAATGCATGGGCCGACTTGTGCACGCGTGTCGGCGGGTTTCGGCGCATTTTCTACCGCAACCGCAGGCCTAACCTGAAGCGCAAGAGCGGCAACATCGCCGATTTTTGCCGGCGGTGGGGCTCGCAGTACCGCTACATGATCGTGCTGGACGCGGACAGCATCATGACCGGCGAAAGCTTCGCCCGCATGGTGGCCACCATGGAACAGCACCCGGATATCGGCATCTTGCAAAGCGTGCCATTGTCCGTCAACCGTGAAACCCTGCTGGGCCGTACCCAGCAGTTCGCCAACCATGTCTACGGCCCCCTGCTGTCTGCCGGGATCTCTTTCTGGCAGCTTGGTGACGCCCAATATTGGGGGCATAACGCCATCATCCGGATCGCGCCCTTCCGCGAGCATTGCGGTCTGCCCAGGCTTTCCGGTTCACCGCCTTTCGGCGGAGATATCCTGAGCCATGATTTCGTGGAGGCGGCCCTAATGCGGCGCGCCGGCTGGAGCGTGTGGCTGGCCCACGATCTGACGGGTAGCTATGAAGAAACCCCGCCGACGCTGATCGACGAACTGGAAAGAGACCGCCGCTGGTGTCAAGGCAACTTTCAGCACCTGCGTCTGCTGTTCACAAAGGGCCTCTTCTCAGCCCACCGTGCCGTATTTCTGCGTGGCGCGCTCAACTACGGGTCGGCCCTGCTCTGGTTCTGCTTCATGAGCTTGAGCACCCTCATCGCCGTGTGGGACAGTATCGGCGTGCCCAATTATTTCCCCAAGCAGCACGCGCTTTTCCCGTCCTGGCCGGTGTGGCACTGGGGCTGGGGTGTCACCTTGCTGGTTTCGACAGCGGTTGTGCTGTTCTTGCCTAAAATTCTGTGCTTTTTCTGGGTGTGGGCCAAGCAGCGCAATGCGGACCAATACGGTGGCGGTTTCCGGCTGTTTGTCAGTGTTCTTCTCGAAACAATCCTGTCGACTCTGCTGGCACCCGTGCGCATGCTTTTTCACAGCAAATTCGTCCTGCTGACGCTTTTGGGTCAGAAAATCAGCTGGGAAGCCCAGTCCCGCGAAGATCGCGGCATATCCTGGCGCGTCGCTTTCAAAATGCACGGCACGGGCATGATTGCGGCATTGGCCATCGGGATTGGATTTTCATTGATCAGCCGCTCTTTCTTATGGTGGCTGTTGCCGGTGCTGACCTCCCTCATCCTGGCGCCGGCGACTGTGGTCTGGACCAGTCGGGTGGGCGTCGGGCGTAGATTCCGCCAGGCAGGGCTGTTGTTGATCCCCGAGGAGGTTGCGCCCCCGGCCGAACTGATCGGTTTGAACGCCATCCTGTCCCGGCCGCCCCCTCCCAATCCGCCCACTTTCGATCGTTTGCAGGGGTTTGTGCGCGCCGTGGTCGACCCTCCCGTGCATGCGCTGCACATCGCAATGCTCGGGGAGGACAAAAAACTGAACGCGCGTATAACGGCGCGGCGCAAGGCTCTGGCAAACAAGGCATTCGACGTCGGACCACAGGCATTGAACATTGCGGAGAAAAAGGCACTGCTCAGCGATCCCGTGCGATTGGCGGATCTGCATCGCAGGGTCTGGGCCCTGTCCGATCCTGAAAAGGCCCGCGAATGGGGCTTGACGGCTGAAACATGAGGGCGGTAAAACGCACCTCGCTGGTCCCCTTGGATGACGATTTTTTCAGTGTGATCAAAGCAGGGCAAGCGCCGTCCACAGACAACATTGGCCAAGACCACGAAAATCAAACCCCAGTGCAGAGAGATTTTCAGCGCCGGGGGTTTCGGTGATTCTGTGACGGTGGGTTATCGCTCTGAAAGGATGCTCACCGATCCACGGCGACCGGCGTCGATCCGTTCAACCAGAGCCCGGCAGTTCTGCAGAAATGCATCGAAGGTGCGCATGCGCATTTCCGCACTGGGGTTTCGGGTACCGCCCGTTTCGACCGCCTGCATGATCAACTGAATGCTTTCCTTATACCAATCCAACAATCGCCTGCGGTCGTCATCGTTCAACGTTTGAGCGGGGTGCGCACTGGACAGGTTGACCGGCAACTGCAAATTGGGCACAAGCTTTTCAAGATACAAAAGGGTATGAATAAAAGAGGTCAGAAACTCATCTAAATTATCATGGCTATGGCCGCCGTGCATGCCATGCATAAAATTTTTCTCATTGATGAAGGCAAAAAACAGACCGCTCTTCGGTGAGAGTGACGCATTCGACGAATCGAACCAGCCCGTGGTCACCATCTGGAAACGGGCCACCGAAAGAGCGTCCAATCCCCAAAGATCGGCGAAAAATTGCCGGGCACGTGAACTGTGCGTCAGACGCAGCCGGTACACAAGCTGGTGCAGCGTCTCATGCGCGGCCATGCGGCGCAGCTCTTCAATAGAAGGATTCAGCACGGTTTCGATATAGAACCAGATGCTGCTGCTGCCTTCGGATGTCAGGGCGTTGTTCTTCTCGTTCATATCGATCAAATGCACTTGGTTAACCAGGTCGATCTGGAAAGCGGTTTCCACCATTCGAATTCCGTCGGTGATC
Source organism: Desulfatitalea sp. BRH_c12 (assembly GCA_000961655.1). Lineage (GTDB taxonomy): Bacteria > Desulfobacterota > Desulfobacteria > Desulfobacterales > Desulfosarcinaceae > Desulfatitalea. Next base: position 6,317 of record LADR01000088.1, read on the forward strand.
GCCGCCAGCCGTGCGTCAAATTCGGTGCCCGGGGCGCGCAGCTGATCCAGGCGCTGGCCGATATATTTGAAAAGTGGCGGCGTGTCCGGCAGGGTATTGTTTTGCGCGACCGCCACTGTTTGAACCGGCTGTTGACGAACGGCAATCACCTGTGGGTTGGCTTCATCGCCGAGTTGCAGTTCAAAACGTTGGCCAGGCGCCACGGCGTCTCCGAACACCTTGGGAAAGTAGGAAAAGGCGCTGGCCTTGGACTTAAAGCCCGTTGCGGAAGCGGACGTCACATCGGGTGGGTGACCGGCCAGATAAGCCGGATCGATGCGCCCGACATTTTTTACCATGAAAGAACCGTCTTTATTGGATTCCAGCGGACGGAACGCCTGGTCGTCCAATGTCACTTTCAAATCGGCCGGGCCAAAAACCACGACGCCGACCACATGCCCTTGGCTTTCCAGGGGTTGGCCCTGGAGCAGCTCCTTGCGGTTGAAAAACCGGGGTTCGGCAATACCGTTTTGCAGGGTAAACAAGCACACGGCATCCAGTTCGGGGCATTGCGGCGGTGCGGCCGCCCTTGAAGGAACGGTTTTCCATACCGGTGTCGGGGAAGCAGCGGCACCGGGGCCGTCCGCGAAAGACGGCAAGGGGCTAAATACGAGCATGCCTAAAAAGAGAGATAATACGCGGATCTGGAACATCATATGCAAGATTACCTTACGTACTGCTGTAGTTCGTCCGTAATGGGGTGAAGACCCTATAAGGCACTATCAAAAGCAGGGGCCTATGTCCACCCACAATTTTCATGGCCCGATTGATCTTGGCATATACCCCCGCTGCGGACCCGCGGAGAGGCCCATGCTGTGCGGTGCCTGTTTACACTGGGGGTAAAACCTCTCGACACCCGGTTTACCGCCCTCAACAGGTCGACAACCCCGGAATGGGTCTAATGGGGTACTGGTCATTTAGGTTGCGGCTGAACGACTGTGGCGCGGACACCCGCCCGGATCGCCTCACTTGCCAATCCGAAAGTTGAGTTATTAAGACAACGTTGATAAAATGATCAAAACTGAAGGGGGTCTTATGAAAAAACCCGCATGCATGCTTTGCTTGATAATGGTCCTTTCAACTGCCGCGCCCGCCATTTCAGACCAAGGGGAAAATACCGGTGCGGGTGTGCGCATCAGAGAGACCCGCGAAGGGTTTCAGCGCGCCAGTGTCATTCTTGGAATGGAAGTTAAAAGTGCGCGCGGTGAAATTCTGGGTGTGGTCAAAGAATTGATATTCTCCAATAACGGCGACTTGGAGTACATCGTTGTGGACAAAGGTGCCTTGGGCAAGGGGGGCAAATTGACGCCGATTCCGTTCAGCGTCATTCAGCCTACCTTTACCGTTCAGCAAAACGTCCTGGTCGTGGGTTTGACCGCGGCGCGTTTCGACAACGCACCGGCCATCAACGAAAAAGATTTGGCCAACATCCAGAATCCGCATTGGAGCGACAGGGTCCATGGCTTTTTCGGCAGCCCCGGTCCGACCGTGCCCAAAGCCACGCCATTTGTTCCTCCCAACGGCAATCCCCCGCAATAGGGTCGGGTTGGTGGGGCAAGATCACACATTCTTGCCATGGCAACAGTCATGAGGTAAAAGGAGGGTTTTATCACCAAAGGATTGTATCATGCCGATGTACTACGTTGACGGACGCTTTGTCCCCGCTGAACAGGCCGTGATTCCAGTCGATGACCTGGCCATCCTGCGCGGTATCGGGGTATTTGATTTGCTGAGGACCTATGCGGGCAAGCCGTTGTTTCTGAAAGAGCACGTTCAGAGGCTCATCGATTCGGCGCGTCAGACCGGTCTCGACCTGCCCTGGTCGCACGCCGAGATTTGCCGGATCGCCTTGGAGACCCTGGGACGCAATGATCTGGAAGAGGCCAATATCCGCATCATTGTCACTGGCGGATCCAGCCCTGACTTCATCACGCCACAGGGCAAGCCGCGCTTGCTGGTGCTGGTGACGCCCCTGCCCAAATTGCCGGCCGAATGGTATGCAGACGGCGCAAAGGTCGTTACCCTGCGCGCCGAACGGCGCATCCCGGGCGCCAAGAGCATCGATTATCTCCCGGCGGCCATGGCCTTGCGCCAGGGAAAGGACCGGGGGGCCGTGGAGGCCATTTACATCGACCGCAACGATCATGCCCTGGAAGGCACCACGAGCAACCTGTTCGCCGTTATCGACGGGCGGTTGGTCACGCCGGGCAGCGGTATCCTGTCGGGCATCACGCGCAAAGTGGTTCTGGATCTGGCCACGGCATTTGTGCCCATCGATATCCGCGACCTGGCCCGCAGCGAACTGCTTCGCGCTCAGGAGGTGTTCATTACCGGCACCAACAAGGGGCTGGTTCCGGTGGTCCAGATCGACGAAACGATCATTGGCGACGGACGGCCTGGCAGGGTTACGCGCAGCATCATGGCCGCGTTGCGCGATTCGTTGACGCACCTGACGGCGTGATGGGGATATTCGGCGCGACCCGCTCTTGATTAATGCTCAATGCCTTCGCGCGCGGGCACGCCACTTTCGAAATAGTGTTTGATCGCCCGCATTTCGGTGACCAGATCGGCCGCCGCGAGGACGGCGGGCAGGGCGCCGCGGCCGGTTAAGACCAATTCCACGTGCTCCGGACGCTGGGCGATCAGGTCGAGCAGGTTTTGCGCATCAAGCAATCCGCAGGCGGCGGCCACATTGGCTTCGTCGCCTATGACCACATCGAAATCACCACTGGTCAGGGCGCTACGCAGTGCATCCAGTCCTGCCCGCGCGGCGGCGCGGTCCGCGTCATCCGGACATCCGCGCACAAAGCGTCCGGTACCGAATTGCTCGGCGGTTACCGTACCGGCCAGGCTTGCGATCGCTTTGATTTCACTATAATCGCCCTGTTTCATGAACTGGCCGATATATACCTTCAATCCTGCACCCACCGCCCGCAAGGCCAACCCCAGCGCTGCCGTGGTCTTACCCTTGCCGTCTCCCGTGTAAACCTGCACACGCCCCTGCATGAAGCCTCCCTATTTTTGGCCCGAAAACATCGCAGGCAGAAACCATAGCTTCTTTTTATCTCTCCAACCCCAAAACCCCTTCCACCTGCTCAGCCACCTCGCGGCCGGCCAGCAGGGTGTGTTGTCCGATGGCCCCTTCTACGGCCTGGAAGGCGCGCCGCTGGATGCGGTCGCGGCTCACCGCCAGGCGGGCGCATACCTGTAATGCGAAAAAGCTGAGCAGCAGGACAATCACGATGGTCAACACCGCATGCAGGAAAAAATCACCACTCAAGTAGGCGCCGCCCACGAAACTGGATGCGGTCAGCCAGGCCACATAGGTCATTAGGACTAAGCTCGGCAGGTTGAAAATGGTCTGCAGCAGCGCATGGCTCAGCGTGCGGGCGCTGCGTTCGATCTCCATATCCAGGGCATCGGTCCACATGCTGCGCGCCAGCTGTCCAACCGCCGCGCCGTCGGCGGCCTCCATGCGGCGCACGGAGGGATCGAAACGGCCCTGGATCAACTGTTCACCGATCTCCGGCCAGAGAGTCCACCAGGCCTGCTGAAAAGCCTGCAAGGCGGTATCCACGCGGTTGCGATCACCGAGGGTTTCTAAAGCAGCGCTGCTCTCCTTGTAGCGCCGCCACGACGAAATCAACCCCCAGATCTGGTGCAGGGGATTGCCGAAGCGCACGAGGGCGGCCACCCCGCTGCCGAACAGGATCAGGCGCGACCAGATGGCCACGATCCAACCGACCGGACCGACCCAGCGTTGGGCCAGGGATTGGTAGAGGCGCACATTGACCCCCAGAATCATACGGCGGTCATCGGCGCGCAGACTCTCCACGGCCCGGCGCAGGGCTTGCTGCTCGGCGACGGCGATGCGCTGGGCAGCCTGCGCGAGTACCGCGCGATCTTGTTCGGCGGCCCGGCGCACTTGGGTTTGCATAAAATCGCTGATCTGGCGCGCATTGGCCAGGCGCCGGTCCGGACCGAAACCGGGGCGGCTGAAAGTGCCGAAAATCAAATCGCGCAGCTGATCGAACTGGTCCAAGTCGTGGCGCGGTCCGGCCTGGGGGTCCCACTGCGGCCGCTGCAGATGACGCCGGGCCGATACCATCAGCACGGCTTGCGGCGCGATCTCCCAGGCCTGTGCCAGATAGGTTTTGAACTCCGGCACGATCACGTCGGTCAGTTCCTGCCGGTCCAGACGGTCGCACTGATTGACCACGGCCACCAGCGAGGCGCCGTGAAAGCGCTGTACCAGAGGTGCCATGAAATCGGCATGGTCGCGACGCTTGGGATTCTGGGCATCGAAAACGCACAGCAGTACGTCCGAGTGGGCGACGGCATGGTGAATCAGCGGCACGTGCGACGCATTCTGCGTGCTGTCCGTATCGGGCGTATCGATCAGGATCATGTGGGTCAGCATGTCGGCGGCCCGGCTGGCGCGGATCTGCACGTCGCCCTCGTCGAGGGGTCCGAGAAGCTGATGCACCGCGTCGGCGTCATTGGACAACGCCACCAGCGCGCGTGTGGTCGGCCGGCGGCTGCCCGTGGGCGACAGATCGTCGATGCCGGCCAGCGCATTGAGCAGGGTGGATTTGCCCGCGCCCGATGGCCCGATCAAAGTGACCACCAGGCGGCGGTCCAACCGTGACCGCAGGCGTTCCATCATGCGTCCGGCTTCGGCGGCCTGCTTGGCCAGCGCATGCGACGGTTGCCATAGCGGCACTTTGCCCAGCCGTCCGGCCAGATCGTCCATGGCGTGCATCTGATTTTCGAGCTGCCCCAGGGCATCCAGGGCCGCCAGTTCCCGATCGACGATCATACGGACTCCTCCAATACAGCCAGCGCCCGCGCGATGCGTTCGAGCAGTTCGGCGGCGCGTGTGTGGGCCGTGCGGGCGGGGCCGAGCACTTCGCCGGTGATCTGCTGCTCGAACAGGGCCTCCACCGCCGTGAGTTTATGCGCGAGCCAGGTGCGGGCCACGGGGGCCAGCAACTGCTCCAGCTGACGCTGGTCGGCTTTTTTGAGCCCGGCCGTGGCCGGAATGGCGATCAGGGCATACAGATCGTGCAGCCCCAGCAAACCGGTCAGCTTGACCTTGATGCCCACGGCACCGGCTGGATCGCCGGTGTGCAGGATGTAGGTGATGGCGGCCGTGGCCGGAATCACGTTGAGCAGGGCGGCGAAGGTCTGACGGATCTGGTCGAACACCCCCATGCGCTGCCGCAAGGTGCCGGCCAGTTCGGTGAGATCTTGCTCCAGAACGCCGGACCAGCTTAAGAGCGACGCTTTTTGATTTTCGATGTGGGTCAGGGCGGCATTCCAGTTCTTTGAGAGCAGTCGCTGCTGAATGGCGCGAACCACAGGATGCGCGTCAAGAGAGCCATGGCCGGCCTGAATACGCGTGTCCATGGTGGTCTGGTAGAGTGTATTGGCCGCGTGCAGCAGGTCAAACCCCATCAAACCGGCCGGGTCGTCCACTTCGGTCGGCTTCGGCGGCGGCTCACCGGTCCGGCGCGCCAGCCGCACGGCGGACAGCACCATTTTGAGCGGCCACTCCACCACCTGGCCGGTCCGGCGCATCAGCTTGATGTGGGTCGGGTCGGTGGCCACCCATATTTGAGCAAATCGGCGCAGCACCTGGTCGGTGGGAAAATGAGAGAGCGCTTGCTGTACACTCAGTCGTTGGGCCGTTTCGAGGGCCTCGATGTAGTCTGCGAGCCATTTTTGAGCATTGCGGAGTGTGCCGTTCATCTGGCGCGCATGCGCCAGCGCGTCCGCCATCATCGATTGCATCAACTGCCGTCTCAACGGCATGGGATCGAGCCCGGCCAGAGCGCTTCGCAGGTCGCGGCCGTCATCGACGGCACGCACCGCCATCGGTCGATCGCCCGCGGCAACGCGGTTGTCGTCGTCAGCGCGGAAAATACCGAGTACGTATCGCTCGTGATCCGCGCCATAGAGATTGGCGGCTGCGGTCAGGGCATGCTCGCGCACCTCAGCGTCGCTGAAACTGGGGTAGACCCGGTACACCAGGTAGCAGGGCCGGGTGCCCATTCCGGTGAGCAGCTGGGCGATGAAGTCGGAGTTGTCGCGGTTATTGTAAGTAGCATTGGTGAAAATATAGATGAAGGCATCGGCGCTTTCCAGGCTTTGGCGCGCCAACTCGCGGTTGGCGTATGCGCCGCGGGCGCCGGTGTCGATGTCGGGTGTGTCCAGCAGGACCATCTGCGGCAAACCGTCGTCGCTCAGGCAGTACACCGGGTCGCCGGGGGTGGTGAGCTGTTCGGCATCGCGCATCGGCTGCAGGCTGGCGCCGAACACATGCGCCAGGGCGTCGAACAACGCTTTCTGGCGCAAATGCGTCGCTTGCAAGGCGGCCAATACGCGGCGGTTTAACCCGGCGCGACCGCCGGTGGGTGAGACCGTGCGACCGATCAGGCTGTTAAACAAGGTCGATTTGCCGGCCGATCCGCCGCCGCAGATCGCCACCACGAGCGGGAAATCGGGTTGCAGCTTGGGCAGCAGTTTCACATCCAGCGCATGGGTCCAAGGCTGCAGCGCGCCGGCCATGTCCAGATGCAGAACATCCGCAGCGGCGGGAAGATCCTGCCGAAGCAATTCGAAAGCTTTTGTCGTTTTTGTTTTCAATCCTTCAACTTTCTTCTTTCACTTTCATCTTTCCACCGTCTCCCCTTGTTTGACAACCCCAAAAACAATCATAGGGTATTATCATACGTTTAAGATGGGCGGTGATACATGGCATGGCGAACGATCCCCGGATTGCAAGGTAAAGTGTACGTTCCTGAGCATTTCGCGACGGAGAAGAAAAATCCTTGCCCGGACTGCTTTGCCTGCCAGAAGTGCAGCGACGACCGATGCATGGTATGTTGCAGGGATCGCTTGGATCACCGGAAAATAGAAACATACTCCTCTTTAAAGGAGGCCTGATATGAACCGAATCGATTGTCTGTTTGAACGCGCGTCCAGCATTGGTGTCGCGATTGCCCTGATGTTTATGGCTATGGGTCTGGTCGTGATTGGGGTGACCGTTCTGCCCGTTCTGGGGCTTTTTCTCGCTATTCCCCTTTTTATGGCGGCCAGCGCCTTTTTCTTCGCTCCTCGCAGCAAGGAGTGTACCATCTACTGATGTGCGGCGGTTGTACGCGCCGCGCACGCAAAAACCCGGTCCTGGCAGACCGGGTTTTCTTTGCCCTTCCGGGGCATAATGCGCATCCCCATTATTTCAAACTGTCCCAGAAAGTGCGGCCCCGATCCATGGGGGTCTGCGTTTCGGATACCGTTGGTTCGGCTTGTGCCGGACGCGTCCGTGTGCCGCGCAGTCGGGCCACACGCTCCTCGATGGGCGGGTGGGTGGAAAACAGGCTCATCATGGAACGACCCGACAAGGGGTTGACAATAAACATGTGCGCCGTGGAAGGATTGGCATTCATCGGAATCTGCTTGCTGTAGGCCCCCAATTTCTCGAGGGCACTTGCCAGGCCCTCGCTGTTGCCGGCCAGTTGGGCACCGGTGTCGTCGGCGATGTACTCCCGTGAGCGCGATATGGCCATCTGCACGACCATGGCCGCAAGAGGCGCCACAATGGCCATGACGATCAATCCTAATCCGCCGCCGCGCTCGCCGTCCCGGCTGCCGCCTCCGAAAATGGCCGACCAGCGGGCCATGTTGGCCAGCAGCATAATGGCGCCCGCCATGGTCGCGGCGATGGAGCCGATCAGAATATCGCGGTTTTTGACATGGCCCATTTCGTGGGCCAGCACACCCATCACCTGCTCGCGGTTCATCAGTTTCAGAAGCCCCTGGGTCACAGCCACCACCGCATGTTCGGGGTTTCGGCCGGTGGCGAAGGCATTGGGCGTATCCTGGGGGATAATGTACACCCGCGGCATCGGCAGGTTGCCTTTGCGGGCCAGGGTAGCCACCATTTGATAGAGATCGGGAGCCTGCTGGGGTGTTGCTTCCTGGGCGCGATACATACGCAACACGATCTTATCCGAATACCAGTAACTGAAGAAGTTCATCGCGCCGGCAAAGAGCAGCGCCAGGATCATACCCTGTTGCCCCCCAAGAAACTGGCCGATCAACACGATCAACACCGTCATAAGGGCTAACAGAAAAGTGGTCCGTAGTTGATTGCTCATTTATAACTCCTTGAATCTTTCGAGTGTCGTCTATCAATTCATTGAATGCTGGATCAAATCGAATGCCAAATATAGGTATTTTGCCAATAGTTGCAAGAACGGAAGGGTAGCGGTCTTTATCTCTTGCAAATCGCCTCGATTTTTGGTGAATATGCGCTATTTTTAGCAATGCGGTGTAAAAAACGAAAATATCCGCTTGGGTTTTATGAAAGAGAACCCCATTATATTGCAATTTACATCTTAGAGGTATGAGCATGGCCGACGACGAGAACACCAACGACTTTCCAGAGTCGGAAAATGAAAACGAAGAGAGCTTCGCGGAAATGTTCGAAGCTTACAGCGCCGGGATGAAAGAGGATCTTCGCATCGGCGACAAGGTTCACGGCAAAATCATCGCCATCAGCGACAGTTCCGTATTCGTGGACACCGGCACAAAGACCGATGGTGTGGCGGAGATCGAAGAGCTGAAGGACGAGCAGGGACAACTGCATTTTGCTGTGGGCGATATGGTGGATCTTTATGTCGTCTCCTCCGATGAAAGCGAAATTAGACTGTCGCGCGCCATCGCCGGCGTGGGTGGCCTGGGCATGCTCAAGGATGCTTTCTCCGGCAATATCCCGGTGGAAGGCCGCGTGCAGCAAGTCATCAAAGGGGGGTTTCAGGTCGAAGTCCTCAAGCGAAGGGCTTTTTGCCCGATCAGCCTGATAGACACGCGCTACGTGGATACGCCCGAAAATTACGTGGGGCAGACCTTTCAGTTCATCATCAAAAAATTGACCGAAAACGGGCGCAATATCGTTCTTTCCCGCCGCGATCTGCTGGAAGCGGAGCAGAAGAAGGAGCGGGACGTTTTCCTGGAGCAATTGGACGCCGGCCAGACGTATACCGGCCGAATCACGCGCCTGATGCCTTATGGCGCCTTCGTCGAACTGGTACCTGGCCTGGAAGGCATGGTCCACATTTCGGAACTGAGTTGGTCGCGACTTGAAAAACCCGACGATGCCGTGCAACCCAATCAGATGCTGCAAGTGAAAGTGCTGCGCATCGAACCCGGTAAAAGAGGGCCGAAAATCGCCTTGTCGGCCAAACAGGTCGAGAGCGACCCATGGGACAGTCTGACGGACAAGATCCAAACCGGCCAGAAGATAGAGGGCAAAGTGACCCGTTGCACTGATTTCGGCGCTTTCGTTGAAATACAGCCGGGAATCGAGGGGCTGGTACATATCAGTGAAATGAGCTACAGCCAGCGTGTGCACAAGGCCAGCGATATCGTGCAGCCCGGACAGACAATTGTGGTGGCTGTCAAGGAAATCGATGTGGCTAAACGTCGCATCGGCTTGAGCCTGCGCGATGCCGAAGGTGATCCCTGGATGGAAGTCGAGCAAAAGTTCGCCGTGGGGCAGCCTGCTGAAGGCACTGTTGAAAAGCAGGAAAAATTTGGCATTTTCGTTCGTTTGGCCCCGGGCATTGTCGGACTGCTTCCCAAATCGGCCATTGGTCGCTCCATGAATGCCGCCCAGATCGACAAGCTCAAAGCTGGAGACCGCATTGCCGTGACCATCGAAAGTATCAGCCTAGCCGATCGCAAAATCTCCCTCAAGCCGCAAGACGCGGGCGATGAAGGCCAATGGCATCAGTTCCAGGAAAACGCGGGCAGCGCGGGCAAGGGTGAATTGGCTGAAAAACTGGCCCGGGCGCTTAGAAAAAAGGACGAATAACGGCATCATGGACCCATCCGAAGTGTACGATCTGGTCATCGTCGGTGGTGGGCCGGGTGGTTTGTCCGCTGCAATTTACGCCATGCGGGCGGCCATGAAAACCGTGCTGATCGAAAAAGCAGCCCCCGGCGGGCAAGTCAACCTATCCGATCAGGTCGAAAACTACCCCGGTTTTACGCATGTCGGTGGCGCTGAATTGGCGATGCGGTTCGCCGAACATGCCCGCGCCTACGGACTGGAAGAAATCAACGATGACGTTGTGGCTCTGGAACCCGGTCTGAACCACCACACCGTCATCCTCGCCAACGGCCAGAGAATCCACAGCCATGCGATCATCCTGGCCACGGGGGGTACACCGCGCACCCTCAAGGTGCCCGGCGAAGAAGATCTCTACGGCAAAGGGGTTTCTTACTGCGCAGTATGCGATGGGTTTTTCTTTCGTGGCAAAAAAGTCATCGTTGTGGGGGGCGGAGACAGTGCCTGTGAAGAGGGGTTGTACTTGGCCAAACTTGCCGAGCAGGTGTTTGTGGTCCACCGCCGCGACACCCTGCGGGCCAGCCGGATTTTACAGCAACGCGTCGAGGCCGACTGCAAAATGGAAGTGGTCTGGAATTCGGTAATCGCCGAAATTCAAGCCGATGCCAGCGGGGTCAACGGCGTTATTTTGCAAGATACGCAATCCGGCCAACAGCGTCATATGCCTATCGACGGCGTGTTCATTTTTATTGGATTTACACCCAACAACCACCTGGTGCCGGCCGGTATTCGCATGAATACCGATGGTTTCGTGATCACCGACGAGCAGTGCGCGACCAGCATTGCGGGGATCTACGCCATTGGCGATCTGCGCGAGAAATATGCCCGCCAGATCGTACTTTCGGCCGCTGACGGATGCATGGCCGCCCTATCGGCAGCCCACTATGTAGAAACCCGCAAAGCCGCCATAGGGATTGATACCTGCGAATTGCCAGCCAATTTAGTTGTCCGTTGATTCGCTGATCCGCTAAGGTGATGATTCGGCGATTTTCCAATTTGTTAACGAACCCACAAATTAGCCAATCCAACATTTGCATTACTTATCGTTCATGTATATATTGGTAATGTATTTGATTAGTATATGAACGGAGGTGCTTATGGCGGATATGGATAAATCGGATTTCACGGATTCCTATCACTCTGAAACCTTCTCCGATCTGCGCGGACGCCAATCGGTTCGGGCGACGTTCAAGCTCAGCGACCATTGCATCGAAGCCATCAGCATTGTTGCCGCCCAAATGGGTATCAAGCAAAAGTCGCTCTTCGATCATCTTTTCAGTGACACGCAGGCCCTGAGTCATATTGCCCGCAAAGTGCGCAATGCCCGGCTGGACATGGGGAATCGGATTCAAAAGACATTCGTGATCAGCCGCGGCGCGCTGGTCAGCCTGGAAGATATTGCCAAAAGCTTCAATGCCCCGCGCGACGCCCTTATCGAGATGGCGGTCCAACGACTGATGCCGATCATCGAGGACGAGCGCAAACGACATGCGAAACGCAAAATGGTTTTCGCGAAAGTTCAAAAACATTTGGCGTCAGGGCGTGAGCTGTTGAAAGAAGCCATGCAGGAACTGGGTGCGGAGGATCCCCTGGCGGACCGTCTGAACACAGCCATGGGCGTGTATGAAAATGCTTTCAAACACATGTCCGCATTCATCGAGAAAAGCGAAGGCATCGAAACTTTCGAGCCGGATGCCTTCACCCGAATCGACATTGTTTACGAGGAAGATTAAAGCGTCCTCTCACAGTGCCCGACAGCCCAAATCCGCTTAAGCTTCCCAATCGATGATCAGGGGCACGATGTGCAGCTTTCGTGAACGTTCCTGCGTAGCTCCCAGCGTCCATCCCTTGCAATGACCCCGGCCCTCGAGCAAACGGCCAATCTGGTCGACCACTTCCTGGACATTGATAATGGGATGGCGGGCGAAAACGGTGGGCAGCCCATAGGTCAAATTGCACGCCAGGCATTTCTTGGGCCTTTGGTGCAGTTCCAGGTCGAACAGCAACTGGCCATTTTGAAAGCTGTTGTACCTCAGGCGGATGTCGTAGGCGCCCTCTTCGGGATCGCCCAGGAGGGCTTCGAAAAAACGGTCGGCGCGATCCGCCGGAAAGATCCTGTCTAAGGTTTCACGCTCAAAAAGAGCTGCAAAAGTATTCGTATCCGGTGCTTGCATAATTTGCGAGTGAGTCCTTTCATCTGACGTGGGGCCGATTCGTCGATCGGCTGACATCGATACAATCCACGAGGGTGGCTATTTGCCGAACCGTCGTGGCGATCGCCGCTATGCGCTCATGGCGATCACTCCTTTGAGATAATGGCCTTCAGGGAAACTCAGGCCAACCGGGTGGTCTGCAGCCTGACTGAGGTGCCCGATCAGACGCACGTCGCGCCCGGCATCCACAGCGGCGCCGGCCACGATTTTTTGAAACAGCAGGCTGTCGACCCGTCCCGAACAAGAAAAGGTCATCAGCACGCCGCCAGGCCGCAGCAGCTTGAAGGCCAGCAGATTGATGTCCTTGTAGCCCCGGCAGCCTTTGTTCAACTGACCGGCGGAGGCCACGAACTTGGGCGGATCGAGCACGATCAGATCGAAGGCGCGCCGTTCGTCGCGATACCGGCGCAGGCATTCGAATACATTGCCGGCGACATAATCGATCGGCGCGTCATCCAATCCATTCAGGCTGGCATTGTCGCGGGCCAGGGCCAGCACATCGGGCGAAGCATCGATGTTGGTGACGCGGCGGGCGCCGCCGCGCAGGGCCCACAAGCCGAAACCACCCGTGTAGCAAAAACAGTTAAGCACCTCGCCATCGGCGGCGAAATCGGCGGCGCGCGCCTGGTTTTCGCGCTGGTCCAGATAAAAACCTGTTTTGTGGCCGTGCCTAAGATCCACCAGAAAGCGGACGGCCCCCGCCTGGACCGCGACCCGTTCGGGCGGCAGGGCGCCCCACAGCGGTCCGCTTTGCGGCGATAAGCCCTCTTTGGCACGCACCTCTACATCCGAACGCTCGAAGATGCCCTTGACCGGCAACAACGCACGCAGATGCGTGACAATGGTCGTTTTCCAGAACTCCGCGCCGGCTGTCAGGAATTGGCACACCAGGAAATCATCGTAGCGATCCACGATCAGGCCGGGTAGTCGGTCGGACTCGGCATTGACCAGACGCACGGCCGTGCATGGGGCGAGCAGGGGCAATTTGCGGCGGGCCTGAATGGCCGCCTCCAGACGCCGGTGGAAAAATCCCGCATCGATGGTCGCGGACGCATCAAAGGACCACATGCGGATACGAATTTGCGAATGCGGCGAGTAAGCGCCCCAGCCCAGCCTGCGGCCGTCCGCCGCATGCACGGCCACCGTGCTACCGCCAGGCAGCGTGCGGTCTTCTTGCCGGACGGCTCCCGAAAAAATCCACGGGTGGCGCCGCTGCAAGGACTTTTCGGCTTTAGGCAATACGCTGATCGTCTTGATCGGTGAGTGATGTGCGAACACCGCGTTCCTTCCATACCATCATGTCGTCCACTTCCATAACCGGCCCGTGTCAGCCTTGCTTGTATCAAATCCAGGGCATCCCGTCATCAACGCATGTTTGCGACTGACCGGATAGTGTCGGCATATTTTCGGTTTGACGTCGTGGATGGCGCAAACCCAGCGGTCGCTGGACGATCCTTGTTTCAGAAAGGGGCAAGGCACCGCAAATTGGGTCGAACCCGGCGTCACCCAAATCCGGTAAGTGGTTTGGCCGTCGAGGCCTGTGATAGCCCGGACCCATTCCAGAACATCTTCGCGGCCTTTGGACCGCAGCAGCTGCACATCTTCCTCGGTCAGCCCGTCATGATAGGCGAGCTGGCGGCAGCACTGGCCACACTGGCGGCAGGTGAAAGATTCCATGCCGGTCCAGATACGAATGCCGTTGCAGCCGTTGTTGGGGCTCTCCTCGGCGCGGCAGGCCGTTTGAAAGACCAATCGGCAAACGGCGGCCAGCTGATCCGTCTCGTCCTTCGGAACCTCGCTGACTGCCTGGCACATAAAATCGATCAGCTCGGCCCCCTCGAGCCAGCGCATGTTCCGATGATGCTGTTTGGCGACCCACAAGCCCTCTTTGTCGGCGTCGCGCTTGTAAACCACCTCATCTCCAAAAAGCGTGCGCAATAATTCGCAGAATAGCATGGGCTGGGGACCGTAGCTGTGAAAATCGAGGCAAACGGCTTTCAATGCCTGTTCGCGGGTCAAAAAAATACTATCTTTTTCCATGACCTCCTCCCAAGCGTATTGGAATGTTTATTATCAGGGTACGGTTTGCTGATCCGCACATCGCCGGGCGAGCCGGTTACTGCTGCCCCAAAATGGTTTCTTTGAGTGGCTTTGCTGGCGCTACCGTCCCTTCAGATGCAGCGTCCGGGGGCTGCCAGAGAGAGGGCTTTTGAGCACGTTCGGGCTGCGATATGAAATGAACCCCCATGGACAACGAAAGCATGAAAGCATATTTGCGTCGATCCGACAAGCCCGGCGTCACAGGGTATCCGCATTTGAAATTGTTCTCGCAGGGGATCCCACCTGTAGGGGCGACCGGCGGTCGCCCGGTGCGGGTGCAAAGCCGGCAGGCCAGGCAATCATGGGTGCGGGAGAAAAAAGGCCGCGCCAGCCTGTGCGATGACCCGAATTCAGTGGTTCGCGCGGGCGACCGCCGGTCGCCCCTACAACGGGCACCGTGACTATCACGGTGTCCATTCGCCCCGGAATTGACCGACATTACGCAACGGGCGAGCACAAGGTTCGCTCTCGAGGAAGAACGATGTTCCATTTCTGAAATGCGGCCCATACGCAAATGCGGTTACCCTGCCCGGCGTCATCGGCCCCCCAAGGCAATCGCATGGCTGACGTGGCGCGGATCACCCACCTGGATCACCGGCGTTTGTAACTAGAAAGTTTAAGTTTGAAACGTAAAGGCGGGTATTCTGTGACAACACGCCGAACTCTGATATAGAAGGTTCTTTGAGGTAAACAGGTACACCCATGCAACAGGAGGGTTCGATGATTACGGCAAAACAGATTATGACCTCGGATGTGATCACCTTGTCGCCGGAAACCGACATTCTTAAAGCCGCCAGGCTGTTGCTGGACAAAAGCATCAACGGTGCTCCGGTAGTGGACGACGAGGGCAAAGTGTTGGGCATTCTGTGCCAGAGCGATCTGGTGGCGCAACAAAAGCGGCTACCGATGCCCAGCATATTTACCTTGTTGGATGGGTTTATTTCACTGACCTCTTCCAAACAGTTGGATAAGGAGGTCCGCAAAATTGCGGCACTCACCGTGACCGACGCCATGACCTCCGATCCGGTGACGGTCGGGCCGGATACCCAACTGGAGACCATTGCAGGCCTCATGGTGGACAGCAATTTCCACACACTGCCGGTCGTCGAGGACGGCCGCCTGGTAGGCATCATCGGAAAGCAGGATGTTCTCCGGACCTTGTTGCAAGGCGTACCGCAGGGCAAATAGGGTCGTTGATGCGTCGATTCGTAAAATCGCGGAAACCATCGCGTTGCACCAGAGGCGCGTTAAAATGCGCCCGACAAGTGACCGTTGATCGCATCAAAGAAAGTGGGCGACGGAGTGCGTGCGGCGCTGCCGCCCGTCCATCAACAGTCATTTGCGCGACCCGCATACCAGAATTTGGAAAAAGGACATGAAACAGTACACGTGCACAGATTATCGCCAGGAAATGATTCTACTGAGCCTGCAGCGGCGGCTGGCCGACCCGACGCTGGATGAGCATGAAAAACAGCATCTTCAGGAGCAGATCCGTAAACTGGAAGCGGACATGGGGATGTAGGGCGCTGCCTGCGGGCGCCCTGGCCGATCTCCCGATGTTTATAGATCCTGCATGTCCAGCTCATGGTCGATCTGGATGGCGGCGATGACACTCTGTGCGGCCGGGCAGTGGGGTAAATAGACCTCGAATGCAGCCTGGGCCGCGGCGCGTTGTTCCGATTTGAGGGCAAGGGTGTAACGCACGTGGATGCGGGTAATCTTGAGTACGCCGGCGACATCCTCGATCTCGCCGCTGACATCGGCGCGGTAGCGCTCCTGGGGTGTTGCGATCTTGCTTTTCGCCAGCACGGTGGCGAAGGTACCCATCATTCAGCCGCCCACGGCGCCGACCACATGATCCAGGGTGGCGGCATGCTCCTCTTCCGGTTCGATACGGTAAAAGCCTTTGATCCCGCCATGAACCCCGTAGTAAACGGGATCCTTGAATCCCTTGATAAACGCTTTTCGGGTGGGGCCTTTTTCGCGTGTAATGACAATCTCCGACCGGTGCACGATGTTGCCCATGATGCCCTCCTGTTCATTTTGATAGGTAAATGGCTTTTCTGGTTATCCACTTCGCAAGTGAGATACGGGTGTGGGTGACGTAGGAAAACCCCGGTGCCAATCTCGAAAATCCAATAGTCACTGGAGCGAACTGGATAACCCAAATGGTTTTTTCAAGATAAGTCATTGGGAGCCATGCGCCAGCGCTGAAGATGGGTGTTTTCGCATCAATCGTGCGGATGGCCGACCGGCAACTTCAACAAAGCGAGCAGATCAAGGGGATGATCGATGACATGCACGGCACCTGCATCCCAGAGTTCCTGGACCGGCCGAAAGCCCCATCCGGCGCCAACGCCGACCATCCCGGCCCGCCGTGCAGTCTGCATATCCACCGCGCTGTCGCCAAGGAAAACACACGCATCGGCAGGCACGCCCATAGCGCGTGCGGCACGCAGGGCTTGATCCGGTTCGGGCTTTTTGGGGATGCCGTCCTGTTGTCCAAGCACACTGCGGAAGCTTGTTTTTCCGAAAAAATGATCGGCCATCAAACACGCGAAAGGGTGTGGTTTGTTGGTGACCACCGACAAGGCCAGTTGGCTGGCCGCCAAGGTTTGGAGCAATGCCGGAATACCGTCATACGGGTGGGTGGCAATATGCCAGTGGCCGCCGTAATCATCGAGCAGTTCCTGCAGGCAGTCCTGAATCCGTTCCGGTGAGCGCTGTTCAGGGGGCAGGGCCCGTGTCATCAGCACGGCCGAACCGTCGCCGATGAACCAGCGGTACTGGTCGAGGGTATGGGTGGGGAACCCCCGCCGGGCCAGCACCCGGTTGACGGAAGCCGCCAAATCGTCCAGCGTATTCAAAAGCGTGCCGTCCATATCGAATAGGACCGCCTGACAATTCATTCGTATCCTCGCCTATTTTAAAAGACGTTTACCGTTCTCGCGATCGACTGCAGCCAAGAGCGGCGAACGGTGTATTGGTTCGCGGTGATCCGGGTGGGTGGTCCGCGCCACTCCCGAATGTAGGGTGGGCATTGCCCACCGCTATTGCCTAACAACATCATCGGTTTCTGATACTGATTTGCCCAAGCGATAGACACCGAATCGAACATCGATGAAACGTTGAACACGGCCAATCAGGGGCGATAATTATAAAAGACAATGGTGGGCGATGCCCACCCTGCTTGGCTGACGTGGCGCAGACCACCCACCCGGGCCACCTCTTCCGTGCCAATCCCGAAAGTTGGTTATACCAATTTGTATAGCGCGTCCTGGGGTGAAGAACAAGGACGCTACGCGTGAAGCCAAGGATGCCCACACAAGGCACTATTTCGCGTATTGACAAATACGCTCCTATACAGGTTATTATTTGCAGCGTTAGGCTGGGTCGCAACCGTTCGGTTGTTCGTCCAGCGCATCGGTCATCCGCTTGAAAGGAACCTTACGTTGACGAAACTATCGCTCACCGGATTGGCGGTCTATCGAAGAATTCGGCGAAGAATCTGGTCAAAAATCTGGCCAGAAATATGGTTTGGGCTGCTGGTCGGTGCGGTCGTCGGAGGAGTGCTGGTGCAGCCCTCGTTCGCCGAACAGTGCCTTGCGCCTTCGCCGACCTTGCTCAAGGGCGAAGACCCCTATGCCCCTATCAAGGATCGCGACTTGACGCCCGGCGAAAACGACACCCTGAAACGGTTATACCAATCGCTGACCGGCAACTGGCGTGCAACGGCCGAAACCTTTTTCTGTACGAGCGCGGATGATCCAGACGACGTAGACAGCGATCGCGCGACGGGACAGGCCAAAGTCGTCGTAGACTATTCCGGCGATCTGACCATGACCGCAGAATTCTACTCGCCGCGTCAAAAAAGCAGTCATCAAGAGATCTTGCACATGTTCCAGAGTAACAACCGGCTGAGAATCGAACACGATACCGGGGCCGGTGATGTCGAGCTGATCGACATATCCGGGCATACCATCAGCTGTCTTTACCGGCGGATCGTGCCGATGGGCAAAGGGTCCTCACGGCGCGAATTCTTTTTCACGCTGCATGCCGCAGCCGATGCGTTCACGATCGAACAGCAGCTTTATATTCAAGGCAGATTGAGTTCGGGGCAGTCCTGGCACTTCAAACGATAACGGAGGCGCGTTATGGAAGAAATGATACTGGATGAAAAAGAGGCGCGGGTCATCGGCAGCCTCATTGAAAAGCAATTGTCCACGCCCGAATACTACCCGCTTTCTCTGAATGCCCTGACCAACGCCTGTAACCAGAAGAGCAACCGCGAACCGGTGGTGGCGTATGACGAAGCCACCGTCGAAACCATTTTGGAAGGACTGATCGCCAAAAAACGAGTCAACAAGAGCATGGTCGGCCGCGTGCCCAAGTTCGAGGAACTGTTTATCCGCGAGCATAACCTGGTGCCACGCGAAGCCGCCATTTTATGCGTGCTGCTGCTGCGCGGGCCTCAGACGGTCGGTGAAATTCGCAGCCGCACATTTCGGCTTTTCGATTTTGGATCCGCTGAAGCGGTGTTGGAGACTTTGAACAATTTGCAGAATTGGGGCATGGTTATGCGCCTGGCGCGCATGCCGGGCCATAAGGAATCCCGTTATTGCCATCTTTTTTCTGGACGGCCGGACATCTCTCCGGAAGAGCCTGTGGCCGCTGCGCAGGCCGAGGCGCCCGTCGCGCCGGCGCGTATGGCCGCCGTCGAACAAGAGATCGCCGCGTTGAAGGAAGAAGTGGCTGCTTTGAAGGCGGTTTTCGATCAATTCAGAAAACAATTCGAATAGTCGTCTTTGCATTGCATCCCAATTGCGACAATGGTAACAAGCGAGGCCTTCGATGGTGCGGTGCAATCCGCTGCCAAGCAGATAACCCAAAAACAGTCGATGTCGGGAGATATCCTTGCTTTGCGTATTCCGGATCGGTTTTACATCCTGCTTTTATCGATCCTGTTTGCGGCCGCGGCCGGAATGCAGGATGCGGGTGCGGCTGCCTTTAATACGGTGGTCGATCCTACCGGCCGGACTGTGCGGGTGCCGGTCGCGCCGCGCCGCGTCGTTGCCCTGGCGCCGAATGTCACCGAGATCGTTTACAGCCTGAACCAGGCGCATCGCCTGGTGGGCGTGAGCAGCTTCAGCACCTACCCGCCGGCCGCCCGGCATTTGCCCACCATTGGGTCCTACATCAATCCCGATGTGGAGCGCATTGTCGCATTGCAGCCCGACCTGTGCATCGCCATCAAGGACGGCAACCCCATTGCCGTGGTTGAGCAGTTGCAGTCGATCGGGGTGCCGGTGTTCGCCATCGATCCGCGCAATCTTGAAACGATTATGCAAAGCGTGCAGGCCATTGGCGACCTGCTCGACGCCGGCCCCCACGCAGATGCGGTGGTCGGCGATATGCGCCGGCGTATTGCGCGGGTTCAGGCGCGGATTTCCGGCATAACCCACCGTCCCAAAGTGTTTTTTCAGATCGGCATTTCGCCGATCGTTTCCGTGGGCAGCAAAACCTTCATTCATACCCTGATCGAAATGGCCGGTGGCGTCAATGTCACGGCCGGTCCCACGCCTTACCCGCGCTACTCGCGTGAACAGGTGATCGTCCTGGCTCCGGAGGTGATCGTGATCTCTTCGATGGAGCGCACAGCCCTTTTCGAGCAGGTTAAAGCCGAATGGATGCAATGGCCGGCCATTGCAGCCGTGAAAAACGGGGCGATTTTCATTGCGCCGCCTGATTTGTTCGACCGGCCTTCACCCCGACTGGTGGATGCGCTGGAATTGCTGGCGGCCTTTATACATCCCGAAACGTCAGCGGAGCGGCCATGACGCCGGACGCACCCAAGCTGACCCGGCGCATCATGTGGGTCGTGCTGGCATTGTCGGCCGTGCTGCTGGTCGTCGCCTACATCGGGTTGACGGCGGGATCGGCCGGCGGCGGGCCCTGGGCGGTGATCAAAAGCCTGCGCAACGATAGCGATGCCCGACTGCTGCACGATATCATCTGGCGCCTGCGCCTGCCGCGCGTGCTGCTGGCGGCGCTGCTGGGCGCCACGCTAAGTCTGGGCGGCATGGTATTCCAGGGCCTGCTGCGCAATCCCCTGGCCGAGCCTTACATCCTGGGGGTTTCCGGTGGTGCGGCCATCGGCGCCATCGTCGGCATCTTGCTGGGTCTGGCACGTTTTCCAGGCGTGTGGCTGACCGCTTTCATCGGCAGCTTGGCGACTCTCGGTGTGCTTTTCCTGATGTCGGCCGGCCGCTCGTTTCTCCGAACCAACACCTTGCTGCTCTCCGGTGTGATGGTCAATGCTTTTTGCGCAGCCGTGATCATGTTCCTGATCTCGATGGCCCAGGACAGCCGCCTGCATAATATCATTTTCTGGCTGATGGGGGATCTGGCCGCAGCCACCACTGACAAGGTCGGTATACTGGCGGCCACGGTAGTGCCTTGCTATGTTGTTATTTTTTCCCGCTCGCACGCCATGAACCTGATGACCCTGGGCAGTGACATGGCCCACAGCATGGGCGTCAATATCAAGTACACCACCGCCTTGCTGCTGGTGGTCACATCGCTGATGGTCAGTGCCACCGTGAGTTACTGCGGCTTGGTAGGCTTTGTAGGCCTGGTCATCCCCCACATGCTGCGCCTGGGCTTGGGCCCCGACCACCGCGTACTGGCTCCGGCCTGCATCCTGGGCGGCGGTGCATTCATGGTGCTATGCGACGTGCTGGCGCGCACGCTGCCGGCACAGGGCGAGATCCCGGTAGGGGTCATTTCGGCGATGATCGGAGCGCCGTTGTTTATTTACCTGCTTCGTAAGTCCGGATGATGGAAAAAACGTGTTGCGGCTAAGCGTTACGTTTTGAGTCAATTTACGGGATTGGCACGCAAGAAACGAAGACGAAACAGACTATGATCTCCACCCATCCCATAGCGATCGATGTCGACGCATTGAGCCATGCTTTTGAGGGGCGTTCGGTATTGAACGACCTGCATTTTCAGGTGCCGGCCGGCTGTTTTTTCACCGTGATCGGACCCAATGGCTCCGGGAAAACCACGCTGCTCAAATTGATCCTGGGGTTATTGCCCCTGCAGACAGGCCGCGTGCGTATTTTAGACAAGGCCCCCGGCAGGTACGCGGCACGGGATCTGGCCCGTACCATGGCCTATGTGCCCCAGAGTGTGCCGCTGTCGTTCGCCTTCAGCGTGCAGCAGGTGGTCATGATGGGCCGTGCGCCGCACCTGGGCTGGCTGGGCATCGAAAGCCCGCATGATCTTGACCTGGCGCGCCAGGCGATGGACCTGTCCGGCATCGGGCACCTGGCCGGACGGCGTCTCGATCAGTTGAGCGGCGGCGAACAGCAGCGCGTATTCATCGCGCGTGCGATCTGCCAGCAACCGGCCATCCTGTTGCTCGACGAACCGACCGCCGCCCTGGATCTGGCCCATCAGGTCCGCGTCATGGATTTGATGGAGCGCTTAAAAAACGAACAGGGCATCACCGTGATCATGATTTCGCACGACCTGAACCTGGCTGCCATGTATGCCGATCAGGTGCTGCTGCTCGATCAGGGCCATATTGCCGCATTGGGGCCGCCACGCGCCGTGCTGGATTTCAACGTCCTCGAAAAGGTTTACGGCTGCGCCCTGCTGGTCGACAAAAGCCCCCTGGGCGACTACCCCCGCGTGCATCTGGTCCCCGGCCGGTATCTGGATCCGAACAGGGATTGACGGGATGCATTGCAGGGGCGTTCGCCCGTTGCGTGCGATGCCGATGCGTTGTTGACGACCGAGGGGGGTGCGTCGAATGAAAACCGACACAAGGTTCGCCCTCACAAAAAGCGCTGCAGTCGCCTTAAAGGTTCTTGACATCCTGCTTCCAAATGCGTTAGTGGCCCGAATATACGGTTCAGGTGCTCTCGAAATGGAGCTGTTCAAGGGAACTCCGTGCGATTCGGAGACGGGCCCGCCGCTGTAACCCCGCCCGACACCACTGTCGGGAACCTCATGCGCCCTGTGCGCCACTGTCTGATTCAGGATGGGAAGGCTGCGCGTGAGGCGGGGAAGTCAGAAGACCTGCCTGGACGATGTTGGCCTTACTGGCGTGGACGACCGTTGGCCTGTGGATCGGTGGATAAAAAGGGACATCCCGGATCGAAATTTTCTTCGGTCCGGGATTTTTGTTTCCGGACCACCTGAGCGGAAAGGGAGTTCAAGAGATGCGTGCTACCGGTATTTTTATTTTGATCAGTGTAATGCTGTTGGTCGGCGGGCTGTTCGATGCAACCCGGGCGCAAGAGCCAGCCGAAGATCCCGCGAAGACAACTTTGGGCGAGGTGGTGGTGACCGCCAGTCGCGAAAAAGAAGAAGTTACCAAAGTCCCGGCGCATGTGACGGTAATATCGGCCAAAGATATTGAAAATTCCACAGCACAGAATGTTCCAGAAGTGCTTCGCTCTGCTGGTATTCATGTAATTGATGTAGGTGGCAATCAGCGCAATTATAATGTCGATTTGCGTGGATTTGGAGAGAGTTCTCCCCAGAACGCACTGTTGCTCGTGGATGGACGACGAGTCAACCTCCCTGACCTCTCTGGCCCCGATTGGAATCTGGTCCCTATAGAACGCATCGAACGAATCGAAGTTGTCCGTGGCGGTCGCGGAAGTGTGCTATATGGCGATAACGCTACCGCGGGTGTTATCAACATCATTACAAAAGAAGGGGCGAAGACGGCAGGAAGTGTCACTGCTGCATTTGGCAGTTATGACACTTTCAAAACTGCCGCTTCGCTCAGCGGAGCGCTTGGAATCGGCGGGTATGATTTTAGCGCGAGTTATTTTGATACGCATGGCTACCGTGACAACAGTAATAGTGATGTAAAAGATCTGGGAACCAATTTATGGTTGGATCCGAGCGATCGTGTCAGGCTGCATTTAAGTGCAGGGCACCACTACGATGATACTCGCAACCCTGGGGCTTTGTTGGATAGTGCATTGAACGCTGGTGTTTCACGAAAATCCACCACCCACCCTCTCGACTTTGATAAGGTGAAAGATTATTACATCAAAGCTGGCGCTGAAGTAAGCATTCTATCCAATGATCTCTTCAAACTAGAAGCGTCCTGGCGTGATCGGGACAAAGAAAGCTACGGAACATATTCCGGAGGTCTTTATTGGTTTGATGCGGATACCCAGTCGGATATTCTGACCATATCTCCCCAGCTGATCTTTAAGGAGGATTTTGGTGGCATATCAAATACAATCATCTTTGGCGTCGATTATTCACAGGCCGAGCAGGACTATGATAGCACTGGTACTTCGGGCGACATAAAAGCGAAACTTGAAAAGATAAACAGCGGTTACTTTATTCATGATGATCTTAACCTGGATAATAATATTTCTTTGTCAGGCGGCTATCGATACGATCGGGCGGAATTCAAATATCGTCCCGCGAATGTAAGAAAAAGAAAATTGGATGAGGAGGCTTTTGATGTCGGTATCAATTATGCCTTAAACAAGGTCTCTCATATTTATGCGTCTTTTAACCGCGCATTCCGGTACCCCGTATTGGATGAACAATTCAGCTACCTATACAGTTCTGTAAACACTTCGGTTGAACCCCAGACATCGGACAACTACGAAGTGGGCGGATCAATCGAAGTCGCCGGTGGGCTAAGAATACTTGCCAATTTTTTTCGAATTGCCACTGAAGATGAAATCTATTTCAATCCAGTCTCTTATCTTAACGAAAACATGGAGGATGATACCATCCGCCAAGGGGTTGAATTGGGTTTGGATTGGCAGTTACATGCCCTTCGTATGGGCGCTACCTACACCTATACTGAAACCGAATTCGATGACGGTCTCTACGCCGGCAATGAGGTCCCTTATGTTCCGCGCCACCAAGGGACAGCATACATCAACTATGCTTTCAATTCGGGATTGTTTATAGGATTGGATGCAAACTATATTGGTAGACGTTATTTGATCAGCGATTTTGAAAACCTATTTGACAAAGCCGAATCGTATGCTCTGGTCAATGCCAAGATAAAATACGATTGGCGCTGGCTGTCCTTTTTCGCCAACCTAAATAATATATTCGACAAAGAATATTCGGCCTACAGTGGTCTTTCGTATGAGGCGTTCCCGGCGGAACCTGGTAGTTATCCCTCGCCCGGATTTAACGTCCTGGCCGGGGTCACCGCCCGGTTCGGCGGTATGTAAGGCATAGGGGCGGTCATGTATCAATTTTTCACAAGCGGCGGGCCGGTGATGTATCCTTTGCTGGCCTGCTCGTTCATCGTTTTGACGGTCGTTTGCGAGCGGGCGATCTTCTGGCTGCGGCTGACCGTGCGGCGCAACCGGTCCTTGATCGATGAGGTGCTGGAACTGTGCCGCCGCGGCGACTGGGAGGCGGTGCGCCGCAAGACCGCCGGCAGCAAGGATTTCGTGGTGCGCATCCTGGTCAGCGGAATTCTGCACCGCGAGTTTTCGATGCTCAAGGCCATGGAGGCCGCCGCGGCCGACGAGATTCAGCGCATGCGGCGCTACATGACCGTGCTGGATACGATGATCACGGTTGCGCCCATGCTGGGTATCCTGGGCACCGTCACAGGCATCATCACCTCTTTCGAGATGCTGGGCACGGCCGGACTCGAACAACCGGCGGCGGTGACCGCCGGGGTGGCCGAAGCCCTGATCAGCACGGCTACCGGGCTGGCCATCGCGATCTTTTCGGTGTTTCCGTACAACTATTTCAACTCAAAAGTGGCGCGCGCCACCCTGGACATCGAAAAATACGCGACTAGTTTGGAAATAGTATATGAAAAACTGAGCCACGCGGCTTCGCCTGAGATAAAAGGGCCAAGCGTAAAATAGCCGAATGAAAAGTAAATAGATCGATGAAAATTCCCGTCCATACCCGCTCGGCGGCGCGTATCGAGATGTTGCCGCTTATCGATGTGGTTTTCCTGCTGCTGGTGGTCTTCATCTACGCCATGCTGTCCATGGCTGTGCACAAAGCGCTGCCGGTGGCCCTGCCTACCTCCGGCACCGCGCAGACGCAACAGCAGACCCTGCTGTCCATTACGGTTACGGCGCAAAACGCCATTTTTGTCGATAAAAGGCCGGTGCCGCTGGATGCGTTGGCCGATGTCCTGCGCGAGCGGTCCGCCCAGGACGATGAAACGGGCGTTATGCTTTTCGCGGACCATGATCTGTCTTACCAGTCATTATTCAAGGTGCTCGACCAGGTGCGCCGGGCCGGCTTGAGCCGTATCCATTTGCAGGCTGAATCGGAGCCGCGGCCATGATGCGCTGGGTCGTGCCTGTGTTATGTTCGCTGGGCATTCATGTGGCCCTGTTCAACGTATCCTGGGAAACAACGCGGCCCGCCTACGCCGTTTCGCAAAACCGGGCCGTCACTATCTCCCTGGAAGTGCTGGCCGCCCCGGAGCCCGCCGCGCCGGTTGCACCCCTGCCCGTCCCGCGCGTCAAAGCGGTTCAGCCCTTAAAACCGCTTGCCGTTGTAAAACCGCCTGAAAAAAAGAACAAAATCGCGAGGCCGCCGGCCCCCACGCCTGCTGAAGTGCTGGAAAGTCCTGCGCCGGCTCCCGAGAAAGATCGGCCAGCAGTGTCGAATGACCCGCCGGCGCAAACGCCTGGTCCCGACCCATTGCCTGATGAACAAGCCATGGCTGTGAACCGCGCGTCGTCAAATGCGCCTGACGGTTCTGCGGCCACTGCGGGATCGGCGCAGGTCACAGCCTCGGTACCGCTCTACGCCCTCAATCCCGCCCCTGCGTATCCCACTGTGGCCCGGCGCCGCAATTATCAGGGCACCGTTTATCTGAACGTACGGGTTGATCGCCAGGGCCGGGCCGTCGAAGTCGAGGTTCAGCAAAGCAGCGGGCATGCCGTTCTGGATCAAAGTGCCGTGAAAAGCGTTCGTCAATGGCGGTTCGAACCGGCTCGGCGTGCTGGCCAGCCGATTGACATGTGGGTGCGGGTGCCGGTGCGTTTCGCACTGGAATGACGCCGGGTGAAGCAACGTTCCCACGCAGTGGGCGTGGGAACGTGCGTGCAAGAATCGGCGGGGAACCGGTAAACGGCCAACGGATCAAAATACGTATGCGACACTCAGACCGCCATAAAATCCGGTGTCATGCCCATAGATGCCGTTGGCGATGTCGGCATCGGGCAGCACATCTTCATCCAGGCTGTCGCTGTAGTTGATCTTGGCGCCGACACTCAACGTTTCGCTGACCGCATAGGTCACGCCCAGCGACAGGCCGTAATCATAAAAACCGCCGTCAGTGGCGGCGTCACTGTAGGCTGTGGCGAAATCTTCGCCGGCAAAACCGATCTTGGCGCCGGCTTCCAGGCTCAGATCGTCTGCCAGATCCATGGCATAGGTCAGGCTTAGATCGGTGTAAAAGCTTTCGACCTCATCCACATCGTAATAAAAACTGATACCGGCCGACAACCCGCCCACAATGGCCATGCCGACACTGGCATACAACTCCAGCGTACTGTCGCCGCCGCCCGGAAACAAGTAGTTGATGACACCCAGGCTGACATCCAGATTTTCGATGCTGAAGGAATAATAGGCGGTCAGATCGATTTCCGAAAAGTCATTGTCATTGAGCGTATCGTCGTAATCGTCGAAATCGAAATTGCCCCACACGTTGAGGCCGAACCCGTTTTTACTGACGTCCAGGCTCGGCTGGGCCACCAAACCATCGTTGAGGGTGATGCCGCGCCAGACATAGGCCGAGTTGAGATCGAGGGCCGCCGTGGCATCCGCCGCCCATGCTGAACTGCTTGCCAAAACAATAGCCAATGCGATAACAGGGAAAATGCGTTTCATACCGTTCTTCTCCTTTGAAAACATTATTGAATGAGTCTTTGTTGCGTAAATCTTTTGAAAGTCATAGGGCGACGCCAGTGTTGCGGCCCGGAACGTGATGATACGCTCGAACTTTGCACCTCCTTTCGATTCCAGCGGAGCCCAACGCGGCAACAGGTGCATACTGATCTGCAGAAATGCAGATAATATGCCAGGCGCTTTTGGCGGTGGCATGTTTTGTATTTGTAATAAATAAGAATGCTTGAGGTGTTTTTTAATTCGGACAAATTTTTGTTTGTAAAATTGAATTTACAAATTTGAATTATACTTTGGTATTTTATACACTTTTGTTACAATTGGTCTCTGCGCTGGCACCATTCCGATTGTCCCTAAATATGAAAGGATCCCCATGCTACCATCGCATACCTGGCGGATTGCGCATCGCGGCGCGCGCGATGAAGCCCCCGAAAATACGCGGACGGCTTTTGAACGCGCCTTGCAGTATCCCATCGATGGCATCGAACTGGATGTGCAGATGAGCGCCGACGGCGTCGCCGTGATCTATCACGATGCGACCCTCAAACGGGTTTCGGGCGGACGCCGGCGTGTATCCGAAACGACCTATGCCCAGCTGGCGGTGTTGGACTGGGGCCGCTGGTTCCATGCCGATTTCAGCCGGGAACCGCTCCTGACGCTGGAGCAGACTTTGGCGCTGTTCGCCCACCGCACGCGGTTGCTGATCGAAATCAAATCCACGCCCACTGAAAATCGTTCGGGGCACACCGAACGTCTGACCCGCGAAGTGGTGCGACTGCTGGGGCAGATGCCGCCGACTGTCGACCCGGCACACATTTACGTTCTTTCCTTTGATCCACAGGCACTTTGGCTGACCCATCAATTGGCCCCTCATTGGCGTTGCGTGCTCAATGTGCCGGAGTATGCCCCGCACCAGGTCATGGGGCTGACGCAGGCCGAAATCGAATTTTTGTGGGCCATCGATGTTCGGATCGGCCGGTTGTCCGCCGCTTTGACCGGCTGGGCCAAAGACCGGGGATTGCAGCTTTTCACCTACACTTGCAACGGCACCCGTCAGGTGCAAAAGGCCCTGCATCTTGGGGTGGATGCCATCCTCAGCGATCGGCCGTGCTGGTTGACCGAGTATTTGGGGAAATAAGTTGGCCGGGTAGCCAAAGGCCGGGTGGGTTTATCGGTGGTTATTATTTCAAAGCATCGGCCATATGACCGAACATGTGCCCTATCTCGGGAAAGATCAGGGCTTTGCAGGCCAGCTCGCAGGCTTTCTGGCTGCCTGGCAGGCAGAAGACCAGGCAGCGGCCGATCACACCCGCGGTTGCCCGGGAAAGCAGGGCGGCCGTATCGATTTGCTCAAAGCTGAGATGGGCGAAGATCGGTCCGAAGGCAGTGAGTTCCTTGATAAAGAGCGGCTGGACCGCCTCGATGGTGACATCTTGGGGGGTGATGCCGGTGCCGCCGGTAATAATCATGGCATCAGGCGCGTGATCTGCCACTGTCCGCGTGATGGCTTCGCGGATGGGCGTGATGGCATCACTGACCACCTGATGGGCGACCACGCTGTGGCCTTCCCGCACGGCCTGCCCGGCGATCCAGTGGCCGCTTTTGTCCGTGTCCAGCGTGCGCGTCGTGGAAACGCTCAACACCGCGATTTTGAGAGATTGCGGCGCCCTGCTGCGATGTGAATGGTGTCCCATAGGTTATCTATGCACTGTTGGTGTCGGGTTTATACGAAATTGGGGCGCTGCGGCTGTTTAGCGCAAATCGCTCGTATGGTGAGCGATTTTACCGGATTTCCAGCACCACGCGATCCTCCTGGTCGCATTCTTTCAGCAGCACATTAATCATATCCGTCTTGCCGGTGCGAATGCATTGACCCGTATAGTTGCTTTGAATGGGCAACTCGCGATGGCCGCGATCGATCAACACCGCCAGTTCGATGCGACCCGGACGGCCGAAATCGACGATGGCGTCCATGGCCGCGCGAATCGTACGGCCGGTATACAGCACATCATCGACCAGCACGATCCGTTTCCCATTTACCGAAAAAGGGATCTGGGTGGTTTTGACCACCGGATGGGGCGTCAGCTGGGTCCAGTCGTCCCGGTACAGGGTGATGTCGATTTCGCCGACGGGAAGCTCGGTGGCTTCAAAGGCTTTGATATTTTGCTGCAGCCGCCGCGCCAAGTACACGCCGCGCGTGTGAATGCCGATCAGGGCGATCGGTGCGCCCTTGTGCGCCTCCAGAATTTCCTGAGCCATCCGTTTGAGGATGCGATCGATATCCGCAGCATTCAAGATATTTTGGGTTTCGCCCATGGTCTTTTTCCGCCATTAGAGGTTAGACAATGGTTCTCCGGAACAGCAACATGGTTGAACACGCACGAATGCCTCTCATATATCAGACGGCGCGCAATTGGCAACACAATATCCTCCGGATCCCGCGGCATTTTACCCTGTGCGGGCCTGCGGCGGTAACCCCATACCGCTCGGTCCCCCCGTTTCACCTGTACCGGCGAACCTTGTGTTCCACCTGTAGGGGCGACCGGCGGTCGCCCGGTGCGAGAGCAAAACCACCACCTCCGGCAATCATGGAGAATAAGGCCTCGCCATTTGTGCGATCGTCCAAATTCAGTGGTTCGCGCGGGCGACCGCCGGTCGCCCCTACAGCGGGCACCGTGACCATCACGGTGTCCATTCGCCCCAGGGATTCAACGACATCTACGCGCCGGGCAAACCCAAGGTTCGCTAAAACAGACGAGGTCCTGTCCACTTTGCAGCCTTACGCACACCCTCATTGCCCTATCATCGCAAGGGGTTCCACCTGTAGGGGCGACCGGCGGTCGCCCGGTGCGGGAGCAAAACCACCACCTCCGGCAATCATGAGTTCGGGAGAAAAAGGGCCGGCGCCAGCCTGTGTGATGCCCCAAATTCATTGGTTCGCGCGGGCGACCGCCGGTCGCCCCTACAGCGGGCACCGTGACCATCAAGGTGCCCATTCACCCCAGGGACCAACGACATCTACGCACCGGGCAAACCCAAGGTTCGCTAAAATAGACGCTGCCCTGTCCAATTTTGCAGCCTTACGCAAACCCTCATTGCCCTATCATCGCAAGGTCTTCCACCTGTAGGGGCGACCGGCGGTCGCCCGGTGCGGG
>LADR01000002.1 GCA_000961655.1 Desulfatitalea sp. BRH_c12
CCCGCACCGGGCGACCGCCGGTCGCCCCTACAAACGGTTATGGTCACGATGTCCCTTTACCGTGGGGTCCGTTGCCCCGTCACAAGACAACGGCCTCTTGCCGGCGTTATCGGCAGGGGAAACCACCTGCAGGGGCGACCGGCGGTCGCCCGCGCGAAACACAGATGTCGGTCTTTTCCCGCCATGTCGCGCACCATGTGCTCCCGCAGCATTGATTGCCCGCTGTGGGGGTTTTGCACCCGCACCGGGCGACCGCCGGTCGCCCCTACAAACGGTTATGGTCACGATGTCCCTTTACCGTGGGGTCCGTTTCACCGTCACAAGAACAACGGCCCCCTTGCCGGCGTTATCGGCAGGGGAAACCACCTGTAGGGACGACCGGCGGTCGCCCGCGCGAAACACAGATGTCGGTCTTTTCCCGCCATGTCGCGCACCATGTGCTCCCGCAGCATTGATTGCCCGCTGTGGGGGTTTTGCACCCGCACCGGGCGACCGCCGGTCGCCCCTACAAACGGTTATGGTCACGATGTCCCTTTACCGTGGGGTCCGTTTCACCGTCACAAGAACAACGGCCCCCTTGCCGGCGTTACCGGCAGGGGAAACCACCTGTAGGGGCGACCGGCGGTCGCCCGCGCAAAGCACAGATGTCGGTCTTTTCCCGCCATGTCGCGCACCATTTTCTACCGCAGCATTGATTACTGCACTAACACACTAGCTCCATTCTTCGGACCACTACGGATGTCATTCGTGCTTGCGGCCATTGCTGAAAATGCGGCCCGCGCCGTGCAGAAAAACCCCCGCAAGGGCACCCAGAACAGCTATCCACCCGAACGTGTCCACCAGCGGGTTGCGGTCGCGCCCGGGCATGAAGACGCCGGGGATTCCCACCAGGCGGCTGCCATTGCGCACATGGCACTGGGTGCAGGCCAACGCGTTTTCCTTGGGAGCTACCATGTGGGTCGTGGGCAGGACGTAGGAGGTCGCTGCGAAATCGAATTCGCCCGAAAACGGGACATCCATGGCCTGCATGCCCTGGGTCAGCGCTTCGTTCCAGTCCAGCGTGGTCCAATAGCCCTGCGGGCCGGAGAGCAGTGGGGCCAGAAGCGTTTTGTGGACTTTGTCATAGGGCTGTTTGCCCCGATGCACTTTGAATGGAAAAATCCTGGCATTGGGATCTTGCGGGTCGCCGACCGGGGCCGATACCGCCACCACCGATGACGGATCGATACGATCCTTGACCGTTAAGGTTTTCAACACGCCGTTGAACCAGGCGTACTCCGGCTGAACGTTTTTCTCCCAATGCATGACCCCTTTGATGCTCAGGTAGGTTTCCCGGCCCAGCGGGCCTTCTTCCTTGTATTTTTGCCCCTCCTTCAACCGGCCCGCCTGGGACCAGTCCCAAGACATCTTGGTGGGCAGTTCGCGCGCAAATGTCGGGATGTGGCAACTTTGGCAGGCCACTTTGTCGGTATGATCGTTGACCTTCTCGCCGGGCGCATGCGGCTTGTCGCCATGGCATGATTCGCAAGTGATCTTGGGGGTCAGGTCATCCTGAAGCAGGCTGGTGCGCTGTTCGAAGGCAGGCTTGGAATAGATCCGGCCGGCCACATGGTGGCGTACGGTCGTATGACAGCGGGTGCAATTGAAAT
This sequence comes from Desulfatitalea sp. BRH_c12, assembly GCA_000961655.1. Classification (GTDB taxonomy): domain Bacteria; phylum Desulfobacterota; class Desulfobacteria; order Desulfobacterales; family Desulfosarcinaceae; genus Desulfatitalea. Next base: position 1,650 of record LADR01000002.1, read on the forward strand.
TCTGGCCATCGCCCCCCATGTGGACATCCAACGCCTTGCCCGGCTTGATCAGCGACGTATCCAGATCTCCGTGCTTGACGCCGTCGCCCCCGCCGCCCTTGAAGTGACATTCGCCGCAGTTGCCGCGCGTGGGAAGACCGATGGCCTGGACCGCGTCCAGGATGTCGGTCTGAATTTCCAGGGCAAGGTCCGTTTCTTCGGGATCATCGGAAGCGGCAAATGCATTGTAGTCTTCGAATGCTTCACTCCAGTTGATCTTCTTGCTACCGTGACAGCTAAGGCAGTTTACGCCCGCGTCCTTGCCCTGCCAGCCAGGATGGCAGGCATTGCAGCTTTTATCCTGCATATTGTTGGTGGAGATGCAGAAGTTATTCAGCGAGTCGCCGGCTTTACCCAATCTTTTGTTTTTCTCGTCGGTATAGCCGATCCATTTCCAGTGAATGGTCTTTTTGAATTGTTCTTCGGCTTCCGAGTGGCACGACAAGCAGGCGGCCGTAATTTGCGCTCCGCTCGTAAAGGTTTGCTGCAGGGCCGGGTGCTTGCTGTGGTCGCTGGTACTCCAGGCGGCCCGTGCCGAGATGGCTTGCTGGGCCAGGGCGCGGCCCGGGGCTATGGAATCCTCTTCGGACGGAGTTGCCCAGGCCGTTGAATACCACGGTCCGGGCAGCAGGGTCCCGATTAAAAGCAACAGGTAGCAAAGCCTGCGTAATGGTCCCATCGGTTTTTCCTCATTATTTGCATTTGGCCGGCGTGGGAGAATCCGCCGCATATTCCCACAAGTAACCGTAAATATCGCTGACTTCTTCTTGGCTCAAAGCGGCCCACTCTTCTTCGCAGCCGAAGTCGGCGTAATTCGCCTTTTCGAAAATTCGGGTCCACTGTGCGCGCGTCTTGGCATCAGGGTTCAGGATGGGCCGGTCGGTCTCGCTGGCGCCGCGTGCCATGCAGCTCTTATATACTTTGCGATAGCTGTATTTGCCTTTGCGCTGATTGCCTTTTTCAAGAGCGAGCGCGGTGCCGAGCATTGTGAGGCCAAAAATGAGGGCCATGCATCCGATGATGATTTTTTTTAACATGAGTCTCTCCTTTGCTTGAACGGCCGCGATGAGGTCCCGCGGCAGGGTTAGGGGTTATTGTTGATAATAAAGGTCTAAGCAACGGACATGCCACTTGCCAACCTTTAAATAAACGTTACGATTTCAAGCATATGAAAACGGGGGCCCACGCTGCGCCGGTGGCCTGGAAGGCTTTCCTTAGCAGGTGTTAAGCCCCAGAGTTAACACCCAGCGTTACTGCGCCTTGCCGGTGACCTACCACCAGAAAATGACGCGGTCGTGGCTGAGCATGTCGTGCACCAGGCGGTCCCAGTCTATGGTGCGGCCGGTGATACGGTCCGGGTAGAGGCAGATGACCGTGGCGGCTTCGTGAGCGCTGATCGCTTCGATCAGTTGGGCGGTAACGTCGTCCGGTTCACTGCGCAGGACATGCAAAATGGTTCCCATGGCCCCCCCTGGTTGGGCGTACGTTAAAAACGCAAAGTGGCCGACAGATACGCTGACCACACCTCGTCGGTGATGGCGTTAAGCGCATCGAGCGAATTGGCTTTTTCGATCTTCACGGGCGCGCCTAAGGGATTTCCGCTGCCGGTATAATCATAATCGTAGTATTGTCCGCCCAGGGTCACAAAGAAGGTGCGGTCGACAATCGGCTGGTGATAGTACACTTCCCATACGTGACCGCGCGCGGCCAGTTTGCTGCCAATCAGGGAGTCTTCGGCACCCGTGAAATTCAACCAGTACTTCGACCCCCAATTATACTCAACGCCCAAGCGGGCATCCAATGGCATGGGAAAGACGATGCCGGCATAGATGCTGTAGCCGTCCTGTGATTCGAGTTGACCGTTGGAGCTGAGCAAGCCTTGCCCCATGATTTCATAGAAAGGGTTGCGCGACAGGTTGGAGGGGTTGGTGTGGCTCCAGGAGCCTGCCAGAAAAAGGTCGATGTCGGCCAGCTTTTCGGCCAGATTGGTGCGCAGCAGCAACGAGGCCCCATCCCAGTCGCCGATATTGGTCATGGGCTCCATGCGGCTGATGAAAGCGCCGCTGTTGGGGCTGAAGGAGTATGCGTCGCCCTCTTTGCTGACAATGAAGGGCATCACGGTCAGGCCGGTAAACCCGTCGGTGATATCCATAGCCCGCGCGTAGGTGAACGCTGCGCTGGTCGTGTCATTGTCGAACAGATCGACAATAAAGCCGAACATATGCACATCGTCGACATCCGGCTGAAGACTGCCTAGTGAGGAACTGTTGCCCCAGTCACCTTCAAAGCCGACCCCGTAACAAAGCTTGAAAGCGGCCCCCGGGATGCCGGTGACATCTTCGAGTCCGAACGTCAGCGAAGCGCCGTCGAACTGCCAGTTGATCAGCGTCGCCAGCGGAGAGCCGCCTTCCATGCTGTAGTTGCGATACTCCAGGGGCGGTCCTTCCGTGGAGGGACGCCGCCCGGCCGAAAAATTGTACGGTACGGCACCGAGGTCGCCCCGGTAGTTGAAGTAAGCCCTTTCCATGCGCACGGTGTCGCCGTGCGGAAGGCTGGAGGTGTTGCCGTCGAAGGTGACATCGCTCATACTGCCTTGATTGAACTTGACGCCCGTGCTGTCGCCGAAAACTTTGTAAGCGGCAAGACGGCCGCCGAAGGTCAGTTGGGAATTTATTTTGGCGGACATTTCCAGGCGCAGACGATTCGTATAGATGATATCGTTGTCCGCATCCACGCGTTCGGGCGGCGGCAGCATGCCGCCTGCGATCATGGCCCCCATAGCCTGTTGAATCTGGGGCAGCGTTGCGCCATTGAAGCCGCCTGCAGCGACAGGGGTGAAGAATCCGCTGGTCAGGGCCGCGGGCGCCAATCGAATATCGTTGTAATGCAGTGACTCGGCCCGCGTCCTGAAATCCACGCCGAACGCGATCTTGTCGGTGGCGCTGTGCAGTTCGGTCTTGTCGAGACGCTCGCTCATCTCCTGGGCGGTTTCTTCCTGATCGGTCTGCGTGGTTTCCATTGCGTCCAGTTTTTGCTGCATCTGCTGCATCTGCTTTTGCATGTCGTTCATCTGCTTGCGCAAACTTTCCGCATCCTCGGCGGCCGCCGCGGGAAGCGCTGTCGCCCAAAGCAAACATGTACAAACGATACCCGCCGCAACTGTCCGCCATTGGGACGTGTAAGGTAAAGATCCCATATTCCCTCCTGTGCATTCGATGAATTGTTTGGATGACAAGGGCGGCCGAAGTGGCCGCACCGTCGTGGTCGGCTCACCGTCCATCGCCGCTGCATGGACTATGAGCAACGGACATGCCAGAAAAGCCTTTTGATATAAGTTCCAATAATAACGGTGGCAAAGAACATGGCGGGGTTGTGCTTGCAATCGCGCTGGAGCAACGTTATAGTTAACACATGTTAATTGGTGGTGCTGTGCCTTAACAGAAGGGGGGTCCTCAAGTGGATTTGTCGCGATACTGGAAAACCATTGTGGATACGCTGCAGGACGGGGTGATGGTGGTCGACCCCATGGGGCGGATCGTTGCCGTTAACCCGGCGGTCACCGAACTGACCGGTTATGACGCCGCGGAGTTGATCGGGCGCACCTGCCGGGTGCTCGATTGCACCGGCTGCAAAATCATCGGCAAGGGGGCCGGCAAAGATTGGTGCGGTCTATACCGGGTGGGCGGCATCAAGGCCAAACGCTGCACGATCACGCGCAAAGACCAGCATGTCGTGACGATCATCAAGAATGCGGCTATCCTGCGCGACGAACAGGGCGAGATGATCGGGGCGGTTGAATCGCTCAAGGATATGTCCCAGGTGATCCGCCAGCAGGAAGAGATCAGTTCGCTGCGCAAAACGCTGCAGCTGGAAGATGGCTATCACGGCATCATGGGGCGCTCGGCAGTCATCCAGGACCTGTTCGAATTGATTGAAAATGTCGCCTTGAGTGAAGCTCCAGTGCTGATCGGCGGTGAAAGCGGTACCGGCAAGGAGCTGGTGGCACGCGCCGTTCATGAGGCCGGCCCGCGACGCGAAAAGCCCTTTATGAAGGTGAATTGTGCGGCCCTGAACGAAAATCTGCTCGAAAGCGAACTGTTCGGGCATGCCAAGGGCGCTTACACGGGAGCCGACCGGGCCCGCATCGGGCGTTTCGAGGCCGCCCACGGCGGCACGATCTTCCTGGACGAAATCGGGGACATCCCGCTTTCCATTCAGGTCAAGCTGCTGCGCGTGCTCGAAGAAAGGGAGATTGAACGGGTGGGCGAGCAAAAACCCATCAGCGTCGACGTGCGCATCATCTCGGCGACCAACCGCGACCTGGATGACATGGTCCGCGCGGGGACGTTCCGCGAGGATCTATATTTCCGCATCAATGTCTTCCCGCTGCACTGTCCGGCCTTACGCGAACGGTCCGAAGATATCCCGGCTATCGTGCAGCGCTTCATCCGGACCAATGCCGCCCGCAGCGGCAAAAAAATTCTGGGCCTGACGCCCGAGGCGCTGGAAGCCTTGGATCGCTATGACTGGCCCGGCAATGTCCGCGAATTGCGCAACGCCATCGAATATGCCTTTGTCCTGTGTGCCAGCGGCGGCATCGGATTGCAGCATTTGCCGCCCAAAATCGCCAAGGGCCTGCCCGTATGCCTGCCGGAACCGCTCGACGAAGCGTTTCTTGAAAATGAAAAAAGCGCGCTGGTGGGGGTGTTGCGCCGCAGTGGGGGCAACCAGAGTGAAGCCGCCCGCCAATTGGGCGTGAGCCGGGTAACGATCTGGAAACGGATCAAAAAGCATGGCATCGATGTCATGAAAGAGATCCGGGGCTGACGGCGCATTGGCCGCAGCCCCGGTGTTCACAGGACCGTGTGGTGAGGCAAGGTTGTACGCGCGGCACCACAATAATTTATTTTTTCTTTTTCGAGCTCAGCTCGGGGAAATCCTTGTAGAAGTATTCGTTGGGGGCCCTTTCGGTACTGTCCTCTTTTCTTTTGATCTCCTGTTCGCGCAACTCGATGCGCCGAATCTTGCCGCTGATGGTTTTGGGCACTTCGGTGACGAATTCGATGATGCGCGGAATCTTGAATTTGGCCAGGATTTTGATGCAGTGCTGGAACAGCTCCAAGGCCAGCTCCCGTGAAGGCTGATATCCTCTGGCCAGGATGACGTAGCCTTTGACCAGTTGATAGCGCTCCGGATCGGGACTGCCGACCACGGCCGCTTCGGCGACGGCCGGGTGTTCGATCAAAGTGCTTTCCACCTCGAAAGGGCCGACCCTGAAATCGGAAGACTTGATGACATCGTCGGCCCTGCCCACGAACCACCAGTAACCGTCTTCGTCGAACTGCGCCCGGTCTCCGGTGAAGTAGTAGTTTTCCTTGAAGACCTGTCCCATCTTGTCCGGGCTTCCGATATACTCCTGAAAAAGTCCGATGGCCCGCCAGCGGTCCAGCCGGACGGTGATATGGCCGGTTTCTCCGGGAGCGGTGACCTCCTTGCCGTAATCGTCGACCAAAGCGATGTCGTACATGCCTGATGGCATACCGAAAGAGCCAAAACGCATCTTGCCTTCCATCCACGGCGGGTTGCCGATCATGGCGCTGGACTCGGTCTGACCGTAGAAATCGCGGATCTCGGTGCCGGTATGTTTGCGCCACTGCTGGATGACTTCAGGGTTGAGCGGTTCGCCGGCGCTGACCGATGAGCGCAGCCCATCGAAATTGAACGTGCTCAGGTCGTGACCGATAAAGGCGCGCCAGGCCGTGGGCGGCGCGCAGAAGGTGTTCACTTTATAGCGGGTGACATAGTCAAGATAGGTCTGGGGTGAAAGGGCGCTGAAATTGAAGGCGGCAACGGTGGCGCCGACGCCCAGCGGCGCGAAAAAGCTGCTCCAGGCCCACTTGGCCCAGCCGGGCGCGCTCAGGTTGTGATGGATATCGCCGGGGCGCATGCCTACCATGATGGCCGTCGAAAGATGGCCGAGGGGATAGGAGACGGCGCTGTGGCCCACGCGTTTGGGCAGTCCCGTGGTGCCGGATGTAAAAAAGCAGAAAAGGACGTCTTCTTTTTTGATGCGCGCCCCTTCAGCCGTGGTCGCCTCTTGCGCAAAGTCGCCGTAACTGTGCCAACCCGGCTTTTTCCCCAGCACGATCTTTATTTTCGGCGCGACGCCCAACGCGCTCAAGGCCTCGTCGATCAGATCGGCGCCGGTTTCGTTGCTGACGATGACATCCACGGGATAGGCTTCGAAACGGAACCGCAATTCGCGCGCCGTCATCGAGGTGGCGGTCGGCACATTGATCAGGCCGCCCTTGAGACTGGCCAAGGTCAAAACCCAGGTTTCGGGGACAATGGGGATCATCATGTAAATATTGTCGCCCTGCGATACGTTGTTTTTTCGCAGATAATTGAGGCATTGATTGGCCTGCTGGCTCATTTCGCGGTAGGTCAACTTGCGCTCGGCCGCGCTGTCCATGTCGGCCCAGAGTAAGGCGTGTTGATCGCCGCGCTCGCGCACATGCAGCCCTTCAAAAATTTCCTCCGCCCAGTTGAAATGGTCAGGAAGCTGCATGGTGTTGAGCTTTTTGAAAAAGGCCGCTGCCGCTTCCTTGCGTTGTTCCAGATCGTCCATCGTGTTGAGCTGCATTACACCCTTGTAAATGTTCTCCATTCCCATCGCCTCCATCGATCATTCGTTTCTAATGCCGTTCATGTTACTTCAGCTTACGGAATTTCCAAGCGATTCCGAAAAGAGCATCGTATATGCCATGCCTGTTTCGTCTTCAATCTATAATGGAGATTTAGTTTGTAAACAACTTTTTATTCTATACGCGGCTATTTTTTTGAATGGGATTTAGCAGGTCGGGCCATATGCCGGGCGCTGAGGTCTATTGAGCCACTAGCGACAAGGTTTGTTAATTCAACTTTCGGGTTCCAAACGCCGGTGATCCGGGCGTGTGGTTTGTAGGGGCGACCGGCGGTCGCCCGCAGAAAATCTCATGGCTGACTGTGGCGCGGACAACACGCCCGGATCACCTCACTACGTGCCAATCCCGAAAGTTGAGTTGTTAATTATAAACCCGATTGCCTTAGTTTGGCTACCTTTTTGATCAGTGATCCTGTGAATAGGCCCAGCCGTCATTCGCCAGGTGGGTAGACCCGCCAGAATGCCACCCATTGCAATCAGTGCTGCGGGAGAAAAATGGCGCTCGATTTGGCGGGCGATGGCTTATATATGAGCTTCGCGTGGGCGACCGCCGGTCGCCCCTACAGGTGGTTTCCCCTGCGATAACACGCCGGCAAGGAGGGGCGTTGTAATTCCAGCCGCGAAAACGGACCCTACGGTAAACGGACATCGTGACAGTAACCGTTTGTAGGGGCGACCGGCGGTCGCCCGGCGCGGATGCAAAAGACCACCACCCCAGGCAATCATGGGTGCGGGAGAATGGGCCGCGCCATTTTGGGCGATGACCCAAATCAGTGGGTCGCTTGGGCGACCGCCGGTCGCCCCTACAGCGGGCATCGAGGTCATGTCATAAGCATCATGCCCATAAGCATCGTGGTCGTAACGTGTCCATCTGCCCAGGGATCCACCGACATTTAGGCACCGGGCGAACACAAGGTTCACCCCAAAAAATAAAACGATGTCCTGTGCGGGAATCAATAAGCCGAACCTTTCTGCCGGACCTTACGAGAACCCTTTTCGACGTGCCATCGCAGGGGATGCCACCTGTAGGGGCGACCGGCGGTCGCCCAGTGCGGATGGGAAAATAGCAATGCCGGCAAACGGGGGTGCGGCCATCGGCGGCTGACTTGGCGCGCTATTGATGTTCGCGGGTTTTGTAGAAACTGATCTCAGGCCACTTTTCAGCCACGAAATCGAGCTGCCACTCGCTGCCGGCCAGGAAGGTCAGGTTGCCGTCCGTGTCGTAAGCCAGGTTGGCCTGATTGTACTTCTGGAAGGCGGACAGCTGTGCTTTGTCATCGCAGCGCACCCAACGGGCGGTGGCGTATGGGACCGGTTCGTAGAGTGCATCGACGCCGTACTCGGCCTTGAGCCGCGCAATGGCCACATCGAACTGCAGCACGCCGACGGCGCCCATAATCACCGCGTTGCCCTCGATCGGCCGGAACAGCTGTACCGCGCCCTCTTCGGCCAATTGCGCCAACCCCTTCTGGAGCTGCTTGGCTTTGATGGCGAATTTGAGGTGCACGCGCCGGAAGTGCTCGGGGGCGAAATTGGGAACGCCGGTGAACTTGAGCGGCTCCTTCTCTGAAAAGGTATCGCCGATTTTGATGGTCCCATGATTGTGAATGCCGATGATGTCCCCGGGCCAGGCCTCTTCCACCAGTTCGCGGTCCTGGGCCATGAAGATAATCGGATTGGCCAGAATCATCTCTTTGCCCAGGCGATGGTGGCGCACGCGCATGCCGCGCGTAAAGCGGCCCGAGCAGATGCGCAGAAATGCCAGGCGGTCGCGGTGCATGGGGTCCATGTTGGCCTGAATCTTGAAAACGAACCCTGAAAAAGCCTCTTCCTCGGGATGCACCACCCGGGTAAGGGTGGGCCGCGGCAGGGGCGCCGGCGCGATTTCAACAAAGGTGTCGAGCATCTCGCGCACACCGAAGTTGTTGACGGCGCTGCCGAAAAAGACAGGCGTCTGATTGCCTTTGAGAAACTCCTGCATATCGAAGGGGTTGGCGGCGCCCTCCAGCAAGGCCACATCGTCGCGCAAGGCATCGGCCTGACTGCCCAGAAGCTCTTCCAGCAAGGGATCGTTCAGATCGTGAATCGTCACGCCATCGCTCGTGCGGCGGTCCTGTCCGGGCGTAAAAAGACTCAGCTGCTTGCGATACAGATTGTAGGTGCCCTTGAAGCGCTTGCCCATGCCTATCGGCCAGGTGAGCGGGGCGCACTCGATCTGCAGATGATCTTCGATGTCTTGCAGGATGTCCAGCGGCGACATGCCCTCGCGGTCCAGCTTGTTGATGAAGGTCAGGATGGGGGTATTGCGCATGCGGCAGACCTCCATCAGCTTGCGCGTCTGGGGCTCGACCCCCTTGACGCTGTCGATGACCATCACCGCGCTGTCCACGGCAGTCAGCACCCGGTACGTGTCTTCGGAAAAATCCTGGTGACCGGGGGTGTCGAGCAGGTTGATTTCGAAGTCGCGATAATTGAACTTCATCACCGAACTGGTGACGGAGATCCCGCGCTCCTGCTCGATGGCCATCCAGTCGCTGGTGGCATGCCGGCTGGCTTTGCGCGCCTTGACGGCGCCGGCCATCTGGATCGCCCCGCCGAAGAGTAACAGTTTTTCGGTCAGGGTCGTTTTACCGGCATCCGGATGGCTGATGATGCCAAAGGTGCGCCGGCGCGCGATTTCGGCTTTTAATGGTCTGGCCGTTTCCGGCAACGCTTGGGCATTGAATGTTGACATAAAGACGCTCTCAATAAAGTGACTGTCGCATGGGCGGCAGTGTCTGTTTTCTGTTTATACAATTCAGCAGATGTTCCGCAGTGGCATGCTGAAACGGGGGCCAAGGCGCTACACGGATGTTTTCAACCGGATACCCTTGTCGCTGATCTCGATTCGGCCGCTTTTGTACAATGCGCCGATGGCGCGTTTGAACTCTTTCTTGCTCATCGCGAACGTCTGCCTGATCAGGTCCGGAGGGCTCTTGTCATGGCAGGCGATAGCGCCGCCGGCCCGCTGCAGAGTACTCATGATGACCTCTCCCGAACCTCCGATCGAGGCAGGGCCGGGCTTTTTCAAGGTGACGTCGATTTTGCCGTCGTCGCGCACCCGGTTGACATACCCCTGGCGCCGGTCGCCGACCCGCAACAGCTGGTAGACTTCGTCGCGGTAGATCAAGCCTGCATAGCGATGGTCGACGACGGCCATGACCCCGAGTTTGGATACGCCATAGACGAGCAGGTCGACTTGCTGCCCGGCGGCAAGCGTGCCCGGGGCAGCCTCTTCGCACAGGACACCAACCTTGCTGGAGGCATAGACGCGCTGCGTGCCGGCATCCAGGCACACCTTGACCACATATCTTTGCCCGGCTTTCATCTTGACCTGCTGTTGGCTGTTGGGCACCAGCAGATCCTTTTCCAGGCCCCAATCCATGAAGGCGCCGAAATCGGCAACATCTGTGACTTTCAGATAGGCAAATTCTCCGACCACGCCCTTGGGCGTAAGGGTGGTGGCCACCGGCCGGTCTTCGCTGTCGGTATAGACGAAGACCTTCAGCGGATCGCCCACGCGGGTGCCCTCAGGCACATACTTGGCGGGCAGCAGCACTTCTGCGTCTCCAGACACCAGATAGAGGCCGAAATCGACCTCGCGGGCCACCACGAGGTCGTTGTAGCTTCCGATTTTAAGCATTTTCAATAATCCATTACCAATCGATAGGTTGGTAGTCCTTCAGGAATTTGCCGCACCAATGCCGGCCCGTCAAGATGCCGTCGAAAAATGGGTCGCAGACCCTGGCCGCGCCGTCCACGATATCCAGCGGCGGCTGAAAATCGTGGATGTCCTGTTTGCGCTGGGCCAGCACGGCCGGATCTTCATCCGTGACCCAGCCGGTGTCCACGGCATTCATGTAGATACCGTCTTTGGCCAGGTCCTGGGCGGCGGTATGGGTCAGCATGTTCAAGGCGGCTTTGGCCATGTTGGTATGCGGATGGCGCGGCGCTTGTTTGAAACGGTGAAACTTACCTTCCATGGCCGTCACATTGACAATGTGTTTCTGTCCGGTGTTGTCGCGGCGCATCAGCGCGATCAGCCGATTGCACAAGACAAACGGGGCCACCGCATTGACCAGATGGACCTCCAGCATCTCCGGAGTTTGAATATCTCCCAGGCACAACCGCCAGCTGTTGGTCGTGCGCAAGTCGACCTGCTGCAAGTCCATGTCCAATTGGCCCTCGGGAAAAACCTCCGCATCGACCAGGGGGGCATCGTAGGGGTAGGGGATTTGGGACAACTGGGCCGAGGCGCGCAGCCCGATGCCCGGTCCCTGCGCTTGCCAGGTCACAGGCATGTCCGCCGCGCCGGGCAGTTGGCGTGCGCCCAGGCCGCCGAGGCGTTGTGTGAACTGCGCATGCCGCGCCAACAGCAGCTGCGCGGATGCAGGCAATTGATCGAACGGCCGGTTTTCAGCATCCATCAGGTGGGCGTAAAATCCGGGCGGACGGCGCACCGTCTGGGCGGCGTTGTTGATCAGGATGTCCAGACGGTCGTGGGCATGTTCCACATAACTGGCAAAAAGCTCGACGCTGGGCGTGTGGCGCAAATCCAGTCCGTGAATGTGCAGGCGCTCTTTCCAGTCGCCATAGTCGTCTTCGGCGCCGTAGCGCAATGCGGCATCCACGGGAAAGCGCGTGGTGACAATGACCCGGGCGCCGGCGCGCAGCATCATCAAGGCGGCTTGATAGCCTATCTTCATCCGTGCGCCCGTAATCAAAGCGACGCGACCGGCAAGCGAGGCGGTCTGAAACCGTTTGCGGTAGTTGATCTCAGCGCAACTTGGGCACATGGCATCGTAGAAAAAGTGCAGACGCGTGAACTCGGCTTTGCAGACATAGCAATTGCGGGGCGACTGCAGTTCCGGCGCGGCGCCCTGCGCCGCCTCGTCGAGACCGGGCGCGCTGATTTGCAGCGGTGCCTTGAAGACAGGTGCCTGGCGCGCCTTGCGGATGCCGG
>LADR01000083.1 GCA_000961655.1 Desulfatitalea sp. BRH_c12
TGGGCATTATGCGTATGGGCACGATGCCCGCTGTAGGGGCGACCGGCGGTCGCCCGCGCGAACCTTTGTATTCTGGCCATCGCAAAAGGCTGGCGCGGCCTTTATTCTCCCGCACGCTTGAGTGCCGGGCTTGCTGGCTTTGCACCCGCACCGGGCGACCGCCGGTCGCCCCTACAGGTGGTACCCCTTGCGATGTTACGGCAACGAGGGTCGCGTAAATGCGTTTGATCTCGATTTATGGGCATTATGCGTATGATCACGATGCGTGTCGTGTGGGCATAATGCGTATGGGCACGATGCGTGGCTTGTGGGCATTATGCGTATGGGCACCATGCGTGGATTGTGGGCATTATGCGTATGGGCACGATGCCCGCTGTAGGGGCGACCGGCGGTCGCCCGCGCGAACCTTTGTATTCTGGCCATCGCAAAAGGCTGGCGCGGCCTTTATTCTCCCGCACGCTTGAGTGCCGGTATTGCTGGCCTTGCTCCCGCACCGGGCGACCGCCGGTCGCCCCTACAGGTGGTACCCCTTGCGATGTTACGGCAACGAGGGGTCGCGTATCTGTATCTGCACTACCAGATTGACAGATCCCAGATAAAAAAGGCCTGCCGCACATGCGACAGGCCTCTTTTGAATTTTTAAATAACAGGAAATCTATAAACCAGATGCGCGGCACGGCCGTCATGCCGTGCTCACATTCACCGCAACCGCACTATGGCGTGGCCGGACTGGCCGGTGCAGGCTTCGTGTTGTCATCGGACGTTGAGTCGAGCATCCACACCGCCGCACCGGCAAACATCCCCAACACACCGGCGTTGATCAGGGTCTCGGTGGGAATTTTTCTGCTGGTCGCCGCCTTATCGGCTGCGTTGTCGATTTGCCCTGATCCCTGGCCCGTGATATCGGCCTGGGCCAGCGTGATCTGATTCCCGGAAGTTATGAGCTGCTCGCCATCGGGCGTGGACACCATCATGGCGCCGCCCTCGATCACGCCCAGGGAGGCGGTCTGTCCGCTCACGGTGACAAAGCCCTTCAGGGTTCCTTCCACGGCGGCCTGGATGCGGAATTGCTGCGTGGTGACCGATCCGGCCGGCGTGTGAAAAACCATCTGACCGGTCGATTGATTGACCGCGAAATAGACTGTGCCCTTGTTCACCGCCACTTGAACCGGGCGGCTCTCATTGTGGACGCCGAACTCACTGCCGGCGCGCGCCACCATGTAAACATTCTCCAAGCGCACCACGCAGTCGCGCTCCGGTTTGAGCAGAGCACCCTCCGGCAGGGGCGCATTTGCTTGCAATACCTGGGTCAGTTGGCCATTGCGGTAGACATTGATTTTACCGGACGTCATGACGCGGGCAACTTCGTAGGCCTGTGCTGTTCCTGCAAACGCGAACACGGCGACAGCCATCCAGAGAATCCGTCGGAAATTTGAACTGAAATCCATTCCACACCTCACTGTAAAAGATTTATGCGCCACACTTGTATGTTTAACCCCGAATTACCGGGACGTTTTTCAACGGAAGCAGACCGGTCGGTGTCGGACAGCACTTAGACGACTGCACTCCATTTGTCATATCGGTACGGGTGTTTGTTTTCTTGAGTCACAAGGCCAAATTTCACAAATCCGGTTCTTGCAGTTCGCGCAAGCGACTGGCGAAGTGTTAAGTGTAAAGTTTTAAGTGAAAAGGGAGGCATTCTGTCGATTGATATGCTCACCTTCCAATGTTTCCGGCTAGCGCACCGGATCGTGATAGCCGAACGAGGCGATGCCGGGAATTCCCAGGTTCAGGCCCAGGCCGTGCAGTACCCGGCCCATTGCGCTGGCTTTGACCAGGATCACATCCCGGTCGCTGACCGGCGTTTCCTGAACTTCGCGGTCTTCCATGGTCAGTTCCAGCACCTGGCGCTCGCCGTCGCCCAGGTGGCGGATCAGGATGACCGTGTCCGAATCGGCGTAAGGCGCCATGCCTCCCGCCAGGGACAAGGCTTCCGCCAGGTTGGTGCGCCGGCGGATGTGGTAGGCGCCCGGTTTGCGCACGGCGCCATCGACGAAAAACATGCCGGCTTCAGGCACGAAAACCACATCGCCCCCGTTGATCTGGATGTTCAATTCATCATGCCCCTCGCGAATCATCTTGTCCAGATCGATCAGCAAGGTGGGCGTCTGTTCGGCGGAAGAGCTCATGCGGCGCACTTGAGCCGTGCGGCCGGCCTGCTCGTTGAGCCCGCCGCCAAGGGCCATGACATCGATCAGGCGCATTTTGGTCATGTAGTCGTATGTGCCGGGATTCTTGAACTGGCCCATGAGCGTGATGCGCTGGCTGAAATGCTCTTCGACAAACACGCTGACATGCGGGTTTTTCAGATAACGTTCCTTGTACATGGTTTCAATCATAATTTCGGCTTCACGGGCCGACAACCCTTTGATGTCCACCTGTCCGAGCAGCGGCAAGGTGATGTGCCCGCGTGAACTTACGCGCGCCTTGGTGTTCAACTCAGCGCTTTCGAAAACCACGACTTGCAGCAGATCGCCGGCTCCCAGCAGGTAATCACTGGGATCTGTATTGACCTGCGCCGCGGCGAACAACTGCTTGTTGAGGTCGTTGGTTTCCTGGCTGCGCAGGCTTTGCACGGAATAGCTGTCCACTGGGGGAGAGCCTTGCGAGCCTGTGCCGCAGCCGGCCAACAAGGCCCAGAGACATATCAAAACCAACATCGCTAACGATTGGTGCGTGGATCGTGACATTACAAAGAACTCCGGTACCCTGAGGACCAAAAAGGTGTTGCACCGGACTGTCCTGCACACCAGGACAATCCGGGTTCGGCTGCCCCGAAAAATACGGGACGTTAGACTCTTTATCGGAAATTATGCGAAAGGACTTGATGCCTAACACGTAATACTCGCCAAAACCGGCTTAGGGCGTGGCCGGGCTGGCCGGCGCAGGTGATCCCGAGCCGCCACCGGACGACCCCAGGGCCAAAGCACCGGCACCGATGGCCAGAGCGCCCAGTGCACCGCCCACCAAATATTTGGTCGGGATCTTGCCGCTTTTGACCGCCGGCTCGGCAGGCGTTTTGGCGGGGGCTGCGTCGCCGGTCTCTTTCGCATCGAGAATATCCGCCTGGGCCAGCACGATCTGCTTGCCGGAGGTGATCAACTGCTCGCCATCCGGCGTGGACACCATCATGGCGCCACCTTCGATCACGCCCAGGACGGTGGTCCCGTTGACCACATCGATAAAGCCCTGCAGCGTCGCGGTCGCAGCCGCCTGAATGCGGAATTGCTGGGTGGTGATCGACCCGGCCGGCGTATGGAAAACCATCTGACCGGTCGATTGATTGACCGCGAAATAAACCGTGCCCTTGTTCAGGGCCAGCTGAACCGGTCGGCTATCGTTGTGGACGCCGAACTCGCTGCCGTCGCGGGCCAGCATATACAGATTCTCCAGACGCACCGTGCAGTCGCCCTGCGGCTTGAGCAGAGCGCCATCGGGCAGGGGCGCACTTTCATGCAGCACCTGGCTCAGCTGGCCATTGCGGTATACGTCGACTTTACCGGAGGTCATCACGCGAGCAACTTCGTAGGCCTGCGCTGTTCCGGTCGCCGCGAACACGGCGACAACCATCCATACCATCCTTCTGAATTTTGAACTGTAACCCATTCCAACCGTTCCTTTTTTGAATAATCAACACCTATTGCAAATAGCGATATCGTGGTGGGGCGATGCACACCTAAAACTACCCCAAAAGGCGCCACTCAGCAACCCTTATTGAGGCCGCACCCCTCGTTGGCTTTACGCGGACCCCTCGTTGGCGTCCATCGCAAGGGATGCCACCTGTAGGGGCGACCGGCGGTCGCCCGGTGCGGGTGCAAAACCACCATCCCAGGCAATCATAAGGTGCGGGGGGAATAAGGCCCCGCGCCATCTTGGGCGATGACCCGAACACAGCGGGTCGCGCGGGCGACCGCCGGTCGCCCCTACAGCGCGCACCGTGCCTATCCGCAGTTAGTAGGGTGGGCATTGCCCACCAACGCGCTATTACAACATCATCGGTTTCTGACACTGATCCCGCCCAAGCGATCCGATAACACCCGATCGAACATAGCGATCAAACGTTGAATACGGCCAATCACAGACGCGAGCAACATATACAAATGGTGGGCGATGCCCACCCTACCTGGCTACCCCAAAAGGCGCCACTCAGCAACCCTTATTGAGGCCGCACCCCTCCTCGGCATTACGCGAACCCCTCGTTGGCGTCCATCGCAAGGGATGCCACCTGCAGGGGCGACCGGCGGTCGCCCGGTGCGGGTGCAAAACCACCATCCCAGGCAATCATATGGTGCGGGGGAATAAGGCCCGCGCCATTTTGGGCGATGACCCGAACACAGCGGGTCGCGCGGGCGACCGCCGGTCGCCCCTACAGCGCGCATCGTGCCTATCCGCAGTTAGTAGGGTGGGCATTGCCCACCACCGCGCTATTACACATCATCGGTTTCTGACACTGATCCCGCCCAAACGATGGATAGACACCCGATCGAACATAGCGATCAAACGTTGAATACGGCCAATCACAGACGCGATCAACATATACGAATGGTGGGCGATGCCCACCCTACCTGGCTACCCCAAAAGGCGCCACTCAGCAACCCTTATTGAGGCCGCACCCCTCGTTGGCTTTAAGCGAACCCCTCGTTGGCGTCCATCGCAAGGGATACCACCTGTAGGGGCGACCGGCGGTCGCCCGGTGCGGGTGCAAAACCACCACCCCAGGCAATCATAAGGTGCGGGGGAATAAGGCCCCGCGCTATCTTGGGCGATGACCCGAACACAGCGGGTCGCGCGGGCGACCGCCGGTCGCCCCTACAGCGCGCATCGTGCCTATCCGCAGTTAGTAGTTAGTAGGGTGGGCATTGCCCACCACCGCGCTATTACAACATCATCGGTTTCTGACACTGATCCCGCCCAAGCGATGGATAGACACCCGATCGAACATAGCGATCAAACTTTGAATACGGCCGATCACAGACGCGAGCAACATATACGAATGGTGGGCGATGCCCACCCTACCTGGCTACCTGGCTGACACTGAACCCGCCCATGGTGGGCAATGCCCACCCTACCTACTGCGTATACGCCAGGGTTCTGACCCTTAACATCCCGCCCGTATCGATCAGGCCCAGCGAAATGCTGCCTGAGCTGCGGCCTTGTCGGCCGTCTGTTAATGTGTACGTCACCGCAAACTCCCCCTGCAGGTCAATCGGTGCCGGGTGCGATGCGGTACCCGTTGGCTGCGCAAATGATACCAGGCGGATGCGGTAGTCCATGGTTTCGATTCTACTGAACGTTTGCAGGTACTGCGGCAGCATGGACGTAAACGGCTTGCCCTGTTCGGTTGCATCCGGGGTGAAAAAGGCGCTGAAGGCCTCCAGGTCTTTGTTTGTGTAGGTGCTGCAATACACCTCCAGAAATGCACGCAGGCGCTCTTCCATGCTCAGCTTTGCCGATGCGATCGGATGGGGCGTTTCGGCCGGATCCGCGGCGACATTGCTTGCATGGGCGGCTACGCTTGCGACAACAGCAGAAGCCGTTTCCCGGCGTTGCGCGGATGGCTCATCCAAGGGTTCGTCGTCCTGGTGGGCGACCCTGGGGGGCGCATCCACGGCAGTTGTGCCGGGGGGATTCTTCTCCGACCGGTGCCCGGAAGCCGGCGCAACAGCCTTTTTGGCAACAGTCTCCTTGGCAACGGGCTCCTTAGCAACAGCCTCCTTAGCAACGAACTCCTTGGCAACGCTCGCTTGCTGCGCCGCGCTGACCGCCGGCACGCCGGCGCTGGGCCAATCGGAATCTTCAATCCTTTCGAGCACTTCATACATTTCAGGCTGCTCGGTCTGGGTCATTTCAGCCGGAGGCGGGGGCGGGGCCGTGGCCGTGGCCGGCGTATCGGACAGCCCCGTCGCAGGTTCAACCGACAAATGCCACGCATTTATGTCGCTGCCTGAGTGCGAATCGCGCACTTCCCCGACCCCCACAGGCGCAGCCATTGCCGTCGGCCGATAGCCATCGGGCTCCTGAGGCTTTGACGGCTGTCCGACGGCGCGCTCCGCACCGTCCGTCTGCAGACGCTCTAGCGCCGCGTTCGGCGCGGATATGGCGCTCTCCTGAAAATAAAAATCGAACCCGAAGGCCGCTGCCACAAGAATGGCGGCCAATGCGCCGACCAGCCATATCAGACGGCTGTAGCCCCGCGGCGGCGGTACAGGCCGGTCCGGTGTTGCGGATTCGAACCACTTTTCTTCACGTTGCGTCGCACGGTCGTACCGGCTGCGCAATTCCGGATCGCTCAAATGCACATAAGCGGTCTGCAATGCAATGAAGTCCCCGCCGTCGTCGCCCGGCCGCTGGTCGGGGTGCAGCAGCAGGGCCCGCTCGCGAAAGGCGCGTTTGATCGTCTGCGTATCGGCATCCGCGGCAACGCCCAAAAGCGCATAGTAATCCATGCCCGCATCGGCCGGCTGCTCATCGAGGCGCAAGGCGCGCGCCACCGGCTGCAAACGCAGGCGGATGCGCGTGGCATTGTACCCGCAGCGGTTGCAAAAAACCGTGAACGCATCGTCGCAAGAGGTCTCCGCCGAAGCGGTCACCTGCCGGCACAGCCGCACGAACATGGCATCGGCCGCCACCCGGTTGATCAGCTCCGGCGTCTGCAGGGTCTCCATGACGGCGTTGCAAAAGCGCACCAGCAGGACGCGGTCGGCTTGGTCTTCATTGCTGTGCTTCTTCATGCTTCATCCCAAATTCCAACCTGGTTGCAACACGCGGGCGACCGCCGGTCGCCCCTACAGGTGAAATACCCTGCACGAAACGGGTCATCCCCAGTGCGGGCAATCGGGTGGATGCCCTTTGAAAAACGCCTATCATCGCACACGTTAAACACGCTTCGGGGTGACCGCGATGTTTGAACAGTGCATCATTGCCCGTCTGTAGGGGCGACCGGCGGTCGCCCGGTGCGGG
>LADR01000068.1 GCA_000961655.1 Desulfatitalea sp. BRH_c12
GGGCCACATGCCCGCTGAGGGCAATGCCACCGGCGGTGCCAGCGACGCCGATCAGGTCCCCGGCCGCCATCTGGCCCAAGACGTCGGCAGCGCGCTCGACCGGGTCGTTGACGCGCGGCCACTGCTTGACGGGCTTGGCGTTGTGCAGCAGCTTGAAATGAACCTGCGGATAGCCAAGGGCCATGCCGGCCACCGTGTCGGCCACGTGCCCCATCTCCGTACCGATGCTTTTGAGGAATTTACGCCGCGCCGGGGTATTGAAAAAGAGCTGGGCCACACGGATCAGGGTGCCCTGCGCGGCGCCGGTTTCGGTTACGCGCAGGATCTTTCCGCCTTCGATGCACACCTGCAGGCCGCTGGCGGCGCCCGGCTCGCGGGTGACCAGGGTCAGCTTGGAAACGGCTGCGATGCTGGGCAGGGCCTCGCCGCGGAAACCCAAGGTGCGGATGTCGGACAGGTCGGCGTCACTGTGCAGTTTGCTGGTGGCAAACCGCTCGATGGCCAGCAGCGCGTCGTCGGGCCCCATGCCGCAGCCGTTGTCGGCCACCTGGATCGCCGTCCGACCGCCGTTTTCTATCTCGATGGTGATCCGGTCGCTGCCGGCATCCAGCGCGTTTTCAACCAGTTCCTTGACCACCGACGCCGGACGTTCGACCACCTCGCCGGCGGCGATCTTGTTGGCCAGGATATCAGGTAGAATGCGGATGCGCATGTGGTCCGTTTGGCCCCTCTAAACCCCGCCCTCTTTCTTCAATAACCGTTCGAGATAGGCGGCTTCGGACGGCGTGAGATTGAACCGCAGGCAGGCTTGGTCGATCAGGGTCTGCAGCGGTGTGTGGGGGTGGTCCTGGCGTTCGGCGCTGATCCACTTGACGGCCTGGCGCAGGCTTTCGCCTTCGGGTGACATACTCATGGATTAATCCTCGGTTTGGCTTGGTGAAAGGGGGTGGCCTGCTCGAAGGCCTGTGCGGCCGCCAGCAGGCGCGCTTCCTCGAAATGGCCGGCCATCAGCTGCAGGCCGATGGGCAGGCCGTCTGCGGAAAGCCCGCACGGTACGGAGATGCCGGGAATGCCGGCCAGGTTGGCAGGCAGTGTATAGATATCGGAGAGGTACATGGCCAGCGGATCATCCGTGTGGGCGCCGATCAGCGTGGCAGGCGCAGGGGTCACCGGCGCGGCTATCAGGTCGCACTTTTCAAAGGCCTGGGCGAAATCGCGCATGATCAGGGTGCGCACCTGGGACGCCTTGCGGTAATACGCGTCATAATACCCGGCTGACAAGGCATAGGTGCCGAGCAGGATGCGGCGCTGCACTTCCGGTCCGAAGCCCTGGCTGCGTGTGGCACGGTACATCTCCAACAGTTCAGCGGTCTCCGCGTCGCGCCGGCCATATTTGACACCGTCGTAGCGCGCCAGGTTGGAACTGGCTTCGGACGGTGCGATTACGTAATAGGCAGCCACCCCGTACTTCGTATACGGCAGTTCGATGTCCACCGTGCGGGCGCCAAGGCTTTCCAGCGTGGCAATGGCCGCGAGAACCGCCTTGGCCACATCGGGATGCAGGCCGTCGACCTCGAAATATGATCTGGGAATGCCGATCCGCAGGCCCTGAACACCGGCCGTCAGGGCAGCGCTGTAGTCGGGAACCTCACATGGCGCGCAGGTCGCGTCGGCCGGATCGTGGCCGGCGATGACCTGCAGCAGCCAGGCACAATCGGCCACACACTTGCCCAAGGGTCCGATTTGATCGAGAGACGAGGCGAACGCCACCAGGCCGAAGCGCGACACGCGGCCATAGGTGGGCTTGAGCCCCACGACACCGCAGTGCGATGCGGGTTGACGGATCGAGCCGCCCGTATCCGATCCCAATGTGGCCAGGCACATGTCCGCCGCCACGGCTGCGGCCGACCCACCGCTGGAGCCGCCGGGAATGCATGTGGTGTCCCACGGATTGCAGGTCGTCTGAAACGCCGAATGTTCGGTCGTCGAGCCCATGGCGAACTCGTCCATGTTCAGTTTGCCCACGCTGACCGCCTGCTGGGCGTTGAGGCGCTGCACGACAAAGGCGTCAAAGGGCGGAATGAAATTTTCCAGGATCCGCGACCCGCAGGTGGTGCGCACGCCCTGCGTGCAAAGCACGTCTTTCAAGGCGATGGGGATGCCGGTGAGTGGCGCGATGCGGCCCTGGGCAATGGTTGCATCGGCTTTGCGCGCCGCGGCCAGGGCCTGCTCGGCCGTGACAGTCAAAAAAGCCTTGATTTGCGGCTCGACGGCGGCAATGCGATCCAGAACGGCGCGGGTCAGTTCGACCGAAGAAATCTGCCTGCGCTTGAGCAGATCGTGGGCTTGGGCAATGGTCAGGGAATGCAGTGTCATGGTCGGTTCCTGAAATGTTATCATGCGTTGGTCGTGGGTTGATTCTGGTTTACGCGGCATCCGTTTGCTTGGGCCACTGCTGGATCAGGTGCAGAATGTAACGGACGTAGGCACACTCGCAGCGCTCCGGGCACGGTTTTAGATTGCTTTCGTGCAAACAGTGGCCGGGACATGCCTCGCTGCCGGCGGCCCGTTCGACAAACACCGGGCCATCATACAGGTCTTCGAAAACCAGGACGGGCAGGGCCAACGTCGTTCGGCAAGTGTGGTTGAACAGCAAGATCCCGGTTTCCAGGCGCTTGAAATTCACCTGATAGCCCACCAGTGTCACGGAAGGATCACGCAGCCACTGATCGCGCGACTGCCAATGATAGCCGCATTTGGTACATTGTTTGAAAATCATTCGCTGGGGCCGCCATCAAATAACTTTGGGTACCACAAAAAAACCGTCTTCGGAAGAGGGGGCATTGGCCAAAGCGTCTTCTCGGGATAGATGTGCGTGCGGTATATCGTCGCGAAACGCATTGGTCAGTGCGATGGCGTGCGTGGTGGGCGGCACATCGTGCGTATCGACCTGTCCCAGGGTATCCACATACGCCAGTATGGTCGCAACCTGCTCACAGATTTTGCCCACGGCCTCGGGAGCGATTTGCAGGCGCGCCAGGTGGGCGACGTGGGCGACCTCTTCGGGTGTAATTTTCATGCGTAACCTCTTGATAATGTATCTCGGTATACACGTGCGGCGCGCGTGACGCCAAGACCTGAAAGTGACGACCGCCGCAAGCGCACACGCAAAGCGTGGGTCCCGATGGTACGCCGTTTTACTGCCATCCGCCGTTCCGAACGCCGCGTTCCCGTTCGCCGCGCGAGAACGCCCTACCCTGGCGCGGCGCTAAGGCGTCGCGACCACCATTCCCTTGATCTGATCGCTGCCCAACTTTTTGAGCACCTTTTCGGCTGCCGCACGGTTCGCGAAAGCGCCCACCCGCACCCGGTAAAGCGCGGGACCGTCTGGCGTATCGCTGCGCAGGGCATAGACGGGGTACCCTTTGGCACGCAGCCGACCGACCAGTTGATCCGCACTGCTGGAGTCTTTGAAGGCTGCGACCTGCACCGTGAAGCGCCCTCCTTGCGACGTCGAAACCGCTGCCTGCGCAGCCGGTAGGGGCACCGGGGCCGATGGCGCGGGCGTTGCCGCCGGCTTGTCGTTTTTGGGTTCCGCTGCCGCTTTGGGGGGCGGGGCTGGCTTGGGCAACGGCTCGGACGGGTTTGGGGGCGGCGCTGTCGGTTTGGGCTTGGGTTCTACTTTCTGTGCCGGTGCGGCCGTAATCGGTGCTTTTGCCGCAGGCCGTGCCGCGACGACCGCAGCAGGCTTTTTGGCGACCGCGGGCAGTGCACTGACCCTGCGGGTTTCCTTTGGCGGCGGTTTCTTCAAAGCTTCATAAAAGCCCAACTCGGTCGTTTGCACCGGCTGGTCCGGTCCGTCGACCAGCGCCATGTCGTTTTGCAATTCAGCCGTTTTCAGCGCGCTGAGTTCATCTTCCAAAGACGCGCTTTGAAAGGGTAAGGGCACTGAGCCGCGGCCTACCAGAACCCCCAGTACGAACATCCAGCCCATGGCACAAAAAACGACGACAGACCACCCTACCGCTCCCATGCGGGTCACTTGAAAACTGGTTTTCTTCGGTTCCTTTGCCAAAATCGCATTTCCAAATGGTTCACGCAATGAAGCCGCATACCTACATCTGATCCGGCGCGCCCACGCCCAGCACCGTCAGCCCGTTGCGGATCACTTTCTGCACGGCCGCCACCAGGCAAAGCCGGCCCCTGCTCAGAACGGGATCCTCGCCCAACACCCGGTGTTTGTTGTAATAGGCGTGAAAGAGGGCTGCAAGCTGCATCAGGAAAAAGGTGATGCGATGAGGCGCCAGGGCCAGAGTGGCGGCTTGCACGGCTTCGGGATAGCGCGCAAGGGCTTTGATCAGCTGGATCTCCTCGACTTCGACCAATCGCGCACCGGCGGCGTCGTCCCAGCACAGGTCGCTCAGGCCCTGCTCGGCTGCTTTGCGCAGGATGCTGGCAATCCGGGCATGGACGTACTGTACGTAGTAGACCGGGTTGTCGTTGGTTTTCTGCTTGGCGACAGTCAGATCGAAATCCAGGGGGCTTTCGTGATCGCGGGTCAGAAAAATGAAGCGCGCCGCGTCGCTGCCGACCTCTTCCATGACCTCGCGCAGGGTGACAAAATCCCCGGAACGTTTGCCCATGGCGACCGGCAACCCGTCGCGCAGCAAATTGACCAACTGCACCAGAACCACCTCGAAGCGTTCCGGCGCATATCCCGACGCTTCGACAGCGGCCCGCATGCGCGGGATGTAGCCGTGATGGTCCGCCCCCCACACGTCGATCACCCGATCGAAGCCGCGCTCGAATTTGTCGCGGTGGTAGGCAATATCCGAAGCAAAATAGGTGGTCAGACCATTCTGACGGACGACCACGCGATCTTTTTCATCGCCGAAATCGGTGGTCTTGAACCACCAGGCCCCGTCTTGAAGGTAAAGCACCTGACGGCTTTTGAGTTCTTCCAAGGAGCGTTCGATCCGGCCGTTGTCGTAAAGGCTCTGTTCGCTGTACCAGCGATCGAAAGAGATGCCGAAGGTTTCCAGATCCTGGCGAATGCCGGCGATGATCGCCTGGGCGGCGAACCGGGCGCACTCCAGGACGGCTTGGTCGTCGGACCGCCGTACCAAGGCTTCACCCTGGGCATCGATCAGAGCCCGCGCCAGGTCGCGGATATAATCGCCCTGGTAGCACTCTTCGGGAAAAACAACCGTCTCGCCCAACAGTTCACGGCAGCGCAGCAGGACCGAGCGCCCCAGCGTTTGAATTTGCCGGCCGGAATCGTTGATGTAGTACTCGCGCTGAACATCGAAGCCGCACAATTGCAACAAATTGGCCACGCTGTCGCCCACTGCCGCGCCGCGCCCGTGACCGACATGCAGGGGGCCGGTGGGGTTGGCGCTGACGAACTCGACCTGTATCCTGACCCCCGCGCCGATGGCGGATGCGCCGTAAGTCTGATCCTGCGCGAGCACCTGCTGGACGACCGGCGGCCAGGCCGTCGGTTTGAGGAAAAAATTGACGAAACCCGGTCCGGCGATCTCCATGCGCAGGATCATCGCCTGCGGGTCTTCCATGTGATCCAGCAACGCCTGGGCGATCTTGCGTGGCGCCATACGCTGGGCTTTTGCGGAAAGCATGGCAAAGTTGGTGGCAAAATCGCCATGCGTATCGTTTTTGGGCTCCTCGATCTCCACGGCCGGAAATTCGGCGGTTGTCAGGACACCGGCGGCATGGGCTTTGCGGGCAGCGTTCGCGATCAGTTCTTTAAGGCTGTTTTTCATTCAGGATGCTCTTTCCGGCGGACCCTTGTGGATCGTACCTGTCAATGAAACTGAGTCTCATAAATAGTTTTCAAAGGCAAGTCAAGATCGGTCGTCGAGTCGTACGGGCAATCGCATGTAAACCTTGGCACACAGCGTGCTGTTATGCGTTTCTTTACTTGGCGCCATATCTATCGTGCTGATTAAGTGAGGCTATAAGGTGCGCTCCGGACGGGCCGCAAACTCGCTGCGCTCAAACAGTGCGGCCCCATGTCCTACGCACACCTAATGCCTCACTAAATCTCATGGCTGACGTGGCGCGAACCACCCACCCGAATCACCTACTCCGTGCCAATCCCAAAAACGAATTAAGCATCGTGAGCCATCGAGGTGGTTTGTTTGAGGCGATCTGAAATAGCCATTTGGATTTTGACATTTGGATTTATTTTGGATAACACTTTGCGCAACGCGGACCGAAGTCCGCATTCAACCGCCCCTTAGATCAAAATTGAATAATCAGACCAATTCCCATCCAAACCGCGAAGGTTTGCCGTTCGGCAGAAGCCGGAAACAAAGCGCCGGCTGTCTGAAAAAGGTGATCTCCATCACGCAGCCGGCAAACAGGACACGCGAATGCATATTTCCGAAGGATATCTGTCCGGTCCGGTGCTGCTGTCCGGTGCGGCGCTGACCGCAATCGGAACGGCTGTGGGATTGAAACGGCTGGATTATGACCAAATCGCCCAGGGGGGGATTCTGGCCTCCGCTTTTTTCGTCGCCTCCCTGGTTCACGTACCCATCGGCCCTTCCAATGCCCACTTGATCATGAACGGCATTATCGGCCTGCTGCTGGGCTGGGCCGCTTTTCCGGTCATTCTGGTGGCGCTATTGCTGCAGGCGGTTTTTTTTCAATTCGGCGGCATCACCACCCTGGGGGTCAACGGGCTGATTATGGCCGGCCCCGCGGTTATCGTCGCCTATGTGTTCGGCCCATGGATTGGCCGGTCCGGTTGGGTGGGAACGGCCGCCGCCTTCGCCAGTGGCGCGGGTGCAATTGCATTGGCGGCCATCGTCATGGCGGCCAGCCTTTTTTTTACCGATGAAAAATTCATGGCCGTCGCCGGAACGGCCATCGTGGTGCACCTGCCCATTATGGGGATCGAAGGTGTGATCACCGCTTTTTGCGTGGGCTTTTTGAAAAAGGTAAAGCCCGAGATGCTGAGCGGCTAAAAACGGGAAACTGACAACGAAAGGGTTGTACGATGACCACGAAGCTGTGGCAATGGGGGGTTCTGATTGCAGGCCTGACGGTGGCATGCATGGTTTTGTCGATAGCGCCGGCCCATGCGCACAAAGTCATTGTCTTTGCATGGGTCGAAGGAGACACGATTCACACCGAAAGCAAATTCAGCGCCGGCAAGCTTGTACAAGATGGTAAAATCGCCGTGTTCGATCCTCAGGGCAACAAACTGCTGGAAGGCGTCACCGATGATCGCGGCCGCTTCTCCTTTCCGATACCCCAGAAAAGTGATTTGAAAATCGAGCTTCAGGCCGGCATGGGGCATGGCAACCAATGGCTGGTCCGCGCGCAGGAAATCGATGACGGGGCGGATAGCCGCGCACCCACGCCTAAGCAGACACCCTCTGAAGCGGGTCACACCGGAGCCGCCCCGGCCCGGCCGACCGAAGCCTCGGCGACCGCCGATTGCCTGGATGCCCAAACAGTCCGCCAGATCGTCACGTTGGCCCTGGAAAAAAAGCTGGCGCCCATAGAGGCCCGCCTGGTCGAGCAACGCTGGCGCTTTCAGGATATCATCGGGGGAATCGGGTATATTGTCGGGATATTTGGGGTGGTGGCCTATATGAAAAGCAGGAAGTAAAAATTGTCCGTCATTTTCTCAACTTTCGGGATTGGCACTTAGGGTTGAATCATTTAGATATTTGCGCGAGAGACCCAAAAGAAAGCGATGTGTGATGGAAGAAGTCTTTGCCGAGGGGTCGTCGGCGGTTCATCGTACCGATCCTGCCCTGCGCGTGGTGGCGGCCACGGCGTATTCGTTTACTGTGGCCTTGATGGACAGCCTGACTGGCGTGTTGGCAGCCCTGATCTTTTCCATCCTGCTCGTGATCGTCGCGCGATTGCCGGCCGGGCCGCTGTTCCGCCGCCTGACAGCCGCCGGCGGTCTGCTGCTGCTCCTGTGGCTGGTGCTGCCCTGGAGCTATCCCGGCGATGCATTGCTGCGCTTTGGACCGCTGACGCTCAGCCGTCAAGGCGTCTGGATCGCTCTGATCATAACCTGCAAAACCCTGACGATTCTCATGGGCTTTGTTGTGCTGGTGGCCAGCATGCATTTATCCACCCTGGGCCACACTTTACACCGGATCGGGGTTCCCTCCAAGCTGGTGCAACTCCTGCTGCTGGCCTATCGCTATATCTTTGTGATCGAACATGAATACCAGCGCCTCTCGCGCGCGGCCAAAATACGCAATTTCCGGCCCACCACCAATCTGCACACCTATCAGACATATGCCTACATGGTGGGTATGCTCTTTGTGCGCGCCACCGAGCGTGCCCGCCGCGTTCACCAGGCCATGCGCTGCCGTGGGTTCAACGGACGCTTCCATTCACTTGACAGCTATGCGCCGACGCCCTGGAATTTCGTCCTGGCGATTGCCATGGCCCTGGTGATCGCGCTATTGGCATATCTCGAACACCTTGGATGATCGCGCTACCCCAGGGGGCCAACACAGCGTTCGCCCGGTGTACGCGTGGATTCATTATTTGTGCCGGAGGCCGGGCGAACACAAGGTTCGCCCTACTGGCGCGGTGGCATATCAAATGGGCGGACCGGCGCTGGCGGTTTAGCGCTGGCGGGCTGTGAGCGCGTCATAAACCGCATCGGCGTGCGTCAGCATGTTTTTTCGAAGTTGCGCGTCGACCCACGGATGGGTTGCGATGACCCGCTTGACCGTGCTCAATTCCAGGCTGCACTGGGACACGAGAGAGCGGTCCGCATCGTTGTACTGATGCCCGCCGACACGGGCTTGCTTGAGGATCGTCCGGGTTAATGCGTTGAGCATCTCCTGATCGGGGTCTTCAATTTGGCTGAGACCGGCCTCCCGAGCCAGGGTCTGGATGTAATTGTCGATCAGCCCGGCCATTTCCGATTGGGCCAGATTGTCGGCCGTGACGCGCAAAAGCGTGGTGTTGCGCATACCGGAGGCTTCGCCCGTGCCGTAAAAAATCCTGCGGTTTTCAGCCATGCGGGCGCCGCCGGTGGCAACGGTCGGCTGCTCTTCCCAGCGGTCTTCCGGAGCGGTTGCCGGAGCGGTTACCGGAGCCATCTGGGGTCCGGCGCAAGCGGTCAGCCACAGTCCTATGAAAAGCACCGCGCACAATAGCGCAGATTTTGTTTTGCGCATGCGACCTCCTTTGAGCGACACGGATCACCCTAAATAGAAAAGGGTTACGAAGATCGCAACCCCTTTTCGTTTATGGTAGGCACGCGCGGATTTGAACCGCGGACTTCTACCGTGTCAGGGTAGCGCTCTCCCCCTGAGCTACGTGCCTGAAAGTAAGGCTGTGTTAGCATCGGCACCGATTTCTGTCAAGAGGTCGCATCCGTTAATTTGGTATATTTGTGAATTTGTTTGGGCGGGATCAGCGTCAGAAGAGACAATGATGTTGTTTGCGATGAACAGTGGTGGGCAATGCCCACCCTACATTCTTTCCGGTTCCAAACGCCGGTGAGCCGGGCGCAACGCCATTACTGTGGTGCGATGCCACCGGGAAGCCGAACAGCGCAGGCACTTGGCGCTCGAGCTCTTTACACTTTATGCTTTACACTTAACACTTTGAAGACATTGACCACTCCCTATTGGGTGTTATTTTGTCTTAAAATTCACACAGCAGCGCTTGCGTTGTACTGGGAAGCAGATCACAATGAATCGCAGAAATTTTTTTCGTTCCTTATCAACCGGGCTGAAATCGGTGGCCCTGTTTCATTTTATACCCGCATCGATGGCCACGGCGGCCCGTGTTGCGGAACTTGAAAAACCGCATTACACGCCTCTGAATGGCGTCAGTCTCAGGCAGTTGGCGGCCGGCAAGGCGCACCATGGCACGAATGGCCGCTTTTTGAACCCGCTGGGACACGTGCGCCGCCGGCGCAAATTCGGAGAATTGCTGTACTGGAAACTGTTCAGCGAAAATTCCTTCAGTCCGTATCTGGATGAACAGCCGGTCACACCGGTGCAGGTCGACTGGCCAAGCGTAAAAAACAGCCAGGGCCTGTCGGTGACTTTTCTCAAGCATGCCACCGTTCTCATCAAGGATGTCGACCAATATCTGATCGTCGATCCGGTTTTCAATGATGTACTATGGTTTATCAAGGATTATTCACCGCTGGCCTTCGATCTCGACCAAATGCCCAAGGTGGATCACATTCTGATCACCCATGGTCATTACGATCACCTGGATAAGCGGTCGCTGGCGTCTTTCGATCGCAAAACCCATGTCATTTCGCCGTTGGGGTACGACAACCTCTTCGCCGGTCTGAACATGCATCGCCGCACCCATCTGGACTGGTACGATGTCTATACCGACGGCCGCCGGGAAATCACCTTTTTGCCCAGCAATCACTGGACCATGCGCAACCCGCTCACCGGGCCTAATCGCTCCTTGTGGGGTTCTTATGTCATCAAGACGGCTGCCGGCAAAACGATCTACGTCTCCGGGGACACGGCTTTTTTCGATGGCTTTCATGAAATCGGCCGCCAGTTCGACATCGATCTGGCCATTATCAACTTAGGCGCGTATGAACCGCGCTGGTTCATGGCCCCGAGCCATATGAACCCGCGCGAAACGGTCGAGGCGTTCAAGCAGCTCAGGGCAAAACAACTGATGATCGCGCATTGGGGTACTTTTCGCCTGGGCGACGAACCGGTCCATTTCCCACCCATGGATTTGCAGAAAATCATGCAAGAGGAGGGCTTGCTGAACCGCTGGGTCGATCTGAGGCATGGCCAGACGGTTTATCTCTAAGATGATGTGCCTTCAGGCACGGCTATTTTTCGCTGACGTCCTGCAAAATCGTCATCCCGATGTAGATGTAGTGCAGCCCGGACAGAATGGTCAAAATGGCCGCGGTCCATATCAGGATCGGATGCAGCATCACCAGCTTGATACCCGCCGGATCGAAAAGCACGGCGATGATCAGTAGCAACTGGGCCGTTGTGGTGCATTTGCTGACGATGGTGGGTTTAATCTCATAGGGTTTTGCAGTCAATGTGAGGATCGCGATGCCCAGCACGATGATAACATCGCGAGCGATCACGATCACGGCCAGCCATCCGGGAATCACCTCCAAAATGGCCAGCGCGACAAAGGAGGACACCAACAGCAGTTTATCCGCCATGGGATCCAGGTAGGCCCCCAGCACAGTGCGCTGATTGAAGAGGCGCGCAATCAACCCATCCAGACCGTCGCTCACGCCGGCGACCACAAAAACGGCCAGGGCATGTGAATACATTCCGCGCAGCAGCAATATCAGGAAAAGCGGCGTCAGCAAAATGCGCAGCAATGTTAATATATTAGGAATGCTGATCGGTGAGGTTGATCGGTCCAAACGCTTCCTCCGTGGTTAACGCGGCAGCAGTTCCAGCGCGATCGTGCCGGTTTCCACCCGAATAATCCGGATGCTGAAAGTGTCAAAGGCATGCTTCTCAAGGGCTTCGGCCAGTGAACGCGCCCGCCCTTGATAACGGACTGTCAGGACCGCTGCGCCAGGCATCATCTCTTTCATCTGCAACGAATCCACTCCCGATATGCCACTGAGCGCGCCACGCAATTTGACGAATTGGGCCATGCGCCCACTGACCCCCTGGACAACCACCTCCAGCAGGGTACCGCTGGCAGCCTCTTTGGTCCAGACTTCGGCCAATCTGGCGGACAACTCTTCGCCCGCAGAGGCGGCCACGCCGCGCAAGGCTTCAATCCCGCCCGAGTTGGGTTCGATGCGGGCGGCCATCAGGGTGTGCCGAACTTGAGCGATCAACTGGCCGTCCGCCACGCGAAATGCCCGTGCGAACAGCGTCCCGCGATAGGCGCTTCCGGACATGGACCCGCCCGATTCTTCCGCCTCGGCAAGCCCGACCACCACCACCTCGGCGTCGAACCGCTGCCCCAGGGCCACGGCTTCCGCAGCGCTCAAATCGGGTGGATAATTGGAAAGACTATCCTCCCCTCCCGGCCGAACCAGGATGAATCCTGACTGGTCAAGAGCCTGCGACAGAATTGTTGCGGCATCATTGTCGGTGTCCGCACCCCCGCGCCACCAATAGTGTGGCGACAAATCATAGGCCCGTTTCTGGGCCACGCACAGCAGGACGCGCGGGTAGGTGATCTTCTGCACGGTGACCCCGGAAGTGGCCAGGCTTTTTTTCAGGGGCGTCACCGACACCGTCGCCTGCAGCATAACCCGATAGATGTCGCCGACCTGCGATTCCGTCAGCACTTTGTAGTCGCGCAAGTAACGATCAGGCTGGTTGAACATGGATTGGTTGATGATCTGGAAGTTGCTGACCATCGTTTCCACAGGCAGCAGATCGGCCAGCGCCCGGCTCACGGCCATGACCAGTGCGGCGTTGATGGCCTCTTCGCGAGCGGCCGGCATATCCTTGGCGCGAATACGGCTGCTACCGACCGCAACCACGGTCGTTTCGTCACCGTTGGGTTGCGCCCAGGCAGCCGGTATGGCCAGCAGGATCGCAAGCGATACGATCAGCAACATTCTGCACCCACATCTCTTCTTCATGATCCTTCTCCTAACCGGCTTGGCCGTCATGCCTCTGTGCTCCGATGGTCGTAGGGGCGAACCTCATCGCTCACCCGGTGCGTGCAATCCAGATTCGTCGTTCACAAGGGCCGTGCGTCGGACGCGCGGGGGAACAGACACACGGGTCGCGTACCGGCAATACACCGTTACCGTGCCACGGACTAAAGCGTGCCCTTTCCGTAATGGTTACGAGGCTCTCGACCAGGCATAGTCGACGACATCCATCAGGATCGCGCGCTCCGCGGTTGGACTGAATGCCGCCAACGCCTTTTTGGCGCTTTGGATATGTGCGGCGGCCAGATCGCGGGTATAGGCGATGCCGCCGCATGTTTCCATCAACGCGATCAGGCGATCGACATCCGATGGCGTAAACGACGCCGATTGAATGATCGACGCTATCCATGCCTTGTCTTGCGCGTCGACCTGCTGCAGTGTGCGAATGACCGGCAGGGTCAATTTGCCTTCACGCAGGTCGGCACCGGCATTTTTTCCCAAA
Organism: Desulfatitalea sp. BRH_c12; assembly: GCA_000961655.1. Lineage (GTDB taxonomy): Bacteria > Desulfobacterota > Desulfobacteria > Desulfobacterales > Desulfosarcinaceae > Desulfatitalea. The sequence continues at coordinate 13,092 of LADR01000068.1, forward strand.
ACGGCCGTATCCTGAGTGTAATCCAGGAGATCATCGGCCATTTGAAAGGCCAGGCCCAGGTGATGGCCGAAATCATCCAAAGCCGCCACCGTGTCAGGGAGAGCGCCGGCGATCAAGGCGCCGACCCGGCAGGCGCCCTGGAAGAGCACGGCTGTCTTGCACCGGATGACATCCATGTAGATCTCTTCGGTCAAACGCACATCCCCTTTGTAGGTCAACTGGCGGATCTCTCCCTGGGACATCTGCTCGGTAATGCCGGCGATCACGGCAATCACATCGGGCAGTCGCGTCCGGGCGGCCAGCGACAAGGAGCGTGCCAGCAAAAAATCACCGGTGAGCACGGCCGTGGGCGGATCCCACTTGTGGTGGGCGGCCATTTGACCCCGGCGCAAGTCGGCGCCGTCCACGACATCGTCGTGGATCAGGGTGGCGGCGTGCAGGTACTCGAAAATAACGGAATACTCGGCTGCAGATGCACGATCCGCATACCCGCACAGGCGTGCCGACAGGATCATCAGCAAAGGCCGCAACCGTTTGCCACCGGCGAAGAGCAGGTGACCGGCCACCTGGCGCACCAAATCGAAATGCGGATTGAGGTTGTCCGCCAGCGCCGTTTCGATCAGCGCCAGATCGTCGCCGACCGCTGCCAGGATCTTCTGCTTCAGATCGATCATAATACCTCTGCGATGAGATCGTAGTCCAATGTATCTACCACGCGCACGCCCAGGAAGGTGCCAGGAACAGGCGTCGGCTGGTCCGGCGCCGGATGGACGTAGGTCACACCGTCCACCTCCGGGGCCTGGTACTGGGTACGCGCGGTCAAGCGCCCGTCTTCGTCCGGGCCTTTATCGACCAGCACCGTCATTTGCCTCCCCAGGTAGCGCGACAGGTTTTCGGCCGACAGATCCTGCTGCACAGCCATCAGCGCATCCATGCGATCCTGGGCCAGTTGGGCGGCCACATGTCCTTTCAGGCTGTGCGCCGGCAAATCCTCCGCATCCGAATAGGTAAACACGCCCAGATGGTCAAAGCGCATCTCGGTGATAAACGCTTTCAGGTGTTCAAAATCGGATTCACGCTCGCCGGGAAAACCGACCAGCACAGTGGTGCGCAGCGCCACATCCGGCACCTGCGCGCGGATGGCGGCGATCCCTTCGCGCAGATCGCAGTCGCTATAATGACGCCCCATGCGCCGCAGCACGTCGGGGCTGGCGTGCTGAATGGGCAAATCGATGTAGGAACAGATGTTGGCATGCGCGGCCATGGCCTGGATCATGGCGGGCGTGATGCTTTGCGGATGGCCGTACATCATGCGGATCCAGACCGCAGGGTCCAGACGGGCTAACTCGACCAGCAAATCGGCCAGGTTGTGCGGCGGGCTCAGATCCAGCCCATAGTCGGTGGTTTCCTGGGACACCAGGGTCAGTTCACGCACGCCGCCCGCGATCAGGGCTCGGGCCTCCTGCAGGATCGTGCCGGCCGGCCGGCTTTTACGCCGTCCGCGCAACTTGGGAATGATGCAGTAAGTACACTTGCGGCTGCACCCTTCGGCAATTTTCAAATAGGCGCTGTGCGCCTGCAACGGCTTGCGCAGGATCACCTGCGCGCCATCCACAGAATCCGGGTCGGGCAGCAGGCAGCCCCCGGCCGCCAGTCCGCCGCGCACCGCCGTGACCACCCGGTCGTAGGCGCCGGTACCCAGAAACAGATCCACTTCGGGCAGCGCCTCGACAATCTGACCACGATAACGCTCGGGCAGACAGCCGGTGACGATCAGCCGCCGGCAACGCCCTTCGCGCTTGTACCGGGCCAGCGCCAGGATGGTGTCGATGGATTCGTCGGCGGCGGCTTCGATGAAGCTGCAGGTGTTGACCACGATGGCATCGGCCAGGGCGGGGTCTTCGGTGACGCCGATCCCGGCCGCTGCCAGTTGGGCCAGCATGGTCTCGCTGTCGACCTGGTTGCGTGCGCACCCCAGGCTTTCGAGATAAATTTGCATCGGCTACTTTTTCAACTTCTTGATCTCCGCGGTCAGGGCCGGCACGACTTCGAACAGGTCATCCACAAGGGCATAGTCCGCCTTGCCGATGATGGGCGCTTCAGGGTCTTTGTTGACGGCGACAATGACTTTGGAGGAGGACATGCCAGCCAGATGCTGAATGGCGCCCGACACACCGCAGGCGACATACAAATTGGGCGAAACGGTCTTGCCGGTCTGCCCCACCTGATCGGCCGCCGACCGCCAGCCTTCATCAACGGCCGAGCGTGAGGCGCCCACTGCCGCACCCAGTGCCTCGGCCAGCGCTTCGATGGCGGAAAAATCCGGTCCGCCCATGCCGCGACCGCCGGTGACCACGATGTCGGCTTCAGTCAAATCGACCTTGCCGCTCTCGAACTGCTTGGCCACGACCTGCGAGCGCACCGCGCCAAGGGTCACGGCCACCTTTTCGATAGTGCCGGCACCGGCCGACGGGGCAATCGTCTGGGTGTTGGGCCGCAACGACACGATCACCGGTGTTCCGGACAGGGCCACGTCCGCCAGGATCTTGCCGCCGTACATGGGGCGTGTGGCCACCACCTGCCCCGCTTCCACGGCCAGGGCCACGCAATCGGTGGCCAGGGCGACATTCAAACGGGCCGACAGGCGCGCGGCCAGGTCCTTGCCTTGTGTGGTCGCGCCCAGCAATACGATACCGGGTTGAACCTGTTCAATAACACCCGCCAGGACTTGGGTATAGGCTTCGGTCGTGAAATCGGCCAGGGCCGCATCGTCGGCCACCATAATTTTGGCCGCGCCGTAGGCCTTCAGGTCAGCCGCCAGCCCATCGATGCCGCTGCCCAGGACCAGGGCCTGCAACTCTCCGCCGGTCTGCGCGGCCAGTTTCAAACCCGCGCTCAGCGCTTCGAAGGTCACTTTGCGGAAAACCCCTTGAATCTGCTCTGCAACCACCAGAACATTGTGCGTCATGATCGCTCCTTTATATCCTCGTATCTTTTTAAATCACTTTGGCTTCTTCATGCAGGGCTTTGACCAGCGCCGCCACTTTCACCGCTACCGAATCCCCCTCGATCACGCGCCCACCCTTGCGCTCGACCGGCATTTTGAGGGCTTTGATCGTCACCAGGGGCTGCAGCCCGGCGGCATCGAGCCCTAAATCGGCAATGCTCCTGGTTTCCAGGGGCTTCTTTTTGGCTTTCATGATGCCGGGCAAACTGGCGTATCGCGGATCGTTGAGCCCGCGCTGGGTAGCGATCAGGGCCGGCAGGGTCGCTTCAACCTCCTTTGTGCCGCCTTCGACCGTGCACAGGCAGCGGATCTTGCCGTCGGCCAGGGTTTGTTTGACCACCATGGAGATGTTGGGAATGCCCAGCAGTTCCGCCAAAGCCGTGGCCACCTGGAAGTTATCGTCGTCCACCGCGCGATGCCCGGCGATAATGATGTCGTAGGTCATTGGTTTGATGGCGGCTGCCAGCAGCTTTGCCGTGGCCAGCCCATCGCAGGTCAGATTGCCCGGATCGATCAGGATGCCCTTGTCGGCGCCCATGGCCAGCCCGGTGCGGATGGCCTCGGCGGCTTTGGCCGGACCGACGGAGAGGATCGTGACCGTTCCGCCTTGGGATTCGCGGATGCGCAGGGCCTCTTCGACCGCCAGTTCATCATACGGATTCATGACATATTTGAGCCCGTCGGGTTTGATCGACACGCGGTCATTGGCGATCGCGATCAACGACTCGGTCGCCGGCACTTGCTTGAGTAAAACCAGAATTTCCACCGTTTAGCTCCTTCCTTTCACTAGCCCTTTTCCTCAGCCAAAGCTGAAGTTTCATATAAGTAGCCTATATCATTGAATTAGAAATTTACTTGCGAGAATTTTTATAAGACTAGGCATTTAATGTCAACGCCTAAGCCGGCAGCACCGGATTTTATCCTTTCGCGCAACCCTAGCTACTCCAGGGCAATACCGGCGAATCCCCGCGACGGGTGGTTTTCGAAATCACCCGAAGGGGTGCGCACCACGATCAAACCTTCCACATCGGGAAGCTGATCGAGCAGCGCCGTACCAGCCTGCGGCCCCATGACCATCAGGGCCGTGGCCAGACCATCGGCAAAGGTACAGTTAGCGGCGACCACCGTTGCGCTGACGACGCCGTTTTGCAGTGGGTAGCCGGTGCGCGGGTCGAGGATGTGCGAATAGACCCGGCCTTCGATTCGATAAAAGTTGCGGTAATCCCCGCTGGTGGCCATGGCTGCATCGGCCAGTTGCAACACCTTGTAAACCGCGTCCATCGGGGCATCCGCCTGCGGGCGGTTGATGCCTACCCGCCAAGGTTTTCCATCGAGCCGGCGCCCGGCCGCGTAAATCTCGCCGCCGATCTCGACCAGATAGTCTTTGAACCCCATCCCTTTGATCAGCAGGGCCACCTGATCCACGCCATACCCCTTGGCAATGGCGGCCAGGTCGACTGTCAAATCACCCGCTTTTTTGGTCAGATACCCGTCCTCGGATATCGCAATGCGATCGAAACCCACCTTTTTCCGTGCCTGCGCCACCGCCTCGGGTGACGGCAGGGCTTGCAACGGCCCGGCTTTGCCGAACCCCCACACATCCACCAGGGGATTGACGGTGCCATCCCAGGCGCCCGCGGTCAACTGGTGAATCTCCCTGGCCGCGAGCATGACCCGCAGAAAATCGGCCGACACCTGGAAAGGATGTCCGGTTTCCGAAAAGGCATTGAAACGGCTGATTTCGCTGTCCTGGCGGAAAGTGGACATGCTCTGGTTGATCTCTTCCAGGCGCTGATCGATCCGGGTCTGAACGGCCGCCACATCGACTTTGGATTCGGAAATCACCTTAATATGATAGGTGGTCCCCATCGTCTGGCCGGCCAGCGGATATTCCTTGGGACCGCCGCACCCGCTCAGCCAGACCCAGCAGACCAGGGCTGCCCACAAACCCACAAAGAAATATCTTTTTCGCATCCCAATGACCTATAAAAAAGTTCAACAAATCCTCGGGAGCTGCTCGCCGCTGAGCATATCGACGATGCGCTGTCCGCCGATACCCGTCGTCATCACGACCCGGCCGGGATGGTCGGCCGTCACCTGCCCGATGATGCAGGCATTGGCGCCATACTGATCTTTGCGGATCGTCGCCAGCACCGCATCGGCTTGTTCCGCGGGCACCAGGCAGAGCAATTTGCCCTCGTTGGCCAGGTAGAGCGGATCGAACCCCAGCAACTCGCAGATGCCGGCCACGGCCTGCGCTACCGGCAAACGTTGCTCCTCGATCAGCATGCCCACCCCGGATTGGACGGCAATTTCGTTCAACGCGGTACCCACCCCTCCGCGGGTGGGATCGCGCAGCACATGCACATCCTGGGTACAGGCGAGTATGGCCTGTACCATGGTGTGCAGGGGCGCGGTATCGCTGACCACATCCGATTCGAAGCGCAAACCCTCGCGCTGTGTGAGCACTGCAATGCCATGATCGGCCATGGTGCCGCTTAGAATGATCCGGTCGCCGGGACGGGCGCCATCCGCGCTGATGCGCACACCAGGCGCAACCCTTCCGATGCCGGTGGTATTGATGAAGATCTTATCTGCCGCACCCCGCGGGACAACCTTGGTGTCACCGGTGACAAGCTGTATACCAGCGACCGCCAGGGCATCGCGCATGCTGGTCAGGATGCACTTCAGCTCGCTGATCGGCAAGCCTTCTTCCAGGATCAGCCCCATGCTCATATAAAGCGGTAGCGCGCCGCACATCGCCAAATCGTTGAGGGTCCCATTGACCGCCAAATCACCGATGTTGCCACCGGGAAAAAAAATGGGATCCACCACGAAACTGTCGGTGGAAAAGGCTATGCGGCCGCCAGGCATGTCCACAATGGCGCCGTCGTGCAACTGCTCCAGAAATGGATTGCAGAACAATGGCAGAAGCAACTCGGTGGTCAATTGATGGGCCATTTTGCCGCCGCTACCGTGGTCGAGAAGTATTTTAGCCTGTTTCATAGTGGTCCTTGCCCTGATCCGGCCGCACCGGCGTTAAAGATCACGTTCCGTTAAGAAATCCCCTCAAGCTCGATCAGCATGTCACCCTCCGGGCAGACACGATCCGCCAGGGCATCGGACGGACCGGCTCCCAAAGCCGTTTCAAGATGCCGAATCCCTTCAGCCAACGCTTGAAAACCATTTTCACGGCGCAGATGGGCATTCATTCTACTGACGAGACCCCGCCGGGATCGTTCGCCCAACTGCCCGGCAATGCCGCTGTCGGGCAATAGGACGGCGCGCTGTTCGAACAAGCTGATTAGCAGCAGAATGCCGTTACGGGCCGGCGTTTTAAACATTTCATATTGCGTAAAAAGGCTGCGGGCATAATGGCCCGTTGCGGTCTCGCGGCTGAGTGCGGACAGGAAGAGACGCCCGAATGACGGCCAGAAGAAGGTCAACAAGGCAATACCGGCGCTGGTTCCCAGCACGAAACCAAGCGTGTGCTGGACACTCCAGTTTAGATGCGCGTCAGGATTCCAGACGGTCCCGATCAGATGCATGCAGGCGTTGGCGATCACGCCGCAGGCGAAGGCTTTCCAAGGAATCTCGGGGTAAAGTCCCGATTTGCCGACGACCGCGGTCATCAGACGCACGCCGGTACGCTGTTCGAGTTGTCGGACCATAGCTTTCAGCTTATCGGCTTGCTCATCGTTCAGATACATCAGCGCGATCCTCTCGAAGGACGGAAAATATTCGCACAGTGTAAAGTGTAAAATGAAAAGTGTAAAGAGATGTCGTGTTTTCGCCATCAAGGGCCGCTTGCGATGGTCGCTGAAAGGTTACCGGCTAAAGCCGTGCGAGGGCCTGCTCTAGTTTCGGGGGAATGACGCGCTGGTGGCATGCCGGGCCGCCCTACGCGCCTTGATACCAACCCGTCAAAAATACTGTCCCAAAGTTCAAAAGATCATAACGATCGTTTGCTCCGGGAAGACCGACGCAGGGTGTCGAGCTGCCGTTCTTTGATTGCAGGTTTATTGAGACTGGAATATCCCAGCAAAAAGGGATCGCTTTTTCATGATGGGAGTCCTGAGCTTCGAAGGAAATCGTCGACGTTTTTAGATTGACCAGACGCTGAGAACCGCTTTGGCTGATTCGATTGTGTGGATAGGGGGGTGTGGCGCAACCGCATTGCCTATGAAGCACGTGCAATTGCGCCACAAGATCACAGGCACCCCCGGGTATCGTCCCGGCCCTATACACGCAGGGGCCGCGAGGTCTACAGACCTCCCACCGCAATTTCAACGCGGCGGTTGAGCTGTCGGCCTTCCGCGGACCCATTGTCTGCGGCAGGGTTGAGGTCCCCATGCCATAAGGGAACGATCCTGTCGGGTGCGATGCCAAAATTTTTTATCAGGTAATCGGTGACACTCATCGCACGCGCTTCGGATAAGCTCAAGTTGTAGGCTTTTGATCCGATGCCATCGGTATAGCCATTGAGCACCACGTATGCCTGCGTGTTTTCCTGAAGAAAACGGCCCAACAAAGCCAGCTTTTGTTCATAATCCGTCCGGATGGCGTGACCGTTGAAATCGAACAGCATATTCTCCGTCGTAAATCCGGCCATCTCGGTTTTGGGCGTCAATTTGACATACGAGGACACCTTGACGGTGAAAAGTGCCCCGGACAAGTACTCGGGCCGTTTCAGGAAGGTGTCAATCGGGATAACCCGCGAGCCTGGGCTGATCGACGCCACGCGTTTCAACATATCTTTTTTGGCGATACTGTCGTCAGCACTACTGATGATATAAAAACTCACGTCGTGTTTCTGAACGATATCTTTTGCAATTTCGACGGGAGTTTTAGGATGTGATACACCAGTGAAGGTACCGTCGGTGTACAAAAACACCACGGTGCGACCTGAGAGGCTTGACAGCACTTTTTCAAGTTCGAACAGGGCCAGTTGTAGAAGATTGTTGCCCTCGCCTTCATCGGGCAGTTGATCTATGGCACGCCCAAAAGCCTCGCGTTCATACCGCTGAACAGGGTATAGCGTTTTGAAAGAAGTCCACCCGGAAAGCAAGTAGAGGCCGCCACTATAGCCTAGTTCGGGGAACCATTGATTTCGCTGCTTCAGCAGTTCTTTGGCAACAGCGATTTGGGATTTATTGGTGCCAGGCACCAGTTTGTTTGTGTGACTGGAGCCATCGAAGAGAATGATAAAGTTGTCTGCCTTTCGGACCAAATCGACTTCGGTGATGACTTTTTCTTCCATGACCTCCCGCGTGATTAGTTCCAATGCCCAGAGGCTATTCGTAAATGACAAAGTAATCATACAAACCGAGAACAAAATTAAATTGAATTGTTTTTTCATACGCCCTCCTTGTTGTTATTTTCGATGTAGTTGAACATCCGCATTCTACGCTGCTTTCCTGTCTCCGCCTCCTTTTGTGATGTCTGGATTTTTCTTTTATGAAGCGCCGCTTGCACCGCGAGCAGCGCCTTCCACGCCTGGCCGGACAGCCAGATGATCTTAATCGAACCTGATTACGGTTACGGGGCGCTTATGTTCGCAATGAATGAAATAGATAGCTAAAAGTGTACCAGGAACAAAGCAACCATCCGAATGGTTGCCCTACTCTTCGTCCTTCAGCCGCCGTGAGCCTTCTATGAGTTTGTGCCAGCCATACACGAACGAGACCATGAGATTGTCCATGCGAAGGTCATCGGGAGCGTCGTCATTGATAGTAGACTTGTAGCTGACCGTGAGGTTAAGGTTGTCGTTGATCTGATATCCGAAGGTGAGTCCGAGGCCTATGTTGTCGAGCTTCTCCCCCGAGACGCCGTTGATGGTCGCTTCTCCGCCGCTGTACCAGGCACCGTCGAGCGACCCCCAGAAGTGCTCGGTGAGGTCGCGGGTCAAGTGCGCATCCAGTTGGAACAATGGATCGGTCTCCATCGTCTGCCCGACATAGTCGTCGTTGTCTCCGAACAACCACACGGCGGGCAGAAGTTCCAATGTCGTGCGCCGACCCGGCACCCACGGGCCGAGCTGCCAGATGATAGGCAAACCCAGACGGCCATACCAGCGGTTCTGCCCGATATTGAGGGCTTGGTCATCATCATACTCGCCAATCGGCAGCGCCAGATCGACGAGCAGGTCGACAGAAAAGCCCGGGGCATAACGCAGGGCGTCGGGGATGTTCATTTGCGCCGGCGGGCCGATAACATTGACGACGAACTCGAGCATCGGATCGCCGAACCCGTTGACCGATTCGCTGAACGCCCTGCCGACCACCGTGACATCGCCCGAGATTCGCCCCATGGGCAGGAGGACCGCAGCCATGGCCGCACGGTCGAGCAGAGGAAAAAATTTCGCATATCCCATCAGGGTCAATGTGGCATCGATATCCGCATCTGCCGATACGTTATGGGCTGGATCGAACGGATTCGTGTTGCCGGTCAGCGACTCGACGATGAGCGGCACCGCATTGGTGCCCGACAGCGTCTTCCAATAGAAACGCGCCGGGACCTGGGCCTGGGCCTGCGACGGGCAGAGCGTGCCGACGACGAGCATCGTCGCGACGATCATTCCCAACCATGGGAACGGTTTCATGTGGTATGTGTCGATTCTCATGGGATATCACTCCTTTTTGAATGGATCTCCCTGCAGCAAGCAGAGGGTGATTTTCAAATCAAATGGTGGGTCGGCAACGTTCAGGGTTTGGGATCAGCCATCATCTCCTGGGGGGGCACGAACTGGCGCTTGTAGATCAGCGGCGGGTAGCCCGACTCGACCGGGACCCTCATCGGCAGCTGGTCTTCCAGGGTCTCGAATACCGAGCGACTCGGCAGGATCACGTTGTTGGTCGCGACATAGTCGTCCCAGAGCGCCATCAAGGCCTTGACCTTTTCGGGATTCCGCGCGGCGACATCCTCGCGCTCGGCCGGATCCTTCGCGACATTGAACAGTTCCCAGCCGCCCTTGCCGTACGGCTTGAATTGCCAGCGCAGCTTCCACTCACCCTGCCGAACCGCGCGGTTGCCGAAGAGCTCCCACGCGAGATAATCCTGTTCGGTCCGCACGGCGTCCGCCTGTCCGGCTAGCAACGGGCCCCATGACTTGCCCATCAGCGCAGGCAATTTACTCCCCTGCTGGGACTTCGGATAGCTGGCGCCTGCAATCTCGAGCAGTGTCGGCATGATGTCAGCCACGTGCAGCAGTCCGTGGTTGATGCTGCCCTTGGCGCGCTTGACCGCCGGACCGCTGACGATCAGTGCGTTGCGGATGCCGCCTTCGGCGAGCCAGCCCTTGTACTGGCTGAAAGGCGTCATCGACGCTTGGGCCCACATCGGGCCGTAGCCGACGTACGAGCCCGGATCGCCCCACGCATTAGGATGGGTCTGCGACCAGTTGATCGCCGCAAAGAGGTAGTCGCGCGAACCGGGCGACCCCGCGATCATCTTGAAGAGATCGGTGCCCTCTGCCCCGTTGTCGCCGAACACGATGAAGATCGTGTTGTCGTACTCGCCGATCTTCTTCAGATGGTCGATGAGCCGGCCGACGTGGAAGTCGAGATTCTCCACCATTCCGGCGTAAAGCTCCATCTTCTTGCCGAGGAGGGCCCTGGGCGCCGGGGCCAGCACGATCGGGTCGGGCAGGAACCACATGCGCTCGGCGAGCTGCGTGTCCGAAGGCAGAATGCCGAGCTCGATCTGGCGCCTCAGCCGCTCCTGCCGCAATGCGTCCCAGCCCTTGTCGTACTCGCCGACATGGCGATTGCGCCACTCCTGCGGCAGATGATAGGGATCATGCGGCGCCTGGTGGGCGACGTAGGCGAAGAAGGGTTTGCCGTCGCCCTGATTGGCGTCGATGAATTCGATCAGTTTGTCGGTGTAGGTCTTCGTCGCGTAGTAATCCTTGGGAAGCTGCGTCAGATATCGCCCGTCCTCGGTGAAGACGGACCGTGGCGACGCGGCAGTAAAATTGGTCATGTCCCAGTAGCTGCCCGCCCCGTCGAGCAGCGAGAAGTCGCGCTCGAATCCTCGTGCGGCCGGTATCTGCTCGGGCGCCTTGCCCAGGTGCCACTTGCCGACCATGTAAGTGTGATAGCCGGCATCCTTGAGCAACTGAGGGAGCGTGACCACCTGGTCGTTGAGATAGCCTTCGTAGCCGGACACGCCTTGCTGGTTGGGAGCGGTCCACTCGTCCATGTTGCCTAAACCGTTTTGATGCGTATCGACGCCGCTCAGCAGCAATGAGCGCGTCGGTGAACAGCTCGCGTGCGTGTAAAAGTTGGTAAAGCGCACGCCGTCGTTCGCCAGCGAGTCGAGATTCGGTGTTTTGATCTCGCTGCCGTATGATCCCATGTCGGCAAACCCCAGGTCGTCGCCGAGGATGACGACGATATTCGGCCGGCGTGACGTTTCCGCCGCCAGGGTATCGGCGGACAGGACAAACGCCGCAAACATAGCGGCGACAGCCAGGAAAGCCAGAGACAAGTGCTTCAGGTTGTTGATAGGCCGCCTCATGCGCGGGCTGTCCATGTCTCCGTCGCCGCTGCGATCTGGCTGGCATGACGTTACCCCTGGGCTGCGCCTTTTAAATTGAATCAAGCTTTGTCCCATCGAATTGCTCCTTTAGAGTGTCTTGAATTTATCTACCCATTCAGGTCACCGGCCTGGCTGGCATAAGCGTGGACGGGCGGATCAAAAGACCGGGGCGTCCGCCCTATTTGGGGAACAGAAATGTCAGTTGTACCCTCAAACCCCAATCCTCGGGTCCGTTATCCGGGGATTCGGCCCAATATCTTGCGCCCACGGCGAGTTGGAGGATCTGCGGGCCAATCTTGAACAGCTGCGCCACCTGGGCAATCACCGGGACCGACCACTGATCGCTTTCCCAGTCGTAGGTGGATTCCGAGACCAAGCCGATGGTTGTTTTCGTTTTGGTGATATAGCTCACGAAGGGCTGCAGGAAGGTGGCGTTGATATCGTTTCGGTCGTCGTCGCCGGCCACGGACCAGATATGGTTGGCCAGAAAGCCGACCGTCCACGGTCCCGACTGCTTCAGCGCCACGGCCGTCGGCCCGAGGCCCCACCGTTCGCTGCCGAGCACGTCGTCGGTGGCCGTCGGCAGCAATTCGACGGGCCCCGCGCCCCAGATCCAGCCGCCTGCTGTCGATTTGGGTGAAAAGAACTGACTGGCAACAATGTCGCCGAGGCCCGACTCGTTCATCGCGGCAAGTGGGAAATCCTGTTGATCGATGAGCGGCACAATGGTTCGCGTGATCAGGTTCCAGTTTGCGTTCAGAGAGAACGGAATGACCGGTTGGATGTTCAGACGGCTGACCGCTGCGCCATCGTTTGCCCCGCCATATTCGTCGTAATTATACTGCACCGGCACGCTGATTAAGGAAGCAATCGGGTTCGCCAGCTTCTTGGCCAATTCCGCCGCCTCATCGTCCTGTGCCCGGGCCGGAGTCGCCAGCGTCGAGACCACCATCGCCAGAAAAAGCATCCATCCGCAGCATTTCATTGTCATTTGCAGCTCCTTTGCATCTCCTCGTTCGGTTTATTTCCTCTACAGGACGTTCTGGCCTGTCCGCACCCGTGTTCAGGCCATCAACGCCGTTTTATTTCGGAAAACTTGACCTCCGGGGGCCGGCCCGAATATTCCCTGCCCCTTTCGTTACGTGGCTTTTACCTTGATATTTCCTTGAGCAGCCTCTCGGCATCTTTGTGCTGCGGGGACTTCACGAGCAGCGCTTCCAGGGTTGTGATGGCCGCATCCTTGTCGCCCTTCTGGTTCAGATAGAAGGCCAGGGTATAGGCATACTTCGGCTCCTGAGGGCTGATATCAGCGGCTATCCTGCACCAGGCCACCGCTTCGCCAATGCGGTCCTTGGCGGTGATGATGCAGAGATTGTAGGCTGCCTGCGCCATCTGGGGATCGGTTTTGAACGCTTTTTTGAGATGCATCTCCGCCGCCGCAAGTTCGTTCTTCGCCGCCTTCAGAAGTCCCATGTTGAAGTTCACCGCGACGTTGTCGGGAGCCTGCGCGAGCGCTTTGCCCAGGGCGCCCTCCGCCTTTTCGTTCTCGCCCAGCCGGGCATAGGCAACGGAAGTGTTCACCATCGGCATGATGGCCTGCGGGTTCAGGACCAGGGCCATCTGATAGGATGTCACGGCGTTCTTCAACTCTCTTTGACCGAGCAGGTGGTTCCCCAAGTTGTAATGGGATGTCCACTGGTCGGGCCGAGCCGTTATTGAAGCAAGATACTCATCGTTGGCCGTCCTGAGCTGCGCCTGATAGGCCGGCGGCACAGCCAGATTTGGAAAAGCGGCGATCCCTGCAGCGGCCCGGACCCTGACCAGCCGGAACTCGTCTGCCGTTGCCATGACCAGCGTCTGAAGGCTTCCAGGCGTCGGTATGCTCCCCAGCGCCTGCACAGCGGCGCCTCGTACAAGCGGCGACGGGTCATGAGCCGCGCCGATCAGGGCATCCTGGACCTTCCCGTCCTGCGATGGCGGAATGAGCCTGATGAGCGAGGTGGCAAATATCTCGTCGTGCTTGGGATCGGCGATGTAGGCGATCATCTCGGTCAGTTTCGTCCAATCGCGTTTGCGGGCGGCGTCGATGAGCGCCGCGCGTTTGAGCACCGGCGCCTGATAGTCCCGGGTACGCCATTGCCGTACGAACGTGTCGGCCCAGTGAGCATCCTTGTCCTGATGGCAGAGGTTACAGGCATTGGGCGAGTTGAAGGCCATGGTCGCTGCCGGCGTCGGCGGCAGCATCGAATGGTCGCTCCGGTTCATCCGTGCAAAAGCGGTCATGGGCATGTGGCAGGAGATGCACTTGCTGCCCTCGCTCTGCGCCGGATGGTGCGTGTGCACGGCCGGATTTTTTACCTTGTCTTCGTGGCAGGGCATGCAGGCGTTGTTGAACATCTCCTTCTTGAACCGGTAGCGACCGCTGGAGGTGTGGCAATGCATGCAGTCGAGCTGGCCGGACTTTACGCAGGGGCTCATGGCCCACGAGGTGAGCGTGTAGTTCTCGCCCAGGTCACGTCCATCGGGATAATAGTCGGGGTCCTCCAGGGTCATGAGGTCGAAGTGGTCATAGAACCGATCTTCGGGTCCGTATTGGAGGGTCAGCGGGCTGGCCTTGGCGTGGCAACCGGAACATAGATCGTTCCGTTGCGTTTTCGTCATCGTCCTGGTGCTGATGATGTGAAGTTCCAGCAGTGGTTGACCCTTGGGCGTCGACTTTGCAATCCGGTTATGCTCGGCCGAGGGGCCGTGGCAGGTCTCGCAGTTGATGCCGGGCTCGTTCCAGGTCGTCTGGTAGGTGAAGGTTTCCAAATTGTAGTTGGTCGAGAGCTGACTCACATGACAGCCGTAGCAGGCAGTGTTGAACGTGTAAGGATATTCCCGCCAGTCCACCGCCTCGACCTGTTCTGCGCCCGGAAAGTGTCGTATGCCGCTGGCAGCGGTGTCGAACCACTCCTTCTTGTTGACATCATACGCTATAGGAAGGGTCTGGAGCCTTCCCTTGCTGAAAGGCGTGAGGAAGTAATAGACGTTCTTCCCGCCGAGAACTTGCTCGATCTTGAATTTTTTCCTCTCCATCCGATCCGTCTTGAGCACGACGCCTTCATGAATTACGGCGCGATACTTCGCCTTTCCAATCGGAATATCTCTCTGATGAGGCGTAAGATTTTCCATTGCGAAGCTCGCCGAATACGGCTGCATGGCCAGGCCATGCATTGACGTGGACCAAAGCTGATGGAACCTCTCATGGCACTCACGGCAGCTTGCGGAACCGGCGTAAGAGGATTCCTTTCCCGCATCAGCGAACATTGGGATTGCAATAAGCAAGCACACGCCGGAAAAAATTGAAGCTATTTTCATTTTGATGGTCATTCATAGTCCCCAATGACAAAGCGCTTGAGTGTATTCAAGTCCGGGCACACACACCATGAGCAAAGACATCGACAGTTGAAAAACGCATCGGGGCGATCTACCCCGCCCTATTTGATGGGTTCAAAATGGAACTTCTGGCCGCACGCGCTTGCTTCAGCCATAAGGCCGCCCAAAGCGTGAACGAACACGGCCATGCCCTTATGGTAACTCGTTCTGGCTTGAGCGCCCGTTGCCGGGCCGGCGCTGACTCCGGCTGTAATCCCTTCGGTGCCGGCTTTCGCCTGAGCACCGGCGGTGATGGCAACGGCAGACACACCGGAACGCGAAGCCGCCCCTGGTGAATTCATCATAGGCGCGTTTGTCCTCGAAGAAAATCATCTGACTGAATGCCTGACCGCCGATCTGAATGCCGATGGACCCCTTTACCATCTTCACCGTCCCGGTGACCTTGCCCTGCGCATATCGGCGCGCCAGCGCCTACCGCGATGCTGAGCAGGCTGTGTACGACTTTACTTCTCATAATAAAATACTTCCTTATTGGATTTTCACGAACTCAATGGAAAAAGTTGTTGCGAGTTGAATAGATTTTGAACGTAAGGTCAATTCCGGCGGCGTTCTTTCGATTCGGCTTACGCCTTAGAACCTGAATACCGCTCCGACCACCGGGCCCGTGAAGCTCAACTTCTGAATGAACGCGTCATCATCGTCGGCATCGAATTCCAGGTGGCGGTAGCCCACGGCGATGTCCCAGGAATTGAAAGCATAGGCCAGGGCCGAAAAAACCTGCCAGGTGAGTTCGCAATCCCCTGCGCCGATATCGGCATAGTACGGAATGAACCAGTGGCTCTTGCCCAGCATGATCTGCCCCCTGACGCCTACGATCCCATTCCATACATCCTCATCTTCGGTAATGTTGCCTCGACGGTCGAAAGTTTGTCCCCCCCCAGGGCCTGCAACGTCGGCGGAGAGTTTCCAATCCGTATCGGCTTCCAGCCACAAATAGCGTGCCCCGGCGACAAGATCGGTTTTCAGAATTTGTCCATCGATGACCCGGTAGCCCCCTGCAAAGGTCGTTACAAAGCCCTTCATCCCCACCTCTGTCCCGGCATCCAGGGAGGTGCTCACAAGATCCCCACCGAAATTGATGTTTTTTACCGCACTTTCCGAGGAGGAGAGGTCCAGATAGGTAAAATCAGCCACGAAAGACCATTCTCCTTTGCGGACCCCAGCGGTCAACAGCACGGCCAGATCCAGGTTTTCAAGCCAATCATCTGGATATACTTTGATCTCGGGGCTTCCGCTCGACCCATTCGGAAGCGCAGTATATCTCAGTTCGCTGTCGATGGTCGGGAACCAAATGTACGGTTGGATCATGAAGCTCCACCTGTCCTCATGATTGCCCGCCAAGGAGGTAATGGCAATGAGCATTACTGCTATAAATACTGCACAGGGTAAAATTTTTTGCATTTTGGGATAATATCTCTTCATGATACATTTACCCTTGTCTATATTAGAAGTTGTGTTCATTTAACTGGCCGACCTTCTTCATCGATTGGCATGTCAACCTTTCTGGATAGTTGAGGTGCAAGATATTTTGAGGCAGACAAAAGGCGATACCTTCCAGGTCAAAACCCAAAATTCCTCTTAATCTGTATGATTTTCTACAATTTGCTTCTTCAATTTTTTATATTCATCTTCTGTGATGATTCCATCTTGGCGGGCCTTGTCCAAATCCATCAATTCCTGACCTAGCGTAGTTTGAGGCGCCTGCTTGACTTGCGTGGTGCTGCCGCAACCACCCAGAAGAGAACCAAGACCAATCAAAGAGACCATTACGACAACTGCTAATTTTTTCATTTTTCGCATCCTTTCCTCAACTAAAGTGTGGATTTAAAGCCATGCTGCAAAGGCTATGGTAAAATGAGATGATGAGTTATGTTCACTCTGGGTTATGCATATTTACAGCCATCAATGCGGCGCGGGATCCTTTTTGCCGCCCACAAGCGATGGCTGTCTCAGTCCCGGCTTGTCGACTCATTATCCTGCTCCGCGTTTTCGTTCAGATGTACCATCAATATCCGGCGCACTTCCTCGATTGCCAGCGGGTGCCCCTGACAGGAGTGTTCGCTGCGCACGATGAACTCCGATGCCAAATACGTCACATGGGCGCTCTTGTAGGCCACGACCCCGTCATGGCCTTCCGGCGGCGTTTCATCTCCTTTGATGGCAATGATGGAATGCCCCTTGATTCCCGGCGCCAGAGGCATTTCCGCCAGTGCAAGCAATCCCGGATTTTTCGGAGACATGCTGTCGAGGCTGGTACGGATGTGGCCCTCTTCTCCAGGCATGCCTTTGCCTTTGCCGAACTTGGCCGTCAGGGTAAAGAACTGGGTGGTTGCCTGCAACAGGTTGAGCGGCAGAGTGACAATCTTTTTCACGAGACGGACGACATAATCTTTGGCAAGATAACTGCCCCTGTGAGGCGTGGAAATAAAAACCACACGTTTTACGAAAGGCAACGCCTCATAGACCAGGTATCGGTTTATCGTCTCCCTTTCGGCCTGGGTCAGTTCAAGCTCTTGCATCCTTTTGTGTGTTGCCGCCTGCACGATGCCATCGCTTGTGTTGACCGCCGTCAGCTTCGTCAAAAGGCCCCCCTGGCTGTGCCCGACGATAACCATCTGTTGAAGTGCCGGGTCCTTTGATTCCGGATCAAGATTCGTCAGTGTCTCGGACAGAGATTCACGCAAGTGAACAGCGGAAAAGGGGATGGGTTTACCGCTGTCATAAATGTAGAACCAGAATTGATAGCGTTTGCGCAAGTCACTGTCCGACCGCAGGGTGTTGAACATTTCGGCCCACCATACAGGGCTGCTGAATGTCCCGTGCACGAAGACAACGGGGATTCTGCCCGGACTGTAGGGCTGCAGCGGGTATACCCCGTTTTCTAAAAATTCGCGGCCCGTCAAAAATTGGAGTTTTCCCAACTTCCAGATAAACGGCTGATTGAGAGAATGTGCAAGCTGGGCGGTCAGATCCTCCTCAAGGGGAATTTTCAGGCCGTTGACGGTGATTTCATTTTGATCATAAGAGGAGTACAGTTCCATCCGAGCAAGGCATGTGCCTTCTTGAATATCACGGATATCCCCGCTCACTCTCAAAAACAGGGTGCCGGGGTACTCCCGGCCCACCGGTGCGTTCTCAGCGCGCCGTTCAACGGCGATGAACGGCGCACCTAGTCCCGGCCGCCGGTCCCTGACGCTCAGTCCCGTGACATCCAGTTCGTCGGCTGCTACAAATTTTTGAATTGTTTTCAATTCATAAGGAAAATTTGAATTGTCGATTGCAATCGATATGGCGCCCACCGGAAGCTGTCGCACGCCGGGTTCAAACTCTTCAGGCTTGTTTTCGCTGATGTCCAATCCATGCGCCAGCGCAGTGTTGTACAGATCGCAAGCCACCCGAAATCGCCGGTCATAGGGGCTTGGAAGCTCGCCGCGGTCACCGAGCAGAAAGAAATAAGCGTAAACAGCGCTGGATAGATAGTAGGGCCGGGCCGCTTGTTCGGGGTAATCATAATCGAAGCCGGTGCGCTTTTTTTCTCCAATGAGATAGGACAATTCGGAAAGGGCATACAGAAGATCCCTGCGCTCGTCTTTACAGGCTATATTGTGGAGGAATGACAGGACTTCGTCAGGATTCTGCTCGAATCGTTCTTTCAAAAAATAGCGGTTCAGCACGATCGCCGACGCATCGCTGTATGTGTCCTCCTTCAGCACAGACACATTTATCTTCTCGTAAGTCCCCCGTATCCCTGCCTCGCGTGTTCCGATCGGCGTGGCGCAGCCCGTCATGATCAGTGCGAGTAACAAGACTGATGGTATAAGTTTGTAAATGCACACAACGGAAGCAGTGTTGCCTTTATTAAATATTCTATAATGCCTGTAATGAGCCATGGCCTTTCACCCTTTGTGCTTCCTCATTCTTGAAATTGATAGTCCATACCTGCAAGCCCCTCCCGTATGCGCTTGGAGAAGTCGGGATCCTGCCCAGCTGCCAGCGCCCGGATGTTGATGATGCTATTATGCTTGAGCTGCTCAAACGGCAGTGAATTGTCAAGAGAGCCCACTTCATAGGCGAGCTCATCAATGTATCCGTTGGCCAAAATGCGCCAGTCCCATATTACTTTTCCGACATATGGACGAGTGTGGCCGCGGATCTGCGTGGTGCAGTTGCCGGTCAAAGCGTTGTACCACTGGGGCTCTGCTGCAAGATTGTTAATGTACTGTATGTAGTCCTGAAGAATCAGGCGGGCGGTTTCCGACGTTAATCCCTGTACCCGGTAAAGGTAAACGGTCTCCCCCTGCCTGTAGTTGGTGCGGAGCCGCACGAGGTCGCGCTCGTCTGCGACCACGTAAATCAGTTCATACTGACGGAAAAGCCCTTTGATGCTCGAATAAGATTCCCCGATTTCTTTGCGTGTTTCGATTGAGATGCAAAGGTAGCTGCCATCATCGAATCCGAAACTGATCAGGGTATGCACGATAGCCTTAAAACCCCAGTCGGACAGGAAAAGATCGATGCTGCGCAGTTTGGACACATCAACCACTTTGTCATAATATCGGACTTCGTAATCTGCTTCACTGCGGTACTCGATATTGCGGACGTTATGAATGGTTGTTTTTCCATTCTGCATGGTTGCATGAGGCAGGCGTGCAACATCCGGTTGCCAGCTGCGATCGTTGGACGGTAAATTGGAATTCCACACTAAAATTACGATGGCAAACAGCGCGGTGAAGATCAGTGCCCCCATTTTCTTGGAGCGAACCAGCAGCAGCGCGCCGGCGCAGGCCAGTGGAAAAAGCACCGCCCCCGGGATTCGCAGCAAGGCGGTATCACAGGAATAGTAAATCGCCATCGAGCCCCAGGCCACCAAGGCTGCAACCAAGACGGAAAACACTGTGATCTTGATTGTTCTCATAAACTAAGCTGCCGTTTCTGCAATCTTTCCGTTGGTGTCTTTGCCATTCGATTCCGAATGAAATACCAGGTAGCGAGAATCGTACCAGGATACCTCGGAGCCTGCTTATCGGGCGTATAGTCTTGGAATAAGGGTAAATAGACGAATTATGCCGCGGACCGTGAGGGTCTGGAAGAAAATGATTGTCGAAATAGCGGCAACCCGACGTTCTATCGTCATCATTGGCAGGTTGCCCTGAATCAGCGTCATTGCATTTCGATGCTAAAGTAGCGCACCTTTGCCCGATACAGCCGGATGACAACGCCAAGTTCAATCGAACGCTTCGCGTCCATTAACTGCCTCGATGACATCGATGTCGCCCGGATTTTCTCCTCTTGTTATTGTTTGCTAAAACTCTCTTTCAATATCCGGTTGTAGTAATCTATAAATGTTTGACTGAAGATAATGCTGCCGTGATCTTCATCAAACCCATACACCTGGGTCGCATCGTCTTGAGCCCGGTAATCAAGCTCGCTTGAAAGCTCGACCGTGCCGTCGTTGTTCTTTAGCAGGAGCTGGCAGTCTCCGCGGTAGCTGAACAGGAGATGGTATTTTAAATAATCAGGAAATTTATTATCGAAAATATTTCGAATGAATGGGCTCTCCGGCACCATGTCATGCCAGCTGGGAATGGCGGCAGGGGCTCTCTCGGCGCCCTTTGCCGTAAGCCGGTGGCCGTTCCAGGGGGTAGAAATGGAAACAAACAATCTTATGTAATTTTGCTTGTCGTCATAGATATTTTTCATTATAAAGGAGCGGGCTACCAGACCCCCCATGCTTTGGGCGGTTACATAAAGCGTTTTAAACCGATATTCCTGGTGGATTCTTTTAATTATTTCATTCAATACAAATCCGGTTTTATCCAGGCGAACTCCCGAAGGATAGTAGTAGAACCACGGCTGAAACTTTTTTCGATCCATCTGCGCGATCATTTTTTTCCAGCCCTCAGGTGACCCTAATGCGCCATGTATGAATATAACCGGAATTTTTTTGGGATCGTATGGATCCAGAAAGTAGACACCGACGCCGAAATCCCGCAGAAAGGTCAGCGGCTTCCAGTAACCGATGGAACCATTTGCAGGGGCAAATATTTTGTCATCCAGGCTGCAGATCTGTCCGATCTTTACAAAATTCGATCGGCTGATTTTCCCCGCATCGACCGTTGCGGAAAAGCCTGGTAAAAACTGTTCTGCACTCGCAAGGCGAAAATCGAGGTTCAGAAAAGTATTTTTAGTGGTTGTCGCCCCTTCTTTTGGCGACATAACAATCGCATCCGGTGCGCCGTAATATCCGACCTTCTCTCCCGGATCATGAGAAAAATTGTCGTTCAGGTCCTCAAAGGCTGCAATAAAATAGGTGCCGTACGACCTATAAAATGTAAAATGTCCCGTCTCTGTTGCTATCGTGCATGCAACGATTTCATTCTTTCCTTCCTTTTGGGAATACAGCATGACCACAATGGCTCCCATGGGAGGTGCAGGTATGTTGATTTTACCCGCCAGGCCATAGGTCTGTTCAATTTCGGCACTTTCTTTTTTTAAATCCCTGAAGGTACCACAGCCTGATAAAAAGATTACCAAGCAGAAAATCAACACCCGATTTCCCTTGCACGTGGTAAGGGTTTTCTTCATAGCTTTTCTCCGCTCTATTGTTTATAGTTTCCTCGGATTGCCAGTGTCCTTTCCCTTCAATGTCAAAGCCCACGCCCCCAGCGATACTGCCAGATAATCCCCCCAAGTTCATAGTCGCCCCCTGCAGTGGTATAAACATCACTACTGATGAAAAACTTGATCGAATTATTCCGGTTTAAGGGCACCGCAAATGTGGCACCCACGCGCCAATTGCTCTGCAAATCATCGCTTTGCACGCCTTCGATTGTAGTGCGACCGCCATAATCGCAAGTTCCACTCAAGGCAGCCCAAATACCGCGGCCGAAATTATAGGTAACGTGTGCCTGCGCAGAGTAGACAGGATCCTGCTCAAGCTTATTTCCGCCGAAGAATTCATCGTTATCGCTGAAGAAAGTCACACCGGTGGAAAGCTCTATCGTGATTGCCCCCAAACCTTTGGAGATTCCGATTTCGGGTTTGACGAACCATCGATTATTGCCAAGATTGACTAGTTTGTCTCGATCATATTGACCCAGTGGCGCAGATACCTGAATGCTCGCTCCAATGATCAAATTTTGGTGATATTTTGCAAACTCTTTCAGTGTCAGCGCAGGGGCGCCATAGAAATTAACTGACAAGCGAAAGCGCGGGTCGTGCAGTCCGGAAACTTGGCGCTCTCTCTGATTCCCCGCGACCATAGCGCTTCCCGAAAGGTCCGAATAAGGCACAATGACGTCGAGCTTTCCCGATTTGCCCCATACGTCCATTGACCGGGCATAAGCCAAAATGCCGGTATGAATCTTGAGATCGGCATCCTTGATCGGTGACGACGCGGCGGTTGACAAGCCACCGTCCGAATAGGAATAGCCCGCGATCAGAAAGTTGATTCCCACCGGCGTATTCGTATATGACCGTGGCTCGATTTCGCCGGCACCTGCTTGCGCGGTCATGAACCAGAGCGCTATGACGAACGCCAATGGTCCAAAACACCCCGTCTCCCGGGAATATTGCAGGATGAATCGCGCGGTCCTGGAACGGATAGTATACAGAAAGTGGCTTGTCCATTCAGATCCGGCCATTTGAAAAATCCCGAAGATCCGCACACTTACGTTTATATTTGTCCGCAGGGCTAGGGGTCGGCCACACGGCTTTGGCGCAGTCAGACTGTTTCAACCTTCGCACTGTAGGGCGCGGTTTTGCCCGGATCTTGGGGCGCCGGCGCCGGCGGGATGTGCCATCTCTCACGTGGCACCACCTTTGGCTCCTGTGTATCCTGCACGTAATGCGGTGTCATGATCTGAACGTTGTGCTCGTTGAAAACATCCTGAATGTTGCTGTGAAGCAATGAGTATAACGCCAGCATTTCTTTCGGTTCGGCGCAATAGACATTCAGTTCATACGTGATCGCAAAGTCCCCCAAGCCGGTTTGCAACACAAATGGCTTCGGCGTCGGTAAAAGACCCGGCGTGCGTACAGCGGCCAACAACAGCATGGACGCTACCTGGCGCCAGGGCACTTCATAACCAATACCCACCGTGGTGTGCAGGATCAGCCCTTGTTTGGCGGCCAGAGCGCTGAAATTTATGATTTCGTTGTTGAGAATAAAAGAATTCGGAATCACAATCATCTCGTTCTTCAGTGACCGCAGATTCGTCACCAGAAGACGGATCTGTTCGACATCGCCGATGTTGCTACCTACTTTCACCCTGTCGCCGACCTTGAACGCCCGACGGTAGGTGAGGGAATAGCCTGCCAGGATATTGGATGTCATGGAGGTCGAACCCAGTGACAGCAGTACCCCGACCATCAGCGAAATGCCCTTGAAGGCCTCGGACTGCGACCCGGGAACGTATGGATACGCCACCACCATCGAGAGTAGAATGACCAGCCCTCTCACGATGCGATACGTGGGCCAGGCCCAATCGGCGTCGAAGCCGGTGAAGCTCAACTGGCCGCGGTCGACACCGTCAAAAAAGATCCGCATCAGCTTAAGCAGATAGCGTACGATAAAAGTGAGCACGACCAGGAAAAAGATGTTGGGCAGGTAATCGACCAGCGCGCGCCACATGATGAGCAGCGGATTGGTCACGTAGTCCAGCAGGGTCTGAGCCGCATAATGGGTCCAGGGAAACAGGCTCAGCACAAAATTGAGAAACACGTAGACTAAAGCAATTGCAAACAGGGCGCGGGCGATCCGCAGCGCACCTTTCAGAGCAGACCATATTTGCTGCGAACGCAGGAGGAAATGGGATTTCGCCTCAAGATTCTCAATTTTTCGCCTCACGTGCCTTTCGAGCAACGCCTCCAGTTTTCGAAAGCACCAAAACACCACGAACATCAGCAGAACCAGACACACTGTTCGCAGAAGGGCGTGCAGGCCGGACTTGAGGAGATTTCCGGATGTACGCGCGCTGCGGTATGATTGAACCGCCTCCGCTATTTTCTTGAGGTAAATTTCCCGCGCCGCAAAGCCCGGATGAGTGGTCATGAGACCGTTGGATTTCAGATCTGCCGGCAGGACGGTCAACACCAGTTTCTGGTCTGCCGTGAAAATAACATGCACACCATCCTCTTCGCGGACTTGCAGGGTGGATGGATCGAACGCGGTTTCCCTGGCCAGGGCCTTTATGCGGTCACCGATTTCTTGAGCGCGCCTTTCGGCGGGGTAGACCCGTATGCCGGCAACATAAAAAAGAATTTTACCGTCCATTTCGACCGCGGCAGCCTGCTCCTCGGACGCTTCGTCCGGAGGACCTGCGTGCGCCGCCCCATGCCCTGAGCAGAGCAAAAAAAGCAGGATGACTGCCAGCATTCGATATGACGAAAAAGTGTTTGTTTTAGTCTTCATAGTATTCGAGGCTATAAGCAGGCGGCGGCCAATCATGGCCCCCTTTTTCAGGATCGATCCCCCCAGCACCATCGGGTCAAATCTACCGATGGTGCACCCGTTATCGAATTCATCTGCTTCAGATCAAATCTTTGGAATGTGTCTACTGTGCTATTTAGCCAGTTGCGTTTGGTCCATAAAGGCCCGAAGCCTTTTGGCCCAGAATTCGAATGCCGCCTTTGCCGGCGATAGCTTGCCGACGTCGAATTTTCCCCCGG
This sequence comes from Desulfatitalea sp. BRH_c12, assembly GCA_000961655.1. Lineage (GTDB taxonomy): Bacteria > Desulfobacterota > Desulfobacteria > Desulfobacterales > Desulfosarcinaceae > Desulfatitalea. The sequence continues at coordinate 37,744 of LADR01000068.1, forward strand.
GCGCCTTGTCAACGCCTGCGGCAATGCGTTCATTGCTGAGCGAATCGAGGAATTCGACTTCCATGGAGGCACTGCCGATGCCCGTATACTGGCCGGTTGCCCCTCTTTTTACCAAACTCACGGCCAATCCAACCGGAACAACGGTGGTCACCGTGCCGGCGACCGGATTGCTCGTATCGATATTGGTGACCGCCAACCGCATTCGGGCCACCCCCGGCCCGGGTTTGTCCGTCAGGTAATCGCCCAGTTCCGCGACGAAGGTCTTGTGGAATTCTTCGCCCAGCGCACTGATCTCACTTGGCTGTATGCCCTTGTAGTCCGCTTCGTTTTTGAAGAAGAACACAACTTCATCCATCATGATTTTCTTGTAGTTTTTGAAATTAACGCCTTGCTTCACATAGCGCTGGTCAATGCCTTCTTTGCCCTTTTCAAACTGAGGATAAGCCCCGAGAAAACCGGAGTTTCCTTTTTTGGATGGCGTGGTCGCACACCCCATGAACGCTGCCATTGTTACTCCGATGATAATCGCCATCATAACCTTACGAAACTTCATTTTGTCCTCCTTGCATTTAGGTGATTAGCTGAAACAAAGTCGTTAATTATTGCCGCTTTATCAAAAGGGGACCCTTGACCGCATCCATGATATGAGATGCTGGCAGGCCGTTTTCCAGCAATTGGGTCATTGCATGCAGGTATTTTCGAATATGACGAAAAAACTTTTTATACCCTTTGCACAGATAGTGCAGCCCCGGCTCACCATAATATGTCTTTTTAAATCGTTGCTTGGGGCACCCCCCGCGGCAGGCCGCCAGGACGTCGCATTCCAGGCACCCCCGGGGAAGAGCGCTTTCTTTGCAAACACCGAAGCCCGACTGCCGGGAGCGTTCGGCCAGATCCGGCAATGATGCCCCAAGGATGTTGCCCAGCCGGTATTGGGGATACACGCAGTGATCGCAGGCATAGATATCGCCGTTATGCTCCAGCACCAGCGACCGGCCGCATTGCTGCGCATGGATGCAGACCGGCGAGGGATTGCCGATCCAGGCGTTGAGCGCCCACTCGAAGTTCATAACGAACACCTTGCCCACGTCGTGGCGCACCCACTCCTCATACACGGCGACGAGAAAATCGCCGTAGGCCTCGCTTTCCACCGTCCAGGGCGTGATCCGGGTCTGATCTTCCTTGCGGCCCAGCGACGCCGGGCCGGCGAGACGAAGACCATGGCTTGGGCCTGACGGATCGTCCGGCAGGCGTTCGACGATGGGGGCGAACTGGATGTATTCGACCTCTTGGCATTTTAAAAAGCGGTAGACCTCCAGGGGATTTTGGGCCGTCTCCCGGGCCACGCAGGCCAGCACATTATAGGGCACCTGGTGTTTTTGCAGCAGCCGCAGCCCGCGCAGCGCGCGTTCAAAGGAGCCGCCCCCCTTGCGGTCGCGGCGGTAACGGTCATGGATCGCCTGGGGGCCGTCGAGGCTGATGCCGACCATGAAATTATGCTTTTTCAGGAACAGGCACCAGGCGTCGGTCAGCAACGTCCCGTTGGTCTGAAGCACATTGTTGATTGTCTTGAGACCGACCAAGGGCCGCTGGAAGGCGATCACTCGCTTGAAAAAATCGAGGCCCAAAAGGGTCGGCTCCCCGCCCTGCCAGACGAATTCGACCACCGGCGTGGGCTGGGAGGCAATGTAGTTGGTGACGAACGCGCGTAGGACCTCATCGGACATGCGGTACTGCTCCCCCGGACCGAAGAGGGCCTTCTTCTCAAGATAGAAGCAGTACTCGCAGGCCAGGTTGCACACCGGCCCGATGGGCTTAGCCACAACATGGATGCCATGGGGAGTGTGATCCATTATCGTTTCACTTCTTCGATTTCGCCCAGGCGCCAGGTCTTGTCGAACCATGGTGCCAAGGGGCCGTAAAGCCGGAAGAGCGTGTTCCACCCCTTGCCGGGGATGGTTTGCACCCAGTTATGCTCTTTGCCGGAGGGGGCTTTGGGGCCGAAGTACACGTCTACCGAGCCGTCGGCGTTGACGAGCAGCTTCTTATCCTGACTGCTCACCTGGGGAAACGGCTGGTCCGTTTGGAGCATGGAACGGGTCTGGTTGTCATATACGATCACCGACCAGAAATCCTTTACCGGGATGTTGGGGGGCAGGTGCAGCCTGTAGTTCTGGCCGCCGTCCAAAGGATTGCCGTTGGAATCCACGATCCCCACCGCATATTGCGAGCCCTTGCCGACCATCTTCGCTTCCATGGCCGGGGTTACGCCGGTCGCATAGAAATAGAAGAAAGCGGCCGCATCAAGGTAACTCACGCCGGGTTGGGATTCGAACTTGTAGCCGCCCAGCCACTGGCGCCAGGTGCTGTTGGGATAGTAGAAGGCTTCCGGAATCCGGCTTTGATAAGTCAACGTGCGCGCGGTGGCATCGCCCACGGCGGCCGCCTCGGTCAGGATCTTCTTCATGCGGGCATCTGGGGCGAAGGGCTTGCCCTTCTCGATGCCGATGGCGGCGAAGAATCCCAAGGTTACCGGATCGCACGACTCGACGGGTTCGTTTTGCACGACCTCGTTGAGATACTCCCAGAACTTGTAGTCGGCCGGGGCCACCGTGCAGAACTCCCGGTCGGACACATTCACGAATTGGTTGGCCGGCGGATGGGCGGCTTGCGACATCGGATAGATGCGCGTGAGCTTTTTGAGATTCTGGATGGCTGGATTTATGTCCCCATTTACCGGCATATTGCGCCAGACGAGGATCGACTCGAACGTGGGAACCCGCACGACCAAGTATCCCGTCGGCAGTCTGCCTTTGTATCCTGGGGGCAGCAGCAGATACTTGCCCCCCTTGCCTTTGTCCGGGCCGACGATACCGATGTCGGTGACATAGCGGAACCAGAAGTCGTCGATCATGCCCAGCGTCATTGGGGGCACTTCGGCCACCATTGGGCCGCCACGCAGGTCGATCCAGACCCATGTGTAGGGCGTGGTGGCGTTGGGCGTGAGAAAGATCGAACGGGCATTCAGATTGGCCTCGAACGTCGGGATGGTGACATTGGCGGGGCCGACTTCCAGCAACCCCTCGCGCAGACCGACCATGTTCACCGGCGCCAATGCCAGCAGATAGGCCTGGACTGCACGCTGAAAGTCGAGGTTGTCGTAAATTTTCTCGACGGTGGGCGTGTCCGGTAAACCGTCGAAAAATTTCAGGGTTCCGAGACAGGTTTCAACGGTTTGCGGCATGGCGATGCCCGGCGGGATGTCGGTGGTCATCTTCATCTTGGGCGATTCCGCCCCGCACGGCAGCGCAAGGCTGACGGCTATCGTCACCACGAAAAGCGTATATCGAGCGGTTGTCATCATGGTCGGCCCCTTCATGCCCGGATTTGCGCGGACCGCCCCATTGGTGAAGGCCCGCGCTTTACGGTTGCTTTGCTTGGGTTCTTACTTGACTTCGACGATCACCTTGTCGATCGTTCCGGTGAACCTGGATCTGGCTTCGGCGCCGATGGTTTCGACCACCGGCGTGGCCAGGTCGATTCCGACGTCAGCGGTTTCGTCCGCCGAGAAGATCATCGGCTGGGTGTGCTCGATGCGTCCTTCCCCGACGCGCTGGTCATTGACGTAAAGCGTCCCCTGGCCGCCCTTGCCTACGCCGCCGCCGTCGTAGGCAAACTCGAATTTGAGCGTGGCTTTGCCGCTCTTGAGTTTCTCCGTGCCCGCGACGGTCGTGCGATTCAAGCCTAGGAAATTGTAGTCATAGGCCGGAACGCCGTCTTTCACATAGAGCGCCCAACCGCCAAAGCGCCCGCCTTGGGCGATCACGATGCCATTGGCATCTCCCTTGTCGGGGATCTGCACTTCGGCCGTAATGGTCTTGGACTTGTTCTTGATGTTCAGGAAGACGTTTTCGGTCATGCCCGTCATGCCTTGGGCCAGCGTGATCGAGGTGCGGCCCGCCATCAGGTCGGGGCGGCCGACCAACTCCGCGTTGACGCGTTCGAATACCCGGTCGTCGATCGGGAGCGCCTGATTTTTCTCGGCTTCCTGCATGAACAGGGCCTGCAACGCGGCGAGCTTTTGCGGGTGCTTCGCCGCCAGGTCTTTCACCAGGCTGAAGTCGTTGCGCGTGTCGTACAGTTCCCAGATGTCCTCGGCCAGGGGCCGGCGCGGTTTGGGCTCCCACGGGGCCCTGTGGATCGTCCTCGCGAACCAGCCCTCATGGTAGATGGCCCGGTTGCCGAACATCTCGAAGTACTGGGTGAGGTGCCGCTCCTTGGCCTTGGCGTCGTCAAAGGTGTAGGCCATGCTCACGCCATCCATCGGACGTTGCAACGTGCCGTTAACCGTTTTCGGATGCGGCAAGCCGGCGGCTTCGAGGATGGTGGGGGCCACGTCGATCACGTGGTGGAACTGGCTGCGAATTTCGCCCTTGGCCTTGATGCCATTGGGCCAGTGGATGACCGTGCCGACCTTGGTGCCGCCGTGGTCCGACGCCACCTGCTTGGTCCATTGGTAAGGGGTGTCGAGCATCACGGCCCAGCCCGCAGCCATGTGCGGGTAGGTCTCGGGCCCGCCCCACTTGTCCACAAGCTTTAACATGTCCTCGACTTTCTCCTGCACGCCGTTGAAGTAGGTCATCTCGCTGAACATGCCGCTGCGGCCGCCCTCGGCGCTGGTGCCGTTGTCGCCGTATACGAGGAAGATCAGCGTGTTGTCGAGCTGGCCGCTCTTTTCGATGGCTTCGATCACCCGCCCGATCTCGTGATCCGTCATCTCGAGGAAGCCCGCGAAGACTTCGGCCTGGCGCGTGAACAGACGCTTTTCGTCCGCCGAGAGGTCGTCCCAGTTCGGGATGGCTTCAGGCTTGGGCGCGAGCTTCGTGCCCTTGGGCACGATGCCCAGCTTGATCTGGCGTGCCAGGGTCTGCTTGCGCAGCGCGTCCCAGCCCTGATCGAACTTGCCCTTCTGCTTGGCGATCCACTCCTGCGGGACATGGTGCGGCGCATGCACGGCGCCCGGCGCGAAGTATGCGAAGAAGGGTTTTTCCGGCGTGAGCGCCTTTTGGTGCCGGATCCAGGCCACCGCCTGGTCAGTCATGTCGGTCATGAAGTGGTAGCTCGGGTCGTCCGGCAGCTCGACCGGGTGCACCCCGTCGTAGATGAACGGCGCCCACTGGTTGGTCTCGCCGCCCAGAAAGCCGTAGAACTTGTCGAAGCCCTGATGGGTCGGCCAGCGATCGAACGGCCCCGCGATGCTCGCCTCCCAGGCCGCCGTCTCGTGCCACTTTCCAAACGCCCCGGTGCTGTAACCGTTCAGGCGCAATATCTCGGCGAGCGGAGCGACATCGTTGGGAATCTGCCCGGTGTTCCCGGGAAACTGGGTGCCCGTCTCGATGATTCCGCCCATGTTGTTGACGTGGTGGTTGCGCCCGCTTTTGATCGCCGCGCGCGTGGGCGAGGAGACGGCAGTCGTGTGGAAGTTGTTGTATATTAATCCCTGTCGGGCCAGGCGATCGAAGGTTGGCGTCGAGATGGGCCCGCCGTACGTGCCTGTTCCCGCAAAACCGAGATCGTCCACGAGGACGATCAGGACGTTGGGTGCCACTTGCGGTGCCTCGACCTCGAAGCGCGGCGGGGCGGTTGCATCACGGACATCCAGTTCCGTGAACTTCGTCCGTGCGGGTTCCTGGAGCGGCAGCGTGGTGCGATCCAAAGGCGCTTGTGCACCGGCGGTTGCCGCGCATGCTGTTCCTATGGCGAGGCCGAGCATGCTGTGTACGGCCTTACTTTTCATCTTGATCTCCTTTCCTATTTGGCCCTCACGAATTCGATGGAAAACGTTGCTTTCTCGACGGACTGGAAGTAGGTCCCGATCAGCCGGTCGGTGCTTTGTTCGTATTGCAGAGAATAGGTCGAGCCGGGATAGTTGACGTCGCGCAATTCTACCAAAATGCGGAAGGTATTATTGTCCGGCCGAAGCCAGCGCCCAACGACAGCTTGCGCATCAGCACCAGTTTCAGAGATGCGGCTGTTAAAGACAAGAAACCACTCATCAGCATGGACAACAGTAAACTCAGTAAGACGTGGTGTCGGGTCATATTGATCTTTTTTTATCATTGGTTTGCTTAAGGTTGACTTCTCGCCGACGCTATGAGCTCGACTGCTCTGGATTGCATGATGGTATCGAATCGAATCTCCGGGCATTCTTCAGCCATCTCGACCACCAGGAGAACCCGCCGGTATTCCTCGGACTGCAAATGGCGCAGCGTCTCCTCTTTGCTGGTCCAGAGTTCCTCGACCATGATGGCGCGCACCTCCTCGACGCCCCGGTAAAGTCTCGAACTGATACAGTTCGGATTGCATCGCGTTTGCACACTGACCGACTCCAGGATTTCGAGTGCTTCACTTTGCTTGTCGAGCGGAATCAGCATCCTTATGGTCGAACGAAACATGCCCTCGCTTATGCGGCCTTCTTGGAAGCGAACCATGCAACTGCCTCCGACCTCTCCATGGGTGACGCATACTAATACGGCTACCCCCTGTGATACTCAGGTGCCGATGGAATTAGCGAAATGTGGGCCAAACTGAAAAAGAAAGGTTTATTGAGCATAAACATTTCTAATTACTGACATTGCTGGGATGTGACGAGAAGGAGGAGCAAGATGAGACGGTGGCGTTCTGACTTTATTTCGACGTTCAGTTGATATTAAGGCATCACTTGTGGCGAACGCCGGATGCCCAGCTTTTTCATTTTGGAATGCAGTGTGGTACGTTTGAGTCCTAATATATCGGCTGCACCGCCTGGTCCCGAAAGGCGCCCGCCGGTCTGTTTCAGAACGCTTAATATGTGCCTGCGCTCGATATCCTCCAGGTTGCGGCCCTCGGGAGCTTCGGTAAAAGAGGCCTGGGGCAAGTGCAGATCCAGGGTTCTGCCCGTGCACTCGATCAGGGCGCGCTCGATCACGTTTCTCAACTCCCGGACGTTCCCGGGCCAGGCGTACTGTTGCAGTTTGTCCATGGACTTGCGCGGAATCTGATCGACCCGTTTACCCATTTTTTTTTCATACTGCCGCACAAAGGCCCAGACGAGCGAGGGAATATCCTCGGGGCGTTCGCGAAGCGGCGGCAGCGTGATGGGGAAGACATTCAAACGGTAAAAAAGGTCTTTTCTGAATTTACCGGCCACGACCTGCTGTGACAGGTCTTGATTGGTGGCAGCGATGATGCGGACATCCACCTGCAGCGTTTGGTTGGACCCCAAGCGTTCAAAACGCCCCTGTTCCAGCACCCGCAGCAATTTGGCCTGCACGTCGAGCGGCAGCTCGCCGATCTCGTCCAGAAACAGGGTGCCCCGGTCCGCCAACTCGAACCGTCCTGTCATGCGGGTCAGCGCGCCGGTATAGGCCCCCTTCTCGCGTCCGAACAGCTCGCTCTCGATCAGGGTGGGCGGCAGCGACGCGCAGTTGACCGTCACCATGGGGCGCTGCGTGCGGGCGCTCAGTCGATGCACCGACTTGGCCAGAAGCTCCTTGCCGGTGCCGGTTTCGCCTTCGATGAGTACAGTGGCGTCCGTGCGGGCTACTTGTTCGACCTTGGCCAGGGTCTGACGCATCGGGGCACTTCTGCCGACGATCTCATCGTGAACGTGCTGAAGTTCGATTTCCTGCCGCAGATAGATGTTTTCCCTTTCGAGCTTGCGTTTGAGGCCTTCAATTTCTTCCACCTGCAGGCGCAGCCGTTCCTCCATTTGCTTGCGTTGGCTGATATCGATCGAGGCACCTGTCAGCTGCGCCGCTTCTCCCGTTGGTCTTAATCGCCGTTTGCCTTTGGAAAGAATCCATCGAATACTTCCGTCGGGAAGCACGATTCGGTATTCCACGTCGAGATCCGCATCGGATTGGATGGAGGCCTGTATAGCCTGATACACCCGTTGGCGATCGTCCGGGTGAATCGCCCGGTTGAAGCGTTCATAGTTCAGTTTTTCATCCGCTGCGAGATGGAAGATATCCTTGGCTTGAGGAGTAACCCAGATGAAACCGGTGTCGATCTCCATGATCCACAACCCCACTCCCGCGGCCTCAGTCGCCAGATTCAGCCGGGCTTCGCTTTCAAGCAGTTCCTGATCTTTGCGCTTGCGGAAGAGTGCATTGGCGAATATTTGGGCGACCAGATGAAATCTTTTTACGATAAGGTCCGGCCAGGTGCGTTCACTTTTCACGCAATGGAAGCCCAAAATACCGATGAGCGGCCCCCTCCCTGCCGAAAGCGGGATGACCACTGACGATTTGAGATTGTGCTTTCGCCGGAAATCCCGGTCGATTGCAGCTTCTGGCGGCATTTCCTCGGTGATGATCGTGAGCGCTTCGCCGCGCGTAATCTGCTCAAAAAGCCAAGGAAGCTCTTTTTGAGCGTCAATCCCTTGCGTACGCGGTGGCCAGCCCCACGGGCTATAGAGGTGGGTTATTGTCAAAAAATGCGGTGCCTTGTCCGACCACTGCCAAAGTGTAGATAAGTCCAACGACAGGCATTCGCAGATGAGCCGTTGAACATCTTCGATTGCAGCATCGATCCGTTCGGCAGGCAGATTGACAAAGCGAACGGAGATTTCGTTCAGCAGCGATTCGAAACGCAGGCTTTCTTCCAATTGAGTATTCGGAGTTAATTTTGTCACGCAACACTCCCCTGGGGACTATCGTTCAAACCGCAACCTTCGCCATTGACCTTTTGTCTAAACCCGGGGCACACGAGAACAGGAATCTGAATGCAATTTTGTACATTTCCGAAAATAAAAACAAGAAAATTCGGGGAACGCCTGCACCAGGCAGAGAAGATCATCGGCCGCGCGCAGCTTGTGACGGTCGAGAGAGGACTGGATTTGGTTGATGGGCAGGACGATCGATCTCGACAAGGGAATGCCACTGGCCAACAGGCCTGACCCAGCCGAAAATGAAGCAAGTTTGACACTTACCAAAATGGCGATGGCGAAATGAAGGCATTCAGCCCGGATATCGGCAATAGAACTTGTTCCACCCTGACCAAATGCCGGAAAATAGAGACCAAAGTTGCTTAAACAGACGCCTTATTCCGCTGGCGTTACATAAATAGGTACCGGCGCTTCAGACCTCATCTACGAATTGCAACCGCAGCTCGCGTATAAAATCACGGATTGGTTGGTTGGGCGGATTGGCTACCGTCACTTGTATAATGACATCGAGGGCGACAGCGGCGAATTTGATGGCGTGCTGCATGGGGTGATTCTGGGTGTGGGCTGGGCATTTTAAGTCGCGCTACTCCTGCCTTGTCAGTTTATTTCGCATCCCAAGGCAGGGACCGCCGGACCGGTCGCTGACTGGCAATTTCCGGATCAATGCGGCATCCGCGCCTTTTTAATGATCTCGATACCGCTCGTTTGCTTTATCTTTTCAAAACGGACTTCCGGAGGTTCTTCAGCCATCTCGATCGCCAGCAGAACCCGCTTGAAGAGCTCCGACCGCAAATGACGGATGAGGTTATCTTCTTCTGCCCAGAGCTCGTCGAGCATGATCGCCCGCACATCATCCACTCCGCGGTAAAGAACACAGTGGATGCAGCCTGAATCGCTTTGGGTCTGCGCTCTGACCGACTCCAGGATTTGGAGTGCTTCGCTTTGCATGATTAACGGCACCAACATCCTGATGGTAGACCGGATACGATGCGGGTGTTTTTGGGTCATCGAAAACCTCCCCCAGGTCATCAACCTGAATGGGTTAACTCATTAGACGGTGAGTAGCAGAACTTGTCGCCGCAACGAGGCGTAACATGACATGAAAGGCGAAATACATTGTTTGTGTTGCAACCTGGATCGCGCTGCAACCGGTCACGGTCCTCCGGATGAATCGAAAAAGGCCAGCACCGATCCAGAAGTTCGTCCATCACATGACCAAACAGCTCAGAGGCCGTTTCGACACCCAGATTGACCGCTGGAAGCCGTCATTTGCATGGTGGATGAGCCACGTGAACGCTCCCTTCAAGGATTTTGCACTACGTACACCAGGTTGTTGCCCTGAAAAGCCGCACGATAGTACACGCCACCACAGTTATGGTATTCGATCCCCTCCTTGGTTTCCGTAACGCAGCCGGACGGCAATACCGCCACGGTGGTCCCGACGGGCGGCGGGGCGCCGGCCGGGGCGGCAGAAGCCGGAGCCGGCTTTGCGGCAGCTTCCGG
>LADR01000021.1 GCA_000961655.1 Desulfatitalea sp. BRH_c12
AGCGGGAGGGCCACGGACGAAGCCCGTGCGCCCGAGGCCGACACGCCGCACGACAGGCTGGCGGCCGCCGCAGCGGTCGTGGGTGGAAGACTCCTGAGCAAGGGCACCTATTATGTTCCTACCACCAAAGAACTGGATTTCGAAATCGATCTGTCACAGCATCCCATGATGGCGCTGCAAAACACCACCCTGATCTTCGCCCGTGATGGACGCATCATGCAGCATGACGCTGACACTGTCCGGAATATGTGGCCGGAAGCGAAAACAGTCGCCTACGATGACCAGCTATCGGTCGAACAGATCGTCGCGGGCATCTTCGAAGCAGTTGACGGCCGTACACCCGACACCGACGAGATCGTGTTCGACGACCAGGGCATTCTCGTGTCTGTGCGCGCAAAATGGGTCACGCCCGAAGCCGATCAACGCCGCCTGTGCATCACCCCGGTCGGCTCGCGCAACGAGCAAACACCTGAATCCATGCGCCGTTACCTGGAACAGCACGGCATCGTCATCAAGGAACTCCTGCCCGGTGGCGGAGAATCCTCCGCGGCCGACAGCGGGCGACATGCCATCAAGGACATCCTGGCCATTACCCCCACGGGTCAAAAAGATTTCGTAAGCCGCTTGGCGCGCATTCTCAATTTTTCCTACGCACCCAATGTTCCGATCACTTTCACCTATGCCGGCATGTCGATCCAGGCCTACGCCGATCTGATTTCGACCCAGACCGGCAACGAAATCCTCGTCGATTTCGGAGACCTCTACGGCGATACTCTCCAGGCCATCCGCCAGGGCGGCCAGGTGGTGGTTCAGATCGAAGCGCAGGATGACAACGCGGCCATCATCCGTAAAATGCTCGGAGGCCTGGGTGAGACCTATGCCGAAAACCCGGCTTTCCTGGCGGCGGCGCGCCCAGCCGAATTCAATACCACCATCACGGTTCCGGGCGTGATGTATGCCGGCGCAGAAAACAAACGCACGCTGATGTCCGGCGTGGAAATGCCCCCGGCCGTCAGTGACCTGTTAAGCGCGAATGGGGTTGCTGTGGTGACGTGGTAAGCTGAAGTATATTGGTGATCGTGAATCTCGTTGACCAGAACGAAATCATTGGCGAGAGTAAAGTGTTAAGGTCGGTATTCTGTCGATTTGGAACCCGCGCCTTTTGTGGGGTACAATGCGAAAGGAAATTCTTTCAATTGGCACTATTGAGACCTGCAAGCAAGCCCCGGATACAACGGCTAAAAGGAATTGGATGACCATGAAGATCATGAAAGTTTTTGGAAGTCTCAGTTTAATAGGGTTTTTAGCATGGACCAGCCTATTAGGCTGCGGAGGCCAGCAGGCCAAGCACAATGAACAATTGGCGGCAGCTACACGCGAAATAGGCGAAGCCTACATGCGTCAAGGCGATTATACTGCCGCCTTGCGAGAATTGTTGGCAGCTGAACGCATGGCTCCAGACGATCCTTTTGTTCATAATGATTTAGGACTGTGCTACATGGTCAAAAAGCGCATGCCCGTTGCGATCACCCACTTCAAAAAGGCAGTGGCGCTCAATCATAGTTACACACCAGCACGTAATAACTTAGGAGTCGCTTACATGACGGTGGAGGATTGGGATACAGCCATAGCCACCTTCAAAGAAATAACGAAGGATGTCCTTTACGCGACACCCCAATTTCCATTGTCGAATTTAGGCGTGGCATACTACAATAAAGGTGAATACAAGACAGCCTTAAGTTATTATAAAGAAGCATTGAAGATTCAGCCCGATTACTACCAAGCCCATCTCGGTACGGGTCGTACTTATCTTAGCATGAACCAAGGACGACTGGCTTTACGCTATCTGGAGCGTGCGGCTCAATTGTCGCCCAAAATTCCAGAAGTTCATTATTACTTAGGTGAAACCTATCTTCTGACAGGGCAAGCAGATAAAGCGAGTTTTGCATATGACACTGTGATCGATCTCGCCTCACCAGAGAGCGATTGGTATGAAAAGGCAAAAAGGCGCTTGGAGGGATTACGATAGCGGTTTTTAGATAACTACTATCTGGGTTATCCACTTCGGACAAGTGAGATACGGCGTGGGTGCCGCAGAAAACCCCCGGTGATCCGGGTCAATCCCGAAAACGCCAATAGTCACTGGAGCAACTGGATAACCAAAAACTACTATCATGCGACTTTGTGTAATGAACTGCATGACGGGATGCGTTCACGCAAAGACGCGCAGCTATAGACGACAACCTTCTATTGCAACATCACCTTTATCTTCAGCACCCCGACCCCGCTGTAATTCGAAGCCCTGTGGTGAATCACCATTCGAAAAGTTAGGCGATAATACTCAATATCTTTTAGGATTGGGGCAGCTATCATACCTTCTGGCGTTGGCTTCAGAAAATTCGAACCTACAGGGCCGTGGTCGCGAGAACCTGGTCGACTGCATCGAGGCCGATGAGTTTTATTTGGGTGGCCAATAAAGCGGCAAGCAGCTTGCGGGTGTCATGCATAATTGCTCCTGCTGCTTAATGTTTCAGCATGACTTCCTGAGCAAAGCAAAAACGGCGAAAGGCAATCCTGCCCTCCCGCCGTTAATATCTACTTAGTTATCTAAGTACACCCATCGATTTTTAATGCGACATCGCTTGTTCCAAATTGACTATACGAGGCGTAAGAAAAATCAACAACTCGTTGCTCTGCTTTACTTTGGTAGTATTTTTGAACATCCAGCCTAACAAGGGAATGCTGGCCAGACCGGGGAATCCATCCTGACCGGTAGTTTCAGAAGACTTGATTATGCCACCAATGACGATAGTGTCGCTGTCATTGACCAGCAGTTCGGTCTCGGCCTCGTTGGTGGCAACCGAAGGCACGCCAGCCGTAATGCCGGCCACATCGTTTTTGGTAATGTAGATCATCAGCGACACACGGTTGTCGGGCGTGACATGCGGCGTGACCTCCAACAGCAGGTCAATATTCTTGAATTTGACCGAAGAACCGCCCGAGGAGTCGCGCTCGAGGTAGGGATACTCCACACCCTGCTTGATTTTGGCTTTTTTGTTGTCGAGCGTCAGAATTTTCGGGGAAGAGAGAATTCGTCCTTCGCCTTTTGTTTCAAGAGCATTGAGCCTGGCTTCGAGGGCCCATGGAAGACCGGTTAACCGCGAAAAATTAATACCAATCGAAGAACCACCCTGCGATGGAAAATTCATGGACATATCACCGCTGCCGATAACACTCCCGAAACTATCGGGCCCCAGGTCGAGATTCCAGGCGACCCCCAGTTCTCTAGAAAAGTTACTGTTCACCTCCACCACGCGCGCTTCGATGACCACCTGCGAGGTGACCTTGTCGATTCGGCGCACAATACTTTCGGCCTGCCGGACAACTTCTGCGGTATCGTTAATGATGATCTGGTTGTTCTTCGCATCCACACTCACGCTGCCACGGTCCTTGGTCAGGATCTTGTCCAAATGCGGTTTGACTTCGGTAGCGGCATTGGAGTAGCTGATCGGAATGTAACGTGTCACCAGCGGCTCCAAGGCTTTGACCTCTTCACGCGCTTTGCGGTAGGCTTCCAATTTGGCCTTGCGCAGGTCGTCCTCTTTCTTCAAAGTTTCCAGAGTGGCAATGCGCACGATGTCGCCTTCCTGAGCCATACCCAACTGGTTCATGCGCAGAACCAGGTCGAGCACCTGATCATAAGGCACCGGTTTGTCCAGCGTCATGGTCACCTTGCCGGTCACATTCTTGTCAATGGCGAAGTTTTTACCGCTCACTTCGCGCAGGATGCGGAAGACATTTTTGATATCTGTTTCATAAAAATCCAAGGCGATCTTTTCGCCGGTGAAGTTTTTGCGCCGCGGCCCCAGCATCGCCCGCAATTCGGAATCCTCGGCCTGGGCGGCTTCAGCAAACGCTTCCATGTTCGACATGGCCGGCGCCGGAGCATTCAAATCAGCCGCAGCTGCCACCGGGGCGGATTTCTCCGTGCCGAGTTGCGCGGGTGCGGCCTCGTTGTCGGTTCCACTGGCAATGCGTTTCCATGCCGGCAAATCGGCCTGCTCCATAGGTTTGGGCGGAATGCTCGAAGGTTCAAAATGAACGAGCAGCAGGTTGCCGGCCTGCTCGGCCATATAAGGAACGGCTTCGCGCAATTCGATGCCGATCACCGATTCATTCTTATTTTTGACCGGCTGGACGGGGAGGACCCGATCGACGGCACTGTTGAAGCGCGTAGTGATCAGCGGCCGCAGATGATACGAAGGAATGCGGGTGTCGTACATACGAATTTCGAGCTGCTTGGGCGAAAGCTTGTGAATCCGGAAATCGACCTTGTCGGTGGTGGCCACCGAAAGGGTCGAACGGCCGTTTTCCTCGCTTAAAAAATCGATCTTGTTTACCCAGCGGACTTCGCCACTGGGGGAAGCTGCCCGCGCGGGCTCTTGACTGGCAGCTGGCGCAGTCGGAGCGGGAGGCGGGCTATCTTCAGCGTTAACCGCTGGAACGGCCGCCTTAGAAGGTATAGCGTCCGAACGCTTCACAAAAGTCACTTTGACTGAATTGCCCTCATTGACGGCTGTGTAGGCGCTATCGGCCACCAATTGGATCTCGACACGGGCAGTGCGCTCGCCATTACCCTGGCGGGTGGTGATCCCCCCGATTACACCGTTATCCGACGGCTGGGACACTTGGGCCTGATCGGCTGTGGTTTCAGGAAAATAAAGCACCACCGCAGGCGGATCGGGTTGTTTCAAGGAGGAGAAAGTCAGCGGAGCGTCGGCCGCGATGGTGACTACCGCCCCATCCGAATTTTCGAAGGCCGTCACCGATGTGATCGCCGCCATCGCAGACGAATCTCCCGGCTGGACGGACTGTTCGGTAACAGGCTGGGATGCACAGCTGAAAAGCAGGGCTATCAAGCCAACCATTGTCAGGGTCCGTATCGCACTATTCGCACTCTTTGTTCTCATCTTACAGCTCTCCAGCAGGTTTCTGAAGTTTAAGCTCGGCGCTTTGAATTTTGAGCTCTCCCATGACATCTTCAATTTCCTCTTCGACAACTATGCGATCGTTAGTGATCTCGACCACGCGACCCGAATTCAGTCCAATATAGACGCCGTTTTGAACCACATACCCCTTGCCGGTGGCATCTTCCACCAAGGCGCGATTACCGCTGGGCGCCCTGATGACAGCGGTGACTTTCAACTGGCTGAGAGCCACCCGCTCCAGGGGAGTTTGGGGCGCACGCTTTTCGCGCTTGCCTTTGGAAGACCTTTTCAACTCGGCGGGCTGTTCACTGAACAATGGCGCAAACGGATTGATCCGCCCCGAAGGATCATATGAACCCTGAAGCAGCAAGGACTCCTTCACCAATGCGGAGGTTTTCAAAAGATCTGCAGCCCCATCTATGGTAGGCACTACCGGAGCCGGGTTATCAATGGCACCGGCCTGCTCACCAGAGAGCGCTGCTCCCGGAACCGCTATCGCATCAGGCATTTCTTCGGTTGCGGCAGCAGGCTCTGACAAAGACGCAAGCGTCTTCCCCTCCAAGGAGAGAACCGTATTCTCAGGCGCCACCTCGTCCTTCATCACCGGCACAGCCGTTGGTAACATGTCGGCAGATTTCGTTTCGGCCAATTCCGGTGCGGTTTCAGGAACATCGGAATTCTGAACCGCAGCCACCGCGGGCACAACCGTCGAAGCCGCTGGAATGGCAATTTTTTTGCTGACCGATTTGGACGGCGCGGGCGCTGGAGCATCTTTTCCGCATGCGGACGTGCCCACCAGCATCAGAACCAAGGTAGTCTGTAGTAAAAATATCCGTAGCCTAGTCATCTTCTCCGTCACCTATCGTAGTTATTTTTTCTTTTTACCCTTTTTCACAGCGCGGGCGGGAGTCGATTCAATAAACTTGTAGGTCACCGCCTGGCAAGCTGTCGTTAAGCTTTCAGGGCTGCCTTTCTGCGATTGCGGCGTCATTTTCATATCCCTAATGTTGACGATACGCGGCAGGTTAGCCACTTTGTCGAAAAACACCGCCACCTGATGGTACGACCCGCTCACATTGATATTGACGGGTATTTCGGCATAAAAATCCTTTTTTACTTCCGGTTTGGGCTGAAAAAGCAAAAATTCCAACCCGGCATCCTTGCCGGCTTGAGATATACCGGCCAACAAAGATGGAATTTCTTCTTTTTCGGGCAAAGCGCGCATCACTGTACGATACTCGGCTTCTTTCTTTTTCATTTTGGCGCGCCAGTCGTTAAGTTCAGCGGCATTCTTCTTGGCTTTTTGCAGCTCTTGCTGAACGGCTGCCAATTGTTTGCCGAGGGCGTCGATTTCAACATGTTTCGGCCAAAGGAGAAAATAGACCACCAGGCCGATGAGCACCACCAGCACGCCTGCGTATAAACCGATCCGCTGGGGTCTGCTCAACTCTTCCATTTTTTCGAATAAAGGCGCCAAGGCGCTGGTCGACGCATTGCCTTTTTTCATTTGTTTTTACCTTCAGCCGTTTCCGCCGGTATCGGCTTTTTCTCAAAATTTACATTAAACTGTTTCAAGCTCAGGTTTTCTTTCCCCTGCATTTTGTAATGCTTGATATCGAAAAGCCGTACATTTTGAAACCTATCGCCTTTTTCGATGCGCGTCATGTAATCGGCCACCGTTTGGTTGTCGATGGCGATCCCGCTCACTTTTATTGCGGCGCCCTTCTCCTCGAGCTGGGTGTACCACATGCGTTTTTCGACCAGCAGGTTGTAAATGCTGTCCAAGTTCTGGACCGGTGCCTTGCGATCCCTTTCCAATGAATCGATGACTTCGATCTTCTTCTCCAAGGTGGCCAAATTCTTTTTGATTTCGTCAATCTCTTTATTGATGGCCTGATACTTGGCGACCTGCTCCCTGGTGCTGCTGATATCACTCTTCAACTTATCGATGCGGTTATTCAAAATCGTATTGTACCAGAATACCGCCAAGCAAACGAAAATGATCGATCCGATGAATACATTCACCTGGTAGCGAATGTTTTCTTTCTTACGGGCGGCCCGATAGGGAAGTAAATTTATGCGTATCATTTGTCATCCACTTTGCGAGTGGCCAACCCCATGCATATGGAAGCCTGGGGGGCAATTTGCTCCAAATATTGCGTGTCGAATTTTTCGTTATCCACAAAAAAGCGCTGGAACGGATTGATCGTGCTCACTTCGGCCGATGTTTCCACGGCCAGCAGCTGACGCAGTTCCTGAATGTTGCCGCCACCGCCACTCAAAACGATCTTTTTGACTTGATCCTCGGGGTAGGTGGAGTAGAAAAAGTCGAGCGCACGCCGGATCTCGGTACACCAGTCCGTCACCACCGAAGAGATGATGTCCGACAGGGACTCAGGCGGTATTCTGTCGCTGCCTTCACCAAACTTGATGGCCTCGGCTTCTTCGATGGTGCAATCGACTAAATTAGCGATTTTCTGGTTGATCTGTCCGCATCCGAGAGAAACATCGCGCATAAATACCGAAGTACTGCCTTTAAGAATGTTCAAAGACGTTTTGCTGGCGCCAATGTCGATCAATGCGACATTTTCCTGCGCAGAGGGTTCGTAATTGAGGTCGAAAATATTTTGCAATGCAAAGGCGTCCACATCGATGATGCGCGGGTCCAGGCCGGCCAGCTCCGCCAAACTCACATAGTCGCTGACCATCTCCTTTTTAGCGGCTACCAGCAATACGTTCATCTGGTTGGCATTGATATCGTTTTCACCGAGAATCTGAAAGTCCAGGTTGACATCGTTGATGTCGAATGGAATGTACTGCTCTGCTTCGAAGTGAATGGAATCTTGAAGTTGCGCCTCCGTAGTGCTCTGCACGCTGATTTTTTTGACGATCACGGAGTATCCGCCGATGGATATGGCCACATTGCGGTTCTTTATACCATAAGTTTTAAACAATCCGCGCAGCATATCGGCGACTGCTTCGGGATCCTTAATCGCCCCATCCTCAATCAGCCCCGGCGCAATGTCTACCATTCCAAACTTAGACAGGGTAAACCCTTTTTTGCTTTCGACGATTTCGGCGGCCTTGATGGATTTGGAGCCGATATCCAGCCCTACCAATTGATTCTTGGTACCAAACATAGTCAACTCTCATTCGCTGAAGATTTTTTTTGCGTCCGATAAGCTATATCCAAGGGCCAAGAGGATCTTCCGCTTGGTCTCCATGCGGCATGGCATTCCCTGCTCGATACGCGTGATCGTAATCGGTGAAACATTGGCTTCCCTGGCGAGTTCGGATTTGCTCATCAAAAGAGATTCGCGGACTTTTTTGAGTGTATTCTTCGCCATTTTAATTTTTCTGCCTATCCATGGTGTGGGTGAGTCGGAGAAGTCTTTCATTTGCCGACTTCTCCTTTGGGAGATTTTCGATTCCGATTCCGATCTTATACTCATGGATTGGCTGCTTTGCTGTCAAGTATAATTATATATAATTCTATTTATTTAGTCCTTATTGTGGTAAGATTTCCGACACAACAAGATGTTGTGCGTACTTTCTCGATACGATAAGATGCTCTGGACTTTGGACGCCCTCGCGACACCCTGAGGTGACATGCAGCCAGACCGGGTTTGTCACAAAATGGCCTGCTGCTGTTGTCACGGAAGAGATGTGCATCGTGTGTTTCCTTTGCCAAGGGTACGCTTGTACCGACTGTTCTTGCCCGGATCTTTTATGTATCGTGCCCACCCGGGCGTTGAATACGTCATCGGTATCCACTGATGCAAACTTTAGGCCGTTTTTTTAGACAGGCGCGACTATCAGGAACGACGTCCTGCAAGTGGCGCAATCCTGACTTATCGATAATTAAAGACCACAGATGTATAGAAACGTGTAACAAGCAGGATACATCTGTGGCACGGTCAAAATTCGGACACTGTCTGAATCCCGTCAGGCTAAAAACATATGTCACCTGCCTGGACGGGCTTTATGATATATAAATCTGGTTATGCACTTCGCTCCAGACACAGGTATGAGGTGTCAATAAGAAGGTTACGGTGTCATTTTTAGAACCTTTAACAAAAGCATGCACGTCACAGCGTGCAACATGGGGAGGTGAGCATGTCAAATCGACAGAATGCCTCTCTTTACACTTTAAACTTTACACTTAACACTTCGCCCATAATCACTGGAGCGGAGTGCATAACCAGATAATTTTTTTTTAAGAACCTGCTCACCGGTGCCCTATGCGAAAACGACTCCATCCGATCCATTCTGAAAGAGTCAAACCTTTCCGTCTGGTCAAGTATTTCACATTCTCGAGCCTGATTCTGATTTTTGCGGGTACAATCGTTTTGTCCATGCTGAACACGCACTGGATTCGTTCGATGCAATTCAGCAAAAGCGAGGCTTACGCCTTATTATTGATTGAAAATCTGAACCATCAGGTCTTCATGCAGTTCATTTTACCCGTGGGACTGACCTTCGGCAAAATCGAACTGCATAATAAGGATCAATATGAACGCATGGACAGCGTCGTCCGCAGCACCTTGCACAGCTTCAAAGTCAGCATGGTCAATATATATGGTACCCGCGATATTATCGCCTACAGTTTTTCCAATGACCTGATGGGAATGGAAAACCTCGGGGGCACCAGCTTTCAAAATGCCCTTGAAGGCAAATCGTCGTCCAAGCTCGTTCAAAAAGGAAGTTTCTGGGAGCTGTTTTTCGGGGTTCCCAAAGAAATCAGAATCATCACTTTCGCGGCCTTGCGCGCCGAAAAGCCGTTGAGCCCGGTCGCCGGACCCGTACTCGGCGTGGTCGAAATCGAGCAGGACCTTTCCGATGACTATCGCGGCATCTTCCGCTTCCAAATGCTGACCCTATTGACCGTCAGCGGGGTCATGTTGATGCTTTTTCTGATTCTGATTTCCGTGGTCAAGCGCGGAGAGGGGATCATTCAGAAAAGAGCGCAGGAACAACTCAAGCTCAAAGAACAGCTCAGCCGGGCCAAGCATTTATCCTCAATTGGCGAAATGATGGCCGGCGTTTCCCACGAGATTCGCAACCCGCTGGGCATCATCAGCAGTTCTGCCGAGTTGCTGCAGAAAAAAATGGCGTCCGAAGACCCCATGACCAGAATACCATCGATTATTATAGAGGAATCCACGCGGCTGAATAACATCATTACCGACTTTTTAAATTATGCAAAACCCAAGGTCCCCAATCTATCCGACTGCCGGATCGAGGATGTGATCGATAAAAATATTCGCTTTCTGTCCACCCAGACCGACGCGAGGGGATACCGTATTCACACTTATCTCGATCACGGTCTGCCCATCATCCAGGCCGATGGGGATATGCTCTACCAGGCGTTTCTCAACCTCTTCATCAACGCCATGCAGGCCATGCCCGATGGCGGCGACATCGCCGTGTGGGCAAAAACGGCCAACGGCAGCTTATGGATCGCGGTCGAAGATCAGGGCAGCGGCATTTCCGAAAACGCCATGGAAAAGCTCTGGGATCCTTTTTTCACCACCAAGGACAAGGGCACGGGATTGGGCCTCGGCATCGTGAAAAACATCATCGAGGCCCACCAGGGCAAGGTGCGCATTGACAATCGGACGGAAGGCGGGGCAAGGGTGAGCATTCGCTTACCGATCCAAGAGGAAATTTAGGCATGGACACAATTCTCATTGTGGATGACGAAAAAAACTACCCTCTGATCCTCAGCGCGGTGCTTCAGGAAGAGGGTTTCGAGACGCTGACGGCCAACAGCGGTCACGAAGCGTTGGCAGTGCTGGAAAATTCGGATGTGGACCTGGTGCTGACCGATATGAAGATGCCCAAGATGGATGGCATCGAACTGCTGCAACGCATCAAAGCCGTGAATCCCGAACTGCCGGTCATTATGATGACCGCCTACGGTACTGTCGAGAAAGCCGTGGAAGCCATGCAAAAAGGCGCCTACAGCTATATTCTCAAGCCCTTCGACAACGAGCAATTGATTCTGTATGTCGACAAGGCCATGGCCATGTACCGCGTGGTCAAAGAAAACCGCCAGCTGCGCAGTGCCGTGGAAACGCGCTACAATTTCGGCAATATCATCGGCAAGAGCAAGCCCATGCAGGATGTGTTCGAGACGATCCGCAAGGTCGCGCCAGCCAGCGCCACCGTGCTCATCGAGGGCGCCAGCGGCACCGGCAAGGAACTGGTGGCCAAATCGATCCATTTCAATAGCCCGCGGCGCAACCAGCCGTTTGTGCCGGTCAACTGCTCGGCCCTGGCGGAAAGTCTGCTGGAAAGCGAGTTGTTCGGACACGAAAAGGGGGCTTTTACCGGCGCTATCTCGATGAAAAAAGGGCGCTTTGAGCTGGCCGACCAAGGCACCCTTTTCCTGGATGAAATCGGGGAACTCTCTTCTTCGCTACAGGTCAAACTGCTGCGCGTGCTGCAGGAAAAGGTGTTCGAACGGGTCGGCGGCATGCGCCCGATATCCGTCAATATCCGGCTGATCGCCGCCACCAACAAATCCTTGAAAGAGGAAATCCGACAGGGCCGCTTTCGCGAAGACCTTTTTTACCGATTGAACGTTGTCCCCCTCATTCTGCCCCCCTTGCGCGAGCGGCTCGAGGATATCCGACCGCTGACAGCCCATTTCATCCAGAAATACGCCGAGGAACGCCAGGGCATCACACCGGTGACCCGGATCGAAAAAGAGGTCGAGCGCCTCTTTTTCGACTACAACTGGCCTGGCAATGTCCGCGAGTTGGAAAATGTGATCGAAAGGGCCATGGTCATGTGCCCCGGAGACACCATCCGGGTGGATGATCTTCCCAAAGACTTCAGGCAGAACGTCCAGAAAAACAGCAGCCTGCGGCTGGACGATCTGACACCCCGGGCAACGTTGTACGAGACGCTGGCCTACGTGGAAAAAGAAATGATCCTGCGCGCCCTGCGCAAAGCCGATTATGTCCAGTCCCACGCGGCGGCTATGCTGGGCATCGGCAAAAGCGGGTTGAATCAAAAGTTGAAAAAGTTCGGGATCGATGTATCCGGATTGCAGGAATAGCGGAGTGGCACGCAGCCGTGAGGCCTCGTTCCGTAATGACTCAGGTGTGTTTGTGTGTGCACGGTACCACAGCGTGCACGTTGGGTCCGTGCCTCGAGGTGGGATCCGTGGGCGAACACAAGGTTCGCCCCCCGCGGATTAACGCGAAAACCGTGCAGCCTGCTATCAGCCGGCGGCCTTCTCTTTGGCCACCTCGCCGTAAATGGAGTCCGGAAAATCGCTTCGGAGCTGCTCATAGGCTTGTTTGCTTTTTTCCACATCGCCCGACAATCGATAAAGCCGCCCCAGATTGAACAGGGCGGTGTCCTTGAGCACCCCGCTGCGGCTATCGGCTATTTGCCGGAATTCCTCGACGGCAGCGGCATTGTCCCCTTTTTCAAGATAGGCTGTTGCCAAACCATTGCGAATGGCATTGGTCACTGCCAAATCCTTCCCGAAATCGGACAGTGCCCTGCGATACAGGACAATGGCATCATCCGCGGCGCGGTTTTTCAGGGCGATATGCGCATAGATGACTCTGCCCATGCGGCCGGCGGACTGCCCGCCGTATTCATCGATCAACCTTTCAAACTGCGGTTTGACCAGGGTCAGTGCTTGTTGGGCGTTGCCTTCACGACTCTCGGCAACCTGGTACGCACCCAGACTTTCGCTCAACAGCGCGGTCGCGGCACGCTCGCGTCTGGCATCATATAAACTATAGACAGCGATCAGGATGATCACCGCAAAAAATGCTGCGGTTCCATAAAGCAGGGGCTTCGTGTTGCCACGGGCCCATTGAATAACACTTCCGGTCAAGGTGATGAACTCATCAGGTCCCTTGATCAACTCCTTGCGGCTTAAGCGTTTCTTGGCCATTGCGCCTCCTATGATTGTGAATGATCTTCCAGCGCGCCTCGGGTATTGTCGCCCCCATCACCTGGCACACTTCATAACCGCATGCCGAGCCCAACTCCGCACACTGTTCCAGGGGCAGGCGTTGCACCAGTCCATACAAAAAGCCGGATGCCCATAGATCCCCGGCACCGGTCGTGTCCACCGCCCGTCCGTCGCCTTTGGCCTTAACGGTCAGGACGCAGCCGTCGTGGGCTACCAGACTGCCCTTGGCGCCGACTTTGAGTACGGCAATGCCCACCCCTTTAGCCATCACGCGCACAGCCTCGTGAACGTCGCGGATGCCGGTGTAGGCAAAAGCCTCATCTTCGTTGGCCATCAGAATATCCACATTCTGGGCGATCAGGTCCGGCAGGATATCCCGGGCTTCGGTCACCACATTGAAACTGGCCAGATCGAGGGATACCAGGGCCCCGGCCTGCCGGGCCGCCGTGAGGGCCGCCATGATCAGGTCGGGGTTGAACAAAAGATATCCTTCGATATGCACGACCGCCGCATCGACAAAACACCCGGGCGTCATTTCGTCCGGCCGGGCCTCCGCGGAAGCCCCTAGAAACGTGAACATGGAACGCTGGGCATCGGGCGTGACGATCGAGAGCACCCGGCCGGTAGGCGAGTCCGAACCAAAAAGCAAAGATTCCACCCCCTTTTGGGCCAGATCGTCTCGTAGCAAGCGGCCCATGGGCCCATTGCCGCACTTGCCGACAAAACGCGCTTTTCCGCCCAGCTGTCCGATGCCTACCACCGTGTTGCAGGCCGATCCGCCCGGAACCACCTGGGGCGGTGTGGACATTTTTTGGATGATGTCTTCGATAAAGGCAACATCCACATAGGTCATGCCGCCCTTCAACGCGCCAACGGCGTGCAGAAAGGCATCATCTTCACGCGCCAGAATATCGACCAGGGCCGAACCGACCCCCGCCACCTGCTGCTTTACAGGATCGAGCCTGTCAAAAATCGTCATTGTCCGTCACCATACCAGGTTTTCGGCGAGCCAGCCCTTGTCGCCATCCGCGTGCTGAACCTCCAACCATTGTCCTTTGACCTGCAGCACTTTAAACGGAATGCCCTTGTCGGAGTTGAAGCCGATCGCGAACTGTGTGCCCGGTCCGGTACGCACATTGCAGCGCGGTACCTGTATGATCACCGTCCGGGTTGTGTCGACCAGGGCAGCATGGATCCAGCCCTGATCCCCTTCGAAATCCTCGAACCGATACCACCCCTCTTTTTTTTCGAGCACCATAATCGGGTGATATTTTTCAATCTGCCATAGAAGATCATGCTGCGTGCCCGGACCGGATCGAATATTGGCGCTATCGTTCTTGACTGCCATGCGCTCAGCCGCCAGCGCCGACGCCGACCCGCCTATCAGCAGAATCATCATCACCAGGAAGGGGCCCACAAAGCTATGTCGCATGCATGGAGTAACGGTCTTCATCGGTGTTGAAAGGTCCATTTTATCCGCCACATGTCTTCTAAGTGAAACACATACCCTGCCGGTATGTTGCGCGCATCTACCCGGCGCTTGGTTCAGTATCGACCGTAATGGGCGACACGTGGATTTTACGGGCCAACCCCTGTCCCAGCACCAGACGGCTGAAATCCAGGGCAATCACCACTTGCCCTTGTAAGATATTGGTAATCACTTCGATTTGATCCCCGACCCGCAGCCCCATGCTCATCAACCGCAACTTGGACTGGGTGCCGCCGGCAAAGGCCACGATTTTGAGCCGTTCGCCAGCGCGGGCCATATCCAGGGAAAGAACCGGCGCGCGCTGATCGAGACACCCGCGGCAGATGCCGTACAGTTCCATCTTGTGTTGCAGGATATGAAAACCGTACATCGCCGCGATCTGAACCTGCAACCGCTCAATCGACTGGTCCTCGAATTCGATGATTTTACCGCATTTGGTACAAATTAAATGATCGTGATGCTGACCCAGATGGCGGTGTTCGTATCGTATTTGACCGTTATTGAAACGATTGGCCTGAGCAAAACCGTAATGGCACATCAATTCGATTGTCTCACGCACAAAATCATCCGGGAAATCGCGTCCCTCCTGGCGCACCAGCGCCGCGAGTTCTTGCGCGGTCGCATGGCGTTCGGTTTGTAAAAACACCTCCAGAATCATCAGCCGGTCTTCGAACCGATCGATACGATCCTTCTCGAACAGCTTGATGAACTGTTCCTTTTCCTGTTTATGATTGGCTTTTGAAGTCATGGCACTCCGATCCCAGGGGGTTTTGCGTGACCCTGGTCAACGGGCGTGCCCAGGCAGATTCCAGGTATTACAGGAACCGCCGGAACAGGTTCGTGATTCGGTAGAGGGTCCTGATTGGGCCGCGCTGCCACCGGCCACGCAGTAGGACGTAGTGCTCAAAATGCGCTCCAAAGATTCGGAACCGCATTTCTGACATTTCATTTCAACTTGCTTATCGTCGGCGCCCATGACGAGGATTTCCATAAACTCCTGACATTCAAGGCACTTGAACTCGTAAATCGGCATAACACTCCTTTGAGAAACAGAAAAATACAAATCAGTGCATTTAGTACCAATCCGCGAAAATTGTCAAGGCCGCACAAAGGACTCAGCAGAGTAACCGCAAAATGGAACATCGTTCTTTATTGGACGAACCCTGTGTTCGGCCGGTGCGGGGGATGTCGTGGGATCTTTGGGGCGAATGGACAACCTTGATGATCACGATGCTTATGGTTATGGGCACATGCCCGCTGCAGGGGCGAACTCCGAAAAGCGGCTGATATTTTTTCAGCGTTTAGCGTCCGGCCGGCGACGCACTGGAAGTGCTTTTTTCTTTTTGCGCACCGAATAACCGAAGGTGCCTATAATGCGGCCAAGGGGAAAATAGCGGCCGTGGGCATAACAGATCGGGTGGGCATGAGAAAACTCGAAGG
The DNA here is from genome assembly GCA_000961655.1 of Desulfatitalea sp. BRH_c12. Lineage (GTDB taxonomy): Bacteria > Desulfobacterota > Desulfobacteria > Desulfobacterales > Desulfosarcinaceae > Desulfatitalea. Next base: position 15,860 of record LADR01000021.1, read on the forward strand.
CGCCGGTACGGGGGTTGATCAGGCGCTCTTCGGCATTGACCGCCACGACTTCGGAAACGAACATATCATGGCTGCCCAGGTGGGTGATGTCGCGCACGCGGCATTCGATATTCAGCGGTGACTGAGCGACCAGTGGGGCCGCAACGATCTGGGCCTTTTCCGGGGTTAACTGCATCTCGCGAAATTTATCGAAATCGCGGCCCGACTTGACCCCGCACCAGTCCACGGCATAGGCCAGTTCGCGCGTGGTCAGGTTAATCACGTACTCGCCGCTCTCATTGATTAAATGATAGGAATAACGCTCGGGTCGTACCGATATATAGCACATGGGCGGATCGGTACAAATTGTCCCGGTCCAGGCAATGGTAATGAGGTTGTAGCCCCGTTGCTGATCGCCGCAACTGACCAGCACGGCCGGCAGCGGGTAGATCATTGTGCCGGGTTTCCAGGGTTGTTTGGCCATGCACGTTTCCTTACGCTGACCGGGCTATGCCGGAGTTTGTCATCGCACAAGACTGCGTTTACCTGGCTGCAGCCGATCCTGACGCTCGCCGCCCCGAAGCGGTTCCTCGTTGCACAAGAGGTTCGGCCAACGGATAAACGACCAGGGCGCACAAATCTTTAGCGGCCCTGAGACAGCATCTCGCGCGCATGCTGCAGGGTGGTGGCCGTCATCTGCTCGCCACCCAACATGCGCGCGATCTCCGCGACCCGCTCTTCCGGTTCAAGTGGTGTGATCGTGGTGCGCGTGCGCCCGTCGGCAACGCTCTTGACGATGCGGAAGTGGTGATCACCGTATTTGGCGATCTGCGGCAGATGGGTGATGCACAAGATTTGATGGCGGCTGGCCAAGGCAGCCAATTTCTTGCCGACCATGTCGGCCACACCGCCGCCGATACCCGCATCAACCTCGTCGAACACCACCGTTTCCAGGGCATCGCTGCGCGCCAGAATGGCCTTGAGGGCCAGCACCACCCGCGACAACTCACCGCCCGATGCAATGGCCGCCAGCGGCTTAATGGCTTCGCCCACGTTGGGGGCCATCATGAACACGGCCCGGTCCGATCCGCTTTCCGTCAAGCCTCGGCCGTCGGCCGACAAGTAAGGGGCGTCATCAGTGGCTTGCAGCGTCTGGAGTGCCACTACGAAACGCGTGCCGTCCATCTTCAGGGCGGTCAGCTCTTTTTCGACATTCTTTGAAAGGCGCCGCGCCACCTCACTGCGCCGCGCAGACAGATCGGCTGCCGCCCGGCAGGCTTGGGCATGCGCTTCGGATAATGCCGCGCGCACCTTTGCGATGGCATCATCGAGCGCGTCAAAATCCTGCAGCTGATCAGTAATTCCGGCCGCGTGCGCCAGCACGTCATCCAACGCGCCGCCATACTTGCGTTTGAGTCTGTTCAAGGTATCCAGGCGTTGCTCGACCACCTCGAGCCGCTGGGGGTCCAGATCGACCTTTTTGAGATAATCTCTCAACTGGGCGGCCATGTCTTCGATCCGGTAGGTCACTTCCGACAATTCGCCGGCCCGCTCCGCCAGAAAATCGTCCAGGCGGCCGATCCGGCCCAGTTCCTTGGCCAGATGTCCCAGCTGTTCGTAGACCGCGCCTTCGCCGCTGTACAAACCGTCTACGCAGAGCTGTACGGTTTGGTACAAGTCCGCGCCGTTTTTCAGGCGCAGGCGCTCCTTTTCCAATTCGGCATCCTCGCCGGGCTCCGGGGCACAGGTTTCGATTTCCTGCTGCTGGAAACGCAGCAACTCGGTTTGCTCGCCCTGGCGGGCCTGGCGCTGCAGCAGCTCGCGTTCCTCTCGGATCAGCGGCAGCAGCTGGCCATACCAGCGGCTGTACTCGGCACGCAGCGGCAGCAGGTCGCCAAACTGATCGAGAATGAACAGGTGTTCTTCCTCCTTGAGCAAGCCCTGGTGGGCGTGCTGCCCGGAAATGCTGGCCAGACGACTGGTCAATTCGGCCAGGACCTGCATGGTGGACAGACGGCCGTTGATATAGATCCGATGGCGGTCGTTGCTGGATATGATCCGCCGGACCAGCAGGCCTTCGCCGGGATCATAGCCCTGCTCGCGCATCATACGGGCCACCTCGCTGCCGTCGGTCACATCGAACAGCGCTTCCAACTCGGCACTCTCCGCGCCGGAACGGATCAATGACGCGGAAGCCCGGCTGCCCAGCAGCAGGTTGACGGCATTGATAATGATCGATTTTCCGGCACCGGTTTCGCCACTCAAAATGGTCAGGCCGCCGCTGAAACGGATGTTCAGGTCTTCGATAATGGCAAAATTGCGAATGGATAGTTCCTGGAGCATGGGTCGGCCGGTTCACGTTTGCAATGATTAAGTCAAAAACCCACACCATCGCGGTACCAGTACCTGCAATGATCGTTTATCATAATGGAAATGATTATCTGCAATCAACTGAAATTGATAGGCAGCCCCCTTGCACCCCGCACCCCGATCATTCCTTTCACCGATTCAAACCATCGACGACCGCGTCCTTCCTGCGCCGCAACACCACCTTGCGCCACCCCCCGCCCTTGCCCAGGCTGCGCCAGGCCCACTTGAGCCAGCCGAGTAGCGACCAAGCCAACCAAAGCGACCAGGCCAACATCAAAATCCTGAAGACCCACACCGGCAGACTGAGCACCCAAGGCTGGGGCATGATCCGGTCGATATGATCTTGGGTCCAATGCAAGGTCATATAGGTCGACTGATTGCCGGCGATCTGCATTTCAGGCTGTCCCAGCAATCCGGCCCGGACCGCTTCGAACAAGGCAATCAGGGCGACCACCGTCCACACCACCAACAGGATCTGAACCGCATCGAAAGCAAACCAGTGTCGCGGCATACTCTGGCGCTCGCGCACTCCCAAAGCCACAAGCCAGCCCACGATCACCAGGGCCAGGGGGGCCGGAATCTGGGTCAGGCCCAACCCCAGCAACACCCATTGCCAGGTCTTCAGCGGTGATGGGGCCACACGCCCCAAGCCCACGGCGGCCAAGACAATGGCCGCCAGATAGCTCCAGAATAAAACCGCCGGTCCCCAGCGCGGTCCTCCGGTCATCAGGATCCAACGCTGGGCCGGCATGTGCACGGTGACCCTGGCATTGACCGCCTCTTGGCCCACTTCGACCGCAGGGGATTTGAACACAGCGGTGTAAGGCGCCAACTGCTGCCATTGCAGATGAACCTGTTGCGCGCCCGGCTGCAATGGCACCGTGACCTTGCGATCTTCCTGGCGGATCGGAAGCGTTCGGCCGTCCACCGTGACCTGTTGCAAATTGGCCTGGGGCGGCAGCGCCAGCGTATGCTGCCCGCCACGGCTCGTGCGGATCGACAAGTCCAAGGTGCCCTGGCCAAAACGTTGACCGGGCGTCAGCACCAGGTCGGCCCGGTCGATCGTTTTGATCTGACCGGCCACGGCTGCCGGGCGATGGATCCGAATGGTCGCCCGTTCGCCCGGCCAGGGTTGCCAGCGCGGCTGCCACTGACCGGCGCCATCTTGATGGTGCACGACCGGAATACCTTCCAGATCGCAATGCCAGATCTCGCCGGCATCCAATACCCAGGTTTCGGACCAGGGTACGGCCCTGGGGGCTTCAAGCACAATCCGCTCACCGATGGGAAGCGTGGCCGCATACGTGACGGTCTGCTGATCGGGCGCCAAGGTAATCAGCGCCTCCCCCTGGGCGGTTTCGATGCCGGCAGTCGTGACCGACTCATCGGCCAGCAGCGGAATGGTGACGGACACCGGTGAACCGACGGGCGTCAGGCGCCGCACGGTCGTCGTGGTCTGCCAGCTCAACCCCAGATGCAGCACCCGTTCCACCTGTAAAAACGGTGGCAGGTCATGGGTAGGCTTAACCGCAGCGCCGTTGTCTTCATTTGACGCCAGCCGGGTCAATTGAATCCCCGCAGCGACGCTGCCGTCGGGGTGAATGCCGGTGACACGCCAACCTTGGGCCGAGTAGGCGGCGGTATGGGGTTTGAGCGGCAGCGGTATTTGCAAGGCGCTTTCCGGTCCGATCGCGCCCAGCAACACCACAGTATGCAGACCCGCCGGCACCAAGGCCCACAGCTGCCCCCCATCATCGCGGGTCAGAGCGCCGATGGGCGCATTGTCCAGCAAGATCTGCTCAGGCACCCACGATTTGCGGTGGACCGGCAAAGGCACCGCCACCCGCTCGGCGCAGTTGACCCTGAGCTTCACCTGCAAAAATGAGGGGCCGGCCAACAGCTCCATGTGCGATATGTCGGCACATTCCGGGTAACAATCGGACTTTTCCAGCAGCCGTTGACGCAGTTCATCAAGCAGCGGTTGCGGCGGAAAAACCGCGTTCCCCGCAACGGCGAGTCCGGGACCGGCCCAGCAGATCCCCATCAGCACGATGCCAACGGCCCCCGCCTGCAGATGCGCCCGCATTTTTTGCCACCATGGCCGCCAGTCGATCAACGCCACAACCAGCAGCGCCAGCAGCCCGACCCGCAACAGCGCCAGGATCAAATTCAGTATCGGCGAAAGCAGATAAAGGGTCATGGGCTGGTCTTTGGCCACCGGCCCGCTCCAGCGCAGGTCAACCGATTGCCAGCGCCAATCCGGCAGCCCCGGGCCGGTGGGGATCAGCGCATCGGGATCCTGCTGGCGCAGGGCTGTTTTGGGTTGAACAGTCGCTGCCATGCTATCCTGAATCGGCTTGGCAAGCAAGGTTTTGGATCGGGCGTCACCGCCGCGCATCGCCTCGGCCGGAGCCGACGGCTTGCTTTGCGGTTCGAACGCCATCTCCTGAAATGGGCGGTAATCGCCACCGGGGTGCGCCAATTGAGGATACACGCCCCAGCGAAGCTGCTGGACCACGAAAGGAACAGCGGTCACCAGGAGCACCACCACAGCCCCGATGCCCCATGCGCCCACCAGGCGTCTGAGCCAGCCGGCCGGCAGCACAGGCAGCAGGGCCAGCACGGCCAGCAGGTGCAGCCACACCAGGCGCGGTGCGCCCGGTTCCTGAAAAATGAGCACCATGGTGCCGAGCGCCACCAGCCCCCAGAGCCATGTGCGCAGCTTGAACACGGCCAGCGCGATGATCAGGATCAGGAAAAAGTCGAGCAACGACCAGCGTTGCACCCACGTGTCCGACACCTGATCGATCCCGGATGCGGCCAGCAGGCGCCAACCGGGCGGCAGGTGCAGCACGCCGCCGACGGATTGAAAATCGTGCTCCCAGCCGACCGCCGACATGACAGAGACGCGCTGCGGCAGACGGGCGTCAGCCTGCAGGGCCATTCGACCCCGGCGCAGTTCCACACCCCTTTTCTTCTCCGGCCCCTGTTCGGTAATCACCCGCTCCTCGCCGGCGACCGCCACCCGCCCCAGCTGCATGGGCGGATTCATGGCCAGATACCACTGCCGGCTCAGTGTGCCATCGATCTCATCATGCACCGTGAAGCCGCCGCCATCAAAATCGAGCCACCAGGTCCGCTGCAAAGACAATTGATCCGGGGCCGGATCAGGGTCGCCGCGCCGGATCTCCTTTATGGTCATACTGCTGCCCGCTTGCATCACATAGGCCGGCAAGTCGCGCCAGGCCATGGGCATCTCGGTCCGACCCGGCGCCACGGCCGGAACATCCATGATTTCAACCATGCGTAGATCATGCCGCGGCTGAAAGGACCAGATTTCCTCTCCATACGGTGCCGCGCCAGCAGGAATTTTGGATTGCGGTCCGGCCAGCCGGGCTGCAATGCGCACCTCCCAGCGTCCCGCCCGCGCCTGGAGGGTCAACCGGCCGTCGGGCTGGATCCGGGCAGGCAGCGGGCTGTCCAACGACATGGGGATGGCGCCCGAAAGCAGGGCGTCATTCAAAACAATCTCGCGTGGCTTGCCGGACACCTCCAGACGCAGAAGCGTATGCACCAGCATGGGAATGGTATCGTCGAGCAATCGAAACACCTGGACCGTGACAGCTTCCGCGCCGCTCTCAGCGGCCGGACCCTCCTGCAGCCACAACCGACCATGCTCGTCGATAGACGGCGCTGCAATGGGCTGGTCATCGATGACCAGGGAAAACAGGCCTGATGCGGGCGGCACGGGAATCATCTCGGGCAGACGCGACCAGGTGAAACGGCCCACGATGCGATGCTCGCCGGCACCCAGGTGCACGGCGGGCACATTGTCGCGCTGTATGACGGCCACCGGACGCCCATCGGCGGTCACGCTTTCGGGCCATAGCTCCGCGCCGCCGGGCAGAACGACCCAACCCTCGGCAAACACGGACCAGTGCTGTTCAAATTCAGCTCCCCCGGAAGAAACTGTCAATCGCAAGCGCGATGGCCATTGGCAGCGTACGATGGCGCTGTCGTTGTACTGGCTGGGGCACAGCGATGCTTGCCGACCATGCAGTACCCATGCCTGCCAGGGAGTCAGGTCCGGCGGTATATCACCGGGCGACACGGCGCTGAAAACCTGTACGGCGCCACACACAATACCAGCTACAACCAACCCCAGAACGAGAAAACGTACCATAGTAAGAGCGCTTATTTAGGGTTAAAGTGTAAGGAGAAGAATACTCACCATGATGTGCATGGCCCCATCGCTACCTCAATGCAGGCTTCAGGTCAATAGAAGCGCCGGTTGCTCCGGGTTGCTCCCGGGATTTTCGCATTTGGAAATTCAGTTCTTTAGAAATTCTGACCTAGTGTTTCGAAAAAAGCTGCCGTTCACCATAGGTGCGGACCTGTGGGGGACGCCCCACCCGGCACTTAATCCCGTTCCACCTGCCGGGCGACCGTCGGTCGCCCGGCGGGTGCAAAGCCACCTTCCCAGGCAATCATGGGTGCGGGAGAAAAAGGCTGCGCCATTTTGTGCGATGACCCAAATTCAGTGGTTCGCGTGGGCGACCGCCGGTCGCCCCTACAGCGGGCATCGTGACCATCAAGGTGTTCATTCGCCCCAATCCAATGACATCTACGCGCCGGGCGAACACAAGGTACTTCTTTACCCCATAAGATCACGGCATGCTTTTTCGCAACTGCGGCAGGCTTCACTGCAGATGCGGCAATGCTCATGCATGCTTGCATGTTTGGCGCACTCTTCAGCACATTGATGGCAGGCCTTGACGCAGGTTCCCAGCATGCTGCGGAGCAAATCGGTGGGAGAATGGGTTACACGTGACAGCATGGCGCCCGTGGCAAGACAGGCGTCGGCGCAATCCAGATTGGCCCGGATACAGGGTACCAGCGATGACAGCTCCTTTTCTCCCAGACATGCATCGGCGCATGTGGTGCAGGCTTGCGCGCACGTATACAATTTGGCGATAGCCGCAGCCAGGTTTTCGGGCGCGATCCCCGTCGCGCTCGGATGGGTCTTCAGCATTTGCAAGGTTGTTTGCATAAGGCACCTCCCTTATCGATTTGTACGAACAGGTGTTGTACGTACAGGTGTAAGGTACGGATATGCATTGAAGCGCACCGGTTCCATGCGGCCCTGACCCCTTTCAAAACGGGATCAGACTGTATTCACGGGAATAATTCAGTATTCAGTACTGTTTCACTTCGCTGGATACAAGATAGCCGCCCAGGTCGAAACAACGAAGACAATGTACCGATCAGCGAGCGACAAATCGATTTCTGATACTCCCAATATTCTCGATCCAACATTCGACCTCATCCCCGTCCTTTAACACGATCGGCGGATCCCGAAAAATTCCCACGCCAGCCGGCGTGCCGGTGGAAATGACGTCTCCGGGCATCAGAGTGATATCCTCGCTGATGTTGGCGATCAGGAAGGGAATCGTGAAAATCAAATCGCGGGTGCTGCCTTCCTGCATCAACTCGCCATTGACCTTGGCGATCAATTTCAACTGATGCAGATCTGCGATCTCATCCAGGGTCACCAGCGCCGGACCGAGCGGGGCGAAGTTATCGAAGGATTTCCCACGAAACCACTGTGAATCGGCAAATTGGGCCTGCCGGCCGGAGACATCGTTCATCACGGTCACTCCGGCGACATGTTCCAGGGCCTGCTCGCGGGCGATGCGCTTGCCCTGCTTACCGATCACCACAGCCAGTTCGACCTCCCAATCGATCTGTCCCGAACTTTGCGGCAGCAAGACTGGGTCAAAAGGCCCATTGAGCGTGTTGGGCGTTTTGCAGAAAAGCAGCGGCGTTGCCGGTGCTTCGAACCCACCCTCTTTGGCATGCTCGACATAATTTTTGCCCAGGCAGATAATTTTTGAAGGCCGCGCGAGAGGTGCGCCCCACCGTTCGCTGCACGGTTGTCCGGGCACATTCAGCGAGGCCAGCCGTTCGAGCCAACCTTGCTTGAAAAAGGTTTCGTCAACGTCGGGAATGTCCGGAAAAAGGGTCCGCAAATCGACAACGCCGTCCGCCTGCCATAGGCCGGGTCGCTCCTGCCCCTTGGTTCCAAAGCGAATTACTTTCATGCTGCGCTCCAATCACTTGAAGTTCTATGCCTGCGTGGATCTTAGTACAAGGCTGCCGTTTACCTTCAAACGGGTGCCTGCATGGATGCCACACGCTTTCCCGCCACAAGCAGCTGCACTGCCGCCATCATAGCTCTCGTTCTGACACGAAAGCGCATAAGTGTAAATACACGCACATGAAACCGGCGCTCAAGTATTCCCGGTACACGCCCGAAAATATATCATCAGCTGCGCTCACTGCGTCAGGACAGGGCAACCGCCTTTGCGTGTGGCTTGATCACAGAAACGGAACCGCGTTCTACTCGTAGGGGCGAACGGCAGCTTTTTAGAAACAATAGAGTGAGAAGTCTTAGGGAGCTGAATTTCCAAATGCGGTTACCCTGTGCGACAGGAACCTTTCTCTTGAAATTTAAAGAACGATATGAAATGGAATTAAGGATTTGGCGGCAAATTCGTGCTGCGGAGAGATGGCCATGACGCCCACAATATTCACTCAGGATGCCCCGCGGATCAATCGACCGGAACCGCCCATAGATCAAAAACTTAAGAAACTCAGTGAGTTATTTAGCTTATTGGGGTCCGATCCCGAGCAGAACATCCGTATTATCGTCCAACAGGCGTCTCAGGTTCTGGAAAGCGCATGCGCGCTTTACAATCGCATTGACAATCAACAAGGCTCGTTGACCTGCTGGTCCGGATTCGACCTGCCGCCGGATTTTCCGCCCAAGGACAGCCCGCATGGCCACATTTGCTACGAAGCCACCCTTCAAAGCGGCAACCAATCTCTGGCCATCGGCGATCTGACCCAAACACCTTACATGGAAAGCGATCCCTATATTCGCAGGTACGGACTCAAATCCTACCTGGGATATCCGGTGCACTGCAAAGGCAAGACGATCGGTGCCCTGTGCATCGTGGATATGCGTCCCCGTCAATTCACACAGGTGGATACGTACATCATCGGCACCCTGGCCAAGTCGCTCTCCCTTGAAGAAGAGCGCAAAGAAGCCGAAACCGCGTTGCGTCGCAGCGAGTCCGAGCACCGCCGCCTGTACAAGATGCTGCGCCTGATGGCCGATAATGTGCCGGATATGATCTGGGCCAAAGATCTGGACAATCGCTACATTTTCGTCAATCAGGCCATGTGTGACCGACTGCTCAAATGCAGTCGTCCCGATGACGCCATCGGCAAAACCGATGCCTATTTTGCCCAGAAAGAACAAGAACGGGGACACCGGCACACCTTCAGGGGAATCGGGGACGACTCGGATCGCATCACCAAGCACCGCAAGACCGCCGGCCGTTTCGTGGAAGAGGGTTTGATCCGCAACGAACTTCTGGCCCTGGACATCCACAAGGGGCCCTTCTGGGGTGAAGATGGTGAAATGATCGGCACCGTGGGCTGCGGTCGCGACATCACGCGGGAAAAACAAACTGCCCAAGCCCTGCGCGAAAGTGAAAAGCGCTATCGCGACCTGTACAACAACACGCCGGTGATGTTGTACTCACTCGATCATGAAGACCGCGTCACCAGTGTCAGCAATTTGTGGCTCGACACCATGGGCTATCGGCGCGAAGATGTCATCGGCCGGCATGCTTTCGATTTCATGACCCTGGACAGCCGCCGCGGTGCCATCGAAATTTTGTTCCCCGAGTTCTACAAATCCGGGCAAATGAAAAATCAGCCCTTTCAGTTCATCACCAAAGACAGCAAGCTCAAGGATGTTTTGCTCAGTGCCATCGCCCAGCGCAACAGGGATGGCAATTATGCGGGCGCCTTGGCCTTCGTGGTCGATATGACCCAATCCAAGGAGGCGGAAAAGGATCAGCGCAGGCTGACCGCCCGCCTGCAGCAGGCCCAAAAAATGGAAGCGATCGCCACATTGGCCGGGGGCATCGCGCACCAGTTCAACAATGCCCTGGCCGTCATCCTCGGCAACATCGAATTGATCCACATGGATGGATTGCCCGACCCCAAATTGGCCCGCTTCATCGAACCGATCAATCAGGCCAGCCAGAAGATGGTGCAATTGACCAGCCAATTGCTCGCGTATGCCCGCGGCGGCAAATTCCAGACCCAGACGGTTGCCTCCTGCAAATTTGTGCGTGAAGCGCTGGGGCTGGTCAGCCACAGCCTGTCTTCGTACGTTGAACTGAAAACCGACCTGAATGAGGCCACCGACCCCATCGAAGTAGACACTACCCAGATGCAGATGCTGTTGGCGGCAATCCTCTCCAATGCCTCGGAGGCCATCGATAAAAACGGCAGCGTGACGGTTTCCTTGCAGAACACCGACGTGACACCTGCCCAGTGCCTCAAACACCAGGGCCTCAAATCAGGACGCCATGTACTGCTGCGGATCCGGGACACCGGCAAGGGCATGGAAGAACTGGCCTGCGCGCGTATTTTCGAGCCCTTTTTCACCACCAAATTCCAGGGACGCGGCCTGGGCATGTCCGCGGTGTATGGTATTGTCAAAAAACACGGCGGCTATGTGTATGTGGAATCGGAAGTCGGCAAAGGAACCGTTGTCTCGATCTACCTGCCGGTCGCCCGGCCCGCCCGGGCGGAGAACCCAAAAGTCAGGGCGCTTCCGGTTCATCGCTCCGGCACGGCATTGATCGTGGAAGACGAACACCTCGTGATGGAAGTGAACCGGGCCATCGTGGAAAAACTGGGCTATCACGTTCTGGAAGCCAAATCGGGCAAAGAGGCCCTGCTTATCGCCCAAACCTACCCGGGCACGATCGATTTTGTCCTGCTGGACATCATTCTGCCGGACATGAGCGGCAATCAGATCTATCCGAAATTAAAAGAACGCCTGCCGCACATCAAAGTGATCGTCTGCAGCGGGTTTACCCTGGACGGACCAGCCCGCGAGATCCTCAACGCCGGCGCGCAGAGCTTCCTGCCGAAACCCTTTACCGTGGCGGCATTGTCAGCAGCATTGGATGAGATTCTGGTCGATCGCTGATTCATAACGGCCGGCAATGCGCAGTCCGCAGTTTCGCCGGCCGTATCCCGGACACTCACTCTTTGAGGGGAACACAAGAGATAAAACAACCGCCATGGCTATGGCCGTTATTCGGTGCTGCCACGCCCGGCCCCGATGGATCGACGATCACGCCATTGGCCACACCATCGGCATCGCCGAAACCGCCGTCGATCAGTTGGATCGTAACCGCCGTGCGCGCCTCATCAAAAGTGACATAGCCGGTGTAATCCTGCCAGCCGTTGACCGCGTCCACCTTGATCCAGCCCCAAAACGGGTCTATGCTTTCAGAAAAATAGGCCCGCAGCACCGTTTCCGTGTCGGGGTCGGGCACGGACAGCCGAAAACCATACAGCCCCAAGCGCATAGGGTCCGGTCGGCTATCGTTTGCGGTGAAGGTTTTCGGATCGACACGCTCCAGAATCTGGATTGCATCCACATTGGTGATAGGCTTGAGGCAGAAAAGGCCATCCCCGTCGGGAAGGGTGACGCAGCGCATATCCCCCTGAGTCAGATCGTCCTGTCCGTCGCCGTCAAGGTCCCATTCATCGTCGGAACCGGCCTGCTGATCGTCAGGGATGCCATTGGCATCGGCATCGGTGAAACGCGCCTGGGCGGTTGTGACAAAACGCCACCCCGCCGACCACATGCGGGCGTGGCCGTCGCTGCCGATAAAACATGCCCGCCAGTGATAAGTGATTCCGGCTTGCAGGACCATCTCCGGAACCGCCAATACCAACAACTGATCGGCCGAGGTGATATCCAAGGTAAGCTGAACGAAGGCGGCGTCGGTTGCAATCTGCCAGCGCGTGGCACCGTGCAGGGACGGCTCGGCGCCGGCAGCGTAATCCGTCGCCAGTAGCGCAGCCATCGGAATGTCCATGGCAGCATCCGCCGGAGCCACACGCACGGGGATGCCCGGTCCGGCATCGGCCTTCAGGGGGTCGCTCTCGCCGGCGTCCACCTCGCCGTTGTGGTTGGCATCCTCCATGCCATCGGTCATGTTGTCATGGTCACTATCGGTATCGAAAGGGTCGGTGCCCAACCTGTTTTCAATGCCGTCGCCCAGACCGTCACCATCGCTGTCGCTGGCGCCTGAAGCGCTGTTGACGGCCCCGCAGGCGCCGGTGAAGGTGATGGTGCGCGTGTCGGATATCACAAAGTCGCTGTTGTTCTCCCACGTGCCGTTCATCGTCAGAACGCCGGTGCCGTCGTTAAAGGCGGCCCGGTCGGCCAGGATCACATTGCCGCAGTTCTCGACGCGACCGCCATCCGCAATATCCAGAACGCCGCCTCCCGTTACTGTCATTGTTCCGCAATGCAGGTTCATGACAACGCCGCCGCGAACCACCAGGCGCCCGCCGCTGCTCACGGTAACATGCGCCGATGCCGCAAGCGGAACGAGAAACCAGATCATTGCCAGAAGAAATCCTTTTAAACGCAAGCCCGTGCCGATACCCACCATAGCAGTATGCCCCCATCCGTACGGCGTCCATTCATATGCCACTTCCCGTCTGCTGAGCGGGATCCGCTGAAACCACCGGAGAGGTCCTTTCGAGTTCTTTTTCGAGATCGGCAACCCGCCGCGACAACGTTTCGATGGTTTGCTGCTGTTCCTGGGCGACCTTGGCCAGCACGGCCACCAGATCCATGGGGCTCAGGGACTTGCGGCTGTTGGTGGCCACGAGGTCCGGAACCTCCTCGGCGATGAACCCCAGGGATTCTTCTTCCGGATCAATCTTGTAGTTGAATTTAACGGGTCGAAGCGCCGCCAGCACGGCCATGGCCGCAGTGGCATCAATGGGTTCGATGTTCTGCTTGAGACCCCGGCTGCTGCCCACTTCCAGATTGCCTGAGACCAGGGCATTGCCCACCACATGCAGCGACTCGGTCGGCGCGGCGGTACCAATGCCAACCCGGCCAACGGTATCGATGGTCATGGCGACAGTGCTGTTGACCACCAGGTTGAGGGGGTGATCGCTCTTGCTTCCCAAGACCACCGCCGCGGCCGTCGCGGAAAGCATGCCGCTGGCCCCGTCCGTGCGATCGAGCAGGAATTCGGCATCCTTGGCCGTGGTTTCCAACTCCATGGGCGCTGCCGGCGCCCAGGTGCCAAACCCCACACCATCGTCCCTCAGACACAGGGTGTCTCCTGGGGTGCCGGGCTTGATTCTCAATGGTCTGCTACCGTTGGTCACATCACGGATGAAAAAATGGGCTTCATTGCCGGCCACTTCCCAGGTTTGCGGAGCCCAACCGCCGCTGCCGTCCTGCTCGAACCGTATGGTCGGCGTATCGCCGTCGAAGATATGCAGTTCTGTTTGAGGAATGGCCGTTCCGAAGCCGATGCGACCGCTGCGACTGATGGTCAGGGCATCTGCCGGGGCTTTGGCTTCGATCTTGAACGGAATGCGTCCGGCGGTCGAATCCTCCACGGCAAAGTAGCTGGCCCCGCCAGATGTAATGTCGTTAATGAGAATTCGCCAATCGTTGCTGGGAAAGGTATTGTCGCTGGTATCGTCAAAATGAATGCGCAGGTTGTTATCCTTGAGCCGCAAGGTATCACCACCGACATAACCGAAAAATTCACCATCGACGCAATCAACACCTACACATTCGCTTCCAGTAACGATCAGGTCATCGCCGATAACCTGATCGGCATGCGCCGCGGGCACTAGAAAATCCATGACCAGGGCGCCCAGGGCGGATATCCCGCCGCGGATCTTGCGCAAACGGCCGACTTCTTCCAGCGAGGGGTCAAGAATAGTACCGTTTTTGACGGTGAACGCGCCCGATTGGCGCCAGGGACGGATGCGCTCTGTTGAATTCTGGGCGTCATCACCGCGGGTCCGGTTGCGCGGCCCGAAATTGACGCTGATTTCGTAGATATAAAGACCGTCCGAAGCACCTTGCGAAAGGATCCAGACAAGGCTGCCGGTGTCACTCTCCGAATTCACGATCATCTCCCCCGAGGGGTTGACGATCCGAAGATTAAGATAGGTGACCTTCGGGTTCGCGGCCGATACCTGAATGCCGTCGGCTTGCACGGTTACATTGACAACCGCTTGCGCCCATGCAGTTGCCGTATCGGTTATGAGAAGAAAAATCAGGATGATGCCGATAGCCATCCGGCCGGAAAAGAAAAATGTACCGATAAGAGGTCGCTTGCCCACGTCCATACCGAATCCTCCGCTGAATGTGTTTCCAGATCTGTCACCGTGGAACAATAGCTGTGAGACGAAACGTGTACTATTCTAAAGGATGGAAAACCGCTGGAAGTTACTGGCAATCTTTTATGAAGTCAATTCAAATCACGCGGCTTCAAATCCGCCAGCTGGTGGTAAGGCCCACGCGAACAAACGTCTTCGTATCATCCGATATTTAGACATGGGGGGGGGAGGACCCAACAGGATTTTTCTGGCATGATCGGTGGGAAGAGAGATATAAATCAGGACGGAAGCGATTATCGACCACGACGGCCATCATCATTGACCTGAATTTACGAAAGTGGCAGGCCAGGAGGGACTCGAACCCCCAGCACCCGGATTTGGAGTCCGGTGCTCTACCATTAGAGCTACTGGCCTGTATCGGCAGGTGGCGCCGGAAACACCCATATGGAATGTGCCGGCAAACGTTCGCTTCTCATACCAAATCCCCTCGCCTTAAGCAAGCCTTACTGCAAAGTGGCGCCGGGTAACCGCATTTGCGTATGGACCGGCGTTCTTCTCAGGGGCGAACCTTGTGTTCGCCTGGTGCGTAGTGTCATTGGATCCCCTGTAGCCAATGGACACCGTGATGATCTCGATACGCGCTGTAGGGGCGACCGGCGGCGTCAGCCGGAACCTCATTCATCCGTGATGATCCCCAGTGTGCGGGCACGTTTGAGCCATTGTTGCCTGGCAAGGGCGCGCATATCGGCCACGGTGTCCGTTTCATCCATGATTTCTATGCCCAGCAAGGTCTCGATAATATCTTCCATGGTCAAGATGCCGGCTACCGCACCATACTCGTCGACCGCCAGAACGGCATGCTGGCGATGTTTCAGGAAATGTTCGTACAGTTGAATCAGCGTCACTGTTTCCGGAACCGCAGGCAAATCCCGGCGCAGAGCCGATAGGGGGGTGGCCTTATTGCCGCGCGACGCCTCTAAATAGACATCGCTTTTCAGGACGAATCCATTGATATGATCGATGTTCTCTTCGTAGATCGGAATCCTGGAAAAGCGTATGTCCGGAAATTTCGAGACAACTTCACCGACCGTCATGCTTGTGGGAAGCGTGAACATGACCGTGCGAGGTGTCATGACATCATCGGCCCTCAATTTTCTGAGCAGGAAAAGATTTTTGATGATGCGCGATTCCTGTTCGCGGAACTGCCCCTCCTTGAACCCGATATCGGCGATAGCCTGGAACTCCTCGCGGCTGAAACCCTGCTGTTTCTTACCCCGCGATATTAATTGGGTAAGCCCCATGGAAAGAAAGACCAGGGGGTAGAGCACTATGATCAGAACGCGCAGCACCCGTGCCGTAAGGGGGGCCAACTCACGCCAGTAAAGTGCACCGTAGGTCTTGGGAATAATCTCCGTAAAGATCAGGATCAGAAGCGTCAGCCCCGCCGAAGTGATCGCGACGTAGCCGCTGCCAAATACCACCATGGATTGGGCGCCGACACCAGCGGCGCCAATGGTATGCGCCATGGTATTGAGACTGAGGATAGCCGCCAGGGGGCGGTCGATGTCCTCCTTCAATGTGCGCAATAATAGCCCTGTGCGGGGAGATTTTTTTTCAAAAGCACCGACAAAGCCCGGTGTGATGGATAGTAGAACCGACTCCAGCAAAGAGCACAGGAAGGAAAACCCCAAGGCGATAAAAAGATATATCAGTAGTAGATGCATTTACCCCTTTCAAAACTTTGAGGGTTTCTTAAAGCAGTAGCTCTCCGATTACAATAACGATTTCTGGTGATCCACTTCGGTCAAGTGAGATACAGGTGTGGGGTGACGTAGGTAGACCCCGGTGATCCGGGTGGGTGGTCCGCGCCACCATCCATTCGATTAAGTGAGGCTATAAGGCATGCTCCGGACGGGCCGCAAACTCGCTGCGCTCAAACAGTGCGGCCCCATGTCCTGCGCACACCTTATGCCTCACTAAATCTCATGGCTGACGTGGCGCGGACCACCCACCCGGATCACCTCCTCCGTGCCAATCCCGAATACACTTTGCCCATAATCACTGGAGCGAACTGAATAACCAGATAACGATTTATGGTTATACAGCGCTTTTACGTGCATTTTTTTGATAAAGTGTCAACTTTCCCCAGCAGCTGGCGCTTCAGAAATCGCGCCGTATGCGACTTAGCGCTCTTGGACAGCATTTCGCGGGGGGATCCGCTGGCCACGATGCGACCGCCGTCCGCGCCGCCTTCAGGTCCCAGATCGATGATAAAGTCGGCGGCTTTAATGATTTCCATGTTGTGCTCGATGGTCACCACGCTGTGGCCCTGATCGACCAGGCCCTGCAGCACGTCCAGCAAACGCTGCACGTCCGCCGGATGCAGGCCGGTGGTGGGTTCGTCCAGGATGTACAGAGTGTGCCCGGAAACGGACGGCTGGGCCATCTCGCGGGCCAGTTTGATACGCTGGGCCTCCCCGCCGGACAAGGTAGGGCTGGGCTGTCCCAGTTGAAGGTAACCCAAACCGATATCGCACACAAACTGAACAGCCCGCCGCAGGCGCGGGATGGCTGAAAAGAACTGCACCGCCTCGGCGAAGGTCATCGCCAGCACCTCGGCCATGGTCTTGCCTTTGTACCGCACCGCCAGGGTCTCGGCGTTAAAGCGCGCCCCGCCGCACACGTCGCAAGGCACGTAGACATCCGGCAGAAAAGCCATCTCCACTTTGGGCCGGCCCTGGCCCTTGCAAGCCGGACAGCGACCGGCTTCCACATTGAAGGAAAACCGCGCGGCCGAATAGGCGCGCGCGCGCGCTTCCGGAACCTGGGCAAAGAGGTTGCGGATATCGGTCAGGAAGCCGACATACGAAGCCGGCACCGAGCGCGGGGTGCGCCCGATGGGCGTGTGGTCTACCTCCAACACGCGGGCCAGGCCTTCCCAACCGGTCATGTCGCGGCAAAAGCCGGCATTGCCGATGTTCCCTTTGCGGCGCAAACGCTGCTGCAATCCTGTGTACAAGGTGGCTTTGACCAGGCTCGATTTGCCCGAACCGCTCACGCCCGTCACGCACACCAGGCGATTGAGCGGCAGGCGCACATCGATGTACTTCAGATTGTTGGCCGCCGCGCCCACGATGGTCAGCGCCGGTTGACGCCGATACGGTCGCAGGCGGCTGTTGATATCGGAGCGGCCGCCGTCCAGCAAGGCGCCGGTCACCGAGGCCGGCGCTTTGCGCAGATCTTCCAGGCTACCCACGGCGACCACTTGGCCGCCATTGGCGCCGGCGCCCGGCCCCAGGTCGATCACCGTGTCGGCCGCGCGGATGGTTTCTTCATCGTGCTCGACCACAATGACGGTGTTTCCGCGGTCACGCAGTTCGCGCAAGGCGTCGACCAGGATATGGTTGTCACGGGCATGCAGACCGATGGTTGGCTCGTCGAGAATATAGGTCACGCCGGTCAAATTGGAGCCCAACTGGGCCGCCAGCCGCACACGCTGCGCCTCGCCGCCCGACAGGGTCTCGCCTGAACGGGACAGGGCCAGGTAGCCCAGTCCCAGCCGGTTCATCAACGCCAGGCGGGTGGTCAATTCAGTGACGATCGGTTCGGCCAGCGGCTGCTGATGCGCGGAAAACGCCATGCCCGACAAAGTCGTTTGCAGCACTGCGGCCGGTTGGCTGACCAGATCCCAGATGGTGCGGCCCTGCACCGTAACCGCCAGGGCAGCCTTTTTCAGACGGCTGCCCTGGCATTGCGGACAGATCGCCGCCTGTTCGGAATCGTCGTGCTCGCCCACGCCGACCACGCCCAGACCGTCGCAACGCTCGCAGGCGCCCTGGGGCGAATTGAAGGAGAACAGACGCGGATCACCTTGGGTCGCGCCGATCCCGCAGGAGGGACAGCGGCCGTGCACGCTGAAAACATCTTCGCTGCCGGTGTCCTTGTCCAACACGAACAGGCTGCCGTCCCCCTCTTTGAGGGCTTCGGCCACCAAGTCCGCCAGACGCGCGCCGGCCCCTTTGCCGCGCGGTGTTTCCCCGATCACCAGGTCGATGGCGTGGGCCTTAAAACGGCTCAAGGCCATGTCGGGTTCGAGCGCGACCAGGCTGCCATCGATACGCGCTTGCGTGTAGCCCATCTTGCGCGCGCGCGCCAGGACATCCTTGTGAAACCCCTTGCGGCCGGCCACTTTGGGCGCCAGAAGCAGCGCCTTGCGGCGACCATAGCGCGCAACAATTTGATCCTGCAACGCGCCGGCGCTCTGGCGCGTCAGCGGACGACCGCAGCCCGGGCAATGGGGTGCGCCCAGCTTGGAAAAAAGCAGGCGCATGAAATGGTAGATTTCAGTCAGCGTGGCCACTGTGGAGCGCCGGCTGGTGTGGCTGATACGCTGCTCGATGGCCACTGTGGGCGACAACCCACTGACCAGGTCCACCTCCGGGCGCTCCAGAATTTTCATGTACTGGCGCACAAACGGCGCCAAGCTCTCCAGGTAACGCCGCTGGCCTTCGGCAAAGATGATGTCGAAAGCCAGGGTCGATTTACCCGAGCCGCTCACGCCGGTCAGCACCACCAGCTGATTGTGCGGCAGGGACACGTTCACATCCTTGAGGTTGTGCTCGCGCGCGCCGCGCACATGGATGGCGCGGCCGTTGTCGCCACCAGGCGCTGGCGCATAAACCGCCGGGGCCTCGCCGACGACGGCGGTACCGTCCAGATAGGGCTTGAGAAAACGGCCCGTGTGCGAAGCATCCTCAGCGGCGATCGTTTCGGGCGGTCCGGCTGCCACCACCCGGCCGCCGCCGTCGCCGCCCTCCGGCCCCAGGTCGATGACCCAGTCGGCCGCCTTGATCACATCCAGGTTGTGCTCGATCACCAGGACCGTATTGCCCTCGTCAACCAGGCGCTGCAGCACGTCCATCAATATGGCAATGTCCTGGAAATGCAGACCGGTGGTCGGCTCATCGAAGATCAGCAGGCGCTCCCGGCTGCCTTCGCCCAGATAGCGCGACAATTTCAGGCGTTGGGCTTCGCCACCCGAAAAGGTCGAAATGGGCTGCCCCAGGCGCAGGTAGCCCAACCCCACGTCGGCCAACGGCCCCAGCGCCGAACGGATGCGCGGCTGATCGGCAAAGAACGCCAGACCCTGATCGACCGTCATGGTGAGCATGTCGTCGATGCTGCGCCCCTGGTAAGTTACTTCCAGCACTTCCGGTTTGAACCGCCGCCCCTGGCAATCGGGACAAGAGATCAGCACATCCGAAAGAAACTGCATCTCGACCACTTCGAACCCTTCGCCCTTGCAGGTATCGCAGCGACCGCCGTCTACATTGAAGGAGAAGAAGCCGGGACCGAAGCCTTTGGCCCGGGCCATCTCGGTATCCGCCAGCAGTTTGCGGATCGGGTCCAGGGCTTTGGTATAGGTCAGCACATTGGCCCGCGGCGTGCGGCCGATCGGCCGCTGGTCGACCAGGTCCACAGCGGCGATGCGCTCGGCGCCATCAATGGCGCGGAAGCGTCCCGGCCGCCCCTCGCCCTCGCCCTGCAGCCGCTTGAGCCCCTTGTAAAGAATCTCTTCGGCCAAGGTGGATTTGCCGGAGCCGCTCACGCCCGTCAGGCAGACCAGCAGCCCCAACGGCACGCGCACATCGATGTTGGCCAGATTATGTTCGGCCGCGCCGCGCACGCTGAGCCAGTGCCCACGCCGGGCCTTGCGGCGCTGCGCGGGCATGGGAAGTTGCAGCGCTCCGGACAGATATCTTCCAGTCAACGATTCGTTGGCCTGGCCGGCTGGACCGAAGTACATGACCTGGCCGCCCTGCTCGCCGGCCCCGGGCCCCAGGTCGAGCAGATAGTCGGCCGCCCGGATGATGGCCGGATCATGCTCGACCACCACGATCGTGTTGGGCAAATCGCGCAAGCGCCGCAGAATGTGAATCAGGCGCTCGTTGTCGCGCGGATGCAAACCGATGCTGGGCTCGTCAAGGACATAGAGCGTGTTGACCAACGATGCCCCCAGGGCCGAGGCCAGAGCCACGCGCTGCACCTCGCCGCCGGACAAGGTGCGCGACTGGCGGTCCAGGGTCAAGTAGCCCAGCCCGACGTCCGTGAGAAAACGCAGCCTTCCTAAAATCTCATCGAGCACCAACTGGGTGGCCTCATCCCAGCCCTTGTGGTCCAATGCGCTGAAAAAAGCCACCGCCTGGTCCACGTTGAGCGCGTAGAGGTCGGCGATCGACTGGCCCTCGATGCGGTACAGCAGCGTTTCGGGCTTAAACCGCGCCCCAGCGCAGTCCGGGCACACATCGTAGCTGCGGTAACGCGACAGGAAAACCCGCACGTGCATTTTGTAGGTGCGGGCCTCCAGCCACTTGAAGTAGCCGCGCAGGCCGTAAAAGTCCGGCGTGCCCTCGATGATCGCCTGGCGCTGCGCCTCGGTCAATGCCGCGAACGGTCGGTCCAGCGGGATGCGATGGCGGCGGCAAAAATCGCTTAAATCGCGGTACTCGAAGCGGCCCTCCGCCTCGCTGCCGAAGGGTTTGATGGCGCCCTGGGCCAGGGAGCGTCCCGGGTCGGGAATGATCAGGTCCAAGTCCATGTCGATCACCCGGCCGAAGCCGCGACAGGTATCGCAAGCGCCAAGCGGGCTGTTGAAAGAAAACAGATTGGGCAGGGGCGCTGCATAGTCGATGTCGCAGTGGGCGCAGTGCAGGCGGTTGGAGAAGGCCAGGCAATCGCCGTCGTCCAGCCACACATCCACCTGACCGCGGCCGAGCCGTTGGGCCATCTCCAGCGAATCGACCACGCGCTGCCGCTGATCGGTTTTCACCAGCGCACGGTCGGCCACAACGTCCCAGGTGCCGTCGGCGGCATCATCCGCCAGATCGTTCAAATCGCGCACGTGCCGGTCCAACCAAATCCGGTCATAGCCCAGACGCAGCAGTTCACGCCGGGCCGCCGCCGCATCCTCGTTCAGTGCATACGGAAACGTGATCACCACGCGGCCCCCGTCGGCGGCCTGGCGCAGGCTGCGCCAGATCTGCTCGGGCGCATCGGGCTGGACCGGCCGCCCGCAGCCGCTGCAGTGCAGCACCCCCTGGCGCGCAAAAAGCAGCTTCACATAATCGGTCAGTTCAGTCATCGTGCCGACGCTGGAACGCGATGTGCGGACCGGATCTTTGCGGTCGATGGCAATGGCCGGCGGAACCCCCAGAATCTGTTCGGCCACCGGGCGGTCCATGCGGTCCATGAACTGGCGGGCGTACGGTGAAAAAGTTTCGACGTAGCGTCTTTGGCCTTCGGCATATAATGTATCGAATGCCAGCGACGATTTGCCCGAACCGCTCACGCCCGTGACAACGGTCATGCGGTTCAGGGGTATATCCAGATCAAGCCCTTTCAGATTGTTCTGCCGGGCGCCGCGAATACGAATGCTCTCCATGCTCAAATCGATCCTGCGCGATAGTTCCAAAGAAAAACGTGCCTCCTGGTCAAGTCATCAACAATGCCTTCACCATTGCAAACAGCCAATATATGACAGAATCCGCGAATGACACCTTGGGCAGGCAGCATTCGCAAGCGGTCTACCGCGGGCGACTGTCGCCCTCGCGAAGCATGGATCGGCGCAATGGCACGCCGGCGAGCTTACACTTCGCCATAATCACTTGAGCGGAGTGCATAACAAGAAATGGGAATTATAACAGAAAAGGTGGGTGGGATGGTGTCGGATTATAAATGAAGGCTTTCCACGCAAAGAATCTGGCCGCCACCGTTGGACCGGGACGTCTTGACCAGATCTTCGACCGCCTTGATGACGTCGCCCGGCGATTGGTCGTCCATGACCGGGACCAGCCCGACACTGACGGTGATCCGCAATGCGCCATGCTCCCAGTGGATGCCGGTAATGGTTTTAACGATCCGTTCAGCCGTCCCGCGCCCCTTATCCCCTTCCGTGTTGGGCATGAGCAGCAGAAAGGACTCACCGCCAAAGCGGCCCAGCAAGTCGATGTCGCGCACGCATCGGCGGATCGTCTGACCGACATCCCGCAGAACCGTGTCGCCCACCACGAATCCATGGCTGTCGTGGATCTTGCGAAAATCGTCGATGTCGAACAGCACCACGGACAGAGGCTGCCCGTAGCGATGCCTTTTCTTGACCTCCTCCACCAGACGTTGCACGATATGGCGACGGTTGATCAGACCGGTCACCCCATCGAACTGAGATTGCTTTTTCAAGCGCTGGGTCGCCAATTGGAGTTGCACGGTTTTTTCCCGGACACGGCCGTCCAACACCGAATTGGTCTGCTTGAGCTGTCCTTGTCCGCGCTGCTGGCGCCATGCAAACACAACCAGCAAAAAACTGATGACGGCCAGTACTAATGCCAAACTTACAATCCAGAGGCCATGCCGCACCCAAAAGGCCGGCGGCCGATTGATAATAATGCTACCGGCAGGCAAGTCTGATGCACTGATAGCGTATTTATGCAGCACCGTCCCGTCGAACACATACTGGTTGGGACTTTTCACGACCGTCACATCGTTTATCGCATCGCCCGATAGCAGGCGCAGGGCCATTTGGGCGGCTTGCTCGCCTTGCCGAAAACCGGACGTGATCATACCGCCCACAATTCCTTTATCCAGATAAAACGCCAAGGGACTGTAAACCGCTGCCGGGGACCAACGGGCGATCACGTGGGCCCGGTCAGCCGCTGAAGCCGCATCAACGCTGCTGTCGTGATCAAAGCCCAGCAGATAAATCAGATCGGTGCCGCCCAACGACACCAGTTTGGCCGGAAAGTCGGTCAGGCTGACATCGCGCCACACTTCGGCAGCGACAGGCGGCCCCAGCACGTCCAGTTGGTTATCCATACCGGATGCAAAAGCCCTGTCAAGAGCGGTGTCGCCAAGGATGACGACAATCCGCCGGCAATCCGGGTGCAATGTCAGCATCAAATTGAGGGTCGCCCTATGATCGATCTGTTCGACCACCCCGGTGAGGGCCGGATCTTCAATGGGCGGCAAAGCACTACCCGCATGATTACGGCCACAAAAAACAACCGGAACGCCGGGCGCCAGGCGCTCGCGGTGACGCCGCATAAATTGCAGGGCCGGATCGTCCGACACGATGATTACCGATGGGCGGAGGGTATGGAAGGTGACCTGGTAGAAGTCGGCCAAGGTCTGGTACCCCGCTTCGCTGCCGAAGCGTTGGACATCGAGGTATGCATACGCGACATCGATATCGTGCGCAAATGGCTTCATGACCGACTGGATGCCTTCAGTGATCGTATCGGTCCACTCCCAACCCTGGTGGTACGCGTGCAGGACCAGCACCGTCTGCTTGTCGGCCGCTTGCGCGCCGAAGGCGGTCATCAGTAAAATGATGCAAATCAACCGGCCTATCATCGTTGCCTTTCGGGTGATCGCGTTTATAAGGCGCCGTCATAAAACGTTTCGGTAAACACATGCGAGCCTGTGAACCGTTCGTCGATCAGGCGCATTGCGTCCCGGATCATGTCCGCGCGGCCGCACAGATAAAAATCATACACGCCGTTTGCCAACCCATTGGCCAGCCAGGCTGTGACACGGCCGTCAAACGCATGGGGCGGCGCGCCGGAAAGGGTCCCCCCTGTCAGACACGGGATATAGCGGCTTGCAGCGGCTGCCAGTTCCGACCGGTAATAAAGCTCGGCGACGGTGCGCACGCCGTGCAGCAGATCAAACCCCCTCAGGCCGGAGCGCACGAAAGCCACGTAGGGCGCAATGCCCGTTCCCGTGGCGACAAGGACAGCGGGACGTGGGGAAGGTTTGAAGGTAAAAAACCCCGACGCCTCCGTCACCTGAATGGATGTACCGGGCGGCGCTGTCGCCAGGTGCGGCGTCACGCGACCCTGGGGCACGTGGCGCACACAAAAGGTCAAATCGGCGCTATCGACCGGTCCCAGCAAGGTATACTCCCGCACCAGGTCCTGGTATACGAACCCGATTTTCTGGCCAGGCAGGAATGCAAATCCGGCCGGCCGGTTGATGCGCAATTCAAAAGTCCGCGCGTTCAGCCACCGCCGGCCGATCACCTGCGCATCGTAAAGCGTTGCACTGCCCATGGCCGGACTACCCGCGCCAGATCGCATCGGCGACGCCCGCTTTGTGATTGAGCCAGCGCGCCAAAACGAAAAAGTAATCGGACAAGCGGTTCATAAATGCGATCGCCGGTCCAAGCGCCTGCGTCTCTCCGGTCTGTTCGCCTGCATCTTCGGCCAGGTCGATAACACTGCGCTCGGCGCGCCGGCACACCGTGCGGGCAACATGCGCCCAGGCCGCCGGAAGGCACCCGCCCGGCAGAATAAAGGCGGTTAAATCGGGCAATTCGGCCTGCATCTTGTCGATCAGCGCCTCGAGTCGCGCACTGTGCGCCTGTGTCACTGGCATCAAACGCCCGCGCGGTTCGGAACCCGGTGTGGCCGCCAGCCATGCGCCCACCTGAAACAGGTCGGACTGGATCTGCTTCAGAGGCGCAACAGCGTCCGAGTCCGGCACCATCGCCGCGATCAGGGCGCCGATAACAGCATTGAGCTCATCCACATCGCCGTAAGCGTTGATGCGCACATGCGTTTTGGGCACGCGTTCGCCACTGAGCAGGCTGGTTTTACCCCGATCGCCGGTCTGAGTGTATATTTTCATGAGGACTCCGTGGGCGGGCCTTGGCCGATGCGTTCGAACATTCTGGCTGGCGCCCCGCATATCGGACAGCGGTAGGGCGGCTGGTCGCCATCATGGATATACCCGCAAATCAAACATCGCCATCGCATAGCGTCTCTCCTTGACTGTTCGATTTAACTTTATCAGCAAGCCGGTTGGCATTGCAACCCAACAGAAAAGTGTTAAGTGTAAAGCGGTACTCAAACTTTCGGGTGCGCACCGTCCCGGTGAGCCGCGTGGGCCGCGCCTGCCAAATACCAGCGCCTTTGCTTCGAAAGGAACGATTGCATGAGCCGTTTGTTGATGATCGATATCGGGGCCGGAACCCTGGACCTGTTGTGCTACGACAGCCAGGGCGGCGAACACTTCAAAGCCGTGGTGCCCGCGCCGGTGCGCCATCTGGCCGAACAGATCGGCCGCACAACCGGTGCGCTGCTGGTGGTCGGTGGCGAAATGGGCGGTGGACCGGTCACCGAAGCCTTGCAGGAAAGGGCCCGGACGGCCGAAGTGATCATGTCGCCCACTGCGGCCGCCACATTGCACCATGACCCGCAACGCGTGCGCGATTGGGGCATCGCCATAGCCGACGATCAGCACATCGCGCGCTTGTCGGCCGACAGCCGCTACACCACCGTTCGCCTGGGCGACATCCAACCCGAACGTATCAGCCGCATCGTCGAAGGGATCGGCTGGCCCATGGCTTTCGATGCCGTGGCCATCTGCGCCCAGGACCACGGCGTGGCGCCGCAAGGCGTGTCCCACCTGGACTTCCGCCACCGTCTCTTTGAAGAGATGCTCAACCGTGACCCGACACCCCACCAGCTCCTGTTTCACCGGGATGCAGTTCCCGCAGCCTTCAACCGGCTGCGCAGCATTGCGGCCGACGCCGTCCGTCTGAATGCCCGCGACATATACGTCATGGACAGCGGCATGGCCGCCATGGCCGGCGCCGCCCAGGATCTGCAAGCCCGGGACTTATCGCCCGTGATCATCCTGGATGTGGCCACCTCGCACACGGTGATCGCCGCCCTGACGGGCGACCAGGTCGCCGGGTTCGTCGAATACCACACCCGCGATATCACCCTGGAACGTCTTGAAACCCTGATTGTCGCGTTGGCCGACGGCCGCCTCCGTCATGATCAGGTTCTGGCAGAAGGCGGCCACGGCGCTTATCTTCGGCAAGCCGTTGGCTATACCAACGTCAGGGCGATCATTGTCACCGGACCCAAACGCCGCCTGATGGCCGGCACGCGCCTTCCGGTTCACTGGGGGTCGCCTTGGGGGGACAACATGATGACCGGCACGGTCGGGCTGCTGGAATCGTTGCGGCGGCGTATCGGAATACCTCCGATTTCTTTTTTATGACACCACCGGCGTAACGAAGAAAGAGTATGCGGAATGGAAGAATTCTGGCTCTGCTTTGTTCCCCTGTTTGTTGCCTGGGCGCTATCGGCATTTTGCCGATTTTTGTATCGTTGACACACGATCTCACCCCGCGCCACCGCCGGACAGTGCTGGTGCAATCCACTCTGACGGCCTGCGCCATTGCCCTGGTTTTTCTGGTGTACGGGCCGGGCCTGCCATGCAGTGCCAGGCGAACGCGGCTCTCGCCTATGACACTTTCTGCCGTCCGCCGAACAGGGCTTTGACCTTGGCGCGGTCCACCGACCCATCGGCCGCCATCGGCAGGTCTTCTGCAAACGCGACATATTGCGGTTTTTTGTAGCGCGCGATGCGGGCACCCACAAATTCGATCAATTCGCGCGCCGTCAGCGTGAATCCCGCTTTGAGGCGGCAGACGGCTTTAATCCCTTCGGTCCACTTGGGGTCCGGCACGCCGAAAACGACCACCGCCGCAACTGCCGGGTGTTCCAGGATAACGGTCTCCACCTCGGCCGGATAGACATTTTCGCCGCCCGGTTTGATCAACTCCTTTTCAGCCTTGCGGGCCACATACCACAGATAGCCGTCCGCATCGAAGCGCCCCATGTCGCCCGTGTGATGCCAGCCCTTGCGGAAGGTATGCGCGTTTTCAGCATCCAGGCGCCAGTAGCCCTTGAATACCATGGGCCCGCGAATGACAATCTCGCCGGCTTGTCCGGCCGGCACAGGACGATCCTCCTCGTCGACCAGCTGAATGTCGACCAGCGGAATCGGCCGGCCAGCCGAACCGGGCCGCTCGCGGTACGGGCTCATGGTGGCAACCATCGCGGTTTCGGTCTGGCCGAACATCGAATAGAATGCGCCGCCCGTGATCTTTTCGTAACGATCGATCACCTCAGGCGTATCGATACCCAGCACCGCCCGCAACGAACGGATGTCGGTACCGCTCTGGTCCACGTGGGCCAGGAGCATCTGCATCATCGGCGCAAAGGCGAACAGCACACTGGCCTTGTGGTCCGCAATCACCTGCGCCGCCATAGCCGGATCGAACTTGCGCATCACCACGTTCATGGCCCCCGCGTGAAAGCTGCAGAAAGTCATGCACAGGCCGGCAATATGGAAAAACGGCAACGGGCTCAGATGGACATCGGCGCTGTTCAACCCGATCGGATGCATTACCTGGACATGCGCGCAGAGCATATTACGATGACTGAGCAGCGCCCCGCGCGGACGACCGGTGACCGCAGCCGTATGGATAATGACCCAGCCATCATCGGCGGCCACTTGCGGCAGTCCACCGGGCGGCAGGGCGGCTTCGGGCAGGTCGGCCCAACGGCCCGCCCCAGGTTCCAGGTTG
Organism: Desulfatitalea sp. BRH_c12; assembly: GCA_000961655.1. Classification (GTDB taxonomy): domain Bacteria; phylum Desulfobacterota; class Desulfobacteria; order Desulfobacterales; family Desulfosarcinaceae; genus Desulfatitalea. Next base: position 43,911 of record LADR01000021.1, read on the forward strand.
TAAAATACCGTTTCGGCCGGCATTTTGGCCTGCGCGGCAGCAGTCGCATCCGGGTCTTCGTGATCGGCAAATACAAAACGGCATTGGCCGTCGTTGAGATTGTAAGCCATTTCATCGGCGGACAGACGCCAGTTGATCGGCACCATAATCCCACCCAGGGCCGCGGCCGCGCCGTACAAAACAACATAGGCCAGGCAGTTCTTGGCGATCACCCCGATGCGATCGCCCGTTATGAAACCGGCGGCCGCCAATCCGGCCGCCATACGATCCACTGCCTCCTTGTAGGCGCCGAACGTCATTTGGCGTTTTTCTTCGACACCCAGCCAAGCCACTTTATCAGGATAAAGGTGGGCATTGCGTGCAATGATATCGTAAACGGTCAGATCGTATAAATGCATCGATGGTATCTCCTTGCTACTTGGTGGTCGTCACCGGGCACGGTCCTTTTAGAATGATGAACTGCGCAGTGGACCCAAGCAGAAGCTTTTGTGTACGCGACTTTTTCTGAATTCCCAGAAAAATATGTTCAACACCATTTTCCTGGGCAAATTTCACCAAATCTTCTCCGGGAGAAAGACCGCGCGCCAGCTGCACGGCTTCACAGGCCACATGTTCCTTGAGCAGGAAATCCTTGCCTTCCTGCAACTTTTCTTCAACTTTGCGAATGTCCTCTATCGTCTCGTTGCTACCGCCCTCCATGGAGGTGACCACGTATACAAAAGCATTCGCCTTGTTCTTGGCCATTTCACACGCCAGCGACAATGCGCGCTGCGCCGATGACGAGGCATTGTAACCCACCAGAATTTTCATTACCGAGCTCCTGAACGTTGTTCTACTAATGAGTGTAAAGTGTAAAGTTTTAAGTGTAAAGAAAGGTATCCTGCCGATTGTACTGCCACAACATATCTTTGTGAATATTTCCAACAAATATTACGCGTGTTTTTCTTTACACTTTACACTTATCACTTAACACTTAAAAAATATCACATCCACCGCTTGCGCCGCTTGTACGATTTTACTTCTTTAAATGATTTACGCCCGCCGCCCTGCGTGACCCCCATGTAAAATTCTTTGACATCCGGATTGTCCTGAAGCGATTGCGAAGGTCCTTCCAGAACGACTTTACCGGATTCCATGATATAGGCGTAATCGGAAATGGCCAGGGCGGTTTTGGCGTTTTGCTCGACCACCAGAATGGTCGTTTGCAGCTCTTCGTTGATTTTCCGAACGTTATCGAAGATCTCCTTGACCAGCAGCGGTGCCAGGCCCAATGAGGGTTCATCCAGCATCAGCATAATCGGGGCCGCCATCAGGGCGCGGGCGATGGCCACCATCTGCTGTTCTCCGCCCGAACAGTATCCGGCCAGGCGGTTGGTGATCTTCGACAGCCGCGGGAAATGCGCATACATGCTATCATGATCCCTGCGGATGTTGGCCGCGCCGTCATTGCGGGTCACCGACCCGACGCGGATGTTTTCATCTACCGTCAGATGTTTGAAGATCCGGCGTCCTTCAGGCACCATCACGGCACCCAGCAGCACCACCTGGGTGCCCAGCACGTTGGTGATGTCGTATCCGTTGAATTTAATGAACCCGCTGCGGATGAACCCATTTTCCGGTTTGAGCAATCCGCTGATCGCCCGCAAGGAGGTGGTTTTGCCGGCGCCGTTGGTGCCCAGCAGGGCCACGATATCCCCTTTGGCGACGGTCATACTGACCCCTCGCAGCACCTGGATGATATTGTTGTATACCACCTCGATGTTGTTGACTTCCAGCAACAGATCTTTTTTGATGGGCTCCGCCATGGGTCCTTTCCGATCATTACAGGAATAAAGCGACTACTTTTTGATTTTTTCGACATACTCCGGTGCAAACGGTTCACCGACGGCTCTGAAAACCCCCTTTTGAACCGAATAGATCTGTACGCTGTCCACTCCGGCGCGATCGGACGGTGAATAGGTTACCGGCGCGACCGTGTTGCCCGGAGAGTAAGCATTGTCGCCGTTCATGGCATTCAACTCCTTGAACAATGCCTCCCGAGTCACCTTGCCCCCTTTTTGCTTCACGCGCCGCATGGTTTCAACGGCGGTCTGCGCCACCATCATGCCGTTGGTGTAGTTGTGCGAATTGGCGGTTTTCTCATCGCGATTGTACTTTTTGGCCAGCATCATCTGAAAATCGGTGCCCTTGCCCGGCTCCGATGTCAGCGCGTACGAAGTTGTCCAGAAATACCCTTCGGCAGCCGAACCGGCCAGTTCGATCAGATCGTTGCCGCCAGTGTAGTGGGCCCCTACGAAGGTCAGTTTGCCGTCTTCGCCAAACGTTTTGGCGGTCAGCCCCAAGCGTTGCGCATCCTTGATCAGGGTGGCCACCGGCGACTGCACCGTCTGGCAAATCACGTAGCGTACCTTTTTGCTCATCAACCGCTGCAGCATGGCGGTATTGTCCAGATCCTTGCCGTGCTCGACCACTTCCACGATATCCATCTTGAGACCAGCCTTGACGGCCTTGCGGACATCATCGACCGGGCCGCGCCCGAATGCCGACGGATGGATGAACATGGCCACTTGCGGTGTGCCGTTTTTGTGATTTTTGGTAATGTATTCGGCCAATGCAATGCATTGACTCGAATAGGAGGCAATCGGCAGAAAAATGTAGGTGGAGTCAACCAGGTTGCCGGCATCCATCGAAGCAGGAATGACCGGTATCTTCTCTTCATCAAAATCGCGCTTCAAGGCCTGGGTGCTGCCAGTGGAGTAATTCAGGTAGAACACGATGCCATCGTCCAGAAACTCTTCAAAGTTGCGTTTGGTGATATCGGTCTGATACTGGTCGTCGCGAATCGGGCATTGCACGGTGTCCTCGCCCAGCAGTTTGGTATCGTTAACATAGCGGATATAATCTTCCACGCCTTTGGCGTAAGGATTGCCCGCATCGGATGTCGGCCCGGTAATCGCCAAGGACAACGCCATCTTGTAAACTTCGGCCTGAGACGGCGCCACAGCGAACATGACCGTCAACAAGGCAACCGTGATGGGAACCATCCAAAATTGTCGGCTTCTCATTTTTCCCTCCTTTTTTGGGCGCCTGGTGCGCCCGCCCTCGTCAAGCGTGCTTGTTGGGTTGGGAATGCCCTTCCGATAGCAGCTAGTACCGGAAGGGCCAAAGCTTCACATACGTGCGGCCGATGCGCCACCAGTTGGCGATGCCGCGCGGTTCGAACATCAAAAACAAAACGATGACCAAGCCGAAAGTCAATGGCTTAAGGGCCGTCGCCAGGTTCATGTTGGCCGGCATAAACCGCGCCGACCACTCCACCAGATTTTCAACCTGCAAGTCCAGCAAACGAATGGCCGCCGGCCCCCAGAATGACCCGGTCAGCGTACCCAGGCCGCCCACGATGGCCATGGCCAGATAACTGATGGATTGGTGCAAGGTAAACGATTCGATGCCGGCCCCGCGATACAGATAAGCGTGCAAGCCGCCGGCCACGCCGGCGAAGAAGCCGGCCAAGGCAAACGCGAAAACCTTTGTCATACCGGGATGAATCCCCATAGCGTCGGCGGCGCGGTCATTGTCACGCACCGCCACCAGGCTGCGCCCGTATCGCGTGCGCAGCAAATTGCGCACCGCCAGACCGCACATGATCACGACAATCAAAATCACATAGTACCAGAAGAGATAATGATCGGAGCGCGCCACTTCACCGCCGAACCATTGCACCCGGCCAATAGAGATCGTCTGGCCTTGATTGAAGATGGGCAGAAAATTGATCGTCCACTGAAAGATCATTTGGAAAGACAGCGTGGCAATGGCCAGGTAGAGGTGTTTGAGACGCAAGGCCGGCAAACCCACGAAGCCGCCGAAGAGTGCGCCGACCAACCCGCACAGCAGCAACATACCCGGCCAGAAGTGAGTGATAAGTATATGCGAATCGCCCATTTGGCGGGCGATAAAGGCCAGCGTGTAAGCCCCCACCCCAACGAAAGCGGCATGCCCGATGGATATAAGCCCCGCAAAGCCGGTCACCAGGTTCAGGCCAATGATGGCCACCATGGCGATCATGATGTTATCGATCACCAGCATATACTTATTGCTGACCTCAAAGCACATGGGCCAAACCAACAATGCCAGGATAAAGACAGCGAACACGGCACGATCAAAATGGGTCGCGAAGATGCGCTGCTCTTCTCGATAAGAGCTGAAGAAATTCCCGGTAGCTAACCAACGATTGGCCGACATATAGTTTCCAATTTTCGAAGTTTACCACGAATCGACGGAATACCTTGACCGTCCTTTTTTTCCACTTTCTTCTTTTTAAACCCTTTCGATCTCATGCGTCCCGAACAGCCCATGCGGCTTGAACAACAAGATGATCAGCAAAATGATGTAAGGCAGCACATCGGCCGTGCCGTTGAGCCCCCATTTGCCATCCAGGTAGCCCGAGGCGAATTGCTGAATCACACCCATGATGATGCCAGCCACGACCGCGCCCACAATCGAATCCAGCCCCCCCAGGATGACGACCGGAAAGACGATGATGCCGAACGCATGCAAGGTCTCGAAATTCAAACCGGTAATGTTACCGATGATGCCCCCGGCTGCCGCCGCGCTCATGCCGGCCAGGGCCCAAGCCAACCCGAACACCCTGGGCACCGAAATGCCCACGGACATGGAGGCAAGCTGGTCATCGGAAACCGCCCGCATGGAAATACCGATCGTCGACTTTTTAAAAAACCAGGAAAAAAGACCAATGAGTATAAACGTAATAATGACCCCCACCAGCTGGGTCCATGAGATCGATACGGGCCCCAGATTGATCGGCGTTTTGGGGAAAAACTCCGGAAAAGAGAAATTGGACCCGCCAAAAGGCGTTAGATAGATGATCCCGTCCAGAATGGACATCAGGCCGATAGTGACCATGATCACCGAAATGATCGGCTCGCCGATCAGGCGGCGCAGGAAAATGCGTTCCACGCTCATGGCCAGAAAGAAGGTGACCCCCATGCTGAGAAAAAAAGAGAGGTACAGGGGCAGACCACCCCACACCGTCAGAGTATAGGTGATGAACGCCCCCGCGGCGATGATCTGACCATGTGCGATATTGAGCACCCGGCTCGATTTGTAAATCAGAACGAACCCCAACCCCGACAGAGCATAAATCGAGCCCACGACGATACCGCTTAGGACGAGTTGTAAAAAATAGCTCATGGTATTCCTATTCTAGCGTATAAAACGCCATCTCCATCTCCACCGTCGTCGTCTGCCCATCCTGATACTGGTAGGTCGCCTCTACTTTTTTGCTTTGGACGCTGCTGTCGTACAAGGCGTCGTAGAGCGACCGATATCGGTCCTGCACAAATTCGCGGCGGATTTTGCCGGTCTTGGTCAACTCGCCGTCATCCACATCCAGCAGCTTGTACAAGATGGCGAAACGCCGGATCTTGAAGTGCTCTTTTTCCACCGAAGCATTGATGCTCCGGATCTCCCGCTGGATCAGCTCGGCGATTTCCGCTTTCTGGGACAGATCCATGAACGTGGTAAATGAGATGCGTCGGTCTTCGGCCCATTTGCCCACGATCACCGGGTCGATGTTGACCAGCGCCGCCACATAGTCCTTCTGGTTGCCGAAGACCACGGCCTCCTTGATGTAAGGGCTGAATTTGAGCTTGTTCTCCAGGAACATAGGACTGAATATCAGCCCCTCGCGATTGTGCATGACATCCGAGACGCGGTCGATCACCACCAGGTGGCCGTTTTCGTCGATGAATCCGGCATCGCCCGAATGCAGCCAGCCATCCTGCAGCAGTTCCGCGGTTTTTTCGGGCAGCTTGAAATAGCCGGCGCAAACCGAAGCGGAACGCGAAAGAATTTCTCCTTCTTCCGAAATGCGGCAATCGGTGCCCGGCAGCGGTTTGCCGACCGTATCGGAGCGCACGTCGCCATCCCGGTGCATGTAGGCAATGCCGGTAATTTCCGTCTGCCCGTAGATCTGCTTTAGATTGACCCCAATGGCTTGATAGAAAGTAAACAGCTCCGGCCCCAATGCTGCGCCGCCCGTGTAGGCCCGCCGCAAACGCAGCAACCCCAACTGGTTGATCAGGGGGCTGAACACCATCGTCGTCCCCAGCCAGGCCAACATGGCCAGCCCCACCGGCATCTTGCGCCCGGCCATGCGATAGGTGGCCGCCTTTTGACCGATGTGCATGAAATACTGGTAGCATTTGCGGTTTAACCAGTAGGATTCGTCGATCTTCAGCCAGATCTGCGACCGGATCGTCTCGTAAATGCGTGGCGCGCCGAACATGAAGTGCGGTCCGATCTCCTTGAGATCGGACATGATGGTCTCCACCGATTCGGGAAAGTTGATGGCAATGCCGGTCGCCAGGGCGACGCCGAAAGAGTTCATCTGCTCACCGATCCAGGCAAATGGCAGGAAAGAGACATATTCATCCGTCTCTTCCAACGGATCCACTTCGGTGATGCGCAGTCCCATGTTGATGTAGTTGCGGTGGGTCATCATAGCGCCCTTGGGCAGACCGGTCGTACCGGATGTCAGACACAGGTGGCAGACATCGTCGGGCTGGCCCTTGGCGATCAGATCGTTGAAACGGTCCGGCTGTTCGGCATGGGCGGCCTCTCCCTGACGGTAAATATCGTCGATGGGAACGAACCAGGCATCCGACCGATAACCGCGCATGCCGCGCGGGTCTTCATAGATGACCTTTTGCACCCGGGGAACTTTGGCGCGGATGTCCACCAATTTATCCACCTGCTCTTGATCGTCGCAGAAGACAAACGACGCTTCGATGTAGTTCAGGATATCGGCAATCTCGTGCGGCAGACTGCTCTGGTAGATCCCGGCCGAAATGGCGCCCAATGACTGCGCGCCGATGGCCACGATAAGCATTTCGGGAATATTATCGGTAACCAGGGCAATGGTCTGGCCGCGTTGCAGTCCTAAGCGCTCCAAGCCCAGCGCCGCCTTGCGCACCTGCGCGTAATACTGATTCCAGGTGATACTGTGCCAGACGCCGAACTCTTTTTCACGCAACGCCACCCGGTCGCCTGTCTTGTCGACCCGCCAGCGCAGCAGTTGGGGAATGGTATAGTCCAGCAAAAATTCGCGCTCGGTCATATCATTATCTTCTTTGAAGTAGTCTTCAGGTCTGCGACATCCAAGCTAAAACACCTATCTTTGAAGACGTCACGGTCAATATCGACAGAATACCTTTACTTTTATCTTTCAACTTTCCGCATTCTAACAATCATTCAAAGATTAACTCTCCCCGATATAGGCTTCCACCACCTTTGGATCGCGGGCCACTTCATCCGGGCGTCCGGACCCGATCAATTCCCCGAAATCGAGCACATAGATTTCATCGGAGATGTCCATGACCACGCCTAAATCGTGCTCAACCAGCACGACGGTGATATGGCGCTCCTTCTGGATATCGATCACAAAGCGGACCATGTCTTCCTTTTCCTCGATATTCATGCCCGCCATGGGCTCGTCGAGCAGGAGCAATTCCGGCGCCATGGTCAGGGCGCGCGCGACTTCCACGCGTTTTTGTACGCCATAGCTCAAACTACCCACAGTTTGCTTGCGGTGGGGCTCCAGTTCCATGAAATCGATGATATCTTCTACAAAGGCCCGGTTTTCGGCCTCCGAACGCGACGCCTTGCCCTGGTAGATCAGCGCATGCAAAAAACCGTAACGCAAGTTGCGGTGCCGCGCGAGCATCAAATTATCCAGAACCGTCAAGCCGCCGAACAGTTCAATATTCTGAAACGCGCGGGCAATGCCCATACTGGAGACCCGATGCGGCGGTGCATGCGTAAGCGACCGTTCTCCGAAAAGGATGGTGCCCTGCGTGGGATGGTAAAATCCCGAAATGCAGTTGAGCAAACTGGTTTTGCCGGCACCGTTGGGACCGATAATAGAGGTGATCAATCCCGGCTTGATCGCCAGACTGATGCCGGACAGCGCATGCAGGCCGCCAAAAGTGAGCGTAACATCGGAAACAAGCAAAGTATTCATCGTAGAAAGCATCTGCCGTGGAATAGTTGTGAACCGCGCCGGATCTTTGCACCCGTAATTGATTAAACGGCACCCTGGCGCCGCTTGTCAAGTTTATAAAACAGTGGCGGATTAGCGGGTTATTCCCACTACTCTTCCAAGGACAGCAAATAGGATCGCAGATTGCCGGCCGTGCCGGTCAGCTTCAATTTCCTGCGGATGTTGTGGCGGTGAAACAGGACGGTATTCCTGGCGATAAGCATCAATTCGGCAATCTCTTTATTGGTCTTGCCCTCTTTCACCAGGCTGGCGATGCGGATCTCGGTGGGCGTCAGACTGGCGATACGGGTCGACAGACGGTTGATAAACGGAGATACGATGTTATCCAGATTGGTGGACAGGATCAGCAGCAGTGTTTGCTGGCGCGTGCTCAAATGCATCTTGCGCATCTGTTCGAGGTAGGGCAGGACCAGCTCTTTGACATTTTTGAGAACATTCTTGCGCAGCTCGTCGCGGTCATCGAGCCGCTGCTGCAACAATACGCGCAGAGCGGTGTTGACCTCCTCCAGGTGCTGCGACTGGGCCTGCAGATCCACTTCGCGGCGCCGCAAAGCTTTTTCCGCGCGTTTGCGATCCTCTACTTCGCGCCCCAACTGCTGATTGGCCGCATTCAGCTCGATGGTCCGCTCCTGCACCAACTCTTCGAGCTGATCCTGGTAGTTGCGCAATGCCCGTTCGGCGCGCTTGCGGTCGGAAATGTCACGCAAGGTGACAATATTGCCGATTACCTTGCCGGCCGCGTCCGTGTACAGGCAGGAACTGAGTTGAACATCCAGCTTGCGCCCGTCGCGCGTCAGGCGCTGGGTCTCGAACAGGCTGATTTTCTGCCCTGAAAGCATGGCCCCGATGGCCGCACGGGTTTCGGGCCACGCCTCGGGTGGCACAAAATCGATGGGCTGCCCCAGGATCTCGCTGCGCGCCATGCCGAAAGTTTGTTCGAAAGCCGGATTGACGTAAGTGGCCACGCCTTGCATGTTGTAAACCACAATGGGATCGGGCGAAGATTCCAGAAAGATGCGATAGCGCTGCTCGCTTTCGCGGATGCGCGCTTCGGCCTTGTGGCGTTCACGCAATTCGTGGCGCGCGGCCTTGTACAACGCCCCTTTTTCAAGAGCCAGTGTGGCCAGAGCCGCAAAACGCTCCAGAAGCCGAACATCTTCATCGTCAAAACGGCGCTCCGGATCCACGTGCCCCAATCCGATGACGCCGCGCACACGCTGCTGCTCGGCAATAAGCGGAATGCCGACCGCGCAATGCAGACGGTCCAAAGCGGGATCCGGCAGCCGCTCGTCCCAGCGCTGGTAATCATCGACCACCACCGGTCGACCATGCTGCCAAACCTGGCCGCCCAGTCCTTGGCCGCAGGTCACGCGGCGGCCGACCTGCCCGGCGAAAAACCCCATGCCGACCTGCATTTCCATGCAGCTGTCAGCGGAAGTCGCCAAATAGATGTACCCGTGGCCGGTGCCGGTCAGGCTCATGGCCCGTTCAAGTATCGTATGCAGCAACTCCTGGGTATCGAGTTTTCCGATCAGGTCCAGGGCGGTTTCGTGCAGTGCCGTCAAATAGGCGTTCTGACGCTGAACGGCCTTTTCCACCGCGCGCAGACGCTCAGATTGTTGCCGCAGCGCTTCGAGCTCCCGCCCCAGCGCCTCATATGTAGGCTGCTGCACCGTCAAAAATCACATCCTCCACTTGCCCCTGCCGAGATGGCCTTGCGCCGCTACAAAATCACAAACCGCTTGACCAGATCCACCACCTCTTGGGGATCGTCAATGATATTAACAATATCCATATCTTTAGGTGAAATCATGGCCGGATCGCGCAAATGAACCCGAATCCAATCCATCAAACCGGACCAGTATTCCTTGCCAACCAGAATGATCGGAAACGGCTTGACGCGTTTGGTCTGGATCAAGGTCATCACCTCGAACACCTCATCCATCGTGCCAAACCCACCCGGTAAGGCAATATACGCCGATGCATACTTGAGGAACATCACTTTGCGAATGAAGAAATACTTAAATTCAACCTTGAGATTGGCATAGGGATTGGGCACCTGTTCGAAAGGCAACTTGATATTCAGGCCGACCGACGAACCGCCCGCGTCGGACGCGCCTTTGTTAGCTGCTTCCATAACGCCGCCGCCGCCGCCCGTGATCACAGAAAAACCGTTTTTGACAAACAGACCGGCCAGTTGCTCCGCCTTTTGATAGACCGTATTTTCGGGCAGGATCCGCGCCGATCCGAAAATGGTCACGGCGGGCCCCAGATCGTGCAAATTTTCAATACCTTCCACGAATTCACCCAAAATTCGAAACAGGCGCCAGGATTCACTCAACTTGAAATCATCGATCAGATATTGCCGTTCCATAAAACTCCTTATCCTGTGAGAAGTAACGTCGCTGCGAGCGGTGCGCCTGTACACCGGCCGCAAGGGCAGCCGTTGGTTGAAAAGCGCTGTCCATACCTACCGGCCGGCAAGGAAATTGTCAATCAACCCGGTTGACACCCCATAGCGCAAATGCTAAACAATGTCGCTTTATTGCCAGCATATACGCCGCATCCATCTATCCAGGCATGACTTCTGATGACTTCCAAAGATGAATCACTCTACCGGGATCTGATAATTGTCAATGAATTGGGGCTGCATGCCCGATCGGCGGCCAAGCTTGCAAAAACAGCGCAAGCGGCCGATAATGGGGTATGGTTGCAAAAAGGGGCGGAGCGTGCCGACGCCAAACAAATCATTGATATCCTGACGCTGGCGGCCGCCAAGGGCGATCGCGTGAGGGTGGAGATCGAAAAGCCGGAAGATCTGGATACACTCAATCGAATCGTTGAGCTGTTTGCCAGCGGCTTTGGAGAATAGTTCCATTATGCCGGACAGAGGAAACCAGGAAATCATCTTGCGCGGGATCGGCGGATCCCCCGGTATTTGCATTGGCAAAGCCTACCTTGTCGACAAGGAAGGCGTCGATGTGGTGCCCAAGTATGCCATCGGCAAAAACAAGCTGGCCGCCGAAAAAAATCGCTTCAAGGCCGCCGTCAAAAAAGCCATCGACGAACTGCACAAAATCATTCTCGAAACGCCCGAAGCGCTGCGCGAAAACGCCCAGATCCTGGAGACGCACACCCTGCTGCTCAAGGACAAGATGCTCTACGGACGGACCATCGAAACCATCGAATACGAGCAGATCAACGCCGAGTGGGCCCTGCGAAAAGTGGTCATGGCCATCAAGCCGCTTTTCGACAACATGGACGACAGCTATCTCAAAGACCGCGCTGAAGATGTGGTCAACGTATCCGACCGCATCATGAAACACCTGATTGGCGCCGAGGAGGTCCGCATCGGCACCATCGACAAACGCGTGATCCTGGTGGCGCGCGATCTCTCGCCCGCCGAAACCAGCCAGATTCAGCTCGAGCGCATCATGGGGTTCGTGACCGACCGCGGAGGCCGGGCATCGCACACCAGCATCATCGCCCGCAGCCTTGAAATACCGGCGGTACTGGGTCTCGAAAAAGCCACCAGCACCATTCGCAACGACGATATCATCGTTGTGGACGGCATCTCGGGGTGCGTGGTGATCAATCCCAGCGAAGAAACCCTGGCCTCCGCCGAAACGCGCAAAAGCGCCTACGAAGAGCGCCGGGCCAGGTATGCCCGCAGCGGACACCTTCCGGCCAAGACCAAAGACGGCCTGCACATGGCCGTCATGGGCAATATCGAACTGCCCGAGGAAGTGGTGGCGGTCATCGACAGAGGCGGCGACGGCATCGGCCTGTATCGGACCGAGTTCCAATACATGGCACGCAAAAACTTCCCCAGCGAAGAGGAATTGTTCGAGCATTACAAAGATGTGGTCGATGTCATGCCGGACAAACCGGTGACCATCCGCACCCTGGACATTAACGGCGACAAAGCCGTGGCCTATGCCTCCGAGCCGGAGGAAAACCCCGTTTTGGGACTACGGGCCATCCGCTATTGCCTGCACAAACCCGAAGTGTTTCTAACCCAATTGCGCGCCATACTCCGGGCAGCCTATTACGGACAGGTTCGCATACTGCTGCCCATGATATCCCGGATCGAAGAGATCCAGGAAACCAAACGGCTCCTGGCCCAGGCTGTCGATTCCTTGAAAAAAGACGGCCTGCCCCATCAGAAAAAGCTGCCCATCGGCGTGATGATCGAGGTTCCTTCGGCTGCCATCATGGCTGACAGTCTGGCCCGCGAGATCGATTTTTTCAGCATCGGCACCAACGACCTGATCCAGTACACGATGGCCATCGATCGCGGCAACCGCCAGGTGGCCTACCTGTACAGCCCGACCGCACCAGCCGTGCTGCGCCTGTTGAAAATGGTGGTCACTGCAGGCGAACGAAACAACATACCCGTTTTCATGTGTGGCGAAATGGCAGGCGAAGGCATCTATGTCCCCATCCTGCTGGGACTGGGCATCAAGGAGCTGAGCACCAATCCCCAGTCCATCCCGTTAATCAAAAATGCCATTCGCCTGCTCAATGTCGATCAAACGAAAAAGTTCGTGGACAAGCTATTAAAACTGACCACCACCGAAAAGATCGAGCGGCTGGTCGAAAACACCTACGGCGACCTCTTGAACAACGGCCATCACAACCACGGGGGACACTAACGATGGCAAAAGATGACGACCATATCAAAATTATAGCCGAAAACCGCAAAGCGCGGCACGAGTATTTCATCGAGGAGCGCTACGAAGCCGGCATGGTCTTGACCGGCACCGAGGTCAAATCCCTGCGCCAAGGCAAATCCAACCTGAAGGACTGCCACGCCAAAATCAGAAAAGGCGAGATTTGGGTTCATCAGATGCACATCAGCCCGTACCCTTTTGCCTACTACGACAACCACGACCCGCTGCGTCCGCGCAAACTGCTCCTGCACAAACACGAAATCATGCAGCTGACCGGCAAAATCAACGAACGCGGCTACGCACTGATCCCCTTGCGCCTCTATTTCCGCGCAGGCAAGGTCAAAATGGAACTGGCCCTGGCCAAAGGCAAACACAAGTACGACAAGCGTGACACCATCCGCCGCCGGGACGAACAGCGCGATATGGATCGCATACGCAAGGATTACAAATAACTACAAATGTTGTTTGACAAACCCATCCGACTCCATTATCTTATAGACGTTTCATGACCATGAAACTTGCTCTTTAACAAAGTTCGGCACTCACCTTTCTAAGCAGTCCAATTGGGGGCGAAACGGCTTCGACGGGGACAAAGAAGTGCTGGTTGCATACCGAGTGCTCATCGGCTCGTTAACTCGATGGGAAATAAACATAATCGCAGACGATTATAACTACGCCGTAGCCGCTTAGGCGGCTGCCGTCCTGCCGATTCACCTCCTGCGGATTCGGTAAGGGCGTCGACTAGCAGGATCAGTTCATACCCAATGCCTGTTAAGGTATGGATGAAATTTTAGCAGGCTAGCGGTTCCAGCCTCTCGCCCGATGGAGCCTCGAACCGCGAAATTAATCATCGGGACATGTATGTAGACGCCAGTGCGGAATGTTTTCGGACGCGGGTTCAACTCCCGCCGCCTCCACCAATTTTAAACCAATAAATTACTATAAAAACAACACTTTACTACAGAGCCGCTTTTGGGCTGCACCGTCATGGGGCCAAATTGGGGCCAATTTTGGCTCACCTGACACCGACGGCCTCCTCTTTCAAGCCATCTGTCGATGAGATCAAATCACCCTGCACGCCAGCCGTTGACTGATACACGTGGGCCATAAATGCCGCCCCATCATCCCGCTGATAATTTTTGATGTAGCTATAGTAGCGCTCGTGGATCATCTTAAGATTCGTATGACCCATCATGCGGGCCACCCAGCCGGGCTGCTCCCCGGCATCGAGCATCAAGGTGGCAAAGGTGTGACGGGTTTGATACAGCGGACGAGGCCGAAGATCACATTTGGCAAGCGCCGGCTTCCAGGTGTGGATGTTGACCGAGTGGTGAAACAATGTGCGCCCGTAGTAATTCAAAAACACATAATCGCTTTTACCCATGGTGGCTTTGCGCTGATCACGAAAAGCTTCGACGACAGGTGGCAGCATCTTGATATCCCTGACCGAGCTGGAGGTCTTGGGCCGCCCCTCTTCACCATCGACCAGCGTTTCACGAATTTTTACCACACCAAGCTTAAAATCAACGTTGCGCCACTTGAGCGCAGCCATCTCCCCAAAGCGCATGCCCGTAAAAAAAGCGATGATAAAAAAGGCCTTGTAACGGGGCGAGACGGCATCGATTACCATGCGCACCTCTTCCATGGATAAAGGCTGGATTTCGGGCTTTTGGGTTTTCAGATTGCTGATCAGGGCCATAGGGTCTTTTTCAATGTAGCCGGCCTTCAAAGCCATCTTAAATACCGAGCGCATGGGCACCAGCAAGTTGTTGATCCGTTTGTTGGAACACGACAGCTTAGCAATAAAGGCTTCAACCTCCAAAAAGGTGATGTTGACTATCGGGCGGTTGCCAAAATGGTCAAGGATGTAATAATTCATGGCCGATCGGTAGTCTTTGAAAGTTGAGCTCTTTAGTCGTTTTTTCTGGATATCGGCCCACAATCGAGCCACCTCACCAAACAGTTTGGGCGCTTCGGCGGGGCAGTTGTTCTCATCCAAGATGCGCCCGTGGATGGCGAGTTGGTCTAGATACTGATCGCGCAAACGTCGGGCTTCGGTTACATTGGCTGAAAGTGCTTTTCGAATCCGCACACCATGAGCTGTTTTTTTAAAATACCACGTGCCGCTTCGTTTAATCAGATTATGGTTTTTCTTTTTCATAGTCATATCCTCCACTTGTCACGGTTATCGGTGGAGGATACCTCAGGGGCTTTCCTTTGATATGCAGGTCTTGGGCTTCCCTCCTTTCGCTCCATCTTGGTGTGCTCTGATTCGATCCGCTCGATTTCCAAGACCGGATAGAGCACACGTGCCGAGTTTGGCAGTTGAAAAAACGGTATGGTTCCCTTTGCTCGATAGTTTTTAACACAGCTTTCAGACAGATGCCAGCGCTGTGCCAACTGTTTCTGAGTCAAATACCTGGTCCCTTTGTTTTCGTTGTTACTCATCGATCAGTACTCACCAAATCCCTGCAAGGCGCCACCGGTTAGTCGTTCCAACATACCGAAAATCGAATGTGCCTTGGTTCATGCCAGGATTGAGACGCCGCAATAGATAACTTCAAAATCAATCGATGGTTGGACGGGTGTCTCGCTCTGAACCATAAACAACCGATACATGGTGGATCATCTTTGTCCGCAATTGATATTACATGAGCTGTACAGGTTTCCTGCGCTGCGGGACGACGATGATCAACGGGCATCTTAATAGTAATGGTTGGGTTCTTTGGAAAAGTTAAGTAATCGTCCTAAAAAAAACGTCTTGATCCACTCGGTTAGGTAATAGCCCGTTAGCTGCCACACCGGTGCAGCAAGGTCTCCAACTATTGACCTTGCTCTCGGCTGACAGCTTCGATGCTGCCAGCAGCCTGCCCATTATGAAGATAAAATTGATGTGATGAGTTGGGAGGCAGAGCTGTTTCGGATCAAGATCAGATATTGTGGTTTGTTGAGGGTTGCGGATACATCTACCCACTCTCACCTATAGCCAGCCTTGAATGCCACATTGATCGCCAATTGACGTCTTAACCGTTCGTCAAAGTTGAAATCCGCAACCACACAGTTCTATCAAACGGTCTTCGGGTGTCTTGAGGTATTCAAGATAATCTTCGACGTTAAATAAGCACCCGTGCTGGTCATCTTCCAGGTCATTGCAATAATGCCGGATCAAGAGCTGGTACTCGAGCCATTGGCATTCTTCATGCCAGCCATTGAAAAAGATGGCGTCGTCTGGATCGAGGTTAAACTCCTGGCGATAACGGGCCATGAGCAGCTTGTCATCGACCTGATCAAATTTAAAACTCAGGCACACGTCCGATTGATTCACCATCCGAACCAGCGGCGACGTGAAACAGTCCCCCAGCTCTGATACATAGATCTCCGGTAACATGGGTATCGTGGTCTCAGGAAAGCGCCAGCCACTGCCGATCTTCTCTACCATGCTAACCATCACCGCTTCTGGCTTGAATTCAGAACAAAACAGCAACGCGCGCGGGCTGTGTTGCCACAGCAGGGGCAAAAACTTGCTGTTGATTAAGCTATGGGTGTTGATGGCGACGATGCTGTTTTGAAGGTCCACAGGACCATTTTGCTTCATCATAAGATACTCCTCATATTCAAGTTTGGCCAAAAGGTATAAGAGCCAAGGTAAACAGGTTTAATCGAGTAAAAGGATCTTACTCATGCACACATCCTATAAATCTCTTCATTTTGATACTCATCGAAGTCTATCATCCGTTTTTCCGAGCCCTTTTGGTTGACGGAGAAATTGTAACAATACAGCTGATAGCCTATACGCATTGCTTCTTGTCCATC
The DNA here is from genome assembly GCA_000961655.1 of Desulfatitalea sp. BRH_c12. Classification (GTDB taxonomy): domain Bacteria; phylum Desulfobacterota; class Desulfobacteria; order Desulfobacterales; family Desulfosarcinaceae; genus Desulfatitalea. The sequence continues at coordinate 60,477 of LADR01000021.1, forward strand.
CAAGATGAGCACATGCTCGTCATCAGGATCGAACTTTTCCGTGCAAGGGGTCAGAAGCACCCACTCAGAACCGTCACTTTCGGTTTCAAGAGCAAGTGTCACCTCACCTTCAGTTGCCATGTACACCCGGCTGGCAAGGGATAGATATGGGCCCGCCATACTAAGAGCGATTTGATAAGGCATAACCACAATTTTGCCTGCTTTCAGTTGATCTGCTTCCTTATCCTTAGATCCTTTCACAACGGACGCCACTATTTTACAGTCACGCGTGATCAGAAGCTTTTTGATTCCACAAAGAAACACACGTTCCAGAAAATCATCACAGAGTAGTGCATCTTGATCGATAATGGCCAATTTACATCGCATGTCATTAATCCTTTTTTTTAAAGTATATTTTTCTCGGATTTTTATACAGCAAACATCTCGAAGCTCTTGGCTGCACTTAACGAGACCTTGCCCTGCCCCGGTTTTCTGGTAAGATCACTCAGGTATGCATGGGCCCGGTTTTGCCTTGCGGTTCCCCGCATGTTGCCGGCGATGCAGTAGGCCGCCTCAAGAGTGATCAAGACCTCGGCTCTTGTATAGCGCCCGCCCTCGACAACGAGATAGTCTTGTCTGGGCTCGTATCCGTGGCTCCTGAGCCGTGCACCGATCCAGGTACTAAAGGGGGTTCCGATCCGCGCAGCATCGTAGAGGTCGCGAGCGTTAACAGAGAATTTGAATGTTTTAGCCATTTCAATCTACTCCTTGTTTTCTATCGTGTTTCTTGTTGCGGCTGATGACAATCAGGGTGCTCACACCCGGGTTATACCATCCTCGGGATTCGGTCCGGTAAGTGAGCCCGTACTTGTGACAAAACTTGCCCAACGCTTCGTAGTCTTCCATGAACATGTGATATGGCTCCATCGTATAAATAACAGGCTGACCGTCTTTTAACCACAGCATGACATGGTCATTACCTGGCAGTTCGCGCATCAGTTGCGCCCCATCTCTTCCGACCAACCGGTCGATGTAGCGTCTTTCAGGCGCTTCTTCCACTCCGCCGTGCCGATTAATGAACGATTGTCTCCAGTCATCTTTGAGGGATTTTTCAAAAAAGCTTTCCAGACGTTGTACTTCATCGTTAACACGATTTTTTTGGGAATCTTTTGGTGCAATATCAAAAGCTGATACAAAATCGAAATTGCTCATTATTGTCTCCTTAGTACGATGGTATTTTTAGGGGAGAATCACGCCCTATCTATAAAATAATGGAGGGCCATTTCTCCGCATTTTAAGTAAATCTGACACAAATTTTGGGATCGCACCCAGAAAAAGGTGTCAGCGTCACTGACAAGACGCGGCATAGCCGGGAACCATTTTGAAAGATCCCCGGTATGCCAACCCGGGCTTTTTTTTCGTTACATTTGTTGTTGCTTGGCAATGTCTTTCAGGGAAGCCCTTTCACAACATACTTGGTCTCCAAAGAAGATAGGAAGTTCATTCTGTAACCTTGCAATTCAAAGCTTGAGTGTTTCTTACGGCCTCAACCATGGCTACTTCAACCAAAGGTGAAATGGCCACAAGAGCGCGTCCATTTTTGGTCAGGATCTTGCGCTTTTTTGTTTCCCGCACTTCGTGGGCGATCCTGAAAAAGTTTTGAACTGCTTGCCCAATTGGTATCCGGTCAGGGTCATCGAACATTGTCTCTAAACGGTCTTGTGTCTTCATAAGTATCCTCCTGCATTCATTTCTATTTGAAGTATTATGTAAAGATCTATTACATATTGTGAGTATTTGACTTGAAAGTTAAGTGTTTAAAAACACTTTTTTTTAGCAATCGCCTTTTTTTTTGATTGTCGATTCTATTTTATCCTTTGAGACTATCAAGTACATCCAATGATTCTATGAGCATTTGCTTTGCAAGCCGGCGCTTCTCAATTGATGCCTTGCTATAATGGCCATGTTTAATTGAATTCTTGTTTCCGATCGGTGCTCCGGAACCAGGGGCACCGCCATGAATTCGGCAACGCTTCTTCCCAGGTTCAGGTTTGTTCTGGCAGGTTGTTCCCTGGCGTGTTTTTGCGCCGCATCTGGTCTCGGGTTGTTCTGCTTGATTATCCATTTTCAATCTTATCCCCCATTGTTAGTCAAGGACCCAAGAATATTGTGTCCCCCGTTGATATTAACGTGCTCTACTCTTATTTCTTGCCGCCCTTTTAGACGGCTCTTTCGAAGGGCATCCATTTGTCGGGTATATGTCCCCATTAATTTTGTAGCCAAGTTAAGGTATAACTGGCGAGACTCCGGTAAGCTGCAAAAAGTCGCCTGCCGCATCAAATCCACCGCCTGAAAGTGAACCGTAATCATCTGGGCAGCCAACATAGACTCGGCAGGGTCTTTGGGAGCCAGATCTAAAAGCATTGCATAAATGGCCTCCACGCGATTATCTTGATTCGATGAAGACTTTAACGATCCGTTAATTGTTTGCTCCACAATTGTAAGTGCAGCTTCAGAATACTGTGTACTCAGGGCTTCTTTTAGATTTTTCAAGACCTTGGGTTCAGAATCGTCGGAATTGGATCTGTCCGGCGTGCACACTTCTATAGGGTAATTTTGCATACTATCCTCACATGTAGATTTGGTTTAAAATAAGTAATGAAGAGCATCTTGATGCATATTAGATTGAAAAAGCAGGACTGTCAGAGTCCGCGCTTTTTCTTGATGATTGGTGGCCCCTAATTTTTTTGAGTTCGTTGTTGTCCATTTCCATTTTATCTGCCTGGAGATAACTTTTAAGCATCTTAGTTTTGTGAAAATCGTCTATATAGGTGTCAATGAAATAGTGGTTCAGACGAATGTTATTTACCCTGCGCGGTCCGCCATTGCTTCCAGGCAATAACTCAATTCCATTGCCCAAACGTGATAGTCGCTGTGAGAACTTGTTTCTTGCCAGTACCCGGTGAAGACCACAAGCCCTTGCCCACACAGTGAAGGCAGTGTAGAGGTCACTAGATATTTCACTATAATCCGAGCCAACATCGCAGCATTCTATGACGAACTGTTCTGCCTGATCAGCATTCAGCCTCCATTGTGCTTTTGCCTTTATCATCGAAGGGGGTTCGGTGAGATAACCTCGCTGGTAAGCACGGGCCAAGGCCTGCAAGGAAAGATTCAGGATGCCACTTTTTTCAGCAATGAGTTTCTCTGTAAGCTGTCGGTCCTGTTCGTGCTCGGCAAATACGCGATTGCAGGTAATGATCACTGACCGTCTAAAAAGAGCATCAGAAAAGTCCCTGGTATGTGGCATATGGTTAGTGCCAAACCAGCAGGTACAAAAGGGCCTTATATCAAAGGGCGGCTTGTTTTTATGCTCAACTGTCGTCAATTCACCTGACGCGATCCCTTTCAATTCAGCATCATCAAGCTGATGGCCTTCAGAAATTTCCGTCACCAAGTTTAACAGCTTGTTATGCAGGTGCGCGCGTTGGAATTTATTAGCAAACTGGCTTGGTTGGACCGCCGCCACATTTTCTGGCCCTACAATCGCCGCGACCAATGACATTAGAACGCTCTTACCGTTTGCCCCCGGGCCGAACAGCATTAGGAATTTTTCAAATTGTGTGTTGGTAGTCAGAGTGTACCCTATGATCTCAAGGATCACTTGCTTTTTGTCATCCTTGTCTTCATCGTCTCTGAAAATTTCATCCAAAAACTGGATGAATCTTGGAGCTGTAGCGGTGGGATCATAATCGATGGGTATCAGGGTTGTTTTATAGTGTTCTCGGCAGTGCTCCTGTAATACCCACTGATCACCATCCCAACACAACTCTCCATTTTTGCAGTTGATCGTTTGGTGGTCTGAATCAAAGTTATGATTACCCCTGTAAATCTCAGTTTTCACCAAATCCAGTACTGAGTCGACCAGACCCTTTGTGAGCTTTTGCGAAATCGTATTGCTATGAATCACCTTTTTTATCATTCTGTCATTTATGATTTTCCAAACGCCACACCCATCCCAAAGCCAAATAAAAGAATCATCCATTAATATGTTGTCGGCGGCGAACTCTTGAATGACTGCCAGCGCAATTTCATAAGGCGTGGCATTGTCTTTCGATTCCACTATTTTGGCATAATCTTCACGTAGGGAGGATACTTGGACCTTTGTTTTTTTGGAGATAGCGCGGAGCAGGCAATCTCTTTCGGACACGGTTATGTCGCTACCGGCTATATAATGAAGGATGTCCTTAACAAGAACCTTGAAATCCGAGGTCTCCTCAATCTGTCTAGACAGATCGTCAAAGCTAAATTGAGGAGCCTCAGAGTCAATATTGTATTCAGATAACGGCTTACCGCTGATCTTGCTTGCTGCTTCATCCCAGGGTCGTTTCCCGCATGATTCATGGAAGCATTTGTATACCGCCTGTCCCGTGTCAGTGTTCAGTATAAACCCCGCGTCGTTATTTCCATGCGAGGAGTCATACAAGCACTTGTCCAGGCGATACATTACACCATAATCGACATGCTTGATGTTGTAGATGATGTCATTATCTTTAAAAAATGCTTCGAAATCGAAGTTGAGTGCTGATTTAGGCCGGAAGGATCCCTGACCTTTTTTAACTTTTGGGGGTAAAGAAGCAACTTCCAGAGTTTTTATATCGGCCTTTGGCGCTTTATCGTTCTGGCTAGTGCCACTTGAAAAAGCATCAAGATCATTAAGGGTTAAGCCGCCAACCATTGCATTATTCTCCCAAATCGTAAATGTAGGATTTTCGGTGCGGTCGACCCACTCGATTTGCTCCCGCGGGAACATGGTTGCCTTTGCGTGCCATAGTGCCATAGAGCTTAATAATGCGCGCCGGGTTGTAAAGAGAGGTATCCAGATGAACATGTTCATTGGAAAACATGTTCGACAAATCCCCGAGCTTTTTCTTGATCATATCTTGAACACCCTTATCTTGAGCCGGGAGATCATCAAGTGGATAAAGCAAATGATATCCATTGCCACTCATCGCCCTGATTGGTGCGGGCCAGTTTTCTCTTTTAAGAAAGGTGTATATATTTTCTGAAAGGAGTCTGGCTTTCTCTATTTCATCATCGGAAGAGGAAATGCCTGATTTTCTCACCGGATCCAGATCTATTGGCAACCATCGGTATGCTTTTACGTCCTTGTCATTGGTGGTAGCCTTTGCGGGAATTAGCTTGTTAAAGGCTCGTCCTATCAAACTTTCATCTATAACCTGCAAAGTCTGGTAGATTTGTAGGTTTCCTGATCGAGAATCTTCTTTAATAAGGCGTAAAAATCCACGCGAAAAGAGGTTATGGTCGTCAAAGTACCCACTGACGATACCCTTAGCATATCCTTCCCAAGCATCGGAATAACCATAACAGTCCAAAGCTCGGATCTCGATGACCTCTCCAAGTTTAACAAACCGGTCATACACTTTCCTATCTAACATTGTAAAATCACACATTTTTTTATAATCTCCTGTTCTAAGAAAAAACATAATCGGCCGAAATTGGCCACGAGCAACGACTACTGAACCTGCCTACTTTCTGATTAATGCGGCTGAGTTTCCCAGCCTTAGATCGATGCTTTATGTCGCAGGGTTTCCCTGCTCAAGGGCATGAAGGGGTTGATCGGGTTTCCCAATCAGTATCCCATTATATACATAATGTACTTGGAACAGTAAAAAGTTAAGTAAATTTCTTGGGACAAACCCTATTTTCTTTTTTATGGCTTTTCTTATTGAATAAGGCTTTAAAAAGCCTGTTAGCTGATTGTCCTGGTCTTTTGCTCATATGAAGAACTACTATATATTGGGGGCTATAAAGTGGGTTTTTAAGTAGTTTGGTTAAAATATGTGAATTTTTAATTTTTTAATCTAATCCGTTTGGCCTATACTATAAGGTGATAATCGCAGGTAGAGCGATCCGGATTAGTCAACAACTCTGGTAAAGCATGATTAGACCAAAGAAAATTGCTGTTAACGTGAGAGAAGAGGAAACTCTGCTCCGAGAGCACCCTCACAGAATATAGGCCTCGTTAACCTGGATGGGTCAAATTCGATTGTAACCTGGGTAAAATTTTAGTTGTCCCCCTAACGGGTAAAATGGAATCCGCAGCGACTCAATATACTGACAGGGCGAACAAATTGAGAACCACTTCTAAAATTTGGGCGTGCCAGTGGAGAGGGAGATGAAAACGAAGCAAGAGGGGACAAGGGAAAGATAAGCGAGAGGAGCGAAAAAGCGGATAATAAAAAGGAGTGACATAAGATACGCATCTTTTCTATTGAAATCTTAAAGAAATTTGGAGGTAATAAAAAACTCCTCACATATACAAGGGCAATGAAAAAATGGTGCAGCTGTTGCTATTGCATGGGGCAAACCCAGATATCCGTAATAAAGCGGGTTATACGCCCATGGTTTACGTGCGTCAGTATAATTACGATAAAATTGGAATGCTTCTCGAAAACAATAGGTGATCATGTTAAGGGACTACCAAGGGGCGTGCTCACCAATAAACATTTAGTGACATTTACTGGCTTCCGCTATTATATAAAAATGCACTCACAGGCCACTCCAACACTGGGCGACATCGAGGTGGATGTTGTCCTCAAAGATATCAAAAACATCCATCTCAGTGTGCATCCTCCGGCCGGAAGGGTGAGCATTTCTGCCCCACTGCACATGAACTTTGAAACCATCCGCGTCTTTGCCATATCAAAGCTCAGCTGGATCAAAAGCCAGCAAAAGAAAATGCAGGCCCAAGAACGCGCAACACCCCGAGAGTACCTTGAGCGAGAGAGTCACTATGTTTGGGGCAAACGCTACCTGTTGGTAGTGGAGGAAAAAGATCAGCCGCCGGGTATCGAACTCTTGCAAAACCGGATCATCATGCGGGTTCGACCCGGGACAGATGAGCACAAGCGCCGGAGCATCGCCGAGGAATGGTATCGGGGGCAGGTTAAGGAGGCGGTGCCCAGCTATCGTTTCGAAATGTAATCAGTGAGTCATGAGGATTCGGTTTATTGAAGCATGACAAGTGCGACATGACCATTATGCATGTATACGATGCCTATTCGAATTTGGCTGGAGCATGTGCCTAAAGATGTAAGGGAAATGCAATGCCAAACGGTGAAGGTAAAAACTGGATCAGATTATGCGCTGCCATTGATGGATTTCGCGCAAGGTACAAAGCATGGCCTACAGAAGTAAGGGTGTTTGATGGTTATATCAAGGAAATGAGAGATGTTCTCGGCCAAATGGGATATTACGATTTGGAAAAGAAAGTCCGAATTGTTGAAGATGGGTTACCCATTGTTGCACTGGATGATGCTGGCAGGAGATACAGCTATGGCGATGATGGGGTCCCCAAGAAAGACCCTGATATGACTGCAAAAGAATGGCTTGAAATTAGATTGCATCGTCTAAACATTGATAACAGGAAATGAGATGGATGGATTCCGGTATATAGTATCAAAGCAAATCGGATGGGCGAGAAATAAAGGTTTGGATCTCATTGGCAGTAAAATTGATCGTGGTCGGCCATTGTATTTAAAAACACTTGACCAGAACTTGTTCCAACCCCTTCTTCCTGAAGTCTTCGATTCATTTGCCGGAGGTGATGGAGGCGAACTTGGTTCCTCCTATCTGCCCGGTAAGATACAAGCCTTGCATTCATCTTCTGCATTAGGTGTTAACGTATTTCAATACTGGAAGGGTAAATCAGAAGTTTCTACAATTGCAGGAGCATGTGGTTTGTGCCGACGTGGATCGGGTACTTGCCTTGACATTAAATTTGAAGAAAAATATCCGATCAATCATTCCCTTGGATTTCATCCTAATATTGATATTGTTATCCATAATAAACCTGATTCAAAAATCAAAGTCTTTGCCATTGAAAGTAAGTTTTCTGAAGCATACAGCACTCACCATCATGGGGGATTGAAATCCAAATATCTGGAGAATGACGAAATCTGGAGGGACATTCCTCATTTACATTCTTTTGCGGAAGGGATTTCCCCTGAAGATCATGGCTTTATGCACTTGCATCCCGCCCAACTCGTCAAACATATCCTTGGATTAAAGCGAAAAGTCGGGAAGAATGGATTTCGCCTCCTCTATCTTTGGTATGATGTATTGGGCGGGCAGGGCAAACGGCATCGGGATGAGGTTGCGGAGTTTTCCGAAATTGCCAAACAGGACGGAATAAAGTTCCACTCGCTCACATATCAGGAGCTGATTGTTACCCTGGCGGATCAATTGGGACCAGATCATCATGAGTATGTACGATATTTGACCGCACGATACCTGTAGATGTAGCCAATTATGACAATAGATCTGATCAAAGTCACAGCTGCAATCATGGTGAACAAAGGCAGGCTGTTCATCGCCAAACGACCAGCCGGCGACAAACTCGCAAATAAATGGGAGTTCCCGGGTGGGCAAAACTGAGCCAGATAGAAATCAGTGAATGAGATAATCAGGAGACTGTGATGAACGACATGAGAATCCCACAGCATTTCAGGTACCTCAACCCAATTCTTGAAGTTTTGAGAGACTTAGGTGGTTCTGGCCGAGCTGGTGAAGTAGTTGATTTGGTAATCGAAAAACTGGGTATCTCCGAAGAAGAACTCGAAATCAAAATCAAAAGCGGCCCATCAAGAGTAAAAAATCAAATCCAATGGGCTCGGCTCCTTCTCGCAAAAACAGATCACATTGATTCTTCTGAAAGAGGTGTTTGGACACTAACTGAAAAGGGGATGAAGGCCAGCTTCAGTGACCTTGACCTTCTGAATTTATATGATTGCCGAAAAGAATGGAACAAACAACACCGTCAAAAAAAGAGAACGGCTTTTGTTGATGATCCAGAAATGAAGGAAACCAATGAAGACGATTTGATAGGAGAAGGTGGTTATAGGGAAGCACTGCTCGGAATCCTGAGGGCCTTACCACCATCTGGTTTTGAGCGGCTATGTCAGAGGTTGTTGCGAGAATCTGGATTTGAACAGGTGACGGTCACCGGAAAGTCTGGTGATGGTGGGATAGATGGAGTCGGCATTTTGCAAGTTAACCCCTTCGTCAGTTTCAATGTTTTGTTCCAATGCAAAAGGTACCAAGGGACAGTTGCCCCAACACATGTGCGTGACTTCAGAGGTGCCATGCTGGGCAGGGCGGACAAAGGCATAATCATGACCACCGGGCAATTCTCCTTTGACGCGAAAAAAGAGGCAAGACGTGATGGTGTACCACCAATAGAGCTCGTAGATGGCGAAAAGATGATCGATATGTTTGAACACTTGGAGATTGGGCTTAAGCCTATCAAGACCTATGAAATAGATGAGAAGTTTTTCGAGGAGTTCAGGGATTGATATTATGATACTCAGCCAGACCAAGGATCAGACTACTGGAGAATAAGGATGCCGATTTACGACAAGAGTACCAGCCAGTTGATGGCGGAGTATCTGAAGGAAAATCTCAAGGCAGGTGAGGCCACTGATAAAGACACAATTATCCGTTGGTTCAGGGAAAACTATCCAAAAATTAAGAGCAACACTATCTGGTGCCACATTGTCAAATTCACTACAAATCATCGTACCAGGGTCCATTACAGTGCAACTCCAAAAAACGACTACCTCTTTCAACTACCCGACAAATCGCTGAGACTCTATAATCCTGAAACGGATCCAAAACCGATCTATACACTTGATGATCCCCCACCTGAGGTGAAGGTATCGCCTGAAGAAAATGGGACTTCCGAGTTTGCATACGAGAGCCACCTTCGTGACTATCTCAAGGACCACCTGCACATCATCGAACCCGGGCTTAAGCTATATAGGGACGAAGAAGACGATACGATCACCGGGGTCGAATTTGAATGTGGCGGTAGGAGACTTGATATCCTGGCGGTGGATAGAGAAAGAAATTATGTTGTTATCGAATTGAAAGTCTCAAGGGGTTACGATCGAACAATTGGCCAGCTACTCAGATACCGAGCTTGGGTCCGGAAAGAATTGGCCAATGGAAGCCGAGTCCGCGGGATCATTATCGCAAAGAGCATCAGTCCGGACCTGAAAATGGCTGCCGATGAGATCGATGGTATCGACCTATACGAATATGACCTCAGCATCGAGCTGAGAAAAGCATAAACGTGGAGTGCAATTATGGGAACCGGAAAGTCAGGTGATAAAATTCTGAGCAAAACAAGACTATCGGTTGAGGAAGTGTGGCAAAGCATCAAATCACACAAAGGGCAGGAGTTTCCAGTTCTTCAAGCCCAGGATGTCATATAAGAATTTTGCTGGATATAAGGGCATTATTGTTCTTGAGTACATCATCGGAGTGATCTATACAGAATGAATCTCACTTAATACTCGGCGCTCCACTCTTGTTCGGCTTATTGCATCCAACCTGTTCCCCGCAAAAGGAGATTGATCTCAGATGAAAAAAATCATTGCCATAGTCAGCATAGTTGCGTTCCTATCAGCTTGCGCAGGAACGCCTGCTCGACCTGTCCCTCCTTATCAGTATGGGGATGAGAAAAAAGACTGCGACCTTTTGTACCAAGAAGCTTTAGCTTGCAAAACGCAGATTCAAGAACGCATTGACCATCGCAATGGCAAGATCGCGGCCAATGTCATGATTGTAATCGTAGGGATTGCAATATTCCCATTGCTGCTTTTTGCCATTGATTCCAAGTCCGATGAGGTCACGGAAATGCATGCTTTGGCCACTCGACAGGAAACGTTGCGCAAGATCGGCACAGACAATGATTGCGGTTGGTGTAGCGATGAAACAATGCTCACTGAAATCACCTTTCCGGAGTTGCCACCTGTTGTACCAGTGGTAGAGGAGCAGAGCAACATGCTGCCTGGGACTGGGGAAGTATAAATGAATTAAGTTGAACTAACCCGCATGCGGTACAAACCATCCTCAGTCAAAATCCTGTTCAATGGCGGAATCAGCCCCAGCAAAAGGGCGCTTCTTCTATGATGGAGGATGTGGTTTTACGAAACACACTCGGTCTGCCTTTGAGCAAGTGAGGGACCGACCATTCGCCTTGATCGTGAGTTCTTGTCCGTCTTTCGTGATCGGGGCTGTTGGCTTAATGACATTTCTCACACCCCTATTATTATATTAAACCGCATCGTACTAAAAATTTTGTATCACTCAAATAGTGATAAGCGGTTACGCCACCATTCCAAAAAAAAGGACCGGGATCGATCCATCAATCACCACCAGATTCAATCCCGGCCCCTTCCCCTATTTCAACATTGCCAATATGTTCCCGCCAACCTTCTGCAACTGCAACCTGTAACTTGATTCCGCAGCCAATCCCTCCATCGCTGCCGCTCGAGTATAGGTATTGACCACATGGAACATCGTATCCCCTGCTTCCTGTGGGCCACGCCCATTCAACTCCTGCCGTTCTGGTTCCTTCAATGCAAACTGCCTGTTAAAGCTTTCGATGGTGCCGGATGGATTGGCAACAGGACTTTCCAGCGACAACTTGAACCGGTCTCTTTGCCTGGTCATCTCAGGTCCAACATTTTAAAAACCTGGGGCAGCTCGGCAATGATCTTGGGAGCTGCAATTTGAGTTTTGGCCACCATCCCATTTGTACATACCAAGCATGGAAACCGACTGAACATTGCCGATACCGACAACGAGGCAAGACACACTTCAGAATTGGAACGTCAATTCCAGGCGTGATTTTATCGCCATTGATCGCAAACGTATGCTGGCCATCCAAAAAGTATTGGCGTTCAGTGTCAGGTCCATATTTCATTCAGCCTCGAAAGCACTTCAAAATTATCGGCTGGTTTGTATTTCGGGGTAAATATGGTGCGGATATCGTATCCATCAGTCTGAGATTCTGAAAACTATAACTAATCCTTTTTCTTTGTGGGACCGATACATATGTTGTTCAGAGCGATTGTTGCAAAATACGCTTTGCGCATGCAGAACTTAAATTCTCATTGGTTCAAACAAGGCAGAGGATTGTTATGATAGTTTTGATGCCGGATGCGGTTCTCATTTTAATTGCTAATTGTGAAGGCTCACCAACCTATCGGCCCAAGGCAACCTCCGGCATAACTTGTAAATGCCGGTATGCCCTTCCTAAAAAGCCTCTACAAAAGTAATTTTGTCTTACTCGCCGGGTTTTCAACCGATTCATATTCTCGCTGATGTTGCTATTGAGGTCGGCATCATTGCATTTGTGGACGGATTAGTCTTCATATCGAATGATACTGATGTAACGCCACTCCTCGAGACAAAAGTAAGGCGCCAATCGGAGACTACACAATGGTTCTGACGATAGATCGGGCAAGGAACTGCTTCAACATGGCGTTGGTCTATAACCAGCATTGGTGGAAGATCATACTATAACCAGCGCATCCATAAGATAGGGGGAGAAGGATGACAAAGAGTCGCAGGGTGAGGGGGAGGGTGTCGGTATTCGTGCCGTGCACCAAGCATAAATATATCGGAATTGGGAAAAGTCCAGCCACAGCTCGTCGTTGTGTCTACTGCGGAGAGATGGAGGATACGAGACGAGTGACGTGTCCAGTTTGCCTTGAGGATGTCGATAAGGCACAAATGACCAGCTTCAATGGCGATGAAATGTGCGGTGATTGCCGACAGGAAAAGAAGCTATGCCATGAATAAGGTCATGCCGGTCGAGCTATCGCCAGCCTATCGTATTGCCGATTATCAGCAGATCGAATTCAAGATTGACCCTGGGGGCATTACTTTGAGTGTAGCCCAAACAAAAACAGGAGCTGTTCACATGCTGATTCGTATCGAAAAAGAGGCAGGGGACGTTTTTGAATTAAAATTTATAACAAGGAGGCATTATGGAAGGCTTTGGGAGAGTTATCTCAGCAGTTGAAATTGTGCGTGGAGCACTCGAAGGGAGCATCAACCTCACAGAGCTCCTTATCCTGGCGCACCTCGCGTCAGCACATCCTGACCCGGTGTCCTACGCTGACCTGTCCAAGAACCTGGGGGTGACCGTGACCTCAGTGGCTCGCACAATTAAGCGCCTGGGTCAGCACATGGTGCAGGCTCCCAACGGAACCTGGAAGGACAACGGGTTGGGCCTGGTGGCTGCCGGTCCTGATCCCTACAACGTGCGCCAGTTTGTGACCACACTTACCCCAGCCGGCTTGAAACTGATGAACATAGTGGGCAAATTGCTCGTCTAATAATAAGGAGAGCCCCCCATGAAAGCAAAACCATTAGTACTACTGACAGGATATCTGTCAGATATGGATCGCCATCATCTCAGCCTATGTCGATGAATGGTCAGCATATGCTGAAAACCATCGGACCATCTTTGTTTTTCCTTCGGAATGAGGCGTTGTCCCCCGTGAAAGCCGCAATGCTCGAAGCCATGGCGACACCCATCACCATAATATGGCGACTATCAGTTTTTTTGGCCGTGTTCACGAGGTCCCAATCGATCGATTTGGATCGAAAGGGACCTATATGAGAACCTATTGTACAATGATGATATTTGGGTGGAGTTCGATGATCTTATCGGTACCGAACATGGTGCGCGCCATGGCATGTAAATCGTCACAGCAGTCGGCGATCACACTGCCCACCCCTATAATGCCATGAAGTTGATAATCCTGATCATACACCGGGGTTCTTACCGAGTGAATTAACATTGGCGGATATCCATGCACTTTCCCCAATTCTAAAAACGTCGAACGTTTCCGTGTTCGTAGGGTTTGACGGTCAGCGATCGACATAGTTTCCAAAAATGAACTGTAATTTTGGTCATCACCTGAGTATCCCGCCAGGATCTCCTCGTCGGTTTTGCCCAAGACATCAAGTGAATCCCTGTCCAGAAGGCTGTGGCACATTGCGCGGTTTGCAAGCAGATACCTGCCCGCCTGATCCTTGCGCCAGATAAAACTGCCAGCCTCATTGAGGGTGCTGGTCATAAGGTCATGGGTATTTGTAAATCTTCGATACTCAATGCGAGCTTTCTCAGTGTTTTCCTGGATAGTTTTAAGTAACTGCTCTGCGGCTTTGTGATAAGCGGATTGCGGCAACAAACATTTTAAAAAGTTCATAAAGTCCTCACAGGATAGCCATTAAGTGGCATCGCCAGTAAAAAGTTAAAAAGATTTCTACCCCAACATCAATGAGCCGATGCGATTTTCCAGTGCCGCATGCGTCGCACAAGTAAAGCTGGGTTATTAGGGCCTTTTGATTGCCAATCAATCAAAAGCTAATAAATATTGGGTTAAATAGATGGAGATATTAAGAAGATGGCGTAACGTGATGTAGAATTATTTTGCCAGTCTGGCGCTCACATGATTGACAACTTGCTGTGTATGGTTGTTCACGAAAACAAGATGATTATCATCCTGTTTGTGGATTTAAAACATGCCCGTTGCTGAGAGTTAAAAATTAAAGGATTTATCATGAGCTGGGTAGAAACTTTAACTAAAGAAACATTCTACGCATCGATCCGCGAAGCGATGAAACCTCAGATCGATGAAATTCGTAACGATGTCAAAGCATTGGTTAATAGGTTATCAGATGTTGAACAGCGGCTCTTCCAGCTCGAAGGCACAGTTGACGGGGCCTCGAAAACAACCGAGGCCAATATCCGGGCGTACGAGGCATCCGTCCGGGCATTGTTTTTCGAATTCAAGTCCGAGGTTTTGCAACGGCGTTGGACGATGTCACCTGCAAAGAATAAACGGTCGGAATAGGAATTCACCATGGACCCAAAATCAAAGTAACCCGCCTGGCCCGCGGCTGGGGTGACCTCCAATGGTTCAATATTCAGCCAGGCCCAGGCCAAAACACAGCAACTGATCGGGCCAGATTCCGTTGTTAGGAGAAAGGCCAGTGGGTGGCCCTGCCTGAGGCTCAGCGTCATGTGCCTACCTCAAAAAAGTATTCTTAAATAGACCTCCGAATTTTATAAAATTGGATTGCTACAATTCGGGCCCGGAACACCCTCCCCTCACGATTTTGGGACCCGCTATCTGGCTCAACTTAAAAGATTCCAGCTGGTATAGCAGGTCAGAACGTACCTCCTGGGACCTGCAGCTTGAGGTATTTCTGCTTTGTATAGTAATTGCCAGGGGCTTCTTTCCATTTTGATAGGACTACGCCGAGTTATTCCATAGTTAAAAAACTATCAATTTTCTATTTCCCTGTGACCGTATCTGTCACAGCCCTATGTTACTGTCAGTTCAAATGACCAATAACTCAAGTTGGAGGAATTCTGATGCTCTCTTTGACCGATATCCCGGATTTCAGGCATTTTCTATCATCTCTTCTCGTAAAGGCTTCCAAAAATGAAATAGCTGAACTTAACCAGTTATTCGAAACCACGGAAACCCCGTGGTTTGAAAAGTTGGCCCCCACTGCTGCAATAACCAAAGCGTCGTTTTGGTTTGAACATCTGTCCAGCTACAGCATCATCTCCACAGAGATTTTCGACGACTTGCCCTACCGCGCACCTGTTAATGTTACGATGGAAAATCATAAAGGTACCGACATCTTCGATGATCTCGGTTTTTTAATTATTAATACCAATTACGGTATAATGGTCCTTTTTTTTAATCGGACCGGATCAATTGAGAGATTGGAATTGAATTTCAGGGTTGAAAAGAGAATGCCACCTTTTTTATCCGAATTTTTGAAACATTTCCCAAACGAAGATCCCCGGCTTGATCGTAAAATCAGGAACCAAATAAAAAAGACCGGCACACTGCCAATTGCCGATTATTTGCGTACTTTCAGAAGGAAGAGGTTAAGAACCATTGAGGTCGATTAACATGCACGAATGCGTCCGATATGCTTACCCAGAGGTTCGACATGATTGAAATACTTGTAGGATTGGCGGCATTGTATATACTAAGATGCATTTTTTCGGATAAAGGGACAGGCCCTGAAAAGGAGACCGTTATATTACCCCTCCAAAACTATGCTGATGTTGATGCATCTGAAACATCCGATGAAATATGGAGCTGGGCTGCTGATTGTCCTGAACAGCGCAATGAAGATACTGATGACGAATTGATCTTTTAAGGGGACCTTGCATGACTTTCCTTCGAGCCTTCTCGTATCTTGTCGCACCAGCTTTTTTACTCAGCGCTGCACTGACAATGGTCATAGAGTATGGACTCCCGGCAATCTTATCGATTGCCCTTGTTTGCTGTGCAGTGGTAGCAGCGTTGGTTGACTGGTTCAGTGAAAAGGTGGGCGCGGTCGCAGGTATTTTGTATTCCGGTTCTCGGCAACACAACACAGCAGACCAGTTCAGCGGCAACATTACACGTGCGCGCTATCTGAAAACAAAGGGGATGTACACGGAGGCTTTGGTCTTAGTAGATGAATATCTTGAAAATGTCCCGGAAGAACCTGAAGGTTTGTTTTTAAAGGCCCAGGTTTTGAGGGCTTCGGGTGGTGATCCTGATTTGGTCAGGCGGTGCTTGTTTTCGATTCTAGGCCAAACGCAGCCGGATGAGAAAATTCACCGCTGGGCGAAAGGGCTCATGGGAGAAGTCCAAGGATAAATCAATGGTGAGCCAGAAAGGATCCACTCAGAGCAGTGGGGTGACCATTGAGGATAGATGCGTTGCTGTGATGCGACTATCGCTTTCAGCGATAATTTCCGACGTATTCCGCGATGCCGTCGACCCATTCGCTTATCCCCAAATTATTCCGCAATTTTTGAGGCTATGGCAGACACATTGATCCGATCGACACATGACACCATAAAAAAATAAACAAGTTGAAGACCGGCTGGATGAAACTCATCACATGCTTGCGAACCAATAAACGTGGCGGTGAAAAAAGGTCCCAGTCGATCTGATTGGTCGGATTCGATTGGGACCCTTTTCGTGACGACCTTATTTCATAAGGAGGGTGGTCGAGGGGTTTGATGGATCTTGCTATCACCAGCCCAAGGCGAGTCATGCTATACAAATTTCACAACTCGTGATGATAGCCGTCGTGTGCTTCGCTGATGACTGCTCGTGTAAGTGCAGGCTTTTATAGCGCCCCGTGTTCAGATCGGTCACAGAGGCCTTTTAGTCAATCCGAAACGTCGCTTAAGAAGCCGCAAGAGGCGAAGGCGGATATTAGCGATGAGGCGTTGTTTGAAGGATATCTACAAAGAGGCAGAAGGCCGCCCGGACGCCAGGATCTGTTTTGCACGCTCGACGACGGGCTTGTCGATGAACTTTCCGTCGACCTGGATCACACCGATTCCTTTTTTCTGGGCTTCTTCAAAAACATCAACGATGTTTTGCGCTTGTTGAAGTTCCTCGGCGCTTGGGCTGAAGATGCGGTTTATGATCTCGATCTGGTTGGGATGAATGCAAAGTTTGCCCCCAAAACCCAGCTGCTTGGCCCGCAAGGCATCGTTTTCCAGCGCCTGCATGTCTTTTAAGTTTTCCATGTAAGGAGTGTCCAGTGGCCGGGGCAATTCGGCAGAGCGGCTGGCTATCGCGAGGCGAGATCGGGGATAGATCAGCTCACGCCCATCTAAGGTGATGGACACCCCAAGATCATTTGTGTAGTCAGCTGCGCCAAAAGCAAAGGAATGCAGGCGTGCAGGGCTTGGACGAAAACAGGCAATCCGATGAATGTTGAGCACGGCCTTGGCGGATTCAACCATGATGATAACGGGTACCGTTGGTATCGACCGATGCAATTCGATCGCACACATCTGCTCGTGCAGATGGGACATAGAAGCTTCATCGTTTACCTTGGGAATTACCAAGCCTTTGATTCCGCGAACCAGCACTGCCTTAAGATCGTCGCTGAAAAAGGGCGTGCTAACTCCATTGGTTCGAACAATCACCTTGTGATTGCTGATAGATCCCAGCTTCTCAGCCACAGCCTTGCGGGCCGCCACTTTTTCTGAAAGCGGTACAGCGTCTTCCAAATCGATGATCACCACGTCGGCTTTTGTTTTTATGGCTTTATCGATCCTGTCCGGTCGATTGCCAGGGACGAACAGTGCGGATCGAATCCATCCAATTGGGGACATCTAAGGCTCCTTTGCGTGTTGTGACGATTTGGCACCGGTTAAGGTCGCAACCTTTTGGATGACCTGTCAAGTGAATTTTCCAGAGTGTAGATCCACTCTGTTTTTCAAATCCCTGCCGGCTTTAAAGAAAGGCAGCTTTTTCGGTTTGACGGTGACCGCCTCGCCGGTTTTAGGATTCCGGCCGTTGTAACTTTCATAGTCCTTGACTTTGAAAGAGCTAAGCCCGCGCACTTCCACGCGGCCGCCGTTTGATAGTGCATTGGCAATGCTATCGAAGAACAGGTTGCCCACTTTTCTGGATTCCGCATTTGTGATGCCGATTTGTTCCGCCAGCGTCCGGATCAGTTCCAGCTTGTTCATCTGTATTCCTGTACTTGGAGTGAATTTTGTTTTTATTGTGCACAGGAGGGGTCAAGCTAATAGCTAATAGTATAAGCTCATGCAATAAGCGTTTTTGTCGGCACATCAATGCCTTGCTGTTGCGGCGAAATTACATTTTTATCCGAAAGGGACACCCATTAGATTTCCAGTTGCGTACCAGGTCCATCAATTCATTTTGATCGTAGTTTGAAATCAATCCAATCCCACGATTCCATCAAGTTTGTCATCATATATAATATTATAGGGGATCGCACTGTATGGACACACGTATCTTTGCCTTGAATAGCCCAAAGCTCCAAAAAGACGGACTGCTCTCGGCAAGCCATTGTATGATGGTCGGCGATAGAGCTGTATTCCGCAAATCTGCTGAATTCACAGTGGAAGGCGGATTTGGACAAAATATCGGCGTCGGTCTTACCTGTAACGTCATTGGCCATCCCTTTGCCGGAGCAGCCTGTTACCGGTTCCCACAACACCCAACCCATCTATGACATTATTAATCCGCCGGATCGGGACATTTTGGTCGCCGCCGCTGGCACAATAAGCATATCTGCATCTCGTTTTGAGATAGAACGCGGATGTAACGGCGCTCTGATCATGAATATAATTCAAACTTTTTAATCCATACCAGACTAGAAATTGTACTTAAAAAAAAGTTTGACTTATTCTTTTGAAAGAAATATGTGTCTTTAAACTGTGTTTCGTTATCAAGTAACGATAGTCGTTATCTAAGAATCAACAGTGTCCTATCGAAAGGAGTATGGGGCGTCCCTACAACAGATTCTTCGACCTTGTCCTTGGTTTCAAATTTAGTGTTTGGGGGATATGTAACTGATCGCAATTCAAGTGATAGCACATGTCATCAACGATTGAAGCAGTTTTTCCCCACCAAAGACAATACTTACTTTTTGTACAACAAATGTACGCATGAACTGTTTGTCTCCCTGCTGGTTCCTCGAAATGGACAAGAGACAATACTTGTTTCTAGTCGATAAATTCTTTCATGCTTTACCCTTTACGGGAAGGAGTGCTCCATAAAAACAAAAGCCACTTCAATACCGGGCCTCGCTATTTTTGAATGTTCAAATGACTAAAGATATATTAACGAAATAAAATTAAGGAGGAGAAACATGAGATACTGCAAATCTGCTTTTTTAACCTTGTTTGTGCTGTTTGCTGCTTGTCTACCGTCTTTAGCATCGGAGGTGAAATTACCTGAGACTATGGTCTGGAGTTGTTATGACGTTGGGTCAACAGGGTATGTCCAGGCCTCGGCAGTTGCCAACGCATTTTTGAAGAAATATAACATTCGTGTCCGGTTAATCCCTTCCGGGACCTCGATTGGCAGAATGATGCCATTGATCTCGAAAAGGGCCCGTGTGGCATTTTTAGCAAATGAAGCTTTCTTTTCTTCCGAAGGAAGCTATGATTTTGCCACCTATACTTGGGGTCCTCAGGACCTACGTGCGGTTGTCGGTGCACCGACATCTTTTCCTTTGATTACCACCAAAACCAGCGGTATCAAGGAAGTTGCGGATCTTAAAGGTAAGAAAGTTTCCTGGGTTGTGGGAAATCCATCTTTAAATGTTAAAATGACCGCCATGATGGCGTTTGCTTCGCTGACATGGGACGATGTTCAAAAAGTGGAGTTCCCCAGTTACGCTGATTCTCTGAAGGCTCTAATCCAGGGGAATGTCGATGCGGCTGATGGGTCCACTACCGCCAGTATTCTATACGAACTGGAAAGCTCGTCGAAAGGTGTGTATTACCCTCAGTTGGATCCGAACAACAAAGAAGGATGGGCACGATTGAAAAAATACGTGCCATTTGCCTTTCCCTATCAAGAAACTGTGGGCGCAGGGGTTAATAAAGATGAACCACTGTGGTTACTAGGCTATCGATATCCAATTGTCACAGTGAGAGCGGATGAAGACCCCGAATTTGTCTCCAACCTCATTCAGGCAATAGAAGAAACCTTTCCGCTGTATAAGAATGCGGCATCCAGCATGCCTGCATGGGAGATAAAACTTTCCGGGAATACGCCAATTGATGTTCCGTTTCATCCAGGGGCCATCGATTATCTGAAGAAAAAAGGTTTGTGGACCGAAGAAAATCAGGCATGGAATGATGAAAGAATCGATACCCTCCAAAAGCTCAAAAAATTATGGAATGAATCGGTTGCCGTGTCTAAGGCGCAAAAACAAAGCGAGGACGAATTCAGGCTGATTTGGATGAAAAAGCTGGACGAATTCAATAAGGTTTCAAATTGAACATTGCAAGTAACCAAAGCAGAATGAATTAAAATATTTTTCGGTAAGTGAGCAAGGTGTAAAGACATCAATTCGCTTACACCTTCGATGATAAAATCTGCGATAAATATAATATCGACCATTTTTGATTATAGAAAGAAAGAACATGGCTTTGAAAACAGTAGAAGTCAGGACGGAAAAACGGATGCAGGGAGTTGCCTATGTCGTGGTCGTTGTAACCGCGGCGCTCGGTATCCTGATTTCTATCAACCAGCTTTTCCAACTCGGCATAGCAGGGTTCATGCCCATTGCCTCTGGCTATTATTACTACATTTTGGCCACGTTTCTTTCTGTGTCATTCCTGGTTTATCCTGCCAGGAAAAAGGACATCCATCATTTGCCCTGGTATGACTGGGGTATTTATATTGTATGCGTAGCTGTGAATATTTATTTTGCAGCAAATTCCTATAAGATTTTGACCGGCGGCTGGGAATATGCCGCCCCTCCTTTCGCGATGGCCTTGAGTTTTGTATTATGGGCCTTGGCATTGGAAGGGGTAAGGAGAACCTCAGGAACCATTCTTTTCGTTATTTGCCTGGTATTTTCCTTTTATCCTGTTTTCGGGCAATACTTAGGCGGTATGCTATGGGGGACGCCTTTTACATTACTTCAAACCTCGTGTTATCATGCCATGGGTGTCGAAAGCATAATCGGGATCGCTACCCGGGTAGTCGGAGATGAGATCATAGGATACATCATCTTCGGTGCTGCAATCGTAGCATCTGGAGGTGGTAAATTTTTCATGGACTTTGCGCTCTCACTTCTGGGTACCAGCCGAGGAGGCAGTGCCAAGGTGGCGGTTATTTCAAGTGCCTTCATGGCTAGTTTAAGCGGCAGCGTTGTATCGAATATCGTCACAACCGGCACGCTCACCATTCCTTCCATGGTTAAAACTGGCTATGAGCCCAAGTATGCAGCGTCGGTTGAGGCATGTGCATCAACTGGTGGAACCATAACACCGCCGATCATGGGTGCGGCCGGATTTCTGGTCGCCTCGTTTCTGAATGTGCCCTATTCGGCGGTGATGGGAGCTGCGATTTTCCCCGCTTTTCTGTATTTCTTCATGGTTTTTCTTCAGATCGACTTTCATGCAGCCAAAATGAACATTCAAGGATTTCAAAAAGCAGATCTGCCCAAGTTTGTAGATGTCATCAAAGAAGGATGGTTTTTTCTTGGGGCAATCATATTGATGATAGTCCTCCTGCTTGTTTACCGAATTACTGCGCTGGCCCCATTTTATACCATAATTTTCCTTTTTGCCTGTGCAATGATTCGGAAAAAAACCAGATTAAACAAAACCAAATTTATTAATTTCTTATATGAAAGCGCTAAAGTTCTTGGGCAGTTAACCGCCATACTTGCTGGTATTGGATTGATTATCGGTTCATTTTCTGCCACTGGTGTTGCGAATTCTTTTTCAAGAGAGCTTCTTTTGTTGGCTGGTGACAATCGCTTTCTTCTTCTTCTTTTGGGTGCAGCTACTAGCTTTGTCTTAGGTATTGGAATGACAGTTACGGCCTGCTATGTTTTTTTGGCTGTGGTGCTAGTTCCGGCACTTGTCAATATTGGTTTTGACCCAATGGCTGCACACTTATTCGTCATGTTCTGCGGAAATCTATCCTATATTACACCGCCCGTTGCATTAGCGGCCATTTCGGCTTCGGCAATTTCAGGAACCAGCCCCATGGCAACTGCGGTCACGACGATGAAAATGGGAATCCTACTATTTATTCTTCCGTTTATTTTTGTCATGAACCCTGCACTCATTTTCCATGGCACGTTACCGGACATCCTTCAGGCTGTTATCACAAGCATCATCGGCACCCTTTTAATGGCAAGTGCTTTGGAAGGATGGTTTTTCAAATTCGGCCAACTTACTGCGATCCATAGAGCATTTCTTCTGATTTCCGGTTTGTTAATCGTCTATCCGGAAGGAAAAACGGATATAATTGGGCTGATCGTTGCTTCATGTGCACTATTGCTTATCGGGGTTCTCCGAAGAAGCGAACGTCGCACTGCAGCAGTTGTAAAAGGCTGAAACAATATCGGTCGAAATTGTTAGACATAGGCATTTTCCGGCTACAGCGAATATTGAGCACATAGAAATCTGCATTGCAGATCGTTAGACGGATTTCTTTCGAAAAGGAACACCAATGACATTAAACATTATGACGGCGGCGGATGCGGTACGGAAATATATCAAAGATGGTGATCAGATAGCTTTAGGAGGATTTACCGTCAACCGAAATCCGATGCTGATAGTTCGAGAAATTATCCGACAAGAAAAGAAAAACCTTTACATGGTTGTCCATTCCCAGGGCCAGAGTTTGGAATTGCTCATCGGTGCGGGGTGCGTTCAGCGTGTCGAGCTTGCGTATGGCGGCGTAGCCCGATTTGCACCCACCGGAAACCGTTTCAAGAAGGCTTTTCTTGAAAAGAAGATCGAAGTAGAAGATTATTCCAATTACCATATGGTCCTGCGTTTCATGGCCGGTGCTATGGGTTTGCCATTTGTGGCCACCAAATCCGGAATAGAATCGGATATCGTTCGATTGTCCGGTTTCTCTCCGGAAAGTCGTGGGAAAGGGAATGTTCCTTCGCATAAGCTTAAAATAATGGATGACCCGCTTGACCCGAATGGCGGTCAAGTGGTGGTTTTGCCACCGCTTAAACCTGATGTCGCTCTAATCCATGCACAATATGTAGGCGATGATGGAACATGTCGCATTTGCGGGCTCACTTTTGCCGATATCGAGCAAGCCAAGGCCGCAAAAACTGTAATTGTGACATGTGAAGAGATTGTGCCCATGGATTTCATTCGGGAGGAACCAGATCAGAATAGTCTGCCTCATTTTATGATAGATGCCGTCATTCCGGCGCCTTTCGGGGCTCATCCAACAGCATGCCATAAATTCTACGACTATGATCCCATGCATTTGAATCTATTTAAAAAAATGGCTCCAGAGGATGATAGCTTCAAAAGATATCTTGATGAATGGGTATATCCTTTTCACAGCCAGGAAGATTATCTGGAAAAGGTGGGCATTCGGGATCTTCTGAAAATTCGGGCAAACTCAGCCTTAGGGTACGCACCTGGGCTAGATAGACGATAGGAAACATGAGATGGAAAGCTATACTGCAACTGAAATTATGGCCCTGAGCGCAGGTCGTCTTGTTCATAATGGCGATATCTTATTTGCCGGAACCGGATTAAGCATGTTGGCAGCGACGGTTTCCAAGCGTATTCATGCTCCTGAGGCTACCGTTTTTTTTGAAACCGGTGGTATTGATCCAAGTTTGGATGAGTTGCCCTTAGCCGTTGCTGATCCACGTGTTATGGTACGCACTTCAGTAAATACCAGCCTTGCGGACGCATTGAGCCTACTGTGTCATCCCAAATTCAGAACGATCGCTTTTTTAGGCGCAGCACAGATCGATTGCTACGGAAATCTCAATTCGACACTTATGGGAACTTACGAAAATCCACAACAACGCTTTCCTGGATCCGGAGGGGCTTGTGATGCGGCCAGTATGGCATACGGCGTAATTATTTTTATGCAACACCAGCGTCGACGTTTTGTAGAAAAGCTGGACTATTTAAGCAGCCCGGGATGGCTGACAGGTGGGGACGCCAGACGGCGAGCAGGGTTTAAACGCGGCGGTCCGATTGCTGTGGTCACTAACCTTGGTGTGATGAAATTTGATGAACAGACAAAAAAAATGTACCTTGACGAGTACTACCCAATTACAAATCCGGAGAAAGTCGCTGCAGAAACCGGATTTCACTTAGATATTTCACGGGCGAGAGAGTCATTGCCCCCTTCCGATACTGAGCTCACTGTTCTGCGTCAGGATGTGGACCCACAACGGTTAATCTTGGGACCAATGCCTGTGACCTCAATTACTCAATAGACTGAAACGGGTATCAAAGCACAACAATGCTTTGCTTATAGTTTCAAATCGATTCCTCCACAGCATGAACGCCGGGCCACCTATATTGTACGGCGCTGTCGGACACATTGGATCCCAAACGCGCGGAGTGTTCCTAACTTGCCGTTTAAACCTTATCTTGAAATCTTTAAAAGGAAATCGCATGAAAGAAGTGGTCATTATCAGTGGCGTGAGAACACCTGTAGGCAAATACATGGGTGCGCTCAAAACGGTCGAAGCCTACGATCTGGCGGCTCTCGTGATGAATGCCGCGGTCGAGAAAGCCGGCATCGCCCCCTCGGATGTGAATGAAGTGATCTTCGGTCAGGCCTACCAGAACGGCGAATACGTCAATATCGCGCGTATGGGGCTGCTTACGGCCGGTTGGCCGGAAACGATTCCCGGCATCACCATCGATCAGCGCTGCTGCACCGGTTTGCATACCGTGCGCATGGCCGCTGCCCTGATTCAGTCCGGACAGGCCGACATCATGGTGGCCGGTGGTGCGGAAAGCATGAGTCACGCCGAGTTTTATCTGCCCGGCGACATTAAGTGGGGCGTGGGTGGCGCCAAAGGCATGCCGCGCGGTCATGGCGATCTGGGCATTTGGGGCCTGCGTTTTTATGACCGTATCCAGCGCGCGCGGGTGATGTCGCAACCGGAACAGCGCTATGGCATTCTGCCGGCCATGATGTCGTGGGCCGAAACTGCGGCTCAGGTTGAGGAGATCTCGCGCGAGGCGTGCGATCAGTGGGCGCTGGAAAGTCATCGCAAGGCCGTGGCCGCCATCGAGGCAGGCAAGTTCGATGACGAGATGGTGCCGGTGCCGGTGCCCCAGGCCAAGGGCGATCCGATCATGGTGACGCGCGATGAAAATCCGCGCGGCGACACAACCATCGAAAAGCTCGCCAAGCTCAAGCCGGTGCTCAAAGGGGTCTGCACGGCCGGCAACTCTTCCACCGAAAACGACGGCGCCGCCGCCGTGGTGGTCACCTCCGCTGAAAAAGCCAGGGAACTGGGCATCGAACCGCTGGCCTCATTTAAATCCTGCGCCGTGGCCGGCGACGACCCGCGTCACACCTATCGTACGGTAGCGACCGCTGTGAACAAGGCCTTGACCATGGCGGGCAGGAGCATCGCCGAGATGGAGCTGATCGAAGTACAGGAAGCGTTCGCTGCGCAGGTTCTGGCCGACTTGAAAGAGATGGGCGTCGGTCCTGCCGATTACGCCAAGGTCAACGTCAACGGTTCGGGCATTTCACTGGGGCATCCGATCGCTTGCACCGGCACGCGCGTGCTGGTTTCCTTGCTGCACGAGATGCGGCGACGCAATACGCGCCTGGCCCTGGAGTGCATTTGCGGTGGCGGTGGACTGGGCATCGCTGCGGTATTGGAGCGCAAATAGAGCAGACTCACGATGGTGCCAGCGTTCGATTGAATGACCGTATACTTTGGTTTAACTTTACATTTTCACTTCAATCTCCGGCAAAGCCGGTTTCGGGAGAGGGAACACAGTATGGATTTCAAATTATCTAAAGAACACGAGATGCTCCGCAAAGCGGTCCAGGATTTTGCGAAAAAGAAAATTGCACCCTTTGTGGACGAGTGGGATGCCAATCACTATCTGCCGGTCGAAGAGGTCATCAGGCCCATGGGCGACCTGGGGTTCTTCGGGGCCGTGATTCCCGAAGAGTACGGTGGAGAGGACATGGGCTGGTTGGCCACCTCGATCATCACCCGCCTGGCCCTGGAGTGCATTTGCGGTGGCGGTGGACTGGGCATCGCTGCGGTATTGGAGCGCAAATAGAGCAGACTCACGATGGTGCCAGCGTTCGATTGAATGACCGTATACTTTGGTTTAACTTTACATTTTCACTTCAATCTCCGGCAAAGCCGGTTTCGGGAGAGGGAACACAGTATGGATTTCAAATTATCTAAAGAACACGAGATGCTCCGCAAAGCGGTCCAGGATTTTGCGAAAAAGAAAATTGCACCCTTTGTGGACGAGTGGGATGCCAATCACTATCTGCCGGTCGAAGAGGTCATCAGGCCCATGGGCGACCTGGGGTTCTTCGGGGCCGTGATTCCCGAAGAGTACGGTGGAGAGGACATGGGCTGGTTGGCCACCTCGATCATCACAGAAGAGATTGCGCGGGTTTCCAGTTCATTGCGCGTGCAGTACAACCTGTCGGCCATCGGGTGTGCCTTTCCCATTTACAAGTATGGCACCGAGGCGGCCAAACAAAAGTATGTCAGCAAACTGTGCAAGGGCGAGTACCTGGGTGGTTTTGCCATTACCGAACCCAACGCCGGCTCGGACATCATGTCCATCGAAACCCTGGCCGAGGAGAAGGATGACCACTTTGTCATCAATGGCTCTAAAACCTGGATCTCCAACGCCAACCAGGCCGATGTGGTGATCTGCTACTGCTTCACGGACAAAGCCAAGGGCGGCAAGGGCCTTTCCGCCTTTATTGTCGAACTGAAAAACTTCAATGGCATCAAAACCACCGATCTGGACAAAATGGGATCGTACTCCTCGCCGACCGGCGAAATCTTTTTCGACAACACCCGCGTACCGCGCGAGAACCTGCTGGGCGAAGTGGGGGACGGGGCCAAGATCGTTTTCGGATCGCTGAACAACACCCGCCTGTCGGCCGCGGCCGGTGCGGTGGGGTGTGCCCAGGCGTGTCTGGATATCGCCACCAAATATTGCAACGAGCGCAAACAGTTCGGTCAGCAGATTGGCAAGTTCCAGATGAACCAGGACCTGATCGCCCAGATGGTTTGCGATGTGGAAGCGGCCCGCCTGCTGGTCTACAGGGCCTCGCTGCAAAAAGACGACGGTTTCCTGGGCAACGGCATGGAAGTGGCCCAGGCCAAATACTTTGCCGGTGAAGCGGCCATGAAGTGTGCCAACTACGCCTTGCGTATCATGGGCGCCTATGGCTACTCTTCCGAATACCCGATCGCCCGTTACTATCGCGATATCCCGACCTATGTGATGGTGGAAGGCTCGGCCAACATCTGCAAGACCATAATTTCCCAGGATCAGCTGGGCTATCGCAAAGCCAATAGATAATTAAATTGTACTGCAATCGGTGTTCCCATTCGCTGTTGGGGACACCGATTGTTGCAGTTGTGATTATGTAGCGATAGCCTGAGTGGAGGAGAAGATTACTTCAATACCAGCGACTCTTGAAACAATGCCGGACAGCGTCAAACGGTGGTTGATTTTTATACTTGCCTGCCTGATGTTTTTACTTTCTCAGTTTTATCGGGCCTCGGTGGCGGTTATTTCCCCTTCTTTGATCCAGGAACTTGCCATTGATACCCGGCAGTTAAGCCTGATATCAGCTGCATTTTTTTACGCCTTCGCCATTATGCAGATCCCCATCAGCATGTATCTGGATGGCATCGGCCCTCGCATTTCCATGTCGGCGCTTTCCATGGTTGCTGTCATCGGTGCGATAGTGTTTGCCTTGGGTTCCTCCGTACCGACTTTAGTTTTAGGCAGGATATTAATGGGAGTGGGCATGGCTTGCAATCTGATGGGGACCTTGAAGATTATTACTCTTTGGTTTGATCCCAGGCATTTTGCGACTTTATCTGCTGTGGTAGTCTCAATAGGCACCCTCGGGAACCTGATTGCTGCGACACCGTTGGTGCTGATTTCCCAAATGGTGGGATGGCGCAATTCATTTTTGGTCATCGGCGCCATTAATTTGCTGCTTGCATTTCTTTTTTACGTGATTGCCAGGGATCGTCCAAGCTCTTCGATGGGTCATGCCGTTCCCGAAGCCGCATCTACGCATCTCAGTGAAATTGCAAATAGCCTTCTCCGCTTACTCAAAGAGAAGGATTACTGGATTATTTCCATGGGCACCTTTTTTCGATACGGCATATTCGCAGCCGTTCAGTCCCTGTGGGCTGGCCCATTCCTGATGCATGCGATCGGCGTGCCTGCAGTAGCTGCGGGTAATCTGCTTTTGTTGACGAGCATTGGAATGGTTATTGGGAGCCCAGTATCTGGTTGGCTGTCCGATACTGTTTTCAATAACAGAAAAGGCGTGATAATTACAGGATTGATCATGATGGGGGCTATTCTCTTGCTTTTGACGAGATTGTCCCCTGGAACAGGAATGACTGGGCTGAGCGTCCTTTTTTTTGCTTTTGGTTTTTCCGCCAGTAATGGAGGCATCATGTATGCACATATTAAGGAGCGGATGGCACCTGAAGATGCAGGTGCCGCAATGACGGGTATTAATTTTTTCACGATGATTGGTGTTGCTGTATTTTTGCAGGGCTTAGGTAACATGATGCACTACCTACATCCTGAAGACTCTTTAGGGAATGCCGCATTCATCGACGTTTTTCGTTTTTGCGCTATATGTTTAGGGTTTACCACCATTTTTTATTTATTTACAGGTGAAACCCGGCGGAAAAGGGGCCATTCAGTTAAGGTTTGAACTAAAAAGCGGCATTCGTCTATATACAAACATAATAAAATAGTAATTAAGATGCTTTGATGACACCATTATTTTAGACATCCAGCAAGGTTATAAATGCAAAAACGACAACCGAAACATTTTATAGATGCTTTGGCACGAGGCATCCGCGTCTTGGAGGTTTTTTCAGCTAATCAGACCAGATTGACTCTGCAGGAAATTTCCGAGGCAACAGGGTTTAACAAAACAGCCGTTCAGAGGTTAACCGACACATTAATGACCCTGGGCTATCTGGGACGAAACAGGCGGAAGGAGTTTTACCTTGAGCCACGTATTCTGACCATAGGGTTTAGTTATTTAAATGGATTAGAACTTCGGCAAGTTGGTGCAACCCATCTTCGGGAATTCTCGCTGAAGATCAAACAGACTGTAAACATAGCGGTTTTGGATGACTTGGACGTAATTTTTGTATTCAGAAACGAAATTCAGGGGTTTTTCAGTTTCGGTCTACGGGAAGGGTCAAGACTCCCAGTATATTGCACAGCCTCAGGAAAAGTTTTGTTAGCTGCGCTTCCCGATGAAGAATTGGCAGAAAAACTTGACCGTATCCGGTTCGAGCCTTTGACTCGCTTCACCATAACCGATGCCAGAAGTCTGGCGGCCGAAGTTGAACTTGTTCGCGATCGAGGCTATTCTATCGCGGATCAAGAAGGCGTCTTGGGACTTTATTCGTTGGCTGTGCCTATTTTCAATTATGAGGGCCAAGTCGTTGCAGCTGCCAACATCTCCCTAAAATCTGAAGAGAATGAACCTGAAAAGATCAGGCAGATAATCGAATCACTTAAACAGGAGGGGGCCTGGCTTTCTTCCCGCATGGGATATGGTGGTTTTTACCCTAATCGGCCGTTTCGGGGAATCCGGGAAGATAGCGGAAGTGTTTCATTATAAGAAATGGTTTATTACAAGTCATCTCAAAAAAAGTTGAAATTAGTGTAAAAAATCCAGACATAACTTCCTGATTATTCAATAAAAATAAAGATGTAAATCACAACCGAACAGTGAAAAACGGATAGAGCCCATAATACTTTCGGCAATACCACCGAAAGTTTTCGGGGCCGTCGAGCTCGCGATCCGCACGAGGTCTTCGAAGGCATATTATGGATTTTAAGAAGCGATGCTCCTTGGGAAGACCTGCCGGCACAACCTTATACGGGGTTCTATTGTCAAGGATTGATAAGGTTTTGATCAGATTTGAATTTTCATCTCTGGATATGTTTACCGCCGCACAGACGGCTTAGAAACGTCAACAGCAGGCGGTGCTTGTTTTTAATTATAGGCCAAACGCAGCCGGATGAAAAAAAATCACCGCTGGGCAAAAGGGCTCATGGGAGAAGTCCAAATATCAATATGGTGAACCCACCCCCCAAGACAGCACCTGTTCTGCGTCCGCCAATCCTTTTCCAAAGAACACCTGGCCTTCACACCGGCCGCATAAATGGTGCCTGCCAGCATTGCGGGTGATGGATGCACCCCCTCGACCGCCAGGCAGTCAGTGCCAAACGATCGAGGGGTGCTTGTTAGCAAGAATGCGACAACCAGAACCTACGCGCACTGTTCCAAGGCATGTCCGGGCGGTATTGTTATTGTATTCGTATCATCGTGATTTTCGGTTAAAAGGTTAACACCTAAGGTATCTTCCTGAAAAATCAGGTAATCATCGTCGTCGAGGTGTAAATCATAAAGTTTAAACAGGTTACCACCTTCGACCCAGCTGGGAAGAGGTCTTCGTCCCTGTTGCAATCGTTATGATGGGCACAACCATTCACGGTCAAGCAGTGAATGGTATATTCAGCACCTTCGGATGCCAATTTTATTGCAATGGTGCCTGCCAGCAATGCGGGTGATGGATGCACCCCTCGACCGCCAGGCAGTCAGTGCCAAACGATCGGGGGGGTGCTTGTTAGCAAGAATGCGGCAACCAGAACCTACACGCACTGTTCCAAGGCATGTCCGGGCGGTATTGTTATTGTATTCGTATCATCGTGATTTTCGGTTAAAAGGTTAACACCTAAGGTATCTTCCTGAAAAATCAGGTAATCATCGTCGTCGAGGTGTAAATCATAAAGTTTAAACAGGTTACCACCTTCGACCCAGCTGGGGTCTCCAGAAATCTCAAATGGGGTAGGTAGTATCCGATGGTTTGTTACTTTTATAAACGCTGACCCTGAGTGCTTTGCTTTTTGTTTAGTACGCTCATTGGCAAATGGTCTGCCATTGACATCGCACCAGACCAGCACTCCCTGCTCAAGCAGCGGGGTCAACCAATTGGACACGGCAGGCCTTGAAATATTAAATGCCTCCGAAATCATCCTCTGGGTGGCTGCGCCTTTGGCAGCGATGGGTCGGAAGAGGCCTGACAATCATCTCTGCATTCCCCACACGCGAAACAGGGTTAATAGGCTAACACCCAATTCATCTATCTGATATTTTTAAGTATAAATCATTTATAGCTATTAGCTTCGGATCAAATAACACCCAAACGGTGGCTTTGCCTTATTAGAGATCACGGCTTAAAACGGAGTTCGAATGGCCGATGCCCGAATGTTCCTTACACAAAGCCGCATGCCAAAAAGCCTGGCTATAAGGGTGGTCCGTATCGCGTGTGCTAAGATAGGTCGTTTCCCAAAGGCTTGAGGCAGGCCCTGCTTACAACACATGTATTGATTGAAGAAATGAAGGACGTTGTGATTCGATCAACCCATCAACTCAGTGGGATGATCGAAGAGACGGAGGGAGCGTTGGAGAAAACGCGGAAGGCACTGCATTAATTTCAATAACCCCTGCTGGTCACAATAAGATATGGAGCTGAAGTTGCTGAGTTTCTCAGCATGCTCCATTCAAGGCTATAGCGTTTTGTAATCTATAGTGGTTGTCATAAGCTCGGGATCCGAAAAACGACTGCAAGTGACATTCGACACTGTCAGCGGGTTCTATTATCGCTTTTGTTGCATCGTTTTTCCATTAACAGGCTAATACCTCTATTTTTTTTAGTTATAATTATTAGTTATCTACTCCTGGTCCGGTTCCTTGTTGAAAAAGCGGGTCAATACCGTCATCGGCGTCGGTGCAATTAGGGTCGTACCGTTCATCCAGGTGCAAGTCATAAAGGTCTTGCAATTCACCACCGACATCCCACCTTGGGTCACCGGTAAGGTCAAACGGGGTTGGAAGGCTTTTACCACCTGCTACACATAGATAGGCCTGCCCTTTGTGTTTTGCAATATCCAAGGCTGCTTGATCGGCAAAACTGCGCCCCTTGTTATCGCACCAGCGCAGAAAACCTTTTTCAATAAGCTGGGGATGCCAATTGGATATTACAGGTCCGGTTACGTTTACCCTCCTGGCCAGTTCCCCAGGTGTGATTCTCCCCGCTGCCTGGATTGTTTTTATCTTTTTATCGGTGAGGTTATTTGGGTCCCCAATCCTTTCAGAGAAGTCTTTATGCATAAGCTGGTGAACGATCGCATAATCCGCATAGTCCGCTATAAGCCGCCCCTGCCCGTCTACATTTCTTTGTTTCTGATACAACAGTGTCACTATCATTATGGCACTCAGGACCCTTCCATAGGCCCGCCTTGCCTCATCCGGCAGTTCATTTAAACCGATAAAATCCACGATATCACCCGCGTATGGAATAACCACCTCCTTTGAATCCAGATTTTCCCGGTAATACTGCCAAACCTGTTCAATCTTCGAATCCACCGCACTTTTATTTCTCATCGCAGACCTTGCCATTTGCTCCAAGATCACTCTGGTTTGCTCTGGCGAGGTATCCGTATTGGTCGTAATCGTTCGATCATCGACCTGAACCTCAAGCTTTTGGCGGGTGGTAGTTGTGACAAAGGAGGTGGGCCCCCTTGATTCCATATGCCTTGTAACTCCAGATCCATCTGCCCTGTCATAGTACAACACCCCTTCGGATACGAGCGATCGAAGTGCCAGTGCAAATTCACTATCTTTTTTTCCTTTTAACTCAAGAGCATAGCCCTCTACCAGAACAAGCACCTTGTGTTCCAATCCTCCTTCAATGGTATAAAGGCTTTTTTTACTGCCGTTTATAATCAAATGGATGGCATTGGGGGGATGAAGCTTCAAACATGCCGACAGAATAAAAGATTTACCCGAACCCGCTTTCCCAGAGATTTTTAAGGACAGTGTATGGGGTTTTCCTCCTGTCATTGGCAGCAACCTGGAATCGATGGTCAGATGGGTAAGGCCTATGGTTCGGCGTTCTCCCGAAACCCCCAGTAAATTTACATCATCGATCATTTTTCTGAAAAGCAACGGATCGCGCTCTATTAGGTCAGCGGCGATTCTTAGGGAGGTGTCATGTTGCCCCTCAAGAGCTGTTTTAATGGCGTCTGAAACAAAATTATCGATTTCCTTAATGCCGCTGTCGATGATTTGCTGTACTTCGCGGATCGACGAGGCATTGGTGCGGTGTCGGATGCGGCTCATAAGGCCCAATCTTACCGATCGGTTAAATTTAAGCAACAGAGGGGCGATTTCATACTTGATCTTGTCGGATGCGGCATGGAGCTCTTCGGGAAGTTGGTTTATCAGGTCAATTACATCATTTTTATTTGCATGTTCGTTTTTCATTTTAATCTCCTGTATTCAAGTAGTTTCACAATATCAGTCTCAAAATCTGCAGGTCCTCATGTTTTCAGTTTCTGGTTTTTCTAGTTCCTTTCTATGCGAGTAGTTCAATCCTTTTCTAAACCGCCTGTTGCCATTTATTCACAAAGATTTTCATAGTCCGCCTGCCCGTATTCAAGGCGCAAGCGGGCGATCTCGACCACGGTTGGCAAGGTCTTGCGGAACGCCGGACCGGCAAGCTCAATCAGGGTCCAACCGACCAAAGCTGTGTTGAGCAATGATACGGCAAAGCCTGCCAAGCTTAAAGATTGCTTGATGGATTGGCGTACGGCCTGACCGGTAATGATCATGGTCACGATCTTATTGACCATATCGGCTGTGGCTTTTGCCCCCAGTTGGTTGACCAGGCCTATTAGGTCCCCATCGGCCATCGCGCCCGCGCCTATCGACTTTCCATCGACTGAAGAGCCTTCTATTAAGACAGCTTCGATGTCGGCGCGTTGTTTCGGCGTGGCCTTTTCAAGGAACCGACTGATGAGCTTTTCCAGGATCTTTAATTCAAGGCTGGTTTCACTTTCGTTTTCATCGCAGGGTACTTCGAGTTTTTGGGCAACGTCCCGGACCACCGCGTCGTAGGCAACCCCTTTGCGGCCTCTGAGGATCGAGGCCAAGGTGTTGGATCCATCCAGGCAGATCTCTTTGACGAGCACTTGCGCACCTTCCTCTATATCGACGCCGTGTCGATCATAGATTGGCTTCAGTTGCTCTGGGGGGATGGCACTATTTTTTAGCAGTGCAATCAAATTTGCGTTGGCATCTGTGATCTTGCTTTTCATCGTATTCACCTCCTTTCCCGTTATTCTATAAGGTTCATGGTCTGGCTTACCCTTAAGCTAAATACATGCCAACTACGATGGTGTTAAATTATATTAAATTTCAAATACTTGAATTTTTAGTTGAATCGTGTTAAATGTTATATGTAATAACCTGAACCATCAGTCTGTAACATTTAGCGTGAGGCAAGCATGAATGCCATCAAACCCATCCCCACACTTGATGTATGTAATATCCTTATCGCGGATGAAATCGTCGAGAGTTTTGAAAAGGCCGCCTCAGAGTCCGAACGCAAAGGGATCGTCAAGTGCAAAGCCAGGCAGTTCGGAAAACAGTATGAGATTCCGGCTGGAAATTTAGATAAAATAATCGAAGGTTTACTCTATTTTCTTTCCGGATTGAAAAAGTGGTCGATACCGCAGATTTATGGAGACGACATCTTTTACCAGATGGTCCAGGCGGTCTTTGGAGGAGATCTATATTTGTCCATTCTGGTGCCGCCACAACCTACGCGCAGACCCCGGCGCATTTTGATCCTCGGAGAGACCGGCTGCGGAAAGACGGCCATTGCCCAAGTGCTCGCCTTGAGCCTGGAAAAGGCTTTTGGCGCCAAAAAAATGGTTGCGGTCAGCGCCGCCGACTTGCCGGATCAACTGCTTGATGCCGCACTTTTCGGTCATGAGAAAGGCGCTTTTACCGGGGCAGAAAAAGAACGTCATGGATTGCTGGCCAACGCGGATGGGGGTGTGTTGTTTATCGACGAGGTCGGGGAGGCGTCAGCAACGGTGCAGGCCAAGTTGCTCAGGGTTATAGAGACCGGTAAGTATCGGCAGCTGGGTGCAGTGGCTGAACAAGAGTCACATTTTCACCTGATTGCGGCAACCAATCGCCCTCGCAAGGAGCTTCAAAATTCTAAGGAATTCCGCAAGGATCTGTTTTTTCGGGTGGCGGATGAAATCATTGAGGTGCCTCCGTTACGAGACATTCTTTCCGGACACGACAATCCCCGCGACGTGTTTGAAACCCTGGCAGATCATGTTGCCAAAAAGGAAATTCTCGGTATTCCGACAACCGATGCGCGTGGTTTACATGGCCAAAGGACTGAGGTGGACCTGTTTTTAACCCTGTATGTGCAAAATACCTTTAACAGCAAGGTCGCCAGACAAATTGCAAAGGAGTTGAACGGATATCCGTGGCCAGGCAATCTGCGGGAATGCCACCACTTCATTCGTAAAATATTTGAATCCGGGGGTGCCAGCCATGATCCCGATTGGATTAAAAAACGATGTCAGGCGCTGCAAGGCATAGACAGTTCGCCATCCTCATCTCAGAGCACGCAACTGCCAACCCTTCCGGTGAATTTGCATGAGGCACTTGAGAGCTTCGAAGAGCGTCTGTATGCACTGGCCGCAGAGCAGTCTTTGAGTATTCAACAGGTGGCTGACCTGCTCAAAGTTGCCCGCCAGACTGCAGCAAGACGCATGGCACATTTCAAATTGGCACCATACACCTCGCAGAGCCGCCTTGCACGACTCGATGCATCTTGATTACTGATATTTAGTAAACCGTCCGATTGCAAAATGGGGATGGCGCTCACCGATTGAGCCCATGGCGTTTAACGGCTACGTTGGGAGGGGGAGATGACGAAGGGAAAAGATGAGGCCACTGCAAAGCTCGACCTATTTTGTGGGTGCACAAGTCTGCAATGAGATGTTAATCCGTATATGGACGCTGCAGAGCATTGGATCTATCCCGACCGACTGGAGTAGGAGTGTGAGGATGCACTGCAAAGTGCCTGTGGAGGTCCAGAGTGGCTGACCTCAGATGGGGCCATTTTGGGGCCATTTCGTTTCAGAATGGTTGCATTCCTTGAAGGTATTGCAGCTATTGCATAGCATACAAGCCGATGATATCGAGCTGAAATTAAAGGAAAAGCCTGAGGTATCGCTCTCTGGCGGTTTTCGTAAGGAGCTTGATTCAACTCCCGCCGCCTCCACCAATATTCAATCAACAACCCGCTTCTCCAGATCTATTCACAAGGAGGGCGGGATTTTTTTTGCCGTGTATTCAAGGGGATTTAGCGGTTTTGATATTTTTATGACCGTTCTCCGTTCACCCCATTTTCTAAGTTTTTCGACCTTTCATTCTCTGTTTGCCCCCTGATTCTCCGTTCTATTCGGACCTGGCCCGAAACGCGTCCGGAAAGCTATATCCTTGCTTATCAAGGGATTAGGGGAAATCACCATTTTTGATGGTTGTGTTAACTCTGCGTCCGGTGTTGGAATCGGACCTGCTTTTCAAACTTTTTCGAACTCATCTTGCACCGATCGAGAAAGAATTGGAATCCAACCCGGATTTCCCACCGGACCAATATATCGGCCTGTACGCACAGCGTAAGAGTTATCTGC
Organism: Desulfatitalea sp. BRH_c12; assembly: GCA_000961655.1. GTDB lineage: Bacteria > Desulfobacterota > Desulfobacteria > Desulfobacterales > Desulfosarcinaceae > Desulfatitalea. The sequence goes on from LADR01000021.1 coordinate 97,465, forward strand.
AATTTTACATACCCATGATACTGGTATGTAATCACGACCCACGAACAAATGGGTGCATAACGAGACTACCTTTAGCTGGCTTTGTTTTTTAATATTGACATGCAACTCATGTTGTGCAACACATGTTGTATAATAACCTTCTTCACTCGGTAGGCTATGGCACCCAAGTTTAAACATACAAAAGATGAACTTATCGATACCGGATTCAGAATAGTGCGCCGACATGGGTGGAGTGCATTTACAGCCAGGGCGATTGCGGATGAACTAGGATCATCTTCCAGGCCGATCTATTCCTTTTTCTATTCAATAGAACAATTAGAAGAAGAGATAGTGAAAAAAGCGGTTATCCTGCTCCATGAATTCATGACGCGGCAAAGAACGGGAGAACCCTGGATGGATCATGGAATTGGTTATGTCATTTTTGCTAACGAGGAAAAAAATTTATTCAAGGGCATTAATGATGACAAGCATATCCAATATTTCAGAAAGTACGGTGATCTCATTTGGGAAACGATAACCGATTCACTTGCAGATTACACTCCTTTCCGAGGATTATCCGCCGAACAGGTTAAGGAGATTCAAGTTACAAGGTGGCTGTTTGCTCATGGTCTTGCATTTCAAGTGAGCAATCCGACTTTGGAAATCTGGGATGAGGCAAAAATAATTGATATGATGCTTAACGGGAGCAAGGCCATATACGATGGATTTATGAGAAGGTTTCGTTCAAAAACCTATAAACAGTCTAAATAAGGAGGAACTTATGGCTGAGATCGATCCACGCAAAATGGCATTGCAAATAGCAGGATTACGCGCGAATGAAACTCATCTTCCCGAGAATGAGCGTGTATTTCAAGATCCCTACGCAGAATATTTTTTCCCAGATGAAATAAGGGAGTTATTCCAGGACTCGAACCGTGTAAAAGCAGAGTTGCAGAAATACGAGCAAATGATGCCTGGAGTCAATGGTGCCATTGTTGCCCGAATTAAATTCATCGATGAATGTTTGCTCGAGCTTATGGCGAATGGACTTAAACAAGTGGTTATCATCGGTGCCGGTTATGACACAAGATCATATCGCCTTCCAGGTGTAAAAGAGAACCTGAAAGTATTCGAGGTAGACCATCCTGATACCCAGGCTGTCAAAGCAGAAAAAGTAAAAAGTATATTTGGGATGCTACCAAATCATATATGTTATGTTCCTATAGTATTTGGCAAGGAATCCCTTAGCGATAAACTATCAGAATGCGGCTATAATAAGGGCCTGAAAACGCTTTTCATTGTCGAAGGCTTGCTGATGTATATTCCGCCTCCGGCAGTTGAAAACCTGCTTGCCTTTATCACCAAAGATTCGGGGCCGGAAAGCGCAATCGTTGCCGACTATTTCGATACGACTGTTGTGGAGGGCACTTCTCCATTGAAAGAGGCTATTGTATTACGCCAATTCGTGGAAAACGAAGGTACCTCCCTGAAATTTGGTATTCAGGCCGGGAATGATGAAGCGTTTTTCAAGCAATGCGGCTTCCGCCAAGTCTATTGCGTTTCAGCGGCGGCGTGCAAGGACAAATTCTTCACAAATGATAGCCGCAACAGAACGGTATCTCCGATGTTCAACTTTGTTTATGCAATAAAATAAGGAGCGCTTTGTATTATCCGAATTGCCTCGCTGGAAGCCCCCGGTGTTGCACCGAAAGTTGTGATCAGGTCGATTATCTACAACTTTTCAGACAAACTGAAATTCCAGATTACTGTCAATAAAAGCAAAGAATACGCCCTGGTTTCCTCACATCCAAACATGATCCTCTGCTCGCTCCATTCTTCGGGAAAGGACCGGGTCAATCTGGCCAACGAAAGCCCATCGGGCTCCTCCCCGTTGATGATAGCCTCCACGATATCCGGCGCCAGAGTGCTCAGTTCAGAATTCGGCTCAATAGGATCCGTCGACTTCCAGGGTGCGAGCCAGCTCACTGACTGATTTGACCTGCCCGTTCTCAAGAATTTGCGCCCAGGAGAAGGCCCGCGCCAGCGCCTGGATGACCGCCGCCTGGACCGGCTCGGCAGCTTCGGGAATTTCCCCATCCAGGGCTTGGGGTGCGATAACCTGTTTTCTTCCCCGCATCCGCCGGATGATCATGGGTATATGAACCTGCAGGTTGCCGTTGCTGGCAACGGTGATGGTCGGCCTTGTCTTCATTGATTCGCCCTCCGTTGATTCACCTCGCAGGCCAGACCGGCAAGGTCGGCGATCAGAGTGGTCAAGCCGTTGGTCCGAAGCTCCATGTCGATCCCCGTCTCGCGGAGCTCGACTTTTTCCACCAGCAGCCGGATCAGCCGGTTACGCTCCACGGGGAACAGATCCTGCCAGAAGGTCTCCACGTTCGAAAATGCTTCGGAGACATCCTGTTCAGTAATATTTACGCTTTGGTAGGCCTTGCATCGTAAGTCAACATGGGTCAATTGCCGTGACAGATCCACCGCTTGGCGATTGATAGTTGCAAGCATTGCATCCTTTTTCGGATGATCGTTTTGAGGTTTCATCAAGTCGAGGGCCTGCCGGCGGGTCTGAGCCAGCTCCTCTTCTATCTGGACCTTCTGCTTGATCAATCGTTGCTTTTCCGTGCTTTCTATTTCCCGGGCGGCAAAGTAAGTCTTGGCCACGAGGGTTGGGGTTCTGGATACGGCGCTTAACTGCTCGACGACAGCCTGCTCGATATCACCTGCCGGCACGCGTTTGAGCGGGCAGCTGCTTACCGTTCGCTTGGTGTCCTTTTCGCAGATATAGTAGGTGTATTGCCGGTCGTTTTTGCGGGCGTAGGTCGGCCCCATGGAACAATCGCAGTGCCCGCAACGGATAACCCCTTTAAGTGGCGCTATTATCTTTGTCCTGGACAGTGCGACTTTGATCGGTTTGTTATCGGCCAGGATGGTTTGGACCTTGTCCCAGGTCTCACGCTCGATGATGGCCTCTTGCTCTCCAGGATAACTCTCAGTTTTATGGACGATCTCTCCAATGTACATTCAATTGTTCAGCAATCGGTAGACGTGCCCGGTGTTCCATTCGGCCCCTTTGCGCTCTTTGCCCTTTTTAGTGGTCCAGGCCTTGGTCCGATACCCTTGAGAATTGAGCTCCTGGCCCATTTTTTGGCGGAGCCAAGCTGAATGAAGCGCCGAAAAATGTACTGGACAGTTTTTGCCTCCTCGCGGTTGACGATGAGCTTATTGATTTCACGGTCCACATCGTATCCCAGGATCGCCACCCCGCCGCAGTATTTGCCGCGCCGTTTGGCGGCCGCAACCTTGTCGCGAATTCGCTCGGCGATAACCTCACGCTCGTACTGGGCAAACGTCATTAAGATATTGAGCATCATGCGCCCGGTGGAATCCGTTGTGCTGATCTGCTGGGTGACCGAAACAAAGCACACGCCCCTGTCATTGAACGTGTCGATCATCTTGGTAAAATCGAGCTGCGGTGGTCCCCAAAAACTGGACAATGTGCTAAGCTCTGAGTCATCATCCTGAAAGGAGCTTTCATGATCAAGAAACGAAAACAGTACAGTCCGGAATTCAAGGCAAAAGTGGCGCTGGCCGCTCTGAGAAACGAGGAGAGCACCGCCGAGCTTGCCGCCAAATATGAAGTCCATCCTACCATGATCACTAACTGGAAACGGGAGTTGACCGAAGGCGCTGCCGAGTTTTTTAACAAGGGGCAGAAAACCAAAAAGCAACATGGCAACACTGTTGATGAACTGTACCGCCGTTTAACGAGTTGCTTCAATATTACGCCATGGAACGATTTCTGTATCGGCTTTCCAAATAGGCCCATGCCGACCGATTTATTCTCAAGGGCGCATTGATGTTAAGGGCATGGCGTTACAGGTGTTTCGTCCGACCATGGATATCGACATGCTGGGAAGAACGAGCAATGATGAAGCCAGCCTCGTTGCCCAGATCAGAGATATTATAGCTGTGGATGTGGAACCCGATGGCCTACGATTCGACCCCGATTCGGTCCAATCTGAAAGGATCACCGAGGACGCGGATTACAAAGGAATCAGAATACGGTTCCGTGGAATTCTGGACTCGGCCAGAGTCGCTATGCAGATTGATATCGGTTTCAGCGACGTTGTTTATCCTGGACCGGGAGAATCGATTTTCCGACCATGCTGGATTCTTCCGTCCCGAGACTACTTTGCTATAGCCGCGAGAGCGTCATCGCTGAGAAGTTTGAAGCCATGGTGAAATTGGGGGTATTGAACAGCCGGATGAAAGATTTTTACGGCCGGTTAATTGCCTCGGAAACAATCAACCGGTGGATACACCACCTATCTTCCTAAACACAACTTTCGATCATATCTTCTTGCATTTAAAACCTGTCTCGATACGTAAGCGTCAAAACAAGTACAGGTTACCGTTGGTGTGCGCATCTCCCCATAAAATTTCGAATTAGCCGCTCGCCAACTGAAGACGGCCGCTGACTATCCTTCGCCCCGACAGGGGTGAACGCGCCAGCGCGCCGTCCCCGGCGGTCTATTCAGCTCATAGGACCGGTTCGGAACCCAGCGGCGACCCGCCGGATTTCAGACGCGCTGGGTGCCTTCCGCTTTTTGCGCTTGCATTCCGCGAAAACGATGTCATTTTTTCCTAAGTCCCATCGCCCTCTCCTGCATTCGAAAACCGGGTTAAATTGGATTTCGGATTTCACGTCGACCGGGGCTGAGGTCCGATCGGCCAGCAAACAGGCCGTTGTTTGATTAACGGGGGGCGCCAGGCCCCGAAGGAGGTGACATGATGAACATCAACGATCTTCTGGGGACGATGATGCAGTCCGGGTTGAGCAAGTCGTCCGGCGACAGGCTGCGGCGCTCCTTGTCAGGAGGGAACGATGACACTTTGAGGAGCCTGGCCGGCCTGTCCGGAAAACCGGCCGGCGGTGGGGGGCTCATGGGCAGCCTGGCCGGCATGCTGGGCGGCGGAGGCGACGGTCCGGGCGGTTTGCTCGGAAGTGTGATGGGTGATGCCGGGCGTGCAGTCGGCGGCAAACAGAATCTGGCTGTGGGGGCCTCGGCGCTTTGGCCGGAGCGCTTATGGGCGGGGGAGGCAAGTCCATGAGCGGTGCGCTGGGCGGCGGCGTCATGGCGTTGTTGGGGGCCATGGCCTTCAAAGCCCTGAAAGGCTCCGGTAACCGGTCTCCCCAGGTGCCGCTGGGACTGGCGGAGCCACAGACAGAGAGCGAGCGTCAGCAACTGGAGCAGAATGCCGAACTCGTCCTCAGGGCGATGATCAACGCGGCCAAGGCGGACGGACGCATCGACGAAAATGAGATCCGACGCATCGTCGGAAAGCTGCGGGAAGTCGGTGCGGACGCCGAAAGCCAGCAGTTCGTGATGACGCAGATGCAGAAACCGGCCGAAACCGATGCCTTGATCTCGGCGGCGAAGGGTCAGCCGGAACTTGCGGCGCAGATCTTCGGAGCCTCGCTGCTGGCTATTGAAGTGGATACACCGGCGGAAGAGGACTATCTGGAGCGTCTGGCCGCCGGGCTTGGGCTCGAGCCGGCTGTCACGCAACGCATCAAGGAGTTTGTCGGGCTGCGCACCGAAGGAAACTGATCCGCGTTTCTCCCCGGCCCTGAGTCTCCGCATGGACAGCGGCCCTGGGATCCTGGCCGGCTGAACCGGGGCGGACCACAAATTGCTGCCTCTGGAATAGGGGTGCGGCATGGCTGGCCCTGCACCGCAGGTTGCTCCTTCAATGGGCTGGCGGCGTCGCGAATACTGGTACCCTTCCCTGCACAGAGATGCAAATGCATCGAGGAGATCGGCCATGGCTGAGATGATGCACAAAGGCGTTATCTACAGCCTGGAAACCGCCTTCAGGATGCTGATGGCGTACCGGGTCGTCTTTTTTGGAGAGCAGCACGACTCTCCCGAAGCTCACCGGGCGGAGTTGGAACTGCTCACCGGGTTGGCCGGGCTCGACCCCGAAATCATCCTGGCCCTGGAGATGTTCGAACGGGACGTTCAAAAAGGATTGAACGACTATCTCGGGGGGGAGCATTTCCGAGGAGGAGTTCCTGAGACAATCACGTCCTTGGCCGAACTACGAGACCTACTACCGGCCGCTGATCGAATTTTGCAAATCCAGGGGCATTCCTGTCATTGCCGCCAACATCCCCCGCCGGGCAGCGGCCGCAGTCGCTGCGGCCAACCGGATCGCTCCGGAAGTCCTGGGACCCGACGCCGTGTTTCTCCCGGATAAACCGCCCTTCGACTCCCGCAACTATTACGTGCGTTTCAAGGCAGCTCTGGGGAGAATGCCCGTCGACGGCCCCATGCACCGTGCCGGACCGCGAGCGCTGTACAAAGCGCAACTGGTGAAAGATGCAGTCATGGCCGCATCCCTCGACCCGCACCTGGACCGGCGCCTTCTTTTCTGCTGCGGGCATTTCCATTCCGACTACCACCTGGGCATTCCCCGCCAGCTCAAGAAGAATCACCCGGGGCTGAAGACGGCTGTGATCGCCATGTCCTCGGCCGTGTTCGAGGTACCCATGAACCGCCTTTCAGAGCTGGCCGATTTTTTCTGGATACCGGATGAATAGGATTGGAGAAGCATCCGTGTCTGTCCTCACCTGCTCGGGCGGCGCTGGCGAAAAATCGGGCGGTAGGCCGGGGTACTTCGCCCGGACAGGACAGGCCGTTTTGGCTTGATGCGCGGCGTCGACCAGGATGCGGTGAGGCTGTTCGCGCAGGCGGCGTCCCCGTCCCTGGCAAGGTGTTGAAACGCGGTTTGGGGCCTTCCGGCAAAGGCGCAAAAATCCCACGCCAGCAGGCGAACATTTTGAAAGCCGCGCAACACAGCACGACGGCTTGAGACGAAGTTCTTCGACAGCCTGATAGTCTCCCCTTGGGGAAGCAGGTTTGGAGAGGTGGAAGGGAAACGATCAGCGGCAGTCAACTGCATCAGCGCAGAATGGAAAAGCGGATAAAAAGGAGGACCAATGCGTTGGCAAAAAGGGCGGCGAAGTTCAAACATCGAGGACCGGCGGGGGATGCGGCTTCCCTCCAAGATGGTCGGAGGGGGCATCGGTACGATTATTCTGATCCTGACGGCCCTTTACTTCGGTTTCGACCCATCGGTCTTTCTGCAGGAGGGCACAGGCAGCACTCTGACGACGGATCGTCCTTCTACCGGCGGCACGCCGGAAGAAAACGAGCTGGCCGAATTTGTCTCAGTCGTCCTGGCCGACACAGAAGACACGTGGCACGATCTTTTCCGCAGAGCCGGCGCACAATACCGCGAACCCAAGCTGGTGCTCTTTTCGGGGACCGTGCAATCCGCCTGTGGCTTTGCCCAGTCCGCCACCGGGCCCTTTTACTGTCCGGCGGATGAGAAGGTTTATCTGGATTTAAGCTTTTTCGAAGAGCTGCGAAGACGGTTCGCGGCACCCGGTGATTTCGCCCAAGCCTACGTCATCGCCCATGAAGTCGGCCACCACGTGCAGACCTTGACAGGCATTTCCAAAAAAGTGCTGGAGGCCCGCCGGCAGTCCGGTAAGCGCCAGGCGAACACACTGCTGGTCCGCCAGGAGCTTCAGGCGGACTGCTTTGCGGGGCTGTGGGCCCACCATGCCGACCGGACGCGTCAGATCATCGAAGAAGGAGACATCGAGGAAGCGCTCAACGCGGCGAACGCCATCGGCGACGATCGGCTGCAGATGCAATCTAAAGGGCGCGTGGTTCCGGATTCCTTCACCCACGGCAGTTCGGCGCAGCGCATCGGGTGGTTCAAACGAGGCCTCGCGACCGGGAGCCTGGACGCCTGCAACACCTTCGACTCCGACTGAAGGCCGCCGCTGCAGCCCCAGCAGCAACCGATCTGGTAACTGTGTTTCCATGACCCCTTATTGAACACACGCCCAAGGCGCTTATCAGCAAAGTTGATCCTGTGCTATATGCGTGCTGCAGTTCCTGTCGGCGGTCGCCTGGCCGGCAGAGGTGGAAACCAAATGGTTGTGATATGCGCTGCAATCTGCACCTGCTCAACCAGAACCTGGAGAAACATGCCATCCTGCTGTACGTCACAGATGATGAACTGGCCAAACTCATATGAGATTACTATTATCGGCATTTGGGCAGTGGGGGTGCTGCCGATGCACCAGCTTGATGAAAAAAGCAGTATCTTACGACTACACCTAACTTGTACGGGCTCGAATCAATGGAAGATAACCTAAACCATACCGGCGCTTCCACCTGGATGGGTCTGATTCAAAAGCTTCGCGGATTGGGGCATGAGTTGCCCGCGCTGATTCTACTGTTGCTGGTCATCGGGTTTGTTTGGATTTTTATCGAACTTGCCGATGAAGTCATCGAAGGGGAAACCCTGCCCATCGATGAGGTTTTGATCCTGGCCATGCGCAATCCCCAGGACCTGAGCGACCCTGTGGGCGCCCGCTGGGTCGAAGAGATAGGCCGGGATTTCACCGCCCTGGGCGGCACAGGGGTGCTGACCTTCATCACCTTTGTGGTAGTCGGCTATCTTCTGCTGCACCGCCGGTACCGCATCATGACCCTGGTGGTAATCGCCGTCGGCGGCGGCATGCTGCTCAGCTTTCTGTTGAAGGGCGGGTTTGACCGGCCCCGTCCCGAGCTCGTCCCACACGGCTCGTATGTGTACACTTCAAGCTTTCCCAGCGGACACTCGATGATGTCGGCCGTCGTGTACCTGACATTGGGTGCATTGCTGGCGCGCATTCATCCGAAACGGCGCACCAAAGCTTACATTATCACCATTGCCTTGATCACCACGCTGGCCGTGGGTGTCAGCCGGGTCTACATGGGGGTGCATTGGCCCTCCGATGTTCTGGGCGGCTGGACCCTGGGAGCCGCCTGGGCCCTGCTGTGCTGGCTGGTCGCGCGCTGGCTGCAGATGCGGGGCCAGGTGGGGGCAGAGGGCTGAGGCGGCTATGTCGACGACTGGCTTACTCTGTAGCGTTCAATTAGGTTTGAGATTACCACTGGATATCACAGGTTCGGGGTAACCTGTGATAGGAGAATAAAAACGCAAATTCAAGGCCCGCCTTTTAATAACCGATTCTGCTGGACTGGTTGGTCCGATAATCGACCTAATCACAGGCAGAGTTTAGATTTAGGTTGGGGTGCCGGCGATCTGCAGAGCCGAAAGTCTATGGCATCAACCCGTGCAGCCCGTAGGCACCCCTTATCTCGTCCGCGTCCTAAGCCCTGTTGGGTTACTGGAAGCTCAATTCACCGTCGAAGCTACGGATCAGAAAGGTGCTCGGCTCCACGCACTGCAACTCGACCGTGGCCCATTGAGAACCGATGAGCGCCCCTGATGTGCCGGACGAGGTGCCGAGCCGAGAGGCGTATACGAGCCCGCCGTAAATCCCGGCATAGCGCTTTTGACCATCCGCCGAACAGGCAACAGCCTGCCAATTGCCTATTCCGGCAGAAGTCTGCTGCATCCAGCTCACGCCCGAATCGTTAGAGAAATAGATATGGCCGCCATAGCCGGCCGCGAGCAACTTCTTGCCGTCCAACGAGGATGCAAGGTTGCGCCAGTTTCCTGCTATCCGTGGCGTCCAGGTCGCCCCGGAGTCGTTTGATGTAAATATGTATCCGTTGTTCAATCGCGCCGCCACTAGTTTGGTCCCGTCCGCTGAAGAGGAGACTGCTTGCCAATCGCCACCGCCTTGTCGCTGAACCCAGGTCGCACCCGAATTGCCGCTTATGAAAATACCGATCCCATAGTATGCTGCTACCAGTTTCGTGCCATCCGCTGATGAGGCAACCGAAGCCCAGTTTCCGCCCATACGTGGTATCCAACTCGCCCCGGAATCCGTGGATGTGAATATCGGGCCACCTGCTTGGGCCGCAACAAGCTTAGTGCCGTCGGCTGAGGATGCGAGTGACGTCCAGGGCCCGCTACCGAATCGTTGCGACCAATTTACGCCTGAATCCGTGGAAGTGAATATGCCTCCCGACTGGGCCGCCACCAATTTGGTGCCATCTGCTGAAGAAGCGACCGCTGCCCAGGGAGCTGGGAAAAACCGTTGAGTCCAGGTAGTCCCCGAATCGGTCGAGGTAAAAATATAGCCGCCATACTGAACAGCCACCAGCTTTTTGCCGTCTGCCGAGGCGGCGATTGAACGCCAGTTTCCTACCGGACTGCCTGTCAGGTCCCAATCACGCTGAGCCGACATCCCGAGGATGGATTGGTCTTCGTTTTGCCCTATCTTCCAACCACCACCTCCGCTGCCGATGATCTCGATTACATCACCCACCTGCGGGGAACTGGGCAAAGTAATTGTAACCTGGGCTGGGTTGCTGGCAATGTAGCCGGTATTGGCACTTGCCTGCTGAGTCGTGCCAGTGACTTCCACCCACTCGATCCCCGATGGCGTGCCGTTGCAGATATAGGCGCTGGAAGTCACCTCATCCGGATCGAGTACCTTGTCGCCATTGATATCCAGGCCCGACTCAACCAGCTGACCACCGTCTACGCAGTTTGACCCAGCCTCCTCAGGGGTGATCACCAGCAGAGTGGTCAAGCCGTCGATCCCATTGGTGCCGTCGATCCCGTCGATCCCGTCTGTCCCGTCGATCCCGTCGATCCCGTCTGTCCCGTCTGTCCCGTCTGTCCCATTGGTCCCGTCTGTCCCATTGGTACCGTCGGTGCCGTCCAGACCATTGCACAGGTAACTGGTCTGGGTGACTTCATCCGGATCAAGGACGCCTTCGTTGCTGGTGTCCAGACCGCTTTCAACCTTGTAGCCGCCTGCCGGGCAATTGACCCCGGCAGCCTCGGCGGTGACGGAAACCAGCGCATTCAGCCCATTGGTGCCTCTTTGACCATCAGTGCCATTCAAACCATTGCAAACATATTGAACCGCATCTACCTCCTCGGGATCGAGGTTCCCGTTCAAATTCTCGTCAATTCCGCTCTCGACGCTGATCCCGCCATTCTGACAGGTTCCACCGGGCAGGACCAAGGAGGTGGCAACGCTCACGGAACCGGCCGGTGTAGTCAACGACGAATCTGATCCACCGTCGCCACCACCACCTCCTCCACAGGAGGTTAAAGTCAGAACTGCTAAAACTACAACTCCCATACAAACCAGTAGGTGCTTCATTCCCCTTTTCCTTTCCGATGTAAAAGTCGCGCCGCCTGAATGTCATATCGAAATAGATGCAATCCATACACGGGGAGTTACGGTAAAAAGACTATTTAGCTAAAGTCGTCCAAGCGTCAACTTTGGCCATTACGTTGTCGACCGCTTGTCATCCGACTGAAATTTGGATGAGTATTCAACGGATTGAAGATCGGGTGTAGCTCCAGGCGACAATCAAGTCATTGCCTATCTTGTACAACATTCGATAAGGCACTTTTTGCTGCACCAAAGAAAAATTGATCAGGGATATAAGAGATTAGATATTCACTGGAGCCAAGTGCATAACCATAACGCAAATTCAAAACCAGCCTTCTAACTGCCTATTTCGCTGAAATGGTTCATACATAGTGTGGGAAAAAATCCGCTCACGAGTTGACGGAGGCGGTTGCGGCTGTATTTTGTCAAGAATCGAAACCCGTTGAGTCCTTTTCGGAGGTCGCTAATGTCCGATCCGATACCCTTCAAAATCGTTGCCCGCCACAATCGTCCCGGCGATGCTTGGATTGTTATCAACGAGAACGTTTACGACATCAGCACTTTTCCGCATCCCGGCGGGCTCGAGGTGCTCGAACCTTACCTCGGCCGGGACGCAACTGCTGCGTTTTTCGCACAGCACAACCTCGATATGCTCGCGATTGTGGAGAAGAATCTTGTCGGCGTCATAGATCAGGAAGATGAGGAATGGAAACAGGAGCGCCAAGCGGCAAAAAATCGCGCGACCGACAGCGGCCTTTCGGCGCGGCGCGCAAAGCTTGCGCCGATTTCCCACATCCTCAACACGCGAGATATGGCGCAGGCCGCGGAATCGGTCATGGACCCGGCCGGATGGGCCTATTACGCCTCAGCGGCGGACGATGAGGTGACTCTTCGCGAGAACGAGGCAGCGCTTGGCAGGTTGTGGCTGCGGCCCCGCGTGCTCGTGGATGTCTCGCAAGTCGACACCTCCGCCAAACTCCTCGGTGTCCCAAGTTCCTTTCCCCTCTATGTGACGGCCACCGCGCTCGCGAAACTCGCCGACCCGCAAGGAGAAGTCGCTATTACACGGGCATGCGCCAAGGCGAATGTCCCGTACATGTGTCCGACGCTCTCCTCGTGTTCGCTTGAAGAGATGACATCGGCCCGTGCACCCGGCCAGACGCAGTGGTTTCAGCTCTACGTCAACAAAGATCGCGCTGTCGCAAAGGACCTGTTGCAACGGGCCGAGGCAGGTGGCTGCAAAGCGGTGTTTGTTACCGTTGACGCACCCCAGCTCGGTCGGCGCGAACGGGACATGCGTTTCAAGGCGCCACAGAAAAGCTCTGTGCAGGAAGGGGATACGCAGGTCGATACCTCCCGGGGAACCTCCAACGCACTCTCTTCTTTTATTGATCCCTCACTTTCGTGGTCAGACATCGAATGGATTGCGGGTGTCACAAGGCTTCCCGTCTGCCTTAAAGGCATACAATCGGGGAAGGATGCCGTGCTCGCGGCCCAAAATGGAGCGAAAGCCATTGTGGTGTCGAACCACGGGGGGCGGCAGCTCGACTATGCGCGAAGCGGTGTCGAAGTGCTTATCGAAGTGATGGCCGCGTTGCGGGAGGCCGGCCTCGACCGGCAGATCACCGTCTTTGTCGACGGCGGCATCCGCCGTGGCACCGACATCTTCAAATGCCTTGCACTCGGCGCAGATGGCGTCGGCATCGGCCGGCCTGTGCTGCACGGCCTTGCCGCCTATGGCGAAGCCGGCGTCGTCAAAACAATTACCATGCTTCGTGACGAGTTTGCGACGTGCCTCATGATGATGGGGTGCCCCACCGTCGCCGACATAAAAGAAGAGATGGTGGTTACCTCGAAGCTGTAGGACCGACAAACCCATAGAAAGCAACGCCCAACCACCAGAAAGCCAGCCAGGCTTTCTCGCACGCCGCCTGAGGGAATTCGCCTATATTTTGCCGCTGACGCACCAGCCTGATTCCCTCCGATACCCTTATTTTTTTCGATCTGTCGAAAACAGGCTCTGCCAAACGTCACATAGTTAAAGCGAAATCCGGGTGGCTTGCCCAGCCAGAGATATCCAAGGCACACGCCTGAACCAAAGGAGAACGTCCGATGCGATACATGATCATTGTCAAAGCAACCAAAGATTCCGAATCCGGATCCCTGCCGGAGGAGAAACTCATTGCGGCCATGGCGGCCTACCACGAGGAGCTGTCCAAAGCCGGCATGCTGCTGGATGCCTCGGGGCTCCGGCCCAGCTCGGAAGGCTGGCGCATCCGGTACTCTGGAGAAAAGCGCAGTTTCGTCGATGGACCTTTCGCCGAAACCAAGGAGCTGATCGCCGGCTACACCCTCATCGAAGCCGATTCCAAGCAGGAAGCGCTCGAATGGACCCGGCGTTTCCCCAACCCTGCCATGGACGGCGGGGATGGCGAAATTGAAGTGCGGCGCTTGATGGAACTGGATGAGTTCAGCCCCAGCGAAGCGGTGGAACGCTTTCGCAAGATGATGAAAACGTCTGAATAAATCGTCGAATGGGGGATGCAGAACGGCAAGTCGCCAGCGGCGCGCTGCCTTCGGGCAGAGCGCCGCTCTTTAAAAACCGCAACAAATTATTATTTCCGGTACTTGGCATAATCCGGTTTACGTTTTTCCATGAAAGCATTCTTGCCTTCAACCGACTCGTCGGTGCCGTAAAACATGCTCAGGCCGCCAACGCCCAGATGGGTGATTCCTGCGACACCGTCTGTTTCCGCGTGAAAAGCGTACTTGAGCATTTTGAGGGCCGTGGGGCTTTTTTCCAGCAGGTCCGCACACCATTTATCGACCTCTTCGTCAAGCTGTTCGTAGGGCACCACGGCATTGACCAAACCCATATCGAGCGCCTCTTTGGCCGTGTACAGCCGGCACATGTACCAGATCTCCTTTGCCTTTTTCAGCCCCACACACCGGACCAGATCTCCGGTGCCGTAACCGGGGTCGAAACTGCCGACTTTGGGCCCGGCCTGGCCCATCTTGGCCGTTTCAGCCGCGATGGAGAGGTCGCAAACCACCTGGAAGACGTGTCCGCCGCCGATGGCAAATCCGTTCACCCTGGCAATGACCGGCTTGGGGATGGTCCGGATCAGGCTGGAAATGGTTTGCCAGCCGACTTCCACCGGCAATGCCGCTAGGGTGCCCGCATAGCCGCTCTTGTCCCGGATGGACTGATCGCCGCCGGTGCAAAAGGCCTTTTCGCCGGCACCGGTAAACACCACCACGCCTACGGTGTTGTCCACCCATGCATCCGTGAAAGCCTGACTCAGCTCGAGGAGTGTCAGGGAAGTGCAGGCGTTGTATTTCTGGGGTCGGTTGATCATGATCTTGGCCACGCCGTCATTTTTTTCATAAATGATTTCTTCGAAATTCATGTTGCCCTCCTTGTCGAACCGCAGTGGTCCGGATTTTTCGATTGGCGCCAAACGCCCGGGCTATCGATAATTGTAGGGAAGAAATTCCCGGCCCATCAATTCACGCTGCACCACCAGCTTGGAAACCTGCGAGGTGCCATCCGCGATTTCGATGGCGAGCACATCTCTCAGGCGCTGCTCGAGGGGATATTCCCTGGTATACCCATAATGCCCATGCAGCGTGATGCAGTCCCGGATGGCGTTGGTTGAAAACCGCGGGGCCATCCATTTGACCATGCCGGCCTCCTTGGTGCTCGATTGTCCCTGATCGCGCAGCCATAATGCTTTGTAACAAAGCAGCCGCACCGCTTCCAGGAGGCTGAAGTGCTCGATGATCGGGAAAGATACCCCTTCGAAAGAGGCCAGGGGGCGTCCGAAGGCGATACGCCCCTTGACATGCTCCATGGTTTCCTGCAGCGATACGAGGGCCGGCGCAATGGCTTCCAGACAAAGGAAAATGCGGCTGATGTCAAATCCGCGCATGGCCAGCCGAAACCCCTTGCCCTCCTCGCCGATCCGATAACTTTCCGGTATCTCCACATTTTGCAAGAACAGCGAGCCCCGGACGATGGCATTGCATCCAAGATCTTCGTAGGCTTGCATAGACACGCCGGGAAGCTTACAGGGCACGACGAAACAGCTGACCCCCCTGGCATCATTGCCGGGCGTGGTCCGGGCAAACACCAGCGCAAAATCGGCATCCATAATCGCCGTGATGCCGGATTTCTCCCCGTTTAGAACATAGGCGTCGCCTTTTTTATCCGCGCTGGCCTGAAGAGCGCCGGCGTCTGTCCCGCTTCCCGGTTCGGTCAAACAGAAAGCGCAAATCTGCTCACCGGCCAGAAAGGGGTCGAGAAACTTCTTTTGCACTTCCGTACTTCCTTGTTCCAGAAGGCCGGCGCACAGGTGTCCGGCCACCTGGGTCGACATGGGAAGACTGCAATCTCCCCGGGAAAGCTCTTCGCACACAATTCCCTCGGTGAGGTAGGACTCGCCAAGCCCCCCCAATTCCTGGCTGACGGATACGCCGATATAGCCGAGTTCACCCATCTTCTTGACCAGTTCGCGGGGATATTTTCTTTCCCTGTCCCACTGGCTGTACCTTGGCGCAAGTTCTTCCTGGGCAAAGCGCCGGACTTCTTTTTGAATCAATTTTTGCTCTTTGCTGAAATCAAAATCCATGAAAGACCTCTCTATACCTGGTTGTCAGGCGTCTACACGTGTTTTATGCAACGATGACGTCACGGTTTTTCCAATAATCCTTTGGCATATTCTTCTTTGGCCTGCTGTCTTACCTTGTAGTGGATCAGTTTTCCCGTGGCGGTCATCGGCAGTTGATCGACGAATTTATACAACCGGGGGCGTTTGTATCTCGACAGCATCGGATGGTTCTGGCAATGCTCGTCCAGGTCTTTAACCGTCAGTTCGCTGTTGGTCTTGATCACGTAGGCAACCACGATTTCACCCCACTTCTCGTCCGGCACCCCGGTGACCACGCTGCCGGATACCAAAGGATGCTCATTGAGCGCCTCTTCCACTTGCACGGGCTGCACGTTTTCTCCGCCCGAGATGATCATGTCATCTTTTCGGCCGACGATGGTCACATACTCCTGCTCGTTCCAGGTGCCCAGATCGCCGATGTAAAGCCACCCCTTATAATACTTTTTGCGGGCCTCCTCCGGTTTGTTGATATAATCGTAAGCGCATTTTCCCGGGGATTTGACGATCACTTCGCCCACCGTAGCATTGTCTTTGGGCACGGTCTCGTGTGGCTCCGCAAGGCGATCGGGGAACATCTCCACTACGGCCATCTGGTCGTCCGTGCAGGAGCGGCCCGCCGTGCCAGCCATCTTGGGAAGATCGAACGGCCTGAGAAAAGTATTCCAGAATGCTTCCGTCGAGCCGTACCCGTTGAAGATATTCTTTGTGAGCACTTCATGGCATTGCATGCACAGATTTTTTTCCATGGGCGCACCCATGGTGACGATCCCTTTTAAAGAGCCAATATCCCGCGGCCTGGCCACTTGTTCCTCTTTGAGCATCTTCAAAGTGATCGGCGCCCCGATCAGATAGGTCAATTGATACTTCTGCACGCAATCCAGAACCGTGGCAGCCGAAAAGGCCCTGAGGGCTACCACTTCGCCACCGATATACAGGGTCGGATTGGGTCCGCCCGAATACAACCCCCCCCTGTGGAACCAGGGGGTCATGTTCATCGTCTTGTCCAGCGGGGAAAGCGGAAAATGCATGATTACATCATGGGCACTGAAGATATCATTGATGTTGTTGAGCGGAACCCCTTTGGGCATACCGGTGGTACCCGATGTATAGAGGCGCGTCACCTCGTCATAGATGTGGCTTGGACGCTCTATTCCCGGCTCCTTGTCCGGGAATTCCCGGACATAGTCATCGTAGGAGACGGATCCGGCAAAGGGCTCTTGCTTTCCGGTGATATCTACCATGACCACTTTTGCGGGTCGATGGGAGGCCATCTCCAAAGCGTTTTGCGCGACCTCTTTTACCTCGGCATCATAAAAGTATACTGTGGGTTTGCTGTCATCGAGAATGTAGGCGGTTTCACCTGAGGAGAGCCGGAAATTGATCGGGCAGCTGATCGCGCCGATTTTGTGCGGCGCCAGATAGAGAAACACAAACTCGGCGCAATTGAGCAGTTGGTACATGACGATATTGTTTTTGCCCACCCCGCTGTTCATGAGCGCATGGGCCAATCGATTGACTTCTATGTTCAGCTGAGGATAGGTCCATGTCTTTCCCCTCAGAGGGCAGGTCAATGCGTTGCGCTCGGAAAACCGGTTCACGTTTCGCATAAACCCGCTGATATAGGTAAACGTGTTTTCAAACGTATCTATGAACATTTCCGAATTATAGGTTTGGCTGTGGTTCTTCATCCCGGCCCCCTTTTTTCGAGCTTTTTGTCTTTGTCTAGCTCATGGTCAAGCCACCGCTGACGCTCAAGGTTTGACCAGTGATAAAATCCGCCTCTTTGGAAGCAAAAAAAACCACTGCGGCGCCAATCTCCTCGGGCGTTCCGGTCCGGCCCAGCGGAATGATCTTGTCCATTTTGGACAATACTTTTGTCGCAAACTCGCTTTCATCCTTCATCTGCTGGGTCAGCGGGGTATCGGTAGGTCCGGGGCATATGACATTGACCGTAATCTGGTTTCTGGCAACCTCCCTGGCCAAAGATTTGCTGAAGGCGATGATGGCGCCTTTCGCACCTGCATACACCGCTTCGCCGCTGCTTCCGACCCGGGCGGCATCGGACCCGATGTTGATGATTTTGCCATGATTCTTTTCGATCATGTCATGGATCACCGAATACACACAATTGAGCATCCCTTTGTAATTGATATCGATCACTTTATCCCAGAATTCGGGCGTCGTCTTGACAAAGGGGATCATGCGGTCCCAACCGGCGTTGTTGACCAGGATATCAACTGGGCCGAACTGTTCCTTGATCGTAGCAACCGCTTTTTTGACCTTTTCGATATCGGTGATATCGGCTTGCACGGCCATCGCCTTTCCATATTCCTTATTGATGAGATCGGCTGTCTGCCGGGCAATGGCTTCGTCAATATCGGCAATGGCGACATTGGCGCCCTGCTTGGCCAATGCACAAGAAATGGCTTTGCCGATCCCCTGGGCGCCTCCGGTCACCAATGCAGTTTTGTTGTTTAGTTCGAACATTTGCTCCTCCTTATTAAGAATCATGGGTTTGATACATATCCCAGTTCCGCGGAAGTCTTTTCCGCTGCCTCGCGCACCATCCGGCCATATTTGTCCAAATCGTCGCGTTCGAAGCTGAAAATCGCTGCCGACAGCCCGATACAGCCCACGTGCTTTCCATCTGAATTAAAAACCGGGGCGGCAACCCGTCGCACGCCTTCCCGCAACTCCTGATCTTCGAAACCAAAGCCGCGTTCTTGCGTTTCCTGGATCTCTTTTTCCAGACGCGCCATATCCGTGATCGTATGTTTCGTCATCGCCGGCAGTCCGATTTTTCGCAAAACACGCCGCCTCTTATCCGGATCCATCAAGGCCAGGTATACCTTACCGACGCTGACCGCGTGCAAATAGGGAATCACGCTGCCCACTCGGGAATAAAGGGCCATTTCCTCGCTGCCGCGAATCTGTTCGAGCAATATCAGTTGATCCCGATCAAGGCTTGACAACTCGATGGTCTTGCCCGTTTTTTGCGACAACGCCTTCATCGCTTTCCACGCAGCGGTGCGAAGTTCAAACTTGTCGGGCAACCCGTGGCCCAGGTATAGGAATTTGAGCCCGATTCGGTAGAGCCCCCTCTGGCTGGACTTGTCCAGAAAGCCCCGGCTGCACAGGGTGTTTAGAATGCGAATCAAGGATTGGCGCGGAATATCGACGTTGTCCATAATCTCGGAAAACGATAGCTCCCGTTGGGCGGACGAAATGAATTCAATCACATCGATTGCACGGTGAATAGCCGGTACAGCATTCTGGTTGTCATTTTGGCCCATTGTAAATCCCGTATGCGGTTTTTATTGTCCCAAATATGGTTTTATAAATACCATATTTGATACTTAAGGAGGCCTTTCATCATTGTCAAGAGAAAAATAGAAACGAAAATTTGTGTGAGGGGCAGATCACCCGCCGGATGCGCCTGCGGACAGTTCCCGAAAAGTTGTTTACGCAAAGGTTCTTACAGAACAGCTACGCAGGCATGAAGCGAAGAGGAAGGCAGCGCAAATTCCGCTGTATCATGGAAATGGCCGTTGCCGAAAACGGTTCCTCGCAAGATTCGGCATTAGATAGCGCCTACGACCTGGTGTCGCAATCCCTTGAAACCTCGCGCACGCTTTCGGTCGAGCTTTCCCCGCCGGTTTTGTACATGCAGGGGCTGGCCGAGGCATTTCAGTGGCTGGGGCGCTGGATGGAAAAGACCCACAAACTGCAAGTTGACTTGCATACCGAGGCCAAAGCCGAACCTGCCCAGGAAGAGCTCAAAATTCTTTTGTTTCAATCCGTGCGCGAGCTGCTGTTCAATGTGGTCAAGCACGCCGGCACCAAGACCGCACGGGTTGAGTTGCGACAGCAGGGCGAACACATCGTCATTGCAGTCAACGATCAAGGGAAAGGGTTTGACCCCGAGGAGCTCTGGAAAAATGATCGCCCGGCGGATAAAGCCTATGGTCTTTTTAATGTCCGTGAACGGTTGCTGCTGTTGGGCGGCGATTTTGACATTCAAAGCCGCAAAGGTGTTGGCACCACTGTCAAAATATCTGTTCCGATGCAAACAGTTGTCTTTGATCTGCCGGAACAAAACGTTGAGCCAATTGCAGAAGAGCACCCATCGGACGGCCGACTTGCACCTGCCGATCAAAACAGCCCCAGCGGCCCCATACGCGTCATGCTGGTAGACGATCATGCGGTGATGCGCAAGGGGATGTCATCGCTGCTGTCCCGAAAAAAAGATATCGATGTCGTGGCCGAAGCCGCAGATGGCTTCCAGGCAGTCGAGGCGGCGCAGCGCATCAACCCGGATGTCATTTTAATGGACATCAGCATGCCGGTCATGGACGGCATCGAGGCGACCCGACGCATCATTTTGCAGAAGCCGCACATTCGCATCATCGCTCTTTCCATGCATGGGGCCGAAGATCAGGCGCTGAAAATGCAGTCCGTCGGGGCGGTGGCCTATCTTTCCAAGACCGGCAGCCCCGATGAGATCGTATCCGCCATTCGTCAGCAACGTGCTATGCCTGATAAAGCGTAGCGAAAACTTAATTCAAGGTATGTTCGCCGGCACTTGCTTCACGTATGGTTGTGCATGGCAATATACAGAAATATTGTTGTGATCGGTACATCCTGGGGCGGCCTGAAGGCCTTACAGGAACTTTTGCCCCTTTTTCCCAGAGACCTTGCCGCATCGGTGTTCATTGTACAGCATCAACTGCCGTCCGCCAAAAACCTGCTGCATGAAATCCTTGGCCGATATACCCACCTGCCGGTTATCTTGCCGGAAAACGGGGCCACGTTTAAGTCTGGCGTCATCTATGTAGCACCATCCAATCACCACCTGTTGGTCCAAAGGGAACATATCGCGGTTACCTTTGGACCCCGCGAAAACCGGGCGCGGCCATCCATTAACGCACTTTTCAGATCCGCAGCGGCCTATCAAGGCCCGAAGGTGATCGGCGTCTTGCTGACAGGATACCTCAACGATGGCGTCGGCGGGCTATCGGCCATTAAGCGCTGCCGCGGAATTACCATCGTGCAGGACCCGACCGAGGCTCAAGTTTCCGAGCTCCCCCAAACGGCGATACATAGTGTCCAAGTGGATCACATTCTGCCGCTGCGTCAGATCGCAAAAACTATTGCCGAACTGGTCACCCAGCCGGTCAAACCCATTTTTAAAGTGCCGGAGGATATTATGGAAGAAGTTCGCGCTTCTGAACATGTGGTTCCGGAGCTGGACCATATGCAAAAAGTCGGCGATTTAACGCCATACACCTGTCCCGAATGCGGCGGTGTTCTGTGGAAAACCAAAAATGAACCGCTGACGCGTTATGTGTGCCACACCGGACACTCCTTTTCACCGCTATCGTTTTTGGAAGGGCAGGCTGAGGTGATCGAAAATTCCCTCTGGGCGGCAATACGCTATATTCAAGAACGCATCGACATTTTGCTCAAGATGGCCGAGACCCAGCGCAACGAGGGGCGATCAGCCGACGAATACGAGCAAAAAGCATCCGAAATGAAGGCGCATGTCGTCAATATCCGCAGATTCGTCGTTTCCGGGGCTTTGAATACCGTCATGGATTTAGAAGCTCAGGGGGGATGAGCCTTCCATTCGTTTGTATCAAAAGCCTTAATCAAGACCCATTGACACTTTATGATGCGGATAGGTTGCAGTAATTTTTAATTGAAGTGTAACAGCTTTTTGCGTAGTATCGCGCCACTAAGGATAAAGGCATTCAACATTGTTTGCGGCAAACCTGGAACTGACATATTCTCCAGCCTCTATACCTGCAAGGAATTGATAAGAAACAACAAGGATGTCCCTATATGGTGAATTCGACTTGCAGTGACAACAAATCAAAAGAACAACTAATCAACGAGCTTTCCGAAATACGGCAACAACTTTCTGCCGAAAAAAATTTGCGCCAGACACAACATGAGGAACTCAAACGCCTCCAAACCACACTTGAAACGGAGCAGCGCTATTGCCCTTTTTTTAACGCAATGCAAGAGGGTGTTTGTCTGGCCGAACTCATCAATGATGAATCCGGCAAACCTTCGGATTTCCTGTTGCTGGAAATCAACAAAGCCGCCGAAAAGATAACCGGGTACTCTTGCCAGACCATAACCGGCCAAAGGGCTTTTGAATTGTTTCCGGGTGCCAATCGCACCTGGATCGATTCGGCCCATCATGTTGTATCAACGGGAACACCCCTACAATTTAGAGAATTCTGTCCTTCCTTAAAAAAATGGTTTTCTGTCCGCATCTTCCGAATAGAAAAAAACAAATTCGCGTTCATGTTTTTCGATGTCACCGAACACCAAAAAGCCCAGCAAGAACACGCTCAGTTGATCGAGCAATTGGCACTTGAGAAACAAGCGCTGGCTGAATCTGAGCAGCGCTACAGGATTATGGGCGAGATTCTGCCCTACGGCATCTGGTTGTGCGATGCCGAAGGAAAGGCTGTTTACACCAGCCAATCTTTTCTAGACCTGCTGGATATGAGCATGGAAGAGAGTAAAGGATTTGCCTGGACCGAAAAGCTGGTTCCCGGCGATGTCGAACCGATGATGAAAAAATGGATGCATTGCGTGCAAACCGGGGAGGACTGGGACCACGAGCATCGCATCATCGATCGCCATGAAAAAACACATACGGTTCTGACGCGCGGCAGGCCCATCCGCGATAATCAAGGAAAGATCACCGCCTGGGCAGGCATCAATCTGGATATCACTGAACGCAAAAAAGTCGAATCATCCTTGCGCGAAAGCGAAGATCGCCTGGCGGCGGAGCTTGACACGGCCAATCGTCTGCATGAGGTCAGCACGCAGTTGATTCAAGCGGACAAAATCGAGACGCTCTATGAAAAAATTCTCGAAACCGCAATGGCGATCATGCATTCGGATTTTGCAAGTATTCAGATGCTTGACCAGGAACGTGGAACAAATGCGGGCCTCAAGCTATTAGGCCACCGCGGCTTTAGCGCGCAAGCGGCCAAATTCTGGGAGTGGGTCGACATGTCTTCCGAAAGCGCTTGTGGCGCGGCCTTGCGAGAAGGTGCCAGAGTGATCGCCCAGGATGTTATGACATGTGATTTCATGCAGGGCAGCGAGGATTTGAAAGCTTATTTGCAAAACGG
Source organism: Desulfatitalea sp. BRH_c12 (assembly GCA_000961655.1). Taxonomy (GTDB): domain Bacteria; phylum Desulfobacterota; class Desulfobacteria; order Desulfobacterales; family Desulfosarcinaceae; genus Desulfatitalea. The sequence continues at coordinate 120,453 of LADR01000021.1, forward strand.
CATCCGGGCGGTGCAGACGACGCCTCTGGTCTCGCGGTCCGGTAAAATCATAGGAATGCTGTCCACACACTGGCGCCAACCGCATTCGCCCTTGCCGGGGGAATTGCGTTCCCTGGATGTATTGGCGCGTCAGGCGGCGGACTTGATCGACCGCAAGCAAAATGAAGCGGCCCTCCAGCAGACCCGCGACAGGCTGCAGGCGGTGCTCGACGCGGTTCCCGCCGGCGTTGTTGTGGCGGACACCAATGGGCTGATTCTTCTGGCCAGCGATTACACTAAAACGATTTTTGATCATGCGTTAACAGGTGATGCCCATGGGCCTGATGGCGGATACGAGATATCCAGGATGAATGGCTCGACGATATCTCCGAGACAGTTGCCGTTATCTTTGGCGCTCACAGGTAAAAAGGTTTCCGATACGGAGTTGTCGGTCAGGCGCTCGGATGGCACGCAGGCTATCATATTGGCCAGTGCGACGCCTTTGCAAACCCCCAATGGCGATATCTGGGGCGCCGTAACCGCTTTTCAGGATATCACACGACGTAAGGAAACTGAGCAAAAGCTTCAAGAACTCACCGGAAGCTTGGAAATTCAGGTGGCCGAACGCACGAAGCTTGCAAGCGACCGGGCCCGGCAACTTCAAACATTGGCGGTTGAGCTCATTCAGGCCGAGGAGCGCGAGCGGCGGCAATTTGCACACCTGCTTCACGATGATCTACAGCAGTTGCTTGCCGCCGCCAAAATGCAATTGCAGGTGGTGGCGGAAAGTTACCCAGAAGAACTCCTGTTGAAAAATGTGCATGAGGTCTTGGAAGAGTCGATTGCCAAGACAAGAAGGCTATCTCACGAGTTAAGTCCGGCGGTGTTGCAACATTCAGGCTTGCTGGCCGGATTGCAATGGCTGACAGGACAGATGAAGCAACAATTTGGCCTGATCGTGCGGTTGGAGGAAGACTTCACACCCGAGATCGAAAACCCGGTTCTCAATGTATTTTTGTTTCGTGCGGTTAAAGAATTGTTGTTCAATATCATTAAGCATTCCGGAGTAAAAGAGGCTTGTCTTGTCCTTTCAAAAACCGACGATGCGCTTTCCATTTGCGTTAGCGACAAAGGGAAAGGCTTTGATCTCGATCTTTTGAAAAACAGTGCCGGCAAAACAGGATTTGGCTTGATGAGCATCCGTGAAAGAGCGACTTATATGGGGGGCGACTTGTTGATTGAAACCACGCCGGGCAACGGCAGCCGTTTTATCCTTACGGTCCCCCTTGATGAGGCCATTGTTGGTAAACCACAACCGCTAAATCCGAGAACGCCCCAGAAGAGCAGTGTTCCAGCCCTACCTCATCTTTACAAAAATCAAAAAGGCGCCCGTGTATTGTTTGCTGATGATCACCATGTCATGCGCCAGGGGCTTATCAAACTGATTCTCGGGCAACCCGGAATTCAGGTCGTGGGGGAAGCCGCCGATGGATTGGAAGCCGTTGAACAGGCACGGCATCTTCGGCCCGATGTGGTTGTAATGGATGTATCTATGCCGAAGATGGGCGGGGTTGAAGCCACTCGCCTGATCAAAGCCGAAATGCCCCACGTGCGTATCATTGGCTTGTCGATGCACGACGATGAACACATCATTAAAACGATGCGGGATGCGGGCGCAGAAATCTTTGTCAATAAGACCGTCTCTTCAGCCGAACTACTCAAGACGATCTATGATGTTGTTTTTATCCGGAAGAATTAATCATTACCCTGACGGGATTGTAAAAAGTCGGGGCTTTATCCCAAGCAAGATTTTGAACATAGGTCATATTGCTTCTGGTTGAAACTATCCGAAGGGGCCAAAGGCGTTGATGATTGCCCTGCCTTGATTGAAGAAAAGCGCCAAGCGCTTGAAGATTACATGGGCCGTTTCGATTTTTCGGATTAAGCCGGCACAATGGCGCTTTCACCATGATTCGCGAGCTTGTTCTGGATGGGTCGCTTCCCCATATTCAAAAAGTTGGTCCCTGTTGGTGGACTTTTGTTCTTGTAACTTTCCGTGAGTTTTGCCAATTCAATGAGGAACCGGAACCGGTCTGACCTTACTGAGTTGCCCCGCCGCCTTATTGCTCACTCTGCAAGATAAAGGTGAATCATGCCAAAAGAAGATCATATCCAACTGAACAAAGTCCTTAAAGCCATCAATCGTATCCTTCAAGAAGCTGGTACCAGCCGATCTGAAGAGGAGATTGGTAAGATGGCCCTGGCGGTTGCTGAGGAACTGACATCAAGCCGGTTCGGTTTCATAGGAGAACTGACCAGTGAGGATAGGATGGATGACATGGCTATCAGTAATCCAGGATGGGAAGCTTGCAAAATGGCAGATCCCATTGGTCATCGAATCTTGCCATCAGGCTTATCCGTTTACGGGCTCTATGGACGAGTGCTGAGTGAGGGGCAAGGCTACTACACTAATGCCCCTATGTCCCACCCTGATAGCAGGGGGCTGCCAGAGGGACATCCAACATTGACGGCCTTTCTGGGTGTGCCTTTGAAAGAGAGCGGCAAGGTAATCGGCATTGTTGCCGTTGGCAATCGGCCAGGGGGATATCGCGATGTGGATGTGGAAGCCTTAGAGCTGTTAACACCCTCCATTGTGCAGGCGATAGTGCGCTTTAGATCAGAAAGAGCGCTGAGGGAGAGCGAGGAGCACAAGAGGCTTGCCATTGAAATTGCGCAGATAGGAACCTGGGAATACGACCCGCTCACACGAAACTCCTTTTGGGACAAAAGGAGCAAGCAATTTTTCGGGCTCCCAACTGACGACGCACGAGTTGACCTGAAGAAATTTTTTTCGTTAGTTCATCCGCAAGATCAGACCCTTGTGAAAAAGGAGATGAACGATTCAATAAAAAATGGCATTATAGATATTCAGTATCGAATCATTAAAGCAGACGGAGAGGAACGTACGATTCATGCAATCGGAAAAGTATACTTCGATTCGGAAGGCACAGCTATAAAGGCTATAGGCACCCACGTCGATATAACCGACCAAAAACGATCTGAAAACGCATTGATTGAAAGAGAGGAACAACTAAGGCTTTTCATTGAACATGCACCAGCAGCATTGGCAATGTTCGATCGAGACATGCGCTACATAAGCGTCAGTCGCCGCTGGCGTACAGATTACAACCTTGACGATCGGGAACTTGTAGGACTGTGCCACTACGAAATCTTTCCAAATATCCCGGAATACTGGAAGGAAGCTCATCAGCGTGGCATGGCCGGGGAGGTAGTGCGCAATGAAAATGATCGGTTCGAGCGTGCGGGTGGATCTGTACAATGGCTCCGCTGGGAAGTACGGCCCTGGCGCAATCAAAGTGGTGATGTGGCGGGGATAGTGATTTTCACAGAAGACATAACTAAGCGCAAGGAGTCTGAGGAGGCTCTCAAGCAACTCAATGAGACTTTAGAAGAGCGGGTTGCCATCAGAACAAAAGCGCTTCAGGCACTTTCAGTGGAGTTGATCGAATCCGAGGAGCAGGAAAGGAGTCGGATTGCAGGTATCTTACACGAAGACCTGCAGCAGATTCTGGTAAGCGCCCGGATGCAGTTGCAGGTGGTGAACGAAAGTTCACCTTCTGAACCGTTGCTGGAGAATGTTGAGAAGCTTCTGGAGGAATCAATCGCAATATCTCGCAGCCTGTCGCACGAACTGAGCCCTTCGGTGCTGCAGCATTCGGACTTGGTTGACGCCCTTCAATGGCTGGCGCTGCAGAAACGCGAACGATTCGGAATGAAGGTTGAAGTTGAAGTCAACGTTGATCACCTGGTTGTAGAAACGCCCATCAAAACATTCCTCTTCCGTGCCGTTCAGGAACTTTTATTCAACGTCATCAAACATGCACACACCAAAAGCGTCCAAATAGTTATCTCCAGATCCGATGAGGCCATTGCTATCGAGGTCATCGATCAGGGGCTGGGATTCGACACTGGCATCATTGATTCTGCCATAGTTAAAGGCGGATTGGGCCTGCGGAGCATCAGGGAGCGCGCCATCTACGTCGGCGGCAGCCTCTCAATCGACAGCTCTCCGGGAAAGGGCAGCCGCTTCACCCTGACGGTGCCGATCACTTTGCGCACTGCCGATGAACCGGCGCAACCCGGAATCTATCAGCAGAACCTATCCTTGTCCGGAAGGGCCGAGGCGTCTCGCGCCGATGGAATCCGGGTGCTGATTGTGGACGATCATAAGGTGGTGCGCCAGGGATTAATACACCTGATGTCTGGTAAGCCTGGCATTCAGGTCGTCGGTGAGGCTGCCAATGGATCTGAAGCCTTAGAGTTTACACGAAAAATCCCCCCTGATGTTGTGATTATGGATATATCCATGCCCGAAATGGACGGAATTGAGGCAACACGCCGGATTAAGGCCGAATTGCCGTATGTGCGCGTGATCGGTCTTTCGATGCACCAGGATGATTCCATCACCCAGGCGATGCTCAAGGCGGGGGCAGAGACGGTCTTGAGCAAAACCGCATCATCCTCGGAGCTGTTGAAGGCTATCTATTAAAGAGACCCGTACCTACCTCCTGTTACGGGCAAGATCCATTGTGGGTCTTGCCCGGTCCTTTTTTGATCTTTCCGGCATCCAACTCAAAAAATTTTCTTCCCCCAAAATTTTCGCCGATATTTTATTCAACCTTTTGGTTGACAAAAAATGGTCCGTGATTAAAGTCAACCATATGGTTGAATAAACGAACGAGTCAATTCTTTTTGAAAACTTAAAGCTGTGAGTGCTGCAAAACGTCGCTCTCTCTTAACGTAACTCAGCCGGCAAAGGGGTGAATAAAATTTTGTCCATGGTTGAAAATGTGAACGATAAAATACTTACTGAAATACTTAAAGCTGTGAGCGATGCCACACGTCGATCTCTTTTGACGCAACTTTGCCAGCATGGCGCCACTCGTGTAACGGACTTAGCGGACCATTATGATATGTCATTGAACGCGATTTCAAAGCATTTAAAGTTGCTGGAAAAAGCTGGACTTGTAACACGCAGGACCATCGGAAGAACCCATTTGATTGAAGCGAATCTAAAAAAAATTGGTTTGATTGAAGCCTGGTTCGAAGAACTAAAATCGATCTGGGAATTACGTTTAGAGAGACTTGATGAAATACTGAAAAACGGAGGGACTCAAAATGACTGAGCTAATGGTAAATATAAGCAAAATAATCCATGCACCGATCGAAAAAGTATTTGATGCATGGTTAAACCCCAGAATGTTGTCAAAATTTATTATCCCAATGCCAGGTATGACTGCGCCTGAGGTAAAAAACGATGCGCGCGAAGGAGGCAGCTTCACAATTATAATGCACGTTGGTGACGATAAACTGCCGCACACAGGTAAGTATTTGGAAATTAACCGCCCAAACAAGCTGGTTTTTACTTGGGCATCTCGCCACTCACTCGATGGCAGTACGGTGACTCTGAATTTCACTAAGATAAATGATAATAAAACGAATGTTACGCTGACTCAGGTTAAGTTTATCGATGAAAAAGAACGCTCTGGCCATGAAGAAGGTTGGGGTAATATTTTAAATAAACTGGATGAAGTCATGAGTTAATTCACGCGGCCTCTGAAAAGCATTGCAAGTTTCTCACTCAGCTATTTAACTCCGAAGATTTGCGGCGATACAAACGTGTGAATTTGCTTCCGTAATGCTTTTTTGAGAGGACCGATCACAACCATGGCGGAAATATTTTTCTATCTGGTTATCCACTTCGGTCAAGTGAGATATGGGGTGGGCATTGCCCACCCTACAGTCGGGATTGGCGAGGACCGCCCCCAGGATCACTGGGGCTTTGACTTTTTTACGCACCCACACCCGTATCTCACTTGGCCGAAGTGGATAACCAGAATAGCAGGTAGGGTGGGCACCGCCCACCATTGTCTTATGTCGATCGCCGCTGTGATTGGCCGTATTCAACGTTCATCGCTACTTTCGATCCGGTGTCGATCCAATCGCTTGGGCGGGATCAGGGTCAGAAACCGATGGTGTTGTTTGCGGGCAATAGGGGTGGGCAATGCCCACCCTACAGTCGGGATTGGCGCGGACCACCCCCCGGATCACTGGGGCTTTGACTTTTTTATACGGTATTGGCCGGCTTGGATGGCAACCCCCAGGATCTCGCCGATATGGGCAGTGTTTTGCAGTGTGGCTATCCGCAGCAGATAATCCTCAATAATTTTATCGAAAACAGGTGCTTTTTGCGTCATTTTCAAACCTCCATCATTTTTAAAAGGGTGGCGTGGATCGATTCTTAATCCAAGCACTTGGCGGCAAAGATCACGAAGCGTCTGCAACCGCACAAAGTCATCATCTATACGCATCAAATCCCGGGCACATTGATTATTGAATAAAACTGCGCAATACAACCACCGGGGATATTGAAGTTCTGGGGCCACCGTTATTGTACCCACACCATTTCATAAGGGCAGTTCATACTTTCATTATAGATAAAGGTACCCCGAATGTAGGATGTTAACTGTTTCAATAATGTAGTATAGTCCTCATTCCATATAGACTGGCGCCCCCGAATGCCAAATATATTTTGTTAATTTTGAAAAAGGAGCGCACATGACGAACTCACCGCATCCCAAAAAGTTGCTTAATATCCTTCTCTTACTCACGATCCTCGTTTCATGGGGTTGCCCGGCCTCAGAAAAGACGCCGCCGGACCCTCCACTCAAATTGTCCCTGGCTGTGCAGCCGACCCTTTTCTCGGGGCTCATCGCCATAGCTGATGAAAAAGGATATTTTAAGGAAGAAGGTCTTGATTTATCGATCGCACTTTATCCTTCAGGGCGCGCGTCCCTTGAGGCTGTCGCCCTTGGAAAGGCCCAGGTCGCCACAGTGTCGGATTTCGCTTTCGCTGCGAAAACCCTTGAAGATCCCTCGGTCCGGGTCCTGGCATCCATCGGTACCACCGTGGGCGATCGGATTGTGGCCAGAAGGGACAAAAACATCCACCATCCGGACGACCTGAGAGGAAAAAAAGTCGGCTTCGCCGCCGGTACGACAAACGACTATTTCCTTTACACATTCCTGTTAACCCAGAAAATACCGCAAGAAGATATCACCTTTGTGGACATACCTGCGGAGCAACACGTTGAGGCCTTGATAAAAGGGGATGTGGATGCAATCTCCACATTTGAAACCTATGCCTTTGAAGCGGAAAAACATTTTGGGGATACCATTGTTTTATGGGATAGTCAGAATAACCTTGCGTACCATTGGTTTCTGGCTGTCAAAGCGCACCTTCTCCAGTCACCTGAACCGCTCAAACGCCTCTTCAGGGCGCTGATAAAAGCTGAAGATTTTGCCCGTGGCAATCAGGAAGAGACTAAACGTATCGTATCGCAAAAATGGAATTTCGAACCTTCGTTCGTGCAGCAGTTCTGGTGGAGAACCCGAATGAGTGTTTCATTCGGCCAGTCCATAGTAACTTCTTTGCAGAATTATACCCGATGGCAAATGAAGAAGGCAGGCGAGTCTGCAGAGCCGCCCGATGTCATCAACTTCCTGCATCCCGGTCTTCTGAAAGAGGTGGACCCCAGTTTAGTGACAATCTACGGGTAGTCGTCCATGAGAATCAAAAACAAGATCCTGCTAAGTGCCGCCGCATCTTTGGTCATCTCTGCCGTGATCGCCTTTTTTGTTTTTTCCATCCTGCGGAAAATACAAAATGAAACCGCACGAGCCGGAGTTTACAGCGAAATCGAAGACGAAACAACGGCTTTGAGCTTACTGGTCAGCGGGTTTCCGAGCCAGCCTGATGCGACGCGTATTCGTCAGATCCAAGCGGTACGAACCGCTCTGGAAAAGTATTTGGGAAGGCTGAGCTCGTTCGATGCCCTCGAAGAATCGCTTATACAGGAAATAAGAACCAATGCCCATGTTCTCGGAAACACCCTCGAGATGGTGATTTCAAGCCCTGGCGGGCAGGCACACGGATCGGACGAGCTGCGCGATGTTCTTGTCTCCCATCTGTCGATGAAGACACAATTTATCGCGGACGATACGAAGCGGTTGATGAAGATCAGCCAATCCCGAATCACTGCCGCGCAGCGACAGGCCGACATCTTGATATTGGCCTTGATTGTTGCGCTCATCGTCATCAATGCCGCCATTTCGATTTTATCCGGCAGGAGCATTGTTCGCGTGCAAGAGCGCCTCTCAATTGCCTTGACGGAGGCCGAGCAGAGACGCCAGATCCTGGAGGCAATGATGGAACATATTCCTTTGGGGATAACCATCGCCGATGCACCGGATGTCAGGATACGGACGGTCAGCCGCTACGGGCGCGAATTGACCCAAAAACCGCGACAGCAGATCGAGGGCATTGCTGTCGATCAGCATGCCGAGCGTTGGCAAATCTTCTCTGCCGACGGCATTACACCCGCCAGTAATGAAATACTGCCTTTAACGCGCGCCACACAAAAAGGTGAAGTGGTCAAGAATGAAGAATGGGTGCTCGGAAGTCCCGATGGTACGCAGATTACAATCCTCTGTAACGCGGCACCGATTCGCGATGCGCACGGAAATATCACCGGGGGCGTGATCGGTTGGCAGGATGTCACCGAGCGCAAACGCATGGAGGATGCTTTGCGCCAACTGAATGAAACTCTGGAACAACGGATATCCGAACGCACTGAAGTGATTGAGGCCCGCAACAGACAGCTGCAATCCCTGGCGGTGGAACTGATCGAAGCCGAGGAACGCGAGCGGCGGCGCATTTCAGAATTGCTGCATGACGATCTCCAGCAAGTACTGGCCAGCGCCCGCTTCACGCTGCAATCCGTTCGGGAAGGATTACCGGAGGTACCCGAGTTGTTGGATGTCGAGAAACTCCTGAAAACATCCATCGATAAGTCCCGGCGCTTGTCCCATGAACTGAGCCCCGCCGTGCTGCACCACGCCGGCCTGGTTTCCGCCTTGGAGTGGCTCAAACGGCAGATGCACGAGCAGTTCGGCCTTAAGGTCCTGCTGGACACCGACGCAAACCATCTGCATGTGGAGAGTACGCCTTTAAAAGTGTTTCTCTTCCGCGCAGCCCAAGAACTTTTATTCAACATCATTAAGCATGCCGGTGTAAAAAACGCCCATGTCATCCTTTCCAATCGCAATGGCGACCTGGTGCTTTCGGTCAGCGATCAGGGGTGTGGTATCGATCCCGCCAAACTGAATGCTCCTTCCGCAGCAAGCGGTTTGGGGCTGCTGAGCCTCCGCGAACGTGCGAACTCCATCGGGGGGCGCCTGACCATCCAGAGTTCGCCGGGACAGGGCACCCGCCTTACCCTGACCGTTCCTGCCAAACTGGACATCACCGGGGGCACCCCGACGGCTGAAGCACAGCTCGTCGTCGCCCCCGTTGCCCACGCATCTGCTCCCAGAGAAAACGAAAAGGCCATACGGGTGCTGCTTGCTGACGACCACAAGGTGATGCGCCAGGGCCTGATCCGCATCATCGCCAATCAGCCCAACATTGAGTTTGCCGGAGAAGCCGCCAACGGCCTGGAAGCCCTCGAACTGGCGCGCCAGTTCAGACCGGATGTCGTCATCATGGACGTAGGCATGCCGGAGATGGATGGCATAGAAGCCACGCGTCGCATAAAAGCCGAGTTGCCCGATGTGCGCGTGATCGGATTGAGTATGTTTGAAGATGATCAGGCTGCCCGGAGCATGCGCGAGGCCGGGGCCGAAGCGTTCGTAATGAAAACAGCGTCATCATCTGAACTGCTCAAAGCTATTTATGGTATGGAAAAGGGTGTTAAATAAGGAAAAAGGCTTTTGGGAACCCGATAGTTGAATCAATAAAGCGAACGTTCTTGAGTGGCACGCAGAGCGGTCTTATTTCATCAACAATAGGCTCAAGGCCATGACAATCATTCCCGCGACCAGACCCAAAAGGCTGTCGTGTCCTTTGCCATATGCTCTGCTGGTCGGTAGCAGCTCATCCAGGCTGATGTACACCATGATGCCGGCCACTCCTCCGAAAAGGATTCCCATCACTTCGGATGGGATCAGCCCGTTTTGACTGCCCACAATGAACCGCAGTCCTAAGTAGGCGATACCGGCGCCCACGGGTTCGGCCAAACCGCTGAGCAAGGAATACAGGAATGCCTTTTGACGGTTCCCGGTGGCGTAGAAAATCGGTACTGAAACACTGATGCCTTCGGGGATGTTGTGCAGGGCTACCGCCACAGCAATGGCAATCCCCAGGCTTGGATCCTGTAAAGCGGCAAGAAAGGTCGCCAATCCTTCGGGAAAATTGTGGATGCCGATAGCCAGCGCGGTAAATACCCCCATGCGCATGAGTTTGCGATGATGCACACCGTGATCGTCGATGCCCATGACGCACGCTTTGGTGGCCGCTGGGGCCCTGTCCGGCAGGGGCGCCGATTCATTGTGCAGCGGCCGGGTCTCCTCCTCTGAATGCGGTTCATGCGGGTTTTCGGCCGAGGGTATCAGGTTGTCGATCACGCCGATCAGCGCCATGCCGCCGAAGAAAGACGCAGTATTGATCCAGTGCCCCAAGGGGTCGCCATACCGAGCGGTGAGCGCCTCGAGCCCTTTGAAAAAGATCTCCACGAACGAGACATACAACATCACGCCGGCCGAAAAGCCTGTCGCCACCGACAGAAAGCGGTAGTCTGTTCGTTTGGCCGTGAAGGCAATGATGCTGCCGATTCCGGTGGCGAGGCCCGCAAATAAGGTCAGACCCATCGCAAACCAGACTTCATTCATGAGGCCAATCTCCGAAATGCGCCCGTTGTACAGGTTTGTTCATTGAAGGATGTCCGCCACCATGGCCATAGCCATCACAGATGGCAAAGACCTGATTAAGGCGATACAATAATGCGTCCTGCCGTGTCCGGCAATCTTTCAAGTAAAAAGGTCAACGCCCCGGATGGGGGTTGACCTTTTTTGAATCGCTTGCCTGAACGAAGAATTATTAGCCGCCGGTAAAGGTCACGTCTGATCGACCTTGGTCTCCCGCTCCCAAACCCGCAGGGCACGACAGGCTTCGACGAACTTTGGGGCGGCTTCAGCCGCATCGATCGCAATGCAGCCGTCATCCAGCATCCCGGCGATGCCTGCCGCTTCTAGTAGTGGTTTGGCTGCGGCACAGTAGCCGATGAATTTACAATGGGCGAATGCATCACTCACAAAATCACGTGCCGTCGCATCCCGGGCCAGGATTTTGGCACCTTCTTCGGACGGCAACAGGACGACCGCATCGAAAAGGACCGATGGGCCGCCATCGACCTTCTCATCAGCCTTGGTGTGCTTGCCCTTGCTGTCTTTCACACCCCCGACGCGGGGGGCAATGATTTTCAGCATGGCGCCTTCCGCCTCGACCGCACGCTGTAAGGCTTCAAAAAGGGCGGCATCGACGCCATCGGTCACCAACACCCCCAGTTTGCGCCCTTTGAAGCTGTCAGGACCGTTTTTTAAAATACTGAGCTTGTCCGATGTGACCAAATCCTGGCGGGTCGGCATGGCCGCTGCGGCCGGGTCGGGCATCTTCTCCAGCCCCAGACCGTCAGCCACCTTTTGGGCCAGGCCGCTGTCGACATTTAGCAGATGCGCCACCATACGTTGTCGAATAAGCTCTTTTTCGACTTTGCTGAGCTCGAAAACGAGTGCGTCGCCAATATGTTTTTGTTCGATCGCAGTCTGGCTGAGGTAAAATTGACGCGCCTGGCTGTAATGGTCGGCGAAGGTTTCGGACCGCACGCGTTGCTTGGGACCTTGAACGGGAGCCGGGTAGCTGGAAAATCCTCTTTGGGGGTCTTCGCGCGGTCCGCCCTCCGCACCCCAGCTGTTGGGTTCGTAGTTGGCGCGTCCCTTGGGATTTTGCATGGCCATATGCCCGTCTTGTTGAAAATGGTGCATCGGGCACTTGGGCGCATTGATGGGAAGATAGGTAAAGTTCGGACTGCCCAACCTTTTGAGTTGCGTATCCAGGTAAGAAAAACTGCGACCCTGCAGCAACGGGTCGTCGGAATGATCGATACCCGGCACGATGTTTTGCGTGCAGAAGGCAACCTGCTCGGTTTCCGCAAAAAAATTATCGACGACGCGATCGAGCACCAGCCGGCCCACGATACGCACCGGCAGCTGTTCCTCCGGAATCAGTTTGGTGGCGTCAAGCACATCGAACTCGAATTGATCGGCAAAGCTTTCGTCGAACAACTGCACCCCCAGTTCCCACTCCGGGTAGCTGCCGGAAGTGATGGCATCCCATAAATCCCGCCGGTGAAAATCCGGATCGGCGCCATTGATTTTAAGCGCTTCGTTCCACATGACCGACTGCAACCCCTGCTTGGGTTTCCAATGAAATTTGACAAAGGTGCTTTTGCCGGCCGCGTTGACGAAACGGAAGGTGTGGACACCGAATCCTTGCATGAACCGGAACGAGCGGGGGATCGCGCGGTCGGACATAACCCACATGATCATGTGCATGCTTTCCGGCGTAAAGGAGATAAAGTCCCAGAAATTGTCATGCGCGCTCTGGGCCTGGGGAAAAGCGCGATCCGGTGCATCCTTGACCGCATGAACCAGATCCGGAAATTTGATGGCATCCTGAATGAAAAACACGGGGATGTTGTTGCCGACCAAGTCCCAGTTGCCTTCCTGGGTATAAAATTTCACCGCGAAGCCGCGGACATCACGTGGCAGATCGGCAGACCCCTTGTTTCCGGCCACTGTTGAAAAGCGGACAAACACGGGTGTTTTTTCGCCTTTGCGTTGAAAAATATCCGCGCGGGTGACATCTGCCAGTGATTCAAGCGTTTCAAAATAGCCATGCGCGCCATATCCGCGCGCGTGAACCACGCGCTCCGGAATGCGTTCGTGATCGAAGTGAAAAAGTTTTTCCCGCAAGATCTGATCTTCCAACAACGTCGGACCTCGCGAACCGGCTCGAAGCGAATTTTGATCATCGGCAATCGGAACTCCTTGTTGGGTGGTCATCGTTTTGATTTCGCCACCCGCGGACTGGTGTATTTCGCCGCCTTTTCCAGCGGTGAAGCCTTTATCTGATTTTGTTTTCATGCATGCCTCCTGATGCGTTGTTGATCTAAGTCGAAAATCTGCCAAGTTTTCTGTTTGATCGGCCGATGGACGGGTTAGGGGCGCCTCATTCGGTTTGTGCGCCGCCCCTTCCCAACGAGGATTGTTACCGCGACCGGCGGCAGAAACGGCGATTGGACTAGTGGCAAGGATACGCGTGTACCTGTTCCGGGTGGAAATAATTTGTGGATCTGACATCCACCTCTAACGGGACAGTCCGCGCGAAACAATAAAGCAAAGCCTGTATTTTCTTATGAGCGGACCTGTAGCTGTCTGTCGCTGCGTCCGCCTACCCCGTGGAACTAGGCGAAAGAGCGGGGTCGGACAGAAAAAATGGTTAAAGGCCATATGTGACCATCGGTGACATATGACCCTGCACAGCTTACCTGTTCATCATCTCCCAGGCAGTTCTTTTTTTACTTTTTCCTCAACAAATCGGGATGATGGTGCCCCTATCACAACGTCCGTCAACTCCGGCATGAAAGTTGAAATGTAAATGATGGAAAAAAGCGGGTTTGCAAATATTTGCCTTCCCGAATGCTTACCCCTGCACAGCAATGAAGAAGGCCCTTAAGCAATGGCAACAAAAGAGATAAAATATGGTTCGCGGGCCAGAGAAAAGATGATGATCGGTGTGGATGCCATGACCGAAGCGGTAAAAGTGACGCTCGGGCCGAAAGGACGCAATGTCCTCATCAATCAAGCCTGGGGTTCGCCCAAAATCACTAAGGACGGCGTCACCGTGGCCAAAGAGATCGAACTGGAAGACAGGTTCGAGAACATTGGCGCACAGATGGTCCGGCAAGCAGCGTCCGAGACATCCGATAACGCCGGCGACGGCACTACCACGGCTACCGTTCTGGCCCGGGCCATCTATAGCGAAGGTGCCAAGCTCGTGGCCGCCGGCGTAAACCCCATGCCGCTGAAAAGGGGGATCGACAAAGCCGTTGCGCTGGTTGTCGAAGAACTGAAAAGGATGTCCACACCGACAAAGAACCAGAAAGAAATCGCCCAGGTCGGCGCTATTTCGGCCAACAACGACCATGCCATTGGGGATATTATCGCCGCGGCCATGGAAAAGGTTGGCCAACAGGGGGTGATAACGGTAGAAGAGGCCAAGGGCATGGAGACGACGCTTGAGGTTGTCGACGGGATGCAATTCGACCGCGGATACCTGAGCCCCTATTTCGTTACCGATCCCGTGAAGATGACGGTCGCACTGGAAGAACCCTATATTCTCCTGCATGAAAGAAGGATCAACACGATGCGGGATCTGCTTCCCATTTTGGAGTTGGTTGCCAAAGCCGGCAAGCCCATCCTGATTATGGCAGAGGAGGTGGATGGCGATGCGCTGGCCACCCTGGTGGTGAATAAGCGCAAGGGGGCTTTGGTGTGCGCGGCCGTCAAAACCCCTGGGTTTGGCGACCATCGGAGGGCCACGCTGGAAGATCTGGCCATCCTGACCGGTGGCCGGGCGATCACTGAAGATCTGGGCCTGGATTTGCAAACGGTACTGCTGGAGGACCTGGGTACCGCCAAACGGATTTTCATAGACAAGGACACCACGACGATTATCGATGGGGGCTGCGACCCCAAGGCGTTAGAGGGGCGCATCAAACAGCTGAAAATTCAAATCGAAGAGACAAGCAGCCATTATGACAAAGAAAAGCTGCAGGGACGCCTGGCAAAATTGGTCGGGGGCGTGGCCGTTATCCATGTGGGTGCAGCAACGGAAACAGAAATGCAGGAAAAGAAGGACCGCATCGAGGATGCCCTCAATGCCACGCGCGCAGCCGTAGAAGAAGGCATTGTCCCCGGCGGCGGTGTCGCCTACCTGCGGGCCATGAAGGTGCTGGAATTGGCACGCTTCTCAGGCGAAGAACAGCTTGGAATCCATATCATCCAATGCGCCCTTGAAGCACCGGCCAGGCAGATCGCGGCCAATGCGGGTTTTGAGAGCGCCGTGGTGCTTCAGCACGTGATGGCCGGTGAAGGCAGTTTTGGATTCAATGCCGACACGGGAACGTATGAAGACCTTGTGAAGTCCGGCATTGTGGATCCGACCAAGGTGACACGCTTTGCGCTACAAAATGCCGCGTCCGTGGCCGGCCTTCTCATGACCACGCAGGCCATGATCGCCGGCACGCCCCAGAAGGGTAAATCCGCGTCGTCTGAGCTTTAAAAAGACACCACAGCGCTTCCGGAAACAGCATGGGCAGACTGCACTATTTTGCTTCACAGGTACATCGCGCAGGAGAAAATCATGTTAAAAAATTTCTTAAGAACAATTTCGTTTCTGATGTCCAGAACCCATAATTGCTGCAACTTTGCAGAAGAAGCGCTGCAAGCCTGTGGGTTGGAGCACTGTTATGATTTGGGGAAAAGCAGCGGGCTGGATCGTAAAAACGGCCCATTGGAGAAATAACCATAGCAGAATGCGCTCACCACTGGTCAGCATGGCTGGCCAGCAGGCGTTGAGCACGAAAGGAGAATGTTATGCCTTTAATCAATTTGATTATTATTCTGGTCGTTGTTGGCGTGATCCTTTGGATGATTAACAACTACATCCCCATGGACCGAAAAATAAAGAGCATCCTGAACGTGGTCGTGGTGATTGTCGTTATCCTCTGGCTGTTGAGTGTCTTCGGGGTCATAGGGTCTCTTTCCGGACTTCGCGTCGGAGGGTAAGTTACATCACCGGCGGCTGTTAATACCTGAAAATGGGCACAGCTATCAAACGTGTGCGGCAGGGGCGACAAGGTCACCCCTGCGCGTAATCCATCCCGAAAGGCGTACGCATTAATTCACTTCAAGGTACGCTCTTGAGCCCACAGAAGCGCACCTCGAGCTTCCGATTTCATTCGGCAGCCCTTATTACTGTAAGAAGGAGATCCACCCAATGCCGACTGAATCCAAGCTTAAAATCCTGGTTGCCGATGACAACCGCATGGTGCTCGCCACAGTTTGCCATATGCTCACGGCCCTGGCATACGACGTCCAAGAGGCTGAGCATGGCCTCGAGGCCCTGAAGCGTTTCGAACAGGAGCCATTCGATCTCGTACTCACCGATATCCAGATGCCCTACATGGATGGGTGGGAACTGACCCGCCGGGTCAAGTCCTTGGTGCCCGGCATGCATGTAATTGCCATGACGGGCATGTCCCCGGCGGAGGTTCCGGCCTCATTGGGGAAAAACGGACCGGATCGGATCCTCTTCAAGCCCTTGAGAATAGACGAGTTCGAAAACGCGATGGCAATGGCGTTTGCCGCACGTCATCTGAAAACCGCTGAAAGAGAGCGCTGCGATGTCAATTCCTTCAAGCCGGTCAGCAATCGTGAGCGGCGTTTAGCCGACGGTTAAAAGACGGACATTCAATGGTTCGGTCATATATGATCTTTGGTCATATATGGGCTTTATTCCATAAGAATTGCTACCCGCCTGATTCCGCTCTCTCTGTCTGGTTCCCCAATCAAAACAGTTCGATGCATATTAAAAATCCAGCATGCGAAATGCGGCATGAACTTTGATTATAAGGTATTGTGAATACCAGCACGGCCGGTTACCGATCGCTGGCATCATCGCTCTTGAAATACGCCAGCACTGCGGCAGAACCGTTATAGAAAGACACACAAACGTGAGGAGATTACGACCATGTTGAAGAAAAAAGATGAGTCCCGAACAGTGCACAAGGAAATCCAGCACATCATGAACCATGCCCAAGCGCTCGTGGACGCGACCTCCGGAGAGTTGGACGACCGGATCAAGGCCGCCAGAGCCGCGCTGAATGAACGTTTGGAATCAGCCAAGGGCGAGTACGGTGAGCTTGAGGATCATTTTTTGGATAAGGTCAAGGCCGCTGACACGTTCATACACGAAAAACCATACCATGCCATCAGCGGAACCCTCATCGCCGGCTTGTTCCTGGGCTGGTTCATCAGCAGGAAATAGCATGGACGCACTACCGCTGATCTCCGGCTTTACAGGGACTGCCGCTCACTTGGGCGGAATAGCCACCCAGATCCTTCAGGACCGATTGGAACTGTTGGCTCTGGAGTTGCGCGAGGTTAAGATCCGTTTTGTCCAGGTTTTGCTTCTGGCCTGCATGGGTATGGTCTTTTCCTTGCTCGGTCTCCTGTTGCTGATTCTGGCCGGTGTGTACTTCACGGCCCCCGAATGGCGGCTTTTCGCCCTCGCTGTCGCCTCAGCGGCCAGCCTGCTCGCAGGAGGGGCAGCGTTTATTGCTCTGTACCGGCAGTTGGGACAGCCGCTGGCCTTCGACCAGAGCCTGGCCGAACTGAAAAAGGACATGGCATGTTTCTCGACCAAAAACTGAAAATCATCCAGGAGGACAAAAACCGCCTGGCCATATGTTCGGACCTGCGGCGTCATCTGGTCCATATCGAAATCCGGGGAATCTGGTCGAGGGGGCACCGCACGCTTTCGCATCTGGCCTCTTGGTTGCCCCTTGCCGGGCACCTTATAGATCTCCTGCGTGGGCGCACAGGCAACCGCCGATAGCGTCCTTACCATACAGCGAAGATCATCGCTGAAGGACAGTCGCTTTGCGAAATATTCATTCAATGAAGGGCAGCACCATGGGACGATTCAGATTCAAAATCATGCTTGTGATAGCATTTTGCCTCTTGTTAACAGGAAACACACTTGCAGCAACGTTTACGGATATGGCTGGAGATACGCTTCCCGAACCGGTTACACTCCTTCTTTTGGGAGCCGGCTTGATCTCACTGGCCGGAATGGGCAGAAAAAACCAAAATAGTCAACAGGCTGGCAAAAGGAGGCCAAATCATGACCCTGTCAACGAACTTTGAATTAAAAAATATCGAATATCTTTCCTTTACCACCGATGGCACGAATGCGCTTCTTAAGGGCAACAAACCCCATGAAACTGTTCATTAAGGGAAGTTCGAAAGGCAGGAGGATAACGATGCGCTATAAACTCATCGCCGGCCTAATCCTGGTTGGAATGGCCGTATTGTTCATCATGCAGAATGTCACGGCAGTTGAAATGACATTTCTATTCTGGACGTTGACGATGTCCAGGGCATTATTGATGTTGCTGATTTTATTGATAGGAGTTATTCTGGGTTGGTTGCTGCATGGCAGCAGGCGCTTGCGGATGGCGCATGCGGCTGGTTACCCGACTATCGGCTTACCCCGGAAAGGTGAAAAGGGTTGAAAAAATTTGCAATGATTGTCGGCGCAGGGATTCTTCTGCTCATTGTGTTCTCCGGGTGGTGGATCTTCAGTCGGCCCGATCGCGGGGCAACCGGTTCTGTCAGCACGAATTTTCGATGGATCGGACCCAACGACACGATCGTTGTCGACGGCTTCAACGACCCCAAAGTCCAAGGTGTCGCCTGCCATATCTCCCGGGCCCAGACCGGAGGCATGAAAGGCGCGGTAGGCTTGGCAGAGGATACGAGTGACGCCAGCATCGCCTGCCGCCAGATCGGGCCGATTCGGTTCCTCGAGGCGTTCGAAGAGGGCGAGCGTGTCTTCGACGAACACCGCAGCCTCGCGTTCAAGACGCTTCAGGTCGTGCGCTTCTTCGACCGCGAGCGCAATGTTCTGGTCTACGTGTCCTATAGCGATCGGGTTATCGCGGGCAGCCCACAGAACAGCATCAGCACGGTGCCCATCATGGGTTGGCCAGCGCCGTAGCGTACCCGGCCTATACAAAACGTCAGCGCGGCCATCTTCGCTCACGCCCTACGAACAGGTCATATGTGACCCATGGTCGCATGTGACCGCTGATGATACCCCCTTCCAGCCGGTCTGACGTCATCCACTTTTATTTAAATGTCCATGATATCAGGCTCGTGGATTTAAAAACGCCACACCTGCGAAATCCGGCACGAACCTTGAGTAGTAAACGTGTGAATACCAACGCGTCCTTCAGCGTTGCGGAGGCTTTTATCACGCAATGACAAGAGACGGGGATGTCTCGGAGAGGAGTCGAACATGCTTTGGACCCTGTGTGTGATTCTTTTGATTATGTGGGGATTGGGATTGATTTCCGGCTACACGATCGGTGGGGTCATCCATATCCTGCTGGTCATCGCCCTCGTCGTGGTGCTGCTCCAGGTTTTTCAAGGACGCAGACGCTTGCAGTAAACCATTGGAATCCTCTCCCGAACAGAGAGGTATTTACAGAAAGGATGGGCAGCAATGAAAAAACGCAATAGAGTTTCCGGATTTTTTGTTCTTCTGATAATGATCGCGGTTTTTGTGGCCTGCGCATCGACATCCAAACAGGAAAGCACTGGGGAATATGTCGATGATTCGGTCATCACGACCAAGGTCAAATCGCAGCTTGCGGCGGATGATTTTCTCAAATCATTCCAGATCAGTGTTGAAACCTACAAGAGCACCGTTCAATTGAGCGGCTTTGTGGGTTCTAAAGCGGCCGTCGACAAGGCGGGTGAAATTGCACGCAGTGTCAAAGGGGTTAAATCGGTCAAGAATAATTTGATTGTCAAATAGTGCGGCAGCGCAGGCGATCGAAGGCCGTGGAAGCTGCTTTCGATCGCCGTACATTAACGATACACATCTGACGAGGCGTGTTGGACAAGGGCGTGTACGCCATCCAGTTCACTTTGAAAGACCTCGCCGCCAAGATACGTGAGGCGATGGGACAGCCTGTGGTGCCGATGGTCATATATGACCATCGGCGATATATGACCATGCGCAGCGTAGCGTGCATCATTTCCCGGTAGATGTTTTTTCTCCATTTTTTTTTCGCACCGGTAGGGCATGCGGCGATGCCTGCCAGATCCGGCATGAAAGTTGAATCATAAAGCTTGACAGGTTGCGTCGTTTGGCTTTGGATGTGACCATCTATTTGAATTGCAACACTTTTTACCTGGTATTCGACATTTGAATCAGATAGAGCTAATATACTGATGCAAGTGGGACGGCGAAAGGCGGCACATGACGGACAAGGATAAAACGGGCAACCCGGCCCCCATGGCTTCAGACGGGCACCCGCATGGCGATGCTACCGGCGACCGGCACGCTCTGTCCGACCCCAAGCAAGCCGAGCGGCAAATGCGGCTCGAACAGATCGCTTTTCCGATCATCGGCATCGGGGCTTCGGCCGGCGGGCTGCAGGCGCTGGAAGCCTTTGTTTCTGAAATTGCGCCCCACAGCGGCATGGCTTTTGTCGTGGTCAGTCACAGCCACCCGGATCACGAAACCCGGCTGCCGGAAATTCTCGCACGAAAGGCGAACGTGCCGGTGGTGCTGCTCACGGACGGTACGCGTCTTGCGCCCGATACGATCTACATTCCCCCTTCGGGCCTCGATCCGATCCTTGCAGGCGGCGCAATCCGCCTGCAACAAAGGCAAAACAAGGCCGATTTGCACATGCCGGTCGATATTTTTTTGCGATCCCTGGCGAATGACCGCGGCGAGGCGGCCGGGTGCGTCATTTTATCCGGCACAGGGACCGACGGCACCCAGGGGGTGCGGCAGATCAAAGAGAAAGGCGGTGTGACGGTCGCGCAAGACGAGGCCTCGGCGCGACACTGGGGAATGCCCCACAGCGCGATCGAAACCGGACTGGTAGACTACGTGCTGGCCCCGTCCCGCATGCCCGGGCAGTTGATGACCTATTTCACGTATCCGGCTGCCCTCCGTGACGTGCCGCGGGAAGATCACCCCCACGCCACCGAGTTGGAAATGATCCTGTCATTTCTGGCGGAGCGCACCCGGCATGATTTTTCCCTGTACAAAAAAAGTACCCTCGTCCGGCGCATCCAGCGGCGCATGAGTGTCACGCGCAACAGCAGCGCATCGGCGTACCTTGGATTTTTGCAAAATAATCCCGCTGAGCCCAAGGCCCTTTTCCAGGACCTGCTGATCGGGGTCACCAACTTTTTCCGGGATCCGGAAGTATTTGCTTTTTTGAAAGCAAAAGTACTCCCGGATCTGATTGTCCGGTTGCGGGACAGCGACAGTTTCCGGGCATGGATCCCGGGGTGCGCCACCGGCGAAGAGGCCTACTCGGTGGCCATCCTGGTCAAAGAATGCATGCGCGAACTCAATATTCATCGCGAAGTACAGATTTTCGCCACGGACATCGATGCCAAGGCCATCGAAAAAGCCCGTCAGGGCGTCTACCTCGTAAACATTGCGACCGACGTCAGCCCCGAACGGCTGGAACGCTTTTTCGTGCCGGGGGATAATCAGTACCAGATTAAAAAAGAGATCCGCGAGGCGGTGGTATTTGCCGAGCAAAACATTTTGCGGGATCCGCCGTTCATGAACCTGGACCTGCTGGTATGCCGCAATTTGCTCATCTATCTCGAGCCGGTCGCCCAAGGCAAGGTGATCCCGCTTTTCTATTACAGCTTAAAGCCCACAGGCGTCTTGTTTCTCGGCATCTCGGAGAGTACCGGCCGTTTTGCGGAGATTTTTCAGCCCATTGATAAAAAATTCAGCCTGTATCGAAAAACAGAGCACCCCAATATTCGCCCCCGCATCCAGTTTCCAACCGGAGGAAAAAGAGCGCTGAACCAAACAGACCCCAAGCCCCAGCGGGAAGGCGGCCGATTGGACGATGACATGGACCGGGTCGTTACGCGTTTGCTCTTGGAAGAGCACACGCCCGCCTGTGCGGTCGTGGATCACGGCGGAACCATTCTTTACATCCACGGGCGGACCGGCAACTACCTGGAACCGGCCCAGGGAAAGGCCAAGTTGCACATTGTGGACATGGCCCGCGAAGGTGTGCGCATGGCCCTTTCCAGCGCCTTGCATCAGGCCGGCCAGGACAACCGTCAGATCCGCAAAAATGGGCTGTGGATCAAGACCAACGGCGAGCATATCAAGATCGATTTGATCGTAAAACCCATCAACGCGCCGCAGCTCAAGGACTGCTTCATGGTGCTTTTTGAGCAAGTGCCGGCAGACTCACTGCAAAAGGGCAACAGCGTGAACCCCAAAGCCGGCACGGCGGTCGGCCTGCGCAACACTGCGCTCGAACAGGATCTGGCCATCGTGCGCGACAATTATCACACGACCCTGCGCGATCTGGAAGCCTCCAACGAAGAGCTCAAATCGGTCAACGAGGAGATGCATTCCTCCAATGAAGAGCTTCAGAGCACCAACGAGGAACTGGAATCTTCGAAAGAGGAGCTTCAGTCGCTCAACGAGGAGCTTTCCACGGTCAACAACGAGCTTTACGGTAAAATCGAAGAGGTTCAGGACGCCTATGACTCCATCACCGATGTGCTCAACAGCACCCGGATCGCCATCGTGTTTACGGACACGGAACTGCGGATCAAGCAGTTCACTGCCGAGGCCGCCCGCCTGATCAATTTGATAGCAACGGATGCGGGCCGGCCGCTGGATCATATTTCCCACAACCTGCGGTACGAGAACCTTACGCAAAGGGTGCGCCGGGTGGTCCAAAGCCAGACAGGCTTTGAAGAGGAAGTATGCACCCAGGACGGGCAATGGTACCGAATGTCCATCATGGTGCACCGCCGGACGAATGCCATCCAAGGGGCCGTGCTGACCTTTGTCAACATCGATATGCAAAAAAAAGCGCAAGCCGATCTGGAAGAAAAGAGTGCAAAGTGCGCAGCGGCTGTGGACACTGTTCGAGAATCCAAGCGCGTTGCCCCTCCGAAAATCTGAAAAGGCTAAAAGGGGGATCCCATGGAGCGGAAATTCAAAAATGAGACGGCTCTCGAATCGTTGCGCCAGCAGGCCGAGCAAGTCATGCAGCAGCGCGGGGCAACCACACCGGACGGCGAGCAAATAGAATGGCTGCGCCTGCTCAATGAAATCGAAGTGTACCAGATCGAACTCGAGCTTCAAAATCAGGAACTGAACCGGTCAACCAAAGAGCTCGAAGCCGCGCGCAACGATTACTTTGAGCTTTACGATTCGGCGCCGGTGGGCTTTGTGACCCTGAACAGCAAGGGCTTGATCGAACGGGTGAACCAGGCCGCCGTCCCTCTGTCGACCCCATCCGGGAACCTGGCGGAAGACGCATATTTCGCCCGGGCAGTGCATCCGGCGGATAGCGCCGCCTTTTACGCTTATCTGAACAATATGATCACCGATAAAAATCGATCTTCCTGTGAGATACGCCTTCGGGGCAATGACGATCAGCCGTCGTGGGTGCAAGTCATCGCCAGATCCATGTTCGATTCGCAAAAGCATTTCAGGGGATGGCGTCTGGCCTTGATCGACGTGACCGAACGCAAGCAGCAGGAGCTTGCCATGCAAAAGGCCCAGGGCGAGCTGGCGCACAGGGCCGGCCAGCTGGCCCGGCTATCGCTTGAACTGACCATGGCGGAACAGCGCGAGCGGCGCCGATTGGCCGAAACGATGCATGACCATTTGCAGCAGTTGCTGGCCGGGGCCAGGCTCCATATGGACCTCGGGATCGCGGAAACCGCTGCGGAGCAGCAGCCGGCCTTTAAAAACGCGTACGATCTGATCCTGCAGGCCCTGAAGGCTACGCGCAACCTTTCGGCCGAATTGTCACCGCCGGTTTTATTCCAGCAAGGTCTATCCGAAGCTTTCGGATGGCTGGCCCGCTGGATGAAGAAAACCCACGCCCTGGATGTCGAAATTGAAGTCGATGAAGGGGATTACCCGGTTGAAGAAGCGGTCAAGGTGCTGTTGTTTCAATCTGTCCGGGAACTGCTCTTTAATGTGAAAAAGCACGCCCAAACCAATTGCGCGCGGGTCGCGATGACCCATATGGATGGGCGGATCAAGCTTGTGGTCAGTGACACCGGGACCGGGTTTGACACGCAAACCCCATGGCGGACCGATGCCGAGACCGACAAAGGGTTCGGTTTGTTCAGTGTGCGCGAACGGCTGGTGCTTTTAGAAGGGACGTTTGACATCGAAAGTTCCCCGGGCGGCGGCACGACAGTGGCATTGACCGCCCCGATGCACCCGGGCGGCGCTACGATGAATGCAGCCGCTGACCGAGCCTGCGCCATGCGACAAGCCGGCGATGATAGGTGAGGTAGTGAATGCAAAAAAACTTTTTGGACATATTCAAGAACATACTGGGCTCGATTCGGGAACCGTTGATCGTGCTTGATCCTGACTTGAAGGTTATACGGGCCAATGTTTCATTTTACCGGTCCTTCAACGTCAAGCCCAATGAGACTGAAGGCGTCTTGATATACGACCTCGGCAACCGGCAATGGGACATCCCCAAGCTCAGAGAATTGCTTGAAGACATCCTTCCCCGCAATAGCGTCTTCAATGATTTTGAGGTGGAACATATCTTTGAGACCATCGGCCGCAAGATCATGCATCTGAATGCCCGGCGCATCAATCGCGATGGCAACCAAACAGAGTTGATTCTACTGGCGATCGAGGATGTGACCGAGCGTGAATACTACAAAAGACATCTCGAGGAGCTTGTTGAAAAGCGGACGGCTGAACTCAGCGTGGCGATGGCGCAGGCGGAACAAAGCCGGCAAACAGCCGAAGACGCTCTAGTTGAAATCAAGAAGCTCAAAGACCGGCTCGAAGCCGAGAGAGCCTATCTTCAGGAAGAGATCAAACTGGTATACAACCATGAGAACATTGTCGGCCAAAGCAATGCCATCAATTACGTGTTCTACAAGGTCGAGCAGATCGCCGACACAGACACCAACGTGATCATTCTCGGAGAAACCGGCACTGGCAAGGAGCTGGTGGCGCGCGCGGTTCACGGCACGAGCCTGCGCAAGCATCGTGCCCTGGTTAAGATGAATTGCGCCGCCCTGCCCTCGAACCTGATTGAAAGCGAACTCTTCGGCCATGAAAAAGGCGCTTTCACCGGCGCGCATTCCAGACGCCTGGGCAGATTCGAGGTGGCCAACGGCGCCACCTTGTTTTTAGACGAGATCGGCGAACTGCCCTTGGAATTACAACCCAAGCTGCTCAGGGTGATCGAAAACGGCGAGTTCGAACGTCTGGGCAGCTCCGATACGAAGAAGGTGGATGTCCGCATCATTGCCGCCACCAATCGCAATCTGGAAGTGGAGGTCCGTGAAGGCCGATTCCGCGAGGATCTGTGGTACCGGTTGAATATATTCCCGATCACCATGCCGCCCCTGAGGGATCGCATGGAAGACATCCCGCTTCTGGTGAACTTCTACGTCAACAAGATTTCAAAAAGAATGGGCAAATCCATCGAAATGGTGCCGGTGAGCGTGATGGAGACGCTGCAGAGCTATCGGTGGCCGGGAAACATACGCGAACTAGAGAATGTCCTCGAACGGGCGGTAATCAGCTCCTCGGGTCCCAAACTGCGCCTGGTGGATGAGCTGAAAACGCCGCATAAAGATATCTCAAAAGCCGTGCGTACCCTGGAGGATGTCGAACGTGACTATATCACGCGGGTACTTGAACAGGTTCAGTGGAAAGTGAGCGGCGAAAAAAGTGCTTCAGAAATCCTCGGTCTCGAACGCAGCACACTGCGCGCCCGCATGCGTAAGCTCAATATAAAAAAAACATAATCCCCGCCCCATACGACTGCACCTGCGCTTGTCCTGCGCAGAATCCCAATTCAAAACCCTGCCTGGGACGTAGCGGCCGAAAAGTGGCCATATAAGACCATCGGTTAAATAAGACCCTTTAATACGGCCGTGAAGACTTTTCTAAAAGACACGGTTAAAACGGATACCTTATTATCTCAGGGGGATCGACACCCCACACGGCCAATTGCAACCTGGCACGAAGATTGTATTCTAATCGTTATTACCCTTGCGGCTCTTGAACTTGAGAGAAATTGACATGACCCGTGAAACGGCATGGCCATGGTCGAAGCATTTGATAAAAAGGGGATAGCGCTCATGCAAATCTGAAACACATTGATCTTGGCACGAAAACTAAAAGAACTGAAACGCAAACAGGAGAGATACATGAAATTACGCACGAAAGACAAGGGGCACAAAGTTTTCATTCTGGCATTCCTCGCCGGCGCCGGCATCATCATGGGCGGCTGCGCAACCACCGGCATTCAGCGTTCAGAAGATGCCGCAACAACGATGCAGGCCATGGACAACAATATCAAACGGGTTGTGGTGCAGCTGGATGCCACAGGCGCCTCGCTCGATGAACTGACAAAGTCTGGTCAATCCGATGTGAAGAGGGCTTTCGATCTGTATTCAAAAAACCTGTCGGAAGTTGAAAAAATGGAGAAGGACTTTGCCAAAAACGCAGATGAAATGAAAGCTCGGGGCCAGACCTATTTCAAGGAATGGAAAAAGGAAGGCAATCAATACAAAGACACGCAAATACAGGAACTCAGTGAGCAGCGCCGTGGCGAACTTGGCAACATCTATGGCGATATAGCGCTCAACAGCATTGGGGTTAAAGACGATTTCAAAGCCTACGTGGCCAAGTCCAAGGAAATCCAACAATATCTTTCAAACGACTTGACTTCGAAAGGCATCCAAGCAATTGCGCCCATTGCCAGAAAGACCGTCATGGACGGAGACAATCTCAACTATGCCATAAAGAACATTCAAACGGCGATTGAAAGGGCACGGGCAGAGATGTCGCAGGCCGGAACAACACTTTACCGTCAATGAACCTGAGGGCGGGACCGGTGAAGAAGGCGGCACACAGAGTGCGACATCACCTTAACTAAGGGCCGGCATTGCCGAGAGGCGACCACAATGATCATCGTTAAAATAATCATGAACGTAATTCCGGAAAAACAGAAGGAGTTGGTGCAAACGCTTCTCTCGGTGATGGCGGCAATGGAAAAGGAAGAGGGCTGCCTGAGTCATACCCTTTTTGGTGCTATCGAAAACAATAACCAATTAAACCTTCTCGTGGAGTGGCAAACGCGAAAATGCTTGGATCGCCATTTAAGATCCAAAATGTTCGGCGTTTTACTAGGGACAAGAAGCCTTTTGAACGAACCGCATGCGATCCGCATTTACACCGTTCTTCGATCGGAAGGAATGGAGTCTGTTCATACCGCCCGCGGGAAAGAGTTCGAGCGCGCCTGAAAAGTCGCTTTATAGAAGGAGGCGGTATGTCAGCAGTTATCAAGTATTATGAGGGAATCGGTTCGGTGGCCGTCATTGGCAATTACAGTCCTCGCCAGTGCGGCATTGCGACCTTCACCACGGATCTGGTTGAAGGGTTGTCGGCGGAAGCACCCGATATTTTCAACTGGGCAGCGGCCATGAACGATAAACCCGGAGGATACGCATATCCTGAAAAAGTGCGCTTCGAACTCAACCAGAATAAATTGAGCGACTACCGCACTGCCGCTCAGTTCCTCAATATCAGTCAGACGGATATTGTCAGCGTGCAGCATGAATACGGCATTTTCGGCGGGCCGGCCGGCAGTCATCTGCTGACCCTGTTGGGCGATCTGCGCATGCCGGTCGTGACGACGCTGCACACCGTTTTAAAGGATCCCGCGCCCGAGTATCGCGATGTCATGTGCAAGCTCTCCGATCTGTCCGACAAACTGGTTGTGATGAGCCACAAGGCAGCCAACTTCCTCAAGGATATTTATGGCGTGCCCGAAGACAAAATCGTCTTTATCCATCATGGCATTCCGGACACGCCCTTTATCGACCCCAGCTTCAACAAAGATAAATTTGGTGTGGAAGGCAAAAAAGTACTGCTCACTTTCGGATTGCTTTCCCCAAACAAGGGCATTGAAACTGTGTTGCAGGCGCTTCCGGCGGTCATCCAACAGCATCCGGACGTGGTCTATATCGTCCTGGGCGCGACCCATCCGCAGATTTTGGCATCCCAGGGGGATGCTTATCGCATCATGCTGCAGCAGCTCGTGCGCAAACTCGGCATCGGCGAGCATGTCATCTTTCAAAATCGGTTTGTCGAAATAAACGAACTGTGCGAGTTTCTCGGCATTGCCGATATCTATGTCACACCGTATCTCGATGAAGCCCAGATTACTTCCGGCACCCTGGCCTATGCCATGGGCACCGGCAAAGCCGTTATTTCAACCCCGTACTGGTACGCTACCGAGATGCTTGCCGAAGAGCGGGGAAGGATTGTGCCCTTCAGCGATCCGGATGCCATGGCCGGACAGATCATCGCTTTGCTGAACAACGATGTCGAGCGGCACGCCATGCGCAAAAAGGCCTACCTGTTCAGCCGCGAAGCGGTCTGGACGGAGGTGTCCCGTAAATATCTGCAGGTGTTCAGGCAGGTTCAGGTGAACCGGACCCGCAGCCCGCGCCCGCGGCACTCCTATGTCGAGAGCATCAAGGCCATCACCCATTTCGAGCTTCCGGAGATCAAGCTCGATCACTTGAAAGCCTTTACCGACGATACCGGCATTTTGCAGCACGCCACGTATACTATCCCCGATCGCAGCCATGGCTACTGCACCGATGATAACGCCAGAGCCTTGCTGGTCGCTTCAATGGGACAACAATACCTGCCTACCAATGGCTGGGGCCTCGATTCGCTGTGCGGCCATTATCTTGGATTTCTTCTGTATGCCTTCAATGAAGAAAAAGGACGCTTTCGCAACTTCATGACCTACTCACGACAATGGATGGAAGAGATCGGGTCGGAAGATGCGCATGGTCGGGCACTGTGGAGCCTTGGCAAGGCGGTGGCGTTTCTAAACAATCCCGGGCATCTGGCATTGAGCACGACCCTTTTCAAAAGAGCCCTGCACGCTGCGGAAGATTTTCATTCGCCGCGCGCCATTGCCTTTTCCCTGGTGGGCATGCAGGCCTACCTGGATCAATTTTCCGGAGACAGCGATGTACGCAGGATCCGGGACCTTCTCGCTGACCGGCTTTTCGACCCGTTCAAAAACAATGCGACCGACGATTGGCCCTGGCCTGAAAGCACGCTGAACTATGCCAACGGCAAACTGCCCCAGGCGCTGCTGTTGTCCGGCCGCGCGATGGAACGTCACGACATGGTCGATATGGGGCTTTTATCTCTCAAGTGGTTGATTGCCGTACAAACCGAAGAGGGTCACTTTGTGCCTATCGGCAGCAACGGGTGGTATACACGCGGCGGGCCACGCGCTCGTTTTGACCAGCAGCCCATCGAGGCCAGTTCCATGGTCGAAGCGTGTGTGCAAGCCTTTGAGGTCACCCGCGACAAAACCTGGTTCGACCATGCGGTCATGTGTTTCAACTGGTTCCTCGGGCACAATGACCTCAATTTGCCGCTTTATGATCCCAAGACCGGTGGTTGCCGGGACGGATTGATGGCCGACGGCATCAACCAGAACGAGGGCGCCGAGTCCTCTCTGGCCTGGCTGCTTTCACTGATGACGCTGCAGAAGCTCTATGCCGACGAGGTGCTGAAACAGCCCAGGTCTTCGAAGGTTGAGGGGTAGAGGCGCCATCATGCGTATCGCAATGCTGTCGCCGATTGCCTGGCGCACGCCGCCGCGTCACTATGGCCCCTGGGAGAGTGTGGCATCCCTGGTGACCGAAGGATTGGTCGCGCGCGGTCATGATGTCACTTTGTTTGCCACAGCGGATTCACTGACCAGCGGCGTGCTGCATGCTGTTTGCCCGCAGGGCTATGAAGAAGACCGCACGCTCATCGCCAAGGTTTGGGAGTGCCTGCACATTTCTGAACTCTTCGAGCATGCCGGCGCATACGACCTGATCCACAACCATTTTGACTTTCTGCCGCTGACCTATAGCGGCATGACCACTACCCCGGTGGTGACCACCATCCATGGCTTTTCCTCGCCCGGGATTTTACCGGTGTACAAGAAGTACAACGGCCGGACGTTTTATGTGTCCATCAGCGATGCCGACCGGTCGACGGATCTTGATTATATCCGAACCGTGTATCACGGCATCGATCTGACCCAGTTCGATTTCCAACCTGAACCGGAGGATTATCTGCTTTTTTTCGGGCGCATTCACCAGGACAAAGGCGCCCGCGAAGCCCTGCGCATCGCCAAGGCTTGTGGTAAAAAGTTGATCATGGCGGGGATCATTCAGGATCAGGGCTACTTCGACCAATACGTCGCGCCGCACATCGACAACGCGCAGGTGGTTTATGCCGGCAGCGTCGGGCCGGCCGAGCGCAACCGGCTGCTTGGCAACGCATTGGCGCTGCTGCACCCGATCCAGTTCAACGAGCCTTTCGGTTTGTCGGTGATCGAATCGATGGCCTGCGGCACGCCCGTGATCGCCTTTAACCGGGGCAGCATGCCCGAGCTTATCGAAAACGGCCGCAGCGGCTTTTTGGTCTGTACCGTGGAGGAGGCTGTCGATGCAGTCGCAAGGCTCACAGATATCGACCGGGCCTATTGCAGGCAGCAGGTCGAACGCCGCTTCACCGTCGAACGTATGATTGACGGCTATACCCAGGTCTATCAAGAAATTCTTGAAAAGGCCTGATCCATCCAAAACCGAACATAGGCTGCAGTATCATCGCATCCTTATTCAATATTTTACAGGACAGACGATCATGGCCCATCCTTCGATCATACGCCGTTATAAAAACAACCCCGTGCTGACGCGGCACGATGTGCCCTATCCGGTAGCGACAGTGCACAATGCGGGCGTCGTCAAACACAACGATCGCTACATCATGCTCTTCAGATCTCATCTGCACAACGGGCGCTCGATCATCGGCCGGGCCGACAGCGACGACGGTTTTTCCTTCACGGTCCACCCCAAACCTTTTCTGATCCCTTCAACCGATACGGTTTTTGCGGAATATGAAGCTTTCGGGGTCGAAGACCTGCGTATTTCTCCGGTGGAAGACGCGTACCTGCTGACCTACAGCGCCTATTCCCGTCACGGCGTGCGCATCGCCCTGGCGCGCACACGGGATTTTGAAAAAGTCGAACGAATTTCCCTGATCACCCAAGCCGACTTGCGCAACGTGGTCATTTTTCCTGAAAAGTTTGGCGGCCGGTATGCACGCCTGGACCGGCCGCATTCAGAGATTTCCCCCTGGTCCATCTGGGTCTCCTATTCCCCGGACTTGGTTCATTGGGGCGATTCCCGGGTGATCATGAAACCATTGGCCTACCACTGGGATGAAATGAAAATCGGCCCGGGCGCGCCGCCCTTTAAAACCGGCAGGGGCTGGCTGCATATTTACCACGGCGTCTTCAAGACCATGTCCGGAACCGTCTACCGCCTCGGCGCGGCCCTGCACGCCCTGGAAGATCCGGCCACCATCATCGGCGTTTCCGATCAGTGGATTCTGCAGCCCGAAGATCCCTGGGAAGTAAGCGGCTATGTGCCCAATGTGGTCTTTACCTGCGGCGCTGTCCCCGAAGCCGACGGAACCGTCAAAATATACTGGGGCGGGGCGGACACGGTGATGTGCGCCGGCACGGCCGTTATCGACGAATTAGTGAACCTGTGCCTCTCGGATTCCCGGCCGGCGGTGTAAATGAATGCTGTCTGCATGAACCAATCGACAGAATGCCTCCCTTTACACTTTAAACTTTACACTTAACACTTCGCCAATAGTCACTTGAGCGAAGTGCATAACCAGATACGGAAATATCGATTGAAACAAGGAACTCAGCGCCATGAAGCCAAAAAAGAAGCAAAAGCCGACCGTAAAAAGAAAAGCGATCAAGATAATGGGAGATACCTCGAGGGTGATCACCCGGCTGCATCTTCCCGATGAGAAGCATCGCATCAATAAGATCATTCAGCGCATCATGGGCCTGACACCTGCGCCGGCTGAAAAATTAATGGCGCAAATAATGAAGGACTTTGCCGGAAGGCACGAAAACCTTGCGCACATTTTCGAACTGCACCTGGCAGCTGTGAAAGATTATCTCCCGCTGGAGACAATGCTCAGCGATGTGCAAAAATCCCTTGTCGGCGCATACTTCACGAAAGAGTACTCTATAGAATCGGCCGCTCTTTTCAACCCTTCCATTGTTGCGCATCCTGATCAAAGCCACCTGGAAAAGGGTGCCATGCGTTTTATCATGAGTCTGCGGGCAACCGGTGAGGGCCACATCTCGTCTATTGTATTTCGCAGCGGCGTTCTTGACCGGCGCAACAAATTTCTTTTTGACCCGATCAGCGATTTCGTGGAAACCCCGGATCTGCGCCTGGACCCGGTTTACAAACGAGGTCCGTTCCGGCGAAAGATAGACGAGATGGGGGCCGGCAATGACATCACTGCCCATATACTCAACCTGCTGCCGGAAGATTTCACATATAGTCAGTTGCTGGAAAAATTCGGAATGCTGCGGATAACACCGCAATTTGCAGATGCCCGCCAAAAAAGAACTTTCGAAATCATGCGCTGGCTGGCGGATTCCAATTACGAGGTGAGCTTTCACGCGGATCATCGCATATCCGAACGGGTCATCTTTCCCGTTTCCAAAAACGAAAGCCGAGGCATCGAGGATGCCCGTTTCGTTCAATTCCTGAACGAAAACCGGGAGGCCACCTACTACGCGACCTACACGGCCTATAACGGCACCACGATCCTGCCGCAATTGATCGAAACCAAAGACTTCATCACCTTCAATGTCCTGACGCTCAACGGCAAAGCCGTCAAGAACAAGGGTCTGGCGCTTTTTCCACGAAAAATCAACGGAAGCTATGCCATGCTTTCGCGCCAGGACGGAGAGAACAACCACATCATGTTCTCGGACAACATCCATTTCTGGCAAACCTCACATGTCATCCAGGTGCCGGAATCACCATGGGAGTTCATTCAGATCGGCAACTGCGGTTCACCGCTCGAAACCGACGCCGGCTGGATTGTGCTCACCCACGGCGTCGGCCCGATGCGCCAGTACTGCATCGGCGCCGTCCTGCTTGATCTTCAGGACCCCACCCAAGTCATCGCCCGCCTGAGTGAGCCGTTACTCGCCCCGCATGACAGCGAACGCGAAGGATATGTTCCCAATGTGGTCTATTCCTGCGGAGCGATCATTCATAGCGGCGAGTTGGTCATTCCCTATGCCATGTCCGATATCAATTCCGGAATCGCAACCGTCGGCGTGGAAGAATTACTGGGCTGTATGCACACGGTAGCTTAGCTTTTTTAAATGGATGCGCACATGGGGTCCCAGGGCTTTTGAACACCCCATGGCTTTTTTCCAGCGTCTCGTTTTTTCTACCATGTGATGATTGTATTGAAATATGTCCTGTGATATTTTCGGCCGAGTGACCATCGGATTTTAGCGAGAGGGCGCAGTGATGTCGGCAGCAAAAAGCAAGCACAAGGTACGGCTGATCATATCTTCATTGCTGGTTCTCTGCCTGTCACAGGTGGTTCCGAACCCACAATGGTCCTTTGGCCCGCAAGACATTGGGGCCGGTCAAAAGACAATTCTTTTTGCCGCTGCTTTCGAAAGGTCTGCAGTTTCGGTCTTCACCCTCGATAGACGAAGCACTTTAAATTCTATCGATGGCCTATTCAAGGCCGCATTGATTCTCGGGCACAATTCGTTTAATTTTACCTGGAATTCCGTGCCCTTTCTTACCGAGTACGACGCCCGCCTCGCCCATCGTGCAGACCGCGCGGCAATTCCCATCAGAGCACCTCCTGGCCGTCATTCGTGATCGGCATTTAAAGCCTGTGGATGACAATTGCACCTGCAATCCTGTGGATCTCCTTGTCTGATCTGCAGCAAACGGATGCGGTGTCATTTATTCCGGCTTCCAATCGGTTGCGCTGAGGGTCCACTGCTTTCAGGCCGCGGGCTGTATGACCTGCGTGGATCCCTGTATGGTATATGAGGAGCCTTTTTTATGCGAAAACCCCGTCTTAAATTGCCCGAGCCTGTTGAGGACCGCCCCACTAAGGATCCTGAAATCGACTATTCAGCAAAGACACCCACTATGGGCGAACAAATCATTTTCGGAATCAAGTTATTTGCGGCCGTCGGCATCATTTTTCTGTTGCTTTGGCTGATGGAAAAATTTGCTGCCCTGTAAGACTATCTCACGTGAGCCGACAAGCGCTTGCTTGGGGGTGTTGCCCCCAAGCAGGCGCCCGTGCCACGTTGACGCGGCAACTCACCGAACCTCGCCCTGTGGGTGGTCGTAAAAAAAGCGCAGCATCTCCTGGGAGGCATCCGGCCCTTGGGGATCGGTGTAGGTGCCGCGGGAACTGCCGCCCGACCAGGCATGGCCGGCCCCATGTACCAGCCAATGCTCCACGACGGGTTGTCCGCTCGCATTGTTGTAAGTGGTGCGTGTATAGGCATGACCATGCGGGACCTGTCCGCGCTGGACACGCATGTGTGGCGTGGCGCCACCCTCGGACGGTGTCGCCTGCTGCCCATGCGACAGTGTCCATTGTGCAATCACCTGATCGCCATTGTTCGGATGCACCGTCGTGTCGCTATCGCCGTGGAACACGATGGCGGGTACAGGCACCGCACAGGGCTGCGCGCTTGGCGCGCCCGCAGTATGCCATCCGGCCGGGGTCGCCTGGCCGCTGTGCATTGCGCTGAACGCGGACGGAAGATCCTGGGCGACGGCATAGGGAAGTCCGGAATGGACACCAACCGCCGCATACAGATCCGGATAGGTCATTGCCAGGGTCACCGCCATCGCGCCGCCGGCCGATAGCCCGGCCAAGTATATCCGGCGCCGGTCAATCGGATAGCTGCCGGTGATCTGGCGGGTAATTCCGGCAATGATGGACGGTTCGCCCTGGTCGCGCTGCTGGTCGGCCGACTCGAACCAGTTCCAGCATTTCGAACTGTTGGCTGCAGGGGACTGGGCTGGATAGGCCACAAAGCATTGGTGTTCTTCGGCGAGCACGTTCATGCGGGTACCGGCGGCGAAATCGTCGGGGGTTTGCGTACACCCGTGCAGCATGACCACCAGGGGCAGCGGCTGACCGTGATAGCCGCTTGGAATATAGAGCTTGTAACTGCGCGTGCCGGCGTGATTGGTATACGTACCTGAGACAAAGCGCCCTCCGTCCGGTATGGTGTCGGGAGTGTGCGCGGGGAAAGGTTCAGGCCTGGGCATTGGCCCGCCAAAGCCGTGCCACTTTCTGCGCCACTGTTCATGCCGGCCGGCGCCGAAGAGCGGCGGTGTGGCCGCGCCCTCGTGGCTCTCAGCCGTTGGGGCAGGCTTGCGGCGTCCTTCTGAGCCTAAAAAAGGCCGTCGCGGCGCATGGATGTGGGTCCCTATCCCGTGTTCGCTGATACGGAGGCGTTGCGCCGTTTGCGTTGCAGTGCCGGGGGCCTCGGCCGCCGGGTTGGTTCCCGGTGCACCTTGCAAGGTGCGTTGAATGGTCGCAACCGCTTCATTCAGTTGCCCAGCACGGGTTAAGCGGGTTGCTTCGCGCATTCCCGATAGTGTCGTTATATCGATCATGAGTGTCTCCTAATGATTCAATTCGCACATTAGTGCGGTGAGCCGGATGGATGGTCCGCCGGCGTTTGGAACCCGAAAGACGCGTTATTATCAAGCGCAATGCCATCAGTGGATTCTATCCGCCAAGGCGGCCTTGACCGCCGGACTGGCATGCAATACGCCCAGCACGACCATTGACGCGATGGTGGCGCGGGCGAGTTCGGGTGATACATCCTCGGCAATACTGGCCAGACCCAACACCTGGATCTGAAGTGTCTGGCCGGCGGCCTGCACGGCCTCAAGGTCGCGGCGGCTGTAATGCTGCGAACCGAGGACAAAGGTTTTGCGCGCCACCGTTTGCCTGACCACCTCTGAATGGGTCGCCAACTGGTTGCGGATTGCCGTTCGGATCAAGTCGCTGCGGTTGGAATAGAACCCTTCCCGCACCAATAAATCGATCTGCCCCAGGTCAACCACCCCCAAATTGATGGTGATCTTTTCGGTTATGTCCCCGGCTCTCGGCCGAAACGCCTGTACGCTCATTGCCATCCTCCTGACATCCATATGCCATCCAGTTAGATGGTAACGTACACCGTCAATTCCGATTGTCAAATTGTCGTGTGTTCAAGGAAACCTATCCGGAATCGATCGCTATTGGACATCGCTCCGTGGGCGAACACAAGGTCTGCCCGACAGGTGAAGAGGCTTCCCGGGCGGGTGGCGAAAGGGATTGACAATATAAAATCGGGCGGTTAATTTTTTGTCATATTTTGATTCATAAGACGCTCTCTTTGTCGCCGTCTCGTTCTATACCTGCCTGGCCATATCAATCGGTGACGCCCCAATCAGGGGATTCCTGGGGGACAATGACTTTTGAGCGAGGGAACCATGGCTAAGAGCTATTTCGCAATTCTCGGCGTTTCTTCGACCGCATCGTCAGAAGAAATCAAATCGGCCTTTCGCGAGTTGGCCAAGGCGTATCATCCTGATCATTATGAAGGCGACAGCGAGCGTTTCAGAGAAATTCAGGAGGCCTATTCTGTTTTAGGAGATACCCAAAAGCGGATAAGCTACCAGCGGTCGCTGGACAGGCACCGTCCGGTTCAGCCTTCAGGGCGCACCCCCTATTCGGGCCCGGAGCCGCTTGTGCCGGAGAATAGACCCGTGAATGTGGGACGCTTTTCTTTTTCGAGATCGTTCGGGCCTTCTTTTGATGACGTTTTTGGGTGGCTTCGGGAGAGCTCATTCGACGTGCGGCCCAGATCGCGACGAATGCGGGACCTGATGTTCGAGGTGCCGTTGACGCGCGAGCAGGCTCGGCGCGGCGGCACTATCACCGTGATGGTCCCGCTCTGGACCGTTTGCCCGGCATGCCGCGGCACCGGTGATCACGGTTACTATGGCTGCGCACACTGTGCGGGTGACGGGTATCTTTCCGATAAACTGCCGGTCCGCATAGCTTTGGATCCCGGTATAAGATCGGATTTCGCAGTGGGTGTTTCCTTGGACGCATTTGGCATACGCGATCGGCACCTGACGCTTTTGTTTCGCCTGACCGATACACATTGGTGACAAACCCCCACCCGAAACCGGCCGGTGCGGCGCAGATGCCGAGGTGATACCCTAATAACACTTGCTGCGTTCCAGCAATTCTCGGTGAACCTTCACAGTGCGTTCAGGTCATGGTCCGGGGCACCATTGGCCATACATTTTTAGTGCCGCTTGGGTGCAGCGCAGGAAAAGCGGCCTGGACTGTTTGAGCGCAGCGAGTTTCCAGGCCGCCCGAAGCGCACCCTTAGCGGCACTTAAAATGTGTGACCGGTGAACCGGACCATGACCTGAACGTGCTGTGCGCGCATTGGACCCAAACGAATGCTGTTCAGCGAGAATTGCTGGCTGCGTTCAAGGGACCTTGACAGCCCGAAAGAGAGCAATATTTTTTGCGCAAACGTGGTAGCGCCGCACTGACATCATGTAAAATGCCTTCTTTGTGGACATTAAAATGGCCGTAAGGCAAGGAGGGTGTTTCACGGACTTCATGTGTTCATCCTTCCTTTCTTACCTGTCCCATTTTATCGAACCCAAAACAAGGCATGCAGGTCAGTAGGTTTGGCGTCTTGGAAACAGGACGGCAGTACGAGAAAGGAGGTACAACCATGAGGAACTTGATCCCTTGGAGGAAACAAAGAAATCAGGAAGTGACCGAATTTCGCAGAGAGTTCGATAATCTCATGGATCGTTTTTTCGGCGAAGACTTTTTTCCGAGCACGGAATTCATGCGCGAAGGGCGCTGGGCTCCCAGTCTGGATATCAGCGAGGGGAAAAAAGACATCACCATACGCGCCGAAATTCCGGGGGTTGATCACAAGGATCTTGATATCTCACTTGAAGGTAGGATGTTGAGCATCAAGGGTGAAAAGAAACAGGAAAAAGAAGAAAAGGACGAAAACCAGCACCGCGTCGAACGCTCGTATGGTTACTTTGCTCGTACGGTCCAGTTGCCGACCGAAGTAGATCCGGACAAAGTTGAAGCAGAATACAAGCAAGGCGTTTTGACCGTCAGATTAAAAAAGACCAGGGAATCCGAAAAAAAACGTATCGAAATAAAAACCGGGTAACTGATAGCCCGGTAGGGTGGGCACCGCCCACCATTTGTCTTATGTTGATCGCTCTGTGATTGGCCGTATTCAACGTTCCATCCCTATGGTCGAGCCGGTGTCTATCCGATCGCTTGGGCGGGATCAATGTCCGAAATCGATGGTGTTGTTTGCTCAATAGTGGTGGGCAATGCCCACCCTACAACTACAACTCTAACCGATACACATGGGTGACAAACCCCCGCCGAAACCGGACGGTGCGGCGCAGATGACGGATGAGGAGAAACACATGCGCATGAACATTGCGGCGGGACGCGCCAATCCTATACTGGCTGAAGCGATCGCCGCGGCTCTCGACGTTCAACTGACACCCTGCACGATCGAAGATTTTCCGGATGGGGAAATTCAGGTCTCGGTGGACGATACGCTGAGGGGAAATGATGTTTACCTGATTCAACCTACCAGCCCGCCCGCTTCCAAGCACCTGCTGGAACTTCTGTTGCTGGCCGATGCCTGCCGCCGGCGCGGTGCCGTCCGCCTCACAGCGGTGGTGCCGTATTTCGGGTATGCTCGCCAGGACCGACGGGTACATGGTAAAGAAGCCGTGGGTGCGCGCTTGATTGCGGATCTGCTGTACACGCGCTTCGAACGCATCCTGACGGTGGATCTCCACAATCCGGCCATCGAAGGCTTTTTCTCTGCGCACCTGGAGCATCTCTCGGCCGTTCCGCTGCTGGCCCAGGCTTTGCGCCAGTCGCTTTCAGCGGACAGCATCATTGTCGCCCCCGATCTTGGGGCGGTAAAGCTCGGCCAGCAGTATGCCGATCTTTTGGACCTGCCTGTCGCGCATATTCAGAAAGTGCGCCTGAGCGGAAGACAAGTCAGTGCGCGTCGCGTGGTCGGAGACGTACGTAATCGTTCGCCGGTCGTGATCGATGACATGATCAGCACGGGCGGAACGATGGTCTCGGCCGTCGAGGCGCTTTTAGCGCATGGCTGTCTGCCAGAAATTACTATAGCGGCCACCCACGGACTGATGGTCGGCGATGCCGCGCAGCGCTTTGCGCATCTGCCTTTGCGAAAATTGATCGTAACGGACACCCTCGTTCAACCACCCCGGCCATCGCTGCCGGCCGAGACGGTGAGCGTCAGCCATATGGTTGCCGAATTGATCAAAGTACTTTCCACCCCCTGATCAGGCTCAAATCTTTCGGACGTGTATCTGAATCCCGCAATTCACTTGTCCGCGATCGCCTGCCGGGCTTATCCGTTTTTCCGCAGCAAATCCATGCAGGTAGGGTGGGCATCGCCCACCATTGTCTTATGTTGATCGCCTCTGTGATTGGCGGTATTCAACGTTTCAGCTCTATGTTCGATCCGGAGTCTATCCGATCGCTTGGGCGGGATCGGTGCCAGAAGCCGATGATGGTGTTTGCGGGCAATAGTGGTGGGCAATGCCCACCCTACAACTGATCAGGCTCAAATCTTTCGGCGGGTATTGGAATTTCGCAATTCACTTGTCCAAGCCCATTCGGGCGCGATCGCCTGCCGGGCCTATCCGTTTTCCCGCAGCAAATCCAGCGCCGCACGGCAGCAGGTAGGGTGGGCATCGCCCACCATTGTCTTATGTTGATCGCCTCTGTGATTGGCGGTATTCAACGTTTCAGCTCTATGTTCGATCCGGAGTCTATCCGATCGCTTGGGCGGGATCGGTGCCAGAAGCCGATGATGGTGTTTGCGGGCAATAGTGGTGGGCAATGCCCACCCTAAAACTGACTAGGCTCAAATCTTTCGGCGGGTATTGGAATTTCGCAATTCACTTGTCCAAGCCCATTCGGGCGCGATCGCCTGCCGGGCCTACCCGTTTTCCCGCAGCAAATCCAGCGCCGCACGGCAGTAAATTTCCACACCGGTTAGCAGAATATCTTCGGAAAAATCGAAGAATGGGCTATGCAACGGCGCGACATTCGGGCGCCCCGCGCCAAGAAAAATAAAACAGCCTGGCGTGCGCTGTAGATAGAAGGCAAAATCTTCGCCACCCATGGTCTGTTCCGGAATCAGCACGGATTCGTGACCGACGGCGGCCGCAGCCCAGCAGGTAGGGTGGGCATCGCCCACCATTGTCTTATGTTGATCGCCTCTGTGATTGGCGGTATTCAACGTTTCATCGCTATGTTCGATCCGGAGTCTATCCGATCGCTTGGGCGGGATCGGTGCCAGAAGCCGATGATGGTGTTTGCGGGCAATAGTGGTGGGCAATGCCCACCCTACAACTGATCAGGCTCAAATCTTTCGGCGGG
>LADR01000005.1 GCA_000961655.1 Desulfatitalea sp. BRH_c12
CCCTACCTGGCTCACCATTGGATTTGGGGCATCGCACATAATAGCGAGTCGCCAACAGTAGGGTGGGCACTGCCCACCACCGCGCTATTACATCATTCGGTTTCTGACACTGATCCCGCCCAAGCGATTGGATAAACACCGGAGCGAACATACTATGAAACGTTGATGAATACCGCCAATCACAGAGGCGATCGACATAAGACAATGGTGGGCGGTGCCCACCCTACCTGGCTCACCATTGGATTTGGGGCATCGCACATAATAGCGAGTCGCCAACAGTAGGGTGGGCACTGCCCACCACCGCGCTATTACATCATTCGGTTTCTGACACTGATCCCGCCCAAGCGATTGGATAAACACCGGAGCGAACATAGCTATGAAACGTTGATGAATACCGCCAATCACAGAGGCGATCGAAAAAAGACAATGGTGGGCAGTGCCCCTACCTGGCTCACCATTGGATTTGGGGCATCGCACATAATAGCGAGTCGCCAACAGTAGGGTGGGCACTGCCCACCACCGCGCTATTACATCATTCGGTTTCTGACACTGATCCCGCCTAAGCGATTGGATAAACACCGGAGCGAACATAGCTATGAAACGTTGATGAATACCGCCAATCACAGATGCGATCGACATAAGACAAAGGTGGGCAGTGCCCACCCTACCTGGCTATGAAACGTGATGAATACCACCAATCACAGAGGCGATCGACATAAGACAATATTCGCCCGGTGCGCATCCCGCTATCTGCATCGCCATCGCATCCGACATTCAACGCCGTCGCATCCCCCACCGCCGCCAGACATTGACAGGCCGGGCGGCGTGAATTACAAAATAGAGCCCGCGTGCGTCCATGCATTACATTGAAACAGCGCCGGCAAGGATGGAATATGTTCGAAGTTTTGATGATTTGTACGGGAAACATCTGCCGCAGCCCCATGGCTGAAGGCTTGCTGCGGCACATGCTGCCGGCATGGCTTCAAGATCGCGTCACGGTCCGTTCGGCCGGCACCCATGCCCTGCATGGCCGCCATGCCGAGCCGTATGCGATCGATGCCATGGCCCGCCATGGCATCGATATCAGCGATCACCGCGCCCGCCTGGTCAACCGCGAGATGGTGCGCCGGGCGGGCGTCATCCTGACCATGGAGCAGTCCCAGTTAACCAACGTGCGCCGCATGATGGGCTGGAGCAAATCCCACGCCAAATTGCTGACCGACTTCGGGCCGGAACCGGATGGCTCGGATGTGGAAGACCCTTACGGCGGCCCCTTGGAGGCCTACCTGTTATGTCTGCAGGATATCCGGCCCTGCATCGAGGGATTGGCGGCCGAGTTGGACGATGTGTTTACCTCGATCGAAGGGGAAAAATAAGGAATTATGGGAACCCTCCGCCAACAGATCATTGCCCTGATCAGCGAGCAGCCCATGGACATCGTGGCCCTGTCGCAGGCCTTGGGCATCCGTGAGAAGGAAACCATCGCCCACCTGCCCCACATTGCCAAATCGATTGCCGGCCGCGGCGGAAGGCTCAAGGTGCACCCCGCGCATTGCGATGCCTGCGGATACGCGTTCAAGGACCGCCGCCGGCTTTCACCGCCCAGCCGGTGCCCCAAATGCAAACTCGCTCGCGTTTTAGGCCCATGGTATGAAATTGAACATTGAACAACAGTGCAAAGTTGACATATCTCTCTTTTTCATTTAATAAACTGCGGCTTGAACACTAAAAACAAACCATCGCGCCTTGCGCGACGCTCGGCGGACAGTCACACACCACTCCCTCAAGCCGCCGTACAACAACCCGATCCGTCATCATCATTTGCCGATTGATCGCGTCCGAAGGGACGCGCAAACGGCCCAAGGAGAACGCTTATGATCCATGTTGAGGGTTTAACCAAATATTACGACGCGTTTTGCGCCGTAGACAACATCAACCTCGACATCCGGGGCGGTGAGATCGTCGGGTTGCTGGGGCCCAACGGCGCCGGTAAAACGACCACCCTGCGAATGCTGACCGGCTATTTCCAACCGTCGTCCGGCGACATCCGCGTCAAGGACTATTCAATCCGCCAGGATTCCTTGAAAATCAAACGCTTGATCGGCTATCTGCCCGAATCGGCCCCCCTGTACAGCGGCATGCTGGTCTACGATTACCTGGATCACATTGCCAGCGTCCACGGCCTGTCCGGCGAGGCCAAATCCAAACGTATCGCGCAACTCGTCGACATGTGCGGGCTGCGCAACATCATGCACAAAACCATCGCGATGCTGTCCAAGGGATTGAAGCAGCGCGTCGGTTTGGCGCATGCCATGATGAGCGATCCCGAGATCCTCGTGCTCGATGAACCCACCTCCGGCCTGGATCCCAACCAGATCGTCGAGATCCGGGAGATCATCCGCAAAATCGGCGAACAAAAAACGGTCATCCTCTCCACGCACATTCTCAGCGAGGCGGAGGCCACTTGCGACCGCATCGTCATCATCAACAACGGCCGCATCATCGCCGACGGCAGCACACAGCAACTGACCGCGGGCAAGGGGCGCAAAACCCAGATCCAGATCGGGCTTCTGCAAGCCGAACCCGGAGCGGTGTGCAGCCTGTTGCGATCCGTCCACGGGGTCAAGGATGTGTGCCTGCTTTCGGGTGGCGACCCGCAGTTGACCCGCGTCCAGGTGACCTGTCCCGGGGATGCGGATCTGCGCGCCGATCTGTACGCGGCCATCAAATCCACCGATTGGGTGCTGATGGAATTGAACCGCGAAACCCAAACGCTTGAAACCATTTTCCGTGAGTTGACCAGGGAGAATTAAAATGCGCCAGTCCTTGCTCATTTTTAAAAAAGAATTCAAAGACTATTTCATTTCGCCGATCGCCTATATCGTCATCGCCATATTCCTCACCGTCACCGGATGGCTCTTTTTCTCCTCCTTTTTTCTGTACGATCAGGCCGACATGCGGCGCTTTTTCGATATGCTGCCTTTTCTGTTCGCCCTGGTGGTGCCCATTATCACCATGCGCCTTTTCTCCGAAGAGCTCAACGTCGGATCATGGGAGTTGCTGCTTACCCTGCCGGTGACCTTTCGCGATATCGTCATCGGCAAATTCCTGGCCGCGGTGGCCTTCGTGGCCGCCATTTTGCTGCCCACCCTCGCCTATGCGATCTTCATCGGCGCGATCGGTGATCTGGACTGGGGCGCCACCCTCGGTGGTTATATCGGCGCGCTTCTCCTCGGTTCGGCCTATGCCGCCATCGGGCTGTTCGCCTCGTCCCTGACGCGCAACCAGATCATCGCCTGCATTGTGGCCATGGTCATCTGCGTGGGCCTGGCGATCATCGATCAAATGCTCTTTTTCTTCCCACAGGCGATTCTGGATGTGGTCGCCTACATCAGTGCCAAAGCCCATTTCGAAAACATCGCCAAGGGGATCGTCGATACGCGTGATCTGCTTTAT
Organism: Desulfatitalea sp. BRH_c12; assembly: GCA_000961655.1. GTDB lineage: Bacteria > Desulfobacterota > Desulfobacteria > Desulfobacterales > Desulfosarcinaceae > Desulfatitalea. Next base: position 3,457 of record LADR01000005.1, read on the forward strand.
TTCCTGAGCATCGCGTTTCTGGGACTGTACGCCACCCATCTGGTGATGGAAGAAAAATAGCCAAAGGAAGATGCCATGACCGTTAAAGCCCAAAAAAAATCCGCCAAATATATTAAATTTGCGCTGTATGCGCTGGTCGTCGTGCTGGTCAACCTGGTCGGACTGACGCTGTTCTACAGGGCCGATCTGACCGGCAACCAAATCTACTCGCTCTCGCCGGTCAGCCGGCAAGTGGCGCGCACATTATCCGAACCATTGACCGTCAAGGTCTTTTTCACCAAAGATCTGCCCGCACCGCACAACAACACTGAAATGTACCTGCGCGATCTGCTCAACGAATATGCGTTGAACAACAAGCAGCATTTCAAAGTACAGTTCTACAACGTCAGTTCCGAAACCGAGGGCGTCAGCGAAGCTGCGCAGAGCAACCAGCAGATGGCGCGCGAATATGGCATCCAGCCGGTGCAAATCCAGATCCTCGAACAAGACGAGCTCAAGTTCAAGCAGGCCTACATGGGGCTGGTGCTGATCCACGGCGATATCATAGAACGCATGCCGACCATCACCGCCACCGCGGGCCTCGAGTATAAACTGACCACCGCCATCCAGAAGCTCAACAACAAAGTCAGCGCACTGCTGGCCCTGGACGACAAAATCACGGCCACGCTGGTACTCTCTTCGTCCATCCAAAAGGTAGCGCCCTTCATGGGCATCAAGGACCTTGAAAGCTATTCGGAGGGCGTCAAAGAGACGATCGAACGCCTGAACACCCAAAATTATGGCAAATTGAACTTCGCCCACATCGATCCGAGCCAGAACCCGGACGCGGCCGAAAACCTCAAAACGGACAACCTGATGCACCTGCGCTGGCCGCACATTGAACGCGGCAACGTCGCCCCGGGCGAGGGCATCATCGGCATGCTGCTGCAGTACAAGGACAAAGTTCGCGAGATTCCCCTGCTGCGCGTCGTGCAGATGCCGATATTCGGCGAACAGTACCAGCTGACCTCTCTCGAACAGCTGGAAGAGTTGATCGGCACCAACCTGGAACGTTTGATCGATATCAATGAAGAGATCGGCTACCTGGCCGATTTCGGCACCCTGGCGCTGGGCGGCGCAAACCCCCTGGGGCCCCAAGGTGGCGAAGGACTGGAACAATTCGGTACGCTGCTCGGCAAAACCTACGACGTCAGGCAGGTCGACCTCCAGGAAGACCCCATCCCCGAAGGGCTCAAATCGCTGGTCATCGCCCGGCCGACCGAAAAGCTTTCCGATTACGCCCTGTTCCAGATCGATCAGGCCCTGATGCGCGGCACCAATCTGGCCATTTTCGTCGATGCCTTCGAGCAGAAACAACCCCAGGGCCAACCGTTCATGGCCAATCAGATGCCGGCCTATGTCCCGCTGGACACCGGCCTGGAAAAGCTGCTGGCGCACTACGGCGTGCGCATCAAACAAGCCATGGTCATGGATGAGAAAAGCTACCGTCAACGCAAATCCCCTCAGCAGGGCGGGGGCGAGCAGGCCGTCTACTTCGCGCCGCTCATCGAGAAGAACAATATCAACGCACAGCTGGATTACCTGCAAAACATCAAAGGGCTGATCGCGCTTGAAATCGCCCCGCTCGAACTCGACGACAAGCAGATCGCCGAACAGGACATCAAGGCGCACAAACTTTTCTCTTCTTCGGACCGCAGCTGGGAAATGCGCGATCGGATCATGCTCAACCCCATGTTCATCCAGCCGCCGGCATCCGACAACGAGATGGCCAGCCGCCCCCTGGCATACCTGCTGGAAGGCTCATTCAACAGCTACTTCAAAGGCAAACCAATGCCTGAAAAACCAGCCGCACCCGAGGATCCTGCGCAGCAGGAACCCAGTGCGGATGAAGACCGAAACGACCCGCTGGCCGCCGAAGACCTCGCGCCGGCCACCAGCAGCGTTCAGGCCAACGCGGTGCAAGGCGACCCGAAGCCCCAGATTCAAGGCCAGGGCGCCGTACGCGACCAAAGTGTTCCGGCCAAAATATTCGTGATTGCCTCATCCAAAATGATCGGCGATCAACTGATCGAAGAAAGCGGTCAAAGCCCCAACACCATGTTCGTCATGAACATGATCGATGCCTTGAATGGCCGCGAAGACATTGCGGTCATGCGCAGCAAGGAACAAAGCTTCAATCCCCTGGATCCGACCGGCCCCGGCACCAAGGCGGTCATCAAAACCGTCAACATGGCCGGCTTGCCGCTGCTTACGATCCTGTTCGGCCTGCTGGTATGGTGGCGACGCCACGCACGCACCCGCCGAATCCAGAAGATGTATAGTTAATTCGGTTATGCAGTTCGCGATAGTAAGGCACACGTCGGGGGTGTCATAAGAGGGTTACTTGTCATTTTTAGAACCTAAAAGCATGCACGTAAATGCGTCCAACATGGGGAGGTGAGCATATCAAAACGACAGAATGCCTCCCTTTACACTTTAAACTTTACACTTAACACTGAACACATAACGATAAGGGACACGCCATGAGCTTCAAAAAAGAGTATCTTATCCTCATCGCGGTGATTGCCGTCCTGGTGCTCTACCTGACGACGCGTTCCGCCAATCACGAGGGCGAACTGGCCCAGCCGCAAAAAGTGGAAAGCGCCGATATCAAACGCCTGGTGGTGACCGACAAGAAAAATACGCCCCTGGAACTCGTCAAAAAGGATGACCGCTGGGTGATCGAACCCCAGGGCTATCCCGCCGACAGCGTCAAGGTGAAAAATATGCTCAACGCGGCATCCGATCTGACACTGACGGCCATCGTGTCGGAGTCCGGCGCCCTGGACCGCTACGGTTTGACCGGCGACGAAAAGATCACCGTCCAGGCTTTCAGCGACGGCACGCCGGTGCGTTCCTTCACCGTCGGCAAGGCCGCCCCCACCTTTCAACACACCTTTGTCCTGTTGGAAGGCGATCCCAAGGTCTATCACGCCCGCGGCCAGCTTAAACGCACCTTTGAACAATCCGCCGATGCCCTGCGCGACAAAACCATCTTCGACATCGACCAGGCCGCCATTACCTCCCTGACCCTTCAAAAAGGAACGCGAACCGTCACACTGGTCAAAAAAGAGCTGCCCAAAGAAGCGGCCGAAGCCAGCGCAGACAAACCCGCGGATGCGGAAAATACCGAAACACCCGCGGCAGCCCCGGTTTTCGAATGGCAAAACGCGGACAGCGGACAAGCGGTAGATCAGACCCAGGTGGATAGCCTGCTCGGTGACATTGCCCACCTGGATGCCGATGCGTACATGGACGATAGCGCCAAAGAAGGTCTGGGCGACGCGCAGTGGCAGGTCACCTTCAAAAAAGCGGAAGAGACATTCAGCTTGGCCGTGTATCCCAAGCAGGACGATGCGGCCGACAAGCTGCCGGCCACCGCATCCAGCACTCCCTACGCCTTCTTGCTGGATACGCCGCACGTCGAAAACATCGCAAAAGATCTGGACGCCCTGCTCGGACAGGAAGAGAAAACCCAATAAATAACATATATGATTATGCAGTTCGCTCCATTAAGACACAGGTATGGGATGTCATAAGAAGGTTACGTTGCAATTTTTAGAATGTAGGGTGGGCATTGCCCACCACCATTGCCCGCAAACAACATCATCGGTTTCTGACACTGATCCCCGCCCAAGCGATTGGGTAAACACGGATCGAACATAACGATGAAACGTTGAATACGGCCAATCCTGAGTCGATCGGCATAAGACAACGGTGGGCAATGCCCACCACCATTCCCCGCAAACAACATCATCGGTTTCTGACACTGACCTCGCCCAAGCGATTGGATAAACACCGGATCGAACATAACGATGAAACGTTGAATACGGCAAATCCTGAGGCGATCGGCATAAGACAGCGGTGGGCGATGCCCACCCTACCTGGCTACCTGGCTGCTCGGACAGAATGTAGGGTGGGCATTGCCCACCACCATTGCCCGCAAACAACATCATCGGTTTCTGACACTGATCCCCGCCCTAGCGATTGGGTAAACACGGATCGAACATAACGATGAAACGTTGAATACGGCCAATCCTGAGTCGATCGGCATAAGACAACGGTGGGCAATGCCCACCACCATTCCCCGCAAACAACATCATCGGTTTCTGACACTGACCTCGCCCAAGCGATTGGATAAACACCGGATCGAACATAACGATGAAACGTTGAATACGGCAAATCCTGAGGCGATCGGCATAAGACAGCGGTGGGCGATGCCCACCCTACCTGGCTACCTGGCTGCTCGGACAGAATGTAGGGTGGGCATTGCCCACCACCGTTCCCCGCAAACAACATCATCGTTTCTGACGCTGACCTTGCCCATGCGATTGGGTCAACACAGGATGAACATAACGATGAAACGTTGAATACGGCCAATTCTGAGGCGATCGGCATAAGACAGCGGTGGGCGATGCCCACCCTACCTGGCTGTCGCGGGGTCACGGCCAAGTCCCTTCAGTGACATTTTTTTTCGATCATATTCTTGTTCACATCATATTTGGCCGTCCATTTAGCGCACAACTCGCCGTCTGGCGATATCCCGGATACCGGTTCACCCTGAACACCAAAGTAGTTCTCTTCGATCTTGTTTCCAGCCGGGTCATACCGGAATTTCGTCACATGCTGCGCTGAGCCGTTCAACCTGACCGGCTGACCGTCGTCTCCGAAACACGTTTCCTCCGTGATTTGCCGTCGTGCGTCGAACGTCCGAACGCGCCGCACATACCCGGGTTGGCCTCCGGCCAGAGCACTTTCCTTCCCAAAACACTCATCTTCAACCTGGTTGCCTTCAGAATCATAGCTATAGGCATGCCGCGCACAGCCATCAGAGAGTACCTTCGGCTGAAAATCGGCACCCAAGTAAGCATCCGCGACCAACCGGCCACGCTGATCATATTCGGCGAGCCTGACTGCATACCCGTAACAGGCTTCTGAAGGATGACCCCGCTCATCGAAGGCGGCCATTTCAGTGATATTTCCGCGCGCATCATACGCGTTCAACAAACGCGCGTAGTTATCGGCATTCAGTACCATGCGACCCTGATCGTCAAAGGTCGTTTGTTCGACAATCTGCCGCCGGCTGTTGAATTTCCGTTCGCGCCGGTGATAGCCGCTCTTTGTCTTCACAGGATTTTCATCTGTTCCGAAGTACGCTACTTCTATCTGATTACCGTAACTGTCATACTTCGCCTGGTAGCTCGCATACCCACACTCCCTATTCTCACCCTGGCAAGGGATAAGAACGGGATCTCCAGCGACATTCAAATAGACTTGGGAAATGATCCGGCCCTGAGGATCGTATTGCATCCGCGTTGCTGCGTACCCGTATTTCTCCTGGGTGGGCTTTCCCTGTTCATTGTAATAGGCTTCACTGGTCATTTGACTGAAATAGTTGTAAGTCCGAATGACTTTGGCGTATCCCTCGTTGCTTTCAGTGAGCTTCCCATTTGCGTCGAAGTAGTCCGTCTCCAGCACATTGCCGCGTACGTCGTAGATCATTTGCACAGTGGCATACCGCTTTACTTTGTTCATGACAGAGTTGCCATCCGGATCTATGTAGGACCGTTCAATGACATTTCCAAAGTTGTCATAGACATAGTGAACGCTATGGTATCCCTCCTGGTGCGAAAGAGAACCGTCCTCAGCGAAGTATGCCACCGACCGCACGCGCCCGAACGCATCATAGCGCAGCACATCTTTATGGAAACCCTCATAAACCCATAGCGTGGGCGCACCCTTGGCATCCAGGATTTCGCGCTCGATCAACTTGCCATAGGCATCGTAGCGCAAGACAAGATGGGCGAATCCTCTTGTCGAGGCGACCAGGTCCCCATTGGTATCATAGTGTTTGATATCGACGACATTGCCCTGATCATTGAACTGCTGCGTGACCGCAGAGTAGCCCATCTTTGAAAGCACGCGTTCGCCAAACACGCCAAAAAGGTTGCTCTCCACGCGCTGGCCCCGCGAATCATACGTGTGAACTGCACGCGCCCAACCATCCTGGTTCAGGCAAGGTTCATCATCGACACCGTAATACGCCTCTTCAACGATCTTGCTCTGCGCATTGTATTTCTTCTTGATATACGCGTAGCGGCAGGATTTCGTATCATTGCCGTCTTCGCACACGGTCGTCGGATTCCCGGTCAAATCAAAGTAGCGTATTTCTACAATATTGCCGCGCACGTCGTATTGCGCGGTCCAACTGCAATACCCTTGCCGATGCGTAATGGGTTTCTGGTCCACGCCAAAATATTTGCGGCCGCTTTCATTGCCCAAAGCATTATACTCGGAAGTATAGCCGGCCACACCGTCACTCGACAAAGTGCGTTGGCCCTGCTCACCGATGTACGTGCGGCGTACTTCATTTTCCGCGTGATTATAGTCCGAACGCCAGCCCGCATACCCCTCTTTTCCAAGCAAAGGGCTATCCTGGGCATTCAAATACACCCTTTCAACGCGGTTCCCGTCGGGATTATAGCTGGCGGTCCACCCCGCGTGCCCGTCAACGCTTACAATCCGGTCACCGCCGGGAGCAAAATAACGTTCACAAACGATATTCCCATAGCTGTCAAACGCCTGTACCACTTTTGCATAGCCCTTATCAGAGATAACCGGCTCCCCTTTTGTTCCGAGGTAAGACTCACAGTGCCTTTGCCGGTCATATGCTTTTACGACTTGCGCATAGCCTTTCTTATTGGGGACCAAGGCACCGTCCACCCCCCAATAGGCGATCACACTGAGTTTTCCGGATTCATTGTAGCGGAAAGTTTCGCGGGCATAGCCATCAGAGGACTTCACGCGGCGTCCTTCATCATCATAGAAAGAAACCTCCCGCAGCCTCTTTTGGCTGTCATAAACCTCCTTTCGGCCGGCAAAGCCGCGTATGTTCACGGTAGGCTTTTCATTGACGCCACGACACGTCACCCTGACAAAATTGTTCGCCTGTCCGGCACCATAGTCGGTTATCTGGCTATAGCAGCCTTCATCTCCAACCGTAGGCTTATCGGTTGCATCCAAATAGATCTCCTTGACGATATTGCCCTGGCCATCGCGTTCCCACCTGATTTTATGATAGCCTTTTACATCTATGGTCGGTTGGCCGGAGCTGTCAAAATGCGATATCTCGGCAATGTTCCCGTCAGGATCATAGGCGCTTTTTCTGATCGACCAGCCGTCCGTAGTGGCAGTGACCTTGCCGGATGCATCTAAGACGATCACTTCAAGAGGGTTCCCGAATTTATCCGCACGTCTGACGCGCAGCGTTGCTTTGCCACTGCTATCGTTCACGGGCTCATCTTTGGGCCCCAATGCGGTCTTTTCCAGAAGTTCCCCTTTTTTATCATAATTCAATACCTGCCCAAATGCTTTGCCCGGCCCGCGCACGGCTTGTCCGCCCCGATTGCGGTAGCGTCTATATTCATCAAACCCCTTGGCGCTATCCTCGAAAGCGATCTCCACAAAAGTGGCAGACCTTTTATCCAGAAGCGGATACCCATTGGCGTCAACATAATATCCTGTGCGCACGACAACTTTTTTGGTCATGTCATCTTCTTTGGGCAGGTCCTCTCGATCGGGTGACGGCGGCAAGTAAACAAATCCCCCCGAGCGTGCCCCCCGTTCATCAAAGGTTTCTTCATAGGCGACCGATTCGGCATTCTGGTCAAACCACCCGAATATCCAACGGAAAAAGCCGGGCCGCCCAGCAGCAGTATAGTTGAATACCCACTTCGCCACTGCATGCTTGCTCTCATCGGATGATTCGAGGTAGGTACAGGTGCCATATCGGGCCGTCAGTTCACCCTGGCTATTGACCGCTTCCATGCGAAGAACATGTCCCCGTTTGCCCTTCTTGACTATCCTTATGGACACCGGCCGATGCTTCACTTGTGAAAAAGACATCTCTCCGACGCCCATCGGTTCGCCATTAATTTTGACGAAACTGTTGTAATACCCGACATGCTCCCATACTCTCAGGTAATGATGCAGTAAAATGAAGCCGGCCAGCACCAGGGCCACGGCGCCGAAACTTATGGCCAACACCCGCGCGCGTATGAGCTTGCCGACATACGCTTTATGGGCCATGTCCTTTTGCTTCTGTTGCGCCGCTGCACTGGCCTCGAGAAATTGAACCGCCAGGGCATAGTTTCCGCCATAGCGCTCGGCCCACGCACTTGTGGGCTGCTCGCGGTCCTTCCAGGCAAGAGCGATCTCAAGATTGGGGGTGCCCCAAAGCGCCGCCTCTTTTTCCCGCCAGCGGCGCGCCGTCTGTTCCAGAAAGCGATATGTTTCCGCTGATTTGGTTTCTTCTTCGACCCATTGACTTAATCGCTGCCATAACCTGATCAAGCTTTCGTGTGTAATATCGACGACTGAATTCGCATAGAGTGCCTCGGCAGGCGGCGGCAATAAAAAGCCGTATTGGAGATTGCGAAAGACTTCCACAACGGCCATCACCTGGTCAGGCGGCACGCCTGCCCGCTCGGCGATCACGCTTATGGATGTGGGCCGTCGGCCATCGCGCCGGCCGGTCCCGCCTTCACACAGACTCCTGAAGAGACTTTGAGCGATACGTTTTTGTCCAGCGTTCAGACTGTCGTAGGCCTGATCCGCATGCATGGACAGCGCACCGCTGAGCCCGCCCACTTTTTCATAATCCGACATGCCGAGCACGTGACCGAGCATTCCCGGCGACATGTCGGCAAAGAAGGGCACAACCGCCCGACCGGTCTTTGTGGGCGGTGTCGCCTCCCACATTCTCATCAGCAGATGCTGCAAAACAGGCAGTTGGTTGGGATCGGCGCCGGTTTCATTGAGGATCCGGTTGAGCAAATCCGGCGCGACATCGCCGCCAAAGACGCGCGCAGGCCCGACAATGGCCGCCCGCCGTTGCTCACGATCCATGCGCGGCGTGAGATACTGGCTCTGGTTCAGCGCCTCGGGAAGACCGGGAAACAACGCGCAATCCCCCAGGTAATCGGACCGCATGGTAATCACCACGTATATCGGAAGATCGCGATGTGCGACCGTCTCCAGGATCAGGGCGACAAAAGCATCTTGCTCGTTGCGATTTTCTTCGGTGCGCAGACGAAAGATCTCTTCGAACTGGTCAACCAATACCAGCAAATTGGTGTCCGGCGGCAGCGGCGTTTCCGTCACAGCCTCGACAAGGCCACGGGGCCCCCGGCGCAACGCGGCCTCCAGAAATGGCAGGGCGTGCGCGCCGGATCGCGCAAAACCCAAGTCTGCATCGGACATCAGCGCTTCGGCCAGCCGGCGTAGAGGATGGCTGCCCGGTCGCATGATGGCAATCTTCCAGCGCGCCCCCGCAGAGGCCATGAAGCCTGTTTCAAGGGCCGATATCATGCCTGCCATGACAAGTGATGACTTGCCGCATCCCGAAGGCCCCACCACCCCCAGGAAACGCGAATGGGCCAGCTTTCTCAACAGGTCGTCGGTCTGCGCCTCGCGGCCGAAAAAGATGTCGGCCTGGTCGGGCTGAAACGATCGTAACCCCGGATAGGGAGAGGTTGTGGGCATTATGCACCTTCCTTGACGAGCTTGCCGATCAATGGCCTGAGTTCTCTTTCCAGGAGCGCATCATCCAATCCTTTCCGAAAATTGAGAAACTGTAACGTGGGCAGCAGGCAATCGACCTGGACCTTCTGTTCGGGAGGGCCTTCGAAAACCGCAAACGCCCGAAGCGGCCGCTCACGCATCGACAGTATTTTTCTGCATGCCATCAGCTGCCGGCGCACCCAGGCAGCCGTACTCGACCCGTAGATGATAATGATGCCATTGCTGTCGATAAGATTTTCTTCCAAGTCATGCCGGATCTCGGCCGGATCTCCGGTGATAAGCGGCAGACTGTACCCGATGCCGTGACGGCGCAACACCTCGCACACGCTATCCGCCAGCGGTCGATCGGCCGTCTCCATATTGACAAAGACGAAGGCGTCCAGCGGCTTGAGCTTTTCCGGCACCGATCTCGCCAACACGTACTCCTTGATTGTGCGCTTGAAGTCCTCGATGCCTTCGGCGCGCACAGTCGGTGCCTCGAAGACGAGGGCCCGGTGATTGGCATCCGCAATGGCGCTGCTATCCAGCAAAGGGCTGCGCCACTGAAAAATCGGCTTGCCGCCGGATTGGGCGAGTTCGAACTGCAAATGGACATACCCTTGGGGCAAATCGGGCGGCTTTTTGCCGGCATAGGCACTTAAAAGCTGAACAAAGGCAGCGCATTTTTCAAGGTCTCTGCCCACGCATTGCCGGAACTGCGCCGGGTCCTGCGAATAACACGTGTTCGGAAGTACATCGATGCCAAACTGATTCAGATAAGTTTTAATACCGAGACGATCCTGTTCCAGATCATCCGTGACCTCGGCCAGGTAGACCATTGGCAGGTGTTCTCTTTGATGACCTTCGTCGTCAGTGCCTGTATGTGCTTTTTTTTTCAACGCGCGCAGCGCGTTGGCGAGTTCATACGTGATCTCATCGACACCGCTGTAGTATGCGCGATCCTCCTTATCCGGTATGGGATCACCCAAAATCCGGGGGGGCTTGCCTTCGCGCTCCCGGACCCAGAACCGAAACGGGATCAGGTCTTGAAATTCAGCCGGACAGTCCTCAGCCTCGATCATGTCACGCTCAATAATGAAAACCCGTGAATCATGCGCCTTGATCAGTTGCATGAATGTCGCCTTTTCGCGCTGGCACCAATCCGAGGCCAGGTATCCGGGCGAAAGAACGACGATCATGATAGCCGTCTGCTGCAGCGCATCCATTATCTGCGGCGTCAGCTTGACATGTTTGGCCAATTCGTAATCCATCCACAGCGTGTAGGCATCGCTTCGTCCCAGTCGTTGCGCCAACCTCGTTTTGATACAGCCGATCAAAGTGGTGACCCATCCAGTCTGCACAAACGGCACCGGCACATCATCGACGTGGGCATAGCTGACAAAAATATCGTTTTTATAGTTGGGCACGTATCCCATAGCGCCTCCTCGCCTGTGTGATGGTGATGCGATACGCTAACCGGATCTCGAGCAATGGGTGGGGCGGTGGTCGGCACGTTTTTCGAACAGCACGGCAAACGCGACTGCCAATGGAGAGGTCTGCTGAAAAAAGGGCGCTAGCTTAAAAACGCTTTTACCGGAAGAATTTCAAACTATTCTGGAAAGGTTGGTCGGCTTCAATCCCGCGAAAGCATAAACGCGGCGCAAACCCGATGGCATCTCTGTGTTGGTATAATTTAGCTGAATTACAGGACACTTGTCAATGAGCCATCTGTCGGTATCTTTTAGGCATGCCAGGGTAACCGCATTTGCGTTTGGGCCTCATTCAGCCAGTTGCAGGGTGGGCATTGCCCACCACCATAGGCGCTGGATGAAGCGATTTGCAATGCATGCCATTTTCCGGCAGGTAAGGAATTTTTGGCGCGGTAAGTTACCCAAGTAAGTCGCACCTTTGGTATTGGCGCGGCGATAAAATGCCCGCCCTACCTGGCTACCTGGCTCACGAGGCTTAAGTCGTAATGCTTATCGGCACGATACCCGCTGTATGGTCATAATGCTTATTGGCACGATGCTCGCTGTAGGGGCGACCGGCGGTCGCCCGCGCGAACCTTTGTATTCGGATCATCGCACAAAATGGCGCGGAAATATTCTCCCGCACTCATGATTGCCGTAGATGATGGCTTTGCTCCCGCACCGGGCGGCCGGCGGTCGCCCCTACAGGTGGAACCCCCTGCGATACACGGTGAAAGGGGTTCGCGTAAGACCCGCAGGAAAAGGTGCGGTGCGCCCCCCTTGATGGAAAACGCACCCAACTCGGTTCGAATGCCGCCGCAAAGTGTGCTATAGACACCACTATGCGAGACGACAGGTTGGGACAGATCATCGGACATCTTCCGGTAGCGCCAGTATTGGAAGATCTTGAAAAGACGCTCGCGCGCCATCGCAGCGCAGTGCTGATTGCGCCTCCCGGCGCCGGCAAGACCACCGCTGTGCCTTTGGCACTGCTTCCGGCCGACTGGCTGCGCGGCCAACGTTTGCTGCTGTTGGCGCCGCGCCGTCTGGCAGCGCGCGCCGCGGCCTATCGTATGGCCGCTCTGCGCGGCGAAGCGGTCGGAGAGACCGTGGGCTATCGCGTGCGCCTGGAAAGCCGCGTCGGCCCGCACACGCGCATCGAAGTGATCACCGAAGGCGTGCTGACCCGCATGCTGCAATCCGACCCGGCCCTGAGCGGCGTGGGCATCGTCATTTTCGATGAATTCCACGAGCGCAGCCTGGACGCCGACCTGGGCCTGGCCCTGTGCCGCGAGGTCCAGGCCGTCTTCAATGAAACCTTGCGCCTGTTGGTGATGTCGGCCACACTCGACCCCGCACCCGTCGCCACCTTGCTGGGCAACGCCCCGCTGATCGCCTGCGAAGGGCGCGCCTTCCCGGTGGAAACCCGCTACGTGCCCCTGCGTCAGCCCAAACCCATCGAACAGGCCGTCACCGATTGCATTCTACGCTCCGCGGCCGCCGCAGAAGGCAATATCCTCGCATTTCTTCCCGGCGCCCGCGAAATTCGCCGTGTCGCCCGTCTGCTGGACGACGCCGGTCTGCCCGGCCATTGGGATGTGGCGCCCCTTTACGGCAACCTGACCCGCGCCCGACAAGATGCCGCCATCGCCCCGCCGCCGCCCGGCCGCAGCAAAATCGTGCTGGCCACGGCCATTGCCGAAACCAGTTTGACCATCGAGCAGATTCGCGTGGTGGTCGACAGCGGCCTGCAACGTGCGCCGCGCTTCGACCCGCGTACCGGCATGACCCGTCTGGTCACACTGCCCGTCTCACGCGCCTCGGCCGATCAGCGCAGAGGCCGCGCCGGCCGCCTGGGCCCTGGGATCTGTTACCGCATGTGGCGCGAAGACGCCCACGCCGCACTGACAGCGCACAACCGGCCCGAAATTCTCGACACGGACCTGGCCGGCCTGGCCTTGGAGCTGGCCCTGTGGGGCGTGGCGTCTCCCGCGGATCTCGGCTGGCTGGATCCGCCGCCGCCCGGCACCTTCGAACAAGCCCAGTCCCTGCTCGCAGACCTGGGTGCCACGGACAACGGCCAGATCACCGAGCACGGCCGCCGCATGGCCCAGCTGCCCCTGCATCCCCGCCTGGCCCATATGGTCCTGGCCGCCCAAACCGACGGCATGACCGCCGCGGCCTGTGAAGTCGCAGCGCTCTTAAGCGAGCGCGACCCACTCCAGTTTACCGGCAACATGCGCGATGCCGACCTGCGCTTGCGGCTGGAAGCCCTGCACGCCTTCAAGACACGCAAGCCCGTAAACCTCCCTGACGGCAGACTCGATGCCGGCGCCGCCCAACAAATACTGAAAATGGCAACTGTCCTGCAACAGCGCATCGGCCACCCAGCGCAGGCCCATGTGCCAACCGACGTGGGCCGCCTGCTGGCCTGGGCCTATCCGGACCGCATCGCCGCAAGGCGCCCGGACAGCGTGGGCCGCTACCACCTGGTCAACGGCCGCGGCGCTTACTTCGACCCGCCCGATCCGCTGGGCGCCCATGATTTCCTGGTGATCGCCGAACTGGACGGCGAACGCCGCGATGCCCGTATCTACATGGCCGCGGCTTACCATCGCGACACGTTGATCGATCAGTTCAATCATCGCATCCAGTGGCAGGAC
>LADR01000010.1 GCA_000961655.1 Desulfatitalea sp. BRH_c12
TGTTCGACGTTTTATCGCTATGTTCGATCCGGTGTCTATCCAATCGCTTGGGTGATATCAGCCTGGTAGGGTGGGCATCGCCCACCATTGTCTTGTGTTGATCACCTTTGAGATGGGCCATGTTCGACGTTTTATCGCTATGTTCGATCCGGTGTCTATCCAATCGCTTGGGTGATATCAGTATCAGAAACCGATGATGTTTGTTTTGCGGGGAATAGCGGTGGGCAATGCCCACCCTACATGGGATCGGCACGAAGGAGTTGAGCCGGTGGGTGGTCCGCGTCAGCCATGAGTTTTAGTGAGGTATCGCAGGACATGGGGTGGATGGTGGCGCACGAAGTGGATAACCATATTGATCAATTATCTTTTACCACGCTTTCAGTTCGAAAGGTTGCACATGTCCGACGTATTTGAAGCATTGATAGCTCTGGCGAGCGGATTCGGTACCACTTTCAAACATCTGTTTCGCCGGCCGATTACCGAGTCGTATCCCGAATACAAACGCCCGCTTCCGGCCCGCTCGCGGGCGCGTATCATACTCACCCGCGACCCGGATGGCGAAGAACGTTGCGTGGCCTGCTATTTATGCTCGGCCGCCTGCCCGGTCAGTTGTATCTCCATGCAGTCCACCGAGCGCGAAGATGGCCGACGCTATGCCATCTGGTTCAGAATCAATTTTGCGCGCTGCATCTACTGCGGGCTGTGCGAAGAGGCCTGCCCCACTTCGGCCATTCAACTGACACCGGATTACGAATTTTGCGAACGCGACATCTTGAAGATGGTCGCCGAAAAGGAAAACCTGCTTGTCGCCCACTGCGGCAAAGATCCGGAGTACAACTTCTACCGCTATGCAGGCATAACCACCGCAGGCGCCGGCAAGGGCCAACACATCAAAGAAAGCAACCCGGTGGATGTGAAGAGTATATTGCCGTAAAGAAGAAAGTGTAAAGTTTTAAGTGTAAAGTGTAAAGAAAACACGATCCAATCCACCACTAAAAACCGAACCTTTAGCAAGGGCATGCATGTAAAAAGCGTGCAACATGGGAGGTAATGCATATCAAATCGACAGAATGCCTCCCTTTACACTTTAAACTTTACACTTAACACTGATACTTTTCAAAACTAATACTTCCATACTTTTACGAAAAACAAGGCCGCCATAATGACATTATACAGCCTACTATTCTACCTCCTGGCAATCATCATCCTGGCTTCGACCGTTATGGCCGTTACCCGGCGCAACCTGGTGCATGCGATCATCTACCTGGTGGTCTCCTTTTTTGGCAGCGCCATGCTTTTCTACCTTCTGGGGGCTCCTTTTCTGGCCGCCATCGAGGTCATTATCTATGCTGGGGCCATCATGATCCTGTTTCTCTTCATCGTCATGATGATCGATGTGGACCGCCACAAGGAGCGTTTGTTTCCAATTCGGCAATGTCTGCCGGCCATCATCTTTGGCCTGGTGTATGCGGCGGTCGGTTTGATGGTGACGTTTGGGCACAGCGGCAGCAAAGCATCCATGCCCATCGCCGTTGCCACGCCGAATGCCTTCGGGCGTTTTGTTTTCGAGCACCATTGGTTGGCGGTCGAAATCGTTTCGCTCCTGCTGCTGGTGGCCCTGATAGGTGCGCTTTACCTCGGCCGATTGAAAATTGAGAAGAGTGCGGCCGCTGGGAAGGAGACGCCATGAACGTGCCCTTGACGCATTTATTGACGTTGGCAGGCGGATTGTTTTTTATCGGCATCTGGTGCGCCGTGACGCGGCGCAACCTCATAATGGTCATGCTGGGCATCGAAATCATGCTCAATGCCGCCGCCCTGGCGTTTGTCGGGGCCTCCTTGCGCTGGCAGCAGATGGAGGGCCAAGCTGTGGCGCTTTTCGTACTGGCCATCGCGGCGGCGGAAGTATCGGTTGGATTGGCCTTGATCATATGCATCTATCGTCGCTATCGCACCCTCGATCCGGCCAAGGTTCAATGATCGTTTAGCCGTAATAATGGAGATCTCATGACGCAACTGATCCAACCGCAAATCGTCTGGACAGCGGCCATGTCGGCTATGTTTCTGCCTTTGATCGCTTTCGGGCTGATCCTGCTGATCACCCACCGTTGGGCACGTGTCTCGGCCGCGCTCGCGATTGTCGCGGCAGGCGCCAGTCTGGCCTGCAGCGTTTACCTGCTGGCAACCCTGCATGACGTGCAAATACCACTGCGCTCGACGCAAACCTGGATGATGACAAGCGATTTCCGGATCACTTTCGGTTATCTGCTTGACCCGCTCAGCCTGCTGATGCTGGTCATTGTCGCCGCCATCAGCCTGTTGGTGCAGGTTTATTCATTGGGCTACATGACCGGTGATCCCGGATTTGCCCGATATTATGCTTTTCTGTCGCTGTTCGCCTGGGCCATGCTGTCGCTGACCCTGGCGCCCAACCTGCTGCAGTTGTATATTTTCTGGGAACTGGTTGGGCTGTCCTCCTACTTGTTGATCGGCTTCTGGTACGAAAAATTCAGCGCCAGCGAAGCAGGAAAAAAAGCTTTCGTGATGACGCGCCTCGGCGATGTGGCCTTTTTCCTCGGCATTCTGCTGCTCTTAATGAACTTGGGCAACCTGGATATCTTACGGTTGAACGCCCCGGAGACCACAGACCGGTTGTCGCCCGGGTTGCTGACGACGGCGGCATTGCTGATCTTCGGCGGCATTGTCGGCAAAAGCGCCCAGTTTCCCCTGCTCACCTGGCTGCCCGATGCCATGGAAGGCCCCACGCCGGTCAGCGCCCTGCTGCATTCGGCCACCATGGTGGCCGCCGGCGTTTTCCTGCTGGCGCGCCTCTTTCCCTTTTTCAACGCCTCGCCCACGGCCATGAGCGTCTGTCTGGCGATCGGCGCCATCAGTATGCTGATGGCCGCCACCATGGCCATGGTGGCTGACGACATCAAGCAGGTGTGGGCATACTCCACGATCAGCCAACTGGGCCTGATGATTATGGCCCTGGGCGCCGGCGGCTATGCGGCCGGGGTATTTCACCTCACCACCCATGCCGGATTCAAGGCCCTGCTATTTTTATGCGCCGGCATCTTCATCCATGCCTTTGGCACCAATGACATGTTCACTATAGGCCAGGCGGGTGCCCGCAAACGGCGCATCCCCATGATCTGCCTGATTGTGGCGGCCGCTGCCTTGGCCGGAGTGCCGCCTTTTTCGGGCTTTTTCAGCAAGGAGTTGATCATGGCCCGATTGGCCGATCATCCCAACCCGCTTTGGCTGATCGTCGGCCTCCTGGGGGTGTGGCTGACCGCTTACTACACGTTCCGATTGATCTTCGTCATGCTCCGCCCGCGACCCGGCGTCATTCCCCAAACTGCCGAAGGGCACGCCCACCATGGGGCCCATCGTTTTGCCGAAGGGGCCATGAACGTCGTGGTACTACTCCTGGCAGTGGTGGCCATCGTGCTGGGGTGGTTCGAAAAACCGATCAGCGCATTCATCGTTGCACCCCATTCGGCGCTTGCTGCAACCGGCGGTCATCATGCGTGGCTGCTGTGGGTGACGTTGGCGCTGGCCGCGAGCGGTGTGGCCTTGGCTTGGCTGGAATTCGGTCGCCGCACAGCGACTCAGAAAGGGTTTGTTGAAAAAATGCCTGCGCTTCAGACGCTTTTTGCCAATCGCTGGTACCTGGACCGGCTGTACCGTCGCCTGCTGGATGATGGGATCTATCGTGGCCTGTCCCGGTTGTGTGCCAAAAATGACCAAAAGGTGATCGATGCCGGCCTGGATGAGTTGGCCGGCGGAACGGTGGCCTCGGGCCGAATGATCCATGGGCTGCATGCCGGCATGATCCAGTACAAACTGCTGACCATCAGTATCGCCCTTGGGCTGCTGGGGATCTACCTTCTCTTTTGAAGAATTATCAACCCTCAACCCCGGCAAAGCCGGTAGAGGATTCCTATGGCGTTATTTTATGCCGAATTTCCATTCCTGACCGCCATCCTGCTCTGCTGCGGGGCAGGCCTGCTGACGATCATGCTGATACCATCCAACCACCCGCAGCTGATCAAATGGGTCAGCGCCGTGGGCTCGGGGCTCACCCTGGTGCTGTCGGTCTATGTGTTCATCGCCTATGATCAGGGCCTGGGCGGCTTGCAGTTCGTTGAACGCTATCCCTGGATAGAAAGCCTGGGCATTCAGTACTTCAATGGGGTGGACGGCTTCAGCCTGCCCATGCTTTTGCTGACGGGCATCGTCTTTTTCACCGGCGTGCTGAGCATGTGGCAGCTCGAACTGCGCGTCAAGGAGTATTTCGCGCTCTACTTTCTACTGGTGGCCGGCGTCTTCGGACTCTTCATGGGGCTGGATCTTTTCTTTATCTTCGTCTGGTACGATGTATCCCTGTTCCCCATGTACCTGCTTATCGCCGTCTGGGGCAGCACACGCAAAGAGTACGGCGCCATGAAGCTGACCCTTTACCTGCTGGCCGGCAGCGCCCTGATCCTGCCCGCCATCCTCTACCTGGTGGCGGTTTCCGGCTTGAACACCTTCGATCTGGTGACCCTGACCCGGCCGGGCTTGTTCACCCCGTTCCAGCAGAAACTGGCCTTTTTGCTGCTATACCTGGGTTTCGGCATCCTGGCGGGTGTCTGGCCCTTTCACACCTGGTCGCCGGTCGGCCATGTGGCGGCGCCCACCGGCGTAAGCATGGTACATGCCGGGGTGCTGATGAAGATCGGCTCGTTCGGCGTGCTGCGCCTGGGTATCTTCCTGTGCCCTGAAGGGTGGCGCTACTGGGCCCCGCTGATGGCCACGCTGGCAGTGATCGGCATCGTCTACGGCGCTCTGGCCGGCCTGCGGCAGACCGATTTGAAGTATGTTGTCGGCTACAGCAGCGTTTCCCATATGGGGATCGTGGGGCTGGGACTGGCCACTGTCAGCGTGGACGGTCTCAACGGCGCCGTTTTCCAGATGTTTGCCCATGGGGTGATGACAGCCCTGTTTTTCTCGTCGATCGGTTATATCTACGAACGCACCCACACCAAGATGATCCCGGAGTTGGGTGGCTTGAGCCGCATCATGCCGCGCGCCGCCACCTTTTTCATCATCGCCGCCCTGACCAGCATCGGCGTGCCCTGCCTGGCCAGTTTCTGGGCCGAACTGATGGTGTTCATCGCCGCGATCCGGGTCTTTCCCGTGCACGGTGTGCTGGCGGTCAGCGCCTTGGTGATCAGCGCATTGTTCATGCTGCGCGTGATCCAGAAAACCTGCTATGGGCCTCGGAATGCAACAATGGCGCATTTACCGGATGTCTCTTTCAGCATGAGCCTGCCACGGGTCATCCTGGTGATGGTCATTGTGCTGTTCGGATTCTTTCCGGGGTTAATGGTTGACATGATTCAGACGGCTTCGGTGCCGTTGCTTGGAGGCTCCGCCCATGATGTGGCAGCAGTTTACCCCTGAGCTCTATCACTTTGCGGCCGCCCTGCTATTTACCGCGCTTTCGATGACCCGCCGTGTCGACAACCGGCGCGACTACTGGGTCGCGCTATCCTTGGCCGGCGGTGGCCTGATCGTCTGCCTGGCGGCCGTGCGCGCTGAAGGCCTTCTTTTTTTGAACACCTACAAAGTCGATCTGTTCGCGCAGCTTTTCAAGGTCTTGCTCTCCATGGGCCTTTTCCTGGTCGTGGCACTCTGCAGCGAATTGAACGGCGTGGCCAGACGCTGGCATAGCGAATTTTACCTGCTCTTATTCACCTGTACCCTGGCCATGATGCTGCTGGTCAGCAGCGTCCACCTAATCAGCATCTACGTCTCCCTCGAACTCTCCAGCTATTCGCTCTATGTCCTGGTGGCGCTGCGCCGTGACGCCGCCATGGGGACACAGGCAGCTTTGCGCTACTTTTTGATCGGTATTTTTTCCTCGGCGATCATGCTCTTTGGTTTGGCCCTGCTCTATGCCGCAACGGGTCTGACGTATCTATCGGATTTGGTGCAGGTGCTGCCCGGCGTGATTGACCAACCCCTGGTGCTGGTTGCCGTCGTTTTAACCCTGGGTGGCTTCTTTTTTAAACTGGCGCTTTTCCCCTTCCACTTCTGGGCACCGGATGTTTACGTCGGCGCACCCAATCAGCTGGCCGCCTTCATTGCCACTGCCTCCAAAGTTGCGGCGGTGGCTGTTTTGCTGAGGGTGGTGGCCGCTACCGGCGGCCAGGAAACCTTGCTGGTGGATAGTTTGGCGGCCCTGGCGATCATATCCATGACAGTGGGTAATCTGGCCGCCCTCGTTCAAAAAGATTTCAAGCGTCTGCTGGCCTACTCCAGCATCGCCCAGGCCGGCTACGTGCTCATCGGCATTCTGTGCATGAGTCCGGAAGGCGCCGATGCCGCCATTTTCTATGCGCTGGCGCTTTTGCTGATGAAATTCACCTGTTTTTTGGCCGTAGTCAAAATCGCCGCAGATGGTGGCAACCCCTCGCTCGATGCCCTGGCCGGCCTGCACCGCCGCTCGCCCCTGCTGGCGCTGGCCTTGATGATGGCCGTCTTCGCATTGGCCGGCATTCCGCCCACAATTGGTTTCACAGCCAAATTGCTGGTCTTTTCGGCGGCCATGCACAAAGGCTACCTGGTCCTGGTGCTGATCGCCATGTTCAACGTGGTCATATCCCTGTACTATTATTTATTGATCGTCAAGGCCGCCTATCTGACCGAACCGGCCGTCGAGACCCCGGCGCCGGTCTTGAGCCTATCCGCGCGGGCACTGACCACGGCCCTGATCATCGCCATCGTGGTGGTCGGGTTCTATCCCAACCCGCTGATCGTCATGGCCCGCCAGGCTTCCAGCAGCCTGTTCTGACCTTGCAAGAATTGCTGGGGTGCTATTGATGTGCCATAAAGATAATTGAATTTTATACTTAATTCATGGTACTGGTTATTCCGATCGACCTTTACCCATGATATTCCGAGTAAAAAGTTCGAGGATCCCAATGGCAACCACTCACCGTCATCATGTCGCTGCAGGCACATATCACACCAGCAAATCGCAACCACTGCTGCTGCAGGCTTATTTAGGCACTTGTGTGGGGGTGGCCTTGTACTGCAATACCACCGGCATCGGAGGCCTGATCCACCTGCTGCTGCCGGAACCGGTTTCCCGGAGCAGCGTCACCCAACCTGAAAAATACGCTTCCACCGGCATTCACCTGCTGCTCGATTCTCTCTTGGCCTTGGGTGCCCATCGTGATACCATTGAAGCCACCGTGGCTGGCGGGGCCCTCGTCGGGCCGCTCAGCGCCCAGGACCTGGCGCTGGACATTGGCGGACGCACCGCTGAAACGGCGTTGGCCATTCTTGCATCCCGCAATATCAGGGTCGTTCACTCCGAGACAGGCGGATTTTTCACCTGCTGTCTCAGCCTGGATATGGCCACGGGTCAGTGCGCCATCGAACCTGCCGGGCAACGGCGGGTTACCGACACGGCTGGTATCCCCTTGCCGGACATTGCCGAGATCACCGAATCGATGGAACGCCTGCAGCCGATTCCGCAAGTAGCGCTGAAAGTTATGCGCATGATCGAGGAACAGAGCCACTCCATCCATCAACTCGCCGGTGAAATTCGCAAGGACCAGGTCATCGCGGCGCGCGCCCTCGGTCTGGCCAACTCGGCGCTTTTTGCCAAAATGCGGCCAATCGAATCCCTGGATCATGCGTTGATCTTTCTGGGAGAGGATCAATTGATCAAACTGATTCTTTCCGCGGCAGTTCAAAGCTACTTCGAACAATCCACCACCGGGTACTCGCTGTGCAAAGGCGGGCTATACCACCATGCCGTGGGATGCGCGCATGTGGCCGAAACGCTTGCGATCGAAACCAGAAAGGTCGACCCCCGCATTGCTTACACAGCCGGCCTGCTGCACGACATCGGCAAGGTGGTCCTCGATCAGCACATGGCGGCGGTCTACCCCCTCTTCTACCGCCAGATGATGGAAGAAGAAGTCAGCCTCCTGGAAGCCGAAAAGCGCCTGCTGGGCATCGATCACACGCAAATCGGAGGCATGCTGGCTGAAAAGTGGGCCCTGCCTGCATCACTGGTACACGCCGTCCGCTATCACCACCAACCGGACCAGCAAAGCGCGCACACGGCTTTGGCCGCAATCGTTTACGTGGCTGATCTATTGTTGTCGCGCTTTCACGCGGGCGTTGAACTGGAACGCCTGGATACCCGCAAACTGGCCGCCCACCTGGCCAGCATCGATCTGCGGCTCGACCATTTCACGGACCTGGTGGACTTGATTCCCAAAGAGGTCTTCGATAGCGGCCCCGATTCCACGAGGGCTGGCAAGCAGGGAGAACAGGCGTAACAATGGACATCAGCGACCGGCAACAAAACCTGCTACGACGCCTGCCGGGCGTAGATCTACTGATCACGCTGGCGCAAGAGGAATCCGACCTGCGAACGATTCCCAAAAGCGTGATCGTCCGCAGCATCCGCGAAATCCTGGACGCGTGGCGCCAGCGCATTCTCGAACAGCCCGATCTCGATGACCGGCAACTGGCGCACGATCATCTGCTGCGTCAGGTGACCGAGCGGGCCGGCAGCCTGCAAGCGTTCAATCTGCAACGCACCATCAATGCTACCGGCGTGGTAATCCACACCAATCTGGGCCGATCTTGCCTGGCCCAGGCGGCGATCGACCATGTGGCCGCCATTGCGGGCCGCTACTCGAACCTGGAATTCGATTTGGCGCGAGGACAGCGCGGCTCGCGATACAGCATCGTGGAAGCCCTGTTGTGTGAACTCAGCGGCGCCGAAGCGGCCCTGGCGGTCAACAACAATGCCGGCGCAGTCCTGCTCTGCCTGGACACCCTGGCGCACGGCAAAAAGGTGATTCTTTCACGCGGTGAAATGGTCGAAATCGGGGGATCGTTTCGCATTCCGGATGTCATGGCCAAAAGCGGCGCCATTCTCAAGGAGGTGGGCACGACCAATCGCACCCATCCGCGCGATTATGCCCAAGCAATCGATGCCGACACCGGGCTTTTGCTCAAGGTGCATACCAGCAACTACAGCATTGTCGGGTTTACAGCCGCCGTCGCCCTTACGGACATGGTCGAACTGGGCCGACAGCACGACCTGCCTGTGATGGAGGATCTGGGCAGCGGCAACTTCGTCGATCTGACCCAGTATGGATTGAGCGCCGAACCCACCGTACAGGCGTCTGTCGCGGCGGGCGTGGATGTGGTCACCTTCAGCGGCGACAAACTGCTCGGCGGCCCACAGGCCGGAATAATCGTAGGACGCCGTGCCTTGCTGGAGCGCATCAAGGCCAACCCCCTGACCCGGGCGCTGCGCATCGACAAACTGACTCTGGCCGCCCTGGAAGCGACGTTGCGTCTTTATCGCGACGAAACCGATGCGATCGCCAAAATTCCCACCTTGCGCATGCTGTTCGCCCAACGACCGGAAATCGAAGTCCGGGCCAGACGGCTCGCCCAGGGCTTGCGCGATCTGGCGGACAAACGGATTTCGGCGGAACTATGTGATCTGCCCTCGCGTGCCGGCGGAGGATCATTGCCCCTGATGGCGCTGCCCAGCTGTTGCGTCGGGGTGCGCATTGCCGGACTTTCGCCCAATCGCGTGGAAAAAGAGCTCAGAACTTTCAGGCCTCCGATCATCGGAAGAATCGAGAACGGCCTGTTCATCATGGACCCCCGCACCATTGCAGAAGATGAAATTGAGATCATCGTGCAGGCCTTCGGTAACCTATTAAAAACCTATATCCCGGCGGATTGACGCGATATAGACGCTTGCACCGCTTTTGCAGCGGCAACCCGGATTTTAGACCTGTTTATCGGAGCACCCATGACAACCTCGTTTACCGAAGAATACCCGGCTGAAGAGCCCTATGAACCGCAATCCTTTTTGCGCACCGGCCCCGACAAAGAAGGACAAAAGGCCGTTGTACCGCCGGACAGGTGCACCTGCCCGCAATTTTCGCCGCCCGATGTGGACAGTCTTATTATAGCGCAAGTCCAACGCTGGAAACGCTTCGCCGCCCTGGCCGTCAAAATTGATCCGCCAAATTGCTCCGATCAAAAAAGCGACCTGCACGCCGCCCTGAAGACCCTTCTCGACCAAAACACCCGTCAAAACGGGGCGGTGTGGTTCGCCTGGGATGCGGGCAGTGGGTTGTACGCCTGTATCATTCCCGAGGTGGATACCGAATACGCGGCAGAGTTGGCGCGCCGCATCCAATCAGACCTGGCCGAAAACCGGGTCGAAACCCTTTCGGTGGGCGTCACCCAATTTCCCCTGCTCGATTTCAATGTGTCGGATACGATGAAAAACACGTGCAAGGCGCTCGCCCATGCCGCTTTCTTCGGTGCCGGCAGTATCATGATTTTCGATGCGGTGAGCCTGAACATCAGCGGAGACCGCTTCTACCAGGAAGGCCTTTTCGATACGGCCATTAGAGAATACCTCAACGCCCTGCGCCTGGACCCAGCCAACGTCAACGTGCGCAACAGTCTGGCCATTTGCCTGGCGCAAAAGGGGAATCGGGACGAAGCGCGGGCCTCGTTCGAGGAAGCCTATCGTTTGGATTCCAGTGAAGCCATGCCCTTGTATAACATCGGTGTGCTGCATGTCTTGGATGGCAACGACGGCCCTGCCCTGGAGTGCTTTCGCAGCGCCTGGGACATCGACAAACAAACCTTCGATATCGCCTTTCAAATCGGCAAGCTGCTCACCCGGAAAAAGGAGTATGCCGAAGCGATCCATTTTCTGGAAAACGCCGTCGCGTTGCGCGACGAGGCCGCAGCGGCGCATAGCTTGCTGGGTCGCTGCCTGGCCTCGTTGGGGCGCAGTGCGGAAGCGGTCAACGCCTATAAAAAAGCGCTCAAAACCAACCCCAACGATGCCGCCGCACTTTCCGCCCTGGGGGTGCTGTACGATATCAAAGGTGAAAATCCCGAAATATGCTTCACCTTCTGCCGCCAGAGCATCGCGCTGTGCCCGGACAATGGTCTCTACCGGCTGCGCCTGGCCCGTTTGCACCACAAGCACAACCAACTGGAAAACGCCCTGCAGGAATATGAAACAGCAACCGCTCTGGGTTGTGACGTACGGCGGCAGATAGCGGATATAAAGGAAGTGTTGGGTTTAATGGATTCGTAAAAAGTCGTCATCTGCCTTCGAATCATTCTGGTGGGGCGTTCCCCTCGGGTCCGCGCCTTTATCCTGACATGACCGTTTCCTTCCCTTGCATTTCCCCCGCAAAATCGTTATAGATTGGGGTCTTTATGCCATTATTCAAGGAGATCGTTATGCCTATCTATGAATATCACTGCGAACAATGCGGCCATGAGTTCGAACAGCTTGTCTTCGGCAAGGAATCGCCCCAATGCCCGACCTGCAGCAGCGCCAAGGTCTGCCGGCTCATGTCAAGCTGCGGTTTTGTGTCCAAGGGCGCCGGCGGCCAGACGGTTTCCGCCTCGGCCGGCGCTTCGTCGTGCGGCGGCTGTTCGGCCTCGAGTTGCGCGGGATGCGGACATTGATGAAAACAGCACTCCGACTCGGAACACGCGGCAGCCAACTGGCCCTGTGGCAAGCCAATTGGGTGAAAACCGCCCTCGAACGGGTCCGGCCCGACCTCATCATTGAGCTGATTACCATCAAAACCCAGGGCGACAAAATCCTCGATGTCCCTTTGGCCAAGGTGGGCGGCAAGGGGCTGTTCATCAAAGAGATCGAAGAGGCTTTGGTCGACGGCCGCATCGATCTGGCCGTGCACAGCATGAAGGACATGCCGTCTGACGTGCCGGCCGGACTGGCCATCGGTGCCGTACCGAAACGGGAAAACCCGTCGGATGTTCTGGTATCCATCCGATTTGACAGTTTGGAGGATTTGCCGCCCGGGGCGAAAATCGGGACCAGCAGCTTGCGCCGGTCCGCCCAGATCCTGCACCGGCGCCCGGATGTCGACATTGTTGCGCTGCGCGGCAATTTGGACACCCGGCTACGAAAACTCGAAACAACCGATCTGGACGCGATCATCTTGGCCGCTGCCGGCATGCTGCGCCTGGGCCAGGCCGATCGCATCAGTGAATACCTGAATGAAACCCAGATGCTGCCCGCCGTCGGACAGGGCGCATTATGCATCGAAATCCGCGACCAGGACCCGCTGACAATGCCCCTGGTGGCAATTCTTGATCATGACGATACGCACACCGCCATTCTAGCCGAACGCGCTTTCTTGAAACGGCTGGAGGGTGGCTGCCAGGTTCCTCTGGCGGCACATGCCAGGCTGATCGACGATCGGCTGCATATCAATGGATTGGTGGCTGAAACGGATGGCAGCCGTATCCTCAGAGCCGCAACTGAAGGGCCTGCCCGGCAAGCTGAAGCGCTGGGCCGCCGCATTGCGGAAGAACTGCTCAATCAGGGCGCCGACGACATTTTGGAAAGGCTGCAACAGCATGGCGGATAACACGCATACAGGCAAAGTCTATCTGGTGGGCGCCGGTCCCGGCGACCCTGAACTGATTACCGTCAAAGGGGCCCGTTGCATTGCCGAAGCCGAAGTGCTCATCTACGATTATCTGGCGGCCAAGGCCCTACTGACCCACGCCCGCCCGGATTGTGAATGTATTTATGTCGGCAAAAAAGGCGGCGATCACACCCTGGCCCAAACAGAGATCAACCGCCTGATTGTCGCCAAGGCGCAGACCGGCAAAACCGTGACGCGCCTCAAGGGCGGTGATCCGTTCATCTTCGGACGCGGCGGTGAAGAAGCCGAAGAACTGGTGGCCGCGGGCATTGACTTTGAAATCGTTCCGGGTGTGACATCGGCGATCGCCGCACCGGCCTATGCCGGCATCCCGCTGACGCATCGCCAGTTCACCAGCACGGTCGCCTTCATCACCGGGCACGAGGACCCCACGAAAGCCGGATCGAACATCGACTGGGAATCGTTGGCCAAAGGGATCGGCACGCTGGTCTTCCTGATGGGGGTGAAAAACCTGCCGCACATCGTCGATCGGTTGCGCCATTACGGACGCCCCGCACATACCCCTGCGGCCCTTGTGCGCTGGGGGACGACCTTTCGCCAACAAACCGTCACCGGCACCCTGGCGGACATCGTGGCGCGCGCGCGCGCCGCGGGCATCGGAGCGCCAGCCATCATCGTCATCGGCGAAGTGGTGACATTGCGCGACAGCCTGCAGTGGTTCGAGCGCCGGCCGCTGTTGGGCAAGCGCATCGTGGTGACACGCGCACGCGCGCAGGCCAGCGACCTGACCAGGCGCCTCAACGCCCTGGGCGCCGACTGCCTGGAGTGCCCCACGATCGAAGTGGTCGCACCGGAAAGCTTTGCGCCTTTGGATTCAGCCATTGCCAGCCTGCCCGGCTACGATTGGGTGATCTTTACCAGCGTCAACGGCGTCGATGCCTTTTTCGACCGACTGGCCCTGCAGGGGTTGGACGCACGCGCTATGGGCCACGTGCGTACGGCCGCTATCGGGCCGGCCACGGCCGAACGGCTGAAGCGCCATGGTTTAAACACCGACATATTGCCGGAAACCTACCAGGCCGAATCCGTCATCGACGCTTTTGCCAAAGAACCCTTACAAGGTCTCCGGATTCTTCTGCCACGCGCCAAGGAAGCGCGTACAATCCTTCCGGAGCAGCTAAGCCGCATGGGCGCCCGGGTAGACGAGGTGCCCGCCTACCGCACGGTTCAGGCGGGAAAAAACGAAGCCGAGTTGATGGCCCGGTTACAAGAAGGGGCTATTGACATGGTGACTTTCACCAGCTCCTCCACGGTCCGCAATTTCAAGGCCCTGCTGCCCGCGACGGCACAAGACGCACTGCACGGCGCTGCCGTTGCCTGCATCGGCGACATTACGGCTGAAACGGCCGTGGCCCTTGGCTTCAAGGTGGCCATCGTCGCCGACGTTTTTACGATCGACGGGTTATGTGATGCCATCGTGAAATACTACCAATCGCCATAGTCATCGCCGTGCCCCACATAACGCGCGTGCCTGCCCAATTCGGGACAGGCACGCGCGGCCATCCCTGCTCACAATCCCCCATGTCACCTTCGTTAACGCGATAGGTTAAAAATCATAATAATTCCTTATCATTATCAACTTGCCTTGTTCTCAGCAGTGTGGTAAGCATTTGTAAAGAAACTGAATTCGAGTTAATTTAGACGATCCATACGGCCTTCATGCAGCGCCCCAAAAAAATAATCGGCGTAAAGAAACAGAGGTTGAGAATGGAGCGGATGACCAAGCAGGTTCCTGTAGATTCTCCCAGCACGGAAGTCAGCAGTGAGGAAAAGAATCAGATTTGCGATCCGGAATTTCATCACCCCGTCGATGGGCCCGCGACCGAACGCGTCATCAGCCGCCGCCAACTCATCAACAAGCTGAACAATCTCAACTTCCAGGACCGCACTGTCAACATCGTCTTCAGGCACAAGATCTACCCCCGCGATCTCACTGTCAGGGCTTATCCTCAGCCCTGCCAGGACATGCACCTGACTTGCCTCTGGGCCGATGCGGTTGATTTCAACCAGTTGGCCGAAGCATATACTTTCGACCACCTCTACGTTCCCAGGGGCCAGCAGTTTTTTGAAGTGTCTCCGGAAGTCAGAAGTATCACCGAAGAGCAGATTGTCTTTTTACTGCCTGAAAATTGCCGCGAAATCAGTGCCCGCAAGTTGCTCCGCCACCAATGTACCGGTATTTCGGCCTACATGTTTCAAAACGGCGCCGCCTGCTACGGGCAACTGATCGACTATGGCGCGTGGCAATTCCGGGTGACGGTCGCTACGGCGCCGCCGCAGACCTTCCGCTGGATCGAAGATGAAACACCGGTCACCATTGTTTTTACCCGGGATAACAACACCCTCTATTCAGGTGAATGCCGTATCGTCCGCCACGATCGCGGCCTGCACACGCGCCAATACACCCTCGAGCCGATTCAGCGCCAGATCCGGCGTTTTCCACCGCGGGAGTTCCGCACCACGCGGCATCAGTTTGCACCGCCGCCCGACGTGATTTTCGAGCACCCGTTGTTCGACAAGCGGATAAACATGAAAGTCCACGATCTTTCCGGCTCAGGCATGTCCGTGGAAGAAGAAGAATCGGCCGCTGTTTTGCTGCCGGGCCTGATCATTCCAAATCTGGAAATTGTTTTCAGCGACGGATCGTCGATGCGCTGCATGGTGCAGGTCATCTACTGCAAAAGGTATCACGACCGCAGACTGCCCTACATGCGCTGCGGCATGGCCATTCTGGACATCGCGGTAGAAGACCATATCCGGCTGCTCGGCTTGATGCACCAGGCCGCCGACTCCCATTCTTATGTCAGCACAAAGGTCGACATGGAAGCCTTGTGGGATTTCTTCTTCGAAACCGGCTTCATCTATCCGCAAAAGTATGAGTTCATTCAGGCCAACAAAACGCAGATCAAAGCCACCTACGAAAAACTTTACAATCAGAGCCCCAGCGTGGCCAGCCACTTCATCTACAAACAAAATGGGCGCATCATGGCCCATGCGGCAACGGTGCGCTTTTACGAATCCTCCTGGATGCTTCACCACCATGCGGCTATCCGCAGTTCGCACAATCGCGGCGGGTTGATCGTGCTCAATCAGAGCGGACGGTTCATCAATGAATCCCACCGGCTCTTCTCCATGAAAATGGATTATGTCTTTTGCTATTTCCGGCCTGACAACAAATTCCCTTCCCATGTATTCGGAGGATCGGCCCGCAGCATCAAAAACCCGAAAATTTGTTCACTGGATCTTTTCGCTTACTTTCATCATCGGCATACGCCTGAACAGAGCAACGATCTTCCGAGCTACTGGCGGATGGACGCCCTTCACGCGGAAGATCTGCAGGATCTGCAAACCTTCTATGAAAATAAATCAGGTGGTTTGATGCTGCACACGCTGCATCTGAGTCCCGAACGGTTCGACTGCGGTGGTGTGATAGCGGAATATAAGCGGATCGGGTTGAAGAGAGAACGTCACCTTTTCGCCTTGCGCTACCGCGACAAATTATGCGCTGTGATCATGGCCAATGTTGCCGATCTCGGCCTGAACATGTCGGACCTGACCAATGCCATAACCATTATCGCGGTCGACACCCAGCCGATGACTCAGGATATTGTCCATTCGGCAGTCAACCATATCATGCATTTATATGAGACCAATGAGGTGCCGATCATGCTTTATCCCCAGGACGCCGCTGAGCGGATGGGGCTCGATGCGGAAAAGAGTTACTGCATGTGGGCTTATGAAACCCAGAATCTGGACTACTATTTTAAATACCTCAAACGATTGGTGAAGTTCATCCAACATTAATACGGTATCAGGTATTTGTTCACTGCAGCTGCCTACGCGCGTGTTCGCAGCGCGCAAAAGTATACGACAATGACACTTGTTGTCTATCCTGAACCGCGGCCGGCGATTTCCACCTTCTTGGTCCAGTTAAAGCTTGGTATTGTGGGCATCGCCCACCATTGTCTTATATTGATCGCCTCTGGGATTGGCCATGTTCAACGTTTTTTCGCTATGTTCGAGCCTGTGTCTATCCAATCGCTTGGGCGGTATCAGCCTGGTAGGGTGGGCATCGCCCACCATTGTCTTATGTTGATCGCCTCTGAGATTGGCCATGTTCAACGTTTTTTCGCTATGTTCGAGCGGCTGTCTATCCAATAGCTTGGGCGGTATCAGTGTCAAAAACCATGATGTTGTTTGCTGGGAATAGTGGTGGGCAATGCCCACCCTACACGGGATTGGCACGGAGGAGGTGAGCCGGGTGGGTGGTCCGGACCACCCACCCGGCTCACCGGGGTTTTTCTACGTCACCCCACGCCGACCCCACGCCCGTATCTCTTGACCGAAGTGGATAACCGGATAAAAATATTCTTCTTACCCCAGCGGCCACAGAGACAACACTGTGGCCTCTGCAAAGTATCATCTCCCTAAGGGTCTCTGGCCCCGGCATGCAATCAGAGGCGTATAGGTAAACCGCCGTGGATGGGCAAAAAACTCACGGAACTCCTCGGCGAATTCTTCATATCCGCCCGGATACTCGCTAAAAGGATATCCTGAACCGCGGCCGGCGATTTCCACCTTCTTGGTCCAATTAAAGTTATCGATCTCACCTAAAGCCCCAAAAATCAAATGGTGGGCTGATAGAGTCACATCGACCTGCTCGAATCCCAAATCGTAGAGAAAAGAATAGAGCTTGATACCCACACGGGGATCGAAATCAGCCTCGCGCTCCAGTGTGCGCATGACACCCTGCAGGGCTGAGCTCAGACGGTCAGACATTCCGAAGTGGTTCAGGCAGTTGTAATCCAAATCGATCAGACACAATATGCCGCCGGGCTTGGTGATCCTGGCCAGATTGCGCACAATGTCGAAAGCTCGGCTGCGGTGATATTCCAGGAAAAACCGAACCCAGATAAAATCGAATTCACCTAAATCCGTCAAACTTTCGATGACATCGCGCCGTTCGAATGACAAACCCGGCGCGCCATAGGTTTGTTGGGCATACGCGACCCGTTGCGGGGACATATCCACACCGACCGCCTGGCCGCCGGGTTGCGCTATCTGGAAAAGCGCACGGGTCGTTATTCCCGCGCCGCAGCCGATGTCCGCCACGCGCATGCCCGGCCGCAAACCAGCCCATTGCGCCTGCTGGTGAAGGATGTTGATATCGGTCTTCTTTTCCAACCGAGCGATCTCTTCATCGCTCTCCATCAGGTACTCCGATTCTTTTTTCATCGTCTCTCTTCTCTGCTGAATACCGTTTTAATGGTTACCATTGCCTCTGCCCATAGACGTCAAGGCATGGCTCTATTGTGTAGCTGCGCGGCGATGTCAACTGATGAATTCATTTCTTAAAAGCCCGACAGCATCCGCGCGACGAACCCTTCAGCACCCCCCAAACGTGCTCATGCCAGACGCGAATCAAGGCGTTGAAATTCGTCACGAGCAGCGGTTGCAACACCCACTGCAATCACGTATTTAATCGTACCGTTTGAAGCCAAACCAATAACATGCGGGAGGAGCTGACAAGATAAAAATCGCATGGATTGCGATCTTCACCGCCACCGGCTGCACGCCGGCCTGTTCATAAAACATCTGAGCGTTCTCATGGATTATCGCCATCCAGAAAATTGCCCAACGATCCCAGGATGCTGCCTTCGCCCTTGCTGCCAGCCTGCTGGGGATCAGCTTGCAGCATGCGTCCGGCCAGACGCGAAAAGGGCAGCGATTGCATCCATACTTTGCCCGGCCCCTGCAGGGTGGCGAAGAAAAGCCCTTCGCCGCCGAACAGAGCGGTCTTGATGCCGCCGGCCTGCTGGATGTCGAACTGCACGGAAGGTTCAAAAGCGACGATGCAGCCCGTATCCACACGCAGCACCTCACCAGGTTGGAGGGTCCGCAGGACCACGGTGCCGCCGGCGTGCATGAACACCAAGCCGTCGCCGTCCAGTTTCTGCATAATGAAGCCTTCGCCACCAAAAAGACCGGTCAGAATTTTTCGTTGAAAATAGATGCCGACAGCCACCCCTTTCGCGGCGCACAAAAAACTGTCTTTTTGGCAATCAG
Organism: Desulfatitalea sp. BRH_c12; assembly: GCA_000961655.1. Lineage (GTDB taxonomy): Bacteria > Desulfobacterota > Desulfobacteria > Desulfobacterales > Desulfosarcinaceae > Desulfatitalea. The sequence goes on from LADR01000010.1 coordinate 18,624, forward strand.
CGTTCCGCCGATCTCTTTGAGATGAACGGGGATAATATTGCCCGGATAGGGTGCACCGAACGCTACGTGGCCTTTACCCTGGCCTTGCCCGCTGCTGCCCGAACCATCCCCAAAAATTGTCTGCATCTGTATGGGAGCCTCTTTGTACATCATGGCACCCGCCTCTGCAATTGCGCTCTCACCCGCATCCAGCTCGATTTCCACAAACTGCATTTCGTTTCCGATGACTTTATAGTCTATTTCGTGCGCCTGCTGGCCAGGCATCGGCGGTGGCAGGGGAACGCCTGCCGGATGGGTTTCGGGAGCAGCCATCAACTCGCGGATGGTGGCGATAGGCTGCCATTCGGCAAAATCCTCGCGCCAGGCGAAGCCATTCGAATCATTGCGCGCCAGGTCGAATGCCCGAGCCAAGTCGAAAGGTCCGTGTTGATTGCCGTTGTAGCTCAGATACCACTGGGGCATTCATCCTCCTTGAGTGTCAGAATGGCAGGCACAGGCAATGGATTCAGGCGGTCATTTATCCCGGTTGCAATATGCGCCTGGATCTGGAAAAAATGGCAATTCAACTTTCCGGTTCCAAACGCCGGTGATCCGGGGCGGGTGGTCCGCGCCACACCCCCGGCTTACCTCACTGCGTGCCAATCCCGAAAGTTGAGTGGTAAGAAAAAAAGGTAATTTTTGATCGAATGGATACGTCTGTCAAGGAAGAATTCTATGACCTCTTTTGCTTTCGAAACGATCGGCCGGATACACTCGTGCTTTACCGAAAAATTCGGCATTCCACGACAGCCCAACCTGGTTCCGGAAGCCTGTGCGGTGCTGGAACTGCTGCCCGGTTTCCAGCACAGCGATGCTTTCCGGGAACTGGAAGGGTTTTCCCATATCTGGCTGATTTTCGTATTTCACCAATGCCATGGACGTGGATGGAAAACCACCGTGCGTCCTCCGCGCCTGGGCGGCAATCGTCGGGTGGGGGTTTTTGCCAGCCGTTCCGGCTTCCGCCCCAACCCCATTGGCCAATCGGTGGTTCGCCTGGTAAGCCTTGAAAACCGCAAGGAGGGCTCCCGATTGCACTTGAGCGGGATCGATCTGTTGGACGGCACGCCGGTGCTTGATATCAAGCCCTACTTGCCCTATGCAGACAGTCTTCCCGACGCCCGCGCCGGCTATGCCGTCGCAGCGCCCGCACCCAAATTCCAGGTCGTTTTTTCTGAACTGGCGGCGCAGGCCTGCCGGTCTCTGGATGCGCGGCGCTACCCCGATTTACCAAACCTGATCCGCGGCGTACTGGCCCAAGACCCGCGCCCCAGCTATCGCCCGCCTGATGATCGCAAATCTTTCGGCATGCGGCTATGGGATTTGAATGTGCGCTTCAGGATTGAAGACCATCAGGTCGTCGTAACCGCCATTGACCCGGTTTCAATCGACACCTGACATCCACAAGATTTCAGTCCCGCAAGATGGTTCACTGGCTTTCTACCGAACGATCCAGGTTAAAGGCGGTATTGGTAAACAGTCGTTTCGCGTTGCACGAAACCCATCTTACGATAGAGGGCATTGGCTGCTGCGCGTGATGGATGGGACGTTAATTCGACACTGTCCGCACCCTGTTCTCGGGCCAAGGCCAGAGCGCGGCCGACAAGCGCCCGCCCGATGCCCCGGCCGCGCATCGACCGGGAAACCACGACATCTTCGATGCGGGCCCTTTGGCCGGTGGGAATGACGACGATCACGAGGGTGGCACTGCCACAATAAACGGCCCCCTGACGCGCCATCAGCAAATGACTGTCCGCCGCTGCGATGACATGCCTGAGCGCCGCTGCATTCAACGCCGGTGCTGTCGGAGAGAGTTGCGGCAGCAATTCGTTGAGAGCCTGCAGCAATGCATCCGTAAAGGTATCGATTTCGACAATGTCCATGGTATCCTCTGCAGATCGTCGATGCGCTGTCGGGAGCGGGACGGCAGCGCTGTTGTCATGGGCATGCTTGATGGCTATGTTTGTGATTGCAATCCATCCGCCATCAGGTCTTTATCAGAACATACGCGTCTGTTCAAAGCTGTATGGCAGATGGTCATGTTCGGTAGCTACCGTCATGAAACCAGAAAACAACACAGCCCGGCAACGCCGGCTGAGGAACGCTTATGATAATGAGTGCATTCATGCTGCATATGCGCGATGAACTGAACGCCTGGATGCTCCACCGGGCAGATGCCGTGATGGATCGTATCTACGGCCAGCGCAAGCGTGCCATTTACAGCCGTCTGCCCAATACCGTGGTGGAGATCGGCCCTGGTACCGGCGCCAATCTGCGCTATTATGCGCCCAATACCCGCCTGATTGCCATTGAACCCAATCGGGCCATGCATCCACGGCTCAGATCGCAGGCCAAGCGCTACAACATCCACTTGCAAATCAAAACGATGCAAGGTGAACAGATCGACTTGCCCGACGCCAGTGTGTCGGCCGTGGTCGGCACGCTGGTGCTGTGTTCGGTGCAAGACCCGCAACAGGTGATTGCCGAAGTGCGCCGAATCCTCAAGCCGGGCGGGCGTTATATTTTTCTCGAGCATGTGGCGGCTGTTTCAGGCACCCCTTTGCGCGGTTTTCAAGAAAAACTCCTGGGGATCTGGCGCCGGCTCTTCGATGGATGCCATCTGAATCGCGCGACCAACACGCTGATCGGTACGGCCGGCTTCGCCGATGTGGACATGGATTGTTTCATTTTGCGCTGGCGCGTGCTGCCAATTGCACCCCATATTTTTGGCGTCGCCGTAAACTAGCCCTTTCCCTGTTTTTCCAGCACGGGCAGCGATAGATAAAAAAGACGCTTCATCTCACGCCGGCCGCGCGTCACGGTTTCCAGAATCAGACCACAGGTCAAGCTCAAACTGGACAGAATCATCAGACCGGTGGCGAGAATCGCTGTGGGAAAGCGCGGCACCAACCCGGTTTGCAGGTAGGTGATAAAAACGGGAATCGCCAGTATCACCGCAGTCAGCGCCAGGATGCTGGCGATGATCGAAAAAAACGGCAGCGGACGCTCCTCTCTGAACAGCGTCAAAATCTCTTTCAGAATACGCAACCCGTCACGGTAGGTGCGCAGCTTGCTGACCGATCCTTCCAACCGGCTGCGGTAAGGCGTCACCTGCTCCGCGCTGGGCATGCGCAGTTCCAGCGCATGCACCGTCAATTCGATTTCCGTTTCAAATCCCGTGGACAGGGCGGGGAAAGATTTGACAAAACGTCGCGACAGCACGCGATACCCGGAAAGGATATCGCTGAAGGTGCGGCCGAAGAAAAGCCCCAGACAGCCAGTCAGCAGGTCGTTGCCGAAGCGGTGCCCGCGCCGGAAGGCCTGCCCTTCGTAGGTGGTCAGCCGTGATCCGACCACCATGTCCAAACCTTCGTCGATCAATTTCCGAATCAGCACGCCGGCATGATCGGCGGCATATGTGCCATCGCCGTCGGCCAGCACATAGATATCCGCCTCGACATCGGCGAACATGCGACGCACCACCTGGCCTTTGCCTTGGCGGTGTTCGCAGCGTACCACCGCCCCGGCGGCGCGGGCGCATGCGATGGTGTCGTCGGTGGAGTTGTTGTCATAGACATAGATCACCGCCTCGGGAATCGTGGCGCGGAATTCCTGCACCGTCTGCCCAATGGCCGCTTCCTCGTTGTAACAAGGCAGAATCACCGCGACCCGAAAATTCGAAAGTTCGACCACCATGGGTATCTCCTCTTAATGTTCAATGGCATAGTTGTTTTATGTGTGACCGTTGTTTTTTCTACTCAATCGCATCCGGTGCAGGTTTGATCACTTTACAAAAATAAAAAGGCGCGTCCTTGTCGGGTTCGACATCCGGAAGGAGAACGCGGCATGCGTCCCGGTCCAGTTCAAGTCCGTAGGATTCAAGTGCAGCCACTGCCGCCGGTTCTTCGCATGAACGGTAGAGCGCGTACAGGGGCCCCTTGTGAGCGCCGACCACGGCCCGCATTAAATGGTCCATGGCATGCGGCTGGGACGAAGACCCGGTCATATAGCTGTGGATGCGCAAGAAACGAACCGTCCGCGGGAAAAAGGGGATCATGTAAGCCATTGGGTCATAGCCGCTGGTCAGTACCACTGTATTTTGCGCGTCGGCCAATGCAGGGGTCTGAACGCCGAAGTAGTCCGCGCCCCAGGCGCCGCGCCCCCAGTTGGCGGGCTGCAGGGTCGCCGCGATCAACACAAACGATCCCACAATCCAAAAGGCGCGGCGGCGCGCACTTGCGACCAGGTCTGTAAAAATTACCGCCAGTACTATGGGCGCCAGCATCTCGCATACGATCAGGTAGCGGTAAACACCGAACAGCTTCATCCACAACACAAACGAAACCGCCGTCAATACTATCAGAAACCGGGCCAGCGCGTCCGCATGCGGATCGGTTCGGTCCCGGCAAGCGCCTTTTTCCGGACGCGCGGTTGTCGGCAAAGCCTTCTTGACCAGCCATGCCATCAGCAGCAAAAAGAGCATGGCAAAACGCAGATCGCGAAAAGGCACTTCGCTCACCAACATGGGATTGACCGTGAACCGCAGCGGGAAAAAAAGTGTCCCGATCCAGTCGACGGGCAGGAAGCGCTCATCCCGGTAAGCGCCGGAAGCTGCCCAGCGAGATTCAAAAAACTGGTTGAAATATGGAAACAGCGGGTTCTCAAAGCGCTGCCAAATCTCCATCATCCAGAAGCCGCCGGTCAGCGCGAGGCCCGCCAATACGCCCAATCCGAATATAAACGCCAGCAACAAGCGCCGCCGCCACGGCAGGTCCAACCCGAAAATAGCCAGACACAGCCCGACCGCATATACGGCAAAAGGCAACTTGAGCCCGAAGGCAGCGCCTGCCAGCAAGCCCGCCGAAACGGATATCCCCCACGCGATCTTCCCACTGGCGGCCACCCGCGCGTCCATGCGTACGATGAGCCACACGGCTGCCAGCACCAGCAGGCTGAGGACATTATCACCGAAACTTGTCCCGGTTTCGGCGATACCTGTTGCCCCTAGCATACCCAGCAGCGCCGCCGCCAGACAGACCCACAGCCCAGCCGGATTTTTTGTGAAGGGGATGACGCGCCGCCCAATGGCGAAAAGCAGGAAAACGTTGCACCCCTGCAGCGCGCCCAGAATAAACCCTGTAACCGGAGGCGGGAACGCGTTGACGGCATAGTAGAAGGGGATGTGCAGCAGCGGGTTGTAATAGGTGGCCACATGCGACACGGCGATGTCGTGCCCCATGCGATCGTTCAGGTAGGCAAACACATTGTAGTAATGGTAATTGCGCAAGTCCCAGGATTTGTCCTGGCCTAGCCACAGGGCAAGGGTTCCCAGAACCAGTGGCATCGCCGCCACTATGAGATAGACGACCCGGTTTCCGGATCGCAAAAAAGGATACAGGTGCATGGTGTCGTTCCTGGGCCGGCTTCGCCGGCGTTAAAAAATGCCAGAGGATTTGCCCCCGTTGGCGGTGTGTGCGGTAGAAAGGGTGGTTATGGCGCGACGATCACGCGGCGGCCATCGTAGGCCGGTGCAATCCGACCACGCTCACGGATGTAGTCGACCAGAACGTCAAGTCGTCGCCGGCCGGTATCCTGAACGACCCTGTTTTTGAGCCAGCGGCGGGCAATGAAAGAGTTGACTGCGCCTGTGTAGATGCGCTGGTCGGATAGCGATCGCCCACCGCAAGTCGCCTCGGCCAGGTCACTGCCCGCAATGCGATAGCGCACCCCTGAAACGGCCGGCTGCCGCTGGCGCAACAACTGCTTCAAATCCTTGCCGCTGATCGTGAAGGTAACGATGGTATCATCAAAGGGATCCATGGCCACCAGATCGGCGCGCGTGATCGTGCCCCTGACCAGCGGGGCGCGCACGCCCCCGATATTTTCCAAAACAAAATCGGTTTTGAAGGTGGCACGAATGGCATCCGCCATCAAATTGTACTCGGCCAGATCTCCCTGGCGGGTGACGAAATCAGCCTCGGCCTGACCGATAACCTCACCATAACGGGGCGCGATCGGCTGCCAGAAATGGGCCACCACTGCGGCCACAGCCGAATCCTCGGGGATCGCCGCAGTGATCGGAAGCAACTGTGCGCGGTAACGGTCCACACGCCAGGCACCCACTTCATCGCGGACGAATAACATGTCCAGGCGCCCCAACTCACCGCCCCACTGATGATTCTGAACGATGATGGTGCCATTGACGTCATCCGCCTTCAGTTCCGCACTGTGCCAGACAAACTTGCCGGTGGGCAGGCGCGAATGAGAGTGGCCGCCCACAATCACATCGATGTCTTCGACACGCGACGCGATGCGCTGGTCGATCTCATCGCCGCAATGCGAAAGAAGGATCACCAGGTCGGCCTGGGCGCGCAGTTCAGTCGCCATGCGACCTGCCGTTGCGAGCGGGTCGGCGATCGCAACCCCTTCACGACCGCCCGGGTAGTTTGCGGCCGAGGGGGTCACCAACCCGAAAAGCGCCACTTTGAGCGGACCGAATGACCGGATCGCATAGGGCGTCGTGAAAGGTCGGCCGGTGGCCCGGTCAATGGCATTGGCGCAAAGAACCGGATAGCGCGCCAGTGCCATCAGTTTACGCGTATGGGCCAGGCTATAGTTGAACTCATGATTGCCAAGGGTGGCAAAATCGTACCCCACCGCGTTCATGGCCGCGATGTCGGCCTCGCCGTGATACTCGGTGGAAAAGGGCGTACCATCCGAAAAATCACCGGCATCCACCAGAATAACGGGGGTTGCATCGCGCTGCTGGCGCGCGGCACGGATTTGCCGAACCAGCGTCGCCCGTCTTGCGATGCCACCGATATCCCGACGCTCGGGCAACCCGGCCAACCGGGACGCGGGCATCACGTCGTCCGGGTAATTGAATGGCAGCAGGCGCCCATGCGTGTCATTGGTGTGCAGAATCGTAAGCGTCGTCGACTCGGCCGCCAAACCGGGCCACACCCAACAAAACAGCAGAAGGGCGATCGTTATCCAGCAACGGGTATGTATTTTGATGGCATCCATTGTGGGTAGCAGATTCTCCGCTCAGACGATCTTTGATATGGGCAGGATAATGGTGACCGGCATGCAAACATACAGAAGCGATTACCGGCAGACCGGACCAGGGAAAGATAGAAACGCACCTGCGCCGCCGTCATGCAGGTCCTCGGATCGGGTCAAGCGCCGCTGTTGAATGCCTGAGTCCTTAGCCCAAAAAAAGGTATGTGTCCACGGAATTGTAACGATTCGGGATGTGCTGTTCAGACCGGATCCTCGGAAATAGAAACATCCAGACGCACGAACTGCGGCCCGGGCATTTTCAGGACAACCGTGCGGCAATGATTTTCGCTGTCGAAGACAATCAGCCCGTCTTTTAAAAAGGCATCGAAAAGAACATGGCCGGGCTTGCCATCGATATATATGCGCCATTGATTGTCCAGGCATCCGGCATAGGCCACATGCGTGCCTTGTGGGCTGAAAAAGGGGAATGTGACCGCATCGTAGCGTCCCAGCGCCTGTCCGTCGACCACCATGGCCATCTGCTTGCCATCGATGGCCACATATGCCAAGCGGCCGCCGGCGGGACTGAAGACCGGGCGCCGCAGGCCTTCATGGCGTCCGGGGTGGGCCTTGCCGTTCTGTACGATAAACCATTTGCCGCTATGATTGGCGCGATAGGCCACCTGTTTCGAATCGGCACTGAAGACCGGCATTCCCACGCTGTCGTAGATCGCTTCCATGCGGCTGTCCACGACCATGCGGCCGCCCTCTTTGCTCTGGGCCATGTAGGCGAAACGGAGACTGTCCGGACTGAAGAGATAGACGCCCAAACGGACGAAAGCCGGACCCTGGCTGCCATTGACGATCATATGCCAGTCATCGCCTTTGTTGAGGGCGTAAAGCAGGCGCCGGCTGTCGGGGCTGAACAACAGCATGCCCACCGTATCGCCGCCCATCAGTTCCCGGCCGTCGAGCACGGGCAGCCACTGCTCCCCCTTGCGGGCCAAGTAGATCAACTGTTTCGAATCCGGGCTGAATGTCAACTGGGCCACCGCGTTATAAGGTTGACCCGGCTGGCCGCCGCGCACCACTCGGTAGCGGCCATCGCTTTGCAGGGCATACGCCAGGTGGCTGGAATCAGGGCTGAACACAATGCTGCTGACGGTGCCGCCCGCACCCGTTGCATGGCCATCCACCACCAGTTGGCCATCTGGGCCGTTCAAGGCCCCGTAAGCCAACCGTCGGCCGTTCGGACTGAACAGGGGACCGCTGTTTCGGACAACGACATCGAAAAGGGGACCCGCTGTGCCATCCACGACCACCGCTTGTTTTTCGCCCATGCCGACCCGGTAGCTCCAGCGGGCGCCGTCCGGGCTGAACGCGAATGCATCGATACCGTCATAAATGGCTTCCGGCCGGCCATCGATGAAAGCCTGCGCCTTTTTGGCGCCTTGATAAGCGACGTACGCCCAGTGCCGCCGACCACTGCCGATCAGCGGCGTGCCCTTGGCCACCGCTTCAAAAGGCCCATGGCGGCGATCGTCCATCACGGCAAACATGCCATTCGAATTCTTGAGCGCATAAGCGATGTGGCCCTGGTCGTCGCTGACCGTGAGGGAAACCGGGTAGAAAGTCTCTTCGACTGCAATGCGACTCAAAAGTGCCGTGCTTTCCGTGAATGCCGGCGCCGCGGGAACAGGCTGGTCCCCTGCCCTTGCCGCAGCAGCGAACAACGACGATGCCACAGCGATGCCAATCATAACGACATAGACAAAGACTCTTGAAGCGCTCATTCAGGCTCCTTTGAAGAAGACCCGGCCGGTTCATCGTCCGGAGTAAAGGAGACGATCTGCGCTTCCGACAGATCGTGCTCGGATTGAAACAGCCACGCCAGGTCTTCTCCGGCAAAATCTCCCAGCAACAGCGCATACCCTTGCCCGGTCGCGTGCACCCGGATGTCGAATCCCTGTATGCGGTAAAAGTCGCCGGCCAGCACGGCCCGCGCCATGCTTTCAAATACGGCCAATTGCAACGTATAGCGCACGTCGGGAGCGGATGGCGGCGAGGCAGCCCGCGTTTGCGGCAGCGCCGGCATCGGCTCCGCCGCAGCCGGTGCGGAAAGTTGGGGTCTGGCGGCGCCGCTGGTGTGTTTGGCGCCCGCGCTGAACGGATTGAGCAGTGACAGGGTGTCATGCAGCATCGCCGACATCACCTCCAAGGGCATGGTGACCTTGAAAGATCCCATATAGGTTTCTGTTTTCTGCCGGTAGATCAGACCGGCGTAGGGATTGTAAACCGGCTTGAATGGATCGGTGGAATTGAGCAAATCGCTCCCGTTGGCGCCGACGACGTAAGCGTCGTTGACCAGGTAGGCGAATCCAAGGTCGAGTTGGAGCCCGTTTTCGAACGTCAGGCTGCATCCCCCGCCGTAGCTGTCCAGGTCCGGAAGGGAGTAGATATTGTCGAAATGGGCCGGCGATACCGAGGTTGGCCGGCGCTCATAGCCGAGAAACACCGTCAGCCAGTCCGTGAAGCGATACTGCAGGCCCACGCTCCAATGCCAGGTATCCTTGAATTCACGCGGCAGCACCAGGCTGCGATTGCCGCCGGTATAGCCCAGCACCTTGACCAACTGCAGCAGCTGAATATCCTGGTCGAAGACAAAGCGATCCTCCTTGAGGGTCGACCAGTCGGCCCAATGCACATCGGCCAGCAGGCTCAACCGCTCGAAAGGTTTCACTTTGATACCGGCCTGCACGCGCTGGGGCAGGTTGTATTCGGCCGAGACCGTGCCGCTTTGGGAGGGCGTGGCGTCGAACGGCAGATTCAGCATGCCGGAAATGGTCAGCAGCGTCGGAGAAGAGCCGAACCATTCGATCATGTTTTGAAATTGGTCCGTGTAATCGATCTGGTAGCGGCCGGTCAACTGGGCCTTGATCGCGCTTTGGTAGACCAGGCCCAATGAGAACCAGCCCTCCGGCCGCCACAGCAGGCCGATATTGTAATTGGGCGAAAAATCGTCGCGGGTCGCCAGTTCCAGGCTGGCCAGATGATCGTAAGGCCCCAACCCGCCGCCGAACCAGGGTGGCGGGAAAGTCAATTCCGATAATACCGGGATTTCAAGATCTTCGGTGGCATCGCCGAGCACGCGCGTCAAGGTTACCAGATCGTTGGGCGAGCGCATATCCAGGCCGACACCGACCGCGGTCTGCCCCACCCCTACCGTCATTCCCAAGGACAGGGTATCGGTCAACTGGTAGCTGACCGACGGCGCCATATAGACAAAATGCTGGGCATAAGCATGCCGGGCGCCGTAGCGCACCGGATCGAGGGCATCGTCGTGCGCGAATCCCACCGCAAAAGGCGTGTAGTTTCCCAAGGCGAAGGTCCAGCGCGATTTGGGTTTCCGGTAGGACATCCCCAGGACCGGTGACACCAGAAAATCCATCTCGCCATTCACGATCGGGACATACATCTGCCCGCTGGTGTTGGTTCCCTCGGTGCCGGCCAGGGGGTCGTTGTTGTATCCGCCCAGGAAACCCTCGAAATCAGGATCCGCATCATACCGGGAGCTGATTTTAACAATCGGAATGGTCGCCCCCGTGGTGACATATTTCCCTTCGGGCATCAAGGTCAGTCCGGCCGGGTTGTAGTGGATAGCCAATATTCCCGGCGGATCGGCCGTGACTGTATTGCACAGTGCGATGGCTTTGGCGTCGATGGCCATTTGTTCGATAAAAGTGGCCTGGGCCACCCACGGCATGCTCCCCAAGCAGACCAGCGGTAAGAGCAATCGAAACCAAAACCACTGCAGGCAGGCAAGTGGCCGGGGGTCGCTGCGCGTAGGATGCGGATAGGCCATGTCAGTCGCCAAGAGCGAACCGTACCGGAATCCGTACGGAGAAGCTGAAATCCGGGTCATCGCTGGTCAGACCGATTTCGGTCCGCAGATACACTGAAAACCGCGGCGAAAGCCGTAAACCGGCGCCGATATTGAAACTGGATGTCACCCAGCTGTTGCTTTCCACGTCTCCGCCGTCCTGGAAAAGGTAGCGGCTTTCCAAGTGGTAGGTATAGTTGTAGGAGAGATTAAGCGATACCTTGTGCGAAAACGCAAACGCCATACCCATGCTCAGGCCCATGCTGTCGCCGGGTTCGACCTCATCAAGGATCCGGCCGTCCGCTTGGCGTTGATTCGGACTGGAGGTCTTGAAGCCATGCGTGTAATTCAGGCTGCCGAAGAGCACCACCGGGTCCACCGTCTTGGAGAGGGTCAATCCGCCGCCCATTGCGTAATAGCCGTTGCCCGTGGCAAGCTCTTGTTCGGGGTCTATTTTATAGGGGCTGCGGCCGGTGGGAAAACTGCCGTTCAGCAGAAAAATGACTGTCGGCCAGGCAGCCGCCGCCTTAAAGGGCTGGTATTGCAGGCCCAGCGACATGTCCCCCAGATCGGTCACATCGCGGTCGTCGTCCACACTGCGTTTATCATACTTGTAGATGAACGGCAGGGTGCCGTTCAGACTCAGGTTGTTCAGCAGGCCATACTCTGCGAACAGCGTGTTGGCGAAGATATGGTTGCCACGTCGCTCCACGGCCAGGCGGTTGCCCCCGGAGTTGCGCAGATCCAGCAATACATCCGCGGAGAAGTAGCTGTATTCCAATCCGTATTCGAATCCCAGGGTATTGCTCGGAATCAGGCTGTACTCCTGTCCGGCGGCGGTCAGTACTTCGGTTTCTTTTTCACTCTGTTCTTCTTCTGAGATTTTCAGGATTTTGCGCGCTTCGGACTCTTTTTCCAGATCCTCCATTTTCTTCTGCAAGGCCAGGATCTGCTGCTTCAGAACGTCCAGCTCGGACCCCGCTACGGAAGATACGTTTGCGGAAGTATTTGCTTCGATGGGCGGGGCCGCAGCGCTGCGCGGCACGTCGGACAGCGGGACGATGCTCTCCTGGCGGGTCACGAAGGCCGGAAGATTTTCCGTGCGCTTGAATTCGGAAAGGGCTTGGCGGGCCTGGGCCGCCGTGGCATAATCGGCGACGCGTACGGCGTACCAGGGCACGCCATGACTGTCGTAGCCTTTGTGGAGGTAAGGACGGTAGCCTTTCTGCTCAAGATTAGCGCATTTGAGGTCGGCCTCCGTCGGCGATGCAAAAGGCACCAGTTGCACGGAATAGGCCGGTGCGGCCCCGGCGGATGGATCGAATTCCGTCTGCTCGGCCAGGGCCGGTGAGTAGAATATCATGGTGGCGACGAATAGCACGACGAACAGGGCAAAGCGCATCTGGGCTGGTTCTCCTAAGCCGGCTGTGCCGGAGAATGTGGAAAGTGATAAAGACAGGTGACTTCCAAGCGTTGAGCGCGAGCGCCATCATGGCGCCTGCGGCGGTGGATCGGGAATCTGTACGGCGCGGAACCCGTCAAAGCGTTTGCTTTGATGGGCATTGCCGGGAAAAGTTTTGTCCATCTCCCACTCAGGCGCCTGCAGCCAGTCGCCAAAACGGGGGAAAAGCGAATCGCGCGCGGCATCTTCGTCGATGAAACGCATATCCGCGTCCGTCAAGCGCAATGCACTCAGCGTGGCACCCCCGTTGCGCTGCGACACCATGAAAATGGCATTGCCATACCAGTTGGCCGCGAACTCGGCCAGCGGATAGCTGACGTTGCCCCACCAAGGGTCGGCGACAAACACATGGCCGCGGGTGATGCCTTTGAAGACCACAAAATGGCGGTAGTCGAAAACCGTGACCGGCAGAATACACGGCGCCGCCAACGTCTGCAGATCGGCCAGGGTGGCCTTGTAGCCCGTTCCTGTATAGCCCAGCACTTCCACGAACTTTTTCATGTCCAGCAAGGAAAATGCGCGCCGACGGGCAATGGCCTCCTTGTCGCCGTAGCGCAGCAACCCGGCGATCACCTGCCGCTCGCTGAATTCTTCGCCGATATGGTAGTTCAGCAAGGTGGCCAGGGCGGCCGAGCCGCAGCTGTAATCGAAGTTCTGCTTGACCACGCCTTCCTGCTGGATCTGGGATGCGGGAATGACGGAGGTGTGTATCCTGGCCGGTCCTCCCTGTGCGGGAACCACGTCCAAGGCCCCTTCGGGAGGCTCGCTGAGCTGATAAAAACCGCCCAGCAGACCGACCATGATGCAAAAAAATGCGACGATATGCATGACAGTAGTTCCGTTTCAGTTTGTGCGGATTCACCAGGAATCGGGCCAGGTCTCCCTGACCGCCCGCCGGTGCGGTCCTAAGGAACGAAGCGCACCGACAATCGGTGCACCTTTATGCCATCAATGGCCAGGGGGCCGAAATCGGTGCCCGCCCAAGCCAGGTTTTCCACGCGGATCGCGCCTGCCATGGGCAGGTTCAGGTGAATCGCCACCCAACCATCGGCGTCTTGGCCCACATCCATGGTTGCCGGATGGCCCGCTGCCATGTCGCCGATCCGGAACAGGCCATCCATGCGCCAGGCCGAAGGGTCTTGGGGTGCGCCGCTGTCCTGCGCACCAAAATGGATGCCGTTCAGGGCGCAATGTTCCGCGTTCGTGTTATAGGTCAGGCGCAGTGTATCGATGTCGATCCGGGCCCCGTATTCGATATCGATGCCGCTGTCGTGGGCGCCCAGCAGCCAGTAAAATGAAGGCCGCTGAATGACGCCGATGTCCAGGCTGCCCAGATCCTGGCCGCAAAAGCGCAAAAACTCGGCATGCAGGTGCGCCGCCTGCAGCCAATCCATCGCCTTCAGCGCCACCACCGCCTTGCCGTAGACGGACAGAGCCGGATCGTCATAGGTCATCACATCAATTGTCAGCGGCATGGCCAGCCCGTCGCCATCCACATCCACCCCCCCGGTGCTGAAACCGGCTGGCCGGCCGGCACCGTTGGAAAGCGTCAGCCCCTCCAGGGTCAGCGCGTTGCCCGTGTCGCTGTCGACGTAAGTAAAAGCGGCCGTGTGCATGAAAACCGCCGCATCCTGCACCCCTATGCTCAGGCCGCCGCTGCCGCTGATGCGCGCCAGTTCGTCGCCGGCCAGCACCTGCAGATCGGCCGCGCAGTCGCCGGCCGGCAGCAGCCAGAGGGCCGCGCACCACAGGCACCCTAAAAGGCAGGTAAATATAGGGTTCACGGGTTGTGCTTCTTTCATTTAGCAAGGACTTGGGCATATCTTCTGAGTGGCGGCTCCGGGGACCGAGTGGGGAGCCCGGTCGACCGGAGCACGATGGCATGCACTCAACGCGTCACGTGTTGCGCGATCAATGCGGCGCGATTTCGATTGCGCCGTCCAGCACGGCCATGGTCATATTGCCGATGGAAATTCTGCCGTATGATGCGCCGGAATTGTAAGCGGCGACGCCGGTGACGGCGTCGACGGAATCCACGGTCACATCAAAGCTCAGCGCACTCTGGAAGATTTCAACGGTGGGCAGGCCGATGCGTACGCCGGCCACGTTGGTCGAATCTGGTGCGGTAGTCATATATTGGGCATTGTTTGTGAGACCTGCAGTCAGAACCGGCATGGTACCCACGTCGATGGTCAATGCTTTCGCAATGAAAATAGTGTCCGCGCCGGCTGGTGTGGCCGTATTTTTGTAGTTAAACGCTACACCCGTAGGATCCGTTACAGCATAGGTGCCCTGAATATCGCGGCCCGGGCTGACAAACGGGGTACCATCCACACCAGTCGCTTCGGTGAGGGCGTTGACATGGACCATCATATAGAGATTGCTGACGCTGACCGTACCGGCGGTACCGTCCACACCGTCGTCGTCCGTATAGCTCAGGTATCCAATATTCTGATACAACTTCACATCGTCGATGGCGATGCTCACGCCGGCCTGGCCGGTGATGCCGCCCATGTCGTCCTCGCTGAGTGTCTGCAAGGCCAAAGCATTTAACGGAAGCAGCATGATCAGGCTTAATACCAAAGCAAATTTCTTCATTTTCGAATCTCCCATTTAAAATAAATTGTTGTTGTCGATCAGCCGACCACCGCGGTCGACCGCAGTTGCCCCATCATTGCCCCCAATCACCCCCTTTCGCGTGTGTTACGGGTTCACCGTAGATGTCGTCCCTTCGCCAAAGCGCACCCAGATCCCCTGCTGGTCCCCTTCGAGCTGCAAGGACACCGCCAGCTCCGAATTGTTGAACACGAAGGTCTGGGTTCCCGTAACGGCTCGCTGGTCGTCCGGAGCACCATTGACACCGATTTTGCTGAGGCTTTCAAAGTTGGCCCGCAAATCGCCAGACACTTCTCTGAATCCGAAGAACACACCGGTGAGCCTGCGATTGGCCGAATCGGCCAGATTTTCGAAGGTGGCCTCAATATACAGACCGTTCAAAGACATGTCCTGAGTGGGCGTTCCGAACTGCACATCGGTCCAGTTCTGATCCCACCCGGCACCGCTGCCCTTGTCCCAATACCCCATTTTCAAGCTTGCGATTTCGGTGTAGGTATTGGCCAGGATGTTGAAATCGGCACGCACCGTGTTTCCGTCGATGGCAAAGCGGGAGAAGCCGGACCCTGTGATTTCCGACATTTGCAGTTCGGACATTTCCCTCAGATCCGCCGATAGCGGCAGGGGGTGCCCTGCGATCAGCAAAGCGCCCAGCACCAGGCCCCTCAGGGCGCACCCCAACCACTCACCATAACGTGTACTTTTCATGATGCCTCCTGAAAGCACGATGGTTACGGCCTTGGAAACGCCAAGGCGCTATTTCGCTTGTCGGTTAGAACGGGTTTAACGTGGCACAGTGGATCGCTCGCGCATCCTAAACAGAAATTCTATTTGTGAACTTTGTTTACCGTAAAAGATGAAATGCCAACAGGCTTGCGATTTTGGCCGACAGTGCGCTATCGGCAACTGCAAATGCCCCGCTGAAAGCCAACGGACCACAAAAAATGCATGAGAAAAAGAGCCCCGATTGTTTCTGTCGCAACTGATGCCAATAATTGGAGGACGAAAGGGTCGTATGGGGCAATTGATAACTGGATGGATCTTAACCGTGTTTTTGGACCTAAACACTGTTTACGTCAAAAAAAACATGAACCAGGGGCTGTTGTCAATAGAAATTTTAGCCCATTCAGCACCTGAGCGATAATCATACTTTAAATAAACCCGGCAATCGTCGCACATTGCGGCGAAAAAACTTGTCTCGGCCAAGGAAGTGACGTACAAGATTTTTTTTGTAACGGGCATGGTCCGGGCTGGGATCATTCGAGGAAATTCGATCGGATACGAACTATTTCGATAGTGGTTGGGAGAGTGACATGACCGAACGCTCGGCTTTTGAACAGTTACGCGACGATGAAAGAGAAGTTCGCCGCCAGGTAATTATCGATTCAACCATTAAAATGTTAAGCCAACGCCCGTTCATTGAGATCGGCATGCGCGAAATTGCGGCCGAGGCCCGTGTATCGCCTGCTTCGATTTACCGCTATTTCCCGAGCCGCAATGAATTACTGGTTGAGACTTTCGTGCATCAGATGCACCTGATTGGTGAAGCGTTTTACAACAAGATGGCTGATCAACCCATGACCCTCGAAGCGTTTTCCGAATACGTGATCGATCATCTGGCTGACAATGCGGCCACTTTCAATATGATGAGCTACCTGATGGTGGTCGGCCAAATGCCACCCAAGGCTATCGATAAACTTAATGAATCTCTGCGCGTTTTCCTCGGCGAATTCCGCCGTGTACTGGCCTTAAACAAGGTTGAGGGAGACTTACGAATCTTGTCGCAGACGTTCTTTTCGGCCCTGGCCGGCATCAGCATGGCCTACCGCAACTACCCGGGCCGCGGCAAGGACGAGACGCGCAGGCACATGAAGCGCCACGCCAAAATCATCGCAAAAATGTTCTCATCGGGCATGTCGCAGTGAACATCACGGCTTACAGCACTGCCTTGGTTCGTCGATCACTGATTTTTGACCCCACTCGTTAGGAAGGGGCGCTTTTGGCGCCCCTTTGTAGTACATGATGACATTACGGTTTTACGTTTCTATTTCGGGATCCCCATCTGAGAGAGGTCGGAATAATGGATGATGCCCACCAACGCCGGGTGTTTGACACTCAAGGTGATTTTTTCAAAGTCATTTGCAGGATAATAAAATTCCAGGGCATGAACGGGAATCTCCATAGTCGCGGTCGGCACACCGGCTGCAAACGTAAAGCTCAAGGATCGGACTGGCCCCTCCGCCACCAATGCGCTACCATCCCATCCATAATCCGCGATAGTCCCCGCAGCGGATGTCCCGTCCTCATCATAAGTCAACTCGACGATACTCTGGCCAGTGACATCTGTCCCATTGGCGGCACGTTCACGCGTCCACCCGTTCAACCTGCCATCGTCCCCATACGCATAGGCGGTGGTGTCCTTCCACGAAGCCAAGCCAGGCAAACCCTCCACTGAAGGGTGCTCAGATTGCCCATATGAGATGAGGCGGCCCTCCGTGTCATAGGTATATGTTTCCTTTTCAAACCACTCGCCGCTGGAGGAAGTGGTAACCTTAAGCAGCTTTTCGGTGAGTTGCCCCTGACCATTGTAGGTGTAGGTATAAGCGCGAGTATTGTCTGTTCCAGAATTTTGATAACGTACATGATAGGAAATCAGCCCCGATTCGCCATAGCCATAGGTGTAGGTATAGATATCATTTACAGTAGACGGGTCGCTGTCCCAATCCTCTTCTTTAACCTTCTTAACAATCCGGCCGCTTGCATCGTAGCCGTAGGTGATGGTATTTTGACGAGAGACACTATCATCGTTTCTGTAAAGTCGGCGGAAATCCTCTGCGACCAGAAAAGACCCCTCATATTCATACGTGGTGGTTTCCAGGTAGTTGCTGCCAAGAACATCCCTATCTTTTTGGATCAGGCTGCCGGACTCATCGTAAGTATACTTCGTTTCAACAATTCCCTTTTCGTCAATCCACCCATCTTTTAACCAATCCATTTGAGCGACGGTCTTCGTTTGGGCCAGGTTGACGGCCGCATCATAGGTGCAGTCGACAACGTATGAGTACACACCTTCAGAACCTTCCATTGTAGCCGCGATATTTAACAGGCGACCACCAGCGTCATAGGCAAAATCGATAGTGATAAGACTTGAAACCAGCAGCTCTTCCGGAATCTGGACAGACTGGGCAGTAAACCACCTTTCATTCCAATAACGGTGGGCAACTACTTTTACAACCGCACCTGGCAGATTCTCCATGAATACTGGCATTACCAGATTATTTTCATAACTTGGTTTTAACGCCACAACATCGCGATAACCATCGTTTATTTCTTCCATCGCCGGCATCTTCGTCGCAACAATACTCGGATCGATAGAATAGACCACGCTTATAATAGTGTCGGCCCGACCGTCACCGGTTTCGTCCGTTTCAAAGGCCGTGCTTACTTCAACAACCTGCCCCGCCTGGTCATAGACAAAGTCCATAGATAGAAGATTATTGCTGTCCATGATCGTGGCCATGTTCATGTCCATGGTCATTTTCATGTCCCTGCGCATGTCCACTTCCATGGTCATCGATTCTACACCGAAAGGGAAAGTAGTTGCTGAGGGTGTTGAGGGTGAATTACTTGCGGTGCCGTTGGAGCCGCCACCGCAACCTACTAAAAACATGGACAAGACAAAACAGCCAAGCCAAAGGCAACGAAATTTCTTCACAGAAAATCCTCCTCCATCAGAAACGATCAAATTTTGGATCGGCATAAATCAAGGCCGTTCCACAATGGAACCAGCCCCCCAAGACACCGCTCACGAGATATCGGTTTCTGCAGAGGAATTCTTTAACGTTTTCAGAATGGATTATCGAAAATATATAGTGCGTCGATGGGTAGTCTGCGCATCTCCATTACTAAAAGTGTATGGGGTCAAGTATGCTCCGTTGACTCTTAAAACCCATCATAAGTCAAGAGCAGACTTGACCCCTTATTCCCCTTATTTTCATTAAAGAGTCCGGAGCGAATTGGAAAACCAAATTTGACTATTCACCGCCGGAGAGGATTGCGTTGCCCTGCAGCGCATCGATGTATTATAAAAGTTGATAATTGACGAAGTGTTACGTGTAAAGGGAGGTATCCTGTCCGATCTGATATGGTATCGTCCACACCATGATGCATCGCATGGCTGACGTGGCGCGGACCACCCACCCGTATCGCCGGGGCTTTGGCTTTTTCACGTCACCCACACCCGTATCTCACTTGGCCGAAGTGGATAACCACATATCGAAAATATATAGTGCGTCAATGGGTAGTCTTCACATCTCCACTATCGGAGTAAAAAAAAAGAGCACGGGATCAACTCCCGCGCCCCTTCATTTTTCACGGCCGTTAAAACCGTCGGGTGGGTACCTTTTAAAAAAGATAAGCACAACCGAGGATCAAATCCCAATCTGGGGCGCCGTCCAGTCCGATACCGATCCCGCCCCTGAGGGAGAAATCATTTGCGACGCGATACTCGGCGCCGCCGCGAAGTTGGATGTCATTATCGAAAATCTCATAGGCCTCGGTGGCGATGTTAAACTCCCCCTGAAGATCCAATTGGGGGGTCACAGCGTAGATGATACCGCCGCCCACCGCCAGTTGCGTTTCACCGTCCACCTCTCCTTCAAAGCCATTGAATTCAATGTCCATATCACTATTTTTACGCAGCGCCAGATGTCCGATCATTGCCAGTTGCTGACTGGCTTGATAGCGGCCGGCGACGAACATTTCAGCATTGAACTCCCCGGAGGCACGCGGGTGGATGACCTCTTCGGAGCCCGTGGGCAGGGTCACCAACAGACCGGCGGATAGCATGAAACGCGCGTCCTGGTAAAACTGATATTTACCCCAGAGGTCGATATCGCTCAGGCCGGTTTCGCTATCGCTGTTATCCGGATCGAAGTTCATGATATCGAAACGGCCGCCGAGTTCTATGCGTGGGTTGCCCGGCAGCGAGGTAATAAAGGTGGGCCCGAGACTCCATACGCTGACATCACCGAAGTCGGTATCCCATTCCTGAAAACGCAATGCGCCCTCGATCCAGTTCTTTTGCATGACGGCGCCATCCCATTCCGGCCGTTGCAACAAGCGGCTGTTTTGAGTGATTTCCGCCGTGGCGGATAGGGGAATCGACAACAGGACAGTCAATACATACAAAATCATCAATCGCTTCATTGAAATTCTCCTTGGTTGAAATGGTTGTGTTTGAGTATTCGATATACTGCGAGAAAGGAATGGAACCTCCTATTTAAGCACCAATATCGTCTGCGCGGATAGCATGCAATGATGCGATATCTAACATTTCAGAAAAGCAATACCACCACTAGCGAAGCGCCCTTGCGATAGCAATCGAAATGATAGTGAACACGATGCAAATCGAATCAGATGAGCGCACGGAACCGCGCACGAAACGAAAGGAGATCAGCTTAATGCGCGCGCACTATGCCCGCACCGCGCTGGGAAGTCAATAAAAACTTTAGTCGGCGTTAATGGCAACTTCGCATTTCAGCATTTGGGGTGGGTTGAAGGTAACAAAGTAAATGCTTCGGCAGCATGCGCAACTAGCATTCAAGCCGGAGGCAGAAAGTAAGCACCGGTTGCGTGGGCAACGGGATCTTTGCTGCCTTCGGAGTATAGCGACACCTCGCCTACCGCTAGCGACTTGCCGAGTTTCATTATTTTACAGGCCCCGATGATATCTTTATCCGGTGACGGTTTTCTGAGAAAATGAATAGTCAAGCTCGTTGTCACCGCGAGAGGTACAATCCCGATCTCACCTAAAATAGCCACGTAGAGCGCAACATCCGCGACGGTCATCAGAACCGGTCCGGATACGGTGCCTCCAGGGCGAAGTTCATCGATACCAATCTTATGCCTGACTGTCGCGGAACGATTCCCAACGTCCTCGATGACGCATTTATTTTGGGGAAATTCAGCGGTCAGAAATTCGATTATGTCATCTTTTGTGGCCACGCTTTTCCTCCGATAGAGCTCAACCGTGTACTATGGTAGTAATTTATCAATCTGGTGATGCAGTCCGCTCCAGTGACTTTGCCACGTGTTAAGTGCAAACCAGATTGACTTTTTTATGCATTCATAATGGCAAAACGCGGCACTGCCACATCATGCGATAACGAAAGTCAAGCAGTGCTTCCGATTATTTCAGACCGATCTCGAAATTCCATTCGCCAGGGCGCTTTTTAAGCTGAATGTTTTTGGGTATGGGCTCTTCCAGGTGCACGAACAAACGGTAGCCTGTTTTCACGAGCGCGTCCTGCGAGGCCCGTAAATTGAGAGGCCAGTTAGGGTACACCCAGTACAGAGAGCCGTAACGCTGGGCCCAGCCTTGTTCGCCGCGCGGGCTGACAAAGGGTTGCCCCGGCTGCAGGTCGGGAGCCAGCACGCGCGAGACGCAGAAGGGCCATTGGCCGGAAATCACGATGCCTAGCGGCAGCACGCTTTTGGCCGGTAAGTTTTCCAAGTCCGCGCGGCCCAACTCAGGACTGACGATGACGCCTTGACCGCCGAGCAGCTTGAACGCGCGGATGGCCAAAGGGTTGGCAATATTACAAAAGGGCCCTGCCCAGAGGCTGAGCCGCTCAGGGTGTTGAAACATGGCGATCTGCCAGGGCGCGTTGAGGACAAAACGCTGGGCGCCTTTGGCCATGACCCGTTTGAGCAGCTGCTGCCAGCGCTCTTCTTCTTCAGGCCAGATGACCGGTGGCAGCCACCACCAGGCATGGGCGATCTGGCCTTCCTGCATGCCGCTCAGGATTTCGGGTGCAAGCCACAGGGCCAGGCTGGTCTGCCGCATTCGCGCTCCCGGATAACGCAGCACATGCATCAGGCGGGAATGGGGCTGGCGCGGACTGCCGGGCGAAAGGCGCAGGTTGAAGGTGCCGCTGTCTTCGGATGGCACTTTCACAGGCTGCAATAGCGCTTCGAACTTTTTCAGCTGTTGGACCAGATACGGTTCGCGGCGATCGATCAGGAAAACGGGTGTGATTTTGCCGGCGCCGAGCCCCTTGGCGGCCTTAAAGAAGAACTTGCCGCCTTTGGGCACGCTCTGGGTCAAATCGACGGTCTGGTGCCACTCGTCATCCTCGTAGCCCAGGCGCAACTTGTCGCCTTCGAGCAGCGGCAGACGTGGTTCGATATAGGGCTTGTCCTTGCCGCCGCGCAATGTCCCCACCATTAGACCCGAGCCGGAGTCGGCTTGGGTATTAACAGGACTTTGGGGCCTTTGAGGCAAAAAGTGATAATGGGTGCCGGGACGACCGAGCGCCTGTTCGAGCAAACCGACTGCCGAGCGTTTGGCCGCGGGATCCTGACCTTCGTCGCGCAGCATTTTATACGCTGTCACGGTGTAATAGACATAATGTGGCCCTTTTTTGCGGCCTTCGATCTTCCAGGCGCGCACCTGCGGCAAATCGGCCAGGACCTTGGCCAGCACATCCAGGCTTAGATCCTGGCAGGCAAAATAGCGTTTGTCTTCACGCTCCTGGGTATAGCGCCGGCGGCAAGGCTGCACACAGCGACCGCGCAAGCCGCTTTTGCCGCCCAGGAAACTGCTCCAGTAACAGCGCCCCGAAACGCCATAGCACAGCGCGCCATGCACAAAGAGCTCAAGGCCCAGTTCAGGCGGGCAAGCCGCTGCCATCTGCTTGATTTCGTCCACATTAAGCTCGCGCGGCAGGACAATGCGCTGGATGCCAAGGGTTTTAACCAGCCGCGGCAACACGCTGGGCTGGGTCACATTGGCCAATGTCGACAGGTGAATTTCGCCATTGAAGCCGACCTGCTTGGCCAAAGCGATGGCGGCCAGATCCTGCACGATAAGCGCATCGGGCGTGGCATACCGGTTGACCCAGTCCAGCTGACGCCCCAGGGGCAGCAGTTCGTCCGGTTTGAGCAGGGTGTTGACGGTCAGGTAGACTCTGACGCCCTGGTCATGCGCCAGTTGTACCAGCGAGGCCATCTCTTCAAGTTGGAAATTTTTGGCGGCCATGCGTGCGGAAAAATCCTTCAGCCCACAATACACAGCATCGGCGCCTGCCGCGAGGGCGGCCAAAAAACTGTCGCGCTGTCCGGCCGGTGCGAGAATTTCGGGTTTCAGGCCTTTAAAGCTGCCTGCTTTGCGTGTAACGATTTGACTCATTGAATCCTTTATCGACTCAGGACCGCGCTCCGCTTCACCGCACGACGGTTATCGGTGCAAGGGCAACCTGCATGGTTTTCAAACTAACGTAATAATCCCAATCATCATCGCAAACGACAAATCGATGACACTTATCCACAGTAAGGGTTTCCTTCTATCCTTCAGCACTCGGAGCGTCAAGGATTTGATGAAAAAACCTGCTCTGCGCACACCTAAGTCTCACTAAGGCTCATGGCTGACGGTGATACCCGAGTTCGTATACGGGATTGACACGAAGGAGGTGATTCGGGTGGGTGGTCCGCGCCACGTCAGCCATGAGGTTTAGTGAGGCATAAGGCGTGCGCAGGACAAGGGGTCGCACTGTTTGAGCGCAGCTAAGTTTGCGGCCCGTCCGGAGCGCACCTTACTGCCTCACTTAATCGAATGGATGGTGGCGCGGACCACCCACCCGAATCACCGGGTTTCAGCACGATAGATATGGCGCAAAGTAAAGGCACGCTGCGTGCCAAGGTTTACATGCGATTGCCCTGAAGGGCCACATAACGTACCTTGCTGAATCGGCAATGTATGTTATATTGGTGGTGCGTTTTTACGCAGCGACCCGATTCAAGCGGATATTGAAAGGACATGTAATGAAATTAGCAGTCAGCGGCAAAGGCGGCGTGGGTAAAACCACTTTCTCGGCTCTGTTGATACGAATTCTCAGCGATATGGGCAAAAAAGTGTTGGCCATTGACGCCGACCCGGATGCCAATTTGGCCTCGGCCCTGGGAATTGCCAACTCCGAGCGGATCACCCCTATTGCTGAAATGAAAGATATGATCTTTGAACGAACCGGTGCCCAACCTGGCACGATCGGCGGTTTTTTCAAGCTCAACCCCAAAGTGGACGACCTTCCCGATACCCTTTCGGTAAAAATGGACAATATTAAACTGATGCGCCTGGGCAGCGTAAAAAAGGGCGGCGGCGGATGCCTCTGCCCGGAGAGCACGCTGCTCAAGAGCCTGGTAATGCACATCGTGCTGGCGCGTGACGAAGTCGTGGTCATGGACATGGAAGCGGGCATCGAGCATTTGGGCCGGGCCACGGCCAAATCGGTAGACAAGTTAATCGTGGTGGTGGAGCCGGGTCGGCGCAGCATCGATACGGCAGCCCATATCCGCAAGCTGGCCCAGGAGATTCGCCTTGAGAAAATCGCGGTGGTGGGCAACAAGATCCGCTCGCCCAAAGATGAAGCATTCATTCGCGAACATCTGGCCGACTTCGACATTTTAGGGTTTTTGCCGTATGGCGATGAACTCATCGAGGCCGACCTCAACGGCCAGTCCCCCTACGACGTGGAGTCGGAAGCCAAAACGCGTATTCGGGCAATGATCGCCAAACTGTAAGTGGATTGCCTATGAGTGATCGTCGACGATACTCCGTGCGCGCACCGCGCCGGCCGCAGCGCCCTTTGCGCGACAAAGGGCGCACGGTGGTGTTGCGTCCCGGCGCCGACCCGCGGTTGAAAAAAATTTTCGCCCAGATTGGTACGCCCGCCCCGGCCGCGTTCGTACCCGATGAATATCAATTGCAGGCCCTGGAAATGGTCGCGCAAAGCGATTGCCTGGTGACGGCCCCGACGGGTGCCGGCAAAACCTGGATTGCCCTGCAGGCCATCGCGCGCATCTTCGAGCAGGGCGGTCGTGCCTGGTATGCCTCGCCGCTCAAGGCGCTTTCCAATGCCAAGTTTTTGGAATTCGCCGCGCACTTCGGCCCCACCAATGTCGGGATCCTGACCGGCGACCGCAAGGAAAACACCGATGCCCCCATCATCGTGGGTACCACCGAGATTCTGCGCAACCAGCTCTATGATGCAATGCATCGCGGACAGACGCTGGCCACCGATTTCGTTGTGCTGGATGAAGCCCACTATCTCGGGGATGAGGACCGCGGGGTCGTGTGGGAAGAAACCATGATCTACCTGCCGCAGCGCGTTCCCTTGTTGCTGCTGTCGGCCACTATCGGCAATGCCGCCGATATCGCCCACTGGCTCAGTGCCATCCGCCGCAAACGCTGCCAGGTGGTTCAGGAAACGCGTCGCCCCGTGCCGCTCTATCCCATGCTGCTGCACCCGGCCGGCACCTTGCTGCCCCTGCTGGTGGCCGGCGAGCGCGGCGGTAAGCCTCGCCTTTACAAGAAAGTGGCCGAGTTCCTGACGGATCGTCGGGCGCCGGCGCTGGCGCCGCCCGGACGCCTGCCGCCTTTTGGCGATATTCTGGCCGTGTTGCGCAAGTATCATCTGCTGCCGGCGATCTTTTTTCTCAAGTCGCGCGCGGATTGCGATCAGGCCCTGCAATTATGCCTTGAAAACCGTATCCGTGACGACCGGCAGGCTGAACGCTTGAATCAGCGGCTGGCCGAGCTCACCGAGCGTTTTCCGCATATACGGCATCATCGCCAGCGTTGGCTGGCCGAACACCTGGCCATCGGCTCGCACCACAGCGGTCAATTACCCGCTTGGAAACAGGTGTTGGAAGCCTTGATGAGCGAAGGTTTACTGGATGCCATTTTTGCCACCTCAACGGTAGCGGCCGGTGTCGATTTTCCGGCCCGAACGGTGGCCTTCCTCAACTCGGACCGCTTCAATGGCCGTGAATTTGCACCCCTGGACGCCACCGAACTGCACCAGATGACGGGTCGTGCCGGCCGCCGGGGCAAAGACCACATTGGATTTGCCTTGGTGGTGCCGGGCAAGTACATGGATGTGCCGAGTGTGGCGCGCCTGCTCAACGCCTCGCCGGCAAACGTGCACAGCCAGATTCGCATCAACTTTTCCATGACACTCAACTTGCTGCTGTCACACACGCCGGCCGAAGTGGAAGACCTGCTGCACCGCTCTCTGGCCACCTTCCAGCATCACGGTGCGGCCATGGGCGGCGACGAGGCTGCCCATACCCATTTGTGGCAGGACTTCCAACGCCATTTGCGCTTTTTGCAGATCACCGGGTTCGTCGATGATCAGAGCCGTCTGACCGAAGACGGTCTGTGGGCTTCCCAACTGCGCATCGACCAGCCCCTGCTGGTGGCCGAAGGCCTGCGCCTGGGGCTGTTTCCGCAAGCCGAACCGGCCCTGCTGGCCGGCATCATGGCCGGCCTGGTCAATGACAAGGAAACCGATGAACACCTGGATCGCAAAACCCTGCCCGAACCCCTGACCCAAGCCGTCCTGCAAGTGGTCCAGGGCTTGCGCGGTTTTGCCAAGCACATGCAGGTCAGCGGCTTCGATGTGCGTCCGATCTTCTTACGACCGACCACCGCTGTCTGGCGCTGGGCCACCGGCCTGCCTTGGGACAAGGCGGTTCAGAGCGGGCAGATGGCCGAAGGCGATCTGGCCAGCCTGGTCCTGCGCACGGCCGACAACCTGCGCCACGTGACCGCCTTGTATAAAGTCTTCCCCAAAATGGCCGAATCCGCCCGCAAAGCCATTGAGATGATCCTGCGTGACCCGGTCATGCCCGATTACGCCCCGGACATTCCCGACGTACCGATTGACGCGCAACCTGTTGCCCCCCTGCGAGGACTGCATGCTGAAGAAGAAAAAGAATTTCATCGTCCGAATCGTTGATGCCACCTGTTATTCGTGTCTGGGTTTGCGAGCGGCCTGGCGCAACGAAACCGCTTTCCGTCAGGAGACCGTCGCGATTCTCATATTCCTGCCGGCGGCCTTCTGGCTTGGCACCACCAGCGCCCAACGCGCTATCCTCGTTTTCTCCCTGCTTTTAATCTGGGTGGTCGAATTGATCAATTCGGCCATTGAAACAGTGGTCGACCGCATCAGCCCCGAAATCCACGCTCTCTCGGGGCAGGCAAAAAACCTGGGCTCAGCCGCAGTGCTGATCACCCTGATTGCCACAGCCACGGTTTGGGGAGTGATCGCGTGGGAACGGCTGTTCGGATAGGCAACGCCACTTTCTTCTTGCCATCTTGTTTCATATTGGTGCGCACTCTTACTTTCGATTAAAAGGAGTACTGTAATGCTTCAATTCACTTCTACCCCGCCGAGCCTCTCGCAGGCCAGCACGCTGGCCATTCCCGTGTGCGAAGATGCAGACATACATGCCGATCCTGAAATCCTGGAACTGATCGCCAGAGCAAAAGCAATCGAAGAATTCAGCGGCGAAAAAGATCAGCAGATCATCTTTTATGATCGCGTAAAAGACGCACTGCGCCGTCGTCTCCTCATCGGTGTGGGGCCCCGGAAGACGATCACCGCAGAGACGCTGCGAAGATTTGCCGGCAGGGCGATCCAGCAGGCAATGAGGGCCAAAAGTACTACGATCGCCATCGCCGCGCCGACAGCCGAATCCCTGGACATTCAGGCGCCGATCATGTGCAACGCCCTCTTCGAAGGCGCCTGTCTGGCAAATCACGCTTTTACACGTTACAAGGATAAACCCAAACAGAACCTGCTGAAAGGCATCGCAGTGCTGGTGCCAAACGAAACCGCCAAAAAGTACAAAGCCCTGCCGGCACGCATCGAGACGATTTGCCAGGGCACCTTGCTGGCGCGCGACTGGGTCAACACACCGGCCAACGATAAATTGCCCGAACATCTGGCCAAAGCTTTCGAATCGGCTGCCCGGCAGAGCGGCCTGCACGTCAAGATACTCGATCAGGCCCAGTTGAAGCGCCAGAAGTTCAATGCTTTGCTGGCGGTAGCGGCGGGCAGCGCCCATGCGCCGCGCCTGGTGGAAATGGTTTATGCGCCGCCCAAACCTGAACGGACGATCGTACTGGTCGGTAAGGGCGTCACCTTCGATACAGGCGGGTTGAATATCAAACCATCGGCCGGTCTGCAGACCATGAAAGGCGATATGGCGGGCGCTGCAGCGGTGGCGGGCGCAATGACTGCCCTGGCCCGTATAAAACCAAAGCAACGCGTCATCGGTATCACCCCGATTGTGGAGAACATGCCCTCGGGCAGTGCCACGCGTCCGGGCGACATCATCACCAGTTATGCGGGCAAAACCGTGGAAATCGGCAATACGGATGCCGAAGGCCGCTTAATTCTGGCGGATGCCTTGGCCTATGCCATCAAGACCCATAAACCGGATATCATCATTGATCTGGCCACGCTGACCGGGGCCTGTGTGGTGGCTCTGGGAGAGAAAATGGCCGGCGTTTTTTCGGCCGACGATGATTTGGCAGCGGCGATCGTTGCCGCCGGCGAGACCACCTTCGAACGATGCTGGCGCATGCCGTTGTTGGAAGATTACAAAGAACTGCTCAAAAGTGATCTGGCCGACATCAGCAACATGCCCAATACGCGCTACGGCGGCGCCATCACCGCTGCGCTCTTTCTGTCCGAATTCACCATCGGCGCCCGCTGGGCCCACATCGACATCGCCGGCCCGGCCGCATCGAAAAAAGGCAATGGTTATTGCGCCCCCGGCGGCACCGGCTTCGGCGTGCGACTTCTTTGCGAATTGCTGACGCGGCTGTAAAATCGCCAGCACCATCTGGGTTACTATCGCAAGGCGTTCAATGTCAATCGTAACTGTAAACCTTGTAAACCGTGGAGGCGCCCAGCAAAGCATCTATCTGTGACTCCACGCTCACCCGCACCTGATTATCGAGCCAGCGTGTCCACGACTCAAGGGATTGCCAGGTGCTTATGACCAGATACTCGTTGCGGTCATCAACATTGCGCAGGGTTTCGCCTGAGATATACCCGGGCTGTTCGTTGGCGATGTTGCGAAGCTCGATAAGCAATTGGGATAGCCTGGGAAGTATTGTAACATCCATACCGCTGGTCATTCGCGGAATTTTTCGGGTCATCAATACGCGTATGGTCATGCTCATACTCCTAAACCGGCATCGCCGGGATGTTATAGGTGGGTAGGTTTAAGCGAAAGCCTCCAGTCACACTTCACAGATCAAGCGTCCGAGAATCCGGGGTTCCCCCTTTTGATTCAGGATAGTTCTTTATGCATTTTCATGCCAAAAAAGCAATCAAAGACCTGCCATGCCTTTCAAGGTCAGCAACACACCTGCCGCCACTGCCGAACCGATGACGCCGGCCACATTGGGTCCCATGGCATGCATCAGCAGCATGTTCTGTGGGTCGGCTTCCATTCCGAGCTTCTGAGTCACCCGGGCTGCCATGGGAACGGCGGAAACACCCGCAGATCCGATCAGGGGATTGATCTTGTTTTTGGAGACCAGATTCATGAGTTTTGCCATTATAATCCCCGAAGCTGTTCCGATTGAAAAGGCAACCGCTCCCAGAAGAAGGATGCCCAAGGTGGACAAGTTCAGGAAGTTGGCCGATGAAAGCTGCGCTCCCACACCCAAGCCTAAGAAAATTGTCACGATATTGATCAAGGCATTCTGGGCGGTGTCCGATAGCCTTCCCACCACACCGCATTCCCGCATCAGGTTGCCGAACATGAAAAATCCGATCAGGGGAGCAGCGGAAGGCAGCAGCAGAACGCATAAGCCTAAAACCAATAGCGGGAAAACGATCTTTTCGCGTTTTCCAACATAGCGCAGCTGTTGCATATGGATCTTGCGCTCCTGCGCAGTAGTCAGCAACCGCATGATCGGCGGCTGAATGAGCGGCACCAGCGCCATATACGAGTAGGCCGCCACCGAAATGGGCCCTAACAGGTGGGGTGCGAGCTGGCTGGAAAGAAAAATGGCCGTCGGCCCGTCCGCACCGCCGATAATGCCGATCGAGGCCGCCTCCAGCAGGTTGAAATGAATGCCGGGCACAAATGTGGAAAGCGCCAGCGCGCCGATCAGGGTGATGAAAATGCCAAACTGGGCCGCGCCACCCAGCAGTGCCGTTTTGGGGTTTGCCAGCATGGGACCGAAATCGGTCATCGCTCCCACCCCCATAAATACGATCAGGGGAAAAATACCCGTTTTGATCCCGACCGCATAGATGTAATACAGCACACCGCCCGGATCGCTCATCCCCGCCAGGGGAATATTGCTCAATACGGCGCCGAAACCGATAGGCACCAGCAGGAGCGGTTCGAACCTTTTGAAAATAGCCAGAAACAGCAGAATGCAACCAATCGCGATCATCGCCAGGCGCCCCACACCATCGACCCAGTTCCCACTGGACGGTATGATAAAGCTCAGCAGACCGGTAGCGTGCAGAAAATTGACGATCACGTCACTCGTGGCCGGCAGCACCTCCAGCCCTGTCCCGGCAGCATCCGGGGCGTTTTCAGCCCTGACGACAGGGCATGTGACGGCCAGTACGATGATGACCAGGGCAAACGCAAGCACAGCGGCAATTTTTTTAGTCATGGGACATCCCTGAACCGGCTGGGCCGGTGTAGAAAGTGAGAATCATCTATGCAAGGGTGGCAATGAGTTGGCCGGCCTTGACCGTTTGTCCCTTTTGCACTTCGAGTGTGGCGATGGTGCCATCGACTGGCGCGGCCACAGGTGTTTCCATTTTCATGGCTTCGAGAATAACCAGCGTGTCCCCGGCCTTCACCTTGTCGCCCACGGCACAAAAGACCTCGTACACATTGCCGGGAATCTGTGCGTTGACCGAAATCGCTTCTTTCTCTTTGACGGCGGTCTGGGTGACAGCCGTCACGGCGCCGGTGTCGTCCGCCACCATGACATCATACGTCTGACCGTCGACAGTGACCTTGTACTGCAAAGGCCCCACTGTGATCGGCGCCTGGGCCTGTTGAGCGACCGGCTTTTTCTCCGGCCCACCTGATTCGGCAACTTTGCGGACATTGATGGGCTTGTTTCCTTTGAGAAAGTCGAGTCCTTTGTTGCCCCCGGCAGTGGCCAGCGCGCCCACGATGAAAATATTTTCATCGGTCACAGGCAACCCCTCGTTTTGCAAAATTTTAGTCGCCTTGGGAATTCCGGGTTCAAGCACATCCAGGGGATCTCCCTTGAAGACCGGCTTGCCTAATTGTTGCTCGGCGATTTTGACAATTTCCGCATCGGGAGGGACCGGCGTCCGTCCGAAGTACCCCAGGACCATTTTGCCATACCCGTCGGTGATCTTTTTCCAGGGCCCCTGAGTGACATTCGCATAGGCCTGTTGAAAGTAAAACTGAGACACCGGGGTAACCGAAGTGCCGAATCCGCCGCGGGCGACACATTCGGACATGGCCTCGATGACCTTGGGATAGAGATGCAGCGTGCCGGTATCGCGCATCATCATGGTGTTGGCGGTCAAGGCGCCACCCGGCATGGGCGAGAGAATGACTTCCGAAGAGACTTTTTGAGCCTCGGGTGGAAAGAAATAGTCTTTGAGACACTCCTCCTGAACACGGTTGGCTATCAGAATTTTTTTAATGTCGATATCCAACGTGTAGTTGGTGCCTTTCAGGGCGTGCCACATCGAAAGCATATCCGGCTGGCATGTGCCGCCGGACAGCGGCGAACGTGCCAGGCAAACGCCGTCACACCCGGCCTCGACGGCGGCTTTGTATTGCGTGATGCCGACACCGGCGGTTTCATGGGTATGCATCCATATGGTCGCTCTGTCTCCCAGAAGACTGCGGCCGGCCTTGATCGTATCGTACACTTTTTGGGGATTGGAGGTGCCGGATGCATCTTTGTAGCAGATAGAGTCGAAAGGAAGTCCGGAGTCAAGGATTTCGCGCAAGGTCTTAAGATAGAATTCCGGATCGTGGGCGCCCGAGCATCCCGGCGGAAGCTCCATCATACTGATAACCACTTGATGGTGCAGCCCGGCGTTCTTGATACATTGACCCGAGTAGATCAGGTTGCGCACATCGTTCAAGGCGTCAAAGTTTCGGATATGGGTGATGCCGTGTTTTTTGAACATCCGGGCATGCAGGTCAATCATGTCTCTGGGTTGGGCCGATAGTGCGACCACGTTGATGCCACGCGCCAATGTCTGCAGAGACGCATCCGGACCCGCCGCCTTGCGGAAACGGTCCATCATGTCGAAAGCGGACTCCCCGCAATACATGAACAAGGCTTGGAAGCGGGCACCACCACCGGCTTCCATGTAGGTGATCCCAGCTTCGCGGGCCGCCTCGACCGCAGGTAGAAAATCATCTGTCAGCGCGCGCGCGCCGAATACCGATTGAAACCCATCTCGCAATGACGTGTCCATGAATTCGATTTTTTTCATTTCCGTATCAATCCATTCTTTTCTTTGTGTTTAGAGTCTACCGGCACAGCCTCATCGGCTCCGGACGTTTTTGAGTGATCCAAGGAATCTCATGTCGCGCGGCGGGAGACGTCCGCTAACCGCCCGTGTGCGCGGCGCGGGCCCTGTGAGACGCTATTGCTGCGCTGATGACCGCCACCAGCCGGCCGTTCCCCATAGAAGACATACGTCTCTGGGGTGTGGCCATTTCGCGGGCTTCTTTTTCGGTATTCGCCTTGAAAAGGCGGGTGGATATATGAACGATCAGGACCAGCAACACCAAAAATGCGAACACCACCGACATACCCACCAATGCAAGCTTTAAACCGTCAATAAGCATTTTGTGTACCTCTCACCCATTGCAACAAGAAAAATTCCCGACGATGATAGGGCGCGTTGTTCGTAAGCTGAATTTCCCAATCCTGACCTTCCGAAACCACTGCCCGCTTCAAAAAAAGCACAAGGGTGGAAAAATAGCACTCCTGAAAATAAATGTAAAACATAATCGTTCAGTGTATAAATCAAATTCATAAAAGTTAATGATCCGGTCGACCTGCTGTATGGCGCCCATCGGTATAGGGCGACCACGTCGCTCATCCATGAAAACCATTGGGGTAAACGGAATGCGCCTCATGGTTTTTACACATGACA
The DNA here is from genome assembly GCA_000961655.1 of Desulfatitalea sp. BRH_c12. GTDB lineage: Bacteria > Desulfobacterota > Desulfobacteria > Desulfobacterales > Desulfosarcinaceae > Desulfatitalea. Next base: position 51,607 of record LADR01000010.1, read on the forward strand.
CTGGTTAAAAGGTATATCCTACAGACAAATGCCACTGGCCTGCGCTCTCATCCGAACGCCGGTCGAGTTTGTGGCCATAGAACAGACCGATCGGTCCAATTGGCGTGATATACTGCAGACCGAGACCAGTGGACCAGCGAAAGGCATCGCTACCGGCATCGATGAGAGATTGTTGCACGCTGCCGGTATCCACAAAGGGGGTCACCTCGATGTTTTTTCCCAGCGCGATGCGCGCCTCCAAACCTCCGGCGACGGCCACACGTCCGCCTACGGAATCACCCGCGGCATCGAAGCGCAGCATATTTTCCTTAAACCCGCGCACCGTGTTTGTCCCACCTAAAAAGAAAAGCTGGTCCAGTGCAGGATCCGCATCACCATAAGGGTCTATGTACCCCACCCAGACCCGGCCTGCCAGAGTGACCCTTGACGACAACGCGTGATACCCACGCAGTTCAAAACGGTACTTGAAAAAATCATCCAGGGCATTGTCCAAACCATTGGATATTTCCACGGCTGCGCTGGTATACAGCCCTTTGACGGGCCGTATGAAAGAATCACGCGAATCGTACAGAACCGAGGGGGTCACCACGAAAATCGCGCGGGGATCCAGATCGCCCGGTTCTGTGAGCACGGTGGAGGCGCTTTCACCGCGTAGATATTGTTCCCTGCTCTCGAAGCGCACGCCCAGGCCGGTGGTCAGGCGCTTTTTCCAATTCCGCGAAAATGATAGTCTGGCGCCCAAGGTGTCAGTGCCGAAATCCTGGTTGAACGGTTCGCTGCGTTCGCTGAATGCCGAGGCATGGGCGCTGATCGATGTCCCCAAGAAGCGGGGATCACTGACGCCGGCCTCTGCCCGATACCCCACCTGGCTTAGCTCCCCTTTCAACCAAAGGTCTTTGGCCGTACCGGTGAAATTGTGATCCCCGATCTGGGTGCGGCCATAGAACCCTTTGTCCGTCTGATAGCCGGCCCCTGCCAAAAAATAATAAGGTCTTTTTTCCACGAGACGGATCACCATATCGACCGTGGGGTCCTTTTCCTTCAAGCCAATGGTGTGCACCTGCACGGAATCGAAGATATCCAGATTGCGCAAGTTGCGTTGGGCATCGAGGATTTTGGACAGAACGAAAGGCTCGCCCGCCGTCGGTGAAAATTCGCGACGCATAAAGGTCGTGCGGGTCTTGAGATTGCCCACGAAAAACACCTGGCCGACATCGACCGACGGACCCGGATCAAGCGCATAGACGATATCGGCCCGGGTGCTGTCCGCAGACAATTGGGCCGCACCACTGGCCTGAACGTGCGGATAACCGAAAGGCGAGATGCGTGCGGCCAGGGCATTTTCATCCTCCTGGAGTTTTATCGGAGCATAAGGCGTGCCTGGCGTGAGCTGCAGTTCCTGCTTGAGCGCCTGGGTGTCGCGGGGCGCCTGGCCCTCGAGCGACACAGTATCGACCAGCGTTTGAACCCCTTCCGCGATATGAAGAGTAATATCAACCGATGCGGTATGCGGATCGATGTCGACCTTTTCGGTTACCTGGGCCTCCAGAAAACCCCGGCTGCGATAAAGAGCCAGGATTGCGGCCAGGTCTTCTTGGAACACATCGGCCACATAGGCACCCTTGCCCAACCCCTTGGCCGTGCGCGTCAGCATCTGTCCGCGAATTTGCTCCGCGGACAGGCGCGCATGCCCATTGATGGCGACACGCGCGACAATGTGACGCAGGCCTTCCGTGATAACAATGCCAATGGAGCGGACGTTTGCGGAATCCTCTTCGGCAGAGCGCTCTTCCCAATCCACCTGGATGTCCGCAAAACCGGCCGCCAGATAGCGGCGCCGGATTTTGTTGACGGTTCGTCGGATTCCCATGTTGCCGCGATTACCCGCTTCCAGCAGCACCAAATCCTTGCGCAAGGTCTTGTCGGAAAAAAACTGGTTGCCGGAAAAATGAATGACATAGAGCGGCCCTTCGTCGATGAGCCATTCACAAACGATATGATGCTCGTCGGAGGCCGGTAATACGCGGGTGTCGATGCGCACGTCGGCAAATCCCTGCGAACGATAGTAGTCGACGAGGTTGCGCACGTCTTCTCTGACCTGCTGTTCCTTGAAGCGGATGCTCCCCAGTCGCATCAGTGAGCGCCGCCAGGTGGTCATCCGGGCCTTGAGCCTCAGATCGGAAATCCGCTGATTGCCGCGCAGTCGGATATCCTTGAGTGTGTCGTAGGGGCCCTTGTCGATCGCCACAAGTACTTGGTAGTGGCCATCCGACAGGTCCTGCTGCCAGGTGATCTCCACGCGCGGCGCGACATAGCCTTCCTCGCGAAAACGCTGCGCGATGGCAGCTTGCTCCGCAGACATTCGGGAAGGATCGAAGATGTCGCCGGCCACCATGGTCATGGCCGTGCGCACATCCCTTTCCAGCAACGGGTAATTGCCCTCGATGTCAATGGCTTTGATCTGCTGGTACGGGGTGATAGCGACCGCAAGCCTCAGCCCGTCAGGCCGTACCGCCACATTGCTGCGCACCTGGGCCAGCGGCGCGATGGCTGCCTGGGCCTGTTCGAGTCGGGCGGGAGTCAGGACTTGGCCCTCTTGCAGGTCAAGCAGCGCACGCCCCAGGGCCGACCAATCCAATCCAGTGGGAAAGGGATCGTGGATCTGAATAGCGATTTCCGCGATCGGCAAGGGGCGACCATCCCAATCGCTGCCGGCGCTTTGGGCCGCAAAAGGGCCGGCGATGGCCCAGAGGATGGATAGAAGAGCTGCCAGGCGCCTGAGCCATTTCATCCAACTCGTCCTCAAAGCTTTCCCCTTGGTTGTGTGCGTCTAAAAGTGATGCCGCCACGGAAGCGGCGCTAGCGGAATTCGATCCGAAAGAGCAGTTCGCCGCCGTAGGTGCCGGCGGTATCCTGAAAGCCGCTGGCCAGGATGTTTTCGAGCAACTGGTAATCGGAGGTCGCCCGCTGAACCGTTTCGCTGCCGGCAGCTTCGACCGAGTATTTGATCGTCAGGCGCCGGCTGACTTTCTTGCCAACCGTCACCTGGATGCGTTCACTGCTGTCGTCTTCGTCCTGGGCACCGGTTTCCACCTCCAGGATATCGACTCCGGCACGCTTTTTGATGTCTTCACCCCAGGCCGACTCGACCAGCGTCGCCAGCATCTGCTCGGTCGTCGCTGTACTGCCGCCTTGCCCCAGTTCAGCGCTCGTGCGCCCAAGAAGCACCAACGAAAGGATGTTGCTGTCGGATTCAGGCGGGTCGGAGCGCAACTGCACCGATAAGTTGTCCAATGTCCCGTTCAGCGCAAGGGTTACCTGCCATTGCCGGATCTGCGTTTCGGCCACGATATCCAGCGTAGGCTCTATTTTGTAAGGATTGACGAAATCCACCACACCCCGCTTGATCGTGAATGTCTTGCGACGGAAAAACACCTCGCCTTCGCTGACATTGGCACGTCCGCTGACGGTCGGTTTGGCCGCCGTACCGCCGATTTTAAAATCGGGCACGACTTCCAGGCGGGTCACGTTGTTGTCCACCAGCAAAGGATAGCGATGGGCCACGATCACATCGAGTGCAACGGCTTCGAACCACTGCGGAACCGACCAGCCAGTCGGCTGCGGTTCGGCGCGCCTTTTGGCCGCAAATGGCGCCCGTAGATCGATGCGCACGTTTTTATAATAATGGCCTTCGAGCAAAGTGACCTTTCCTTCCAGCACAGCTTGGCCCGCACCCCCCTTGAGGACCAGGTCGGCGCCGACCAGCAGGTCCATAGTATCGGGCCATGCGATCGGAAGCGCCTGGGCTTTTAAGGCAATCTGCCCCTGTACCGGCCGCCCCCCGGCATGCCGGATCTGGCCGTCGAGGGCGAAGCGGCCCGTATCCAGCATGCCTGAAAGACTATCGACCACAATATGCTCCGGGCGAATACGGATCGTGCCGTTCACATCCCGCAATACCTGGTCCCAATCCGCCAACACAAACCCAATTCGCGCCAATACGACATCCGCATGCCACTGCATCTCTGACCAGGGGCCCTGGGCGCGCGCCGCGATGCGGATGTTCCCGACCGCGTCGCCAATCTGATCCGTAAACGGCGCCAAAGCAGCCAGCGGCAACGTGCCATCCGCCTGAAGGGACAGATCGTGCGCAAGGCGTCCTGCGGCCGAGACGATCAAATGCCCCTGTTGCATCCAATTCAAACGCGTGGCAGGCATGGACAGAACACCCTGCGCAAGCGTCGCTTCCAGTCGGTCAAAACGCAGCAAGTCCGCATTGTCATAGCGCAAGGCGGCCTGTGAGAGCACAACTTGCGCGTGCATATTGGCAGGATCATCTGTGTTGCCGGTCGCCCGAATCGTGCCGGTCAGCCGCCCGGACCACCGTTCATCCGCAACCATCGCCAGGTAGGGCGTCAGATCGGTCTGTTCCAAATCGGCCGATACACTAAAATCACCGCTGTCCAGACGGTAATGCCCCGACAGATCAAAATTGAGGTCTGCCTTGGCTTCCAACTGGCTATCCTGGAGGCGGACATCGACGTTGAAATCATCCCAGCGTTGATCGCCAATGCGCGGCGCGCGAATATGCAGGTTGGCGGTGCCGGTAGGGTCCTGCAAAGTGCCTTGGGCACTCACCGTCATATCGAGGCTGCCGTGCACCGCTCGGCCGCCCTGCAGGGCCGTGATGTGCGCCAAAGAGATGCCGGCGGCATGCAAGCGGGCTTCGAAGCGTTGATCAAAGGCATACCAGCCGTTCCCTTGCACCTGCTGCCCCGGTACCAGACTTGCGGCCAGCCGGTCCACATAGGCGGTTTGCTCGGCGAAGCGGCCTTCCAGGCGCAGATCGGACAGTTTCTGAACGCCGGTGTCCAGGTCCCGGCCTTCCAGTCGGTATGTTCCGTTCAGCGTGGCCGGCCGACCTTTCAGGGATGCCTGGAACGTTAAAGCACCCTTGTAGCCTGCCATCCAATCCTGCACCCGAAATGCGTCACTGCGCAACTCGGCCTGAATCAGGGGATCGGCCCGCCACCGGCCGCTGTCCTCATCCCGCCAGGTGGCGCTGCCCGCAAGGGTCAGGGAGGATTTTCCCTTGCTCAGGCGCAACTCGGGAATGACCAGGCGACCATCGGTCCAGCGCGCCGTGCCTTTCACCTGGCCCTGCAGCGCCTCCCAAACAACCTGACCGGTGCCCAAGGTCAATTCGGCTGTCGGATGCAACAGGCTGCCGCTGATCGCGAGGCTTCCTTGCATGCGGACCTGCGCAGGCGGATCGGCCGCAAAATCTTGCCAATCCAGAGAATGCAGCGCCACTTTGAACTGCACGCCGGGATCGTCGCGCAACTGGCCGTCGGGCTGCAACAAATGCAGGCGGCCCTGCCCCTGCAGGGAACTGCCCTGATTATCCAAAACCAGCGGCGAGATATGCACGATGCCATCCGCGCCCAGATCGGCCACGACCCGCAGGCGACCGAAGCGCCACGCGTCCCATGCAAGGTCATGGGCCGACAACTCGGCGTGCACCACCGGTTGGTTCCATGCGCCCTTGGCTTGCAGGGCAAGTGTGCCGTTTCCGCGCGGCAGCCGGATCCCCAGAATGGCCCCCAGATCGGCCAGGTGCTTGGACTGACCTTTTGCGGAGGCGTCCATCCGCCCGCTGTCCAGGCGCAGGTTTCCGGCGACCTGCAGGTCGTGACCGTCCAGGGTCGCCTGGCTGCGCACGATCCGCAGCAGCTGCTCGGCCCAGTGCAGTTCGGCCGTTAGCGCTACGTCCGCTGGCCGGCCAGCGGGAGAGACCTGAACACCGCTGCCGTTCATTGTCAGTGACGCTTTGCCCTGCGCCCGATCAATGGCCAGGGCGCTGCCTTCCAGGTGCATCCGGCCCCGCCAGATGCCAGGCACATCCGGAGCGAAACGCCGCACTTGTGAAATGTTCAACCGGCGCGCGCCGACGGCCACGGAATAGGAAACCGAGTCGAATCCAGCCGCCTGCTTTTCGAAGCTTTTCGGAAAAACCGGACGCAAATCGACGCTTCCGGAAAGATCCAGTTCGCCCCAGGCACTGCGCAGATTGGCGTTATCGATGTGCACCTGGCGGGCGTCCAGCCGGGCTTTGACAATCACCTCCTCGACCGCGAAGCCCCATGCGCTGCCGTTTTGCCAGCGCAAATCGGCAGCGGCGGCAGGGTCGTTCAGTGGCCCGGTCAGGCTGGCAGTCCCCTGGACGCGCCCGCCGGCAGCGGACTCGGACGGCAACCATGGGCGCAAGGCAGCCAGTTCAAGATCCAGGTTCCCGGACAAATCCACCTGCCATGGCGTGTGCTCACGATCGATACGGCCCTGCAACGCCACCCGCACATCGGGAGCGTGCAGCGCAAGGCGCAGCGGTTGGACGGCGCTCTCTGTGTAAGCAGCCGCGATCACGATATTGTTGACCTTTTCTTGGCGGTCGGGCATCTGCAAGCGCGCTTCGGCGAGTGCCAGGTCCAATTGGAAAGTGCGCCGCTGCAAGTCCCCCCGTCCGGTCGCCGTGAGACCCACAATGACCGTGCTGATACGCTCGGCCGGTTGTTCAAATGCCAACCGCCCATTGCGAACCTGCAGATCCCGGACGCTGACCTGCCATGCGCTTTGCGCTGCGCCATTTTTTGGCGCAGAGGGGTTCCGTAGAGCCAACGCATCGCCCAGGTTGGTTCGTCCCTGCGGCCCCAGGATCACGTTCACGCGGATATCGTCGAGAATGAGCGTTCTTATTTGGACGGCGCGCCACACCAGTGCCGGCCAAAAAAGAACCAGACGAAGTTCTCCGATGAGGGCCGCCGGTTCGCCGTCGGAATTTTGCAAGGCGATGTCAGATAGCACCAATTGGCCTTTGAGTAGTGACAAGCGATGATCGTCCACAACGAGGGTACCGTCGATGGCGGCATCGATCTGCGCAACCAACCGACCGCGGAACGCGGAGCTGTTCACGTAAACGGAAATACCCGTCAGCGCCGCAACCGCCAGCAGCAGGAACGCTCCGGCAATCAGGACTATTTTTGTCGATAATGCTCGCATAACAGACACTATTATGGCAACACGGGCCCCACCCGCAAGCCCCTCCTTCTGAATCTGATAATATCGCGCTGAGAATTTATTTCACGATGCCCCGAGCAAAGCATTGACTGCCCCGGCGCGCGTACAAGTGAATCGTAGAATCTGCGTCAGAATAAGAGAACGCGCACAAAAAAACCGGCAAGCGGTGGCGATAAGCCCCTGCTTGCCGGTCAAATGCGAAATGAAGAAGTGAATTAGCCGGAAATTTTCTCGGTCAGTGCCGGCATGAACTCCAGGATATTTTCCACGATTCCGATATCGGCCACCTGGAAGATGGGTGCTTTGGGGTTCTTGTTGACTGCCACGATGAACGGAGACCCTTTAATACCGCCCAGATGCTGAAACGAACCGCTAATCCCCATGGCCAGGTACACTTTGGGTTTGACCGTTTTACCGGAAGTACCCACCTGGCGGGATTTTTCGAGCCACTTGGCATCCACGATCGGCCGCGAACAGCTGACCACCGCGCCCATGGCTTCGGCCAACTCTTCGGCCACCCCGATGTTGTCCTGATCTTCGATGCCGCGTCCGACGGAAACCAGCACATCGGCTTTGGTGATGTCCACGTCGCCCATTTCAGCTTCGACGGTTTCCAGGTAACGGCGTTTGGTGCCCAAATCACCGGCATCACCGGATTTGTCGGATACCGTGCCAGCCAGTTCCGCGCCCTTTTCAGGCTGAAAAGACCCCGGTCGCAGCGTCAGGACAGCACCCTTGGCGATGTCGACGGCAATGTGGGTATGGGCCATACCGGCGAACTCCTGGCGGACCACTTTAAGCTCGGTTCCGCTCAGGCTTTCAATGGCAACGACGTCAGCAGCGTATGCAGCGTCCAATTTTATCGACAGACCGGGGGCCATGTCCATACCGAAGGTGTCGTGAGGGACCAGAAGAATGGAACCCGCCGGAACGACCTGGCTCAACAGCTTGCGGACCACTTCGCCGTTCGGATAGGCCAATGCCGCATTATCGAATTTCCACACCTGCGCAAAGAGTTTGGCGGCCCCTTGGCAAGCGGCATCCAAATCAGCGCCAGCGCCGACAACAATGGCAGTGACCTGCGCGGCGGCATCGATCTTTTGTGCGGCAGCGGCCAGTTCGGCGGCGGTATCGTCGACCGCCCCACCCTTATGCGTAATATAGGCAAATATCTGAGCCATTATTTCAACCCTCCTTTAGCCTTCAAGAGTTCAATCAGTTTATCGATTTTTTCTTCCATGCTGCCTTCGAGAATCTCTGCTCCGGCACCCATTTCAGGTGTGAAATAATCGACCCGTTTAACGCGGGCCGCGGCCGGGCCGACAGCATCGGCGGCAACACCCAGGTCAGCGGCCGCATAGGTCGGGATTTCGATCGAAGCCACCTTGCGGATACCGCGGATACCCACATAACGCGGTTCGTTGATACCGGTCTGGATGGAAAGCACGCAGGGCAGGTCGATCTCGTTCATCTCCTGATTGCCGCCTTCGATTTCACGCCCGATTTTGAGGCTTTTGTCGCCGGTATCGATCTTGTTGACCAGTGAGGCATACGGCCAATCCAGCATAGCGGCCAGCATGCCGCCGACCTGAGCGGCACCATCGTCGGCCTGGGCGCCGGTGAGGACCAGATCATATTTGCCTTTGGCCACGACGGCTTTCAGAATGGCGGCAATACCGCGTCCGTCGGATCCTTCGAAGGCGTCGTCGGCCAGCAGGATGCCGTTGTCCGCGCCCATGGCCATCTGGCGGCGCAATACTTCTTCGGCCTCGCTGTCGCCTACGGTCACTACCGTCACTGACCCGCCGACTTTGTCGCGAATCTGGATGGCCTCTTCCACGGCGTAGTTGTCCCATTCATTGACCGAATAGACCAGGTCGTCTCTTTGAATGTCGGTTCCGTCACTTTTTATCGCGATTTCGTTCTCCGCGGTATCCGGAACTCTTTTCACGCATACCAGAATCTCCATGTTTGTTCCTCCCCGATCGATAAAAGTTCTATTAATGGCTATGTCACACTTAAAAGGTCTGCCGATGGACGGAAAAAACTTTCCGCGGGCGCCTTCGGCCTTAGTCAGCGAGGTGCGCAACCACCAGTTCGGACAGATCAATGGCTTCCATCTTGCCTTCCAAACCGGCCACCTTGATGGCGTCTTCCATGTTGACCAGACAGAACGGACACGCCGTGACGATCACATTGGCACCGGCCTCCTCCGCCATCTTGACGCGCAGCACACCCATTCGCTGTTCTTCTTCCGGTTCATAGAACAGCATCAGTCCACCGCCACCGCAGCAGAACGAGCGGTCTTTACAGCGCTTCATATCCACACGGCGCATCCCCGGAATCGCATCCAGGACTTCACGCGGGTCATCATAAACACCGTTATGGCGGCCCAGATAGCATGGATCATGGTAGGTGTAAACCTTGTCCCCGTTCACGCTCGGCTTGAAATGCAAAAGCCCCTTGCGGACCTGTTTGGCCAGGAACTGGCTGATGTGCTCGACCGGCGGCAAGTCTTCGTAGTCGTTTTTCAGCGCGTTGAGTGTATGCGGGTCGGCGGTCACGATCCTGGTCGCGCCGGATTCCTGAATCATTTCGGTATTGTGCTCACGCAGACTCTGAAAAAGCATCTCCTCGCCGAAACGTCGTACTTCATGACCACTATCTTTTTCACCTTTGCCCAGGATGCCGAAGTCGACGCCCGCCCGGTGCAGGAGGGTAGCCGTGGCACAGCCGATGGACTGCATGCGGTCGTCAAAAGAGGTGATGCTATCGACAAAGAAGAGTACATCGGTCGTATCACCGCCTTCCAGCAGTTTGACCGACACTTCGCTGTCCAGTTGCTTGATCCACTCGCCGCGCTTTTTCTCCATTTTACCCCAGGGATTGCCGCGCTTCTCGATGGCGCTGAGCGGCTTCTGCAACGATTGGGGGACCATGCCTTCATCAACCATGCCGCGACGCAAATCCACGATCTTGTCGATGTATTCGATACCGACCGGGCACTCCTGCTCGCAGGCGCCGCAAGTGGTGCAGGACCAGATTTCATCCTCTTCATAGGTAGTGCCGATCAACGGCGCTTTTTCAACCTTCGACGGCCCGAAGAAGGGGTGGCGGCCGAAAACCAGCTGGCGCCCCTTGATGGAAATGAAACGTGGGGACAAGGGACGTCCAACGGCGTTCGCCGGACAGTTGTCAGAGCAGCGACCGCAATCCACACAGGAATAAAAATGCAGAATGTGGCGCCAGGTAAAATCTTCCAGATTCTTGACGCCGAACGATTCCAGGTTGTCTAATTGGTCGTTGCTCACGCCGTAGCGCACCGGCTTGATATTGCCGCGGCGCACACGCATCAGAAAAACGTTGAACAAAGAAGTGACCACGTGAAAGTGTTTGCCAAGGGGCAGAAAGCACAGGAACGTAAAAAAGGTCACATCATGCAGAAAATAGGCGGCCGAATGCAGAAACTGCAGTGTGCTCTGAGAGGCGGAGGAAAGAATCAATTCGAAAAACCAGGCCAGTGTTAACGGCGCCAAGGTGTGCGCCTGCATGCCCTGCTGATTTTGGGCGGCCACCAGGCTGCCCTCGAACAGACTTTCCATGAGCACCAGGGTGCAGATCATGCCCAGAACGAAAACAGCCTCGGCCGTGTGGGGTTTTCCGTATTTGGCAGGAACCGCATAGCGGGCCGGCTTGGTGACCAGGCGGCGGTACATGGCCATCAGTGCAACCACCAGGACCCAGGTGGCGGCATACGAACGAATGACGCTGTAAACCGCCCCGAAGGTGCCATCCATGAATGGAAAGGAGAAGTCAGCCTTGATCCCCACGAACATCAGCTCGGTGGAACGCACGGCCAGGATGAGAAAGCCGAAAAAAAGCAAAATGTGGATGACACCCGCCAACATGTAACGCGGTTGGCGGACCTGCAGCAGCCAGATCTTGAGAACCTGCATCAGTCGCGCAGGGCTTTCCTTCAAGATCTCGCTGACCGGTTTGTCCGGCTGAGCCAAAACCATCGGCTTCAGGCGCATCACGATCTGGTAAATGAAAAACGTGATACCGGCAACGGGAAGCAGCGTGTAAAAGATGAACGCGGGAATAAATAAAAATGTACTGTGGGCTGGTGGAATTAACGCGAAGTCCATTTTCCTTTTCTTCTCCTTTGGAAAAAATACCCAATCTACTTAATCCGGGTGCACCGGAATGTTACGTATTCAGTGTTCGTTAAGGTATTCTGTCGATTTAATCCATTATGCCTTTCTCCGGGAACATGCCTGGGTGGCATGCTGAAGAGAAAGGGGCTAAATGAATGAAGATTCATTCACTACTAATACGGCTTATTCCTGTCAAGCAAAAAGTACCTGAAAAAAAGGTGCGATTATGAATAGGAAAAACGCCACTTGCAAGCTTTTTTCGCGTCCGCCAGGCGCGACGTCGCAGGATGCCGTGCCCGATGCCCAAAAACGAATCTTACTTGACAAAACACTGTTTTCGAACATAAATGTCGGAAATGGCGGTCCGCTTGGCCCAGCCTTCTCGCCTTAGCACAGTTCGTCTACCCGTTCCACAATGAAATCCATCTACCCAGAAGGAGGTTCAAGTGATTCAGAACGTGACGTACAACGAAAAACCGTGGCTAAAACACTATCAGCCCGGGGTACCGGAAACACCGAAATACGAAGATATGTGCCTGCCGGATTTTCTGGACCGTACAGCCTCGCGCTTTCCCGACAAAACTGCGCTTTGGTTTCAAGGATTCAAACTCAGCTATTCCCAGCTTAAAGACATGGTTGAGCGCTTTGCTGCCTGCCTGTACAACTTCGGCATCCGCAAAGGCGATGCGGTCGCCATCCTGCTGCCCAACATCGTGCCTTGTGTGGCAGCCTACTATGCCATTCATCGGCTGGGCGCCATCGCGGTCATGAACAACCCGCTTTACTCTGATCGCGAACTACAACATCAACTCAATGATTCGAATTCGAAAGTGCTCATCACCCTCGATCTTCTGGCCAACCGCATGATCGACTTGCGTCCAAGCACCAAGATCAAGCAGATCGTGGTGACCAGCATCGGCGACTATCTGCCGTTCCCCAAAAGCCTGCTTTTTCCGCTGGTGGCCAAGAAACAGGGCCTGGCCGCCGATGTTAAACCGGCCCAGGATCTCTATCGCTGGAAAGAACTGATCGCCAAGACGACCCCGAGCTACCCAAAAATCAAGGTGACCTTTGACGATGTGGCGATGTATCAGTACACCGGCGGGACCACCGGTGTCAGCAAGGGCGCGGTCCTGACCCATGGCAATCTGAGCAAACAGGTGCAGCAGGCGGCGGGCTGGTTTCCGCACATCGACAGCAATAACATCGCTCTCGGCGCCCTGCCCTTTTTCCACGTTTTCGGTCTGACCTGCGTCATGAACATGGGCATATTCTACGGCTGGACCATCATTCTTACGCCCAAGCCCCAGCCCCCCCAGTTGATCGAAGCCATCAAAAAGACCAAGCCCACCTTCGCCGCCTTGGTCCCGACAATGTATATCGGCATCCTGCAGGACCCGCAAATCAGCAGCATCGACATGAGTTCCATTGATAATATGTTTTCAGGTAGCGCGCCGCTGCCGGTCGAGGTCATCAAGGAGTTTGAAGAGCGTACCAAAGGCATCATCGTTGAAGGTTACGGATTAACCGAAAGCTCTCCGATCACGCACATCAATCCATGCGGCGAGGGCAGCCTGCGCAAGATCGGGAGCATCGGACTGCCCATCTGCGACACGCTGTGCCGCATTGTGGACGCTAACGACGGAAAGACCGATGTGCCGGTCGGCGAAACGGGCGAACTGCTGATCCAGGGCCCGCAAGTCATGAAAGAGTATCTGAATCGCCCCGAGGCCACCGCTGAAACACTGGCTGACGGCTGGCTGCATACCGGCGATATCGCCAAAATGGACGATGATGGCTATTTCTACATCATCGATCGCAAGAAGGACATGGTCATATCCGGCGGCTACAACATCTATCCGCGGGACATCGAAGAGGTCTATTTCGAACACCCCAAAGTGGTCGAAGCCACCGCCATCGGGATTCCCCACCCCTCACGCGGAGAGTCCGTCAAGGTATTCATCGTGCTCAAGGAGGGCGAAACCGCCACCGCCGAGGAGATGATTTCCTTTTGCGCGGACAAGTTGGCCAAGTACAAATGGCCGACCGAAATAGAATTCCGCAAGGAACTTCCCAAAACCAACGTTGGTAAAGTGCTGCGCAAGAATCTGCGCGACGAAGAGCTTGCCAGACGCCCAAAATGATAACGTTTGCCCGTTCGCCCGTCAGCTCGTTTGCTACCATGAACCCACCTGGGGAAGGTGGCGTTTATGGCACCCCAAGCGCGCTGATGGGCTGCCGGCGTATTTCCCAGGGATGTAACGTCACGAGCCAACGGCAAACAAACGCAAAAAAGCCGGAAACCTCAAAGGTTTCCGGCTTTTTGTGGTATGTTGTCAAAGAGACCTAAGACCCTTACTTGGCGCCGAAGCTCTCGTCATCCATCTCGATGGCCGAGCAGCAGTTGTCCATGATGGTCTCGATTTTGCCATGCGTGATCGGCAGCACGTTGCGGACGTAGAAAGTGGCCGATTTGATCTGGCCGTCCAGGAATTTTTCGTCTTTTTTACGGGTGCCTTTGGCCAGCAGATCGGAGGCGATCGAAGCCCTCCACAGCAGCATCCAAGCCATGATCGCGTCGCCGAGCACTTCCATGAAGGTATAAGCAAAAGCGAAAGTGTTTTCAACCTGTCCCGTCATCAGGTTTTTGCCCAGAAACATCGCCACATCGCCCAACTTTTTGAGCAGTGCTTCGGCTTTTTCCACCAATGGCTTCAACGGTTCAAACGTTTTGGCCTGGTCGAAGGTTTTCTGCATTTCGGCCGCCAGTGCCATCATGGCTTTGCCTCCGTCCATGACCGTTTTGCGTCCGAGCAGATCCATGGCCTGAATACCATTGGTGCCTTCGTAGATCATGGTGATGCGACAGTCGCGCACCAACTGCTCCTGCGGGAACTCCTTTATAAACCCGTACCCGCCGTACACCTGCATGCCAAGATTACACACATCATAGGCACGGTCGGTGACATACCCCTTGCAGATCGGGGTCAGATACCCGATCAATGCTTCGTAGGTGGCTTTTTCGGCCGGATCTTTGGCAATATGGGATTTGTCGATAAGCAGGGAAACGTAGTAAAGCAGGCTGCGCATGCCTTCCACGTTGGCTTTCATGGTCATCAGCATGCGGCGGACGTCGGGATGCTGGATGATCGGCACCGCGGGGGCGTCTTTGGCAGTCGCCGTGATGTTGCGGCCCTGAACGCGATCGCGGGCATAGTTGAGAGCATTGAGGTAAGAGCTGCTGGCGCAGGCAAAGCCCTGTGCGCCGGTGTGCAGGCGCGCGCCGTTCATCATCAGGAACATGGCGCGCATGCCCTTGTTCTCTTCGCCCAGCAGATAGCCGCGGCATTGGCCTTTGCCACCCAGCGTCAAGGAAGCGGTGGCATTGCCGTGGATGCCCATTTTCTCTTCGATGCCGGTGCAGACCACATCGTTGAACTCACCGAGGCTGCCGTCATCATTTACCCAGATTTTGGGAACCAGGAAAAGGGAGATCCCCTTGGTGCCTTCCGGCGCGCCTTCGATGCGGGCCAAGGTCGGATGGATGATGTTATCGGACAGATCGTGTTCGCCGGAGGAGATAAAAATTTTATTGCCGCTGATTGAATAGGTGCCATCCGGATTTTTAACCGCCGAGGTGGTCAGGCGACCGACGTCCGAACCGGCTTCCGGCTCGGTCAGCAGCATGGTGCCGGTCCATTCGCCGGAGTTCATCTTTTTCAGAAAAAGCTTCTTCAGCTTGTCCGTGCCAAAATTTTCAATCAAAGAAGCCGCGCCGTTGGTCAAGCCGGTGTACATCATAAAGGAAAAGTTGGCGCCGCAGAAATAGTCGCCGGCGGCCATGGCGACAAGATGGGGCATGCCCTGCCCACCCCATTCGGGATTGACATGCGTTGCGACCCATTCGCCTTCTTTGAACAGATCCCAGGCACGTTTGAAACTATCCGGTGTAGTCACCTTGCCATTATCAAAACGGCAACCGATTTCATCGCCATCTTTCTGAGTGGGCAAAATCTCCTTGATTGCCAGATTGCGTGCTTCGGTAACGATCAATTCGATGGTTTTGCGGTTGAATTCCGCAAAATGGGGATCTTTGCTCAAACTATCCACGTTGAGCTGGTCGAAAAGAACAAAATCGACATCTTTGCGTTCAGCTATCACCTGTGCCATTTAAAAATTCTCCTTTTTCTTCTATGTCATGTCACCGCAATGATTCACTAACTGCTGCAGTGCTTGGTTGCCGGTGTCGTGCTGCCCTTTGGGCGTTCCGATGCCGTTTATGAACAGTTCCACCAACGGTTCGGCCATGGCGGCCAGATCATGGTCGCGCCCCGTGTGAATCCATGTGTTGATCACCTCTTCGACGGCGCCGTTGATCAGGCGCTTGACCAGTCCGACATACAGATCGCCGCGGATGGTGCCCTCATCCTGGCCGAGGGCCACGATTTTAGAGATCACATCGCGATACATTTTGGACATCTGACGCGTCGGCTCCTGAACCAGGCGCCATTGCAAATGGGTCTCGCCCTGGTATACGATAGCCCCATTGGGTTCCTTCTGGAACAGTTCCAGATGGGCGTGTATCAGGTTGTGCAGTTTCTCCAGGGCGGTCTGCCCTTGTTGCACCGCTTCCCAGAAACGAATGGACACATGTTCAGTCATGCGCTCGTAGAACTGAACCAGAATATCGTCCTTGTTCTTGAAATAGAGATAGATCGTGCCGTCCGCAACGCCGGCTTCCTGTGCGATCTGACTGATGGTGGATTGCGAAAACCCTCTCTCGGCAAACACCTTGATCGCCGCGGTGAGTATCTGATGGTACTTGTCCGAGTTGCGTTTCACAGCCAAGTCAAAGGCCCTCTTTTAAGAAATGAATGAACATTCACTCATTTATCAAAGGCCTTTTCGCACTGTCAAGGATTTTATAAAATGGCCAGAAAAAAACGCGGGCCGACAACTTTCCATTTTCATTTCCACTTTCCACTTTTATATGCCATATCTATTGACACGACCTCTCTAATCCGTTTAGATAGGTTCCCTTGATACGATAACGACGCCACCTGTGTGCAAAGGATAGCGAGAAGCCGTTTCATACTCGTTTTTGCGTTCGTAAGTTCGTTAATGGCTGAGGCCACTCGGATTCAACTGAGATAGGTATTAACTTTTGGAGGTTTTGTTAAATGGCTGAACAAGCAATCAAACTTGGCGGCAAAAAACAGAGCACCTTCATCGACAAGGTCAAGGGGTTGCTTCCCGAAGGCGGGAATCTAAACCTCTGCCTGACCTGCGGTGCGTGCTCGTCGGGTTGCCCGGCCACCGGCTTGGAAGGCATGGACCCGCGCAAATTCCTGCGCATGGCCGCCCTGGGGATGGATGAAGAGGTCACCTCGACGCCCTGGGTGTGGATGTGCAGCATGTGCACGCGCTGCGTCTATGTTTGCCCCATGAAAATCAACATCCCGCAACTGGTGTTCTACGCGCGCCAGGCCTGGCCGCGGGAA
Organism: Desulfatitalea sp. BRH_c12; assembly: GCA_000961655.1. Classification (GTDB taxonomy): domain Bacteria; phylum Desulfobacterota; class Desulfobacteria; order Desulfobacterales; family Desulfosarcinaceae; genus Desulfatitalea. Next base: position 68,339 of record LADR01000010.1, read on the forward strand.
ACGCGGCCCAAAGGCATCCTGGGGTCTTGCGACATGGCCCTGCGCAATGACACCTGCAGCGCAATGGGGGCCACCGAAGAGGATTTTCAGTTCGTGGTCGAGGATGTTCTGGGAGAGTACCAGGAAGCTCAACCCGAGTTCGCCGAGATGGAAGCCCCTGTGAATAAAAAGGGCGCAACCTATTTTCTCAATCAGAACTCACGCGAACCGGTCACCGAACCGGATGAAATGGTGCCGCTCTGGAAAATCCTGCACCTGGCCGGTGCCGACTGGACCTACGGCACCAAAGGATGGGCGGCTGAAAACTACTGCCTGTTCCTGGCCGACGATCCCAACTGGGAAAAGATCGTCCGGACCAAAGTCAAGGCCGTCGAGGACCTTGGCTGCAAGGTCTGGCTCAACACGGAGTGAGGGCACGAACTTTTCGCGGTCCGGTTCGGACTGCAAAAATTCAAGATTCCTCACAACTTCGAAATCAAAAGCATCATTCAACTCTATGCCGAATGGATTCGCGAAGGTAAGCTGAAGCCCAGCTCGGAGTGGAACAAAGAACGCAAGATCAAGTTCACCCTGCAGGACCCCTGTCAGCTGGTGCGCAAAACCTACGGCGACCCGGTGGCCGAGGAGATGCGTTACGTCGTCAAAGCTGTCGTGGGTGAAGAGAATTTCATCGACATGTACCCCAACCGCTCCAACAACTTTTGCTGCGGCGGCGGCGGCGGGTATCTGCAATCGGGCTACGCAGAACAACGGCGCGAATATGGTACGATGAAGGCCAATCAGATCCTGGCCACCGGCGCCCAGTACTGCATCACGCCCTGCCATAATTGTCACGCTCAGGTTCACGATCTGGCCGAAGTGCGCGACCATGCCTGGCAGACCGTCCATCTGTGGACCTTGCTGTGCCTGTCTTTGGGCATCCTGGGTCCCAACGAGCGTGCCTATCTGGGCGACGACTTGAAAGACGTGGACGTGTTCCACCCGGAAAGCGAAATGTAATTTATCTCGCTTGATCAAAGAGATCCTGAACCGGCAGCACCCAGGTGCTGCCGGTTTTTTTATTCCAAAACCTCCATGCAAACCTCCTTCATTCAATGAACCTTAGTGTCAAAAACCGATGTTTGCGGGAAATAGCGGTGGGCAATGCCCACCCTACACTCTGAAAAAATTCAGGGCAATCGCATGTCAAAAACTCTCTCAGGATACCCGAATTCGTATGCGGGATTTGGCACGGGGGAGGTGATTCGGGCGGTGCGGTGCGCCACGTCAGCAGGTAGCAGGTAGGGTGGGCATCGCCCACCATTGTCTTATGTCGATCACCTCTGTTTGATTGGCCGTATTCAACGTTTCATTGCTGTGTTCTATCGGGTGTCCCTCCAATCGCTTGCGGGATCAGTATCACAAACCGATGATGTTTTTTGCGGGAAATAGCGGTGGGCAATGCCCACCCTACATTCTGAAAGAATTCAGGACAATCGCTCTCTCGGGATACCCGAATTCGTTTTCGGGATTGGCACGGAGGAGGTGATTCGGGTGGTTGGTCCGCGCCACGTCAGCCATGAGATTTAAAGATGTAGGGTGGGCATCGCCCACCATTGTCTTATGTCGATCACCTCTGTTGATTGGCCGTATTCAACGTTTCATTGCTGTGTTCTATCGGGTGTCCCTCCAATCGCTTGCGGGATCAGTATCACAAACCGATGATGTTGTTTGCGGGAAATAGCGGTGGGCAATGCCCACCCTATATTCTGAAAGAATTCAGGACAATCGCTCTCTCGGGATACCCGAATTCGTTTTCGGGATTGGCACGGAGGAGGTGATTCGGGTGGTTGGTCCGCGCCACGTCAGCCATGAGATTTAAAGATGTAGGGTGGGCATCGCCCACCATTGTCTTATGTCGATCACCTCTGTTGATTGGCCGTATTCAACGTTTCATTGCTGTGTTCTATCGGGTGTCCCTCCAATCGCTTGCGGGATCAGTATCACAAACCGATGATGTTTTTTGCGGGAAATAGCGGTGGGCAATGCCCACCCTATATTCTGAAAGAATTCAGCTGCCCTTGCCTTTGAAGAAAAGAGTTGTTAGTGTGGCCGGCACTTTTTGGAACCAGGATGGCACCGCCAGTGGGTTGCCATGCAAATTGGCGCATAGTCGAACATAGGAGAGGAAAACAGATACATGATGATTTTACGCGTGGATATGAGCAGAGAAAGTGTCGATCTGCAAGCCATTCCGAAAGAGTGGGCCTATATCGGCGGCAGTGCCTTGACCGCCAGGATCATGAACCGGGAAGTGCCCCCCATGTGCGATCCCTTGGGGCCCGATAACCGCTTGATCGTCGCCGGCGGCCCCTTGGCCGGGACCCAGGCCCCTCAACTAGGCCGGATTTCGGTGGGTGCCAAAAGTCCGTTGACATTGGGCATCAAAGAGGCCAACTCGGGCGGTCCGGTGGCCCAGATGCTCGATCGGCTCGGCATCCGCGCAATTGTCGTACAGGGGGCACCCGCGGCAGGTCGCTTGTACTGCCTTCATATCGCGAAGGACACAGTCAAACTGGTTTCCGCCGGTGACTACCGCGGCATGAAAAACTATGCACTGGTTGACAGTCTGCGTAAAACACACGGTGAAAAAATCGGCGTTGTCTGCATCGGCATTGCCGGAGAACGCCTCTACCGTGGTGCATCGGTTTCCTTTACGGATATTTTCGGCGACCCGTCCCGCAACGCTGCCCGCGGCGGGTTGGGCGCCGTGATGGGCGCCAAGGGCTTAAAGGCCATCATCGTCGATGATGCCGGCACCGCACCGGTGGCCTTGCATGATGCCAACGCCTTTCGGGATGTTGTCAAAAACTGGGTAACGGTGCTCAAACACGATGTAGGCTGCAGTTTGTACTCACGCTTCGGCACCCCGTTCGCGGTGAACAATTCGGCCAGCCACGCCAGCTTACCCTCCCGGAATTATCGATCGGGTTGCCCGGAAGATTTCATTGCCGTCAGCGGCGACAGCATCCAGAAAATCATGTTCGAACGCGGCGGCAAGATGCATGGATGCATGCCCGGCTGCTTCGTGCGCTGCTCGATCATCTATCCGGACAAAGACGGCAACCGCATCTGCTCCGCCTACGAGTACGAAATCATCGGGCTGCTCGGTACCAACCTGGGGATCACCGACAACGATGCCATCGCCCGTCTTAAATTCATGTGCGACGATTTGGGCATCGATGCCATCGAAGCGGGCAGCGGCTTGGGCGTTGCCGCTGAAGCGGGCAAAATGGGCATGGGGGACGGGCAGGCAGCCGCACGCCTGCTCGAAGAGATCGAACATGAAACCCCCCTGGGGGTTGCCCTGGGTAACGGCGTGGTGGCTACGGCCAAATACCTCGGCGTCGACCGGGTGCCCGCCTTTAAAGGGCAGGCATTTCCGGCCCACGACCCGCGCTCGGTCAAGGGCACCGGCGTAACCTATTTTTCAAGCCCGATGGGCGCCGACCACACTGCCGGATTGACCTACAGCCAACCTGCCCAAAAGGAAAACCAAGCCTATTATTCGCTTCGGACCCAGGTTCAAGCAGCCACCTGCGACGCTTTCGGCTACTGCCTGAATGCCGTGCCGGGCAAGGCATCCATTTACGCCTTTTTCGCGGATTTGATGAACGCCCGCTACGGGGTCGCACTGAGCCCCCAAGACGTGCTGGAGATTGGCAAGCAGACCTTGCGCGATCAGCTCGCTTTCAATGAGGGTGCCGAATTCAGCCAATCAGGTTCACAAGACGCCGCCTTTGTGCGCCAGGAGCCGATTGCGCCGACCGGCCAAGTCTTTGATGTCGATGACACCGACGTCAAGACGATATGGAAAGGGCTGGACACTTTCAAAGAGAAAGAAAAGGCGTGGGAAGTGCGCATCCCACCCTTGCCTGACGTGTTGTTCGGCGCCGGTGTGGCCAGGAACATGGCCGCCCGCATCCGCCGGTACAACGTCCAAAAAGCACTGCTGGTCACCGATCCCTTCATGGCTGCCAGCGGCCGGGCCGATGAAGTCGCTCAAATCCTTAGAAAAGGCGGCATCGAAACCGTGCTATTTTCGGAGGTGGAACCCGATCCACCGATCGCGCTGATCGAACGCACCAGCGGCCTCTATAAGGAGAATGGTTGCGACGGCATTATCGGTCTGGGCGGCGGTAGTTCCATGGATACCGCCAAGATTATTGCCCTGCGCGTATCGCATCCCGGGGAATTGCGCGAGTATGAAAGCATCCTGGGCGGCGGTGCAAAAATCAAACCGATCATGCCGCCGGTCATCTGCATCCCGACCAGTTCGGGCACCGGCAGCGAAGCCAATTCCTGCGCGGTCGTGACCGATACGGCCCGCGATATGAAGATCGTGCTGATGGCCAATCCCATGACACCCAAATTGGCGGTCATCGATCCGCTCTTTTGCAAAACCATGCCGCCGGCCCTGACCGTCCAGTCGGGTATCGACGCTCTGGCGCACTGCTGCGAAGGCTACGTATCGCTGGCCACTGAATACAATCCCTATTTCGAATCCAAGGCACTGTATGCCGTCAAGCTGATCGGGCGGAGCCTGCCCCGCGCGTATAAAGATGGCAACGATATCGCGGCGCGTACCGACATGTGTATGGCCGCCATGTTCGGCGGCATCTCTATCGTCAAAGGCTTGTGTTCAGGTCATGCCCTGGCCCATGTCCTGGGCGGCGTGTACCACATGCCCCACGGCCGGGCAGTGGTCTATGGCCTGATGTTCTTCGTCAAAGCCAACAAAGAGGCCTGCCGGGAACAGTTCGCCGATATTGCCCAGATGCTGGCGCGCTCCGACGATCTCGAAGCCTGCCTGACCGAATTCTACAAAAAACTCGATATCACGATTAGTCTTAAAAACGAGGGAATTCCTAAGGAGGCGCTGCGGAAAATCGCCTTCCTGACCTCACGGGATGCGGTCAACCTGGCCACCGATCCGGCCTCGCCAAGCGAAAAGAAAATCCTGGAACTGCTCGAGCAGATGTACGCGTAACGGTCTGCCGATGATCTCTGACCCCGTTCCCACACTTGCGTGGGAACGGGTATCAGCAATTATTTAGCCAACATCGCCCGCATCATATCTCCGGCATTTTCGGCATGATCCGCGATGGAACCAATGATTTCCGCCAAGCGGACCGTGTGGAAAACGGTTACAGCATCCGTGCTCATGTGGAAGACGGCCTTTTTGATCCTGTGTTCTATTTTATCGGCTTCATGCTCTTGACGACGCAGGGCACGGATGATCTCCTTGACTTTGCTGCGTTGCTTTTCGCTATAGGTTCTGAAGTATTCACGGGCCTCGCGGACCATCTTGCTCAGCTCCTCGATCGGCTCGATGACCGCGTCCAGCAGCAAAATAAAATCCTTTTCCACTTCTATCGGAATTTTCGGTTCACTCCGATAGGATATCCAGTCCAGCACATCTTCCATGGCATCCAATACGCTGTCCTGCTCGCGTAAATAGCGAAATAATTGGAATTTGCTGACCGGCATGAGTGTCCCTATAGGCAAATGTCCGCGTATGCGGCGTTTGATGGCGTCGGCTTCACTTTCCATCCGAATCACCTCATCGCGCAATTCATCGAAACGCAGACATTTTTCTGCGATATGGCACTCGATCGCCTCTTGGAAAGCCCAAGCGCATTCCTTGATCATTTCGGCATGCTCCTGGATACCCTCGAACGGTGAGGTCATAAACATCGACATGAACGGCAATCGCATCGCACCCCCCTTTAAAATATTCCGCTAAAGATCCAGTACAGCACCATGCTGGTCCCGGCGGCCGCAGGAACGGTAAGAACCCAATAGATCATAATCTGAAAAACAATCCGGAAATTAACCGCTTCCAGCCCGCGGGCAAGACCTACTCCCAAAACCCCCCCCACAGCGGCATGCGTCGTCGATACCGGCAGACCCATTTTGGAAGCGATCAGCACGGTGGTGGCAGCGGCAAAGTCCACCGAAAAACCGCGTGTATTGGTCAATGTCGTGATTTTCGTCCCCAATGTGGACATGACCCTTCCGCCGGCCATCCAGATGCCGCAGGCAATTCCCACGCCGCCAAACAGGAGCAAAAAGAGTGGCACGGGGACTTGACCACCGACGGTCCCGGTTTTCACTAAAAAATAGATCATGGCCAGAGGACCGATGGCATTGGCGACATCGTTGGCGCCCTGCGCCAGGGCGACATAGCATGAGGTTCCGATCTGGATGCGCCGAAAGATCTCTTCGGCATTGGCCGTCGCTTTATGAATCACGAATCGCCGCAGCATCCAACGGCCTGAAAAACCGAGGATCACGGCGAGCAAAAATGCGACCAACAGGGCGGCCGGTGTACCCATCGCCAACTGATTGCCCAGGGGCGTCTTGAAAAGAAAAGAGAGCACCACCACAAAGCAGGCGCTGCCGATAAAGAGGGGCGATAGACGCAAAGCGGCTTGCAAGGCCTGCTGCCGCGACAAAACAAGCCGTACGATGATCTTGAAAAGGACATACCCGATGACGAGACTGAACAACGGTGAGATAACCCAGCTCATCACCACTGCGCCCAATTTCATCCAATTGATCACCTCCGGTCCGCCGACCATCAGGCCAAAACCGATCATCGCGCCCACAATGGCGTGCGTTGTGGAGACCGGAAGGGACTTCCAGGTGGCGAAAGATACCCATAATGCCGCGGCCAAAAGGGCTGACAACCCTCCGAGCATTGCCATCCGGGGATCACTGATCACCTCGGTGGAGACAATGCCTTTGCGGATCGTATCGGTGACATGCGAGCCGATCAGGGTTGCGCCCAAAATGTTGAGGATGGCCGCGATAAATACGGCTTGGCGAATGGTAATGGCTTTGGCGCCAACCGCGGAGGCCATCGAGTTGGCGACATCATTGGCCCCGATATTCCAAGCCATGTAAAAACCGAAGATATAACTGACAATCAAAACTATGTATTCAGTGGGCATCTTTGAGCCTGCTGCGCTGTCGGAAATTGTCGTCGATCATATCACCAGGGGCGCGGCTGGGTTACCCGAGCAAACACAGGCACCCCTGACAGTTTCGCAATGCCCCGCGGGGGCGGGAATGCGGCACCTTACCAAGGATTGTTTCGCACTGCAATCAAAGAGGGCATCCCTCACAACCATGCTGCAAAGCGTGTAATGACGATGGCTTCCTGAAAACACGACGACACGAAAAACAAAAGGGACCCGCATTGCACAAGAAAGGCCGCCCTGTATGGGGCGGCCTTTGATGTATTCGGATGAAGGAATCTTCAGCCGATCCCTATCAGGCGGCCTTGTTGATTTTAACCGCGCACACCTTGTATTCGGGAATACCCGAAACCGGATCGAGGGCCGCGTTGGTCAGTTTGTTGGCCGCACCTTGCGCAAAATGGAAGGGGATGAAGACCGTGCCATCAACGGCTTTGTCCCCGATTTGCACTTGTACGTCGATTTTTCCGCGCCGGGAGGTGATCGAAACATGATCGCCATCCTTCAACCCGTATGTCCGTGCATCGCGACGCGAGACTTCCACGTAAGAATGCGGCGCCCGGTTATTCAGATCGTCGCTCTTCATGGTCATGGTGCCCGTATGATACTGGTAGAGCACGCGGCCGGTTGTCAAATAGAGCGGATAGTCTTCATCGACCTGTTCGGCCGGCGGAATCCACTCGATCGCATGGAACTTACCTTTGCCGCGGGTGAACTGCTGGCCATGCAGGATGGGTGTACCCGGGTGTTCGGTGGTCGGACACGGCCAATGCATCCCTTCATTTGCGATACGGTCGTAAGTGATGCCGGCATATGAGGGCGTTACCTTGACCACCTCTTCGAAGATGGCGCGGCTGTCCGCGTACTGCATGGGGACACCCATGCGGGTGGCCACCGCACACGTGATCCACCAGTCGTCCTTGCATCGGCCGGGCGGGGTCACTGCCTGGCGCACGCGTTGCACGCGCCGCTCGGTATTGGAAAAGGTACCCTCTTTTTCGGCAAAGCAGGCCGAAGGCAGCACCACGTCGGCCAGTTGGGCCGTTTCGGTCATAAAGATGTCTTGGACCACCAGAAAATCAAGATGCTTGAAACTCTTTTCGGCATGGTTCAGATCCGGGTCCGACATCAAAGGGTTTTCGCCGATGATGTACAGGGCTTTAATGTCCCCGTCATGGGCCTTGGGGACCATTTCGGTCACCTTCAACCCCGGCTGGGTCGGCAGTCCGGATACGCCCCAGGCCTCCTCCATCTTTTTGGCGATAGCCAGATCGCTGACGGACTGGTAAGCGGTGTAGACGTTGGGCAGGCCGCCCATGTCGCAGGCACCCTGTACGTTGTTCTGGCCGCGCAGCGGGTTGACGCCCCCGCCGGGAATGCCGAGATTGCCGGTCAGCATTGCCAGATTGGCCAGCGACTTCACGTTGTCGGTGCCGCTGACATGCTGGGTAATGCCCATACAGTAAAGAATGCTGCCGGCTTTGGCCGTGGCGAACAGCCGGGCGGCGGTGATCAGACTCTCGGACGAAATGCCGGTCACGCCCTCGACGAACTCTGGGGTGTATTTTTCGACCTGTTTCTTGAGTTCTTCAAACCCTTCGGTGCGGTTCTGGATGAAGGCGTCATCCTGCAAGCCTTCTTTGATGATCACGTGCATCATGCCGTTGATCCAGGCCACGTCGGTGCCCAGGTTGGGCCTTAGCCAGTGTTCGGCGAACTCGGTCATCTTGATGCGGCGCGGATCCACCACAATCACCTTGGCGCCCTTGAACTTGACGGCCCGTTTGACAAAAGTGGAAAGCACCGGATGGTTTTCAGTGGTATTGGACCCGGTGACCAGGATCACATCGGCGTCTTCAATATCGGCGATGGTGTTGGTCATTGCGCCCGAACCAAATGCTGCGGCCAGACCGGCCACGGTGGAGCTATGTCAAAGCCGGGCACAATGGTCCACGTTGTTGGTCTTGAGCACCGCCCGGGCAAACTTCTGGGCAATGTAGTTCTCCTCGTTGGTGATGCGCGCCGAGGTCAGCACGCCGATGCTGTCGCCGCCGTGGGCGTCACGAATCTGCGTGAGCCGGCCGGCCACCAGGTCCAGGGCTTCATCCCAGCTCGCTTTGCGGAAAGTACCGTTCTCTTTGATCAGCGGATCGGTCAGGCGCTCGGGCGAACTGACGAAATGGTAGCCGAAACGGCCCTTGACGCACAGACTGCCATGGTTGGGCGCCACGTCGGCGCCGGTCACCTTGACCACCTGGTTGTCATTGACGTGCAGGTAGAGTTGACAGCCCACGCCGCAGTAGCTGCAGGTGGTGCGCACTTTTTCGGTTTCCCAGGGGCGCACCGTGTAGCGCACATCTTTTTCCACCAGGGCGCCAACCGGGCAGGCCTGCACGCACTCGCCGCAGAAGACGCAATCAGAGTCCTTCAACGGCCGGTCGCCGGCGGCAATGATTTTGGATTCCGGACCGCGATAGCCGAAGCTGATGGCATTGTTGACCTGGACATCATTGCAGGCCTGAACGCAGCGCCCACACTGGATGCACCGCGAAAAATCGCGAACGATGAAGGGATTGACGGTTTCCATCGGGTAACGCGTCGGGGTGGCGGCAAAACGTTCGCCACTGACCTGGTAGCGGTAAGCCAGGTCCTGCAAGCGGCAGTCGCCCCACACCGGGCACAGCTCATCGCTGCCATCCTCGCCCTGCACTTTGAGTTGAAAGGCGGTCCATTCCTGGTCGTCGCTGCCGCGCACCGCGCAATTATGATTGCCCGAACTGAGCAGTAATTGGATGATCAGCCGCCGGGCTTCGATGACAGCGGGTGACTCGGTCTGCACTTTCATGCCTGACGCGGCCGGCGTGGCGCACGAGGCCAGCAGGGTCCGCGCGCCCTCGACCTCCACGACGCAGATGCGGCAGGCCCCTGTAGGGGTCGTCCCTTTGAGATGGCAGAGGGTCGGTATGTCGATGTGGTGTTGGCGAGCCACTTCCAGAATGGTCTGGCCGCTTTGGAAACTCACATCGTGGCCGTTGATGGAAAGGGTTTGCTGTGCATTCATGCCGGCGTTCGCTCCTTGGAATAAGGTCCCGCAGTGAAACATAAAACTGGTGCGGTCTGGTCGATTCCTTCTATATAAGTCCGGGGCTTTTGTCAATGCGGGGAATTGTTCTTATCAGGGTAACCGCATTTGCGTGTGGGCCGCATTTCAGAAATGGCACATCGTTCTTCCTCAGGGCGAACCATGTGTACGTGGTGCGCTAAGATGTCCGTTATTACCAGGGACGAATGGACAGCTTGATGGTCACGAGACTTATGGCACGATGCGCGCTGTAGGGGCGACCGGCGGTCGCCCGCGCGAACCTTTGCATTCGGGTCATCGCAAAGGCTGGCGCGGAAATATTCTCCCGCACGCATGAGTGCCGGGATGGTGGCTTTGCTCCCGCACCGGGCGACCGCCGGTCGCCCCTACAGGTGGAACCCCTGCGATAACACGGTGAAAAGGGTCCGCGTATGGTCCGCAGGAAGATATGGCCTTTTTAGCTCAGAATAACGCTTATTGCAAAAGTACAGTAATGAAAAATATCAAATGCGGTTACCCTGAGTTGTTCTTATAACCAACTTTCGGGACCGGCACGTCGTCAGGTGGGCCGGGCGGGCGGGCCGCAATACCATCAAACATGAGATTGAATGGCTCCCGCATTTGCGGGCCATGACCGGCCCACGCCCCTGCCGATTTATCGAATCGAACGGATGGGCACACGGCGCAACAGTGCATAAGAGGCGCTGCCGATGAAGCCGCCGACAGTGTCGGCGAGCAGGTCGGCAATCTCGGCCGTTCGTTCGACCACGAAGGATTGGTGCCATTCGTCGCTGAGGCCGTACAAAGCCGTTAAAACCGTGGCCAGCGCGATGCATCCGACCGACCGATCGTTCCAGCCGTTGACATTGGCCAGCGCCCGGCAGAGCAAGGCGCCCAGCAAACCATACACCCCGCAATGCGCCACCTTGTCCAGATAAGGCCAATTCGGCACCGAATCCGGGGTGGCAAAGGCGGATTGCGCAAAGATGATCGCGCACCAGACGACCACCGGCACCCAATAAAAAACAACCTTTCGTATCATTATCAATCCCGCAGCAGGCAGCGATATCTCCCGCCCTGCATTTCTATCGGCAGAATTCCTTCACTTTCCACTTTCCACTTTGCCTACCATCCAAAATCCAACTGGAGCTTACGCTGACGGATATTTTCCAGCACGCGCTGCTCGAACACTTCCATGGGCACGCCCTGGCGTACCTGGCCATCCAGAGTCCGCACCGAGATGGTGCCATTCTCTTTTTCCTTGGCACCGCAGGTGAGAATCAAAGGAATTTTGTTGAGCTGGGCGTCGCGCACTTTTTTGTTGAGACTTTCGGAACGTTGATCGACCTCGGTGCGCAGGCCGACTTTTTCCAGGCGCGCGGATACGCTTTGGGCAAATGGCAGCAGATCGTCGTTCAGCGGTAGAATCCCGGCCTGTACGGGGGCCATCCACAGCGGAAAATTCCCGGCGAAATGCTCGACCAGAATACCGAAAAACCGCTCGATCGAGCCATATATCACGCGGTGGATCATGATCGGCCGATGACGCTCGTTGTCCGCGCCGATATAAGCCAAATCGAAGCGTTCGGGCATGTTCATGTCCAGCTGCACGGTACCGCACTGCCATGTCCGACCCAGGGCGTCCTTGATATGAATATCGATCTTGGGACCGTAAAACGCCCCGTCGCCCTCATTGATCTTGTATTCAGCGCCGTATTCCGCAAGGGCCGCTTTCAAACCGTTGGTGGCCGTATCCCACTGCGCGTCGGTACCGATGGATTTTTCGGGCCGGGTAGAGAGCTCCAGGTGAAATCCCAGTCCAAAGGTGCTGTAAACCCGGTCTACCAGGCGCAGTACGCCCAGAATCTCGGCCTGGATCTGGTCGGGGGTCATGAAGATATGGGCATCGTCCTGGTGGAAAGCCCGCACGCGGAAAAGACCGTTGAGCACGCCGCTCAACTCATGGCGGTGCACCAGGCCCACTTCGGCGGCGCGCACGGGCAAGTCGCGGTAGGAGTGGTGTTTGCGGCTGAACAGAAGCATGCCGCCCGGACAATTCATCGGTTTGATAGCGTAATCAGTCTCATCGATTACGGCGGTGTACATGTTTTCGCGATAATTTTCCCAGTGCCCACTGCGCTCCCACAACTTGCGCTGCAGCAAAATGGGGGTCTTGATTTCCACATAGCCGGCAGCGCGATGCTCCTCGCGCCAGTAGTCGAGCAGCGCATTCCACGTGGCCATACCTTTGGGATGAAAAAAAGCCATGCCGGGAGCTTCGTCGCGGAAACTGAACAGATCCAGGGCCGTTCCGATGCGCCGGTGATTACGCTTGCGCGCCTCTTCCAAAAAGGTGAGATAGGCGTTGAGATCCTTTTTGTCGAAAAAAGCCGTACCGTAAATGCGCTGCAGCTGCGCCTTGCTTTGGTCGGCGCGCCAGTAGGCCCCCGAAGACTTCATCAGTTTGAAGGCTTTGACGAAACCGGTATGCGGGACATGCGGCCCACGACACAAATCGGTGAAATCGCCCTGGCTGTAAAAGGAGATCGTGCCATCCTGCAGATCGCTGATCATCTCCAGCTTGTAAGGTTCGTTGCTGTAAAAAGAGAGCGCCTCGCTTTTGGGCACCTCGCGCCGTGCGATGGGCAGCTTGGCCTGCACGATCTTTTTCATCTCCGCTTCAATGCGCGCGAAGGCCTCCTCGGAAATCGGCGGCATGTCGATGTCGTAATAAAACCCATCCTCGACAACCGGTCCGATGGTCAGCTTGGCCTCCGGATAAACCTGCAAGATGGCCTGGGCCATCACATGCGCGGCGGTGTGGCGCATGATTTCGAGCCCTTCGGGATCTTTCACCGTAATGAACCGGACCGATTGATCGCTGGCGATGACAGCGTTAAGGTCTGTTATCCGGCCATCCAGTTCCATAGCCACGCAGTTGCGGGCAAACCCCTCTGAAATGCTCTGGGCCACCGTAAAACCTGTCGGCGGTTGGTCAAAATGCTTTATGCCACCATCGGGAAGTGTTATAGTAATCATTTTCAATGCCCTTTGTGTTTTCGGCCTCGACTATCGTTCTGGATTCAGCTAAGTTTATCTGTGCGCGCGACCGCCGACCAAAGATAAAGTGCCGACGCCCTCGGCGCAACGCCGTCCATCCATTCGGACGCAAAGCTAACCATCGGTTTTCAGCTTGGATGCAGCCGGTAAAAGTGTTGAAGTAGGAGAAATACCCCAGTGGGTCAAGAGAAAAATGCCAAACTACCGCACCAGCCCGATTACGAGCTGATTGAAACCAGGTCGCGATTGGCCGTCTTTGTCGACGAAGCACAAGCGATCGATACGCTCTGTGTGGATCTGGAAGCAGATTCCATGTTCCATTACCGTGAAAAAGTGTGTCTACTGCAAATGGCGGCCAATGGCCGCACGGTCGTTGTCGATCCGCTCAAGCTGCAGGATCTTTCCATCCTGAATCCGCTTTTCGAGGATGCCCGCATCCGCAAAATTTTTCATGGGGCCGATTACGACGTGCGTTCGCTTTACCGCGATTTCGGTATCACGATCAACAACTTGTTTGACACACAATTGGCCAGCATGTACCTGGGCCATACCGAAACCAGCCTGGAAGCCGTGGTTGCCCAGCGCTTCGGCGTGGAACTGGATAAAAAATACCAGAAAAAGGATTGGTCGCGCCGGCCGCTGCCCCCCGAGATGGTGGCCTATGCCGCCATGGACGTCCTTTATCTTGAGCCTCTGGCCGATGCACTGATCGGGGAACTTGCGGCCAAGGACCGCCTGGCCTGGGTTCAAGAGGCCTGCCGCCTGCTCAGCCAGGTGCGCCCCCAGGAAAACCACCAGCACCTGTTTCTGAAATTCAGGGGTGCCGGGCGCCTTATACCGCAACAATTGGCCGCCTTGGAAGAACTGCTGCAACTGCGTGACACGGTGGCGCGCCAGAAGGATCGTCCCTTGTTCAAAATCATGAGCAATGCCGCTCTGCTCAAAATCGCCATGACCCTGCCGACCGATCTCAAACGGCTGAAGGCCACCCAGACGTTAAGCGGTAAGCAATTGGACATGTATGGACACGCCATCATGGCCGCGCTTGAGAAAGCCCTGGCCATGCCGGTCGACCAATTGCCTCGCTATCCGCGTCAGAGGGCGCCGCGCTTGTCGCCGCGCATTCCGCGCCGAGTCAAGGCGATACGGGCATGGCGGGATGAGACCGCGGCCAGGATGAACATCGACCCGGCGCTGCTGCTCAACAAATCCCTGATACGCGATATCGCCGTAAACAAACCGCGCACACTGGCCGACCTGCAATCCATCCCGCAAATCCACCAATGGCAGGTCGACGCCTTCGGCGAAGCGATCATCGCCATCCTCAACAGTATGCCCTGATCGGTTGGCCGTGGGCCCCAACCCTTTTTATGAATTGACGTTGTCATAAGGTTGCGTCCCTAAGACTCGACACTATTATTGTAATGTAGATCTCAAGCGTGCACGACATTTTGCAATCCTTTCAGGAAATTCCCCGCTCTCACCACGTCGCCATGCTTCTCTTCCGCCCGTCGTATCGATGGACGCGCTTGTCCTGTCTGCAACCTTTTTTTAACCAATGGAGGCATCATGGCCAAAAAAGCACAGGCTAAACCACAACCACAATCCGCGTCCCCGCTGCACCAGCACTGTCTTGCTGTTAAAGAGGGCGAACGAAGCTTTGAAAATGCATTCCAGAGCGTTGCCCGGATGGTCTTGGAAACAGACATCGAAAAGGTGGTGGTGAATGCCAGAACCACTTACGATTTCAGTATCTTCCGCCGCGGTAAAAAACATGTGATCGGGATGTACGATGAAATCAACAGTTTTGTTTCCTATGTCAAGGATGCCGCCGAAAATGGTTCGTCCAAGGAAATGGCATTTGTCCTGGTCGGCGAACCAGGCAATGGGAAAACATTCTTTGTCGAGTTCCTCTGCGCCCAATACCGCGCCTTTCTGACACACCCTAAAAACCGTAAATACACCTTCCGCTTCAATGGCATGAACAACTTGGGGAATTATGGAAGGCTTACCTTCATCGAATCCCAAACCTATGAAGATCCGATCATCCTGGCCATGAACCTGTTCGACGATCCGGATGAAAACAAAGCTTTTCTTTCGCGCGAGATCGGTTTCAGCGACAAGGCTATCGACACATTGTACGATAACTACCGCCCGATGGGAGCCTGCAGCAGTTACATCTGGAACGATATCCGCCAATATGCCGACGGCGATCTGGATAAAATGCTTTCCATGGTGGATATTATCCCAGTGCCACTGACCGAAAGCCTGGGCACTGTTACCGGCAAGTATCCAGCCAAAGACAAGATCACCTCCTCGGCCGTCGATCTGCTCGGCGAAGAATCAATCCAGCGTCTGCTGCACATCGCTGACACCAACAATCCCTACCGCTTCGATCTGCGCCGCGGCGCCCTGGCGCGTGTGGCCGGTGGCGGTATTCATTTTGCGGACGAGATTTACAAGAACAAGAAAGACCTCGTGCAGGTCTATCTGGGCGTTATCCAGAACCGCAGCATCGAAATCGACGGCTATAAATGGCCGATCGATACCCTGATCATCGCCACCAGCAACAATTCCGAGTTCAACCGTTTCCTGGCCGAAAAGGAGGAAGCGCCTATCGTGGATCGCTGTCGGATCTGCTACGTGTCGCACAATACCAACTACAAAATGCAGAAGGAACTGACCAGCTACGCCATCGGTACCGAAGCTCGCACGACGCTGATGCGCGAGGCGCTGCATCAGGATCCCAACCTGAATTATGCCGCATCGACCACCGCGGTGCTCACACGCTTGCCGCGATCGGAAAAACTGACGCCGATCGAAACCATGAAACTGGCTGCCGGCGAGGTTGCCGGCGAAAAAAGCATCAAAGCGCTGGCCGAGGTGATCGATACCCTCAACCAGGAAACGGACATCACCAAAAGATTCGGGCAAAAAGGATTGGGCCAGCGCAATCTCGGACGCGCCATCCAACTGCTCACCGAAAGCTCGGAAACCAATGAGGGGCAGTGCATGGTGGCCTATGATGTCTTCAAAGCCATCGAACGCATCATCCTCGACTATGTCACCGAGCCCAACGATCGCGCCAAGTACCTGGAAGACCTGAAAATCGCGAAAAGCCTCTATCGTGAACGCATCATGACCGAGATGTTCAACGCCTACATGGACGAGCCGCTGGCCATCCGCAAAGATGTGCTCAATTATGTGAACATGATCATCGGAGCCGATGCCGAGAACCTGGGGCCGGATAAAATGTGGAAGTACAAAGACCCTCAGACCGGCGAACTGCGCGCTCTTAAAATCGATGACCGCTTCATCAAAAGCGTGGAAGAACGGCTCGGGCTGAAAACCGAGGAACAGCGCGATACGTTCCGAACATCCATCCGCAAAATATACGGCCAGAAAATATCCGTCGATCCCAACTATGACTTCATGGACAATCTGGAACTGGTCAAAGCGGTGACGGACGTTCGGCTCAAATCGGACATTGCCGGCGCAGGCAGTCTCATTGGGGCATTGGCCAACCGCACCAATGAAGAAAACCAGAAACTCTATGACCGCATGGTGACCACCATGCTGCACAAACTCGGTTATTGCCGGACGTGCGCGCAGAAGACCATCGAATATTTCTGCACGCAGGAAGATGAAAGTTAAACATGAAAGAGGTAACCGGAAGCAACGATCATCTGAAGCAACAATAGACCAGGAATAGATGGCATGAAGAGCGATCTGTGGGAAATATATGAACAACTGAAGCGGCGGGGCCTTTCTTCCGAAATGGCAGATAAAATCCAGGCTGAAATCCGTGCATTCGAAGCAGCAGCGCACGATAAAGCGATGCCGGAGCCGCCTCCGCGGCCGCCCGGTTTGTATGCCTACTTCGATTTGCAGGTACTGCAGGGCGTGTCCATGGCACGCCATAATTATACGACCCAGATCCGCACGATCGACGAGTTGCTGGCCAAGGATCGCCAACGCGAAAAAGACGGATTTCCGCGCAAGGTCAGAGTCGGACGGATGATCAAGCCGGGCCGCGGCGGCAAGGACAAAGTCGTGGTTGTGCCAACCGCTACCGAAGAAAAGCTGATGCATGACCCCTCTTTCAAGGATCAGGAAGAGGAGCAGGCCAATGGCGGATCGGGGTCGGGCCAGGAGGGCGAAGTGATTGGCGAAGAGCCGGTGCGCCCCTCCCAGAAAGGCAGCGGCGCAGGCCCAGGCCAAGGCGAAGGCGAGGAGCATGAGCTGGAATCGTCGGCCTATGACCTGGGACGCATTCTCACCGAGCAGTTTGAACTGCCCAACTTGCAAGATAAAGGCAAAAAACGGTCATTGTCGCGCTTTACCTATGATCTGACCGACCGTCATCGCGGTTTCGGCCAGATCCTGGACAAGAAGGCCACCCTGCGCAAAATTGTCGAAACCAATATCCACCTGGGCAGGATCCCGGACATTTTCGACATCAACCCCGTGGATTTCCTGATATCGCCCAAGGACATGATCTACCGTATTCTGAGCCGTGAAAAAGATTACGAATCCCAGGCGGTCGTCTTCTTCGTACGCGACTATTCCGGCTCCATGGTTGGCAAGACCACCGAACTGGTGGTCGCCCAGCACGTTCTCATCTACAGCTGGCTGCTGTATCAGTATGCCAATCAGGTGGAAACGCGCTTTGTGCTTCACGACACAACCGCCAAGGAGGTCCCGGATTTTCACACCTACTACAACTCCAAGGTGGCTGGCGGGACGCAGGTTTCCTCGGCTTACAAACTGGTCAACGAAATTATCGAAAAAGAGAACTTGGCCCAGGATTACAATATCTATGTCTTTCACGGAACAGACGGCGACGATTGGGACACCGAAGGCCGGGAGGCCATTCCGCAGCTCAAAACCATGCTGCGTCATGCCAACCGTGTAGGCATCACCATTGCCCAGCACGGTGCCGGCAGTGCCACCGAGGTGGAAAAGTACCTCAAAAAATCAGGACTGCTGGAGCAGTCGCCGCACCTGGTCCGGCTGGATGTCATGAGCGACGATGCCGATGAATCACGTCTGATCGAAGGAATACGCAAACTGATCTCCCAAGATCGTTCCTGAATTCGGTAAGTCGTTGATCGTCAATCGAGCAGTCATCGAATCAGACTAAAACAACGATCAGGGATTCAGTAGATATTATAGCTGAATACGGGCAACCACCCAACGGGCAAACGGAACAATGGAACTTATCAGTCAACATACCAAGAAGATCATGGAAGGCTGCAAAGAGCGCGCACGAGATGCGGGACTGCGTTTTGAAGATGAGACGCTGGAGTATATCGTCACCAACCGCGATCTGCTGGAGCTGTCTCCCAAAATCATGATTCCGACCCTCTATGATTACTGGGTCCACGATGTGGAGGTCCTCAAAGGCAAGGGCCGCTACGAGCTCTATCCGGACAATCCCTACGAAACCGTCATCAACACGCGGCCGGCCATCTCCTACTACAATGACAACAATCCGGACTGGCTCAATGTGATGATTTTCTATCATGTCCTGGGACACGTCGACTTTTTCCAGAACAATTTGTACTTTCGGCATACCTGGGATTACGATTTTACCGGCGAGGCGCTGTCGGACAAGCGTGTATTTACAAAGTTGCGTTCCGAACGCGGCCACTGGGTCGATTATGTGATCGAATTCAGCCGCGGCATCGACAACCTGGTCGGCTATTTTCCGGAACTGGACCGGCTTTTTCCGGTTGCGACCTCACAGCACTCACTGCGCCTGGATTATTACTTCGACATATTCCTGCAAGGCGTCAAAAAGGCCAGGACGACCGAGTACATCAAGGAAATCGAACGCTACAATCAATGCATTACCGAGCGCGGCGAGCTGTGCGAAGACATCTTTTTTGCCGAAGTGGACCGCCGCTATCCCGAATTCACGGCGATGTACCACAAGTACCGACAAAAAAAGGCTACCCGGCCCTTGGATCTGGTCCAGTTCATCCTTGAAAATTCGGATTTCCTCAACAAAGAAGAAAACAAATGGATGAAAATCATCATCGAGGTGATCCGCAAAACCTCCTTGTTCTTCCAGCCCCAGATACGCACCAAGATCATGAATGAAGGCTGGGCCAGTTTTTGGCATGAAATCCTTTTTCTGCAGGACGACCGCATCAGCGGTCACGAGGTTGACTTTGCGCGTGTCAACGCCGGTGTTACAGCCATGCCGCGCGTGGGTCTGAATCCCTATGCCCTGGGTATGCGCATGTTCTACTTCATCGAGGAAGAGGCAGACAAAGGACGTTTGGAGTGGAACTTCGAGCGCCTGCGCAATGCCGACCAACGCCGGACCTATGACACCGCGCCCAGACGCGGCCGCGAGTATGTCTTTGCCGTCAGGGAAAACATGAGTGACTTTACGTTCATCAATCAATTCGTCCGCCAGGATTTTGTATCGCGTTACGACCTGTTCGTCGCCGGCCGGCGCCTGAACGAAAGCCGGATGGTCTGGGAGTATTACGTGAAAAGCCGTAAAGGCGACGACTATCGCCAGATGCTGCTCGATTCGTTGTACCACCCGCCGAGCATCACCATTGATGAAGAAAACGGCCGCCGCAACAACACACTTTACCTGGTGCACCGTTTCGAAGACAAACCGCTGCTCAAGAGTTTTCTTGCCAACACGTTGATGGGCATCGAGTATCTGTGGGGCGCACCCGTTGAACTGGAAACCCATGAAGTACTGCCCAAAACCACGCGCGGCGACCGCACGCGGCCCGCTGGCGACAAGGGCGCGGAAGCCAAACCGCAATGGCAGCGCGTGGTTTACACCATGAAAGAGCGCAAGCTGAGCCGACGCATCCTGGCCTGAGCCTGTTTCGCCGGCAATAATCGCTGACAGCACGGCGCCGTGCCTAAAAACATAAAAAAGGTCCACCCCGGTGGTCCTCCCAGCGTATGATGAAATGACAGAAGAATGAACCCTATGCAAGAAACAGCTCATAAGTTAGACAACATTGAAAAGGCGCTGTCCCAGGTTCAGCGTGGCACCAACGCCATCGAACAGCAGGGGCCGGTTCCTTTTAAAACATTTCTGACCCAGGTCACCCAACGACCTCAGGCGATGATCCGGAATGTCTTTCAGTTCTTCCACGATATGGTCAAAGCGTATGTGGGAGCAGGCGTGGACGAGTACCCCGATGATCCTGAGACGATCAATTATGTGGACTACGACTGTACACGACTGTTTGTCGAAGATTCGGATCATCCCTTTTTCGCGGATCGCCTTTTTGCCAATCGCCTGATCAAACAGGTCGAAAGCATGCGGCAAGGCGCTCAGCAGAACAAGATCTATATTTTCGATGGCCCGCATGGATGCGGCAAGAGCACCTTCCTCAACAATCTGCTGAACAAATTCGAAGAGTACGCCAATACCGAAGATGGATGCCGCTATGAAACGATCTGGCGGATCAATGCGGCCGACTTCGGCGCGCCCGCGGTCAGCGATGAAACCTTTTCCATCCTGGAAAAGTTGTTTCAGCTGCAAAAAGAATCGCAGCACATTCAGTATGACCGCATAAAATCAAGAATGCTGCAGCAAACCCGGGAGCAGTTCCTGGACATTCTCTGCCCCAGCCACGACAATCCCCTGCTGATGATACCCAAGCAGCGGCGAAGGGCTTTTTTCGATGATCTGTTTAAAAACGACCCCTTCAAGTTTACCCTGTTCACCAACAAGGAATATGAGTGGGTCTTCAGCGATCTGCCCTGCACCATCTGCAGCTCTGTGTACGATGCCCTTTTGCAGCGGCTCAAAGATCCCATCAAAGTACTGCAGATGCTCTGGGCCAAGCCCTATCCCTTCAACCGACGGTTGGGCAATGGCATCAGCGTCTTCAATCCGGGCGACCGGCCGTTAAAACAGGTCGTGGTCACCAACGAAATGCTTCAAAACAGGATCAACCGTATTTTCGGAGACAGCAACCAGGTCCATTACATCTTCTCGCGTTATGCCAAAACCAACAATGGCCTTTATGCATTGATGGATATCAAATCCCACAACATCGATCGTTTGATAGAACTGCACAACATTATTTCCGAAGGCGTGCACAAAGTACAGGATATCGAGGAGAATGTCAGTTCACTTTTCATGGCCCTGATGAATCCGGAGGACAAAAAGAACATCCAGAACATCCAGTCTTTTTCCGATCGCATTGCCTATATCAACATTTCTTACGTGCTCGATCACAATACGGAAGTGGACATTTACCGTGACATCTTCGGACGCCACATCGACGATGCTTTCCTGCCGCGCGTGCTGCAAAATTTTGCCAGGGTTATCATCGCATCGCGCCTGAGCCTGCGCTCTGAAGCACTGCTGGAATGGATCGGCAACCCGGAAAAATACCATCGTTTCTGCGATAAAAACCTGCAATTGCTCAAAATGGAGATCTATACGGGCTACATCCCGACATGGCTGAGCGAGGAGGATCGCAAGCACCTGACGGCCAAAAGACGCCAGCGCATCATTTCAGAGTCGGAAAACGAAGGCAAACACGGCATTTCCGGCCGTGACGCCATCAAAATCTTCGGAGAGTTTTATACGGCCTTCGCCAAACCGGAGAACCTGATTGACATGTCCACGCTGTGCAAGTTTTTCCGCTCCAGAAAGGAACTGCGGGCGTCCATTCCCGATGGCTTTTTGGATTCCCTCCTGCACATGTACGATTACTCCGTACTGCAGGAAGTCAAAGAATCCTTGTATTATTACAATGAAGAACAAATCGCCATCGAGATTCAAAACTACATGTTCGCCATCAATTTTGAGGTGGGGTCCACGGAAAAATGTCCCTATACCGGCGACAAAATCGAGATCACCGAAGAGTATCTGAAGTCGTTTGAATTGAGGATTCTGGGAGTCAATGCCCGGGAAACGGAACGAATGAGATTCCGCAAAGATGTCCAGAAAGAATACGCCACACGTACCCTCACGCAGGAAGTTCCGCGCGGCGCCAAAAGCCTGATCGGCACCACCTTGTTCGACAAGCTCAACGAGCGCTACATTTTCAACATCAAGGAGACCGTGCTGGAACCTTTTCTGGAAAATGAGAACTTCCGGCGCGCCATCAAAGATTACGGTGAAAAAGGTTTCAAAACGTACGACCGCAAGATTCGTCACGATGTGACGTACCTGATGAACAACCTGATCAGCAAATACCGCTACACCCCGCAGGGGGCCCGTGCGGTCTGCATCTATGTGATTGATAACGATTTGGCGCGGATTTTCAAAGCGGTGTGAGTTTCGTGAATGGTTAGATGGTAGCCGCCGATTTCACTTGAGCGAACTGGTTAACCAAATCAACAA
This sequence comes from Desulfatitalea sp. BRH_c12, assembly GCA_000961655.1. Classification (GTDB taxonomy): domain Bacteria; phylum Desulfobacterota; class Desulfobacteria; order Desulfobacterales; family Desulfosarcinaceae; genus Desulfatitalea. The sequence continues at coordinate 90,849 of LADR01000010.1, forward strand.
ATCAACTGACCCCTATCAGGCGCCCGCCCTGGTAGACCGCGAAGGCCATGAGCCAGGCGATCGAGGTGGTGTATCCGATGCTGAAGAACATCCATTTCACCGAGCCGGTTTCGCGGCGAATCGCGGCCACCGTTGCCAGGCAGGGCATGTAAAGCAGCACAAACACCATCATGGACAAAGCGGCAAGCGGCGTCATGCCCGCGGCGCGCAGGGCGCTTTGCAGTGCATTGGCTTGCGGGTCGTCGGTGACCGCGTACAACACTCCCAAGGTGCTGACCACGATCTCCTTGGCGACAAAGCCACTGAGCAGGGCGATGCCGCCACGCCAATCGATCCCAATCGGCTGGAATACCGGTTCCAAGACATGGCCCAGCCGCCCCAGTAGCGAGCGGGAGGCCTGCTCGGCGTTGTGGTCGCGTTCCAAGTCGCTCAGCACGGCCTGCTGCTCCAGAGCCAATTCAGACTTCCGAGTGGCGTCGGCGTCCGCCATGCGATCCGTGAACTGCTCCTGGATCGAGGCGGTTTTTTGAGAATAGGCGGCCTGTAAATCGCCGGAGCGCGGAAAATTGGCCAACCCCCACACGACCATCGAACCAATCAGGATGACACCGCCCATGCGCTTGAGGAAAAGCTTGCTGCGATCCCACATGTGGATCATGAGGCTTTTGAGCATGGGCATGCGATACGGCGGCAACTCCATGACAAACGGGGCATCGGCCCCGCGAAAAAGGGTCGAACGAAAGATACGGCCGGTCACGATGGACAGCACGATACCGGTCAGATAAATCCCGAAAATCACGCTACCCGCCCGCGCACCAAAAAAGCCGCCTGCCAGAACGATGTACACCGGCAGCTTGGCCGAGCAGGACATGAAGGGGGTGATCAGGATCGTGAGAATGCGATCGGTTTTGCTCTCCAGGGTGCGCGTGGCCATGATCGCGGGCACATTGCAGCCGAAGCCCATCAGCATGGGGATGAAAGATTTGCCATGCAGGCCCACCAGGTGCATGATCTTGTCCATCAAAAAAGCGGCCCGCGCCATGTAGCCCGAATCCTCGAACAAGGCGATACAGAAAAACAGGATCAATATGTTGGGCAGAAAAACCGCCACCGTCCCCACGCCGTTGATAATGCCTTCCAGCACCAGATCCTTGATCATCCCCTCGGGGAGCAAATAGCCTGCCCCTTGGGCCAATAGGCCGAAAACAGCTTCGATCCCCGCTTGCGGGTATGCCCCTACGGTAAAGGTGACCTGAAACATGGCCCAGATGAAGAAAAAAAAGATCGGCATGCCAAGGAAGCGGTTGGTCAACACCATATCAATCGTGCGGGAAATATCCACGCGCTGCAGCGTAGAAGTTGTCAGAACCTCCTTGATGATGCCTGAAATGAAACCATAGCGCTCATCGGTGGTAACGATCTCAGGCTCGTCGCTGAAGCGGTCCATGAGATAGATGCGTTGCTGCTGGGCGGCCTCCAGCAACGCCGGCGCTTTGTCGCCGGCAACAGCCGTCAGGCGCTCCTTGATGATGCCATCGTCTTCGATAAGTTTGATGGCGGTCCAACGGGGATCATACGGCAAGCCGGGATCGGTCAGGACCTGCTCGAGCGCGGCAATCGCCTTTTCAATCTCCAGATTGTAGCGCACTTTGCGCTTTTGAGTGACCTGCCGTTCGGAAAGGGCCAGTTCGATGGCAGCCGTCAGCAACTCGTCAATGCCTTTGCCCTTGTTGCCGACCGTGAAAACGACCGGCACATCCAGCAGTTCGGATAATTTGGCAGCATTGATCTTGATACCCCTGGTCTGGGCCTGATCCATCATGTTGAGAGCAAAGACGGTTTTGCAATCCAGCTCACGCAGCTGCGTGGCCAGGTAAAGGCTACGCTCCAGATTGGATGCATCGATGATGGCGATCACCACATGCGGCGATTCGTCCAGGATATAATTGCGTGCAACGATCTCTTCGATCGAAAAGGGCGTCAGACTATAGGTTCCCGGCAGGTCGACAATTTTGAGCTGGTAGCCGTTTTTGACGACCAGACCTTCTTTTTTCTCCACGGTCACACCAGGCCAGTTGCCTACCTTCTGGCGCGTACCGGTGATTGCATTGAAGATAGTGGTCTTGCCTGAATTGGGGTTGCCCGCAAGGGCGATGGTCAGCGTGCTATCAGCCATGAAAGTTTCCCGCAACCACTTCGCGGACCGTTATCTGAGCCGCCTCTTCGACACGCAACGAAATATGCGCGCCTTTGACGATGAGTTCCATGGGGTCTCTCAGGGGGGCATACTTTTCGACGTACACGCGTGTGCCTTTCAAAATGCCCATTTCCAGAATACGGCGCCGCAAGGCGCCGCTGCCGCCGACCCGCTCGATCACAGCCGAATACCCTTTTCCCAGTTCGCTCAGTTGCATACCCGTGGTCCTTTTCCTCGTCAACTGTGCATGCATTTGAAATCACATCAAAATACATTGCAAAAGAAAAGGAAATTAATCCTATGCCCGCGAAATGTCAATAGATAAGGGAGGATTGGACAGGGCGATCGCATGTAAACCTTGGCAGGTAGCGTGCTGTTATGAAATGAAGTTGTAGGGTGGGCATTGCCCACCACCATAGGAGGAATTTCTGGCACCGGTTAAGTTAGCACGATAAAAAAGCAAGTCGCACCATTGGCATTGGCGCGGCGATAATCCGACATGATTTGTCATCAACATTTATGGGCGGGGCGTTGCCTGCCACCGTGTCATTCAAAGCCATCAGCACCACAGATCACCTATGACCATTTGCAAATAAATGGTGGGCGATGCCCACCCTACCTGGATAGGAAGATTTCGGGATCCTACGCCCCATGGCGGTTAACCTGCATCCCTAAAGGGCGGTTTACAAACCAAACGCCTGAAAGCAGAGTTGTAGGGTGGGCATTGCCCACCACGGTAGTCGCTGGATTGAAGGGATTCGCAAAGCATGCCGATCTTGCGGCAGTTATTGGTTCTAAAAATTACAGCGTTCTTATGACACTGCATACCTTTGTCTTACTGGAGCGAACTGCGAAACCATAATCCGGAATTTGGGTATCCAGCTCGCCCCAGTGACTATTGGTTTTCGGGATTGGCACGGAGGAGGTGATCCGGGTGGGTGGTCCGGGCCACGTCAGCCATGAGATTTAGCCAGTAGGGTGGGCATTGCCCACCATTGTCTTATGTTGATCGTCTCTGGGACTGGTCGTTCAACGCTTCATCGCTATGTTACCGCCAGTGTCTACCCAACCGCTTGGATGGACTGTGTCAGAAACCGATGGTGTTGTAGTAGCGTGGTGGTGGGCAATGCCCCCTGCTATTGGCATCTAACAAAACCTGGATTGCTGGTCATTTTTCAGAAAATCGTAGAGACGTCCATTATAGCGGCATTGAACCATGTCTCGGATTTTACGCATCAGATACTCGCGCGTGGCGCTTTCACCATCCGTTCGCAGGCGAAAGGCCAAGAGCCTTTGCAGCGCAACATCCTTTTGATCCCGCTCCGGGGCCATGCGCATCACATTGCGCAACATCATCCGCAGCGCGTCGTCCAGTTCTTCGATTGAGATGACTTTATCTTTGGACATGGTGTCTATCATCCCTTTCATACCAACCTAAGCGGAAACCCGAAAAATAACAATGGTGTCTGAAAAGTCATCCGACCACACCGCACCCGTGCCGGAAAAGGCCACTATGGGCTCACCGCAAACTCTTGACGCGCTCGGTGCGGCTGACGATCTCGACGATACGGATACCGTATTTTTCCTTTTCCACGACGATTTCACCCTTGGCGATCAATGTTTCATTGACCAGCAAATCAACGGGTTCGCCATCCAGTTGGGCCAGTTCGACCACAGATCCCTGACCCAGCTTGAGTACATCCTGAATGCGTTTTTGGGTTCTTCCCATCTCGACGGTCAATTCGATGGGGATTTCCATGATCAAACTCAGGTTGCGCAGTTCGTCCTCGGTGTCTTCCGGCGCCTGCCCTTGCGCCTCCTTGCCGGCCGAACTCCGGCCGTCGCCCCCCTCATCTTTTTTGATGCCCGCATCCACAATAATGGTACTGCCACCGCAAGCGAAGAGGAACCGCTGCGTCTTGATGATGTTCAGGGATTCCACCTTGAAATCTTTGCCGCTCGTGATCGACGGGGTGGAGAGCATACAGGAAAGGCCCACGTCGACGAAGGCCGATTTCAGGTTGCCACCGATGATATTGCTCAACTCCCGCAAAACATCGAAGACCTCTTCTTCACTTTCGATCTCGTCTTCATCAATGCCGAGCATTGCGGCAGTCATGATACGGGCGAAATCATAGTTGACCTGAATATTGAAAAGCCCTTGGACATCTCCGGCAAAACTGACAGTGCCCACGGTGCGGTTACCCTCCACGAACCCGGGCGGCACTGCGGATATATTTTCAGTCTCCATGGACAGCATGGTGTAGAACACATCGATCACGCTGTTGATCACGGTGGTGGGGATATCGACCGAATTGACTTTGGCGCTGACGGCAACACTGTCCAGCAGGGCAATGCCGGCGATTTCGGCTTTGGCGCCGAGATCTTCCTTGAGGGTGATCTCAACGATGATTTCGTGTTTTTTGTACCTGAAAATCCACTTGTGCAGCTCGCCCATCTTGCTGGGCTCGATCTTGAAATCCGAACCGCGCGTAATCGAGGGCGTGGAGATGACGCACGAGAGATCATTGTCCAAAAATTCGCTTTTTAAATTACCGCTGATGATGTTGGCCAGTTCGCCCAGGACATCCTTGACCTCCTCCTCACCGTCGATTTCGCTCTCCTCGACACCCAGCATGGCGGTGGTGATCAGGGTCGCAAACGCCACGCTGACATGCAGACTCATCGTACCGACCACCTCGCCGGCAAAATGGACGGCGCCGACCAGGCGCTTATCGTTCAAACCTTCATCGGTCACCATGCCCACTTTTGTCAGGGGCATCGAAAGCATGGTTTCGAAGGTCTCGACGGTGCAGTTGGTGATGTTTTTTTCAACGGCGGTGATGCGGATCTTTTCCATTATCGGTCATCCAACAGTCAACAGCAGCTTGGCCGCCGCAATGATAGGGTCGTCACATTTTTGACATTCGACCGGGGCCGGACCGTGGATAAAACCCACGTCAAAGCCCCTCACCAACACCTTTTATCCGGCACATAAAGATCTGCCTACAAGGGCATGTATGGCAATGCAAAATTTCGGCCAAAAGACATTGGCTGTATTTAGCGCAACCCAGGATATGCAGCGGACCGCCGGTAGAAACAAAAACGCCCCGGCCGAAGCCGGGGCGTTACCGTCAAGCATCACTGCTTGTTTTTGCTTAGAACAGGCCGCTTACCTTGCCGGTGGCCGGATCGACATCGATGCGGCGGAAGGCCGGGTTGGACCCGGTACCAGGCATCAGGCTGATGGTGCCGGCGCAGGGGCACAGGAACTTGGCACCCGAGTAGATGAGAACGTCGCGGATCGGCAGCCGCCAACCCTTGGGCACGCCCTTTCTGACCGGATCATGGGTCAAGCTCAGATGGGTCTTGACCATCATGGTGGCAAAGTCGGCGTACTTGGGATCTTTTTCAAGCATATCGGCTTTGGCATTGGCTTCCGGCGACCAATCCACACCATCGGCGCCATACACTTCCTTGGCGATGGTGGCCACGCGGTCGCGCAGTTTCATCTCCAACGGATAGAGGAATTTGAAGTCGTTCGTTTCGTTGCAGGCATCGATAACGGCATCGGCGAATTCCAGGGCGCCTTCGCCGCCTTTTTCCCAGTGCTTGGACTCGGCACAACGGGCACCGGCTGCTTCGGCCGCCTTCTTGACCAAGGCCACTTCAGCGTCGGTATCGGTATAGAACCGGTTAACGCACACGACCGGATTGATGCCGGATTTGCGGATGATGCCGATCATGTGGACCATGTTCTCGCAGCCTTTTTCCACCAGAGCCAGATTCTCCTTGGTGTAGGCCTCGTCCAGGGCTTTGCCGGCCACGACCTTGGGGCCGCCGCCATGCATCTTCAGAGCGCGTACGGTGGTGGTCAGAACGGAAACATGCGGTTTCAGACCGGAGAAGCGGCATTTCACGTTCCAGAATTTTTCGAAACCGATATCGGCGGCAAAACCCGATTCCGTGACATGGTAGTCCCACAGTTTCAGACCCACGCGGTCGGCGATGATCGAGCTCTGGCCCACGGCGATGTTGGCGAATGGGCCGGCGTGCACCAGACAAGGCTGATATTCGGCCGTGCTCATCAGGGTGGGGTTGATGGTGTTGCGCATGAAGGCCGCCATGGCGTTGCCCACTTCCAGGTCGCGGCAGGTAACCGGTTTGCCGCTCTTGTCAAAGGCAACGGTGATGTTGTTAATACGCTCTTTCAGATCGGCCAGATCGGTGGCCACAGCCAGAATGGCCATCAGCTCGGAACCCACGGCGATGCCGAACTTGCTTTGCATGGTGTACCCATCGGTGCGGCCGCCAAGGCCGATCACGATATTGCGCAAGGCCTGGGCACAAAAATCGATGATCCAGCCCATTTCAACGCGCGTCGGATCGATGTCCAGACGGCGCATACCGGTCAAACGGGCCAGCTGCTCGTCATTGTAGTTGCGCTCATGCTGCATGCGCGAAGTCATGGCGACCATGCCCAGGTTGTGGGCATTCATGATGTCGTTGATGTCGCCGGTCAGGCCCAGGGAGAATTCGGTCATGGGGATCAGCAGCGAATTGCCGCCGCCGGCCGCCGTACCTTTGACGTTCATGGTGGGGCCGCCCGAGGGTTGACGCAAGGCGCCGCCGACGCTTTTGCCGCGCGCGCCCAAGCCTTCCATCAATCCCAGCGACGTGGTGCTTTTACCTTCGCCCAACGGGGTCGGTGTGATGGCGGTCACTTCGATGTACTTGCCGTCCGGCTTGTCTTTCAGACGATTGATCACATTCAGAAAATCGATTTTGGACAGGCGGCCCATGGGCAGCATTTCATCGGATTGCAATCCGAGCTTGTCACGCCATTGATCGGGCGTGGGCATGTTCTTTTCCGCTTCTTCGGAAATCTGCCAGTCGGCCATTTTTGTCGCATCGTAAGCCATTGATCCAACCTCCTTTTACTGATTTTTAGTGGGAGTGACGTGTGAATTTAAAGGCGCCAGTTTATGGATTAAAAGGATCATGAATGGAACCGAGAATTTAAAGATAGATCCTTTCACTTCAGCAGGGTTTCGAATCACCGGCCTATTAACATGACGGCCTATGTATTTGCAAGCGCAAACGCGGCCGGAACACCGGGCAACCGCATAGGGGGCTTGGCCCTCATCTCAGTAATGCAACTTTCGGGATTGGCACGTAGTGAGGTGATCCGGGCGTTTGAAACCCGAAAGTTGAACCTGGTTATGCACTTACTCCAGTAAGACACAAGTATGGATTGTCATAAGAAGGTTAGGTTGTCCATTTTTAGAACTTTTAACAAAAGCATGCACGTCAAAGCGTTCGACATGGGGAGGTGAGCATGTCAATCGACAGAATACCTCCCTTTACACTTTACACTTTTCACTTAACACTTCGCCCATAATCACTGGAGCGGAGTGCATAGCCAGAAGTTAAAGCTTAAGCAGGGGGATTCGATCGGATGGGATATATTCCGGATCTCCGTCACTGAAGGTTGCATGATCGCTCTGCTGATACAGTCGCCAGTAAAGGCCTTCGCGGTGCATGAGCTGATCGTGGGTGCCGATCTCGGCCAGGCGGCCTTCCTGCAGAACGATGATGCGATCGGCCATGCGCGCAGTGGAAAGACGATGCGCGACGATGACGCAGGTGCGGCCGGCGATCAAGTTGCGCAGGGCTCGGAATATGGCCTGCTCGGTCTGGGAGTCGATGTAGGAGGTAGCCTCGTCCAGCAGGATCAACTGCGCATCGCGCGCCAGGGCCCGAGCGATGGTGATCAACTGCCGTTCGCCGCTGGACAGCCCTACCCCGCCTTTTTCGAGCACGGTGTCCAGCCCTTGTGGCAAGCGGTCGATCAGGGCCGCGCAGTCGGCCGCGGCCACAACGCCGGCCACCGTGCTTTCGTCAACGCCAGTCGGGTCCGGAAAGATGTTACGCCGCACGGTGGTGGTAAAGAGCACCGGATCCTGGGTGACCAAAGCGATCAGCGCTCGCAGGCGGGGCGTCTCCCACTCACGCAGGTCCGTGCCGTTAAAGCGCACCTGTCCGCGGGACGGGTCATAAAACCGCTGGATCAGGTTGAGCACACTGGTTTTGCCCGAACCGGTCGGACCGACCAGGGCCACGGTCTGACCGTGGGGCACCTCGAATGAGATATCGCGCAGCACCCATTCTCCGGGCGTATAGGCAAACGACACATTGTCCAGCGCCAGCGACCTGAGCACAGGCGGCTTTCGATGGTCGCCGTCCGCGGTGGCAGCGACCTGAGGCAGGCGCTGATCCGTATCCAGCAGGCCGAAAATACGTTCGGCCGAAGCCATGGCGTTTTGCAGTACATTGTAGTTCTCGGCCAAATCGCGCATCGGCCGAAAAAACATGCGCAAATAGGAAAGCGCCACCACCAGCACTCCCAGGGTGATGTTGCCCTTGAGCACCTGCAGGCCGCCATACAAAAGCATGATGGCCGAAGCGATGATACCCAACACCTCGATCATGGGCATGAACAGGCCGAAAACATGGATCTCGCGCATACCCAACCGATAATTTTCCGCATTCAGGCGGGCAAAACGCTCGTAGTTGTGGTGTTCCTGGGTAAAGGCCTGAATCGGCTTGATCCCGTCAATCGTCTCGGCCATGCGCCCGTTGATTTCGGCCACCTTGACGCGTAACGCACGGAAGATGTCGCGCGCGCGCGCGGAAAACTGCATTGCCGTCCAGACCACCACCGGCAGAACGGCAAAAGCGGATATGGCCAGGCGCCAGTCCAGCACCAGCATGACTATGGCGATGCCGAGTACCATGAAGATATCCTTGAAAACCATGGAAACAAATGTGGTGAACAGTTCGTGCATGTTCTGGATATCGTTGGTGGCCCGCGTCACCAGGCGTGCGACCGGCTGGCGCGTGAAAAATGCCATGCTCTGCTGCTGGATATGGTCGAAAATGCGCACGCGTAAATCGTGCATCACCCGGTGACCGGCCTTTTCCATAATGACGCGCTGCAGGAACGTCAGGCCGAAATCCGCCCCGACAATCACCAGAAACAGCAACACCACCCATACCAGGCTTGCGAGATCGTCGTGCCGCAAGGCTGCCAGATCGTTCTTGGGCAGACGCGCAAGATCCTCATAGGCAATATGCGCCTGCCCATTATCGATCGTGAACAGGCTGCCATGACGCGCGATGACGTCGCGGACCTTTTCGTCTTGCAGGTCCACCTGCAGATAACGGACCTGGCGCGTGCCGTCGCGGTCGTTCTCAAGCGGTCCGCTGCGCTGTGGGACGATGTAGCGGTCAATGACGATTTTGCTGAAATAGGGCAAGGCCAGGTTGAGCAGCGTCAAGGCCACCACCAATGCCACCGACCCCATCAACAGGCGCCGGTAGGGCAGCAGGAAGGGCAGCAGTCTGCTGAGCAGGCGCAGGTCGTGGGGCCTGCCCAAGTGAACCTCCTCGCTGTATCCGTAATCAGACCGCATGATCCAACTCCTGCAAGGCATGCACGCGCGCGTAATACCCTTTTTGGGCCAGCAATTGCTCGTGCGTGCCGGATTCGACCAACCGGCCCGCCTGCAGCGTCAGGATGGTATCGGCAAAACGCAACGCAGCGAGGCGATGCGACACCACGAGCACTGTTTTGCGCCCGGCCATGGCGCGTATGGCATCCACGATGATCTCGGCGGTGGCTGTGTCCACCTGGCTGATCGGATCGTCGAGCAGAACGATCGACGCATCGATCAGCAGGGCGCGGGCCAGAACGATGCGCTGCTTCTGACCCCCGGAGAGCAATACGCCCTTTTCGCCCACGCGCGTGTCCAAACCATGCGGCAAGGCAGCCAGCGTTTCGCGCAGCCCCGCTGCCGCAATGGCAGCATCCAAACGGTCATGACAGCGCAGCGGGCAACCGAACATGATGTTGTCACGCACGGTACCGGCAAACAGAAAAGGTTCCTGGGGCACATAGGACACCTGCCGGCGCAAATCGGCCAGGGCCCAGTCCCGTACATCCACCCCGTCAATGACCACCCGCCCGCCGGTCGTATCATACAGACGCGGCACCAGGCTCAGCAGCGTGCTTTTCCCACTTCCCGGGGGGCCCACGATGCCCACTATCCGGCCGGGTTGGATCTGCAGACTGATGTCCGACAAAACCATCTGCCGATCTGCCTGGCCGTAGGCGAAATGCACCCGCTCAAAACCCAACGCACCCTTTACGGCGGTCATGACCGTGGGGGTTGGCGGGTCCGCAATGGCCGGCTGCAGTTGCATGATCTGCTTGAGACGCTCCAGCGAGGCGCCCCCGCGCTGGATGACATTGGTCACCCAGCCCAACGCCATCATGGGCCAGGAGAGCAGGTTCAGATAACTGATAAAGGCCACGAAATCACCCGGAGTGATTTCGAACAACAGGCTTTTGCGGCCGCCAAAAAAAAGAACGGCCGCCAGGCTCAGGTTGGTCAGCAGCATCATGAGTGGGAAAAAAACGCTGGTCACCCCTACCAACCGCATGTTGCGATCCACATACTCCTGGGAAACCGCACGCACCGCCGCCATGGCGGCAGCCTCCTCATTATGGGCCTTGATCATGTGCATCCCGGCGCAGCGCTCGCGCACCGTCTCCGTCAAATCGGCAAACGAGCCCTGGACCTGCTGATATCGCTGGTGCATGCGCCGGCCGAGCAGGCGAGAGGCCAAAACGATGAAGGGCATGGGAATCAGCACGTACAAGGTCAACTCGACATGGATATACAACATGAAGCCGATGGCGGCGGCGCCGAGCACGATGGCGTCGTTCAAGGCCACCAGCCCCATGCCTGTGGCCATGCGCACCTGCATGATGTCGTTGGTGGCATGCGCCATAAGGTCGCCCGTCTTGCTGCGATCGAAAAAGCTTGCGGATAAGGTTTGCAGGTGGCTCAACAACCGGTTGCGCAGATCAGCCTCCAGATGACGGGCCGTACCCAACAGGCAGCGGCGCCAGACATACCGAAATACACCGATGCACACGCCCATGATGGCAATCGCGCCGGCATAACGCAGCAGTGCATACCCCTCGACGCGCAGCAAGGTCAGATCGTCCACTGCCCACTTGATCACGCGCGGAATCATCAGTTGCATAAAATCCACTGTAATCAGCGACAGCAGCCCAACCGCGACAATGCGCCAGCGGGATTTGAAATAAGGTATGATCAGATCGGCCGCTTTCATGGGCGATACCATAAGGCGCATGGCGCGTCGGGTCAACGCCATTGCTTAGCAGGTGCAGGACTATTCAGTGGTTCGCGTGAGGGGCTTCACCTGTAGGGGCCGGCGGTCGCCCGGTGCGGGTGTAAAGCCACCACCCAGGCCAATCATTGGTGCGGGAGACGCAGGGACCAGCCTATTTGACATTGGCGGGGGGGGTTGTTAATTAGGTAAAATCCATCAATGGAGACGGCTCCAGGCATATCGCAGCCGCTATCCCGAAGGGCAGAGCATCAAACAGCTTTTGTGGATGGGTACACTTTGCACTTTCAACTCCGGCGCAGCCGGCTCAGAACAGGATTTTATGGAATCGGGTCAAGTGGTTGAATTCATCGACAGCCAGAAAATTTTCTGCGCCGTTGTTCTGGACATTAAAAACGTGCGTTTGCGGCTGTTGACCGAAAACAATCGCGAGGTCAAAATCTCGGCTGAACGGCTGACGCATCGGTCCGAAAAGCGTCTGCCGGCCTCTTTGGGGCGCGATAAAATGGTGGCCACTCTCAAGGAGATTGCCGCGCGCCGCAGGGATCTGAGCCGGCAGGTCGATATCCAGACCCTTTGGGAAGTCCTGCACAGCGAACAGCAGTGGGTCGATCTGCCCACCATGACCGCTTTTTGTTTTCCCGAGGATTCCAATGGCGATCACGAATCGGCCGTGATTCGCGCCTTCTTCAACGACCGGCTCTATTTCAAGTTCAGCTCCGACCAGTTCTTTCCTCACTCGGCCGACAAAGTCGAACAGATTATGGCCGCCCGCGAAAAGGTAGAGCGCCAAGCGCGCCTGATCGATCAGGGCGGTATCTGGATGCAAAAGGTTCTCAAGGGGCAGGACGCGGTTGCGCCGTCTGAAAAAGAGGCGATCATACGCATTCTGGTGTCCTACGAATTGCACGATAAAGAAAGTCCCCACCGGGAAATGGCCCGCGGTATTTTGAAAAAAGCCGGCACGGCATCGCCCTCGGCGATCTTCACCTTTCTGGTAAAGATCGGGGTGTGGGATCCCAATGAAAATATAGATCTGTTGCGCCACGATATCCGTGTTCAAATGCCGCCGGTCGTTGAAAAACATGCCGAGACCCTCTGCCGCACACCCCCACACGTCGGCGACCGGCGTGACCTGCGCGATCTTCCCTTGATGACCGTCGATGGCCCGTCTACGCTCGATTTCGATGATGCCATCAGTCTGGTACCCCAGGGCGAGGATTTCGTGCTCGGCATCCATATCGCGGACGTGGGCCACTATCTGACCAAGGACTCCCCTGTCGATCAGGAAGCCCGGGCGCGCGGCACCTCTATTTACATGCCCGACCTGCGCATTTCCATGCTGCCGCAATGCCTGGCTCTGGGCACCTGCAGTCTCAGGGCGGGTGAAGACCGGCCGGCCATCAGCACCTTGATAACCATCTCGCCCCAGGCGCGCATCCGCGACTTTGAAATCGTCCCCAGCCTGATCCGCGTCAAAGACCAGCTGACCTACCAGGATGTGGACGACATGGCCGTCAGCAACCCGACCATTCAGGCCCTGCACACAATTGCTGGGCATTATCGCACGAGTCGTTCGAACGATGGGGCCCTGATCATCGATTTGCCCGAAATCAATATCTGGCTGAACGCCAACGGGGAGCCGGTCGTCTCGCGTGTGGACCGTGAAAGCCCATCGCACCTGCTGGTGGCCGAACTGATGATACTGGCCAACAGCCTGGCTGCCCGCTTTCTGGCCGAACGCGATCTGCCGGCGATTTTCCGCGCCCAAGCCGCGCCGCGCGAAAGGTTGTTCGACAACAACCAGGGATCGCTTTTCCAAAATTGGATGCAGCGTCGCCAGATCAACCGTTTCATGCTGGGCAGCGCCCCCGAACCCCATTCCGGGTTGGGCGTTCCCGCTTATGTCACCTGCACCTCGCCGATCCGCAAATATACTGACCTGGTCACCCAGCGGCAACTGCGCGCGGCCATGGGCCTGGAAAAAGCCTACGACCGCAAGGAGATGGATTTTCTGATTGCCGCCCTGACCGAACCGATCAGTTTGGTTGGACGCCTCCAGTCCCGCCGGCACCGGTACTGGATGCTCAAATACTTGGAAGGCCGCATTGGCAAGAAGTACGAGGCGCTTGTCCTGAACAAACGCCGCGAAGGCTACGTGATCCTTATTCCCGAATACATGATCGAGTGCCAATTGTCCGGTGCCGACAACGTCACCTTAAAACCGGAAGATCTGATCCAGATCACCATCCAGCACGTCAATGCGCGCAACGACGTGATTACGGTGTATTTGGGGTAAATTCATATAGACCAACAGACCAAATGGGCCAAAAACGGGCTGACGACAATGGTGCCAATTACCGAAACAGTGGCCATTCCCTTAAGTGAGATCGAACTCAGTGCTATTCGCAGCCAAGGCGCGGGCGGGCAGAACGTGAACAAGGTCTCGACAGCCGTGCACCTGCGCTTTGACGTGAGGGCCTCTTCCCTGCCGGACATCTACAAAGAGCGTCTGCTGAGATTGAGCGACCACCGCCTCACAAAAGACGGTGTTATCGTCATCAAGGCTCAGCAGCACCGTACACAGGAGAAAAACCGGCAGGACGCCTTCGAACGGCTGCAGCAACTGGTCAGGACCGTAACAGTCACGCCCATAAAAAGGCGCGCCACCCGGCCGAGCCGCAGCGCGCGCCGCAAGCGCCTGGATTCAAAAACCCGGCACGGACAACGCAAATCACTCAGGGGCAAAGTGGATATCAGAAAAGAAGACAGTTGAAGGAAAAAAATGGCCCACCGTGCGCCGCGCGCGGGCGCACGTACGAATCAATGATCAAAGAAGGATTTAAAGGAGCGCCGATGAGCCATCTTTTTTCCCCTTTTACGCTACGATCCATTACCTTCAAAAATCGAATCTTCGTCTCCCCCATGTGCCAGTATTCCAGCCAGGACGGCCTTGCCAATGACTGGCACCTGGTCCATCTGGGAAGCCGGGCCGTGGGCGGTGCCTCCCTGGTGATCGTCGAAGCCACGGCAGTCAGCCCCGAGGGCCGCATCTCGCCCTGGGACAGCGGGTTGTGGTCCGACCGCCATACGCAGGCTTTCACAGGCATCACCGCATTCATCAAAGCCCAGGGCTGCGTCCCTGGCATCCAACTGGCCCATGCGGGACGCAAAGCCTCGACCGACGCCCCCTGGCGTGCCGGGCGCCCGCTCGATGAAAGTGCCGGTGGATGGCAGCCGCTGGCGCCCAGCCCGATCCCCTTCGATGCCATCGCCCCTGTGCCGCGCGCGCTGAGCGCCGCCGACATCGCCCAAGTGGCCGACCAGTTCGATGCCGCCGCCGACCGCGCCCTGCAGGCCGGCTTCGAGGTCCTCGAACTGCACATGGCCCATGGTTATCTGCTGCACGAATTCCTGTCGCCGCTCTCGAACCAGCGCACGGACGCGTTCGGCGCAACGCTTGAAAACCGCATGCGCCTGCCACTCGAGATCGCCGAGCGCGTACGCAAACGCTGGCCGGACCACCTGCCGCTGTTCGTGCGCATCTCCTGCACCGACTGGGCGGACGGCGGATGGGATCTGGCCCAATCCATCCAGTTGTGCCGCAAACTCAAAACGATCGGCGTCGACCTGATCGATTGCTCCAGCGCCGCACTGGTGCCGCATGTTCGAATCCCAATCGGCCCTGGTTTCCAAGTGCCCTTTGCCGAGACCATCCGCTGCGACGCGCACATCGCCACCGGGGCGGTCGGCCTGATCACCCACCCGGTGCAGGCCGAGCAGATTCTGTGCAACGGGCAGGCCGATGCGGTTCTGCTGGCCCGCGAAATGCTGCGCGACCCATACTGGCCATTGCACGCCGCCCGCATCCTCGGCGAAGATATCCAATGGCCTGCGCAATACGACCGGGCTAAAACGGGATAGGTATCCGAATTTCAGAATATGGCTATGCAGTTCGCGCCAGGCGGACACACTTTAAACTTTACACTTCGCCAATGGGAGACTTGTCTCCGGTTCGGAGAGTTATGATAGACACTTTCGACACACATATTCTGATCACCGGTTTGGTGATCTTCGTCGCCCGGATCTGCGATGTATCCATCGGCACGGTACGCACGATCATCACAGTGCAGGGCCGCACGGTGATCGCTTTTTTTCTGGCCATTTTCGAGATCACCCTCTGGGTGCTGGTGGCCAGCACAGTCATCAACCAGGTGAAGGACCAGCCGATCCTGGTGGTCTTCTACGCCTTCGGGTATGCCACCGGAAATGTGGTCGGCATCCTTGTCGAACGCAAACTGGCTTTCGGGTTGATCATCCTCAGGGTAATCACGCGCGATGCGGGCAAGCTGCTCTCCGATTCGCTGCGCGAGTTCGGCCAGCCCGTCACGGTCTTTCACGGCGAGGGCATGACCGGACCCGTGGAGGAACTCTACATTGCCTGCCGGCGCCGGGATTTGAAATGGATCCTGCCGCATGTGCGCACGACAGACCCCAACGCCTTTTATGTCATCGAGCAGGCCCGCGACGTCAGCAAGGTGCTGCGCCCCACCTACAGTTCCCTGGGCGGCTGGCGGGCGACGAACAAGCGTAAATAAAGACTCTTTCCACAAAATGGACCGCATACAGCCAGGTAGGGTGGGCATCGCCCACCATTGTCTTATGTCGATCGCCTCTGTGATTGGCCGTGTCATCGCTATGTTCGATCCGGTGTCTATCCAATCGCGTGGCGGGATCAATGTCAGAACCGATGGTGTTGTTTGCAGGCAATAGTGGTGGGCAATGCCCACCCTACATTCTGGCGGGCGACGAACAAGCGTAAATAAAGACTCTTTCCACAAAATGGACCGCATACAGAATATGATTTGAATTCAATAAATTGACATACCGCCTGTCTCGCATCTATAAAAATTTATTATCTTGAACACAATTTTAACGAAACGCTAGTGTACAACTCACCTCGACTTCGCTATAGTCCCACCACTTGGTTTGGCGACCAAAGTGCATTTCGAAAGGCAACGAACCGGATACGACCGGCCGGTTGAGCCCCCCGGCCCGTGTTCGTGGAATATATACTGCAGTTCGAATGACTTTTTTTATCAGTTCACTTTTTAAGGAGGAAACACATGAAGAAAGCTTATTGTTTGGCAGCTCTGTTAGCCGTGTGCCTGGTGCTCGGTGCCTTCAGCCCGGCCATGGCCCTTGAAGCCAAAGTGTCCGGTCAGATCAACCAGATGGTGATGTGGGCCGACGATGGCGACGAAGACGATTTTTTCGTGGCCGACAACGACAGCTCGTCGACCCGCTTCCGGTTTACCGGATCGGAGAAGTTCGGCGCGGTCACGGCCGGCTTTCAGTTCGAGATGGAAGCCCAGAGAAACGCTTCCAATTTTGTCACCATCGCCCAAACAGACGATGGCGATTTTGAATGGAACGATCGTTGGATGAATGTCTACTTCGATACCGCCTTCGGTAAATTCGAAATCGGCAAAGGCGACAGCGCCGCCAACAACACGGCTGAAGTCGACCTGTCCGGCACGGCCGTGGTCACCTATTCCGATATCAATGCCACCGGTGGATCGTTCGCCTGGCAAAATGACGATGGCACCGATTTTGGCACCACAATCAGCGGTACACGCAACAACTTTGACGGCATGTTGAGCCGTACCGAACGTCTGCGCTACAACACGCCGCTTTTCGCCGGATTTCAGTTGGCCGGCAGTGTTTCCAACGGCGACGGCTGGGATGCATCGCTGTGGTATGCGGCCGAGTTTTATGGCAAACTGGCTGCGGCCATCGGCTACACCAAACCCGAAGATCGCAGTGCCGCCACGGATTACCAGTTGGCTGGATCGATCTCCTGGCTGGCGCCGTTCGGTTTGAACCTCACGGCATCATACGGCACCCGTGAACTCGAAGCCCCCGGCAGAGACGACGCCACCACCTGGATGGGCAAAGTCGGTTACAAGTTCGACATTCATGCGGTGTCGGTTGAATACGGCATGACCTCTGATTTGAGGCTCGATGGTGAAGATTCCTCCAACTGGGGCGTGGCCTACGTGGTCAATCCCTGGAAACCGGTTGAATTCTATGCCGCTTATCGTCATTACATGCTGGATGCGGCTGCTGGTCCGGACCCTGAGGACATCCAGGTGGCCATGGCCGGTACGCGTATTAAATTCTAGTAATATCTATCAAGGTGTTCGATCATGAAAAAACAATTCACGCTCAAAACGATTCTAGTGGTGGCCGGCGCGGCCCTGCTCATGGGGTGCGCCGCTCCCAAGCCTTTTGAATACCACTCCGACAACGAGATCCCCAAAGGACCGGGCCTCTTCTCCGGAGAAAAGGGCGAATTCAAGCTCTATGACGATTCCAGGAAAGTTGAGGCGCCTGCCCGCCAAATGGCAACGCCGCCGGCCCCTGGAAGCGCCGAAGAGGCCGAGTTCCGCGAATTTCAGGAGTGGCGCAAGGATCAAAAGGCCTTCGAGGAGTTTAAGCAGTGGAAGCAGTCCGGCGGACAGAACAGCGCCGATTATGAAGAGTTTCGTGATTGGCAACGCTGGCAGGAGTACAAGCGCTGGCAGGAATCCAAACCGCAGGATCGTTGAGCGCCTGAATTGATTTACACGTAAGACCAGGGCCTCCCGCAAGGAGGCCCTTTTTTATCTGGTTATGCACTCCGCTCCCGTGATTATGGGCGAAGTGTTAAGTATAAAGTTAAAAGTGTAAAGGGAGGCATTCTGTCGATTTGACATGCTCACCTCCCCGTGGTTGCACGCTTTTACGTGCATGCTTTTGTTAAAGGTTCTAAAAATGACAACGTAACCTTTTTATGATACCCCATACCTTGCCTGTGTCTTACTGGAGCGAAGTGCAAAACCAGATTTTTGGATCTTTTTTACATCATCGAAGGTCGACAGGTCGCCCAGGCATCCGCTATGCGGATGGCGATGCCGCAATCATGCGGTACTCTCCACGATGCCACGCTTTTTTGATCATGATATCCTCGACAACGCGCAAGCGGTTTTTCCGCAAAAAATCCTGAAACTGCCCCTCATACACCACCGTCCCGAAATCCACGGTGGTCAGATACACCAGTTTGGGCTTGATGAAATCCAGAAAAGTCGAGTGGTCGCGGAATATGGTCTGGAAAAAAACCAGGTGGCCGCCGGGCTTGACCCACTCCCGGACGCGGTCCAGCACCGCTTGCTGATCCTGGAAAAGCATGAAGCTCATGCTGAAAAGGATGTAGTCATAACGGCAGGGGGTGCAAGGCCGGAATTGTTCCACGGCCTCATGATAGATGTGGATGTGGTTTTCCATATGGTAATGACGGATCAACTCGCTGCACTGGCTGAGATAGTGACGGTTGATGTCGATCCCATCGATGGTCAGCATCTTATCCCGTATGACCGGGTGAAAATCGGGGATCATGGTGCCGTTACCGATGCCGACATCAAGGATTGTGGATTGCGGTGGAAAATACCTCAGACAGTTATCATAACAGTGGGAAGTGGCATCTTGGATGAAAAAGCGATAAAGGCGATTGCGCAATCGTTTCATCATTTTTCCAATACTTGGAATGGATTTTTCCAAAGTTAGGATGAAAAGGACCTTAAGTCAAAAGATCTATTAAAAACAGCGGGGATCATACGTATACGAACGTGAGATGGGCAGTCTATGGGGCTCAGGCTTTCTGTCCACGCCAGCCGGTCGGACAACGCGTCAACACTGCCCGGATCGCTTCCCGGCGAAACGCTCGGATGAGGCGGAGTCAGTTTCCGGGATTTTCCGCCCCATCCGCCTCGCTTGCGCCAAGGCGGTTACACCGGCTTGGCGAAGAACGCGTCAGTTAAACAAACTACTGTTCCTTGGCCAATTTTTCAAGGACCGCGTAGTTATTCGCAATTCTTTTCGCTTCAGCTTTGCGATTGGCCTTGTGGGCGGTATCTTTGTTTTTGCGGATAATCTTCAGCTTGCGGGTTTTCGATGCCATGGTTGACTCCTTTAAGTCCCTTAATAGTTCAGGCACCCGATGGAACGGATGCTGTTATTGTTCTGTTATAAACGCGTGCTACCTATCACGCCGTAGCCAAAACACACAACAAAAAATTTGAATACCCGGTTTCGTGTTAAGTGTTAAAGGAGGCACTCCCGGCCGGATCACCTCTTCCGTGCCAGTCCAGAATGTAGGGTGGGCATTGCCCACCACTATCCCCGCAAACACATCATCGGTTTCTGACACTGATCCCACCCAAACGATTGGATAGACACCCAGTTCGACCATACCGTTGAAACGCTGACACGGCCAATCACGAAGCGATCAACACAAGACAATGGTGGGCGATGCCCACCCTACTGGCTGCTATCCAAAAGGTGCAACATAGAATGTAGGGTGGGCATTGCCCACCATTATCCCCGCAAACACATCATCGGTTTCTTGCACTGATCCCACCCCAAGCGATTGGATAGACACCAGATCGACCATACCGTTCAAACGCTGAACACGGCCAATCACGAAGTGATCAACACAAGACAATGGTGGGCGATGCCCACCCTACTAGCCAAAAGATGCAGCATAGAGAGTGATCGACTGAAAGCCTCCCTTTACACTTAAAACTTTACACTTAACTCTTCGCCCCAAATTATATGAAGTGCATCCCAGACTTAATTTATATATTGATAACTTTATCAGCCAATTGCATGGCGGTCACGATATCCAGCATGTTGGTGGTCTGTCCGACCTGCTTTTGTTCCAGCAGGCGAAAGTGCTCCAGACAGGTTCCGCACACCAGGATGACCACCCCGCTTTCCTCATAGGCGCGCAAATCTTCAAGCACCGGAGACCCGCCGATGGTCAGCTTGACGCCGTTGTTCACAAACACCAGTTGCCACAACGCAGGCCCCATTTCCTTGAGGGTGCGGATAAAATTCACCATCAGTTTCAGGCCCAGGTCGTCATCGCCGTAGCCTAGACGGTCGGTGGCGCACATGACCATGATCTTGGTTTCACTGTCCCGATCGACCGGCGCCGGTTGCGGCTGAGCAGCGGCCTCGGAACCGCCCTGGCCGACAACCGTGAAATCTTCACCCTCACGGGCAAGCGTGGTCTCAAATCCCCGGGATTGCAGAAAACGCTGCACGTTTTGCTGTGAAGCGGCATTGTCCAGGATGACTCTGATGGTATTCGGATGATCCTGCTCCAAGGTCGCTTTGGTATGCAACACCGGTGCCGGACACGACAGGCCACGGGCATCAATCTCTTTCATTGATCTCTCTCCATTCGATATGTCAACTTTCAGGTTTCAGACCCCCGGCAAGCCGGCTTTAGGCCGCATAGATCTTCTCAGCCGGGTCCGCGACCACATCACCAATCACTGCGGCCTGGTCTACCCCGTGCTGAATCAGATCGGACACCAGGTCCTCGGCCCGATTGCGCGCTACGCTGATCAGCAAGCCACCCGAGGTCTGCGGATCGAACAACACATCCTGCATCACGGCACTGACCGTGGCGGCAAAGCGAACCATCGGCAGCCGAAAGCTTTTGTTCTTGAAAGCGCCGGCCGGCAGCAAGCCCATTTCCGCGAATGTGATCGCTTCCGGGAAAATCGGCACCCGGCCGCTGTGAATCTGGACACTGCACCCAGAGCCCCCCACCATTTCAGCCGTGTGCCCGAGCAGCCCGAAGCCGGTGATATCCGTGCAGGCATGCACCGGGTAGCGTATCATCACCTCCGCAGCCGCGCGGTTCAATGCCGCCATCAGGCGGATCACGCGTTCGACCAGCTCGGGCGGGGCAAGATCCGCTTTGATGGCCGTGTTGATCACACCGCTGCCCAGGGGCTTGGTCAAAATCAGGGCATCCCCCGGATGCAGATTTCTTTTGACGAGCACCTTATCGGGATGCACGAAACCGGTCACCGACAATCCGTATTTGAGTTCATGGTCTTCCACGCTGTGCCCGCCCACTAGGGCCACCTGGGCCTCGCGCAATTTTTCGATGCCACCTTCGATTACACGGCGCAACACCTCTATGGCCATGGTCTTGATCGGGAATCCCACCAGGTTCATGGCGGTTTTCGGCACGCCGCCCATCGCGTAGACATCGCTCAGGGCATTGGCGGCGGCAATCTGACCGAACCAGAAGGGGTCATCGACGATGGGCGTAAAAAAATCGACTGTCTGAATCAAGGCCAGATCGTCAGAAACCCGGTACACGCCGGCGTCGTCGGCGCGCTCCAGTCCGACCAGAACATTTTCGTCCGTAGGAAATACCAAACCACACAATGCCTTGTCCAGGTCCCCTGGAGCGAGTTTGGACGCTCAACCGGCGCCTTGAACGGTCTGGGTCAATCGCAGTATTTCAGATTTATCGGTCATTTTTGTCTCGTTTGCCAATCCGTCATCAGTCATTTCCAAAGGGGCAACTCAGCGCGTCGGCCGAATAGATATGCCGGTCTCCGCAATGCGGACACGCCATGTCCACGCACACCTTGGCATCCAAATGCTTTTGCCCCGCAGCATCCGTCCGGATGCCGTGGTTTTCAACAATCCGGTATGCGTCGGTTTTAAAGGGGGTATGCGCTACAGGGCATACAAATACGAGTTCCATCGACCCTGCTCCTGCAACCCGGTATTCAGGTTTCAACACCGGTGAACGGAACAAATGACGTTGTAATTTTTAGAACCTTTAACAAAACATGCACATAAAAACAGGCAACATGGGGGTGAGCAAGTCAAATCGGCAGAATGCCTCCCTTAACACTTTAAACTTTACACTTAACACTTCGCCCATAATCGCTGGAACGGAGTGCATAGCCAGAAAATTAATATAGTTACCAAACCTTCCATCGGCAATCAAGAACCGTCGCCGATCGCCTCGGCGGCCGGTTCACCGTTGGCGGTGCCATAATGCTTCTATCTGGTCGGCGACCTGCGCGACCGAGAGCGCATCGGTATCGACCTCGAACTGCGCCGCCGCACGATATTTCTCAAGGCGCCGCACGAGCACGTCGGCAATCTCCTCGGTAAAGGTCTTGCCCGCGACCAGCGCCGGGCGCTGAGTGTCCCCCTGAATACGCTGGACGATCACCGCAACCGAGGCTTTGAGCCAGACGACCAGAGCGTTTACCTTCAAAACCGCCATATTTTCAGACCGTTCGATCACACCGCCGCCCGTATCGATGACCAATGCATCCCGCGCGGACAGGTCGCGGGCGACGGCACTCTCCAGATCGCGAAATGCCGGCCAGCCATGCGCCTGAACGATTTGCGGGATCGACATGCCGGCACGTTCGACAATCAGGGCGTCCATGGACACATACGTCAGTCCCAACCGCCCGGCCGCCATTTGGCCCACCGCACTTTTGCCCGTGCCCCGGTAACCGACCAAAACAAGATTCATGCCTTCAAGTGCTCCATCACCACCTGCCGCATCACGTCGACAGGCGCATTTTCCCCAGTGAAACGTTCGAATTGCAACACGGCTTGATGGATAAACATCTCCACGCCGGATATCGCCTGGGCGCCGGCCGCGCGCGCATCGGCCAGCAGCCGGGTTTCAAGCGGCGTGTAGACCACGTCGAAAACCACCTGGCCGGGCCTGAAAAGCGCTGCCGGAATCAATGAGCGGTCGTGCTGAGGAGACATGCCCACCGAGGTGCAGTGAACGACGAGATCCGCTTGCGCCATGGCATCCGCCAAAGCCGCCGGCGTCAAGGCGGCGGTGCTGATGGCGGTAACCGATTCGGCTGCCAGATCGGCCGATAATCCCAGGCGCAAGTCTGCGTTGATATCCAGCAGGGTGAATGACTTCAGGGCGGCCTGGCGCATCAGGGTAAAGGCAATCGCCCTGGCCGCCCCGCCCGCGCCCAGCATCAACACGCGTTGGCCCTCCAACCGTACCCCGGCTTCCTTGAGGGCTTTAAACGCCCCCGGACCATCCGTACCCAGCCCGATCAAGCGTCCCGCTTCGTTGACCACCGTGTTGATGGCCCCGATCGAACGATCAACCGCCGCGATCTCATCCACGTACTGCATCACCGCGATCTTATGCGGAATGGTGACGCTCATACCCCGAAAGTTGCCCAGCGCACGCATACCGGCCAGCGCATGGCGCACATCTGCCACCCTGCAGGCCAGATAGACAAAGTCCAGGCCCAATGCTGCGTATGCGGCATTGTGAATGGCCGGCGAAAGGCTGTGGGCGATCGGGTCGCCGATGACAACGCAAAACCGGGTGCCGCAACCGATGGATCTGATATCCGTCATAACAAACGCCTCCATTTGTGCCTGCAATCGATGACATCCCATAAACCTTGTCCGCTCCTGCACCCCTTTCAAACCCTGCAGGGCTGGACCTTATGTCGGCCACGTTGGACGCACAGAGCAGCCAGCCCAAAGACGATTCGGCATCGCCCGCGCATGCGAACCGAAAGTCGCGCCAGATCGCGTCGGGGTCGATCGAAATCGAGCATTGAAATCAGCGGGCCATATCGCTATAGTGCGCACACATTCACCGATAAAGGAGAGGAAAGATACCATGGCACGCATCGACGATTTTCAGCAGGCTCGCGACCTGGCTGCACAGGAACTGGCCTTGGAAAACATCAATACCATCGCCCAGCGCTCAGGATTTGAAGTCGCCGGCGACACGGCCTTGCGTGTCCCATTTCTCGATCGGGTCTACCGCCTCGACTATCCCGCTTTCACCTTTACCGACGAAGCCGACCCTTCCGCGCAAGTGCCGCTCCAGGAACAAGTACTGATCCTGCACTACCTGAAAGGGTGCCGCCCTGCCCTGCAGGACCGCTGGGTGGCCTACCGCGAACTTCCCGGCGCCGGTTTTTACTTCGGCGCATTTGCCAAAAGGGCCGTCGAGCCGCTCAAAAAAGTCTTCGGTCAGAATGCACAGGCATTGAAAAAAGCCGGCGGCAACCTCGGAGCCCTTCCCATCGACACCGGCGATGCCGGGTTGCGCATCGATGTGCTGCCGTATGCCCCCATCCAGATCATTTTGTGGGAAGGCGATGATGAGTTCCCGGCCGAAGCCAACATCCTCTTCGATGCGGCCACGGGAGATTGCCTGTCACCCGAAGATTCGGCCTGGCTGGCCAGTCTGACAGTGTACCGGTTGATGGCCCTAGCCCGCTAACGCCAGTGCGTCGGCCAAGCCGACTCCCCGTCAATCCACCGGCAAGCGGTGTTTTGTCCATTGGCCCCAACCGTCGACTACAAAGTATACTTTTTCAAACCCGAGCCAGGTGAGTTTTTCGGCCAACTCTTTGGAAAGCGTGCATTGCGAGCCTTCGCAGTAAGTTATGATCGGCTGATCGGAGGCGTAGCTGGACATCAGCATATCCGCCCACTGCTCGAACGAATTGGGGTCCAGGTGGACTGCGCCCTGGATATGGCCCTCTTCATAGGCAATCGAGGGGCGTGCATCCGCAAACAGAGCCTGCCGGTCCGCAAACATTTCCCGAGCTTGTTCAAAGGAAATTTCTTTGTAGAGCTGATCACTCTCATCGGAAGCCGCCGGACCGGACGGCACCAACGGCAGCAGGCCCGGTCGGAAGCCGTAACTTGCCGCCGCCAGCAAGACAGCCACCAGAAGGACCCAGATCGCCTCGGATATCGCTTTTCGAATCATTTGTCATCTTCCAGGAACATGATGGCCGGCCGTGGACAAACGTCCCTGCCGCCGCCAACGCTTGAGCAGCCCGAACCTTATCACGAGACCCCTGCCGCATGCAACCACGCCTCGCGTGAAAGCGGGCGCGTAATAGCGGGGAGCTCACCCCTATACGGAAACGGCGCCCAAACATAGTTTGGGCCCATGGAATTGCGGCCCACTTTGACGGCGGATACCCTATAGAATCCTCCTTAGGGCGACCGCCGGTCGCCCTACAGGTGTTATCCCCTGCGAGAACAATTTCCAAATGCGGATACCCTGAAAAAAGAGTGGCCTGCCCTTGACTTTGCCGTGAAGCAAGAGGTATAGACACAAAAAATACAAAAGGTGCGATACCATGCCAGCCGGCCTCATGACGATCTTCAATTTTATCTGCGGATGCTTCTTTTACTTTAGAAGCATCCATCCGGCAGCGTAGCGCCTTAAACAGCGATCTACCCCGGGTGGAGACATTCTTCACCCGGGGTTTCCATTTTAAAAAAGCCCCGCGGAGAAGCGAATCCTCCACGGGGCTTTTTCTTTTTCCTCGTTATTCACTTCGCTCCAGTAAGAGGAAAGTTACGTTGCAATTTTTAGAACCTTTAACAAAAGCATGCACGCAATAGCGTGCAACATGGGAGGTGAGCATGTCAAATCGACAAAATGCCTCCCTTTACACTTTAAACTTTACACTTAAAACTTGGCCCATAATCACTGGAGCGGAGTGCATAACCAAATTATTTTTATACCTTACAAGGGAGGCACACCATGATCCTGGTCCTGAAAAAAGATGCAAATGACGCTGACAAAAGCCGTATTCGTTCCGAACTGTTCGCGAAAGGCTGCGTCGTACGCGAAATGAACGGCACCGGACAAACCGTCATCGCCGCCATCGGGCGCGGCGACCTGGACATCGCCGAACTGGCCGCCCTGCCCGGGGTAGCCGAGGTAGTCCCCATCACCAGCAAATTCAAACTGGTCGGCCGTCAGTGGCACCCGCAAGACTCTGAAGTCACGGTCGGACCGATCACCATCGGCGGCCAGCGCATCGCCCTGATCGCCGGCCCGTGCGCCATTGAAAGCATGGACCAGGCGCTGACCACGGCCCGCGAAGTTAAACGTTACGGCGGCGTGCTGTTCCGCGGCGGGGCCTTCAAACCACGCACCTCGCCTTACTCGTTCCAGGGCATGGAAGAAGAAGGGCTCAAAATTCTGGCCCAGGTCCGCGCGGAGACCGGCATGCCGGTGGTCACGGAAATCACCTCGGTCAGCCAGGCCGACCTGATGCTCAGGTACGTGGACATGGTCCAGGTGGGCGCCCGCAACATGCAGAATTTCGAACTGCTGAAATGTGTCGGGCGCATGGGCAAACCGGTCCTGCTCAAACGTGGGTTGGCATCGACAATCGAGGAGTGGCTGATGTCGGCCGAGTACATCCTGGCCGAAGGCAACGACCAGGTGGTCTTGTGCGAACGCGGCATCCGCACCTTCGAACCTTATACGCGCAACACCCTGGATCTTTCAGCCATCCCGGTGCTCAAGAACCTGACCCACCTGCCGGTCGTGGTCGATCCGAGCCACGCCACCGGCATCCGCGAAAAAGTTGCCCCCATGGCGCGCGCCGCCATCGCCGCCGGCGCCGACGGCTTGATGGTCGAGGTGCACCACGATCCGGACAAGGCCCTCTCCGACGGTCCACAGAGCCTGTATCCGGAACAGTTCGGTCAATTGGCCCGCGATATTTACGTCATCGCCCCGGTGGTCGGCAAGCAACTGGATTTCGACTATCTTGAAAAATCGTCCCGCTATCAGCAGCAGCCGCGCGGTGAACAGGTGATGGCCGCCTACCTGGGCGAACCGGGCAGCTTCAGCCATATCGCCTGCACCCAATACCTGGGTGGCGAGGTCGCAACAGCCCCCCAATCTTCCTTCCGGGCCATCTTCGATGCGGTCCAGAACGCCGAGGCGCGCTACGGCATCATCCCCCTGGAGAACTCACTGACCGGCAGCATTCATGAAAACTATGATCTGCTGCTGGCCTATGACCTTAAAATCGTCGGCGAGTTGTACCTGCGCATCATCCATCACCTGATGGCCGCCCCGGGTACCGGGCTTGAAGATGTCCGACGCGTCTGGTCGGCCGAACCGGGTATCCAGCAGTGCCGCCAGTTCCTGGACCGCTACCCCCAATGGGAGCTGGCCACGGTGCCGGCCACCAGCAGTGCGGTACGCCGCCTGCGCGACGGGCAAAAAGGCGATGCGGCCATCGGCAGCCGCGAAGCCGCCGTTCTGAACGACATGCACATCATTGCCGAAGGCATCGAGACCGATCCACGCAATTTCACACGCTTTGTCATTGTCGGCAAAACCCCCTTGGCCGACCGGCCCAAGACAAAGTCCTCTATCGTCTTCTCAACCGCCAATCAACCCGGTGCGCTGTTCGAAGTGATGCACATTTTTGCCGACCATCACATCAACCTGGTCAAGCTCGAATCGCGCCCCATTCACGGCAAACCGTGGCAATACATGTTCTACGCGGATATCCAGGCCGACGTGCAGGCCCCGGAGTTGGGTGCGATGCGCGCGACTATCCTCGAGCGAACCGAATACTTTAAGGTCCTGGGTACTTATTGAAACGGCTGGGGGCTTTTCAGCGAAGGCGACTATTTCAGGCATGCAACCTGCATATCCTCACGCGGTTCGAACCCGAACGACGAGAGGAGCCAAACATGGCGATTGTGGAAAAAAGGCTATACCCGCGGCTGTCACTCAGGGTCGAAGACGGCTATTTCGGGAATTTCAGGCTGGACGACCAGGAGACCCTGGTTGCTCCGATTGTCAACATCAGCGCCGGCGGCCTCTGCATGGTTGCCGACGCGCGTGGCAAGATCCGGCAAGGGGCGATATTCATACTGCGCAACATCATCGGCGGTGCCAACTTTTCCTTTGTCAGCGAAATCAGCGGCGACATCCGCTGGATCAAGCAACTGGGGAGCCCCAACCAGGTCTCGGTGGGATGCCGCTTCCATAATATGACCGACTCTTTGCGGCTGCAGCTGACAAAATTCGTCGATTCAGAGCGCATGGTGCGCGGCCAATATGATTGAACTGACCCGCTCGGACGGGCGCGCCGCTAGAGGTGAATTCCCGAAGCACGCGCTTATCTAAAAGCATACGAGGGTACCACCTTCGAATACACATCCCACATGGCAAGGCGTGAACAATGCGCCTGTCAAGGCCTCATCTGGTCCAGCAGACCGCGGAGATGCTGGGCGTCTTTCGGCTGGGGAACAACGGGCAACTGGGCCAGAATCCCCAATCCCTCGCTGCGCTCGTGAAAATCCGCTTCCGAGGCAGCACTTAAAACAGCCGTGTGCACGAAAGCATTGATTTCGAGCAAGCGCCGGACGATGTCCAATCCAGCCGTTTGCGCCACCTCCTCATCGATCACGGCAAGCGTGATCTTGCGATTCCTGGCCGCGTTGAGCGCTTCCGAGACCGAATCGACCGATATCAAATCCACGCCTTTGCCCAACGCCTGCACAAAAGGCTGCATCTGGGATGAACGCGCCGTCACCAGAAGAATAGTTTGCAAAGTACTCATCTTTTTCTCCATATTGCCTTCACCGACATGTCCCTTTTACCTCCGATGAAGGCCACCTACAGTGTTTTGCCGCAGCAGGAACCAGGCCCCGCGCAGCCGGTGTGTCCGGGATGCTGACCACAGCAGCCCGTGTCACCAGGCCCCGGCAGCGGTTGACCGGCCTTGCCCGTCAGGCTGCTGGTGGCCGACATGAGTTTTTGCGTATCGGTCCCCCCACAATCGGGGCACTTCAAACCATCGGCCTGGTAGGTGGTTCCATCCATTCAGCAGGGTGCAGCGCCCAGACCGGTTTTTCAGCCAGCAGGACGCGACACCCCAAAAAAGCACTTTTGGCGGATCGCTTAATGCGCACCGCCGCCCCCGCACGTATGCATCTGCTGGAATTGGACCAACTTGCCATCGATGGCGGCCTGCACGGCCTCGCCCACGGTGCGGGCCTCCCCCCCATGCAGCACCTGGATGCCGACCTGGTTGAATCCCATCAATGGACGAAGCCCCATGCCCCCGGCGATCAGCTGCTGAACGCCTTTGCCTGCCAGATACTGCACCGGCGCCATGCACCCGCCTTGCTGATGGGGTATATTGGGAATAACCGCAACATCTTGAATAGCGCCATCCTGCACTGAAACCAGCGTGTACAGGTCGCAGTGGCCGAAATGAGCGCCCAACCCCGATTCCAAACCACCGGGTGTCTCGGACGGTACTGCTATCAATGTTGTGTTCATGGAACCTCCTTAGAGTTTGTTGCTTTGTTGATTGTTAAAAGATGTAACGAATTATGGTTATGCAATGCTTTCCAAAAGCGTGCGACACGGAGAGGTGAGCATTACTTAACACTTCGCCAATAGTCGGGCTTGAGCGAACTGCATAACCAGATAAACGATTTATCGAATCAGCAATTCCCATGCTTTACGCAACTGCTGGGCAACCGCGCCGTCGGCATACTCGGTGATCGCCTGCCCCCTGACCATGGCATGTACAAAATCGACATGATGCGGCAACTCGGCCAGAATCGGCATTTGGCGTCCCTGGCAAAAGGCGCGAATGCGACCGGCAAAGTCAGCATTCAAATCGCACTTGTTGATCAGACCGGCCACCGGAACGCGAAAATGCTCGCACAACGCCACGATACGCTCCAGGTCGTGCAAACCTGAAGGCGTCGGCTCCGTGACAATCAGGGCGCGGCTGATGCCTGACAAGGCGCTGATCACCGGGCAGCCGATTCCGGGGGGACCATCCGAAAGGATGGTGCCTGCACCGGTTTTTTCGGCCAGCGCTTTGGCCTCGCGCCGCAGCAGGGCCACCAGCTTGCCGGAATTCTCTTCACCTGGATACAGCTGCGCATGCACTAACGGCCCGAAGCGTGTGTCGGCCACGCTCCAGTGGCCGCATTGCCTGGGAACGCTCTCGATCGCCTTCTCCGGACAAAAATGCACGCATACACCGCAGCCCTCACAGCGGATCGGGTCCACAGCATAAGAGGCGCCATTGCAACGCACCGCCTTGAACTGGCACATCTCGGCGCAGGTTCCGCACTGCGTACATTTCTGCGCATCGATGTGCGCCGCACTGCCGGATACAAAAGGCGTGGGTGTCGTCGGCGCCGGCCGTAAAATCAGGTGCAGATCAGGCGCGTCCACATCCAGGTCGCACAGCACCGCCCGCTCGCTCAAGTGGGCGAAGGCCGCCGTCAGCGAGGTCTTGCCCGTGCCGCCCTTACCGCTGATGATCAGAATTTCATGCATGCCGGACCTCCTGAAAGGTACCGGCCGCCTGCCGGATCGTATTGGCCAGTTGCCGGAACAGGTCGGCCATTGTTTCCGAACTGCCGGACAAAACCTGCCCGGCGGCATATGCTTCGGCAATGGCTCTCTGGTAGGGAATTTCCGCAAAAATCGGCAACCCGACTTCACCGCAGAAACGGTAAACATCCGCGTCGCCCAAGCCGGCCCGGTTGACCACAACCCCCATCGGCTTGCCCAGAGGCTGAAAGGCCTGGTACGCCAATCGCAGATCAAAAACCCCGAAAGGGGTCGGTTCGGTCACCAGCACAATGATGTCACTGTCGATCACCGCGCTGACCGCTGGACAGCTGACCCCCGGCGGTGCGTCCATCAACACATCGGCGCCAGCGGGGAACCCCTCCGCCTGCATCAACGCGGCCTGGACCTGTCGGATCAGCGGCGGGCTCATGGCCTCGCCAATGCGCAACCGCCCCATCAGAAAACCAGCTGACCCGGTCCGGCCCCATGACACCTCGCCCAGCACGCGACTGCCCGCGGTAATGGCACGGGTCGGGCACACAGCCATACAGCCCCCGCAACCATGGCACATTTCCGGGAAAACGAGCACGACGGTATTGAACACCGAAATAGCTTTGTACGCACACAAATTGGCGCAGGCCCGGCAGTAATTGCATTGGCTCTCATCGACCTGCGGCACGGCCATCAGGGCGTCACGCCGGCCCGCTATCTCCGGTTTCAGGAACAAGTGCAGATTGGGCTCTTCGACATCGAGATCGACCGCGATCACGGGAGCATCCCATATGGCCGTCAATGACGCCGTCACCATGGTTTTACCGGTTCCGCCCTTCCCGCTGGCAATGGCCACCTTCATGCACGCACACCTTTCGCATCGGTCAACGCCGACCAGGTCACCGCCCCGCTTTTGAAACGTTCGAGCGCTTCGCGCACCGTCATATTTTCCAGATCCTGGGCCACGCGGATGCCGGCGGCGGACAACGCCTGAAACGCCTTGGGACCGACATAGCCGGTCAGCACAGCAGTGGCGCCAGTGCCCGCAACAATTTCGGCAGCCTGGATACCCGCGCCCTGAGCGCGCACTTGCGCAGCCCCGTTTTCAACATAGCGAAATGACAAAGTGTCCGGATCGATGACGATGAAGCCAGCCGCGCGTCCGAAACGCGGATCAACCGCATCGTCGAGCGTAGGTCCATCGCTGGTAATGGCGATCGTGTTCATCAAGACGTTCTCCTTCCCTGCATTGGGTATTTCGGCGGCCGAACGGTCGTCGGTCGATGAGACGCTCACGGTGGCGCTCTTTGGCACAGCGACAGGATGATCCGCTGTATGAATACGCAACGCCAACCCGCCGATCAACGCTTTGGCCACCGTATTGCGGGCCGAAGACAAAATTCGTCCGAAAGTCTGTCGCGATACATGCATGCGCTGCGCCGCAGTTGCATGACTGAGCCCCTCGAAATCGGCCAACCGTATCGCCTCGAAACCATCCAGGGGCAAATACACCTCAGCCAACTCGCGCAACGGCACACCGCGCGGCTTGAAATAGGTCACCTCGGGCGTGGTGTTGATATTTCGACATTTTCGTGGACGCACCATTTTCGGTCCTCACTTATGAGCGTATGCTACTTACGTCTCAACTACGACTCCAAAATACAAAAGTCAAGTAAAAGAGCATATGCTCAAAATTGGTCAGCCAGACGCCCCCTGCGCTTCGCACCCTTGCCTTGGCGATCCGCGCATGACGACACATCGCTACCGCTCAAGCGGTAATCCCCCCCGTCAATATGAATCGCCCAACCCCTGCTGAGCGCCCGGGCCACGTTGCGACGCGCTTCGCCCAGGATACGCGAAAAAGTCGCCCGCGACACCTCCATGCGCGCTGCAGCCTCACCATGCGCCAGCGCCTCGGCATCTGCCAACCGCAATGCTTCCAGACCTTCTACCGACAAGTTGACCCCGGTAAGGCCCTCAAGCGGAACCCCCTGAGGTTTATAAAAGGTGTGCACGGGCGCTTGACCCACTCGGCGGCATTTTCTCGGTCGCGGCATAGTCCCTCTAGTTATGAAATTAATTTCATAATATGCAGATTGGCGCTATTCGTCAAGCCATAATTATGAACAATATTTCATTTGATCACCTTCCCGATCGCCGGCACGAAATTCCGCTGATGCCGCGCCGCCCGCGTTCAGCACAACGTCAGGTGCTTCGGGCGCGTGTTGCACGCCCTATCCGTCATGCGATTTTGTGTCGATCAGGTAGGATGACCTACATTTTATCAGAGGTGTCGGCCCGCGAAGATCGGGCATGATGACTTTTTGCAGAGGAAAGCACTTTTTGGACATACGCGCGGGTTTCACGAAAAGGCACATCGGCACCATATCGCATCACCCTTGCCGGCCCGGCATTATAAGCAGACAACGCCTTCTTCAAATCCTGTCCGAACATGTCCAGCATCCGGCGCAAATAGCGCGCACCGCCATCGATATTCTGCTCGACATTGAAAGCATCGTCCACACCCAATTCACGGGCAGTCGCCGGCATCAACTGCATCAAACCCAGCGCACCAGCCGGAGAAACCGCCCGCACCCGGAAATTGGATTCAGCCTCGATCACGCTGCGAATCAGCCCGGAAGACAAATCGTATTTGGCCGCGGCCCTATCGATACTTCGCGCAATGCGCGCCGACTCCGACATCCCAGGCGCTTCAACCCCATTCAGCCGGACCGCATGCATCGCATGAAGGCCCTCAACCCGTTCAGCCGCAGCGCCCACTTCAGGTTCAGCCATTTCCGGAGACGCTTGAAAGCCGACGGCACCCGCCCCTCCAGCAACCGGATCGCGCGGCAGCCTTGCGGCCACAGGATTCTTTAAATAGTCGCCTATGCGCATACCAGCACCCGGCGCAACCGGCGCGGGCGACCGGGATTCCAAACCAGCCAGAACCGTCTCGAAGCGGGTTATCGGGTCCGCACCCCGGCCCGCAACATCCTCGGACCCGCGCGTCGGTTGGGCCATACCCGCTTGCTTGAAATAATCGTGAATGGTCAAATTTGTTTTTGGAACCATGACCTCCTCCTGATTTTGCGCTCCCAATGAAGCCAGCAAAATCCGTTCCAAAACACCCTGAGGCAATTTATTAAAAAATTCAAATGCTTATAATATAGACCGTCGTCGTAGCCGATATGAAACCGATCCTTTTTGCCGGATGCAGGCAAAATATTGACACCGCCCCCACATGCATTGTGTGTACGGGGCTAACTTACCCCTGTGATCTCTCTGTGCGCTGTGCTATTTTTCTTTTTGGTTACGCGGTTCGCCCAGTGACTATTGGCGTTTTCGGGATTGGCACGGAGGAGGTGAGCCGGGGATCTCACTTAACCGAAATGGATATTTTTTGTACATGACCCATGGCATGGAGGATCGATACCCCCTATGAACGGCACCCAGCGCAGCGACATCAAACCCGGATTACAAGTCGACATCGTGTTGAAGCAAGACCAGCGCACAGGCCGGTTGACAAGAGGCATCGTCAAAGAACTGCTGACCCGATCGGGCACCCACCCCCATGGCATCAAAGTACGGCTGACAGACGGCCAGGTAGGCCGGGTCAAAAACATCATAGGCGCATCCCCGACACCCCCTGCATAATCACCGGCGGATTTCATTCATGCGCCTTGCCCGCATGCGCGGCGGCCGCCTCCCGTTCCCATTCGGCCGTATCCTTCAGAAAAGAACGCATGCCGCCGCGCCAGGGATATTTAGACCAGAATGAGGCGCCCCAGAAATCGAAGCGGGCGACCTGAACCACGCGCGTCCGTCCATTATCCGCATACAGCTGGATAAACCCGTAATGAAAGCGGTTGCCGGTCTGGTTGGTGGCGATCAATTCGAATTCCAACCGATGCCGTTCGGCCATAATGCGGGTTTGCCAGCGAAAATACACTTCCGGCAGGCTCTTGTAATAGTTTTCCGTAACGACCGTATCGCCGCTGCGCGAAATCAGGCGATGACTGAGAATATAGGGGTTGGCCTCAAGAAAGGTATTGTCAAAATCGGTCTTGAAGCGCCAGTAAACGTCCAGCGGCAAATCGACCTGATAGGTCATCCGGTAGGCTTGCCCGCCTCGCGCGTCCGGTGCCGCATGCGTGATCTGTATGGAATCGGTCGCAGTTGCATTGCCTGCCGCCATCAGCGTGGCGCAGGCTACCCAGGCGCTGAAACATAGCCGGCAGAGCCAGCGCGCATACGGCCTCGGACGTTGCCTTGGGAAGGTCGCCACTGATCCGCCCCTTTGTTCGGCTCTTTACGTAAATCCGATAACAGTAGTTGATATCTTTACGAATGCGCGCGTAAACGCCTTTATTTAAGCACAGCAGGCGTGAAGAACGGCGCGTGATTGGACGTGAAAACCGGCGGATCGCGGCGTACAATCCGCTGAATTGCCGGATGTCGCTTGAAGGTCCGATCAAGATACCGACGCACCTGGATGCGGCCCCAACCGGCCGGATGCTCGAAATCACGGTACAAGGCCAGATCACCCTGGTAGAAATCGCGCGACTGCAGCTCTGCCGCATCGGGGCTGTCCAAGGGCAGGTTGAAGACGGCCATGTTGAGAAATCCGATCAGTTCCTGGTGAGCGACCACAAAGTCGAGCGTCTTGTGCGCCGCGGCCGCGTCTTCGGCCGGAGTGCCGAAAAGCAGGTAAACGTAGGATGCAATCCCGGCCATACGCAGGTTATCGAGCACTTTTTCCGCCATATCCAGACGCAACCCTTTTTCAAGCGCATCCAGCACCGACTGACTGCCGGACTCCAACCCCACTTTCAGCATCACGCAGCCGGCGGCGGCCAGCCGCCGGCAAAAATCGAGGTCATCCAGAGGCTTGCCGATCCGCACAAACCCGTACCAGGCCGCACCCGGCGGCTCTACGGCCAGTGCCTTGAGCAGGGCCGGCGAAAGCGCATTGTCCAGCAGATGCACCAAGACCGGCTGGGTCTGCGCGACCAGATGGCGCAAGTGCCCGGTCGCCGTGTGATGCGGCAGCGGATGGAAGGGCCGGCGTTCGGCACGTTCGGGACAAAACGCACAGCGACGCCACCAACACCCATCCGAGGCGCTGAACGGCAGGACAAAACCCGGGCTCAAATAGGCGACATTGCGCACATCGCTGTAATCCGGGCAACAGAAGCTGTCCGACGCAGCAGCGCCGACCGCCGCCAGCAGCGCGGCTTCACCGGGACCGGCCACCATATGATCGATCAGATCGCCAAATCCCGCGCAGCGGCCCGGCCGCCGCAGCCAGGAGGTGATTAACCCACCGCCCGCCATGATTTTCAAACCGGGGTAGGCTTTTTTGAGCAAGCCAATCAAGGCAAAAGCGCACAACGCCTGGGAAAGATAATTGATCGATAGACCGACCACCGACGGTTGCAATGCCCCGATGCGTGGCAACAGCCGCTCCTGGTAGTAATTGAAAAAAGGATTGCGCTCCGGCTGCCGGGCAGCCTGGCGCAGATCGGTGCTGCGCACCGGCGTCCATTGAAGATCACCATAATCCCCCAATCCGACCCGGATTTGATCGGCGCGCCCGCTCAAGGTCAAAAGCCGGCCGATGTCGGCAACCGCCCGTTGGTAGCGCTCAGGCTGGGTGTAGGTAAACGGCGTGCGCAAGGCCTGAAGATGGTCTTCGCAATGGCGATAGGCGCGCCGCGACCAGGTGTCGCCCGGAGGCTCGCATTTCTCCAACAGGGCATACATGCCTTCAACGTTGGCGTCGATGACCGCGCAGGAGACCGCATTGCTGCGCAAGGCCCCCGCCAGCCGGGCGATTCCTGCAGGCGGCTCGCCCGGCTTGACCACGGGCGGATAAATCAACACCACCGATACCTTTTCGTGACTCTGAAGCGCCTCTTTGCGCGTGGGCATGATGACCACTGATATCTCCCTTACGCCGTCCGTTGCGAAACTTTTTTACAACGTTCTATTTTATTTGACGGCAATACGTTTCACGCGTGAAAAAAAGCAGTATCACTGAAAGAACGATCCACACCAGAATCATGGAAAAGCCCACCTGATAGGCCTCCCGGCTGTAGATCCGCACACCGTCCCGAACCGTGCCCTGCCACTGGTGATCGAGCATCCAGCCGACCGCCGGCTGCATCAGCATAGGCCCCATCATCACCCCCATGTTGATGACCCCTGAAATGGTTCCAGAGAATTCGGCCGGGACCGACTCCTTGGCAAAAGCGAATGTCAGGATCATAGACCCGGAAAAGAAGCCGGTCAGCAACAAAGCGGTTACCAGGGCCCACATAGGCAAATCCGGAATCAGCCACACCACGGACCAGCCGACCAATGTGGCAGCGCACCCGATGATGAATAATGGTTTACGTCTTTGCCAGCGGTCGGAAAGATACCCGATGATCGGACCGCTCAATGCCAGGCACACCAACAAGGCCGACGTCAACATGGCAGCCGTGGAACGTTGCAGATTATAGTGGGTGGTCAGAAAGGGCACGCCCCACAGGCCTGCGAAAGTGAGGGTACCGCCTGTCAGCGCACCCGGAATCACCATGAGCAGCAGGGTGTTGCGGTAGCGAAAAACGCCGGAGACGCCGGCCAAGATGTTTTTCAGCGACACGCGGGTAGCCGAAGAGGGATTGGGTGCCCAGTCGGCAAAGCCCTTTTCGTGGGGACAGTCCCTGACAAAGAGCCGGATCAACACCCCTATTGCCAGGGAAACGACCGCCACACCCAGCATCACGCCGCGCCAACTGTAGTGATCCATGAGAAGGCGCAAGGGCGGTCCGGCGCCCACAGCGCCAATAATACCGACAAAAACGATCATACCTGCAATCATGGCATAGTAGCGGGGCGGAAACCAGCACGTGGAGAGCTTGAGCATGCCGACAAACGCCACGGCCACCGAAGCGCCGATCAGCAACCGGCCTAAACCCGCCCAGAACAAGGTCGGCGCCAGGGCAAACAAAATCGTGCCTGCCGCGGCGGCCCATGCGCCTGTGCTCAGCAGACGGCGCGGTCCCAAGGTATCAGCGAATACCCCGGTAGGTATCTGCATGGCCACATAGCTGTAGAAGTAATAGGCTGACAAGTTGCCGAGAGCGGTCGCGCCGATCTGAAAATCGCGCATTAACTCCTCGGTCATCACGGCCGGCGCAACACGATGGAAAAAGGCCATCAGGTAAAAAAGCGCGCCCAGGCCCCAGACCGACCAGGCGACAGACAGCGGCGGTGGGGTATTGGACTGCATGGTATAATGCCTGCTTTCGCGAAAAGAATCATACTGAAAAGTCCGCGCACTATAGTGAAGGCTCGGGGGACTGTCAACCAAACGGGTGTTTCTCGGCAGGGTAATCGCACTTGCGTGTGGGCCGCATTTCAGAAATGGAACATCGTTCTTCCTCAGCGGCGAACCTTGTGTTCGCCTGGTGCGTAGATGTCGTTGAATCCCTGGGGCGAAGGAACATCTTGATAATCACGCTGCCCGCTGTAGGGGCGACCGGCGGTCGCCCGCGCGAACCACTGTATTTAGCCATCGCACAAAACACCGGGGCCCTTATTCTCCCGCACCAATAATTGCCGAAAATGATGGTTTTGCTCCCGCACCGGGCGACCGCCGCTCGCCCCTACAGGTGGAACCCCTTGCGATAACACAGTACAAAGGGTTCGTGTGATCCTCCTGCCTATACCTTATTTACAAATATGAATGCTGAACTACAGATAATTTAAAACATCGCGTCGGACTGCGACGCAGGTCAAGGAGGTTAATATGGACTACAGAAAACTGGGCCAACAAGGCCCGACGGTTTCGGCCATCGGCTTGGGATGTATGGGCATGTCTGAATTTTACGGCGCCCGGGACGACGCGCAATCGATCCACACCATTCACCATGCCCTGGCGTCCGGCATCACTTTTCTCGACACGGCCGACATGTATGGGATGGGCCATAATGAAGAACTGGTGGGCCGGGCCATTCGCGACCGGCGCGACCAGGTCGTGCTGGCCACCAAATTCGGCAACGTGCGCGGCGACGATGGCAGCTTCAAAGGTGTCGACGGCCGGCCGGCGTACGTGCGCGCCGCTTGCGAGGCCAGCTTAAGGCGCCTGGGGGTGGACGTCATCGATCTATACTATCAGCATCGGGTCGATCCGCGAACGCCCATTGAAGAGACCGTCGGCGCCATGGCCGAACTGGTCAAGGAGGGCAAAGTCCGCTTTCTGGGACTGTCCGAAGCAGCACCGCAGACCATCCGCCGCGCCAACCTGGTGCACCCGATCAGCGCCCTGCAAAGCGAATACTCGCTCTGGACGCGCGAGGTCGAGTCGCAGATTCTCAAAACCTGCCGCCAACTGGGAATCGGTTTCGTGGCTTACAGCCCGCTCGGACGCGGCTTTCTGACCGGCCGCATCAAAACAGTCGAGGATCTGGAAGAAGGCGACTACCGCCGCGATTCACCCCGCTTTCAAGGCGACAACCTCGCGCACAACCTGGCCATTATCCGCAGACTCGAGGAAGTCGCCTCGGACAAACGCTGCTCGCTCGCCCAGTTGGCGCTGGCCTGGCTGCTAGCCCAAGGCAAAGATGTCGTGCCTATCGCCGGAACCAAGCGCGTGCGCTACCTGGAAGACAATCTGCAAGCGCTGGAAGTGCAGCTCAGCAAAGAGGATCTGGCCCATATCGACCAGGTTGCCCCCGTGGGCGCCGCACGGGGGCTGCGTTATCCGGAACCCGGCATGCGCGCGGTTGAACTGTAATGTCGCAAAACGTCAGCCCGGGATCCGCACTTGCGAGATCAAGCCGGCCAGCGCCCGGGCATCGTGCTTTTCAAGGAACTGTACGGTGTCGATGATGCGGCCCCGCACATCGGCGTCCGCATAGGGGGCGGCCAGGCTTTCGAATTTTTCGCAAGCGGTCGTCCAGTCCATTGGCCGGCTGTGGAAACCCTCATAATCGGTCTTCTCGATCTCCAGGGTGCGGTCGTCCCTAAGGTGTATTTTGACATGACAGGGCATCTCAGCTGGAAAACGGGCTGAATAGGCTTCGGAAGGCTGCACCGAAATCTTGCGCAGCAACGCCTGCACATCCGTACGGCGGATGCGTTCAGGTTCATATTGGGCCGGCAGCACCTGGCCGTCCAGCAGAGCGACCGCCGTCATATACTGCAAGCTGTGGTCGGCCTCTTCCTTGGTGTGAATGGCCGCCGTCTTGTCGCCCTCTTCGCCGCCGCCGATGATATGATAAGCCACATCGAAGGTGACGATCTCGATTTTCTCGACCTGGTCAGCATTGAAGCCCGCTTGGCGCTGCAGCGCCAGAACCCCCTCCAGAGTGGCTTGCGAATGCACTTCGGCATTGTACTTCTTGATGATCGTGCGCGTCACGCGTTCGAGGTCTTCGTGCTCCCAGTCGATCTTGAAGGGTCCGGCGATACTTTCCTGAAAGCCTTTGTTGCCTTCAAACACCGCCATGGGTCCCGTGATGCCCTGGCGGGCCAGATAGGTTGCCGCCGTGGCACCGAAAGCCGTGTAGGGGTAGGCAAGCCCTTTCCAGTGCGACAGCGCACCGGTGCGCGTCACGCGCAAAGCGTTCAGAGCGGTACCGCTGATGGCCAATGCATTGGCCGTCTTTTCCGAAGTAAGGCCCAGGGCCTTGCTGACGCCCGCCGCGACCGCATAAGCGCCTTGGGTGGTATGATCAAAACCTTTGGCCCGCACGGGCGCTTCGTCGCTCAAACGGCACTGGACCTGATAAGCGACGGCCAGCGCCAGCATGACCTGCCGGCCGGAAGCCCCCGCCTGTTCGGCCGCCGCCAGAACAGCCCCCAGGTTGTCACTGGGGTGACAGGTCTCACCCTTGGCCAGATAACTGTCATTATAATCCAGGTAGCGCACCAGCGCACTGTTGTAGAGGGCTGCGTCATCCGGCGCCGCGCGACCACCGCCCAGCAGGGTGCAAGCACCCGCGGATGAAAATTCTTCAATATGGTTGCGGAGCATGCGCACCGGGGGGCCTTGCACGGCACCGATGGCCGTACCCAGCGAATCCAGAATACGCAGTTTGATCTGCCGGCCGGCCTGCTCGGACATGTCGGCAAAATCTTTCTTTGCAATATAGGCGGCTATTTGTTGGACAATTGTCATGGTACTACCTGCCTTTCCGCCGACCGGCTGGAACGCGGAAACGCATTGCCAAAGCACGGCAGACGCTATTAAGCACTCTTCAACTTTCGGGTTCCAAACGCCGGTTCACCTCACTACATGCCTATACCGAAAGTTGCGTTACATACCCATAAGCACAGGCCCCCGCATCTTCAAGACCCGGCGCATTCTCCGGGGCGGGCGTTCACACGCGAGGTGACGTCAATCAAAGGCGTCCAAACGATTCGCCTCTCGATGCAAAAAGGCATTAGGAAAAACCCCAGATTACACTGGTGTTATCCCCATATTTGGTCGGGCATTCCTCCTTTACGATCACGCTCAAAAACGTTTTATGAACACACCACCCGTTTTATATGCTTCTGTTTTAATAGCTGTTTTCTTCGTATTCAATCAGCTCGCCGCTGAAGGCGGCGGTACGGAACACGGTTTACAATACGGGTTTCACCCTATTGATCCTTGCGGCGCAATTCAGCATAGTGGCCCAAAATCCACAAAAGGTTTGTCTTCCTCACAATATTAATCGGTTTGGTGTTTATCAAAAACGGATGGGTAAGTGCGATATGGTGTCCCGCCCGATACTCCTTAACAGGTACTTGGCCTTGGTGATCATTTTTTGGACGATCGGCGTTACCGGGTTATTTGTCAAGGATGCTTTCCGCCTTAAAAGGGCCATTACCGACCTGGCGATCGCCGAAGCCAGAATTCACTTCAACAAAGATCAGGCCATCCGCCTCTGGGTTTCCGCACATGGCGGAATTTACGTGCCCGTAACGGAAACGACCTCCCCCAATCCATATCTTGCATTCATACCTGATCGCGACATCCTGACCCCTTCCGGAAAACAGTTGACGCTGATGAATCCGGCCCATATGGCGCGTCAGATCATGGATCAGTATACCGAATTGTACGGCGTGAAAGCGCACATCACCAGCCTGGCGCACGTCAGGTCCGAAACGGCACCGGACGACTGGGAACGCACCGCGCTGCTGGCTTTCGAAAAGGGGGGCCGCGAAATCATTGAAGTGTCCAAAATCAAAGGCCAGGAGTATCTGCGCCTGATGCAACCGATTAAAACCGAAGCAAAGTGTCTCAAATGTCACTATGAGCGCGGCCACACGGTCGGCGAAAACCGCGGCGGCGTCAGTGTATCCATCCCCATGCAGCCCTATTTCGCGTCCTTGCACGGACGCATCGTCGACGCATTCGCTTCGTTTGCAATTTTGTGGATTGCGGGCGCGGCCGGCTTAGGCTTTCTTGCGAACCGGCTCACCCGCAGATTGCGCGAGCGTGAACAGGCCGAAGCCTCCTTAAGGATCTCGCAGGAAAATTACCGCATCCTGGTGGACAATTCACTGACCGGGATTTACGTCATCCAGGATGACATGATCGTTTTCGCCAATACCGAATTCGCGCGCATTCACGGCTATGCCCTGCATGAAATCATCGGCATGGAGGCATTGGCGCTCATCCATGCCGATGATCGCGCGGCCATAGCGGAACGCATCAGGCGACGACACAATGAGGCACCTGTTTCCGATGTCTTTCAGGTGCGCTGCCTGACCCGGACCGGTGGCACTATTTGGGTGCAGCGACGCAATTGCTTGACCCATTATGATGGCCGTCCGGCCATTCTGGGCAATGAAATCGATATTACCCGCCGGATGCTGGCAGATGCCGAACTGGCGGCTTCGAAACGACAATTGCAGCGCTTGACCAACGGCCTTATAGAACTGCGCGAAACAGAAAGACGCCAATTTGCCACGGAAATTCACGAGAACATCGCCCAATCGCTCAGTGCGATCAAGATCCGTGTAGAGTCCGTCCTGGACGACATCGGCACCTTCCCATCTCTCCACCGGTGCGAACCGCTGCGGCCGATCATCAGTGACATCCAACTCACGGTAGCCGACATCCGCAAGATGGCCGCACGCTACCGGCCCATGGCGCTGGATCACCTGGGCATCATCAAGACCCTGGAGTGGCTCTGCCGGCAGATTGTCACGTCATGCCCGACCTTGCGCATTAAAAAAACCATCGGTATCAGCGAATCCCAGATTCCGGAAACCGTGAAAATCATCATCTTCCGCATAGTGGAACAAATGCTGCATGGCCTTTCCACACAACCCAAGGCAGCCGCGCGGATTACCCTTAAAATGATCGACGAAAGAATCGTTTTGGTGTTGAGCACCAATATGAGCACCGCGCATTTGAACAGTTTTTCTTTGCATGGGTATCTGCAAATGGATTTGGCCATTACCGCATTGAAGAGCCATGTAGAGTCCTTCGGCGGAACCTTTCGCGTGACCTCCGCGCCCAGCCGCTGGACGACAGTGATCGCCTCCTGGGCGATCTACTGCCCGTACGAACGCTTGCGGACACGCCCCAACCGCGATGAAGCAGTCGCGCCGGGCCAAAGTCAGCCGGCAGACAGATGGCAACGATCCCCCGAAGATAGTGCCGGCGGCTGTCGCCTGCAGCAGGCGCTGTAGAGCACAGGTGGCTCCAGCCGTTCCAGCGCAACACTGCCGCCTTCGCCCGGGGCGGCCCGCAGGACAAATGCAAAACGATCCAACGCTAAGCATAGTTCCAAATCTTGGGCCGGCATATCTTCCGAGTCCCTATCCTGGAAATCGACAGACCGGTCTCGGAGTATTTTGATCCGCAAAGGCGCATAATCCATTGGGCGCCCGACTAAAGCCGCGCGCAGATACAGGGCGCACAAGGTGTCCTCGATGGCAGGGTGCCCATTGCTGCCCATGCACACCAGGCAGATATCGGCCGGGGCGCGTCGCCGGATATAGTCTATTACCGCCCCGGCGTTGACGAAGCTGCCGCACAGCACCTCGCTGACGGCCGCTGATGCCCAGGCCGCCGCCAGGCCGCGGGTCCCGTTGGATGTCGTAAAAAGCACGGTCCGCCCGGACCATTCGGTTTGCCGCACCCGATAAGGCGAATTGCCCAACTGAAATCCGGGGATACGGCGGCCATCGCGCTCGCCGATCAGAACGGCATCCTCATGGATTTGCGCCAGACGCTGCGCGCTTTCAGCATCCCCCACCGCCCAAATACGCCGCGCGCCGCCAGCAGCCAAATAACAAGCGGTCGAAAAAGCGCGCAGCACATCGATGACGACCGCGATCCCACGAGCACTGGACGCCCCTTGCGCATGATGCAGAATTTTGATGCCTGCCAAGTAAAATCCCTCCGGAATTCGCGTATGGGTATTGGGTGGTAATACTAGTTCGCTCCAGAATAGAGGGTGGGCATTGCCCACCACCATTTCCCGCAAACAACACCATCGGTTTCTGACACTGATCCCGCCCAAGCGATTGGATAGACACCGGATCGAACATAGCGAGGAAACGTTGAACGCGGCCAATCAAAGAGGCCAACAACATAAGAAAATGGTGGGCGATGCCCACCCTGCTGGTTGACATGGCCGGACCACCCACCCGAAGCACCCGTTTTTCCTACGTCACCCCACACCTATTAACCAGATTAACAAATTTGCATTCAGCTGAGTGCCTATGGTATTTATATAGGCAATATATAAAACGACCGAACCACGCTCTTGCCAGGTACCGCCGCGCATGGGATGAAGAACA
Source organism: Desulfatitalea sp. BRH_c12 (assembly GCA_000961655.1). GTDB lineage: Bacteria > Desulfobacterota > Desulfobacteria > Desulfobacterales > Desulfosarcinaceae > Desulfatitalea. The sequence continues at coordinate 135,092 of LADR01000010.1, forward strand.
TGGTTAGAATGCAGTTTTTTGAAAAAGTTTTCAACGATAAACCCCAAGGACATATACGTATGGATTCCAGGCAGGTTTCATCGGACGAAAATTATGATGCCCACGAGTGTCTGCAGTTGCAACTGCTGACCTTGCTAAACGAACTGGATCATACAAAACAAAGGGAATCGGCCCTGCGTTCAGCCACTGAACAGTGGCAGGACACGTTCGATGCCATTGCCGACGCCATTTGCGTCCTGGATATCGAAAACCGCATCATCCGGGTAAACCGGGCCATGTGCGACCTGATGGGCATGACTGAAACTGCGATTATCGGCCGCTATTGCTGGGATGTGGTTCACGGTACCGGATTTCCGATTGCCGAGTGCCCCTGCATGGCCGTGTCTTCGGAAGCGGTACGCAAAAACCTTGTTTTGCAACGCGGACAACGCTGGTATAACGTCACTGTCGACCCGCGTTTTGATACCGCGGGCACCCTCCAGGGCTACATTCATGTCATGTCCGATATCAGTACGGTTAAATTGCTGGAACAAGAACAGCTGCAAACGGAAGCCCGCATGCGGCAAGCGCAAAAAATGGAAGCCATCGGCACCCTGGCCGGCGGCATTGCCCATGACTTTAATAATATTTTGACCGCTATTCTGGGCTATTCGGAAATGGCCTTGGACGACGCCGAGCAAGGCCAAGCCACGCCGGCCTACATTCGTCAGATCCTGCGCGCCGGCGAAAGGGCGCGCGACCTGGTGCGGCAGATCCTGACCTTCAGCCGGCAGAACGAGGCCGGCGCCAAACCCATACAGATTCAGCCGATCGTCAAGGAGGCCCTCAAGTTGCTGCGCGCCTCCCTGCCGTCAACGATCGCCATCGACTTGACGATCGAAACCGATGCCGTCGTGCAGGCGGACCCGATCCAGATCCATCAAGTGATCATGAACCTGTGCACCAATGCGGGTCATGCCATGCGGCGTGGCGGCGGACAGCTTCGTGTAAACCTCGCGGAAGAAGACCTGCCCGCCGAGCCTGTCGTACGTCATCCCGAGCTGAACCCGGGCCGATATCTCAGAATACGGGTCAGCGACACGGGGCACGGCATCGCCCCCGAGATCATCGAACGCATTTTCGACCCCTATTTTACCACCAAGCCACAAGGGGAAAGCACCGGCATGGGGCTGGCTTTGGTTCAGGGCATCGTCGATAGCTGCGGCGGCGTTGTTTGCGTGGAAAGCCAAGCAGCCCAAGGAACGGTTTTCAACATATACCTGCCAATGATGCCGCGACCCGACAAAAGCGCCCTACCCGATCCGCAAATCGTCCCCCTGGGTCACGAACGGATTCTGTTTGTAGACGACGAACCGGCCTTGGCCGAAATGGCCCGAGAGATGCTTGCGCGACTGGGCTATCGCGTGACGATCAGCACAGCCAGCACGGAAGCTTTCGTGCTCTTTAAGCAGCACCCCTTTGATTTCGATCTGGTCATCACCGATATGACGATGCCCCATATCACCGGGGAAATGCTGGCGAGAAAAATGACGGCAGTCCGCGCGGACATCCCCATCATTCTCTGTACGGGATACAGCGAAGATATCGATCAGGAAAGCATGGCGCGCTGGGGCGTGCACGCCCTGGTGATGAAGCCGCTGGTACGCGGCACGTTGGCGCCCGTCATCCGGCAGGTGCTCGACGCTGCCCGCACGCCTTCAGCAGACGTTTGAATCATAAACAAAGGAAGTACGCAGGAACTTTGCGAAAAGGATAAATTCCAGCAACACTACACCTATTTTGCTTTCGCGTGAGATCTGAACGGCTTGCACACCCACTCCTTTTCGGATCCTTCCTGTTGCAAACAACGACCTTTTAAAGTGATATACGCCAGCATCGAAGCATAAGCCAAACGCTTCAGTTCGGGATCTTTGATATTCAGCAACCAGACGCGCCTTTTTTGGATCAAGTACCCCGCCCCGCCGATAACAATCACGCCACCCACCAAAATGGATAAAAGTGCTGCTTTCAGGGGAACCACGCCAATCATCCCCGCAAAGAGGACAAGTCCCGCCGCGGCACCCACAAATATGCGGAAGTAGTTTGCTATCTGATCCTGGTATTGAATACTCCAGATGGCGGCGCGCGCCAATCGGTTTGTGTTGTTCTTAGAGGTTGAAAATAGCATATCGACCTCTCGGACATTTGGGTCATTCTTGCGGGCATGAACGACAGGAGGAAAAAAGGGCTCTCTTCGTCCAGCCATGTTGACTTTAACGTAAGTTGTGGCCAAAAAAAGTCAAAGAAAGACTTCGTTTCAGACAGTGACCACGTCTAATTCGGAAGTGCAGTGTGGGCAGCGCCGCGCTGGGAGGGGAATCATTGTAAAGCAATGCGGACATGCTTTGGTGTCGGGCGCCGCCGGCGGCGCACTTCTTTGAAGCCGGTTCATGCCGCGCACCAGCATGAAAACCGCAAAGGCCACAATCAGAAAACTGATGATCCTGTTGAAGAACAGGCCATAGTTGATCGTCACCGCACCCGCGGCCTGAGCTTCCGTCAGGGACGCATACGGCGCTGCGGCGGCGGCACCCTCTTTCAAAACCAGGAACAGGTCGGAAAAATCCACATTGCCCAATGCCCAACCGATCGGCGGCATGAGGATATCGGCCACAAGCGACTGCACAATGGCGCCAAAAGCGGCGCCGATAATGATGCCGACCGCCATGTCCACCACATTGCCCCGCATTGCGAACTCTTTAAATTCCTTAAACATAGCCCCCCCCTAATAAATAATCGTTTACCGACGAAAACGACAAGTCCCTTACGACCAGTGGGTTTTCATTGCATCGCCGTCACTTTGACCCGAACCACGCCCTCGCGCAGCATCCCCAGTTGGCGGGCCGCGGAGTAGGACACATCGATGATGCGGCGCTTTTTAAAGGGCCCGCGATCGTTGACGCGCACCGTGACCGAGCGGCCGTTTTTCAGATTGACGACCGTCACCTGCGTGCCAAAGGGAAGATGGGGGTGGGCGGCCGTCAGCTTTTTTTCATCGTAGCGCTCGCCGCTGGCGGTACGTCGTCCGTGAAACTTGCGCGCATAATAACTGGCCAGGCCGACCTTTTCATAATGATCTCCAGAACCGCTCTGCTGATCTTTTTTTCCCGGAGAACCCATGTGGTTCGCGCCGCAGCTCATCACAGCCAGGCTGACCAGCCCAATCGCCATCATGAGAATAGGACGGCATTTGAAGGGAAGACGAAACAGTGGCAAGATGGCTACTCCAGTGCGCCCGACACCTGCGCCCAGGTCAGATCGCCCAGCAAGTGATACCCCGCCACGGTAGGATGCACACCGTCGTCGGTCAAGGCAGGCAATAGCTTATCAGGGTTAGCGGGGTCTTCCAGAACATCGTGCTGCTGGACGAGATAGCAATTGGGCCGTCCTGAGACAAACTCCGTCAGCCATGAGTTCCAACGCTTTTTCCAGTCATTTGAGAGATCGCTGAAAGTATTTCGCGGCGCGATTTCATAAATGACCACCTTGATCCCGGCGGCAAGGGCCGCATCCACAATGGTGGTCAAATCCTTTTGGACGTCTGCTTCCGGGATTCTATTAAAACAATCGTTCGTTCCGGCATAGATGAAGGCCCACTCCGGGTCCCAATCGATCATCATGCTTTGATAGCGATTGACAACATCGGAATGGATTTTATGCGCGCCGACCCCCTGATTCATGACAGCAACCCCATTGTCCGGGTACAGTGAAAGGGAGTGCTCTTCCACCCAATACCCGATCGACGATTGAGCATTGAGCATGCCGCGGGCCGGAACCGGGTCGAAGCCTTCATGGCCGGTGGCAATGCTGTCCCCGATGGTCACGCCCCAGGGGATAAAAATTTGCACATTCTGCACCTTCGCCGTGCCTGTACCCCCTGCCGTGGTGGCGAATTGCAGTGCGGTCGGCGCCGCCGTCTTGTCGAAGGATTGTGCCGTTCCGATCTCTTCCATTCTTGATTTGATGGTTGTGGTACTTGTGTCTTGCCAGTACAAAAAGAAACGCACGCTTGCGGCCATGGGATCGATCAGAAATACAAATTGTTGTGCTCTGGAACTTGCGTAAGAGGTCGGCGTGACCGTCTGAGCGGATTGGTTGGTTGACAGCCGGATCGTATTGGCGCCAGCGCCGTTGATGGTCGCCATAGCCCAATCGGCCAAAGCGATCTGCAACTGCTGGGTTAAGGGGACCTCCACATCGACGGCGACGACGAATTTACGGTATAAAGGCACCTGCAACCCAGCGTCGGCGGTGAGCGTCAGCGAACACGCGTCGGCAGTATTGGTATTATTAAAGAATACAACGCCTGCGCTCTGAGTGATCGAGGCCGTGCCACTTACAGATTCCAGCCATCCGTCGACCGTGGCCGGGTTGCCATCCGTGTCGGGAAACGATTCATCCAGATACCAGTATTTGGCAATGACCTCAAAGGGAACCGAGACCGTGTCCGATTCATTGCCCTTTGCATCTATCACATAAAAATCAGCCCGCCATTGCCCGGCGGGGCCGTTCACGGCCGTAGGCTGTGGGGGAGGAAAGAGTCTGCTTTCACTGCTCTGGGATGGCAGCGGCAATGTTACAGGAGGGAAATAGGCGCTCGTCGCCTCGGCAGGATAGTAGTGCGCCACCACCATTTGGGAAATATCCAGATCGGGATCGGTGGCTTGAAGCGCGAAAGTCAATTGGTCGCCAATGATGAATGTGTCGGATGCGACCTGACCGGCATTGTCGAGGCGGTACAGCATGACGCTATCGATCCGCGGTGGTGTGCCGCTGCTTGCGTCACTGCCATCACTACCACCGCCGCCACAACCCAAAATGATGGTTAAAAAGCCAACAACAAAAAATTTAAGCATAGATTCAATATGTTGCATAAATAAACGCACAGGCTTAGTGTTAGTGAGAAATGGGAGGTTGCAAAGATGCACACCGAACTCATTTCTCAGCAAAAAGCAGTTCCATTCGATGCAACAGTCCAAACCGGAGCTTATTTCTGGACAAAATGTTATTGTGTTCGTAATGAACTAAAGATTGGGGGATTAGAGTTGGAGTGGTTTAGCCTGTCGCCGCGAGATCCCCGCGCAAACATCATTACTGCATACCACTAATGCGGACGCTTGACAACCTGAATATAGCCCGGTACGTCCTCTGTGCCCAGGGTACACAGGCCTCGCGAGAGCATTCCCTGCCAAAAAGGCAATGAAAACAATGCCTGGTGAAATGCAAACGTGGCGCTACCGTTCTTCGGCAAACAGGCGCTTCACCGTTGCCGGAATATCTCCCTTGGGCCGCAGGGTGTGATCCTGGCGCACCTTGTAAATGCCAAACCATTGCTCCGGGTCATCGGCATCCTGACGCAGGGCCTCGACTGGGCCTTTGGCGCTCTTCCACCATTCGTCTTGCAATTCAAAGAAGACCATTCCGCAGTAATTTTCTTTACCGCGCGCCGTGCGGATATCACGCCACACCGACGTCAGCGTTTTGGGCACATCCGCGACCTTGTGGCCGCCAAAGCCGGGAACCCAGGGCTTGGGGGCAATCGGAGAGGTCGACAGCCCCACCTGGGTGACAAGAATCGGCTGTTTCGATTCTGTCGCCAACTGCTCGAGATAGCCCTGGTAAGAGGTGCCGGTCACCGAACCGGGCGGCGAGGTGCGCACGCCGTTGGCATAAGTATAGATATTGAGACAGATCAGATCGCCCATATCCGGTACGAAAATACTGTCCCGGCTGACCTCGAGATCCGGCCGATCACCAATCGGGCCGATATGCGTCCAGCTGGTGTGGCAGTAGAGATGGCGCCGGCCATACCGGCGCAGTTCATAATCCATGGCGGCATCGACCAGCATGGTCATGGCCACCTCGGTGGGGGTGCGGTGGGTCACCGTCAGATGCTTGCCCTTATAGGCGCGCACAGTGGGGTGGCGGGCGTCAGTGGCGCTGACGCTTTTGGCCTGTAGTTCGTCCCCGATAGAGAAAAGCACCAGGCGATCCGGCCGGCCGACCTTATATGTGTGATCGATGACCTCTTTGATTTCATTGAGGGTCTGGGCCTGAAAGGCTGGGGCGAGAAAATCCTCCGCGTATGCATAGACCCAGATATCCTGGCTGTAGACCAGATCGGTTTTATCCAGGGCCGCGAAAAAATTCGACGGCATCAGCCGGGGAAAGACATGCAGATAAGTGGCGTTCAAATTTTGAATCAAGGCCAGGTGCTTGGCATACCGGTCATCGTTGCCCGGCGATGCGCCCTGCATCGGCGTTTCGCCGGGGAGGTAGGGCGAATAGCCCATGCCCCGAAAAAACACCGGCTGCTCCGGCTTGGCCAGATCGATCAGCGCCTTGCCGCGCACGACAAAACGTTCAGGCTGCGGCGTATCCGGATTGATCAGCATGGTTTTGGCGGCCCAGGCCGAAGATCCGGCGCCGACCAGGCAAAAAGAAATGAACAGTATCCACGAAAAGTAAGATGCTTTTTTATTCATGGCGCAATGAAAGCGGAAGGCGTATGGGTTTCTATCGAGTCGGCAAGGCCTTGCTGCCTGTATCTTCCAGTTCGATCCGCACACCCATAACAGATCGGCGTAATAAGATAAAGCTGCAAGTGCCAGGTTTCGTGGCCCGTTTACCGTTGACCTGGATGGGCGCTGGCACGAGCGGACTGGTAGGTGTTGGTTTGGGAAGAGAAAGATGCTCAACACCACGGCTGGTAAGCATTGTATTCGGGCCGCCAGGGAATCCCTGAGCGAGCCCCAGGACTGCCTTGCTCCTAAACTTTTAATCGCGGAATCACTCTCATCGAACGATTGAAATCTTCGAATTCATTGCCAGATTTTCCAATGTTTTTTTCAAGGCTCTTTCTCCTTTCAGGAATGTGACGGGTGTATTTAAACCGGCGACGATCAAGCAAAATAGGGTGGTCATAGCACTTACTATTTTGGACGCAGTGCGCATCTGATAATGGCTTGAATTCAAAGTCAGGGCGCGTCATTTACCGCCACCGCCACCGCCACCGCCGCCACCGCCACCGCCAC
>LADR01000085.1 GCA_000961655.1 Desulfatitalea sp. BRH_c12
CACGCGTGGCGTCCTGAGCGCCGACGCTGACCTGCCGGAACGTTTTCCGGGCCAGAGGAACCAGGTGGTGCAGCTGATCGAACGCCCATGCGCGATCTTTGCCCAAGGCATTCAGGTGAATATCCGACACCGGAATGCTGATATGGACGCCGTCCACAGCGCAGCGCGCAGCCGCCGCAATGTCATCCGCGCGGGCGCGGCACCAGGCGGTCACACGGCAGGTCAGGCCAAGCGCGACGATGCGGGCGATGTCGGCTTCTTCGGCAGCCCCCATCGCCGGCGTACCCACCTCCAACTCATCGATCCCCATGGCATCCAGGGCGCGGGCGATCCGCAGTTTGTTTTGCCTGCCAAAAGTGACACCCGGCGCCTGCGCGCCGTCGCGCAAAGTGGTGTCGATCAGATAGATGGATCTTCTTTCCATTGCATGCGCCTCAGCCGGCTGCGCCGGATTTTATCCATTTGTACAAGGCTCTGTTGCCCCGCCGTTGCAAAACGGCATCGGCGGCGCGCCGCGAGTACCCTTGTGGCATGTTATCGCTGGAGATTCGTATGTAGGGGCGACCGGCGGTCGCCCCTACAGTTAAAACAATGCCGCGTGTCTGGAATGCGCCGGGTGCTTTGGTTTTCTTCGCAGGCAGATCATGCGCGTTGGCAGCCAGCCGATGCGATCGTAGAAGTCCAGGGCTGCGAAATTGGTGCGATCGGCCAGCAGTTGCAGGCGTGTGGCCCCTCGCGCAAGGGCCCAGGTCTCAAGGCTGGCCATGATGCCGGCGCCGATCCCTTGCCCGCGCCATGCGGTCGCGACCACAACATCTTCCACCAGAACCACCACGCCGCCTTGGGCCGTGGAGATCAGAGTCTGGGCGGTGCCCATGGCCACCACATCGCCATCCGCGGCGGCCACTTTGACGCAGCGGTGTTTGCCGCAGCCACCCACCATTTGCACCAGGCCGCGGCGCTGGCGCTTGGGATCGATCTTGAAATCGGTCTCGATGCTAAACAAAATTTTCAGCAGATGCACCAGCGCTTCGATATCCTTGACCTGCGCATCGCGGAAGATAATCGCCATGTTGCACCTTCCTGCAAGAGGTTGTTAGGCAGCCGACAGCGCACGCGGGGTTCTCCCTCACCGTGTCGGTTCGCGGTTATTCGATGAGATAGTCCTGAACGATCTCTCCCGCTTCGAGGGCATCCATGATCGCATCCACCACATCTTCATTGTCGACGCGGCCATACCAGAGCCCCTGCGGCTGAACGACCATTACCGGTCCGTGGTCGCAAGCCTTCATGCAGCCCGTGCTGGTGATTTGTGCATCCATGCCGCGGTCGAGAATTTCGCTTTCGATGTAAGGCAACAGCGCAACAGATCCTTTCTTGTGGCAGACCCCCTTAGACTCCCCGCCCGCCCGGAAACTGGCGCATACGAAGATATGAAATGCTGGTTTGTTCATGGTCCCCCTTGTTGGTTGATTCGTGGATTCGATAAATGGTTTGATTCCTTTCACTTTCCCTATCTTCTACCCCCCACACCCCATTCCATCCCCTCCGCATCCCACCTTGCATACTTTGCGGGGGCGTACCGCCATGGGGGCCAGGCTTTCGCCGGCATATACTCTGCGCACGGCTTCCTCGATCAAGCCTTCACAGGTGAGTACTTCCACGCCGCTGAGCGTCAATACTTTTTCGGGGTTTGGGCCCACGCTTGCAACCAGCAGTGCGCGACAGTCCGCCAGGCGCTCGGCCAGATGCTGCCAGCGCGCCATGCCGCTGCCCGCTTCCGGAGTGGCCCGCGTTTCGACCACCCCCAGGCGGCCCTCCTTTTCTCCGTAAATGAGCAGTCGGCCGGCCCCGCCCAGGTGCTGGTTGACCAGCATGCCTTCCATGCTGGCTACGGCGACGTAGGGCCTGGAAGAAATGCGCGCCGGCGCCTGATCAACCGATAGATGCTGGCAGTTCTTCAAGGTGTTCATCAAATTCTGCGAAGGCGCTTCGCCCAGCAAGCCCACGGCATCCGCGCGACAGCGCGTGCAGTGTTTCATCTGCGGCACGAACGCCTCGGCCGCACTGCGGATTGTCGCCACGCTATGCGGGTCGGGCTCCTTGAGATGTTCCAGGGCGCTGCCCTTGTTGGGGTAGTAGGGCATGCAGTTGAACAGATCCACCCCCAGGGCACCCATCTCTTCGGCGATGGCCGGGATGTGGCTGTCGTTGATGCCAGGCAAAATGATCGCGTTGACCTTGACCAGAATGCCGCGTTCCTTGAGAGCGGCGATGGCGGTCTTCTGACGCTCCAACAAGGTGCGCGCGCCCTGTTCGGGGTTGCGCACGCGTTTGTCGATGCGCATCCAACTGTAGATGCTGGCGCCGATCAGCGGATCGACGGCATTGACGGTTACCGTGACATGACTGACCTGCAAACGGTGCAGCTCGTCGATATAGGGCAGCAGCGCCAGGCCATTGGTGGCCACGCACAGCATCATGTCCGGATAGGCCCGGCGCACGCGCGCGAAGGTTTCCAGGGTTTGTTCGGCATTGGCGAAAGGATCGCCGGGCCCGGCGATGCCGACCACGCGGATGTCGGGCTTTTCCCGCAGGACGGCATCCAGATAGACCATGGCCTGGGCCGGCGATAGCAGGGCGCTGGTGACCCCCGGCCGGCTTTCGTTGACGCAGTCGAACAGACGGTTGCAGAACTTGCACTGAATGTTGCACCGCGGCGCCACTGGCAGGTGCACGCGCCCATAGCGGTGATGGCTCTCACGATTGAAGCAGGGATGTTCTTCGATCTTCATAACTCCTCCTATGGGGCGACGACTTACATGTAGGTGTAGCCAACGGGTGAAGCGGCTTGGCGTTGGTCGATCAGGGCGTTTGCCAGCCGGTCTGACAGGGCCAGGGCGCCTTCGTAGCCCACGTGCAGGAGACGCGCACCGCCCATGCGGTCGTGGATCGGAAAGCCGACCCGCACCAGGGGGATCGAAAGTCGCCGGGACATGGCGTAACCTTTGCTGTGGCCGATAATAACATCGGGTTGCACCGCGGCCACCGCCGCTTCGATGGCCGCAAAATCGGCCTCCTCTAAAACCGTGATGTGAGCGTGCCGTTTTTGCGGGACCAGCGCCTGCACGGCTGCGGTCAGGTGGCGGCTGCGCCCGCCCGTGGCGCAGACCACTGGCGTGATGCCGATTTCGCTCAGAAAGGCGGTCACTCCCGCCACCAGATCATCTTCGCCGTACACGGCGGCGCGAATGGTGTTGACGTGCTTATGGCCATCGACCAGGCTGTCGAGCAGTCGGCCGCGCTGCTCCGTGAAGCGCGGCGGGACGGGACGGCCGCTGACCTCGGCCAAGGCCAGCATGAGGGCATCGGTTTGACGTAAACCGATGGGCAAGCCGATCCGGATGGCGCGCACACCGAAACGCTCTTCGAGCAGGCTGGCCGCCGTCAGCGTGCGACTGGCCAGGGTGTGGCCCAGTTCGATGCTGGCCAGCGCACTGCCGGCGGTCGCAATATCTTCGACCGATGTGCCGCCGGAAGGGATGCGCTGGTAGGTGTCCCACAACCCGCCATCCAGGGTTTCGCTGTAGTCGGGAAGCACCATGGCCTTGAGCCCGAAGGCGGCGACGATATCCTTAAGGTGGCGCAGATCGGCCGGCGAGAGCATGCCGGGAAAGATGTTGACCCGCTGTTCGGATCCCGCCGTCCCGTCGTGCGCCAGGGCCGACACCACTGCCAGCACGGCGGCGTGGAATCCTTCCATGTGAGTGCCCTGGTAACTGGGCGTGCTCACATGCACCATGGGCGGCACGGTCGCTGCGTTGCGCCCGGCGCGGTACTCTTTGATAAACATGGGCACGTCGTCGCCGATGGTTTCGGACAGACAGGTGGTGGCAATGCCGATCAAGGCGGGATCATACTGCCGGCTGACATTCTCCAGGGCTGTTTTCAGATTGGCGCCGCCGCCGAAAACCGCTGTCTGTTCGGCGAAATTGGAGCAGGCGATGTCGACCGGTTCCCGGAAGTGACTGATCAGATACCGGCGAATGTAAGTGCTGCATCCCTGCGAGCCATGCAGCAGCGGCACGGCGCCGCGAATGCCCTTGAATACCAGCGAGGCACCCAGCGGGGCGCACAGCTTGCAGCCGTTCTGGGTCGCCATCGCCGAAGGGGTGATGGGGATTTGGCCTAATGAATATGCTTCGCGCGAATGAGAAGAAATCATATGTCACCTCGATCTGGGACGGCGGCGCCGGAGTGGTGAATTACTAGTATTGGTTTCAGGCAACCATCCCTTAAAGGTCTAAAATTCGCCGTCTTTTGCCCTGAACGGCACAAACCCCCACACCGGACTCGTCACCGTCGTATGAATCTCTCTGGCCAGCTGCAGCATGCCTTCGAACCCCGCCAGGGGGATTTTGCGTTCGTGGTTGTGGTCGCAGAACCCGATGCCCAGCTTGTAGGCGATGGGCCGCTCTTTGACACCGCCGATGAACAGGTCGGCCTGCTTTTCGATGACGTATTTGGAAAGTTCCAGGGGATTGGCGTCATCCACAATCACCGTGCCCGGATCGCACATTTCGCGCAAGGTCGCGTAGTCATCCGCATTGCCGGTCTGCGAGCCGGCCAGCACCACCTGCATGCCCAGCAGGCGCAAAGCCTTTATCAGGGAAAAGGCCTTGAAGGCGCCGCCCACATAGATGGCGGCGCGTTTGCCGGCCAGATCGGCTTTGATGCGCTGCAGTTCAGGCAGGACGGCCGCGACTTGCTCGCGCACCAGGACTTCGGCTTTTTGCTGGATGCACGGCTCGGCCGCAAAATGCGCCGCCACGTCGTAAAGCGCTTTGGCCATATCTTCGATGCCGAAGTAGGAAGCGCGGATGTACGGAATGCCGTACTTGGCCTGCATCGTCTCGGCCAGGAAGGTCATGGCGCCCGAACACTGCACCACATTGAGCGCGGCGCCGTGGGCCCGGCGCAGTTCTTCCACGCGGCTGTCGCCGGTCATGACCGAGACGACCTGCACGCCCATCTGTTCGTAGTACTTGCGGATCAGCCAGGCTTCGCCGCCGATGTTGAATTCTCCCAGAATATTGATGCTGACCGGCGCAATATCGCGGGTATCGCCCGTGCCCACCAGTTTGAACAAGGCATCGCAAGCGGCCCGGTAGCCATCTTTCTTGGTGCCCTTGAAGCCTTCCGAGTGCACCGGCAGGACGGCAATGCCCTGCTCTTTGGCGACCTGCCTGCAAACCGCCGCCACATCATCGCCGATGATGCCGACAATGCAGGTGCTGTAAACAAAGGCAGCATTGGGGCGATAGGCTGCGATCAGCTCGCACAAGGCCCCGTAGAGTTTCTTTTCGCCGCCGAAAATGACCTGCATCTCCTGCAAGTCGGTGGAAAAACTCATGCGATGCAGCTGGGGGCCCGAAGAGAGCGCCCCGCGAATGTCCCAGGTGTACGCGGCGCACCCGATCGGGCCATGAATCAGGTGCAACGCATCGGCGATCGGATAGAGCACCACCCGCGACCCGCAGAAGACGCAAGCCCGTTGGCTGACACTGCCAGCTACACTGTGCCGGTCGCACGTCATCGCAAAAGACGCGTTATCCTGCTCCTGAAAAATCTGCCGCCGCCGCTCATCGAGAATCGGGATCGTTGTCATGGCATTACCCCTTTGCTTCTAACTGCTTTATCATCGGCAAGCCGTCTGAAACGGCGCAGCCGGCCTACAACACCAACTCAAACGCTATATCGCTGCAATCGCGCTCCTTACGATCCAGCAAAGCATCCAGAATCTTCTCCAACAGCCGTAATGCGCCGCGGTAACCCACCGATGGAAAGTAGCTGTGCCCCATGCGGTCCAGGATCGGGAAACCGAATCGCACATACGGAATATCTTCATCGCGGGCGATATACTTCACATAGGTGTTGCCGATCAGCAGATCGACCGGTTCGTTTTTGATCCACTGGTGGAAGAGAAACATGTCTCCCGGAACCTTGACCTGCACGTCGTCGGGAATACCGGCCAAGGTGTCGCGCAGGCTCTGCTCATATTTTTTGCCGGCCGGCGTGCCGGTGGCGATATAGACCGGCCGCATATCCAGCGCCGTCAGAAAGCGCGAAAGGGACAGCAGCTGATCGGGATCGCCGACCAGCCCGACGCGCTTGCCGTACAGGTACTGGTGCCAATCGGTGATGGCATCGATAAGCTGCCCGCGCTCCAGGTCGATGGATTCCGGCACATTCACGCCGGCCATGTGGTGCAAGGCATCCACGAAGAGATCGGTGTCGTGCAGCCCGATGGGCAGGTTGAGCGTCTGGCAGGGCACCTTGCATTTGGCGTCCATGGCCAAGCCGGCCGATCCCGAGGCCAGCGTGCCCAGCGCGATGGTGCCCCTGCTCGATCCGCTCTGCTTGAGCTGCGCGATGGTGACGCCGCCTTCGGGGAACATTTTGTATTTGCCGGTCATGGCGCTGTTGAGCACATTGGCGGTATCCGGAAAGACAATGGTGGCGATCCCCATTTCCGAGGCCAAACGCCGTACTTCGGTCATGTCGGCCGGTTCGACATATCCGGGAATGACATTGATGGTCGTGTTCTTGCGACCGTTGGATTCGGCGAAGTAATCGACCATGGCTTTGGTCATGTTGGCAAAGCCGGTCACATGCGAGCCGACATAGCTGGGCGTATTGGCATGAAATACATATTTGCCCTCGGGGATACGCCCGTCCGCGCGGGCCTTGCTGACGATCTGCGGAATGTCGTCGCCGATGGTTTCCGACAGGCAAGTTGTGTGCACGGCAATCACTTCGGGTTCATACACCGTGAAGATATTGTCGATGGCCTGCAGCAGGTTGGCCTGGCCGCCGAACACCGAGGCCCCTTCTGTGAAGGCGCTGGTGGCCGCCATTACCGGCTCTTTGTAGTGGCGCGTCAGCGCGCTGCGATGATAAGCGTAGCAGCCCTGTGAGCCATGGCTGTGTGGCAGGCAACCGTGAATGCCCAGGGCCGCATACATGGCCCCGATGGGCTGGCAGGTTTTGGCTGGATTCACGGTCAGGGCGCTGCGGGGTTTTATTTCGGGATGGGTGTGTCTTAGTAGCATAGGGGCTCCTTGGCGGCTTGGCCGGATGGGTGTTTACGTTTTAGGATTCAAGTCTAAGTGCGCGTTCCCGGGGCCGGGTTCTATTCGAAGGCATACTTGGCGGTCAATTCGGGGTTCTTTTGCCAGGGTGCCTTGAGGTAGCCCCAGATCCGGCTGCTGACCATGCGGTCGATGTCTTCGTAAAAATTGATGGCGCCTTTGAACCCTGCATAGGGCCCGCCGTAATCGTAGCTGTGCAGCTGCTTGAGCGGGATGCCGTGCTTCTGGATCACATACTTCTCCTTGATGCCCGCGCAGAACAGATCCGGTTTGAACATGGCGATCATGCGTTCGGTTTCATGATGGCTGATGTCATCGATAATCAGGGAGCCTTGAACCATTTCGGTCATCATGCCGTCGTACTCTGAAAACTGCAGACCCTGGGCGGCCAGTTCGCCGGCCCGGCATTCGTCGATGCGCGGTCGATAACGGTCGGCATCCGGAAGCACTTCCAACTCCTGGATGTTGCGGCTGTCGGCATCGACTTTGATGTCGGGCAGCACACGGCGGCCTTCATAATCGTCGCGATGCGCAAATTCATAGCCGGCTGACAGGGTGCGCATCCCCATTTCACTGAAAAGTTCCTGGTAATGGTGGGCGCGTGAACCGCCCACGAACAACATGACTTTTTTACCCTCGGTGCGCGGGCGTACCTGGGCCGCGGCCATCTCTACCGTCGGCAGTTCCGCGGCGATGACCGCCTCCACGCGTTCGGTCAGCTTGGGATCGTCGAAGTACTGCGCGATCTTGCGCAGGGACTTGGCCGTGGCCTGGGCGCCGATGAAGTTGATCTTGATCCAGGGCAGGCCGAATTTCTTTTCCATCATCTCGGCCACATAGTTGATCGAGCGGTGGCACATGATCAGGTTCAGGTCGGCCGTATGGGCATTGGCGAACTGATCGATGCTCGAATTGCCGCTGAAGGTCGACACCAGCGTCAAACCGCAGGCGTCGAAAATGCGTTCAATCTCGAAAGCGTCCCCGCCGATGTTGTATTCGCCCAGCAGATTGATTTTAAATTCGCCGGCGCGCACCGTGTCATCCGTGCCGATGACATGGGTGAAAATGCCATTGTTGGCGATATGGTGGCCGGCCGACTGGCTGACCCCTTTGTAGCCTTCGCAGGAAAACCCGAAGACATTGATGCCCAGCTTCTCTTTCATGTCGCGGCAAACCGCGTGCACATCGTCGCCGATCAAGCCTACCGGGCAGGTCGAAAACACGGCGATGGCTTTGGGCGCGAAGTTGTCAAAGGCTTCCTGAATGGCCTGGCGCAGCTTCTTTTCACCGCCGAAGATGATCTGTTCCTCCTGCATGTCGGTCGTAAAACAGTAGGGCATGAAGTTGTGCCCATCCGGCGACGCCTCCGGGTCGGTCTGGTTGCGGCGTGTCAGCCAGCTGTAAAAGCCGCAGCCGACCGGTCCATGCGTGATGTTGATGATATCGCGTGTCGGGCCGAGCACGACCCCCTTGCAACCGGCATAGCAGCATCCGCGCTGGCTGATCAGCCCGGGAACGGTGCGCACGTTCGACTGAATCTCCGGTACGGTGCCATCCGGTTCGATGCGGTTGACCACGATCTGCTTGTCCCGTTTGCGGGCGATCTTGGGCGGATACTTCTCAAGTAGCTTCCTGCGGACGGTCCCCGGATCCTTTCCGTCCAGCGCAAGCATCTCTTTCTTTGAATCGGCTGCAGTACCCATAAAATTTCTCCTTCGTTCAGATAAACAGAATACCTTCAACTTTCTACTCTTCTAAACATCATCCAACACCCCATCCCCGTGCTCCCCGGTGCGCACGCGCCAGGCATCCGCGCTGGGCATCACCCAAATCATGCCGTCGCCGGGTTTGCCGGTTTGATTCACTTGGATGATGGTCTTGACTGTTTTTTCGACCAGGTCGTCGGGCACGACGATGAGCAGGGCGCGTTTGGGGATCAACCGTTGACTCTGTCCCAACTGGGAGATCGCCTCCTCGTAGCCGCGTTCGGCGCCCTTGAGCAGTGCCAGGTCCACCAGGCCCTTGCCGCGCCCCAGGGCATCGCGCGCGGTTATGGAAGGCAAGCCGACCTCGCTCAGCGCTTTTTTGGTCTGGTTCATTTTATTGAGTCTGACGACGGCCATAATCTCTTTCATATCTTCACCTCTTCCGTGCTGCCGTCGGCGCTTTCCTTGACACCCGAGCTGATCGTGTAGGATTCCAGCACCGGGACAATGAAGATTTTGCCGTCGCCGAAGTTGCCTTTTTCTCCGGTGCGCGCGGCCTTGATGATGGTGCGTATGACAAATTCCTTGTCATGGTCTTTACAGACGGTGAGCAGAAGCTCTTTGGGGATTTCGTCATAGGTGATATCGCCGATTTTGATGCCGCGTTGTTTGCCGCGGCCGACGACCGACATCTTGGTGACGCCCGGAAAGCCGGCTTCCATTAAAGCTGCCAGGACATCATCCACTTTCTCTGGGCGGACGATGGAACGAATCATGATCATGGGAAGTTCTCCTTTTGCGTGAGGGTTGGGCAACATTGTCGTATTAAAGCCGCCTTGCTACGCGACCATGCCATAGTCAATGAGCAGCTTTTCCAGTTCTTCGATTTCCAATGGCGTGGGAATCACCATGTTCTCGTTGATATCGATTTTGCCTGCCAGTTGACGATACTGATCGGCCTGGCCATGCCGTGGTTCGTAGTCGATGACGGTCTTGCGGTTGATCTCGGCGCGCTGCACCACATTGTCGCGCGGCACGAAATGGATCATATGGGTCCCCAGTTTGGCTGCAAACGCGCCGATCATCTCCTCTTCGTTGTCCACATTGCGGCTGTTGCAGATCAGGCCGCCCAGGCGCACCCCACCGGCTTCGGCGAACTTGACGATGCCTTTGCAGATGTTGTTGGCAGCATACATGGCCATCATTTCACCGGAGACAACGATATAAATCTCTTTGGCCTTGCCTTCGCGGATCGGCATGGCGAAGCCGCCGCACACCACGTCGCCCAGGACATCGTAAAAGACATAATCGAGCGCCTGACTTTCGGCATACGCGCCGAGCTGTTCGAGCAAGTTGATCGAAGTAATGATCCCCCGGCCGGCGCACCCCACGCCCGGTTCCGGACCGCCGGATTCCGTGCACATGACACCGGCGTAGCCCAGCTTGCGAACATCATCCAGTTCGACATCTTCGCCTTCTTCGCGCAGGGTGTCCAAAACGGTGCGTTGGGCCAGTCCGCCCAACAGCAGGCGGGTCGAATCGGCTTTGGGATCGCAACCGACCACCATGACTTTTTTGCCCATTTCGGCCAATCCTGCCACGGTGTTCTGGGTGGTCGTTGATTTGCCGATGCCCCCTTTTCCGTAGATAGCAACTTTTCGCATTTTCTTTTCTCCTTCGATAAGATCGTGTCTGACCGCGGTTACAGCGTGCGTTGCCAAGGGGTATTTCAAAGGACGTGCCAACAAAGGAAAAAGAAATAATTATTCGATAGAATACGCGCCATCAGGCGTTCGAAACGCTATAAAACACCTGCGGAAGTGAACGCCGCCGGCTTCGGCAGGCTACGCGTGTGTAGACATCTACAATAGTGTCGACAGGAATGTCGGGATAGGCACAGGCTGGAGAAGCAATTGGGGCACCGCCCAGAATGGCGCGAGATTATTCTCCCGCTCCCATGATTGCGGCACAACCGACTGGGTCGCAGCCAATAGTAGGGTGGGCATTGCCCACCACCGCGCTATTACAACATCATCGGTCTCTGACACTGACCCCGCCCAAGCGAGGTAGACACCGGATCGACATAGCGATGAAACGTTGGATGGCCCATCACAGAGTCAATCGACATAAGTCACATGGTGGGCAATGCCCACCCTACCTGGCTACCTGGCTGTATTCGGGTCATCGCACAGGCTGGCGCGGAAATATTCTCCCGCACTTACGATTGCCGGGGTGGCACAACCGACTGGGTCGCAGCCAATAGTAGACATAATGGTTGACAGCATCCCGGAAGTAACCCCGGGAGTTGGTTCTCTCAAAAGACCCGCAAAAAATTATTCATGGGGCCTCCGACGAGCAAATTTATGGGCCCATTCTCGGCCCCATGAATAATTTTCCGCTAGATAGCGCGGGTAGAACCGACTAAATCATAAAAAAAATACCTGCCATCCTTGAGAGTCGTGGGTTATGCTGGAAGTCAATACAAACACCCAACACAGAGCCAAAATCAAGGAGGCAGGTATGGAACACAATAACATATTTATCGGCATGGATGTCCACAAAAAAAGCATTGATATTGCAATTGCCTATGAGGGGCGGGATGGTCAGGTGGTACACTATGGAAAAATCGACGGCACCCTGGCGGCCCTGGACAAGGTCGTGCGCAAATTGGTCAGCAAAGGCGGTTGCCTGCATTTTG
>LADR01000082.1 GCA_000961655.1 Desulfatitalea sp. BRH_c12
CAGTTCAATCATCGCATCCAGTGGCAGGACAAAGTGCTGTGGGACCCCCAGCGCCAGGCCGTGACGGCCCTGCGCCAAGCCATGCTGGGCGCGCTCACCCTGCACAGCGAACCGCTGAGCGCCCCCGACCCACAAGCGCTCACCGCCGCCATGATAGCGGGCATCCGGGCCAGCGGCATCGCCGTGCTGCCCTGGACCCCATCCCTGCACATCTGGCACGCCCGCGTGATGCTGCTGCGCAGGCACATGAGCGGTGAAGAAGTGTGGCCGGATCTTTCGGATGCCGCCCTGAGCGCGGATTTGGAAGCCTGGCTGGCGCCTTACCTGGAAGGCATCACCAGTATCAAGGCCCTGGCGCGCCTGGACCTGCACAACGCCCTGCGCAACCAACTCAGCTATCGCCAGCAGCAATTGCTCGACACCCTGGCCCCCACCCACATCGTGGTGCCCAGCGGCAGCCGCCGGCCCATCGATTACAGCGCCGACACACCGGTGCTGGCAGTACGGTTGCAAGAGATGTTCGGCGCCATCGACACCCCCGCCATCGTCAATGGCCGCCTACCCCTGCAACTGCACCTGCTCTCCCCCGCCGGCCGGCCGGCCCAGATCACCCAGGACCTGGCCGGCTTCTGGCGCAACAGTTATCCAGCCGTCAAAAAAGACCTCAAAGGACGCTACCCCAAACACCACTGGCCCGACGATCCCCTCAGCGCCCAACCCACCGCCCGCGCAAAGCCCCGCCGGCAATGACTGGTGGATAACACGCAGGGGGCAAGCACAAGGGTACGCCCCTGAAAGTGAAAGCCATCCGCACCACAGATCATGTATGGCATTTTGGAAATTCAAATGGTGGGCATTGCCCACCCTACCTTGGCTGGCCCGACGATCCCCTCAGCGCCCAACCCACCGCCCGCGCAAAGCCCCGCCGGCAATGACTGGTGGATAGCACGCAGGGGGCGAGCACAAGGGTACGCCCCTGAAAGTGAAAGCCATCCGCACCACAGATCATGTATGGCCATTTTGGAAATTCAAATGGTGGGCAATGCCCACCCTACCTTGGCTGGCCCGACGATCCCCTCAGCGCCCAACCCACCGCCCACCTTGGCTGGCCCGACGATCCCCTCAGCGCCCAACCCACCGCCCGCGCAAAGCCCCGCCGGCAATGACTGGTGGATAGCACGCAGGGGGCAAGCACAAGTTGTAGGGTGGGCATTGCCCACCACCTGCCGGTGAAACGATGCCCGGCGCTGGCAGAAGGCAGGTGTGGCTTAGTTTAGGGTATTCTGGTACCACAAAAAGGAAAGGTAGTACTATTTACCATACTTTTTATGTAGATAACTTCTCATATTCAGCCCGGCAAACCATCCACTTCCTCTACGCCATTGAAATAAAAGCATAAATCATGCAGACACCCGTCGGGCACAGTTTCTGCATTGCAAAGTAACGAAAAGCTATAACGGCAATTATTGTTACTGTGCGCCATCTGAATTGGATTTTTGTTACGCTGGGAGGGAACGCCTGTGAAATCGCCGCTGCGCTTCATCACGATAAATGGTATCGTCATTATGCTCTTGCTGTCCTGTGGCGCCTCAGCCATCAGTGTTTACGAAACAGACAGCCCCGCTAACGGCCCTTCAAACGATGACATCTTAATGGCTGCAGCAAATACAAACGCCTACAGCAAGAAAGCCGCAGAACGCCTGGATGAAATGCTCTCGCGTGAAAACGACGGACCCGGGAAACCCGCCGTAGCGGATATCGACCATCATCTTAATGTCTATATCGATAACGAACTACAGGAACATGACGCCAAACTGCTCGCCAAATTGAACGGCGCCACGCCCCCTGGCCAAACGGCTTTTCGGGATGAGACAGATGACCCGATGGAAACACTCGCGGCAGCATCGTCGCTGGGAGGCCCCCAAGACAATCAAGACAGTTCCGCAACACCCCCGAATGGATTCTTTCCTGGATTTAACACCTTACCGGATGCACATGCTTATCCACGCAATAACCAGACGCCGCCAGATAGCCCGCCTCCAATAACGCCAGATAGCTGGCCTCCAATAATAGAAGAAAAACCCATGGAGCCAGTCGCATCCCCCGTCCCGGAACCTTCAACCATCATTCTTCTTGGACTGGGTCTCATTGCACTCGCCGGTATGAAAATGCGTGTCAAACCGTAACACCAACGGCGCAGATCATCATCGGTGACCTGGCCCAGGGATAAAGCAAGATTTCCGCGCGTGCACCCGTAGGGCGAAAAATCTTTCGCCCTATCCGCACCCCCCCCAATACCGCCTAACGGCAAACCGGTTTGTTCTTCATGGCCTGCATTACGAACTCCCACCATTTACGACCTTTAAACATGGACCGGCGCACCATCTCGACCACTTTTTGATGCCCCAGCGCTGCCTGGTCCCAGGTTTCGTATCGCCACATCAGGTGGTCCAACTCCGATTTGACGTGATCGATCAATTTTACATTGTCATCGATCAGCAGACAGGTGCTTTCGGTCCGCTCACAGATTATTGTTTGAAACAAGCGCGGCGGGTAGTCACGGTCACGTCCAAGGAAATAGGTGCTGACACTAAATGACCCCACAACGTCCTCAGCAACCCTGAGCCTGTTATAGTCCTGCATCCACCGTATCCATTCTAACAGATTTTCTTCGGTATCAGTGTTAAGGGCAACAGGTATATGATCAACCAGTATGTAATGTATTATTCGTTCCATGGGGGAAACCCATATCAAGTGTTGCGCCCAGTTCAAACAAAAAAATGGTGGCGGACAAAAGTATGTGAACTCGGCAACGCAGGTCACAGGGGCCAACCTTGTGTTCGCCCGTGTTCCACGCAGGTGATGCCATGCGAACGGCGCAACGACATCCCCATGTACATGGCCGCCCGCAGATTACCACCTATTGCCGGCATGGCCTCCAATCCTGATACAATTTTGTGTTGCGGATTCATCGCCACAGCCGGATTAAATTTTCTCCAAAGGGAAATAGATGTGTCGCCTGTGTAAAAATTTACATAAAATTTGAGCAATGCTTTCCCCTGCCAAAAAAATAAGCTTTAAAATTCACTACAAATTCAGCCTATGGCATGTGGATCGGTTGTTGCATATTTCATCAACAGATGTGTGGGTTGTGGTTACATAGTCTTAAATCAATTAATGGAACGAGTGGTGAGGGCGATGAAAAAATCCAAATTGAAAATTTTTCTTGTTTTAATGTTGAGTGCAGGTTTGGCTGGAAACGTTTTTGCAATGCCAGTGGCCAACACAGCTAACGATGGTTTTGAGGATTTTGCTGATGGCAGTGTGTTCGGTTATTATCAAAACAGCGGGGACCTTCTTTTTGTTCAGTCAGGAAATAACCTGGGTGGGCCGCATGCCGCGGCTTTGTCATCTTATTTCTTAGATAAATACGAAGTGGTTCTAACCGAAACCGAAAATGTTAATTACAATGCATATGATAATAACTCTGGAACATGGTCGGTTATTGCACCTGTAGAGGCCATCCTATATTATGCAGTGAAAGCAGGGAACTATTTTGCCATGTATGGAGTCGATCCCGCGGCTGCCACTGGTTCTTGGAGCACCTTTGACATCTGGGCGCATGGGGGACCAGGTACCGGCGGGAACGATGGACTGCAAATTTCACATTTCACGGGCTACAATCCCAGTACCGCTCCGCCGGTTCCCGAGCCAGCCACTATAGTTCTGGTGGGGGCTGGTTTGCTTGGATTGGCCGGATTAAGTAAGAAAAAGTTCAGAAAGTAATCAGGCTGATTTTCACCAGATCAAAGGCAGAGTTAAATTTCACTCTGCCTTTTTTTTGAGTTCCCTAACACGCTTCACCCACATCCGGCCTCACTGCCTGTTTCTGTTCGTGCTGTCGTGTCTTTGCTACGCCCTTCTTTCAGCTACGCCTCGCGGCTTACGCCTTGGGTTTCGCTACGCTTGTCGTCACTGCTCGCGGTTACCTCCTTTCAGGTAACAAGCACATGCCCATGTCTGGCACACTAGGCTGGGCTTGCCCACCATTTTGAACGTCCAAAATGGCCATACATGATTACCCTGTCCAATTATCGCTGCGCTAATCGCCTGAACAAATCCGCGAACGGTCTCTTGCGCCCCTTGAGATCGCCTATCTTTAAAAAGCGCTTTGCGGTCGGCGGAATGGACGCAGAGAGTCTTCTGTTTAGTCAATTATTGTTGACAAGACTGGGCCATGATATATACTGATATATACTATTCGCTAGGGATGACCATTATGGAAACTACGGCCAAAATATTTATGAATGGACGCTCACAAGCCGTGAGGCTTCCGAAGGAGTTTCGCTTGAAAGGCACCGAGGTAAAAATACGCAAAGAAGGCCAAAAGGTGATATTGGAACCTTTAGTAAAAACGAAATGGCCGTCTGGGTTTTGGGACATGTTTACACCTGATCCTGACTTTGATGTTCCTAAGCCGATGCCGTCAAAAGAATTCACTTTGGATTAGACTGAAAAGCTTATGTACCTGCTGGATACCAACATCATCAGTTATTGGATGCGCAGCGACCAACGGCTAATAGAGCGAATTAAAAGTATAAGCCCTGGTGATTTGTCGCTTTCGGCCATCACAATGGCCGAAATCTACTACGGAATTGAAAAATCACCAGTAAAAAAAATGGCGCGACGTGCAAAAATCGATATGATTTGCTCGCAGCTTGAAATTTATCCGTTCGATGAGCCGGCTGCTGCCAAATACGGACCAATCAGGGCTACGCTTGAGAAACAGGGAACTAATATAAGCGAGCGAGATCTTCAAATCGCTGCCATTGCCATGGCAAACCGTCTATGTGTTGTCACGCACAACACAAAAGAATTCAGCCGAATCGATAGACTGCAGTTAGAGGATTGGGCTGAAGGTAATTACCGATAGGCCCTTTTTGCGCCTGGCAAAATCTAACGCCCGCCCGCGTGGTGGGCAATGCCCACCCTACAACTTGCCTGCCTGGCTACAATAGAAACAGATCGGCTATAACCAGTAGGGTGGGCACCGCCCACCATTTATTGTCCTGGTGCGGATGGCTTTGAATGTCACGGTGGTGGGCAATGCCCACCCTACAAATCCCTGTGCCAGGCGCTGGTCGACGAGTGCTTGAATTAAGGTGCTGCCCTGCCAATGTGGTGCATGGCCCCTTTTTTGACCTCATACATGGCCAGATCCGCACTCCTGATCAGATCCTGTGCTGTTTGGCCGTCCTCCGGGAAAAGCGCCTGGCCCATGCTGGCGAAAACAAAATCAACGATGTGGTCGTCTAAACGGAAGGGCCTGCTTAAGTGGGCGACCATGCGAGCGGCTATTTGGGCTCGAAAAATATCATCCGGATTTTTCAGCAAAACCGTAAATTCGTCCCCTCCAATCCGAGCCACCAAATCGGATGCGCGCACCGCCGCCTTCAGTCGTCCCGCAACTGCCACGAGCAGTTTGTCGCCCATCTCATGTCCATAGGTGTCATTGACATGCTTGAACTTGTCTAAATCGAAAAAGAAAAGCGCAAGCGGGTACCCTTGCCGCCCAGCCTTTTCGATTTCTACTTCCAAGCTTTCGATGAACGCTTTGCGGTTGAGTAAGCCTGTCAGCGAATCGTGATTGGCCATATAAAGCAGTTTCTGATCTGCCTTTTTCCTCTCGGTAATATCCCGGGTGACGCCGAGAATTCCAATGATGGTGCGATGGGAATCCGCAATGAAGCGCGTGTGGACTTCAGACCATACGGTTGTCCCATCCTTGCGGCGCAATTCTACCTGAGCGGCAAGGCTCTTGGGTTGGTTGCCATCGCCTTGTATGATCCGATTGAACTCTTCCGAAATGATTTTTTTAGCCATTGCAAGCGATACCTCGGTTAAAATGTCATCAATGCGCATGAGCATCACTTCTTGTCGAGAATATCCCAGCAGGTGAGTGACCGAAGGACTGACAAAGGTAAAACGCCCAAGCAGATCGCTGGTCCAGATCATATCGGTTGCGTTGTCGGTGATGAGACGGTAAGTTTCCTCACTCTCACGCAAGGCTTTCTCGATGCGTATGCGGTTTTCGATCTCACGCGTTAGTTCGTGATTGCTGATTTCGACTTTGATGGCCAGCGCATTGGCCTGGATCACCGCTTCTTCCAGTCCCCGGTTGGACGCCTGCAGTTCGTCTTGCAAATCGATTAATTTCGCTTCAGAAAGCTTTCGATCGGCGATCTCCTGCGAAAGCATGTGGGTTTGATACTGCGATTCATGCAGTGCTTCCCGGAAATAGGCGATTGTTTTGTTTGTTTCCCTCTCGCGTTTGAGGAAGAAGACAACGAGCGCGAAAGGCATAAACACTAAAACAGTGAGCAGTTCATCTATCTTGAGGCCTTCATGCGAATTCGAAAATAAAACCAGGCTGTTCATTATATCGAAAATGCCGGCACATAGATAAACAGCCAAACTGAACAGGAAAAGGCCACCGACATCCCGTGCTGTCTTGGATTTGAGAATGAAAAACGGAAATTTCTTTTTACGCAGGTCTTTGTCATTATCCATTGCATCTGCCTCTGATTCACACGCTACATCATCTGACAATTGGAAATTTGTTTATCCACGACATCGCGGATCAATTTGAGCAAATCTACCTTTAACAGCGGCTTTAAGGCCACTGCGCGTATGCCGACCGCCGACAGATCTTGTTCAGAGAGTTGATCGCTGAAACCTGTGACCAGAATAATCGGTACCTCGGGGCGTATTTCAGAAATCTGTTTGGCCAAGAAGTAACCCGACAGTGGCGACATATTCAGGTCCGTCATCACCAGATCGAAACCATGCGGATTTTGCTTGAACAGTTCCAAAGCTTCCAAGGCGTTGGCACGCGTGGTCACCTGGTATCCGTACGGGGTGAGCATAGCCTGAGAGATTTTTACCAGTGCCGGTTCGTCGTCGACATAGAGGATTCGCTCGCGCCCTCGAAGACTCAAAACATCATCCTGCACCACCGGTCCGCGGGCTCTGCCTTCAAGCATGGGCAGATAAACCGAAAAAGAGGTCCCCTTGGCGGGCTCACTTTTCACACCGATAGTGCCCTTGTGGCTTTTTACAATTCCATAGACAACCGATAGCCCAAGACCGGTGCCCTCCCCCTTCTCTTTTGTTGTGAAAAAAGGCTCAAATGCCCGCTGCATCGTGGTTTGATCCATTCCGACACCAGTGTCGGAAATCTGCAGTTCCAAATAGGGTCCGGTCGTCAGATCATCATTGGCGGCAGGATTATCCAGGAAAGTCTCCTTTAATGTAATGCGTAAGCAGCCGCCGGATGTCTTCATGGCATGAAAGGCATTGGTGCACAGGTTCATGACGACTTGTTGAATTTGGTTGGCGTCTGCCATCACCAAGCCTTCAGAGGCTATATCGGTTTCTATGCGAACGGCGGCAGGTGATGTGACCCGCAGCATTTTGACGGTCTCTTTGATGATCAAGCGAATTTGAACCGGCCCGAATTCCGATTTTGCCTGGCGGCTGAAGGCCAGAATCTGGGCCACTAAACTTTTCGCCCGATAGGAGGCTTGCAATACCTCTTGCAGCAGCGTACGCAATGTCTTTGAGCCGGCCTTCTCGAGTGCGGCCAATTCGGTGTATCCCATGATGGCCGACAATATATTGTTGAAGTCATGGGCGATGCCCCCTGCGAGGGTTCCGAGAGATTCCATTTTTTGAGCATGCCGCAACTGTGCTTCCAGTTCGTCTTTTTGTCGTTCCGCCGCGATGCGCTCGGTGATGTCGCGGATTGCGGCAATGTGAACGCCGCGGCCCTGCCATAAAAAATGACGGGCCGTGATTTCAACCGGAAAAACAGTGCCATCTTTTTTGCGATGGTAACGCACGGGTACTTTGTCCAGGGCGCTGACGGTGGCTTTGCGGGTTTGGTCAGGCTCGGCCGAAAGGTCCGTGTTCTTCATCTGGTGTAATTGGTCCCGACTGTATCCGTAAAGCGATTCGCACGCGGCATTGACTTCCAGAAGTTTTCCAGTCTCGTTGTCAATCAGGAAAATTGAATCGGACTCCATTTCGAACAACTGGCGGTATTTTTGCTCGCTATCCACCAAATCGCGTTCGGCCTTTTGGCGGTCCGTGCATTCGATATTCCGGGACCTTTTTCGTTCCATCACGCCAGCCATGATGCGCGTGCTGGCCAGCAACAAATTGAGATCTCCATGCCAGCTGCGATATCGCCGGCATTCGTCAAACCCAACGAATCCGTAGTACTTTCCTGCAACATTCAACGGCAACAAAAGATGCGACTTGACCTGGTGCTCTTGCATCAGCACCTTTTCTTTGCCTGAAGGCATGTCTTCTATACTTTCAAAAGAGATGGTTTCATTGTGTTTCATCTGATCGGTCCACCATGGGACGTCGTCCGCGGCAATGTTCTGAAAAGTCTGCTGCAAGGGTTCAATGCCGCTATTCACCCATTCACAGATATTGCGCATAGTGTCGTTTTGATGAAGGTGCTCGAAAGCATAAACGCGGCTAACGTCTAATGTGGTCCCCATGATTTTCAGACACGCTTGCTGAAATTCGGATTCACAGAGGGGCGCCATGGCCTTGTCAGAAATCTCCATGAGCATGCCTTCAAGCCGTAATCGATAGGAAAGCGCTTCTGATATCTTATCGTCGAAGAGGCTTATCGGGGAGGTGGTGTGCCGCATCACGTTCGGAGTCCTTCCAGGGTTTTTTTATTGGGCTTGATAGGAAGTAAGCGTCCTTCAAGGTGCAGGTTTCGAGCCATCTTATTAAGGGCGAAAGCTTTTTACAACGATGAATATCATATATCTGAGAGGCAGAAAATAATACGGTGGCGGTGGGTTAATCTTACCGGTCGCGGGGAATTTCGCCCATTTAGAAACGGAATTCCTGAAAAATCCTAAAGTTATAGAACTGGCAGTCGAAAATGACACTAAGACTTTATCGATTTTCCGGAGGTTGGAAATTGCGCGTTGTGGCATTGCAAAATTTGAAAGAAGGCGCAGTCCTGAGCAGGGACGTCCGGGATATCAACGGCCGTTTGATGCTGTCGAAAGGACAAAAAGTCGATGCCAACCACATCAGAATATTCAAAATATGGGGAATTCCAGAGGTCTATACGCAGGCCGAAGAAAACGCCGACGGTTTTATTACCAGCGATAAGGATGTCGAAAAATTGGCCAAAACCGAGCATACGGTCAAAATGCTCTTGCAGAACGTCGATACCCACCATCCTGGGATCGAGGTCATCTATCAAACGGCTGTAGAGCACCGATACAAAAATCATTTATGGGGCAACTACGGCGCAAGCCAACCATTACCGAAAAATTTCAAACTCGATCTGTCCAGCGCCATAAAGTCACAGATCGATTTTTCAAGTATGCCGCTGCCCGAAGTGCCCCAGATCATAACCGCCTTCACCAAGGTCGCTAATGACCCCACGTCTTCGAGCAATGATATCGCCGATGTGGTGAGCAGGAGCGCAAGCCTGTCACTTCTGTTGCTTAATTTGGTCAACTCTTCATATTACGGGTCTGTCTCGCGAATCGATACCATCGCACGAGCCGTCACCATGGTCGGCATCAAGGAGGTCAGCGATCTGGTCATGGGCATCGAGATCATGCGTTTTTTCCATAAGATCCCCGGGGACCTTATCGATGTTAACACCTTCAGAAGACACAGCCTGGCATGCGGCCTAATGTGCAGAATTCTGGCAGCCCATAAGGGGCTGCAACATACGGAGCGACTTTTTTTATCAGGGCTGCTGCACGACGCAGGGCGTCTGGTCTGGTACCGGTATTTCGCGGAACAGGCCAAAATGGTGTTGTACATGGCCCAAAAAACCGGTCTTGCGCTATACGAGGTAGAAAAAGAGTGCCTCGGGATAAGCCATGAACAGATAGCCGGATACCTTTTCAGGAAATGGCGCCTGCCCTTTGGTCTCGAAAACAATGTCGTCTATCATCATGACCCCATCAGCGCTCCCAACCCGATCGAGGCGGGGATTGTTCATATGGCGGACATTGCGGTGAACGCTTTGGGTCTGGGCCATAGCGGAGAACACATTATTCCGCATTTTGATTCGAAGGCGTGGGATCTGGCCGCGATTGCGCCAGGCACCCTGTTTACTGCAATACTGCAGACCAATGAGCAGTTGGACGCCATGGAGGCTTTATTAGCCGAGGAGTGGCATTGATGCAACCGCTCACGCAAGGCAATCATGATTCCCGGCTTAGGGCAACAGAAGAAAAATACCGCGTTGTTTTGAGAGTTTTGGAACAGGTGCTTTCGTTAGGCGATTTTCAAAAGCAGGTCGATACGACGATCGATCCCGTACATTTTATCCATTTAACAGGCCAACGGATCGATGACATCATAAACCCCGAGTTGAAGGCCATCTACACGGTAGACCAAGCGACCTCCGATATCAGCTCCGCCTGGTTTGCTCCGGTTGAATCGCAAAAGGAAATTGAGAACCAGGTAGAGTCCTTGATTCAGGGGGGCTACATTGCTTGGGCGTTGCGGGAGCGACGCGAAATTTTGGTCTATTCCGTTGACCGGCGCTATCGTGTACTGCTGCACGCAATCGCGACGTATTCGCGCATCCGCGGCATATTCATAGGTTTTTTTCCAGCCGAAAAAGACAAATTGTCTGACGGATCGCTGCAAGCGCTTTCCCTTTTACTGCGCAATGCCGCAAATGCCATGGAAAGCTTGGAATACATCGCGATGTTTAAACATCAGAATACGCAATTACAAGCAAAGGTGGACGAGAAGGTGGGGGAGTTGCGGCGGCGTGACCAACAGTTGTTAAACGCACAAAAAATGGATGCGATCGCAACCTTGGCGGGCGGGGTGGCCCACCAGTACAACAACGCGCTTTCCATATTGATGGGAAACATTGATTTGATCAAACTCGGCATTGTGGGTGTTAAGGAACCTGGAAAATACATAGAGCGAATCGAAGAGGTTGCCCATAGAATGCAGGATTTGACCGCCAAGTTGCTTGCATATGCGCGTGGCGGCAAATATCTGCCCCAAAAAATTACCATCAAAGCGATAGTAGAAAGCGTTATCGCCGACGTTAAAAAAACCATGCCGGATCACATCCAAATAAAGGTGACAGTACCTGTCGATGCCTGTTCTGTGCAAGTGGATGTAATACAAATGCAGATGGCCTTATCGGCTATTGTGACCAACGCCACCGAAGCACTCCCGACTGGAGGGCGTATCCACATCCATGGAGAGATAGTGCCGAGTCAGCAATTGCCGCAGGATACCAAGCTCGAACTCGTGCCCGGCGAGTATATCGTCTTGCAAATTTCCGACAACGGTCAGGGTATGGATGAACGCGCCCTGCAGCACATATTCGAACCCTTTTTCACAACGAAGTTCGAAGGGCGTGGCTTGAGCATGGCAGCGGCCTATGGCATTGTCAAAAACCACAGCGGGGCAATATGCGTCGAATCCGCAATGGGCCGGGGCACCACCGTACAAGTGTATCTGCCCTTGGCAAGCTCATCAAAAAGGGAGGCGGCAAATATGAGTCGATAAGATCACCCTCGACCCAATATGCCTTTTACTTTTTTGGCCAGTTCATCTATCGAAAATGGTTAACGGTTGAATAGCACGGTGGTGGGCAATGCCCACCCTACACTCTATCGAAGCGCTATCCAGGTAGGGTGGGCACCGCCCACCATTTGACTTCTAAAATGGCCATACATGATCTAGGTGCGGATGACTTTGAATGACACGGTAACGGGCAACGCCCGCCCTACCCATAAATGTTGATATAAAAAACGTATTGAATTATCGCCGCCCCAATGCCACAAGCTTGCGCTGGATCAGTGCCAGAAACCGATGATGTTGTTTACTGCGAATAGTTTGCGCTAAAGCTGGTGGGCAATGCCCACCCTACGCTCTATCGAAGCGCTATCCAGGTAGGGTGGGCCCCGCCCACCATTTGACTTCCCAAATGGCCATACATGATCTATGGTGCGGATGGCTTTGAATGACACGGTAACGGGCAACGCCCGCCCTACCCATAAATGTTGATATAAAAAACGTATTGAATTATCGCCGCCCCAATGCCACAAGCTTGCGCTGGATCAGTGCCAGAAACCGATGATGTTGTTTACTGCGAATAGTTTGCGCTAAAGCTGGTGGGCAATGCCCACCCTACAACTTGGCCGCCCCAAAAACCCCGATCGAAGCGCTATCCAGGTAGGGTGGGCACCGCCCACCATTTGACTTCCCAAATGGCCATACATGATCTATGGTGCGGATGGCTTTGAATGACACGGTAACGGGCAACGCCCGCCCTATCCACTACCCATAAATGTTGATGAAAAAACATGTCGAATTATCGCCGCGCCAATGCCAAAGGTGCGACTTACTTTTTTACCGTGGTAACTTACCGGCGCCAGAAATTCCTTACACTGCCGGAAAACCGGCATGCCTTGCGAAACGCCATTGCAGCAGCAAAGCAACGCCATGCCTTTGTCATCGAGGCTTGGGTACTGCTGCCCGATCACATGCATTGCATCTGGACGCTGCCGGAAAATGATTTCGATTTTTCCAAACGATGGGGTTTGGTCAAAGCCAAATTTACCAAACAAAACAAAGCGCGGTTGTACAATAAGAAATGGATGAATCAATCGAAACACAACCATCGCGAATCAACAATCTGGCAGCGCCGTTTCTGGGAACATCAGATTCGTGATGACTACGATTTTGAGAAACATATGGATTATATCCACTTTAATCCGGTCAAGCATGGCTATGTTGATCGCGTCTGTGATTGGCCGTATTCAACGTTTCATCGCTATGTCCGCTCCGGTGTCTACCCAATCGCTTGGGCGGGAACAGGGTCGAAAACCGATGATGCTGTTTATGGGGAATAGTTTTCGGTAACGCTGGTGGGCAGTGCCCACCCTACTACTTTCGAAGCGCTATCCAGGTAGGGTGGGCACCGCCCACCATTTACATTCCCACATGGCCTTCGAATCGCTTGGGCAGGAACAGGGTCGGAAACCGATGATGCTGTTTATGGGGAATAGTAATGCTGGTGGGCAGTGCCCACCCTACAACTTTAATCCGGTCAAGCATGGCTATGTTGATTGCGTCTGTGATTGGCCGTATTCAACGTTTCATCGCTATGTCCGCTCCGGTGTCTACCCAATCGCTTGGGCAGGAACAGGGTCGGAAACCGATGATGCTGTTTATGGGGAATAGTTTGCGGTAATGCTGGTGGGCAGTGCCCACCCTACTACTTTCGAAGCGCTATCCAGGTAGGGTGGGCACCGCCCACCATTTACATTCCCACATGGCCTTCGAATCGCTTGGGCAGGAACAGGGTCGGAAACCGATGATGCTGTTTATGGGGAATAGTTTTCGGTAATGCTGGTGTGCAGTGCCCACCCTACAACTATCGAAGCGCTATCCAGGTAGGGTGGGCACCGCCCACCATTTACATTCCCACATGGCCACACACTGTAGTACAAAAATGTGAGTCGCTATCGATCACGCGCGACCCAATATGCCTTTTACTTTTTTGCCCAATTCATCTATCGAGAATGGTTTTTGGATAAAATACATGCCTTTTCCTAAAACACCGTGCTGAACGACAACGTTGGCCGTGTAGCCGGACATGAACAATATCTTCAGGCCTGGATGCATCTTTCTGATGAGATTCGACAACGCACGCCCATCCATTTCAGGCATGATCACATCCGTGACCAGAAGATCGATGTCGCCGGGGAGATCTTTGGCGATATCCAAGGCGTGGCTTGGCGTACCTGCGGCGATGACAGTATAACCCAATTCCTGCAACATGGTTTGAGCCAACCTCAATATCATGGGTTCGTCCTCAACTAAAAGCACCGTTTCACGGTTTCCTAATGAGGTCTTTACTGTGCTTGTGGTCTTTTTCTGCACCGATTTGGCTGTATGGCGTGGCAGGAAAACCCTGATCGTCGAGCCTTCCCCGATCTTGCTGTCTACCTTGATAAACCCTTTGTTTTGTCTGACAATGCCATAAACAGTGGCCAGACCCAATCCGGTGCCTTGCCCTATTTCTTTCGTGGTAAAAAACGGTTCAAAAAGATTGCTGAGCTCTTCTTCGTTCATGCCGCAGCCGTCATCACAGACAGACAGAAAGACAAAATCGCCGGCAGAAAAATCCTCGTGAAAAGTATCACTTGTCTCAGCGAAAGTGATATTACCCGTTGCGATGCTGATTTTACCCGACCCGGAAACCGCATCGCGCGCATTGACGCACAGATTGGCCAAAATTTGATTCACTTGGGTCAAATCGAGTAAAACAGGCCACAATTTATTCCCCGGATGCCATCGCAGATCGATGTCTTCGCCAATCAATCGCCGCAGCATTTTGAGCATGTTCTCAATGGCTTCATTCAAGTCGAGCACTTTGGGCGCAATACTCTGTTTGCGGGCAAAGGCGAGCAGTTGTTGGGTGATCTCGGTTGACCGCTTGGCAGCTTTAAGAATTTCCGAAAGATCAGAATGAAGGGGATCATGGATCGGCACCTTTGCCATTGCCAATTCGGAATACCCAGTAATGATCGTCAACATATTGTTGTAGTCGTGCGCCACACCGCCAGCCAGACGCCCCACGGTTTCCAATTTTTGAGCCTGGAGCAGCTGCTTTTGAAGCTTGGCCTGCTCCTTTTCGTATTTTTTCCGTTCTGTTTCGTCATACAGGAGCGATAGCATCACCTGACGGCCGCCCAGCGAAATAGATTCAGCGGACCAGAGGGCAAAAATGCTTTGGCCGGATTTGTTTATGTACTTGACCGGTTCATCTTTGAAATGTCCGTGATCCAGAAGCTTTTGGACAATCCGGTCACGGTCTTTGGGCTCTGCCCAAATGTTTAATTCATTAGAGGTTCGGCCGATCTGTTCTTCTCTGGTATAGCCAAGCATCCGCTCCCATTGTTCGTTGACATCGATAAAGCGGCCGGTTGCAATCTCAGAGATGACAAAGGGCGCCGGACTCGTCATGAACGCTTTGTGAAAACGTTCCTCGCTTTCCCGCAAGGCCTCTTCCATTTTCTTGCGCTTTGTGATGTCAATAATAGATCCGATATAGCATTTCTGCCCGCCAAAATCCATATAAACGGCCGATATTAAGACGGTTCGAAGATCGCCCGTTTTTGATCTGACGGCAACCTCTGCATTGTCAACGCGCCCCTTCGCAGCCGTGAGCCTCGCCAGGCGGTTTCTGTCCCCCCTGTTCGCCCAGACCCCTATCTCCTCGGCAGTCTTTCCGATGACCTCCTGTCGGGTGTACCCCGACAACTGCACAAAAGCATTGTTGACATCGACATACCGCCCTTCAAGAACAGTACTGATGGTCAGTGGAATGGCGTTCGCACGAAAGATACGCCGGAAACTATCCTCTATTTCTTTAAGCGCCTGCACGGCCCGATGGCCCTCGGTTATGTCATCAAACGCCATGACAACGATGTCGCAGCCCGCCATCACGATCTTGCTGGTTTTGTATCGAACCCAGAGCTCCGGCATGCCAGGTTCTCGCGTCACCAAGGTTTCCCCCTCGATTAAAGCGGCATCTGGTGTTCCCTCCAAGATACTTTGAAGTCCTAAAAAAAATGGACAAGTCGGACAATTTCGGGTGTAACCGCACCCCTGCGGATCAGAATGGCGATTTGCACAAGCGATAAAATCACCCAATCGCAAACCTTGCATCCCATCTGAAGATACGCCAAAAAGGCCCTCCGCAAGCGTATTGGCAAAAATGATCCCGGCATCACTGTCGAGCACGACAATACCAACAGGTGAAGCATTTATGATCAGTTCAAGCGTCAAATCGGTTTCTGACAAACGTTGCCGGCCTATCTTATGCTTGATCATGGCTCCCCTTTATACGACCGCCTGTTTCAGGTAAATAGGTGAGTTCCTTCCAGGACACATTCAGGAGCAAGACGGTTTTCAACGACATTTTGGGAAAGGACAGGCGGATCTTTGAAATCCAGGGAGAGCGAAAGTTTCAGGAGGGTCTTTGAGGAGAGGCTATCGGGCACACGCTTCAGGTTCTGCATCTGGCAATTCCCGCTTCATTGTAGTTGCGTGTTCAGTGACAATGATAGCATACCCGCAGGTACCCTGGAAGGTCAAGAAAAGATGCCGCTTGCACCAGATCCGGGACCGCGTTCAAGGTTCTCCCTTTTCCCGGCGGCATTTTTTCCGGATCAAATGCAACCCGTGGATAAAGGTGCGGGGAAAACGACCCTGAATGATTCAAAAACAAGGGTGATCGCGGATTTTGAGACGTTCAAGGAACGGCCAGAAATCGTTCAATGTGCGGGACCATTGGCAGATTGGCGGCCAAATCTGCCAATGGCGAAAAGGCTAGTCAAAAACTCCTAAATGGCACCATACCGTAAATCGCACGGGCTCTGTCGCACAATGGGTTGTCACCGTTGGCGATCTCCCAGCCGGCTAAAAAATCACGGCAAGCCACTGGTCGTTGACCATACAAGAGGCAGGTAACGTTGTCGCCAATGTTTCCTGACAATGCGATGCAACGTTTTTTTCGGAACCGTTCGGTCCCCTTCATCACCCGGCTGTGCACGCCGCAATGAACGGTCAGTTCCAACGGTACGGTGCCCCCCGGTTGATCGCTGGTTTCCGAACACTGAAGTGTTACCTTGTAAAGCGCACAGCAGGCCCCACATCTCTGGCACGCATTCGGCATCGATTGGTTCCTTTGGTTTCAGGTTCGACCCATCAAAGACGTAAACCGCTGTAATCACAAGAGTTTAGAAGGAGTTTATTTGTCTTTAGTAGAGTATCACCGAAACATTACAGGAACCTTTCAGCAGTATTAAATTTTTGAAAGGTTACTTCGGGTTTGAAGCGAACCAGGTCAAAGCAGAAAAAGGAGAGATAATGATAGGAATGACAGGTGAAATGTTTGACATTTCAGACATTATACTTTATTTTCTCCTGACCTGAACAGGGTAGCTGATGCAAACCGATTAATGGAATTCGCGAGCTGCAGCCGGCGTTTGATGGAAGCTTCAGAAAGGCAGGTGTTCAATGATTAAAAATTGTACTGTTTGCAAAAAAGTACTTTTCAAAACAAAATCGGGAGACTTGGCCTGCCCCAACGGATGTGAGGCCAAGATGGAAAGAACAAACGCGATGATAGAAGACTACCGTGAAAGTGCGAAGCTGGGCCGCACCACATGGGGCTATAACTTCTGCAAATAAGATAAATGAAAGCGCGTACCTGCAAACCGCAAGATACCCACTGCCCCAGCACAATGCCAACTGACGGGTCGCGCACCTGCGAAACGCAAAAACGCCCGCCATCTCTTGCGCAATGCCGCTTGATGGGCTCGCGCAACTGCGAACCACAAAGACGCATCCCCGAACAATGCCCCACCTGTAGGGGCGACCGGCGGTCGCCCGCGTTTCATTGCACGCCATCCATGCCATAGGCGCAATCCCATCACACGCACCGGGCAAAAATAATGTTCGACCCTTACGCCTTAGCCGTCCAGGCCCCCACAGCCGCCCCTATCGTATTTAAAATCAAATCCAAACCAGATGAGTCCCGCGATGGAATCCAGGCCTGCGTGACTTCCAATGACAGGCTGAAGACAAAAGCCAATCCGACCGTTACAAGCCAGGCGTTCTTGCGAATGCCCCCCTTAAAGCGCACCAATATGGCACAAAGCATGAACCCCAACGGGATAAATCCAACCAGGTTGACGACCATGTCCTGCACCAGGGCCCAGCGCGGGCCGTCGGGTAAGCGGTGCCATTGCAAGAATTCTTTTTGCAATATCTTCATGTATCCCGGCACCTGAAGATGATAGTCGTTGCCAGCCTGGTTGATAATGCGGCCGTCCACCTTGCGGTCGAAGCGGTATAAAATTTCCGGCGCCGACGCCTCATCCAGCCAATCACCGTCGCCGGTTGCAACCCACTGCGCATAATGCGACTGCACAGATAGTTCACTCAGCACGTGATCATACATCGCCAATCCAGAGACCAGGCCGTGCCACCCATGCCGGCCATGCACACTGTTGCCGATCACCAAGCGGGCATCTCCGGTGCGGTTCGGGTAGTACAGATGCAGTTTTGGATTGGATTTCACCAACTCCCCATCGATGTACACATGCGTGCCATCCGTGCCCGAACGGATGGACAGCCATATGGCTTCCCCCAGATCCGGCCCAATATCGACATAGAGTTTTCGGACCCCTTTTTTGCCGTCGTAATCATCCCCATTCATGATCACCAGCGAATCGCGCCATTGCCCGATGACCAACTGGCGCGCATCATCCCCACCATGCACCGACAGAATTAACGCAAAGGTCGGCCGGACCATCTTTTCAGTGCGCAAGCCCATTTCAATGGCCAGACCATCACCGCTATCCTGACCACCGCCCGCAAAAAAATCGTGCGTATAGGCAATCCCGAATTTTTGGAAGTTAAGCCCGCCCAATGTGGGCAGCAGTTCGGCATTGTTGACCGGGCGATAGCCTTTGAACCGAATCCCGAAATAGACCATGCCTATCCCAATGACCAGGGTGATGACGATAAGAACCGCCAGCGGCGCCTTACGAAAATATCCCACCGGACCGAACCTCTACTTTCACATAGATATCACTGACTCAACTGGACATCGAACCCCATCGTCGCCATTCAGAAGATCGCCTCCACATAGGTCTCGAACCCCTTTGCCCAGGCCCACCTTTAAAGCCACCCGACCCGGATAAAGTCCCCCCATGCCCAGCAAGGTCACCCACCGTCTTAACCTTGCCATAAAAAACGAGCGCCACCAACCGTAATCTTTTTCGTCATGGTGCCGCCACAGCCCTCACACCACCGCATACCCTCTTTCCAGCAGATTTGCGGCCAAAGCCGCCCGGGCACCCTGCGCGCCATGCACCAACTTGATCTTCCCGGGCGCGTGCGCCATGGCGCCACCCAATCCAGCAAGCCTTGTCGATCGGCATGCGCGGAATAGCCGCTCAACACGTGCACGCCGGCACGAACCGCATGCCCGGCGCCGTCCAGAAGCACCCTGCCCCCCTTTGCGGCCGCATCCTGGATCTGCCGCCCCGGCGCGAGCCTTCCGCCATATAGTATGTCATCACCGGTAACACGTCTCCCGGCCATCTCAGCACCACCTGCCTATGTAGATAATGATCTATTATTTGGGAACTTAAGTACCCAGAGCTACATGAAACTTTTCCTGGTCGATGGTTAAAAAACAACGCAAACAGGTAGTTAAAAAAAAGCCCCGCAACCTTGTCCATTGGCATTCTTATTGCCTTATAAATGCCGGCATCTTCAAAAATTCCAACCACACATTTCACAGATATACCGATGATCGATGGTAAAGGAATTTTTATTTAATTGTAGAAAGGGGGGCGAAACGATCGCGGCAAGTTGCAGGTAATGGAACTTATACTAAGGAGGAAACGGATGAAATCGTTAAAACATTTTTTAGTATTTAAATTGGCTTTGTTAGGTATTTTAGTGCTTTTTTCAGGCCAGGCGTTTGCCTTGGCGATCACCCCGGGTGATAATATTTTATGGGGGAACGAGACAGGCCAGTCCCAAATCGACGTTGCAATCTCCGGCACCATTGGTGATGCTACTGAGCTCTACAAGAGCAACGTTGGCGGCGTTGAGGAAGGTCCTCTGGCAGGCAGCTACAACACCGAATATTTTAATACTCCAACTGATCCATCTGCGGCTACGATCACTTGGACGGGCACCTATCCTATCGTCGGACCGGAAGCGTTTTTGCTCGTCAAAGACGGCAACCAGGAGCCCGCCTGGTATTTGTTCAACTTGACCGACATGTTTTGGAACGGAACCGATGATCTTGTGTTGACCGGTTTTTGGCCCAACCAAGGCGCCATTTCCCATGTATCCCTTTACGGCAATTCCCAGCCGATTCCCGAACCGGCAACAATCCTTTTGTTTGGATTGGGATTGGTCGGCCTTGCAGGCGCAAGAAAGATATACAGCAAAAAGTAATTTTATCATCTTGTTTGCTCGGGACCTAACAAGCAAAAAGCAATGCTTAAGAATCGTACAAGCCATAAGCCTGACAGCTTATGGCTTGATTCTTCCACCTACGCCTTAGCAGTCAAGCCCCACCGCCGCCCCAAGCGTATTCAAAATCAAATCCAAACCAGATGAGTCCCGCTATGGAATCCAGACTTGCGTCACTTCCAATGACAGGCTGACGGCAAAGGCTAATCCGGCCCTTACCAGCCAGTAATTTCTCCTGAACAATCCTTTGAACCGCAGCACTATCGCGGAAAGCATCATTGTGCCCGCCACAGCCTCACACCACCGCACACCCTCTTTCTGCAAGCTTTGCGGCCAAAGCCGCCCGGGCACCCTGCGCGCCATGCACCAACTTGATCCTCCCTGGCGCTTGCGCCATGGCCCCCACCCAATCCAGCAAGCCTTGTTGATCGGCATGCGCGGAATATCCGCTCAACACGTGCACGCCGGCACGAACCGCATGCCAGGCGCCATCCAGAAGCACCCTGCCCCCTTTTTCGGCTGCATCCTGGATCTGCCGGCCCGGCGTGCCTTCCGCCATATAGCCGACCAGCACTATATCGTTTTTGGGATCCGCTATCCCGGCCGCCAAATGATCGACAATGCGGCCGCCCGTGCACATCCCGCTACCGGCGATGATGATGGCCGGCCCCTTGACGTCCAGCAACTGGTCGTGCTGATAATGCTTTTCAACAGCAAACAACCTGCCAAAATCCAGCGGGTGATCTCCCGTGACCAGCAAATCCCTGGCCTCCTGGTCCCAATATTCCGCCAGACTGCTGTAAATGGCCGTAATCTCCAGACCCAGCGGCGTATCGACAAACACCGGCGGATGGTCGGCACCATTCAGGTTCGGATAGTGCTTTTTATACTCGGGAAGCGTGAAGATGCGATCCAGGTCGTATAGAATCTCCTGGGTACGGCCGAGCGCAAACGCAGGAATAAACACCTTGCCGCCATCAGCCAGGCTGCGATCAAGAATCAAAGCCAGTTGTCCGAGCCGCTGCGAGCGATCCGCATGCCGGCGATCACCATAGGTGGACTCCAGGATCAACAAATCCGCC
This sequence comes from Desulfatitalea sp. BRH_c12, assembly GCA_000961655.1. Taxonomy (GTDB): domain Bacteria; phylum Desulfobacterota; class Desulfobacteria; order Desulfobacterales; family Desulfosarcinaceae; genus Desulfatitalea. Next base: position 21,186 of record LADR01000082.1, read on the forward strand.
GGCTCCGCCCGATCTGGGTCCGGCAAAACAGGGGTATCCCGATTACCCAAATCGCCTGAAAAAATCACCGAAAACCCCTCGCGCCGGCATTCGAACCGGATAAAACAAGACCCCAAAATATGCCCGGCCCGTCCAAGCGTAAAGGCAACGCCTTTTTTCAAATCGAACGTTTGGCCATATTCAAAGCCCCAAGACTGCTCATCGATCCTGCGCTGGATCCCCTCCCTGCTCCCTTGCGGAACATCACTGAACCGCATGGCATCGTTCAACATCGGCGCGATGATCGCCTTGGTAGGATGAGAACAGATAATCTCGCCCGCGAAGCCATCCTTTATCAAACTGGGCAACATTCCGATATGATCCACATGGGCATGTGTCAGAAAAATAAAATCGATCTCAGAGGCCTTCACCGGCCAATCGGACCGAGCGCGACAACGATCATTGCCTTGCGTTATCCCGCAATCCACAAGAATGTTCAGGCCCTGCACCTGCAATAAATGGCAAGAGCCCGTCACGCATGTCTCGCCTCCCAAATGGATAATTGGATAATTCATATTGCCTCCAATATGTTTAACTACTTCACAATTCGGGCCACTGGACCCATAGAGCCATCGCACCCATTGCATGGATGACGCTATCGTTTCGAACTTGCCGGGCAGCATTCAGTGCGGACACATTGAAAGAAGGGAAACATTGCGGCACTTTTCAGAAGCAGAACACCTTCATCCCGGCGTGTCTAACAGAAGCGAAAATAGGTGTCAACCGCCAGAGCCAATTCAACCAGGGTAACCGCATTTGCGGATTGGCCGCATTTCAGAAGTGGCGCATCGTTCTTCCTCAGGGGCGAACCTTGTGTTCGCCCGGTGCGTTAATGTCGGTTAATCCCTGGGGCGGATGGACATCTTGATGGTCACGATGCCCGCTGTAGGGGCGACCGGCGGTAGCCCACGCGACCCACTGACGGAACATCGTTCTACTCGTAGGGGCGAACGACGTTGCTGAAATTGGTCATCGTATTTCGGAAGGCATGCAAAAAGTTTACTCTACATGTATAATTCTCCCTAAACCTATGTAGAAATTTATCTAATTCCACCTACCCAGCGGGCCCCCTCAGATACAAGCAGTTGACATGATAGAAATTTATACCAATCAACCGATGGTATTGGTTTTGCTTTAGTTTAATATAAAAAATAGAATGTGATGAACAACCGGTCCGAAAAGGGGAACTATATGAAAAAGAAAGCGCTTCTCATTGTCTTGATCATCGTAGGATTGGTAACAAGTGCACATGCCATCCCAATATTTGGTAACCTATACGAAGAGTTCACGGTGGTCGATCGCTCATCCGGAGCAGATGCACCTTATGGGATGGACGGATACACCGCCGGCGATTACACCGGAATTTACATTGGCACACTAACCGGCGGCAACAATGATAACCTGGCGAGTACCACCTGGGAAACTATTTTTTCAGATTTTTTGGGATCGCCTTACGACGTAACCGCCATTACGAAAGTCGACGAACCGGACCTATCAACCGGTGATTTGACCATCACCTATGATCCCGGTCTTTTGACAGGCACATGGTCGACCACTGGATCAGATCCCGCTGTCGGTGTAAGCTTTTACTCAATAAAAGGGGCGCAGGAATTTGCGCTTTACTATGTGGACCCCGCGCTGCAATCGGGCACTTGGACCACGCGGCACTTATTAAATGGAGGCGGTAATATACCTGAACTTTCTCACTTCACTGCCGACTTGGTCCCGACATCTCCTGCCCCGGTTCCCGAACCGGCCACAATAATTCTTATGGGCATCGGCCTACTTGGCATAGCGGGTTTTGGACGAAGAAAATTCAAGAAGTAGCATCTTGAAGGGGGCGACGTTGATCGGGATAAGTTTATCCCTTCAACCGCCCCCTGCCGCATAGCGCATCTCAACAGAAAAATCGACCCCACCACCACCACCACCCCCCACCCCCCTTATTTTATATTTCTCAGCCACGATGGCCTTGCCAACGCCAGGTGTGCCCATAATATTAGAAGGTACGTACCAGGGCCTCAGCCACAAGGGAAGCGGGCGGCGACACCTACGATCAGACACCCATGCCCCTGTTGAATATTGAAATCACCTTGCAGCCTTTCGTATCCCCATTTTACATGGGCAAGCTTTCCAGCCTTCTTTCATCAGCCAGCAAATAGACCATAGAGCCATGCAACATGCAGTGCGGGAGGAGCGCCCTCCAATGAAGAAAGCTTGCCCCCAATTGAGTCCAGGCTGCAGCGGCGCAATAAAAAAACGCCCGGAAGTCTGAACTTCCGGGCGCCGATTACTTAAACTAAAACCTGCCGATCAATTACTTTTTAAACTTTCTGCGGCAGACACCGACCAAACCAACCAGCCCAAGGCCCATCAGCATCATGCTGGCGGGTTCGGGAACTGGCTGCATATCTTCAATGTAGAAAACCGCATCATTGAAATCGCGATCGCCACCGAGGGTATCCTCGAATGCAAGTATCCAGTCATTGTTACCGCTTGCCTTGTGTGTCTTGTTATCGAAAATGGCTGCCATCCCTTCTTCGACCAGATAAGCCAGTGCCAAAGCCTCGCCACCATTTTTGCTGTCTTCAGTGTATGACTTGGAACCGTCAACGTCGTCGAGCCAGAAAAACCCAAAGACGTCTCCGAAACCAGCATAAGATATTACACCATTGGCGTCATCGATTTCCAGCAATCCGCTATTATCAATACTGAATGTAGCGGTATCATTACTTTTCAAAGCGAAAACATATTCGGCGCTTGTTAAAGCTGAGTATATTCCCAACTGCCCCGCGTGTCCGGCATAAGCAGTAATAAAATATGCATCGGTATCGCTTTCCGCCTGTTCCCACAAAGCCGCCGAATTTTGATCATTAGCGGCATCAAGGCCTGTTAAATTGATTGAATCGAAAATTTGTTGCAAGCTTGGCTCGGCTGATGCGCCCAAAGCAACAGGTCTGTCATTGAACGGCAACGCTACGGCATTACCACCCATTAACACAATCGAAAAAACTAAAAACAATAAAATACCCAGAATTTTTCTCATTTCTTCTTCCTTTTTTTGATGATTAATCAGTCAGTTCCCTCTCAAACAAACTTCCCAAACTCCTTTTTCTTGTCTCCATCACCTCCGTATTAATATTTTGATAATTACGTAAGAAACTTACAGTCGACAGCCAAGCCTTCAGGGTCATGTTCTCCTCACGTTATGAAAGGATTAAAAGGCAATTGGCTGTAGTGAAGGAACTTACTTGAGCAAAGCAAGATAGATGCCATCTTTTCCTAAATTGACTAATTATATTTTTGGCTTTATAATCGGGTACATGCATTCACTTCCAACAAAACATCCGGTAATTGTCCATCAGATCATTTTGAAATAGGTAGTTGGCTACATAAGGAAATAACATTAAATACATACCAAAATGAACATACGTAAGAGTTTCACCTACCACCTTTTTCTTATGACTAAATTAAATACTTCCTTCGAATTTGGGGTTGCAGATTTTATGATAGATGACCTAAATACAGGCATTGACAATCACTTCATTGTAGTTGGTTTTTTATGAACCCAATAATGACGGTAATCTATTGTTTTTACTTTTGGGCCGTGCTCATGTTTTGCGCTACTTCAGGCTGGGCACTCTCTTCTAATGAAGTTCTGGTGATCGCCAACCAAAATGCGGCCGACAGCGTCGAATTGGCACGCTACTACATGGCCAGACGCAATATACCTGAAGACAATTTGTTGGTTCTGAAGACAATGAATATAGAATCGTGCCCGCGCCAAGCATACAATGACCAAATTGCCCGAAAAGTGCTTGGTTTTTTGAAAAAAAAAGACCCGCTGCAAAAAATCCGCTGTCTGACAACCATCTACGGCATCCCGCTAAAAATCCAGCCTCCCTATCTGAGTGCTCATGAACAAGACGCAGTTGCGGGCCTGCGCGGCGAAATGAAGGCCCTGCAAGAACAACTCGCCTCCATTGGTAAAGTCGATCCTGCCCCTTCAGAAAAACTCGAGAAAATCGAGAAAACGCTGGCTGGTGCCCAACAGCGACTTACCGTTTTAACGAAAGAAAATCAGCGCGCTGCTCTGGATTCTGAATTGGCTTTGGTGAAGCTTGCGTCGTATCCGCTATCGGGATGGGTACCCAACCCCCTTTTCATCGGCTTCAAGGATCGATTGTCGGTCGAAAGAGATCAAATTTTACTGGTGTGCCGACTGGACGGACCCAGCCCCGAAATTGTCAGGCGGATCATCGATGACAGTGTGGCAGTCGAGGAAACCGGATTGGCGGGGATAGCCTACTTCGACGCGCGCTGGCCGAAACCGGCCGACGAGAATAAAGTCGAGGGCTATACGCTTTATGACAGGTCGATTCATATGGCAGCCGACCGGGTGCGCGACATGGGGCGCATGAAGGTGGTGCTCGATGCGCAAGCCCCCGTGTTCCAGCCGGGTCAATGTCCTGATGCGGCACTTTATTGCGGCTGGTACAGCCTCGCCAACTATGTGGATGCCTTTAAATGGACGCGCGGCGCCGTCGGTTACCATATTGCCAGCGCCGAATGCAGGACCCTGAAAAGCCCAGAAAGCCAGGTATGGTGCAAACGCATGCTGGAAGATGGCGTCGCCGCAACTATAGGACCCACAGATGAACCCTACGTGCAGGCTTTCCCGGTGCCGGAGATTTTTTTCGGACTGCTGGTGGAAGGGCGCTTAAGTCTGGCGGAATGCTATGCGCTTTCGACGCCTTTTTGGTCGTGGCAAATGGTGTTGATTGGGGACCCTTTGTACAGGCCCTTCGGGAAATAATGGTGGAAGGCAGGATTAAAGATTAGAGGCGGTTGAGGTACTCCAGATCTTGCTGCTGGCTGTTCTTGGTGCCGACAGCCAGAAGTGCGTATTTTTTGTTCTCTCTAGGCAGATAATAAAGGCGGCCCCGGTAGCCGAAGGCCACCTCAAAGACAGTTTCCCTGTTCTTCTTGCCGAACACCTTACGTTTTATAGGCAACTTAGAGGAATCAACATCGAGCTGACGGATAATCTCCTCGCACTTGATTTTCATATCTTCAGTCAGGTCCAGGTAGCCATCCATCGCCTTTTCAGTGATTTCAAGATTCTTATATAGCGCCGCGAATCGTTTCTGCACGCCATTGGACGATTTGCTTTTGCGAAGTTGTTCTTTCTGCAGTTGGGATTCCAACTGACCGAGTTTGTGCTGAAGTTCGTCCATGCTGGCTTGCTGCTGATTTTGCAGCGCCACTTTCACTGCGATCTCTTCCTCCAGGGCAATGATCTCTTCTATCATTTTTTCCTGGCTGGTTTCGGCTTGATGCTTTGTAAACGTTAACTTTTGATGCGCCTGACGCATTTCCTGATCCAATCGGGCGCGATCTTTCTGCAGTGCTATAAGCTGTTGTTCATAGCCTTCCCCCTTCTGGATCAACTGGCGACGCGCATGGCTGTTGCTTTCCATCTCACGCTGATAGTAACTCTTCCAGTGCCTGTAATAGAGATAAAGCAGACCGATCCCGATGAAGGTGTAGAAGGCAAGAACGGTATTGGTGATCGGGCAATTATGGGGCAGCCGCCATTCCAGGATGACTGTTGGCTTCTCATTCAGCAAACGGTAGTTTTCGACCGCGACTTCCATCGGCTGGGCGCGCACTGCGGACAAAACCGCACCGTGCGGATCGCTCAAGGGATAAAGCAAGGTGTTGTCGGCAGTCCGGACGCTGACAATGGCTTTGGCGCCCCAGGCGATCCAGCGGTTGCGCTTTAAAAAAGCGTCCACGTTTTCGTTGATGGCGACCTGGATGCGCCTGGAGCCATCCAAGAGGGGCTGAATATCCCCTAAATATACCTCCTCAAGACCAGCTTGGATGCGGCGGGCAGAATGGCTCTCGAGCAGTTGCACCGTAAAAACGTAAAAAAGAGGCGGCAGCAGGACGCACAGCAGTATGATGCTGAAACGAAATTTGACCATAGAAAAAACGCATATCCAGTTTCTGTTTACAATTTCTTTAAAGCGGCCCTGGCTTCATTGGCACCATTAAAGGCACCATCCAGTTCCAGGGCCCTGTTCAGATATTGCCGGGCCATCTCGTTTTGTTCCAACGCTAAAAAAGCCATGCCCAAATGGTAGTTGACCACCGCGTGATCCGGCAACTGTTCGATGCTTCCCAAAAGCTCCACCCGCGCAGATTCGAACAACTTCTTTTTATAATAAATCCATCCCAAAGTGTCCATCACACCCGGATTGTCCGGAAAGGCCTCCTTGGCTTTCTGAGCCAAGACAAGCGCCTCGTTCAGATCCCCATCCGGTCGATCGACGATCAAATAGGCCAGGTTGTTGGCTGCCGGTGAGAACTCAGGATTTATTTCCAACGCTTTACGGTAATGTCCCTCGGCCTGGTCATAATCCGATTTGATCTCATAAATTGTGCCCAGCGCCATATGGACCGCCGGCTGATTGGGATTGGCCTCAAGGGCGCTATTATACTGTGAAATGGCAGCACCTTCATTGCCCTGCGCCATTTGAATCCTGGCCAGTGCGAGATAACTCTTGACCATCTTTGGATTGCTCTCGATGGCCGTTTTATAGGCCGCCTCGGCCGCGGCAATATCCTTTTTGGCCTGATAAAGCTCGCCCTTGAAATGATACATCAGACCCTGCAGCTCCGGCGCATCCTTTGCCTGACGGATTTTTTCATCGCACATCGCCAAAGCCGTATCGAACTCCTTGCGGACCGTATGGACGAGAATCACATTGGCAAACACATCCAGCAAGTTTGGATTGATGGCCAGTGCCTTGTTGTAATTGGCAAGGGCATCGTCAAACTTTTTACCAGCAAAGTCAATCTGCCCCAGTTTCAAATAGCCTGCCGGGTCATTCGGAACAGCGGCCACATACTGCGTAAAAACCTTTCTTGCTTCGGCATACTTGTTCGCCAACATAAAGGCCCGGCCAGACAAGTTGAGCGCGGGCGGGTAATTCGGGTGAACCTTGAAAACCCGTTCGCATTGCGCTTGCACCTCTTCGATATTGCGCGCGGAAAAATGCAGTTCGCCCAACAGCAAGTTGGCCTTGATCATCCTTGGGTCCAATTCCGATGCTTTATAGAGCGACTCCCTGGCTATCTGGGTCTGCCCCTTTTGAGCGTATGCCAGGCCTTTGAAATAATGGGCGCTTGCATTATTGGGTTCGTCCTTGACCAACTGCTCGAAAAGCCGGGCGGCATCATCCGTTTTCTTTTGGGCCAACTCGATCTGCCCCCTGACAATCAACGCCGGGGCATACTTGGGCCTTATTTTCAGCGCGCCGCCGTTGTACTGCTCGGCCAAATTCATCTGGTTGTGGTTGAGATAATATTCGGCGGCTTCGGTCAGAACGCGGACATCCTCAGGAAAAAGCTTCAACAATTTCACATAAACAGCTTCGGCCTCATCCTTGCGCCCAGTGCCCTCATAAAATTTGGCCAGAACCATATTGGGTTTCTGAGTATCGGGCGCTTTTTGCAGCGCGCGCTTGAAAGCCGCTTCGGCTTGATCCCTGTGATTTTGCTGAAGCATGAATTGCCCCAGAACGATTTCCAGATCAGCGCTTTGCGGGTCGGCGGCAATACCCGCGCGCAGCGCTTGTTCGGCACTATCGGGCCGCCCTGTATTCAAATAGAAAACAAACAGGGCCATGCGGTTCTTATCGTCTTTCGGCGCGATGGCAACGGCCCGTTTGAGGGACCCTTCCGCAGGCTCAAGTTGCCGTTGAGCCGCCTGTATTCCGGCAAGTCCCACATAAGCACGCGACTGGTTCCCATCCAGGTTGATGATCTTTAGAAAGATTTCCGCAGCAGAGCGCTGATCGTTTTCCAATTTATAAATCCCGGCGAGTGAATAAAGCGCATCGATATTGTCTGGCTCTTTGGCAAGCACATTGTCGACGCGCTTGCGCGCCTCATCTTTCTTCCTGGCCAGCAAATAAAAGGTGGCCAGTTTGACTTGCGCATCGAGATCTTCAGGGTCAAGCTGCTCAATGATGGTGTAGGCCTGAAGGGCTTCCCTGGTATTGCCGGCCTTCATCTCGGCTTCGGCCAGAAGTTTATAGGCCTCAAGGTAGCGAGAATCTTTCTGAATAGCGCCTTTGAGTTCTATGATGGCACTTTTGACATCGCCTTTTTCATAATAGGCCTTAGCCCTCTCGAAATGCTTGACCTTTTTGTCCTCGTCCGATGTACAACCCAATATCGACAGGATGGCAAATACGGCCAACACAGTTTTCATCATTCTAATCATTTTTTCTCACCTCAATTATTTAAAACGATCTCATCTCCGGTTATAAATTTTACAAGACTTGGATAGAAATCCTGAATAAACTTTGTGGCAGCTTGTTTGGCCCTCACGCCAGAATCATTTCCAAAAGGTACCGAAACCCGAACAAACCCATGCTGTTCATCATTTTTTACCAGTTTATTGTAGCCCATATCAATTTTATTGCGGTAAACTTGTGTGTTCGTAAAATGACCCGTCTGATACCAATACAATACTAATTCTTTCTCCTCGCCGTGCGACGTAACAATTTCTTCAAAATAGATTTTATGATGCCCAAATGTGAGCGTGGACTTGACCGGCCGGGTGTCTATCTTCCATCCCTGACTCGGATAACAAACAAGAGGAGAATGTGCGGAATAGGCCTTATCAGCCGTGTAGTAGTAGCCAATATACAAATTAATAACCCCTTGTTCCCCCTTGTAATCTGCAAATACATAATCGTCCAACGCAAGCATTGCGACGCTGCTTTCCTTCAAAGGGATGTGCCGCAACGTGGCATATCCGTCTATGCTATCGAAGTAATTCATCAACGCCGGTTTTTTCACAATTTCGGATGGCTTATTGAAGCCGTATACGAATATGCAGGTAGAAAAAAACACCACCATAAGCACCAACATCTTCATTTTAAGCGTGTTTCGCATAACTCCAACACCCTGTGTATCCCATATAAAGTTATCAGTGCGATGCCGAAAGTAGTCATTCCCAGCAGAGTGTGAAAAGCCCCATCGGTCAGATCCAATGTGAAAAAATGATATAACAGAATCATCGATACAACACGAACGATATTGACGAAAATCGCGGTGGGCACACTGGCGGCGGCCAGTACCAATTTTGAAGCATTCTTGGACAATAAAAAATACCCCATGACAATGCTCAATGTTAACAACGTCATCATGGAACGCATACCGCTGCAAGCCTCCACCACCTCGAAACTTTTTAAAGGAGTGGCCATTATATTGCCTTCCCGGTAAATTGGCACCCCCACAGCTTGAACCACCACCTCGCTGATGTGAGAGACTTTAAGTTGAAGCGGTGAGGTGATTTGAATATATAACTGTTCGGGGATTGGAATCAAAAATGCAAACAATATAATCGGCGTCAATAAAAGTTGAACCGCCCTGACGCCACCCACATAGGCTATTGCCCCAATCACAGCCATCAACATGGCTAATAGAATGATGGTATGAACCTGCGTCAACAAGGCAAAAATGTAAAAAAGCGTTGCCACCGCAAGCATTGCCAGCCCTAAAAAGGAATATTTGACCTGACACGCTGCCAAGGCAGCCCTTTTGGTCCAGACAATATAAAAAATGATGGGCAGCGTTATAAATGCATGCGAATAGTCCTCAGATCCCATCCACTTTTTGACAAGAATCTGCAAAGCAGGATAATAAGCGGCAATAAACAGAGCAGATGCCACGAGCGGTAAAAAAATCAATCTGTTTTTCATAGTTGCAGTCAGAGTTGGCATAGGAGTGTCCGATGCGTGATGGCGGTTAATTAAGATTTTAAGTACTTGCACATGATCTCAGACAGGCGGGCGGTTTCCATCCCAAGATCGAACTCTTTTTCAACCGCTCGCCGGCCTTGCACAGCAAAGCGCTCCCGCAAGTCAGCATCCTGGACCAACGCCTCAATGCGTTTCACCAAGCTCTCGACGTCGCCCGGCGTCGTCAGATATCCGTTAACGCAGTCCCTTATCAACTCCGGAATACCGGTAATTCGTGGCGCGACCACCGGCACACCGCAGGCCATGGCCTCCATCAGCACCACCGGAATACCTTCCGCGAAACTCGTCAACACGAAAACATCGGCTTCAGCGTAATGCGCTTGCAACTGCGCCTGCGAACGATAGCCGTAAAAGGTGACCCGCCCGCTCAAGCCCTTGTCCCTGGCAAGTGTTTCAAGCTCTATACGCTGTGGACCGTCCCCGACCATGTGCAGATGAAGCATCCGGTCCCGCCCGGCAAGATCCGCAAACGCTTGCAGCAATACCGGCAGCCCTTTAACATGTTCGAACCGACCCACGAACAGCAGATTGCGGCCGCGACCGCTGTGGCGACGCACTTGCGCCGCCTGCGGGTCTATGCCGCAATGCACCACGTGAAGGCGCTCCCAGTATTTGCGATCCGACCACAACATGGCTTGGCTGCGTGCATGGTGACTCACACAAATCGTAAACAGCGCGTGCTCGATCTTTTCTTGCAGCCGCCACCGGCGCGGCTCTGAAAAAATACCGAACCCGTGCAATGTCATGCTGTAGGACAGCCCACCAATCGCTCCGGCAAGCATGGCCACATAGCCGCTGGCATCGGGCGCATGATTGTGCACGTGGGTCAATCCCCGGCGCTTCATCCATGATGCCACGAGCCCTGCCTCGGCAAAATAGAAACATTGATAGAACAGCGAACGCAAACCCGGCGACCGTACCGTCAGCGCAAGCCGCGCACCACGACAATAGCGCCCCGGAGAAAAGATCAAAAGGCGCCAATGCGCAGCGATCAATCGCCAGGGAGAACAAGGGAGCAGATAGTGCGTGTGATGCCGCTCCTCGGCCTGTTCTTGAGTGCCCTGTTCCTGTGCAGCCGGCCGGCGGACCGATATCGTCTCCACATGCAAACCCGCCCTGCGCAAGCTGGCGACCTCACGCTGGATGAACGTATCCGTGGCACGCGGGTATTCGCCGCACAAATATGCCAGGCGTGCGCTCATTGCACTTGCTCAACCAACAGGGCTTGCGCACCAGGTTGTGCCTGGTCCGCCAAAGGAAAATCCGCGGCATCCAATGGCGACAGCGACCGCTGAATGCCTTCCTGCCAGGAATAGCGTGGTTGCCACCCCAGCAGGGACACAATCTTCTGGTTGGTATAGCGCAACGGCTTGCACCGCGCGTGCAGACGCGACGGCACGAACAAGCCCGGCACCTTCGCCGTCCCCTTGAAACAGACCCAATTGGTCAACCACGCCAAGCGGGCCAGCACCCGCATCACGCCCCATGCCACCGGCACGATCCGCGGCCGGGGCGTCACCTGATTGCGCAAGGCATTCAGATACTCGCGCTGCGTGGGGGTTTCATTATCGACCACATTGAGCACCAAGCGGCGCTGAGGCCCTTCATATTCCGTCGCCAAAACGATCGCTTCGGCACAATTCTCCACATACGTTAAAGGCAGGGGCGCAGACGCACCCGTGCGAATCCACCAGCGATCATTGACCTGCATGCCCAGTCGCGCCGTCCAAAGGTTGTCCCGGCCATAGATCACGCCCGGGCGCAACACCACACAGCGCCAATCGTGGGCGTCAGCGCACTCCAGGACGATCCGCTCCTGCACCAGTTTGGTCTGACAGTATTCATCGCGCACCAGCGGGTCGGCCGCTAATGACGTCGACTCATCGAGCACACTCCATTGCGGCAGTGCAAGATATTCGTACACCGAAAACGAACTGGTGACCACGATGCGGCTAAGAGCGGCATCAACCATGGCACTCAAGAGGTTCTCCGTGGCAATGACCGTCCCGCCGAACTGCTCGTACAAATCACCCGACTTTGAGGCCGCCAGGTGAATCACGCCATCCACCCCTTCGAGCAGCGCCGCCACTCCCTTGGCATCCCGCAGATCGCCACACACCACCTGGACCCGGGGGTTGCCTTCCCAGGCCGGGGGGAAAGTCCGCGCTGCTGGCCGCAACAACGCGCGCACCCGATGGCCGTGTGCCACTGCCTCCGCCACCACATAACGCCCCAGAAAACCGCCAGCACCGGTGATCAATAGTCTCATATGCGGTTCTCCTCGGCCAACAGCGCATCCACCAGCCGGCTGGTCTCGTCCATCTGTCGGAAGCTCACCGGCGGTTCGCCTCCCGTGCGAAGTGCTTCATAGGTCAACTCCAGAAAGCGCGACAATCCCTCATAGGCCGTGCGGTTGCGGATCTTGCGCCAAATGCTGCCAAAGCCGGACGACGCTATGGTCCGTGCACCGGCAAGGGCATTGACCAATGGCGTCAGGTGCTGGCCCACCGGTCGGCGCGTGGTCAACTGGCAGGTGGGATGGAACAACTCCGCCCGCGCAACGCCATCCGACCCTCTAACCACCACCTCGAAGCAATCGGGCCACTGCCTGCAAGAAAACCGGATCCGCCCGTGAACCGCACCGGCCATGACCAGGGCGTCAAGATCGTCATAGGTAAAGAGCGTCCCCCCGCCGTGATTGCGCCAAGCCGCCTGGACCGGGCCGATATCCCTGAAATCATCGTGGGGCATAAAATGCAGCAGCAAGTAGGCCAAGTGGGAGATGAATTCGTGTATGATACCAGCCGGTAACCGGTGGCTAGGGTGCGGCAGGTTTTCATCGGCATAGCGCCCGCCGCCACGGATGTTCAGGACCATGCGCACGTCGACTTCAGCGACTGTGCCGATTCGCCAGGAATCAACAATCTGCTCCAATTGTCGAACGGGGTCGTTAAAACGGTAATTGTGGTTTTCGATCAGCCGCAAGTTGCGTGCAGCCGCGTAGTCCCATAACTCTTGAAAACCGGAATGGGATAGGCTGACCGGCTTCTCCACAATCACGTGCCGCCCGCTGGTGAGACAATCGCGCACAATGCGATCATGGGTCGCCGGCGGTGTGAGAACATGCACCACATCGGCTTCGCACTTTTCCAGCATTGCACGGTAATCGGTAAACCAGCCAGGTACATTGAAGCGTTCCGCGGTGAAGCGGGCAAGGGATGGGGATAGGTCAGAAACGCCAACTACATTGATAAAGCCTAAGTTCTTCATAGTATGAAGATGATGTTCTGAGATTTTGCCGCCGCCTACGGCAACAACGGATAATTTGTTTTTTTCAATTGGATACAATGAGGTGGCTGGTTGTATCATGGATGAATCCGCCAATTAGGAAGTCATGTTCAGATTCTCTGTGTAACAGAGATGTTCATTAGCCCATTGTCTAAATGCTGTATCGCCGATAGGAAGACCGCCAGCCCCTTGTGCCGTTTCGATTCCCGGATTGTTATTGGCTTCCAATATTACCGGACCGTCAGGTGTGATAGCGATATCCCATCCAATAATTGAAATATTGGGGAATACTTTATGAGCGGTTGAACATAGTGCACAAGCTTCCTTGTAAAAAGGGAGCTGAGCACCTTGGATCGTCGCACCTGTATTCGGATGGAGGTTGAACAATCCTAAATTTATATTCATGGCCGCCGCTAAACATAGCCTACCGTTTTTATCTATCAAAGCTGCTATGCCCCCGGCATTGAAATTGTCGACCTCCATAGAACCCACCGGCATACGGAGCACACTGAAAATTGTGACAACAGATTTGCCTGGTGTATAGCAGGTGACAACCCTTAGTGTAGCTAACGCACCTGAGGTAAATTGCATTATGTCTGGGTGATTATACAGTCGGGGCATCAGTATGTAGTTGTATTCGATCGCAAGGCCCTGGAGATGTTTCAGTAATATATCTTCCGTATAATACACACCATTTCGTGACCATCCTTTTCCATTGTATGCCCAGGATTCCGCACCATCTCCAAATGATCGATCTATGGGTTTGGTAAACAAGTCTATATGGGGTAAACATTTTTTTTCACTTAACCAAGATATACCGTTGTTGATATGAATAACAGCCAGAATTGGCGCCACTGGTAGATGCACACTTTTACATTTGATAAAAAATTTGAACTTATCTCTTAGATAGCTTACGTCTGCATCTTTTCTTAGAAGCTCAAGCAAACCATCGAATTGCGGAGAGAGAAAATATTTAGAGGATCGATAATAATTTGCGTCCTTCCATAGGTAGTAACCGAAATAAGCGTCTGGCCTTATATTAAAGCGATTGGCTAAAACGAGTTGTTGAAAAAATTGGCGGAACCTGCCTGGACCGTTCTCTTGCCTTGCGACAAACCCTGCTTCATCTCGGAATACATTTCGAAAAGCTTGCACAAATGTTAGCAGGGGCCAGAGTATTGTCTGAAGCATTATGCCCCAGGCATTACCGTTTTCTCGGTTAAATTCCCGGCCCCGTTGTAAAGATAGCTGATGCAATTTTTTGATATCTGTTTCTGCGGAAAACCAAGGCATCCAATACGGGCAATATTTTGCATGAAGTAGGAGAATGAATAAATTTTTAAAAAAGGCTTTACTTGCCATAAAGATTTCAGCCCCCCGTTGAAGGTCAAAAAATATTTACTTTAACTTCTCCCCTATTGTTTCCAAGGCTGCTTGAATTTAGAAGTAATAGCATTTTTATGCTGGCTCGTGTGGGGAGGATGATGGACCCCCCGGATACACGCCCTCACCATGAGGAAACATTACCCACAAACAAGACGATTTAGAGCTTAACTGGAAATGCCGTTGAACATACGACGGGGCATAGCCTCTTTCAGGATGACAATTTTCGCAGACGCCTGCTGATTCTATCTGTCACCATGTTTATAAACGGCCAAGGATCGGATCTGTTCCAAAGCGCGAAAGACTCCGCCTTCATCACTGAACCGGACCACTCAAAGAAACCGAGTTCCTTTGCTTTATATCGCAGGAGAAAAGTCATGAAATCGCGTTCTTCGTTCACATGGGCGACCCCCACCCGATATCCTGCGGGGGCTTTGGGTGCTGCCATCTTTTCAGGAAATGCGCTATGCACCGCCATCTGATAAGCCAGCCAGGGAAAATCGATCCCTGCCGTAACGGCCAGTTGGTTCGTAGATACAGTGCGTGGATTGATCTCGATCAAACCGAAATTCTCCGTGCCGGGTTCTCTTTTAAACTCCACCCCCACCAACCCGCGGTAATTCAATGCAGTCAATAGTTTTCTGGCAGCTTTGGTCAACGCCGCATCCGGACAAGTCACATCGTAGGAGCCATCCCCGAAAATCGGCGGGTACTGGCGCAGTTTCCGTTTGACCATGGAGGTGAATTCCCGGCCGTCCGTATCATAGCAGGCAAGATATGAATAGAGGCAGCGGTCGGTGCCGGCGAGCACTTTTTGTATCAGGTAATCTTCTGCCCGCGCGCCCCCCTGGAGCTCTCTGAGCTTTGCCTGCAGCGAGGTCAAAGAGTCCACCGAGATTGCTTTGCCGCCGATTGCCTTGCGGCCGAGGTGCGCCCAGCGAGGTTTAATGACAGCCGGGAAGGCGGACCAGGTTACCTTGCCGGTTAGCACGTCGCCCGCATTGGCAAACTCCGGGACAGGAATGCCGGCGCCCAATGCAGCTTCATATTGGGCCTGCTTGTCGACAATGGCTTCCATAACCTTGCTTCCGGGTGAAAGGGTGATGAAATCCGGGGTCGGGGCATCGCTGCGCCTGGCAATATAGACCTGCCATTCATCCGCGGATCCAAAGGCCACTGGGGTGATCCCATGCTTGCGAAAACAGGCAAAGACCCGATCGGCATCGCCTTCTCCCGGTATATCTTCGGCCGCGTCAGTCGCAAGCAGTATAAATGTACCCAATCGGCTTTTAGAAGCGTAGCCCCGATTGTGATCGAGGCACAATACCGGGATGTTCTTTTTGCTGAGACTTCTGAGATAGCTCAACCCATTCACGGATGATCCCAACACCACGGCCGGGATCATGCCACTATTCCGGCACCTGGTTATGAATGTCGAAAGATGCTTCAACAAGGATTGATCCCTCGGTTCCATACTGTCAACTCCATTTAAAAAGTTGTCCCCACTGTGCGGTGATTTTGCCTATGCCGCATGCGGATCCGGTCTTTTCAAATCCCTCCGCTTTTGCAAAAAATAACGTATAAAACCGGAGGCCGCACCAAACTTGCGCAAGATGATAAAAAAGGCGTAAAGCATGGCATCACGTGGCGTGTTCCCAATACGCAGGCGACCCATAGCAATCTTTGCAAACAGGAGCCCATAAGCCGTAAGGCATGCCAACGGCACCAAGGCCGCCCAGCTTGTCCAGGTCACCCCTATCAGCCCGGCCAGGGCCAAAAACGGGACACCTATAGGCCAGGTGAGATAGCGGCGCACCCTGTGCCAATGTTCCCGGCTCAGCTTCTCTTTCCGGGTATTGATTTGAAGCGCGTCCCCATAACCGCCCCAAACCGCACGCTGCCACCAATGAACAAACGTGAGCAAATCCGCGCTGTGCCGGGCCATTTGCTTGTCAACTCGGACAATCCGGTGGCCAGCCATGCGGATGCGGTCACACAACTCCTTCTCTTCGCGCGTCAGCAATATTCTACTGAAACCACCCGCGGACAGGTAGGCATCCTTACGAACCATAAAAATGCCACCGCAATTGGCAATCTCACCGGCAGGGGTATGCCACTGGAGTGAGCTGAGCCAGTTGTATATCGAACGGTCAGGCTCGCGTTCCGAGAGCCTGCCGCAAACAATGGCGACGTCCGGGTGCGTTTCAAGGTACACGATGCCTGCTTCAATCCATCCAAGTTCCAGTTCGCAGTCGCCGTCAACGAACTGGATGAACGCTAATTGGGGATGCGCCGCAAGAAGCTTGTCAACGCCTTCGCTGCGGGCGCGCCCTGCTGAGAATGGCCGGGAAGGATCAAGGGCGTGCACGTCAATTTCCTTTGCACGCGCCAACTCAATGCTGCCGTCCGTCGATCCAGAATCCACATACAGTGCAACAACGCGATCATCGATAGGCATTGAGTTGAGAGACCGTCTCAAATTCTCGCCCTCGTTGCGGCCAATCACAACAATGCCGATTTGGGAGATGGACGTCGTGTCTGCTGATCGGTTATTCATCCGGTTTATTGTCCGATATGGTCAGCAAAATGCTTGATGGGTGGGCCACCTATGGGCGGCACTCATTTGGCAAGCACTTTTTGCGATGCAGGGGCCGGTGTTTTACCGCGGACATAGCCATAATGGGCAAAACAGCGTCGCACCCTTGCATCGCGCAGCAAGGGCCGATGCACTTGCAATGTTTCGATGCCGGATACCGTATCCGCTTCGATCACGGCGATGCCGTCGTCCATCACCACCACATCCCAAGAAAGAAACTTGTAATAGGCCAGACAGGCCGCGGTTTCCAGAATTTTCTGCTGGGCGACCTCCCACTGAGGCACCTTCATCCCCTTAATAGGCATGCCGGTATCCGGGTGGACATCATGCCACGCGAGACGTCGTTGGGCGGTTTCCCTGGCAGCCGCGCGGCTCAGTGTGCCGGTTTCCAGATCCACCGCAGCACAAAGGCCACCCCGATTCCAGTTATCCACAGGCTGTGACGCCGCTCTTCCGATCCGCTGAATAGCCGTCGCCAGAAAGGGTTTATGGGTGGCTGGATCGATAATCGTCACCATCCGTATGGTATTCGTCGCTTCGGGATAGAGGCTTGCGGCATATTGCCCCTGGTGCAGAAATTCGACGATGATATACTCGTTGAGGGTTTTGATTTTCCGGTCGATCTCCTGCTCGGTCACCCGGACACCATCCAGCACGAGTTCCCCATCGCGATCCGCAAGTACGAAAACGCCTCTGCCCCGGCCCTCAGCACTCGGTTTTACCACAAGGGTGCCCCCGGCAACTCGGCAGGCGCCCATCCAGGAGCCCTTGAACATCTCACTGCCGGTAGGATGCAGCCGTACCAAGGAGCCATGCTCGACAATCGCATAGATCGCAGGCACGCGCAAATAGTGTCCGAGAATTGCAGT
The DNA here is from genome assembly GCA_000961655.1 of Desulfatitalea sp. BRH_c12. Taxonomy (GTDB): domain Bacteria; phylum Desulfobacterota; class Desulfobacteria; order Desulfobacterales; family Desulfosarcinaceae; genus Desulfatitalea. Next base: position 39,203 of record LADR01000082.1, read on the forward strand.
TGAGAAAATTTTGTTGTTCAATCCATACTGATACCCAGCACGCACATTACGACCGTCGTACATCATGGACATGCGTGCTTTGGCCCAATCGGAAAAATAGTCTATCAAAGGATAATGGGTTAGATCGTACAACTCCCATGCCTGTCCATGATATCCCCGCCGCAGTAGCGAAAGCCTTTTGTTCAATGGCACCGGTGTGGGGGACTTCAACTCTTCGTGGACGAGAAACTTCCATGCCAGACGGCTCACGCGATAGTGGTGTTTTAACGATGACAGCACGGTCGTGCTCCTTTTGGGCCATGATAGCCCCCTGTTTGTTAGCCCAAATGCTCCGGCAAAGCCCGCCGAATGGCTGAAAAGCAGCTGTATAATATGTGGATATATCTTTTCTCCGGAAAACACTCAATATGTTGGTGCAATCGACCAAACGACGCCATTAGGTGCCCAGACGTATCCTCCAACTTGCATTGAAGATCATCGGCATGGGCGACCAGTTGCCGCCGCAATGAACGTGGGGAGAGTTTCAGCGCGCGATAAATGCCATACACAGGGGATTGGCCCTATCCCAATCGATTAAGACGAAGAGATAGCGGGGCCGGGTGTGATGGTTGATTCAGGCGGGCAGCATCATATTGCTCAACCAGAAATCATTGTGTCCGTTTACACATGCTTCAAACCGGCAGTACCACTGTTGTTGCTACCCCTTTGCGGTCGCGTTGCTTCTCAAGTTTTGCATTCACACTGGCGCTCACAAGGGCCCTGATGGGTCGGTCGACGCCCAATCTTTGGAATAGACCCTCTGCGAACCGTACAGAGCGGTATACTTCCGGTTGTGCCGCATAGACATGGCTTGCGATCAGTCTGGCAAGCATTTCGCCTAATTCATTTTTTGACATTCGAAAGGCGTGATGTTGGGCACATTCAAAATCGATTCGCATCAATCGGCCGCGTACATCCAATACAAAATTGTTGAGTTGGTGATCCACATCCAGGACATGGACTTTGATGAATGCCGCCGTGATTTCAATCAAGCGATCTTCAAGACCGGCAATTCCAGCGGTATCGCCGAGATTGATCAACTGTTTCAGGTATGGCAGCGCTTTTTGGGTCTCGCCAAGGTCTTCCATTGTCATGATCTCATATGCCTGCCCGGACTGCATAGTCAGCCGTTGGAATGCGAGAGGTTCCGGCACTTCAATGCCAGCCTTGAAAATCAACTGGTGCATGCGCCACTCCTTGCGCCCGTTACTGAGATGCAGGATGGATTTTAGTCGTTCCTTCGAATTGCGAACTTTCCATATCTTGACGACGGCAGTGCCAGCCCCCATTGGTAGGCGAAGCAGCCCTCCCCGATCATCGCTTCTAGTGTGTAATCTATCAGCGGCGCTTCGATTACCTTCGAGAAACGAGTGCACCGTTGATTCAAGGTCTGCGGGTGAACCCGTCATGGCATTTCAACCTTAGGTCGCATTGTTTTGGGGGTGATTTTCCGATGATCATCGCCCCATGTCCGTCGATAAACCATGATTGCGCACACAATCAAAGGAACTGCTGCGCACACAATAACTGCAGTCATCCAAAGTGAAGGCTTTGCCACGGTTCGCAACCACGACGTATAGACCACCGCCGCTGCACCAGTGCAGCCGGTGAGGGCGGTGAACCGAACCGTTTGCCAGACCATTTGTTTGCGACGCAGCGGCAGGTAGAGCACCAGGAAAAGGTGGGTCGCCACGGGGCCTACAGCCAGGCCAACGATAAATCCCGGAAGGCCATAAGCATAATAACCGCCCCCGGCCGTAAATATCCCGCACGTTTGGATGATATTGGCGAAGAAAAGGGACCTGGAGTCCCCCAGGGCCAGTGGAATGCGCCCCATGGTATAAAGAAGAATGCGTGCCCAGATGTAAATGGCGGTCCATTGGGCAAGTATGCCCGCTGCATGGTAGCGTGGATCCCACAAAATGTCGAAAAACAGCGGCGCGCCCACGGCGAAACAGATGCACACCGCGGCCCCGACCCAGAGAACGGCCTCGCGGGCGCGCAGCGCCACTGCCATGAGGCGTTCTGGCTCGTCCTGTAATTTTGAATATATCGGAAACATCACGGCGCTGCCCAACCGCGATGCAACATCCAGCGCGGCCTTGGCAAAGACCAGCGCAATCGAGTAAAGCCCAAGCTCTTTAAGTGTCAGCACCTTGCCCAGCACAAGCTTGTCGAGGTTCAGGGCAAGAAAGGTGAAAGCGGTGCTTAAAAAGATCCATTTGCCAAACCTGAACAACTCGCGGCTGCACTCTCGATCCCATTGGGGGCGCACGCGATACCCCGGCACAAGAAAGTGGCTGAGCACCATTTTACAGAATGCCCCAGTCAACCCACCGGCGACCATGGCCCACACGTTGGGGCGCAATAGCGCCCAGCCAATCATTACCGCCAGGGAAACTACTTGTTCCACCAGGGCGATCATTGTCACCCTGCCCAGCCGCAAATCCTTGTTCAATGTTTTCAAGGCGGTTGAGTTGAAACCGTGGAAGATTGTTGTTATGGCCGCAACCGGCAGCAAATAAGCGAGCTGCAGGGCGGTGGGATCGTTGTTTGCGTACCACCAGGCAAAAGGGGTGGCCAGCATGCAAGTGACAATCCACAGAGCGAAACCACGCAGGATCTGAATCGTCCAGGCGGTGTTCAGGAAGGTGGGGTCATAGCCCCGCTTGTTCTGCACGATGCTCGGGCCGATGCCGACGTCGGAAAACATCTCCAGCCCATGCATGAAAACTTTCACCAGCGCCATCAAGCCGAAAATTTCCGGGGTCAGCAACCAAGCGAGAATCAGGTGACTCGTAAGGCGCAAGCATCGACTGGCCCCGAAACCACCCATAGTCCATATTGATCCTCGTAGGGCAAGTCCCTTGAGGGATGACTTTTTCATCTCAGGGTTCGTTTTTTTAGTATGCGACCAAATCAATGTTCTCACCCTGCTAAAGTGGCTTGATAATAAATATAGATGATTTTATCGATTTTGGATTCCCAATCGAACAAATTTTTAATTCTTTCTCGCCCTGTCGGATATAGCTTGTGCCCATCCATAACACTACAAGGATACCTATCACTTTTTTTTGGTTTACAAGTAGTTACAACCGCGGATGGGCACTATGTGAGATAGCCCACCCTACAAGGGCGGGATGGGGACCCTACTGTGCTAAAACATGTTCGTCCTATTTTGAGTGTGGCTGGTATAGTTCATTAATCCAAGCTCGCTGTTCTTTAGTAAAATCTCCAAGCCATATAGAATCTAAAGGCGATTGTATTTTTTTATAAAGAGCAATTCCATATTCTATCAGATCGTGGTATGGTTTCATTTTAAGCAGGAAGCTTGCCTGTATCATATTTTTTAGCATCCAATCAACCTGTTCTATTGTTAGCATTTCGAGATTGAATTTCGTGTTATCCCCAATGAGATCAACCACCAATCCAACACTGTTGGTCAAATTTTCGGCTGCATATAAAAGTGCATCTTCTTTTCCTCCAAGATAATTATAAAAAGGGAGTATAATTATAGCGTAACAGGGCAGTTTACGTGATGGGTATCGGCGAAACATCGTATATTGATGAATCATTTGTGTCGGATGAACCAGATCATGTGAATCCATATGTTCAACAGCAATACTACCTTTAATAGGCAACCTGCTTTGGGCGTATAGAAATGTATCGAAATCTACATATCTACCCTTAATTTTTCCAACTTTATTAAAAATATCAATAGGCTTTAATGATAAGCACCATTTGAGATCTATAAACGCTTCGAATGTTGTAGCAATCCTATCTTCTAAAACGATTCCGTTATTGTTATAAAAAGCTATACCTTGAAAAATAGATCTATTTTCCTTGAATCGATCATATCTTATACTAATACTTTTACCAAAAACCAAAGCATCGTAGTCATGCAAGAAAATACAATTTGTTCTTGCATTGTTGATTCCAATGCACCAAGAAAGCCATGAAAATATATATGGCAACTTGAATTTTTCTGACAAGAAGGCTTGCAAAAAATTATAATAAAAGAAGTCAATATTAAGAGATGGGAATTTATTTTTTACATGTTCTTCGAATTTTTTAGGCAAAGCACCTTTTGTAGTATCTACTGCAATATTTACTTTCTTAAGCTCAGTCCAGTCTATGGAGGATAAACAAATTAAATTAGCTATGAGAACATAAGGCAATCTACTTGCCATTCCTATAATTACAGTGCATCCTACTTCGTCCACATTATTCAATGGTTTCTTCCATTTAAATATCATACTCAATAGCAATCTTAAAATTTCCCGAAAAGACTTGAAATAGCAATATGATAGCTTAGAGTATTTGCCATATTTCATAGACTTTCATCCTTCCCGAGTGCGATATTTCTCTTTTCCGTAGGCGAAGCCTTGTGGCTTCTGTATAAACTCTTGTCAATCTAATTTGATTACTATTGTTTTTAGTGGCCGCTCGTAATTTGTTCATGATTGCAATTACTACGGTTACTAAGAATGCATTTATCCATTTAACAAGCCAGCCAGATAGACCCATAACCAAAGGAGAAGGTCTGATGCCACCCTTCAGATGGCGCTCGCCCGCGACGGCGGGCGCTTTATGTCTTTTGTGAAGAGCTTCAGCCACCATTTCCGCTCCCATCGGCACGATGTAACGGGCAAACTTCCGGTTTCACTCTTGTCCAAAAACGGTTTTAAAATGAAGTATTCGATACTTGAAAAAAAGTCCCCTTGAGAGGCATGGTTTTGTTGAACGGACAAACCCTTAGCCAGCAGCAAGGAGGCATCCCGATGGTACTGCGGTGGTCCCCAAAAACTGGACAATGTGCACAGCGCATCCAATGAATTTTGGACGCTTTTCCGACCCCACGCTAAAAGAGGAACCGATGCCATGGACGAAATTGGCGTGCTGCCACGATTCACTGGAACATTGTGTCACGATCATTGGAAGCCATACTACAGATACGGTTGCACGCATGCGCTGTGCAATGCGCATCATCTGAGGGAATTGACCAGGGCATGGGAGCAGGATGGCCAAAAGTGGGCACAACAGATGAAAAAGTTGCTCGAAACAATCAACGATAAGGTTCAGGAAGCCGGCGGCATTTTGGACGCCGGGACTTCGGAGAAATATCGACGAAAATACAGAAAAGTACTTGAAACAGCCGAAATAGAGTGCCCGCCACCGGATAGACCGAAAAAAAGGGAAAACGAGGTCGAATAAAAAAGACGAAATCCCGAAATCTCTTGGAACGATTGAGGGACTATGAAAATGATGTGCTGCGATTCATGGATGATGAGCGCGTCCCTTTTACCAACAATATGGGCGAAAACGACATTCGTATGACAAAAGTTCAACAGAAGATATCCGGATGCTTTCGTTCAATGGAAGGTGCTTTGATTTTTTGTCGAATACGAAGCTTTTTGTCTACTTGCCGAAAACAGGGTATCAAGGCCAGTCAATCTCTGGATAATCTGTTCAGAGGCCAATTGCCGGACTTCCCACATGCGAACACAGGGAATCTGGCGACAGACGCTAGTTACTTAAAATTTTTATTCGATGCCCAGATTCGATAAAGATCACTGAAAAAGAAGATCGTTTCTTAAGGCACGGCGATCTTGCGAGGACGGCCAAACAAAGCTGTCATGAGGGAAGTGCCGGATCGCGGATGGCCAACAATGAAAATAGGGCGCTGCTATTATTTATGAATAGCGCAAGGATTCCATGAGGAGTGCTGCCTTTCATCGAGAAGGATGGTTGCTTTTTTCTTTCCAAGAAGCAAACAACACCATTGATAACGGCGCAGAAATGCACGAAAGGCTGGATCTTCCAACCGCTCCTTGCGGTTGAGTATGCTTTGCACATACCCCCACCACATGGCCGCGCCACCGACAATATAAGGCGGGCGGGTCATGCGGTACAGGGCAGAGGCTGTCATATAGGCCAATCCGGTGCCCATGAAATACTGTCCAAAACCATGGCGCATGCGACCGGTGCGCATTCCTTGCTGGCTGGACCCCATGGGGCGCAGGTGAATAAAACGCAAATCAGGTTCATCCCAACTGCAGGCGAGCCAGCCGAGCATCCGGCAGCGGTGGCCGTCAATGGCATCCCACATCACCTGTTGGACAAAACCACCGATCTGGTCGAAACATTTTTTACGGAACAGTTTGGTCATACCCACTGAATTTTCATCGCCGCACTTTTCGCTGATCAGCTTGCCGGTCTTTTGCTCAATGAAATAGGGTTTGCCGCTGCAGGTCCCGATGCGCGGATTTTCTCGCATCCGTCGGAGCAAAATTTCAAAGTAGCGCGGGGGCAGATCGAGGTCCAGATCCAGCTTGCAGATATAAGGGAATGCGTCGGCCGGCACGGAATGATAGCCGTCGTAGAATGCTTCGATAACCCCCGGCCCGACACTGCGATGGCCCCGATTTTTGCGGCGCACGATTTTGATAAAATTGTGCTTGCCGGCATATTCCGCCAATATCTCCGGTGTCTTGTCCGTTGAACCGTCATCGACGATCACCCACAAGGCAGGCTTTATCGATTGAGCGACCATGCTGTCCAGCGTGCGGCGCATGAACCCGGCCTCATTGCGGCAGGGGGATATGACCAGGTATTTTTCATCAGACATTGTATTTTTGTCCAGCCTCGATATAGCGCTCGTTGCAATCACCTTACCGGATCCAATCCCGGAAACGGCACAATTCAGCGCGAAAACCCAGGGCATCGTGGGTGCATCCTCCCCTTACTGTCCGTTGCATCGTGATGGGGAGGCGGGCCAGCCGTGTCAAAACAGCCCGGCGATTGAAACCAGAATGCATGGCACAGGCATATTGATACCCTGCATCCAAGACAGCGCGTTCAACCCGCTCATCCAAATCCCCGTTTGGATAGCAGAAACCAATTACATCAGTGCCCGTCCATTCACTCAGATGTTGTGCCGAACGCTCCAATTCGTCTTTCAGTAAGGCATCGTCCAACTGCGGCAGAATGGGGTGGGTAACCGTGTGCGAGCCTATCTCGTGGCCGCGCTTAGAAAGCGCCGTCACCTGTTTGATCGACATGGGACGATACAATCCTCTCGAAATGGAGCCGCCTGCAAGCGATTCCGCTTTCTCCACCAGATTTATTCGTACATCCGGCGCAGCTTGCTTGAGCCAGGCCATCCATGTTCGAATGTCAGTGGATGGCATTGAATTCAGTCTCGCCAACCCCTTTCGAGCCGCATGCGACATCCGCTGCCACGCATCCGCCGCGCGGTCATACCACAGTGGCGCGCCATCTGCCACAAAACCGCTGGTAATGAAAAATGTGCCACGCAGGCCTTGCGTTTCAAGGATGGGTGCGGCCACCTCGAAGTTGTCCGCATACCCGTCATCAAAGGTTACCGCCACCAGAGGCTTTTTGAATGGTCTGCCGGTAGCCAGTGCTTCTATCGCCTCGCGTGCCGGCATCACGTTGCAGTGCCCGGCAAGCCATTGCATTTGCTTTTGGAAAACGTCTGATGGAATAACCAGCGATTCAAGGGGATATTCAATGCATTGCTCTGACGGCAGAATGCGATGATACATCAATATGGTCAGCCCCCGCCGCATTCGACGTTCGTGCAATTGCAACAAACCTGTAGAAACGGCGAATAAATCGAAAAATGCCCGGATACGGTGTTTTATTAGCGCTTTTCTGGGGCTAAAGGATGGACGAGGTGTCATGCGCTGTCTACACCGAGCGCCTGTTTCCGGGTAATAGGCTTCATTGTAGCAATTCTCATAAAGCCATTCTTCTGAAGAGCGCGTATTGATGACATATTGTGAATGTTACAGTCGGAGTATGCTTTACCGCCCTCGCGCAGCAGTGCATTCATTAAATAGCGAGATACAGCAGGGCCAATTCCGCGACCACGATAGCCAGGGTAGGTCTGTTCACGAAATAGGACAATGTCATCCTCATTTAGGTCCACGAACCAGCGTTTGAAATCGTGCCCACGACGGACAAATTTACGGTGAGATATTTGCCCATCAACAAGCCCAACCCACATGGAAGCGCCATACTTCATTTCAAATTTAGCTTGTTTCAGCCCTTTTTCCCCTTCATGGCGCAACATCACGTCCCTTACAGAATACGGGATTTCTTCGAAATGATTATATCTGGCGAACCCGCAGGGGGGAGTGACGACAGGTTCAAATGGGCCATTATGCACAAAAATGTAGCTTAGATTTTGGAATCGACGCCGATAGTATTGTCTTATTTTTCGAAATACTTTTATGCCAAAACCTTTTATACCCGGGGGCACAGGGACCCAATACGCATCTATAGGATTAACATTTGGGTGGTGATTGTGGGGGGATCCCGATTTATTCATATCTACTCTTCCGTTCAAAATCCTTAATGATACGGCCGGGGATACGGAGCACCGTTTTAAATGCAGACTGTCTGCTCCATTTTTCAACACGTTGTCCCAAATGGTAAAGATGGTTTCGAATGGAAGGTAATTCGGCACAGCCTTCCGCAATCGGTATGCCGCCTGTCATGACACGCTTCTTGTAAAGTGACATGCCTTTTCCAAGATCGATGTAATGAATGCCGCTAACCGCCGCTGATTTTATCATTTCATACAAGAGAATCAACCCGGGCGAATACTCTTGCAGGTCGTCGTTGTATGCGGGGAACCAGGAGTGCCATACATTGCGCGAGTACATGGCAAAATGAACGGCGGCTAATTTCTCACCTGCATAGAGGCAGGACAACATTCCTCCGAAATCTTCATCTCGGGTTGCGTGAATACGTTCGATAAGCCTTGTGCACCATGGTAGTGCAAAATAATCGACCGTACCCGTTTGCCTGCATTGCAGCGACTTCCATTGAATCATCTGGCGCAATACCTCCTGATCCTGCGAGTATTGAATATACTTGACTGGCCCTATGGCGGCTTCGAGCTTATCGCGCTTTCTTTCAACCTCACGGAACTGTTTCCTTGCGGATTTATTGATGGAAGCTTTATAGTTATTATAACCTTGAGATATATCAATAATCGGTGATTGAAATGTAGCAGTGACAAACTTCCCAAACCGATCCTGGGAAATAGGCAGATGATCAAATTCCCAGCGGACGAGATTGAACCCGCGTAAAAGCGCTTCGGCTGTCCACTGTGCGTTCAATTCGGCTATGGGTCCGTGGTGATCCGAAAGACCAAGTCCGGTCGGTCGGCCTACCCCACCACGGCTCTTATGAAATGGAAAGAAGCCGACAATTTTTGAATTGTCTTTGATAATCCCTACATGCACATCATCGCGCACAGCAGCCACTGCTTGGGTGAAGGCGGGGCTAAAATAGGGGTTTGCCAGGGCAGGGTTCGATCTTTGGATCGCTTTCCATCGATCGATCATTTCGCTTGTAAGCCGCTTGGCATTAAGGACTTCATACTTCATTAAGTCACACATAGTTGTTAAAAGGGACGGTTCACAGAATCGCTAATCGTCGTTCCAACAATTGGACATCCATTTCCTGATGTATGGGAAAACATACCAAGCGTTCCCAGAGACGCATTGCGCCGTTATTTCCTTCGACAATGGCATGCGGCAAGGTAGGCCATGAGTGGATATCGACACCAGCGCGATGGCCACGTTCATACCATTGGCGGCTTATGGTCGCAGATTCTGCAAATGTTGGAAAAACCAGAGGTATAGCACCTGGCGAGAGATTCGGAAAAACGGGCATCAGCCCTTGTCGGCTTGTCCATTGTTGCCATAAATAATAGATCGTCTGCCGATTTTCCCTTACGCGATCAATATTTTCCTGATGCAGAAATGAATCGGTACTCTCGTCCATTCCGAAGTCTTTTAGAATCGGTGGATCCCTGAAAGCATTTTGCGATCCATACGGTACGGGCGCTCCCAAACGCTTGCGGTGTTCTGTTACGCGTTGGCGGTGTTTCATCACATAATCAATAACTGGCAACTGTTTAATCCGGTTTTTAAGGCGATGCTTGATAGACAAAGAAGCACGTGGTTGTAGTATTAGTGTTGATAAATCGGGATTCGTGCCATGATATATATATAAGTAAGCGCCATTAATTATTGGAAAGCTCTTCCGTGGTGCGCTCACCCCCATATCACCAAATGTACCGAGTAATTGTCCGGAAAATGTCCCACCGAAGCCATGCGCATTGTCTTCGATAAGTAGTAGCGAATGATCCTGACAGAATTTAACACAGGTTTTCATCTGTTGAGGCTGCCCAAAGTAGTGCACAATCAGGAGCGCTTTAGTGGCCATGCTAATTCTTTGCTCTACCCAGGTCCATTCCGGTTCCAGAGTTGGTCCGACCGGATAATATTTTGGTTTAATACCCAATTCTTGTAGTGGTTCAAGTGCTGATTCACATATAAACTCAGGAACAAGCAAATCATCCCCTTGCTCTAATCCGATTGAGTTGAGGCCGTATTTGAGCGCTGTCCGTGCAAAAGCGAATTTATAGGGCGAAGTATTGTTGCTCGCCAGTCTTCTGGGGAAAATATTCACGGGTATTTTTTCAGGTCGCCGGCCGAAAGTTATACCTCCCTCCCCCGCAACACTTAATGCTTTATACATGGTATATTCTTTTCAGCATCATTAACTCGGGCTGGAAGTTTCAGTATTGGTGATCGGAGACGCGGTTTCAGGTTTTTGCTATTGCTTCCCCTCAATAAATCTACCGTCGCCCGAAAAAACATAAACGATAACTCTCCAATTTCTGCAATTATGGCCCATGGCCGCCCAAAATGTTTAGTCAAATAATAGAAACGGCTTTTAAAATAGTGTTCGGAGATGGTACCCCACATCATGTGCTCTTTTGTTGTCTTGGCTGACGCGGCGTTGACATGCGTACAAACTGATTCACCTACCGTCCATAGCTCCCAACCTGCCTGCCTCGTCCGATAGCACAGGTCCGTATCTTCAAAATAAAGGAAAAACCGCGGATCAAATCCGCCGATTTCATCGATCACACGCTTACGCAGAAGCATAATGGAACCGCAAATCCAGTCCGTTTCGACTGGCGGCTCTCCAGGGGCAACGTGTCGTTGCCCTCTTGAAGCCCATCCAGGCAATAGCGGTTTCAGCATGATCTTCCAAGGGTTTGGTATCCCTCCTGACGGTTGGAGGCCACCGGAGGCCTCTATAACTGCGGGACCACACATTCCAGCAGAAGGGTGCGATTCCATGAAGTTGGTGAGTGAGGTTAATGCACTAAGATCTATCCTCGCGTCTGGATTAAGAAAAAGTAAATAGCGCGTTATGACATGCTCGAAGCTGCGGTTGCAACCGCGGCCGTAACCCAGGTTTCGAGAACAGCGGATTAGGATAACCCAAGGATAACGATCAGCTATGAAATCCGCGGTGCCATCATTGCTTGCATTATCAACCACGATACACGCAATGCAACCAGATTGGAATGCGTCATACAAGGCATCAAGTGTTTCGCCGATGGTGACTCGTGAATTATAAGTGACAATGACCACGGTGGTGGCAGGTGCACAGGTTATCATCGGCCCAGGCGCCTCCAGATTCCGGTGTTGGCCGCACTGGTGGCCAGCTCGAATCTCCGCAGCCCGACTGGTGCTGCAACCCGTGGCAACGCAAATGGGTCCGTCAATTTATCAACTATCGGCCCTGCACCGGTTCCGCCAAAAGACGCCTCAAAGCCGACTTTTGCGACAAGTCGGCGCAAGTGCACTGAAGTTCTTCCATATGGAAAAGAAAAAAAACGTGGAGTTTGTGCCATCACCGCTTCAATGCGTTTTAAACAACCCAGCAATTCACAGCTTGCATCATGTTCGGAAAGAGTTGTCATAGAAGTGTGTTCCTGGGAATGAGCACCGATTTCGAAGCATTTATATTGGTTCGTCAGGATGAGCACGTCATCCCAGGTCATGGTCAACCGCGGCGGCTGGGCGATAGGCATAAGCTGATTGCACAGATCATCTAACAGCATGCGTCTTTTAGCTGGTGATGAGATCAGTAATGATAGGCATACAGCCTGATAGCAGGTGTCGTGATGTATTGGCTCATCAAGATTATATCTGGTTGCCGGCTTTTCGCCCCAGACCAGATTACTGTTTTTGCGAAACTTGAATGCGGTGTATGCCTGGTCCACCCATTGTGTTTCACCCCGATCAATATAACCGGTTGGCAGAAATATTGTTGCGGTGAGACCATAGTATTCTAGGATAGGGGCTGCAATCGTGAGATTATCGAGATAGCCGTCATCGAATGTGAGAACAATTGTTTCATTGGCAGGAGTTTTTCCTAGTCGAAGCTGTGTTACAAGTTCTGTTAATGAAATGACCTTTTTTCGTCGAGCAAGGAATTGCATCTGCTTTTCAAATATTGGATGAGGCACATGGTTGCGCGGATCTATCCATTGTGCCTGTGAGTCATTGGCAACACTGTGATACATGACTACAATTGCGCCACTTTTGTGTTGAAGTTGGGCCATAAATTGCATGACGCCGATGCGATAGGCAAAGAGTTGCAAAAAAGGACCTATTTGTTTTCGGATCTTTGTCTTAAGAATGCGCATGCAGATAGCGTTATAAATTGATTGGTTTTGAACTGATAGAAGGTTTTATAATAATGGGTTCCTGAAGAAGTTGCCCAGGAACCCACATATCGTGGCTATAGTCCCATAGTATCGCAGGCAAAACCTATACTATTGGTGGTTTTCTTTACATCGAATCGGCGCCAGTTTTCGTATGTAACTTTCTTGGTGAAAGCAGCCTCGACCAACATCTGCATCAGTGAGAGGTGCATTGAACCGGTGCTTTGCCAAAGCCGGATCGAATATAGTTATTTACTTTGCAAGCGGAATATTCGGACCTCCAATAATACCTTGACTGTTTAAGGACTTCAGCCATAAACGCCTCGGTCGAAGCCCCCCCCCCAAGCATGGCATTATATGTTTTAATATTTCTTGAAGCATCGGGGTAATTATTTTTTATTGCCTTTGCTCCGGTTTCTCCACTCATTTTAATCCAGCCTGCCATAGTGCCGCCGGGTATGAACCAGTTAGCTGCACCTGTGGTACTAAAATATTTATTACCACTATAAGTAAAACCTTTGAAACGCTCAGTAGACCATGCTCTGTGAAGGATTATTTCCGATGAGGTGGTTGTATATTGTAATTCATTATTGCGAATTATAATATCTTCCACTTCTTGGAGAGAAGATGATATAGCTATAGCCCTACCTCCACTGATGGAAAAATTGTAAATTATATTATCGGATACTGTAAGGTTTTTGGCAATATTGACATTTTTAGACCCTACGATATTTATTGTATTGGCACTACCACCAAGATTCGTCCCGTCAGTCCAGATGTTTCCTGAGATGACCCCACCGTCAATGTTCGCCATTATCAAGTTGTTCGGGCCATTGATATTTGGGGGGCCTTCGAGAAAAACATTGTTAATGATTTTTGCCGAATGGATCGAGTCTTCGCTTCCTCCTCTACCCCCTACATATGTAGAATCGTTTTGAATAATGAGATTGTTGTCTATAATGCCGCCCGATCGAATATCTACACCTTCTCTTTCACCTCTGTAAAAAATATTACCGTGGAGAATAACATTTTTCAAAGTTTCCACACCATCTCCAGCTTCTGAGGCACAAAGATATAGGTGACGACCATGCCTACTTTCATCAGGGCTGCCTTTCTGCCAGGGTTCTGAGAAAATATTTTCTTCAAGCATAAGTCCTGTCACATTAGCTGCATATATGAACCCGTCATGCCCCTGGTAGTTAGTAAAAGTACATCTTCTAAGTGCTACGTTGTTTATTGTGCCACCCTGAATTTTATCTTTACTATGTTGGTGAAGTCTAAGGTCTTCGTATAGCTGATGGGTCACTATTCCAGTAACGTCGATGGCTCTGCCTGCAGTCCTCCAATCATTAGCATAAAAACGAAGACCGGAGACAATAAGGTAGGAGGAATTTCTAGCATTCAGCATTACTTCGAACAGTTGTGGTCTATCACCGGTACCGTATGATGCGATAATATGTCTTTCTCGCACACTGCGTCCAGACCTCGCATAGCTTCCTAATCCAGCAGCCCACTCGTCCCCACGCTTAAGTAGCAGAATGTCCGGATACCCATTGCGAACCTTCGCGTACCCTTCGGAAATCGTTTTATAAGCATTTATTTGACCGATGGGCTGGAACATGCCGTTTTCATCGAAAGCCAAATCACTGACCGAATACACTTTGCCCGTGCTGTCATTACCTTTTGAGCTGGAAACAAATATTACTCTGCTATCTTTATACCCATCCCGCAACAACGCCTTAAAATCAGTCCAGCCGTTTGTGGTTAACGGCAGCCCTGTGAAGGTGTGAATGATGGGTGATTGCTGGTCTGGGTGAATTCGTAAGTTTTGAACCGCAACAAGTGGCACGCTTTGGCCATAAGAATTAAGGACTGTTGCCATTATTACAATTGCCGTTGAAAGAATGCTCAGAAAAGAAGTAGAACGTCGAACCATCATTAGCCATCCCCTTAATTGTCATTGGACTGCAATTATACATTTAGTGGATGAGCATGCAAAATATACACCAAAACTATATAGCTTTTATTTCTAATACCTTGTCGATCGCAGCATTGCACTTTTGTTTTTTTCAGGGGGATATTTAGACTTGCGTGTACACCATGTGTGCAAAAAATTGACGTATTGTTTCATCCTACGGTTCAGGTTAGGCGGCAACCCACCAAGTTATTTCTGGCACCTGACCCTTTCAGGGATTACGTCCCTGTTAGCAGTAGCAATGGTACTGACCAGCGCCCCTGAGCACATGATATAAACCGGGTTTATCATAGCGTTAAATAGCGAATCGATCATAAACATGACTACAATCAAACTTACGACAATCGGTATATCATTATCATGAACTTCTGAAACCTTCTGTTTGGTTGATCTAAAAACGCGCCAAGGCCCTATCAACATTGCGATCACGAAGGTGATAAGTCCGAAAGCCCCTCTGAAGCTGAAGTTAATCAGCCATAAGGCGTCGATCATCTTTATCAGGAGCCGACCGGTCACAGGGTTCACAGGCCATGCCAAGGAAGCCCTCCCCGCCCCAAAGAGGGGGTTTTCCAAAGCCTGGCGGATGAAAAGATCCTCCTGAAACAACCGGACCCCGAGAGAGTCAACCCTTTCCGCATCGAATATAAAGGAAGCTGCCATTTCGACATCGTATCCTGTCACGACCCCCTTCACGCGCAGGAAAATGTAGAGGGGAATGGCAAGGAGCAGTAGCAGGAAAGGTCTGTTGGTGCTGAAGCGACGGTTAATGGAATATACGGCGCAGCCAAGCCCGAGGGTGAACCAGCCATTGCCTGACATGCACAGCACGGCAGTGGCAATCAATGCCGTCACGATATATGGCATGGGTATTCCCATGAGGTATTTGACCACACGATCCCGCCATAACCAGTAGGCTGCGGTAGCGGAGGTGGCCATCCACAAAGCGACCATCAAACCGTGCTGCATGAAAACGATAGGGCGCCAATAGCCATATCGACGATGCTGGCGCCATTCGTGAGGGAAAAAGCCATAAAGATTGATGCTCAGACGTGGGCTCATTCTGAATTCCCAAAGGCACAGCGGCACGTACACTAGGCCACCGATCACGATACCCAGGCACAAGTCTTTCAGCTTTTCCTGAGTATCAAAATACATCCGCCCGGCCATGTAGGGCACACCCCACGTGATGAATTGCTCGAAAGCACCTGAAAGGCCGTTGTACCAACCTAACTGATTGCTTAGCGACGATGGGATCGGGCAGAGGCACCACAGGATCATGGGCAGATCGTATATTCGCCATTGAAAAGTGGCCGCCTGGCGTTTTCCCGAGAGCCGGCCGCCCAGAATCAGGCCTAAGGAAATGGCGGTACCTTTGGAATATTCCGGGAAGCCTGGCAGATCGTAGCCGGCCATGGGCAGGAGCAGCCAACCTCCGATGACTGTTGCGAGCACCGCGCGATGTGGCTGCAGACGGACAAAAAACAGGACGGCCAGCGGAACCCAGCCGAAGAGCATCACTGGAACGAGAAAAGTCATAATTCCTTCTGAAGGTCACCACTCAACAGGTGCAATGGGTAAAGGAGGAAGAGGGTCAGGCCGTCCCTGGCATATCGGGAGATGAGCTTGGGTTCCTGGTAGATCCGCCAAAGCCACTCCAAACCCAGCCGCCGCATGAACTGTGGGGCCCGCTGTACAGTTCCCGCCAAAAAGTTGATTGTTGCGCCGAGGTGACTGATGATTCGGGCGTCGAGTTGATGACGGTTGCGGGCGATCCACTGGACACCCTTTTTGGCCCCCAGGGCGACGAGCAGGATATCCGGCCGGGCGCGATTGATGGCCTCGATGATATCCGGTGTGCTCAATTCTTCGACGCTGCCGAAGCCGGGGTTCAGCGCGCCCACCGCTTTGAGGCCCCCGGGAGTGGCGTTGATCCGCTGCATGGCGAGTTGGGCCACACTCTTTTCGCCTCCGAAAAGGAAGATGGTCAGGGGGGGCTCGCCTGTTTGCTCGTGGTGCAGCTCCTGGATCAGCGTCGATCCTGGCACCACCTCTTGCATGGGGAAGCCGTGAAGCTTGGATAACCAGAGGAGCGGTTTGCCGTCCAGCACCACGATCTCGCTGTTCACGATCGCCGCCCTGAAAGGGGGGTTGCGAAAGGATTCGACCACCCAGTTCACGTTGAGGGTGGACAGCACGACGCTCTTTCCATTCCGGGCGGTTTTGCGCAGCAGCGCTTTGGTCTGGGCCATGGTGAGATTGTTCACAGGCAGGTTGAATAACCGGTGCCGTCCGGCAAAATTTTTTTTGTGTTTATCCATAGATGGTCACGATTCCTGCGCGGCGAAATTTGCACACCGTTTTTATACGGCTCCTTTGGACATCACCACCACCGGTATGGTTTTCAGCAGAATGATGAAATCCAGCCAGAGACACCAGTTATCGATGTATCTAAGATCAAGCTCCAGCCATTTAGAAAAAGGCAGATCGCTTCTGCCGGATATTTGCCAAAGGCAGGTTATGCCGGGTTTGACGCTGAAGCGTTTGCGCTGGATGCCTCTGTCGAACAGGTCGACATCCCGGGTGGACATGGGCCGCGGGCCGACCAGGCTCATTTCGCCGCGCAGGACGTTGATCAACTGCGGCAGTTCGTCGAGGCTGGTTCTGCGCAGAAATCTGCCGACCCGGGTGACGCGCGGGTCGTCCTTCATCTTGAAAATGGGGCCTTCGGCTTCGTTGAGGTGCTCGATCTCTTTGAGCCGTTCTTCGGCATCCAGGTACATCGAGCGGAACTTGAGCATCGGGAACAGTCTTTTTTTTAGCCCGACACGATGCTGGATGAAAAAAGCCGGACCGGGCGAATCCAACTTGATGGCGGTGGCGATCACGGCCATCAACGGCAGCACGATGGGCAGGGAAATGACGGTCAGCGTAAAATCGACGGCCCGTTTGATCATCAGTTTCAGTTCGTCTTGCGCGACGGGCTCCAGCGACAGGATGGGCAGCGTGCCGAGTTTGATGAGTTTGGTGCGGGCCACTTCGAGGTTGAAGACGTCGGCCATGAACCTGAGTTTGATGCCTTCTTCTTCGCAGGCCTGGGCCATGGGTTCGGCGTCGGTCAGCATGGAGCGTGGGATGGCGATGATGACTTCGTCCACGACGTTGGATTTGAGGATTTTTTCGATGTCGGCCACGGTGCCGATGACCGGGGCGCCTGAAACGGTGTTGCCGATGCGGCTGGGGTCGGGGTCCAGGTGGCCGATGACCTCGATACCCCATTCGGATTGTTTACGCAGGCTTTCGGACAACTCCCGGGCGCGCTCGCCGGTGCCGATGATCAGCACGCGCGATGAATACTTGCCGCTGGTGACACAGGCGGTGTGATAGCGTTTAAAAGCGGCCCGGATGCTGATGATGCTGATCGTTTCAAGGATGGCGAAGCTGATGATGACGATGCGGCTGATGTAGTCGATTTTCATGATGAACAGCAGGGTTAACAGTGCACCGATGCTCAGGGCGACGGCGCGGAAGACAATCCAGCCGTATTCCAGCAGGGTGATGTGGCAGGGGCCGTCATAGGCGCCGAAATAGGATAGAAAACCGATAACGAAAAGCAGCATCAACGGGAGCAAGGCCATGTGCGCGAAGAAATCGGCATCCGCGGTGGGTTCATAAAAGTTTTTCAGCCAAATGGAAAACGCGAAGGCCAGAGAGGTGACAAGCACGTCCAGTAAAAAAGTGAGACGTCCGACTTCGATCGATTTTTCATCGTACATGCTGATAACCTGATTTTTTGATCGTTTTCATGACACTGGATCAGGAACAATTCCTATAGCTCCGCACGGTCGATTACATTGGTATCGATCCGCGTAAGAGTTTTCTTGAGATGCTCGCTGGCGCGAATTTACTTTGCTTAGATCAATGGCGTTCAACGGTAAGCGTTATTTGGTACTGGAACTTTGAATCTGTACGAAACACCGCTATGAAAGCAATTTACATGCCGTACGATCCTATAGCTAATATCCAATAATTAGTTGTTTTTGACAGAAAGGGGATTCCAAGTTGGGTAAGTTGATGCCATCAATGTGGAAACTTATTCTATAGTCAGGTTTGAATTGGGTGAAAAACCGGCGGTGGCGATTTCAGTCTTCATAAGTAGGAAAAAAGGGTCGATATTACCGGTGTGGGATGGTAGAGACGGCGCGATTGTTTGAATGTTTTTGCAGGAGTTTCGCCCTTGTTTCAAACTATTTCGGCATGGCGGCAGAGGGTTGCGCAGATGCTTTTCGGCATCTCCGATCGCGTGCCCGCGCGCTATCGCCGCTATGTCATTGCCAGCAACTTCATGTTTGTGTTCGCCCTGGCGGGGCATACGCTGTTCGTGCCGGTCTACTGGATTTTGGACGGCCCGCAGTCGCCGTCGTTCATTGTGAACCTGCTGTTCGTGCCCATAGATGCGCTGTGCCTGTACCTGAACTATCACCGGCGCTACCGGGCGGCTTTCGGGATCTGGGTGGGTGTGGTGGTCGTGCATACCGGTATGAGTACGGTGATCTACGGTTGGGATGCCGGGTTTCACTACTACTTTTTGAGTCTGGCCGTTTTCGTAGGTATCGCCCCTTGGAGAAAGATTTTCAATTCACTGCTGATCGCCGGGCTGGCGGGCATCTACATCTGGCTTAACCGGCATGATGCGGGGACGCCGCCGCCGGTGGCCCTTTCGGCGGGGATGAACGGCGCAATCTGGACGATCAACATTGTGATGAATTTCATCATCTTAGGATACCTGGCCAACTACTACGCCCTGGCCGCGGCGAAGATCCAGGAGGCCCTGGAAGAGAGTGAAAAGATGCTGAAGACGACCTTGTCCGTGTCGCCGGTCGGCATCGCGCTGATACAGCATCGCAAAATTGCGTGGGCCAATGAGACGATGAAAGCGATCCTGGGGTACGACACCATCCAGCCGCTTGATTTTGATGTTCTGCGCTTTTTCCCCAATATACGCGAGGTGGATACGATTCGGCATCAGGCTTACGATATGGGCCAAGCGGAGGTTACCTTTGCCGATAGTCAGCTTGTCCGGCGCGACGGCTCGGTTTTGCCCTGCCTGATCAAGATCCGCCCGATGGTCCCCCGGGATGAAAGCAAGGGCAGTCTTGTGGCGGTGATGGATATCACGGCGCAGAAGATGGCCGAACAGGAGAATGCGGCGCTGCTGGCCAAGGTGCAGCGTTCCGAGAAGATGGAGGTTGTAGGAAGGTTGGCCGGCGGGGTGGCCCACGATCTGAACAACATTTTAACGGGTATTCTGAGTTACCCGGAGTTGCTGCTGATGAACATGGCGGCGGACAACCCGATGCGCAAACCGCTGGTGACGATCCAGCGCTGCGGCGAAAAGGCGGCCACGATCGTGCAGGATCTGCTCACCCTGGCGCGGCGCGGCGTCCACAACAAGCAGGTCGTCGATTGGAATGCCGTAGTGACCGAGTATCTGGGCAGCCCCGAGCATGACAAACTCAGAACGCTTTATCCCAAGGTACGCTTCACGGTTGACCTGTGTGCGGGTCCGGCAACGGTGGTCGGTTCACCGGTGCATTTGTCGAAAACGCTGATGAATCTGGTTTCGAATGCGTGCGAAGCCATGTCGCAGGTCGGCAGGGTGCGGGTCGGAACTGAAATACGCCGGTTGGATGACAGTCACTGCGGGTTTGAAAGCGTGCCGCCGGGCACGTATGTGGTCGTGTCGGTGGTTGACGATGGCGACGGGATTTCGGCGGAAAACCTGGAGCGGATTTTCGAGCCGTTTTATACGAAAAAAGTTATGGGCCGCAGCGGCACGGGCCTGGGCCTGGCGGTGGTGTGGGGCACGGTGAAGGACAGCGACGGCTTTGTGGATGTGGTCAGCCGCCCGGGCCGGGAGACGCGCTTTGAACTGTTTTTTCCGGCGGCGGGCGTGGCGCCGGCGATGGCTGTGCCCCTGCCCTGCCTGGACGATTACCACGGGGCCGGCGAGCATGTGCTGGTGGTCGACGATATGGCCGAACAGCGGCTTGTGGCGGCCAATATGCTGGCCAAGCTGGGATACCGGGTGGATGTGGCCGAGAGCGGCGAAGCGGCAGTGTCCTGGCTGCAGGTCAACCAGAGCGATCTGCTGTTGCTGGACATGATCATGGACCCGGGCATCGACGGATACGAGACGTACCGGCGCATTCTTGAGTACCGTCCGGGGCAGAAAGCGCTGATCGCCAGCGGGTATTCCGAGACCAGGCAGGTCAGCAAAACGATGGATTTGGGGGCTTCGGGGTATATGCGAAAGCCGTATACGCTGCTGACCTTGGCCAAGGCGATCAGAACGGCACTGTCAGAGGCGGCATAAGAACCGCGAGTGCATTTCGGGATCATCCACTTGTCAACAGTGAAAAAAAGTCCATTTTGTCTTCTTTGTTTACAGATGGATTTCCAATTCTTCTACGGTAATTCTAACCCAACGCAGAAGACGCTCTCGTAACTGTTCTTCGATATTCAAGGAGCCAACTCTTTCGAAAAGACCTTTCACATCAATCATTTTCTCGATCAGGAGCAAGCGAACAAATTCTTTATCCTTTTCCCTGTAAGCCGCAAGCTTGCTGGCGGCAAGATCGTGCACCTCTACGCATAAACCTGTATTGCCGCGGGTTGCTATGGGGTCGCTGAATCGGGATCGTTCTTTGTTTCCAGCCATCCGGCAGCATGGCCGATTCAATCGAAAACATCGACAATTCACCCAGTGCACCGTCGATTGCATCAACGGTTTCGGGTCGATTCTTCGGCTGGATATCGACCTCTATGGATGCGCGAAGGATCTCCGTCGCATCAGGGAACTCTCCTAATAGCGCCTGAGAGCCGAAGATCCACAATTCAGTGTCGTTTGAGACATCACAAGCTGCGCGAATTGCGTGTTCAAGCTGATCGCGTGTCATTCTTGTTCTCCAGGCTGTCGATCATCTGCGCCCGTTCAGCGGCATTGAGGATCGCAAAAAAGGGATTGCTCTGCCGCAAGCGATTGGCGCGTTCGCTTGTGGACGTGAGAAAGCGCGCCAATCGTTGAATGGAAAAGTGATCGAGAATATCCCGCCATTCTATTAAATCTCGGGTCGCCGTTCCCTGGTCTTCTTTAAGTAAGCGATCGATATGATATTTTGCGCGTCGCACCAAGGACGCATCCTTTTCAAGGATTTCAGCCAATTTTTGGGACAACACTTTCAATTGATGATCCTTTTCCTGGTGTGTCAGTGGTTCTTGTGCCCGCTGCCGGGAAGTGTCATACGATGTTGTAGGCAGAACGCCGAATAGAGCTGTAACGCCGACTGGGTCAAGGTCCGGAATGTCCGCCTTTGTATAACCCTCGAGTTCGATGGTCAGATCAAAGTCTTTTTCAATCTGATGAAGTCCGTCACGCAGTTGGCGGACGCATTTTGTCAGATAAAGGGATTCGTGGAGCAATCCCAACATTAAAGGCTCACCGATTTTCCTTGGAGCCGCTTGAATCCATACCGCCTGTGGCGGCGGGGTCAGGTTGTTGATTTCCTTTTTTATGACGGCAAGCAGCTGTTCATGCCGGTTCTTTTCGGCCTGAAACAGTCCTACAGTGATTTGCATGAGCCGGTCCGTGCGCCGGATTTCATACTGATGCTTTCGACCGCCGCCCACCCGGGAAATAAACCCAGACCGCAAGAGTTTTTCCAAGGCTTTTTGAGCGCCGGGTACCGTCAACCCCGCACGTTTGGCCACGTCCGAAGCCGTGAGGGGTCCTTCGACCTCATTCGACATAACCCTGAGCAACCTTACATGGGCTTGGGTGCCGAGAAGCTCGTTTAACGGGTACTGAATAGGGTCCTGTTCGGAAGCAATCGGTCGCATGGGTGCTCCTCCTTCTATATTACTTGAACAAAAATAATACTATAGTTTCGTATTGTCAACTATAGTTTAATAAAATGGATGTGGACGAGAACGAAGCGTCAGTGGCCTGGCTGAAGGTCAATCAGAGCGATCTGCTTTTGCTGGACATGATCATGGACCCGGGCATCGACGGATACGAGACCTACGGCGCATTCTTGAGTACCGTCCGGGGCAAAAAGCGCTGATCCCCAGCCAGGTAGGGTGGGCATCGCCCACCATTTGATTTGCAAATGGCCATAGGTGATCTGTGGTGCGGATGACTTTAAATGACACGATGGCAGGCAACGCCCGCTCCTATCCGGGCGATCGACATAAGACAATGGTGGGCGGTGCCCACCCTACCTGGCTGGCTGCTGACCTTGGCCAAGGCGGTCAGAACGGCACTGTCAGAGGCGGCATAAGACTGATTTGAGGTGAAGGCTGTAAAATGTTTTGACGTAACAATGTTATTGGTTTATCTATTAAAAATCGGCAGTTGGAAACCATAGTATAGAATTCACGTTAGCCTTTTTTCAAATGCTTTCCGCAGTACATTTCTCCCCGGCCGAGTGCCCCGTTTTAGATCTCGTGATACATCCGTTTATTTTTTGCAGGCGCTCCTTCACCCCCATGAACGGAGATTATTCAAAATGCAGCTTTTCAGCATCCGAGGGTACAGCATCAAGGCTATTTTACTGCTTTTATTGCTGGTTGTACTGGTTCCGTTCCTGCTGGTTCAGGCGTATAGCTATTACGATCATTACCAAACGGTGCGCAACAGGGAGTTCACGGCCAATATCGAGATAGCGCGTGCGGCGGGCAGTGCCTTCTATGCTTTCACGCAGGGCATTGTGCACCAGGAGCTGGCCTTGGGCATGGCGGCCACGAGTTTGACACCGCTATCGACGACGGAGCTGGCCCGGATTTTGATGCGATGCACGCGGGATTTTCCGGCCGTGCAACACTTCTTCTGGACCGATGCAAACGGGCATGTGCAGGTTGCCAGCCATCCGGAGGGCATGCAGGAGGATTTCACGAATGCGACCTGTTTTAAGCGGATTGTGGCTGGGCGGGAGTGGGATGTCGGCGACTTGAAGGCAGGTGCTGATGCCGTGGGCGGCAGCGGCGCGGTGTTTAATGTATGCCGCGCGATCCGCGATGATGGGGGCACATTGCTGGGGGTTATGGTCGCCACGGTGCTTGCGGACCGGCTGGATGCTGTGCTGCCGGTGGAAAGGATGGGCGACGGCGGCATCAGCCTGGTCGACAGCCAGGGCGTGCAGGTGTACCAGTACCCGCCCGAGCCGTACACATGGGAACAGCGCAGCTGGCTGAAGAATTATTCGGCGATCGAAAGCGCTTTCATGGATGTGGCGGAAACATCCACCATCGTGCAATCCGTCACAACCGGCGAGGATTTGCTGCTGGGGCTTACACCTATTGAGCGCATGGGCTGGTTTGCAACAGCCACGCGCGGTCGAAAAGAGGCCAGCGGACCGGTGGTTGCGTCGATGAGCAAGAACGCGCTGTGGGTTGTAGCGCTTATCGCGGTCGGCGTTGTCCTGTCCTTTGCGCTGGTCCGTCCGATTTACGCTTCGATTGCCGCTATGCACCGGTATGTGCGCGCGGTTGGCCGTGGCGAACCGAGCCCTGCGCAAACCGCCGAGGGCCCGGTGGAACTGAGGGAATTGACCGTGGCCATCGACCGGATGGCGGAACAGGTGCGTTTGCGCGAAAAGGAGCTGCGCGAGAGTGAAGAGCTCTTCCGCAGTATCGTGGACAATCTGACCGAGGGCATGATCATGGAATCGCCCACGGGCCGCATTGTTTATATGAATCCGGCTTGCCTGCGCATGCACGGCTTCAGTGAAGAAGATGCACCCGTGACGTTGGATGAAGCGGTGACTGCTTGGGAAACGTCCGACCCGGAGGGCAAGCCGATTCCTCCCGAGCGCTGGTTGCACAATCGGGTGCTGCACGGGGAGCGGTTCCAGGATGTCATGCTGCATATCCGCCGGTTCGATGGGAAATGCGATTTTTACGGCAGCTACAACGGGGTCCCGATTGTGACGCCGGAAGGTGACGTGCGATTTGGATTGATGACGGTGCGCGACGAAACGGCCCGCATGCGCGCAGAGCAGGACTTGCGCCGGCTGAATCGCACGCTCGAGCAAACGGTTCGCGAACGCACGGGCATGCTGGCCGAGACGATCGACGAGCTTAAAAGTGCCAACCAGCAGTTGGATCAGCGGGCGCGCCAGCTGGCGGCGCTGGCTTGCGAGCTGACAATGGCCGAGCAGCGCGAACGCAAGCGGTTGTCGAATGTGCTGCATGACGGCCTGCAGCCGCTGCTGGCCATTATAAAGATGCGCCTGGAAAGTTTCGCCACGCGCATAGATAATATCGATAATAAGGAGCTGCGGCAGATGCTGGTCGAATTCGAGCCGATGCTGGTCGAAGCGATCCAGATATCGCGCTCGCTGAGTGCCGACCTGAGCCCGCCGGCCCTTTACGAGGGCGGGCTGTGCGACGGGCTGGCCTGGCTGGCGCGCCGCATGCGCGAGCGGTTCGATTTCGAGGTCGAGTTGTCGATTACCGAGAGATATGCGTTTCCCGAAGATGTAAAGATCCTGGTGTTCGAATCGGTGCGCGAATTGCTATTCAATGCGGTCAAGCATTCCAAGGTGAAAGGGGCCCGGGTGCAGATCCGGCGGCAAGCGGGCAATGAGGTCACGATCAGCGTCTGCGACAAAGGCGAAGGTTTCGATCCGGCGCGTTGCACGATTACGGGCGAAGGCTGCGGTGGATTCGGGTTGTTCAGCATCCGCGAGCGGTTGGGATTGATCGGGGGGACCATGGAAATCGAGAGTGGTGTGGGCCAGGGGAGTTGCTTCACGTTGCGTGTGCCTGGCGGGGAATTGGTGGATGGTGAACGGTAGGCTCATTCACCCGTAAGGGCGAACCTTGTGTTCTCCCGTATGGGCGATGGCGCACCGAGGCGCTCAACATAAGACAAATGGTGGGCGGTGCCCACCCTACGCGTTTGAACAAATAATGATCACCCCACACGGCACTTTATTACTTCCTGGAAACGAATGGGTCGTCCTGGATGTAGCGTTGTAGGGTGGGCATTGCCCACCGCTATTCCCCTACGGCCAACCACAGACGTGATCAACATACAACAAAGGTGGGCGGTGCCCACCCTACGCGTTTGAACGAATAATGATCACCCCACACGGCACTTTATTACTTCCTGGAAACGAATGGGTCGTCCTGGATGTAGCGTTGTAGGGTGGGCATTGCCCACCGCTATTCCCCTACGGCCAACCACAGACGTGATCAACATACAACAAAGGTGGGCGGTGCCCACCCTACGCGTTTGAACGAATAATGATCACCCCACACGGCACTTTATTACTTCCTG
>LADR01000036.1 GCA_000961655.1 Desulfatitalea sp. BRH_c12
GGGCGTGTTGTCCGCGCCACAGTCAGCCATGAGCTTTAGTGAGACTTAGGTGTGCGTAGGGTGTTTGGGCCGCACTGTTTGAGCGCCAGCGAGTTTGCGGCCCGACCCCACGCACACCTTTAGTCTCACTTGAGCGAAATGGCGTGTGGCGCGGACAACACGCCCGGCTCACCGGCGTTTGGAACCCGAAGGTTGAATAATTAACCAACCCTACATTGTGGCTTGATAGGTAGTAATATCAGTGGTCAGCAGTGCGCTGCTGCCGTAGAACTTGGGGGCCAGTTCCGGCCAGGTATCGGGATACATGGTGCTGAAAACCTGCTGGAACATGATTTCCAGAAGATGATCGAGGGAAATTGCAGGTTTTGAGGCGGCCAGGTTGGCGGCGGCCAGCTGTTTGCTTTCAAGGCGTTCTTTTACTTTTTCCAATATCTCGAAGTAGAGTAAAACCTGGCCCTGCTCTTGGCCTTCGTCCCTTTGGGCCTCCTGCACCAATTTGTTTTTCATCTGGCCGACTCTTTCTGACGAGGCCTCCTTGAGAAAGCGCCGCTTGTCGCCGCTGTTGAAAAAAGATTGATCGGCAACGGCTTTAACGATGATCTCCTGCAGTTCCTTGATTTCAGCCTTCAACGCCGTCGTCATGCCGGCGACAAAGCATTGCGGAATGGCAACCTCTATAGAGGCGAACGCAGCCGACCGCCGGGCCAATCCATCCTGGAATTCGGCTGTGGCGCTGTTCCAGAACAGGCGCTGAATGTGAATAATATCCGCATGCATGTCCGGCCCGGCCGGATCAACGACTTTCAAGCGACTCAATATTTCCGGAAAAACATGGGCCGTGGTTGCGAACAGGTTCTCTCCGGTCACGATCTTGTACAGAATGGCAATGGTCGCGAACCAATCCTGCAGGTGCAGGATGGTCGATAAATCGTCATAGATTTCCATTAAAATGGCATTGGACATCAGGTGCGTCGGGGTTGCGTACAAGGGGGTGCCGGCCAGTTGCGGCTGAGCCATCAGGATCGGATCGTCGGCATCGATGGCGACCGCGGTTTCCACGTCGATCAGGCCCAACGAGAATTTATCCTGATCGTTGAGAAAGCCCGGGTATTCGTCCGGGTTGCCGGCCACAAACAGATTCTCGGGTTTCAGATCGCGCAGGGCCAGCCCTTTCTGGCGGATCCAGGCCAGCAAAGAGAGCATACTCGACGACAGGTTCTCGAACTGTCGGTGGTACTGGGAAAAGCGGGTGCGGCGGATGTATTCGCGCAATTGCTTGCGGTAGCGCTCCACGGGCTGACGGTGGGTGTGGGTCATATCGGCGAGCAGCTGGTTGATTTTACCAATAACGTCGGCAGGCAAGTCGTGGTCCTCGCGCCGGATGGTTTCGCCCGCGATATGGGTCAAGAAAAACTGTCGCAGGTGGTAGGACGACACCGCGTTGGCAAGCCCGGCTTCCTCGATCAGCCCCCGCAGTCGCTCCTCGCAGTGATTATAGGCATCCTGCAGGGCATGACAGACCGGGCCGGCATCTTCGCCGTACCGGGCCATAAAGCCATTATGATCCCACACCAGTTCCGGATGCTGACGCGCCTCCTCGATCAGACGTCCATATCCGCTGTGAATCTCTTCAAGGGTGGTGCTCAAAAAATAGTGCTTGGCCAGGTCCATGAAAAAGGCGAACGAGTGATCGATTTTCAGATGTTCTTGCATTTCGGGATCGGTTTCCAGCAGGCGGGCATACTTTTCTTCCAGGCGATCTTCGGGCAGTTGTTCGCTGTCCGCAAACGTGTGCACGGCCTTCAGAATCACCGACACCCGCGGGACAATGCACAGACGAGGCGCCAGACGTGCCACGATGCGCCCCTCAGCGGCGATCTGACGTTTGTAGTCGCTGAAACGCACCAATGACGCGGGTGGAATCTTGATCACCATGTGGGTATCGTAGATCACGTAGAAACAGCGGCTGCGGCTGCCGCCGCCCTGGCCCAGCAGACCGAGCGACATGCGTCGGGTAAGCCACTCCTCATTATGCAGGATGCGCATCTCATAGGTTTCATCCGGGCATGTCGGCCGGGTTTCAACCCGCACGATCTGAGCCGGGGCATCGGGATTGGCACCTTGCTGCGTTTTGAACAGTTGCAGAAAAAAACGCAGAATTTGCACTTGATCGGACAGTTTGCCGACCGGTCTGGGCGGGGTCATGCGTGGCAGGGGTTTTGTCTCCGCGGAGGGCGCCACCGGGACGGTCTGCGGCAATTCGGCCGTGCGCCGCTGTCGGGAGCCGTGCCGCGGACGCAGCAGCATGACGATCACGATGGCCACCACCAGGGCCGGAGCGCCCACCACCCACTGCGCATAAAGGATAATCAGTTCAACATCGAGACCCAGCTTAAACATCATGGGCTGGGCCCAATGGGTTGCAGCCTCACGCCAGGAGGGTTTTTCCGCCGATGCCGCAAATGAGGTGCTTTGTACCGCTGCGCCGTCGGACGCAGCAAAAGCCGGCGTCTGCGAGCCCCCCCCCATCCACGAGGCCGTCATGATGACAGCGCAAAATACCCAGGTCAACGTTCGATGCATGATCTCTTAGAGCAGCCATTTTAGTTAAAAGCGCCTGTTACAAACAGCAAAGCGGGTTTGACAACCAATGCGCCGTGGTTAGAATTTATGCAAATTTTAGACCATAACGGAGACTTACAGGAGACACTATGCGGTTTGACAAGTTCACCATCAAATCCCAAGAGTTGGTTCAGAACGCACAACGTCTGGCCGAGCGCTACAACAATCAGCAAATCCAGCCCGAACATCTGCTCAGTGCGATGCTGGCCGAAAAGGAAGGGGTAGCCCGATCGATTCTGCGCAAGTTAGGCGTATCGCCGGATGCCATCGCCCAGGAAGCGACCGTGTCCATTGACCGCTTGCCCAAAGTCAGCGGCGCCGGCGAGGTCTATCTGTCGGCCAACGCCAAGGCGGTTCTGGAAAGCGCATTCGCCGAAGCCGACAAGATGAAAGACGACTATGTCAGCATCGAACATCTGCTGTTGGCCGTCGTGGACCATAAAGGCGGCGATGCGCGCAGAATATTGCAACGTTACGGCGTCACCCGCGAAGCGGTACTCAAGGTGCTTATGGAAATTCGCGGCTCCCAGCGGGTCACCGATCCCAATCCCGAAGAAAAGTACCAGGCCCTTGAAAAATTCAGCCGCGATCTGACCGAACTGGCCCGCTTGGGCAAGATCGACCCGGTGATCGGCCGTGACGACGAAATCCGGCGCATTGTACAAGTACTCTCGCGGCGCACCAAGAACAATCCCGTGCTGATCGGCGAACCGGGTGTCGGCAAAACGGCCATTGTAGAGGGCCTGGCCCAACGCATCGTGGAAGGCGATGTCTCCGAATCGCTGAAAAACAGACGCCTGGTGGCCCTGGACATGGGCGCCTTGATCGCCGGGGCCAAGTACCGCGGTGAGTTTGAAGACCGGCTCAAGGCCGTGCTCAAGGAAGTGGAGAAGGCCGAGGGTGAAGTGATTCTTTTCATCGACGAGTTGCATACGCTGGTCGGCGCCGGCGCTGCCGAAGGGGCCATGGATGCCTCCAACATGCTCAAGCCCGCCCTGGCGCGGGGTACGCTGCGCTGCGTGGGAGCCACCACCACCAATGAATACCGCAAGCACATCGAAAAAGACGCGGCCCTGGAACGGCGTTTTCAGCCGGTGCTGGTCGTCGAGCCCACCGTCGACGACACCATCTCGATCCTGCGCGGCTTGAAGGAAAAGTACGAGGTGCACCACGGCGTACGCATCAAGGACTCGGCCATCGTGGCGGCCGCGACCTTGTCCGACCGCTATATCGCCGACCGCTTCCTACCCGATAAGGCGATCGACTTGATCGACGAGTGCGCCTCCAAGCTGCGCATCGAAATCGACTCGATGCCCGTTGAAATAGATGAGGTGCAACGCAGAATCACCCAGGCCGAGATTGAACGCCAGGCCCTTAAAAAAGAATCGGACCCCGCTTCCCGGGAACGCCTGGCCAAACTGGAGAACGACTTGGAAGCCCTGCGCGCCACATTGGCAGAGATGAAGGCGCATTGGGATCAGGAAAAACAGTTGATCCAGGCCATTCGCAAGATCAAGGAAGACCAGGAGCAGGTCGGTTTTGCCCAGCAGAAAGCCGAACGCGAGGGCGATTTAGGGCGCGTGGCGGAACTGCGTTATGGCCGGGCCATCGAGCTCAACAAGCAGCTCGAACAAGCCCGCAACGACCTGATAGCCTTGCAAAATGAACGCAAAATGCTCAAGGAAGAGGTGGATGACGAGGATATTGCCGAAGTGGTGTCCAGCTGGACCGGTATTCCGGTAAGCCGCATGCTGGAGGCCGAACGCGAAAAGCTCGTGCGCATGGAAGAGCGCCTCGGCCGGCGCGTGATTGGCCAACAACACGCCATCGAATCTGTGTCCAATGCCGTGCGGCGTGCCCGCTCGGGCCTGCAGGACCCCAACCGGCCGATCGGTTCGTTCATCTTCCTGGGCCCGACCGGTGTGGGCAAGACCGAGTTGGCCAAGGCCCTGGCCGAGTTCATTTTCGACGATGAACAGGCCATGGTGCGGGTGGACATGTCCGAGTACATGGAAAAACATGCCGTGGCGCGCCTGATCGGTGCGCCCCCAGGCTATGTGGGCTATGAAGAGGGCGGTTATCTGACCGAAGCCGTGCGGCGGCGGCCCTATTCGGTGGTGCTCTTCGACGAAATCGAAAAGGCCCACCCCGAAGTGTTCAATGTGCTGCTGCAGATCCTGGACGATGGGCGCATGACCGACGGCCATGGCAAAACCGTGGATTTCAAGAACACGATCATCATCATGACCTCCAACGTGGCCAGCCAATGGATTCAGGACCTGAGCGACCAGCGCGCCGAGATGGAACGCCGGGTGACCGAAGCCCTGCGGGCCCAGTTCAAGCCCGAGTTTCTCAACCGCATCGACGAGACGATCATCTTCTTGAATCTGACCGCCGAGCAGATCGGGCACATTGTCGATATTCAGCTGGGACGTTTGGCCAAGCGCCTGCAGGACCGCAAGATCACGCTGGAGATAACCGAGGGCGCCCGACGCCTGATCGTCGAGCGCGGATACGACCCCATCTATGGCGCCCGCCCGTTAAAACGGGCGATTCAGCATGACATCGAAAATCCCCTGGCTTTGGAGATCCTCAAGGGCACTATTTTGGAGGGCACGCACCTGCTGGTCGACGCACAAGCGGACGCAATTGTCTTTAAACAGGGGTAATCCATCACTGATCCATCCGCGTTGGGGCGAAACCTTTTCGCCCCAACGCTTTTTCTTCAGCGAAGTTTCCCCTCACAGATGTTCGTAATGTGATCGGCCATGGTGTCCTGGTTGAATATGCCTTCTTCAGTGACCAGGTAGTCGACCATGTGCAGGTCGACCATGTCGTGCGAATAGGTCGTCAAGACATAGTTGCAGCTGCCTTCCACCTGCGACATCCTTTTTTCGTGAATCTTCTGATCCTCGGACAACCCATGCGAAAATTTGAGCGTATTGGCGAAAAGATAGACGGGAATTTTGTGAAAATGACACAAGCTGGCAATGTTGGCGGTGCCCACGGCGCAGATGGCCTTTAAGTCGTGTGTGATGGACAGCGCACCGGTAAACATCTTGTTGGCTTGACCGATGTAGTGGCTCAGTGAGAATTCCGGCACCACTTCCACCTCGACGCGTGACTGTTTGAGCGCATTGATCAGGCTTTTGGTTTTCAGAAAATCCTGTTTGAGCACGATCACCTTGATCTTGCGCGCCATCACCTCCTTGGCCAACGCAATCATGTTCATGACATCGCCGCTGGCGGTGTGCATGACCAGAACGTCGCCATCCTCGATGCAGCTCACGCCCCATTGAATGATACTGCCCACCTTGTCCTTGAGGGTCGCGGTCAACCCCCTGAGCGTCTCGACGGCCTTGACGCGGACCTCGTCCCAATCGCCTTCGAAATGGGGTTCCATTTCGGTTTCAAAGGTTTCTATCAAATGGATCAGGGGGACGATCTTGGGCCGGGTGTTTTTGATGGCATCGGCCAACTCCATATATTGCTGGCGGACCTGGCCCGGGGTGGGCTTCAGCGCTTCAATGGAATTGATAAAAGATTGTAACGCCAGCATGGTCGCGCGTGAAGAGCCGATCAGATCCTCATGGTCGCGGATCAGCCGGCACAAGATATTTCGGTCTTGTTCGTTCATCATGATAAGCTCACCTGTCTTGAATGTATGAGATCTCTAATGGGCCTTAACGGGGTCGGCACGTGTACCCGGTTATAACGACAACTTAAGATACAGCATCAAATAAACGGAAGAAATCAGCAGCGTGATAATGGTGACCAGGGCGCTGAATTTCATGAATTCCATGAAAGTAATATCCACCCTGGAACGCTTGGCCATGCCAACGGCCACGATGTTGGCCGAAGCGCCGATCATCGTGAAGTTGCCGCCCAAGCAGGCGCCCAGTGACAGTGCCCACCACAAAATGTTATTGGGAATGGGGGTCGTCTCCAGAATCAGATGCACAATGGGAATCATTGTGATCGTAAAGGGAATGTTGTCCAGAAACCCGGAAACGATGCCCGACACCCACAATACGACCATTACGAGCACATACGGATCATCGCCGACCCTGAGAAAAATATTGTGCGCGATCCATTCAATGACGCCCTTTTCTTCGAGCACCCCGACCAGGATAAAGAGTCCGGTAAAAAAGAGCAGCGTACTCCATTCGATCTCCTCGAGCATGTGCTCCACGTCGACGCGCGTGATCACGAACAGGATCATGGCCATCAGCATGGCCACCACGCCCGGCGACAGCTTGGTGACCGTCTGGGTGACAAACAGCAAAATCGCCACAACCAGGCAGCTCAAGCCCTTGATCAGAAAGACACGGTCAATTTGGGTGCTCAAAAATTCATGGCGGATCTTGGCCAGCAGCATCTGCACCGAAAAAAGTTTTCCCAGATTGGTGTCGATCGGCTTGAACTGGGAGCGGTTGGTCATCCAGATAAACAAGAGCCCCACGACAAAACAGGGGATAACCACCGGAGCAAGATTGAAAATAAACTGGTTGAAGGTCAGCCCCACCTTGGATCCGATGATGATGTTGGGCGGATCGCCGATCAGGGTGGCCGTGCCGCCGATGTTGGAAATCACCGCCTGGCTGATGACGTAAATTTTGGGATTCAATCCCATGCCGGCGGTCAGTTCGATCACGATGGGAATGATGATCAGCACCGTTGTCACGTTGTCCAGAAAGGCGGAAAGCACGGCGGTTACCACCGAAAAAAGCACCAGGATCTTAAGCGGGCTGCCTTTCGTGAGCTCGGCGATTTTCACCGAAATGATGGTGAAAAATCCTGATTTGCGCAGGATGGCCACTATCGACATCATGCCCAGAAGCAGCATGATGGTTTCGAAATCGATGAACTCGATGGCCTGGTGTTCCGAGACCACACGCAGCGTCAGCAGAACCATGACGCCCAACAGGGCCGCCACCGCCTTGTTGACAATCTCCAGTGAAATGAGGGCGTAAACGACGAGAAAGACGATAACCGGGATGAGAGCTCCTTGCATGACAGTTTATCCTTACTCTGATTTTGCCTGAAACGGGTTATATAGAATGTCTTCAGTGGGTTAAAAAGGGGCGAAGTATAGCTAAGAACCTCCTCGATTGTCAACCCCTATATCGTGCACAGCAGGGTAACCGCATTTGCGTGTGGCCGCATTTCAGAAACGGAACATCTATTACTCGTAGGGGTGCGTCTCCCCTCAGGTCCGCACCCGTGGTGAACGGCAGCTTTTTTTCGAAACGATAGGGTGAGAAGTCTTAAAGAGCTGAATTCCAAATGCGGTTATCCTGTTCAGGTGCTACACTTTAGCTGCCAACCCTTGCTATTACCAACCAGGTCTTATATTTGGGTGCTATGCCGACAAAAACGATCAGACCCCCTGCCGGAGAGGATACCCTCCCATGACCATGAGCACCAAGGAACGCCTGCGTCGTTTCTTCGCTCAGTTCAGTGGCGAAGATTATGTGTTGATTCCGATCGTTGCCGACCCGGATGCCATCGCCAGCGCGATGGCCATCAAGCGCTTGTTGTGGCGCAAAGTGGCCAACGTCACTATTGCCAATGTCAACGTCATCGAACGCACGGACAATCTGGTTCTGATCCGCTGTATCGGTGTTGCCATGACGCCCTTTCAGAAAATCGATCTGAAACGCTTCAACCGGATCATTTTCGTGGATGGCCAGCCGGATCACCACGAGCTGCTGCGCAAATTGACGCCGCATGCGATCATCGACCACCATCCGATATCGCCCGCCAGCCAGGCGCCCTACATGGACATACGGCCCAGGTATGGGGCCACGGCCACCATCTTGATCGAATACCTGCGCGCCGCCAATATCAAACCCTCGACCAAGCTGGCCACTGCGTTGTATTTCGCCATCAAGACAGATACCAGCAACTTTGAGCGCAATACTCAGATCGAGGATCTGCAGGCATTTCAGTTCGTCTTCCGCCTGTCCAATATCGCCTTGGCGCGGCGAATCGAAAACGCCGAAATCCGGCGCGGTTTTCTGAAGTATTTCAATAAAGCCCTCGATCAGCTGCACATTCGCAAGGGGCGGGCTTTTGCCCATCTGGGCACGGTGCCCCATCCTGATGTATGTGTCCAGATCGCCGATTTTCTGATGCATATCGATATGGTCAACTGGAGTATCGTTTCGGGCCTCCATCAGCGCAAGCTTTTGATTATTTTACGTAATGACGGTATACGCAAAGATGCCGGCAAAACAATCAAGCAACATTTCGGTGCCTGGGGTCAAGCCGGCGGTCATAAGAGCGCCGCGCGGGCCGAATTGCCTCTCGAGAAGCTGGCCAAGGAAGTGCCTGTCGACGATCAAAAAAAGCTGGGCCGCTGGATTGTGCAGCGTATGGAAAAACATCCCGGCGCGGCCAAGCAAACAGCTGCCGAGCGGGCCCGGGCAGCCGCCACGGCGGCCGACGGACCGACCCGACGATGAAGGTGACCATTTTAGGCTCGGGGACATGCGTCCCGCGTTTGGACCGCAGTGCGTGCGCGCTGCTCGTAGAGACCGACGCATCTAAGATTCTTCTGGATCTTGGCCCCGGTACGATGCGACGTCTGCTGCGTTGCGGCGTGGCGATCTTTGACCTGACCCATATCTTCGTGAGCCATTTTCATCCCGATCATAGCGCCGAGTTGGCGCCGCTGCTGTTTGCCACCAAGTACCCGGAACCTTCCGCCCGTAAACGTGCACTGCACCTGCTGGGCGGCAGCGGCCTGAAGCACTTCTATCAGGGGCTGCAGGCGGCGTATGGCAACTGGATCGTTCTGCCGGAAGACACATTGGCCATTCGCGAAATCGACACCTTGAACGGTGAAACGATGACCTTTGAGGACGTACGGCTGACGGCTCGTCCTGTGGAACATCGTCCGGAAAGCCTGGCCGTACGCATCGAAGATGCGGCCGGGGCGGTTATGGCCTATTCCGGAGATAGCGAACCCTGCGACGCGCTCGTGAAGGTGGCCCGGCGGGCGGATCTTTTTATCTGCGAAGCCGCCATGCCCGACGGGCTAAAGGTGCCGGGGCACATGACGCCTTCCCTGGCGGGTCGCATAGCCACACAGGCCCAGGCCAAACACCTGGTTCTGACCCATTTATATCCCGAATGCGATAGCGTTGATATTGTCAAACAGGCCGGTCGCACGTATAAGGGACCCGTAACGGCCGCCGAAGACCTGCTGCACTTCGCGTTGCCGATGGCGTGAACGTCCCCCGCAAGGCGGAGCGGTCAACGCTGTGACAACCTAAATCAAATGGAAACAGTATGCGCTACTATCCAATTTGCCTCGATATCAAGGATCGACGCTGTCTCGTAGTAGGCGGCGGGCAGGTGGGCACGCGCAAGGTCAACACCTTGCTGGCGTGCGGTGGGCGTGTGACCGTGGTCAGCCCCGAGGTCACCGAGGAACTGTCGCGATTGGCCGGCCAGGGACGCATCGAATGGCTGCCGCGTGCCTATAACGGAACCGATCAGCAGGGTGCCTTTCTAGTCATTGGGGCCACCGATGTGGAGGCTCTGAACAGCAGCATCCACAAGGATGCCGAACAGGCTGGCCGTCTGTGCAATATTGCCGACCAACCCAAGTTGTGCAATTTCGTATTGCCATCCATCATTCAACAGGGCGATTTGATGATCGCCATTTCCACCTCGGGCAAAAGCCCGGCCTTTGCCAAATTCCTGCGACACCAGATGCAAGACCAGTTCGGGCCGGAATACGGCATTCTGCTTGATCTGATGGGCGCTATCCGCCGGCGCCTGCTGCAGGATGAACATGCCCCGGAGGCGCACAAACCTCTTTTTGAACGTTTGATCGCCGAGGGGTTGCTGGAAATGATCCGGCAGGGCCAGCGCACACGCATCGACCGCTTGCTGGCTCAAGTCCTCGGACCGGGATTTGTGTATGAAACGCTTCTGAAAACCAACGGCGATGAAGGCCCGGAAGAACTCGATGAACGCGGATGAGACGATCGCGGGATGACCTTCACCCTTTCGTTTGAGCGTTCCGCCTGACTCACAAGGAAGACCCCATGCAGATTGTAATGGTAACGGCTATCCTGTTGTACATGCTGGCAGCCGCATCTTTTTGTGCCTACCTGTTCTTTCAGCGCAATTTCCTTCAGAAAATCGGGCACATGCTGCTCATTGCAGGCTTCATCTGCCAGACTGTCATGCTTGGCGCCGAGTTTATCCGCACCGGCCATGTGCCCGCCAACAACCTGCACGAAACCCTATCCGTCGTCGCCTGGGCCCTGGTGGGTTCCTTTCTGGCGCTCAATATCAAATTCCGCCTCAAAATATTAGGCGCTTATACCGCTCCGCTGGCAGCATTCATCCTGCTTGCGGCGATCCAATTTCCCCGCGAACCCCTGCAGCCTGACAACCTGCTCAAAGGGGTCTGGCTGACAGTGCATATTATCGCTATTTTTATCGGCGATGCCGCCTTTGCACTGGCCGCCGGTGTGGGCGTGCTCTATCTGCTGCAGGAGCGCAATATCAAAGGAAAAAAACGCGGATTCTTCTTCAAGCGCCTACCCTCCCTGGATTTGCTTGACACCACCGGTCATGCATGTATTGTAAGCGGTTTCACGATGCTGACCATCGGGTTGATCGCCGGCATGGTATACGCAAAAATTTTGTGGGGCCATTTCTGGAGCTGGGATCCCAAGGAAGTCTGGTCGGCCGTCACCTGGATTTTTTACGCGGTGCTGCTGCATGAACGCCTGGCCGTAGGGTGGCGCGGCCGCAGGGCTGCCATCATGGCGCTGGCAGGATTTGCGGTGTTGTTGTTCACGTTTTTCGGCGTCAATTTCCTGCTCAAGGGACACCACGGGCAGTTTACACAATGGTAATATCGGAAACCAGAAACGGGTTTGCGGTTCTGCGTCGCGCCCCATCGGTATTCAAGCAGTCGAAACAGCATGGATAAAATCCTTCTCATTGGACTGAACCACAAGACCGCACCGGTTGAGATACGGGAGTGTTTCGCATTTTCCGATACTGACGCGCGTAGCGCACTTTCGGCTTTGGATGCAGACTCGGCCATCTCCGAAGCAATTCTTTTATCCACCTGCAATCGGGTGGAACTGCTCTTGTGCTGCCATGACACGGAGGCGGCCACCACGGCCGCCAAGTGTTTTTTGGCTCAGTCCAAGCAAGTACGGCTATCCGATTTCGAGTCGGCCCTATATATCCATCGCGGCGAAGCGGCCGTGCGACATATGTTCAGGGTGGCGTCCAGCCTGGATTCCATGGTGGTGGGCGAACCCCAGATCCTGGGTCAGGTCAAAACAGCCTACCGGCTGGCCACCGAGCAGAAAAGCTCCGGCGTCATTCTCAACCGCCTGTTGCATCGCACCTTTTTCGTGGCCAAGCGCATCCGCACCGAAACCGGCATCGGCGATCACGCGGTCAGCATCAGCTATGCGGCCATCGAGTTGGCGCGCAAGATTTTCGGTACGCTGGACAACCGGCAGGTTCTACTTGTCGGCGCGGGGGAAATGGCCGAACTGGCGGTCGAGCACCTCATCCGCAATCGCGCTGATCGCATCGTGGTGGCCAATCGCACCTTCGAACGGGGCCTGGGCCTGGCAACCCGCTACAATGGCACGGCCATCCGCATGGAAGAGTTGCCCAATTATCTGGGTCTCGTGGATATCATCATCAGTTCAACCGGTTCGCCCGAATACGTGCTGCAGCACGGCGACATCAAAGGGGCTATGCGGAACCGTCGCAACCGGCCGCTGTTCTTCATCGACATCGCTGTGCCGCGCGATATCGATCCGCGTATCAATCAGATCAACAACGCCTACGTCTACGATATCGACGATCTCAATGCCGTCATCGATGAAAATGTCGAAGACCGCCGCCGAGAGGCGATCAAGGCCGAACGCATTGTCGACGAGGCCGTTATTCAGTTCCGCCAATGGTTCGAGAGTCTGGCTGCAATTCCGACCATCAAGGCGTTGCATGCCAAAATCAGGGCCGTGGCCCAGGCGGAAATGCAAAAAACAATCAGCCACCTGGGGCATCTGACAGAAGATGACCGCAAAGCCATCGAACGGATGACAGAAGCCATGGCCAACAAGATCCTGCACGAGCCGACCCGTTATCTTAAAAGTGAAGGGTGTCGCGGCAACCGCTCGCAATCATTGGACCTGGCACGGCGTTTGTTCAATTTGGACGACGAAAACCAAAAGAAATCTGATGGAGGATAGATAGTGAAAAAAATTGCATACTTATTTCCGGGACAGGGATCTCAGAAAGTGGGCATGGGGCAGGACCTGTTTCAGGCCGCCAACGATGTGAAAGCGCTGTTTGCCGCCGCCGATCAAGTTTCGGGGCTGCCGATTTCCCAGCTTTGTTTCGAAGGTCCCATGGATGCGCTGACCCAGACCGTCAACCTGCAGCCGGCCATCACCGTGGTGAATCTGGCCTGTCTCTCCGTTCTTGAAAAAAAAGGCCTTCGGCCGCAGGTGTGTGCCGGGCACAGCCTGGGCGAATACAGCGCCTTATATGCCGCCGGCGTCGTATCGGCGGCCGATTGCATCCGGCTGGTTCACAAGCGCGGCCAGCTCATGCACCGCGAAGCGACCCGCAATCAGGGCGCCATGAGCGCCATTGTCGGTTTGTCCATCGATCAGCTTAAACCACTCGTTGCCGAGGCTTCCGGCAAAGGCATCGTGGCCGTGGCCAACCACAACAGCGCCGATCAGGTCGTGATCACCGGCGAGCCGGCCGCGGTTCAGGCCGCCGGCGAAGCCGCC
>LADR01000030.1 GCA_000961655.1 Desulfatitalea sp. BRH_c12
GCCCGGCGCGGGCGGCAAGCCGCCCGCGCCCGCCTATCAGCCTACTGGGGAGAGAGCCGGCCGCAATTCGAGCGTGCCGTCGGTGATCTGTCCGCAATCGCCGCACTTCCCGAAGTAAACGCTATTTTCGATCTGCTAACAAAGAACCCCGACCTGGCCCGTTGGCGGACTGAAATCGATCAGCGCGAAGCCGATCTTGCGCTGGCGCGTTCAAAAGCAGTTCCCGATGTGACTGTAAGCGCAGGAGTCCGCAATTACCGCGAAACCGATAGTAACGCCTTCGTCGCCGGCATTACGCTGCCGCTGCCGTTGTTTGATCGCAACCAGGGCGGTGTCGGCGAAGCCGCGGCCAAACTGGATAAAGCCCGCCGCGAGCGGCAGGCGGCGCAGACCACGATGCACGCCGAACTTGCCGAAGCCTGGGAAAATCTGGCCGCTGCGCACACCACGGTGACGACTTTGCGCAACGATATTCTTCCCGGGGCGCAACGTGCCTTTGACAGCGTGCAAAACGGCTATCGTGAGGGAAAATTCGATTTCCTGCAATTGCTGGATGCTCAACGCACTTTGTTTGAAGTCAAAGGGCAGTATGTCGAAGCGCTGTCGGCCTATCACTTATCCCGTACCGAAATCGAGCGCCTGATTGGACTTCCGCTGCAAACCGTTGCCGGTGCGACAGATCAAAATACACAAGAGGTGAATTAATGAAACACAAAAAATGGATAATCCCTATCCTGCTGCTGGGGCTTCTCGTTTTTGGGGCAGCCACGTGGTGGCCGTTTGCGGCTATTACGCAAGCTGAAAGCGGCGCTGAGAACGATTCCCATGATCATGAAAACGAACCGGCCGCTGACTCTTCGAAGGCTGTCGACCAGCATACCGGCGATGACGCTGATCAAGATTCTCATGAGGGTGATAAGGGCGATGAGGATATCCATGGCGAAGAAATCGTCCGGCTCTCCGATGCTGAGTTGCGGGAGTTCGGCATTGCTTTGAAAACCGCTGAAGGCGGAGCGCTCAACCAGTACATAGAGCTTCCCGGCGAGATTGTTCTCAATGCCGACCGGATTGCCCATGTGGTGCCCCGGGTTGCAGGCATAGTCGGGGAAGTGCGGGCGACCGTGGGCGACCAGGTGAAGAAAGGGCAGCTTCTGGCTGTTCTGGAAAGTCGGGAACTGGCCGATGCCAAGGCCGCGTACCTTGCGGCGGTCGAAAGGGAAATCTTGGCCCAGGCGAACTTCAAGCGGGAAGAGCGGCTTTGGCAAAAAAAGGTGACCAGTGAACAAGAGTATCTGAATGCCCGCCAGGCCCTGGCCGAGGTTCGTATCGCCAAAAATTCTGCCGAGCAGCAGTTGCACGCGCTGGGGTGCTCCGAAAAGGATTTGCTCACGTTGGCTTCAAGCGAGCACGCATCCTTTACGCACTACACCATCACGGCCCCTTTCGCCGGAACCGTCATAGAAAAGCACGTTACTTTCGGCGAGCAGGTTGGCGCAGAAGCGGATGTTTTCACCATCGCCGATTTGTCCACGGTCTGGGTGAATATCAATGTTTACCAAAAAGATCTGGTCAATATCCGCAAGGGGCAAACAGTAGGCATCGAAATAGGCCATGGCATTGCCTCGGTGGAGGGAAAAATTGCCTGGGTCAGTCCGCAGGTGGACGAGGGAACCCGCACGGCAAAGGCCAGGATCGAGTTGCCCAATCCAGACGGCAGCCTTCGACCGGGACTTTTTGTAACCGCCAAGGTCGCGTTCGGCAGTTCCCCAGCGCGGCTCGTGGTGCCCAAGAGCGCGCTGCAGACGTTTGAAGGTAAGACCGTGGTTTTTGTACGAACCGAAGAAGGTTTCGAGCCCAAGCCGGTCGAGCTCGGTCGACAGAATGGAACCACGGCGGAGATTCTTTCGGGACTTGTGTCTGGACAAACCTATGCTGCGGAGGGCTCATTCACCCTGAAGGCGCAATTGTCCAAAGGCGCATTCGGCGACGGACATAACCATTAAGGAGGGAGCGCAACATGGAAAAATTGATCCGCTTTGTACTGCGCAACCGCCTCTTGATGGGTGTGCTCGGAATTCTTGTACTGGCTGCCGGATGGTTCAGTTACAAGCAACTGCCTGTCGACGCGTTTCCGGACGTCACCCCGGCCCTGGTCCAGGTGTTTACAGAAACCGAAGGCCTTGCCCCCGAGGAGGTGGAAAAGTTCATCACCTATCCTGTTGAAACGGCGATGAACGGGTTGCCGAATCTCAAGGAGATCCGTTCCATTTCCAATTTCGGACTCTCGGTGATCAACATTTACTTTGAGGACGGCACGGATATCTACTTCGCCCGACAGCTGGTCGGCGAGCGGTTGCAAATGGCCCGGGAAGAAATCCCTGAAGGGTTTGGTGACCCGGAAATGGGGCCGATAGCCACCGGTCTCGGGCAGATCCTGTTTTTCGTGGTCGAGGACGAAAAGCAAAGCCGCACGCCCGAAGAAATGCGCGAAATTCAGGACTGGCTCATCAAGTTCAACGTGCAGACCGTGCCCGGCGTAACCGAGGTTCTTTCCCTGGGTGGAGAGGTCAAGCAGTTCCAGGTGCGCGTACGTCCCGCCGACCTGCTTCGCTACGACTTGACCATTAATGAGATCAAGGAGAAGGTGGAAGCCAATAACGGTAATGCGGGCGCGCAATTCCTGGTTAAAAACGCCGAGGAGTACATTATCCGTTCGGTCGGCCTTGCCGAGAAGATCAGCGATCTGGAGCGGGTTGTCCTCAAGGTTCAGGATGGTACGCCGGTGTATTTAAACCAGGTTGCCGAGATTGTTATCGGCGGAGAAATCCGCCGGGGGCTGGCGACCATGAACGGCAAGGGCGAAGTGGTGGTCGGCATGGTCCTCAAGCTGATCGGCACCAACACATCGACGGTTATTGCCGATGTTAAAACCAAGCTCGAGGAAATCAACCGCGTTCTTCCCGAAGGGGTGAAGGTGGTGCCCTATTACGACCAGGCTACGCTGGTTACCAAATGTGTCAAGACTGTCACAGAGGCCCTGGTTTTCGGAGTGCTTCTAGTGGCCGGGGTGCTCTTGATTTTCATGGGAGGATTACGCGCCAGTCTGGTGGTGGCGCTTTCCATTCCGTTCTCGATATTTTTCGCATTTATCCTGATGAAGATTTTGGGCGTCAGCGCCAACCTGATGTCTCTGGGCGGCTTGGCCATTGCCATCGGCATGATGGTGGACGCCACCATCGTCATGGTGGAAAACGTGGATCGAATGCTGCGCGAGGCTGAACCCGACGAGTCACGTCTGGCCATTGTCGCCAGGGCCTGTAGCGAGGTCGGAAGACCCATCATTTTCGCTATTGCCATCATTGTGATTGTCTTCCTGCCGCTGTTTACACTGCAGGGTGTCGAGGGAAAAACCTTCAAACCGTTGGCGCAAACGGTGGCCCTGGCAATGTTCGGCTCGCTGCTTTATGCACTGTTGCTCGCACCGGTGATGTCCCATCTTCTTATGCGCCGTCCCCGCTCGGTTGCTTCCGGGGAAGGGC
This sequence comes from Desulfatitalea sp. BRH_c12, assembly GCA_000961655.1. Taxonomy (GTDB): domain Bacteria; phylum Desulfobacterota; class Desulfobacteria; order Desulfobacterales; family Desulfosarcinaceae; genus Desulfatitalea. Next base: position 3,540 of record LADR01000030.1, read on the forward strand.
CGAAGGAAGCGTGGATTGTCCAGTGGCTGCTGTGGCCCTACCGCCCCGCAGTGGGGCTATTCGTCCGGAAAAGGTGGCTGGCGTTGGGATTGGCCGGACTGATGTTGCTCGTCGGCGCTATCGTTCTGCCCCGGCTGGGGTCCGAGTTTGTACCGCGTCTGGATGAAGGCGATCTGCTGATCCGCGCCACCATGGCCCCGTCGATTTCGCTTGAGGAGTCACGAAACACCATGCTGCGCTTTGAAAAGCGGTTGATGGAAAAATTCCCCGAGGTGACCCGCGTCGTCACCCGCGTCGGTCGCGGTGAAGTCGGTGCACATGCCGACCCGGTTAACAGCGCGGAAGCTTTCGTTGCTCTCAAACCACAGGATCAATGGACGAGCGCCGGGACATCGGATGCGCTTTACGCGAAAATCAGCGAAGCGTTCGAATCTTTTCCGGGGGCGCAATTCAATGTCACGCAACCCATCGCGGCGGCAGTAGATGAACTTCTCACCGGAACGAAAGCGGAGCTGGCCATCAAAATCTTTGGCTCTGAGATGGACATTCTCAAGGAAAAGGCAGCCGAAATCGAGTCCGTGATCAGGGATATCCCAGGCGCGGCGGATGTCCAGAAAGACCAAGTGACTGGAACACCGCAACTTCTTATCCGCATTGATCGGCAGGCCATTGCCCGCTATGGCGTCAATGTGGAGGATGTCCAAGGTGTCATCCGGACCGCTGTCGGCGGGGAGACTGCCGGACAGATTTTCGAGGGTATCCGGCGTTTTGATATCACTGTGCGCTTCATGGAAGAAGCCCGTAACGACGCAGAGACGATCCGGCACATTCTGATCGCAGCGCCTGGGGGAGCGAAGATACCTCTCGATCAACTGGCCGACATTGAAGAAATCATCGGACCGCGTCAAATCACCCGGGAGAACAACCAACGGTTCATTACCGTGCAATGCAATGTGCGCGGTCGCGATATCGGCAGTTTTGTCGCCGAGGGACAGGAGGCCATCGCTGAAAAAGTCCAGATGCCGTCTGGGTATCTGATCAGTTGGGGTGGGCAATTCGAACTCCAGCAGGAAGCCAACAAGCGACTGGCGCTCGTTGTGCCGGTCGCGCTGCTGATCATCCTTTTGCTGCTCTTTATGAATTTCGGATCGTTAAAGAACACCTTCTTGATCCTCTTCAATATTCCGCTGGCACTGGTTGGCGGTGTGGTCGCGCTATGGCTGACCGGTCAGAACCTGTCGGTGCCCTCGTCCGTAGGTTTTATCGCGCTGTTCGGAATCGCCCTGGAGAATGGAATGGTGCTGGTCACCTATCTTAATCAACTGGTTCGCGATGGGGTGCCGGTTGACGAAGCGTCCATTCAAGGGGCATCCCTGCGGCTTCGCCCGGTTCTCATGACCGCCATTACAACGGCGTTAGGGCTTATCCCGCTGCTGCTAAGTTCGGGCACGGGAAGCGAGGTGCAACGTCCGTTGGCTACCGTGGTTACAGGAGGGCTTTTTACTTCAACTATCCTGACCCTGCTGGTCATCCCGGCGCTTTATAAATGGTTCGCCATCAAAGTGGAAAAGGAGGTTTAATCCCATGAAGGAAATCAAGGCTTACATTCAAAAGCACAAACTGGATGATGTCATTCGCGCCCTGCACCGGATAGAAGGATTGACCGGCATGAGCGTTACCAATTCTTATGGATACGGAATCGGATGGGCCAGAACCAGGGCACCGGAACAGGTCGGCTTTCAAAAAGGTGTCAAACTGGAGATCATGTGCCGGGACAGCATCGCGGACGAGGTGATCGCGGCTATTGCGAAAGCCGCGCATACCGGCCTCAAGGGGGACGGTAAAATCTACATGAGCGCCATCGAACAGGCCGTGCGCATCAGTAGCGGTGCGCGTGGCGAGGAAGCGGTTTGAACAGCCGGGTTAAAATTACAAAAAGGAGAAAAAGACCATGAAGCCAGTAAAAATCCTCTTGGTCGGCCTGGCTGCCATTGCATTATTCACCGGATGCGCAACAACCGGGGTTCATCCTTGGACTGAAAACCTGATGGGCACCAAATATAGAAAAGCGACCGTCGACAATAAACAAACATACTTCAGGCAGATATGGGCCGTGGAAGACAATGGTGAGTTAAGGATTTCGGGTTACCTCAGGTTGAAGGGCATGCATGGCTTCAGAGTGCCCGATTACGTGGAGGTTGCCCTGATTACGCCGGGTGGAGATCCCATGGCTGCGCAAAAAGTACTTTACTACCCCAGGAGCCTATATGGGCGCAAAAGCCACAGGGAAGGCCGGTTTGTCGCCACTTTTGCGCTGATCCCGCCCGAGGGGACCACCGTTCGCTTGGAGAACGTCAATTAAAAAGACCGTCCGATGTCAAATAAGCCATGGATGGCCCTGGTCGCACTCATCTGCCGGGAAACCCGCCCGTATCCGTAGAGGCGTTAGAGGCGTTTGACAGTGCTGCAACCCGATCGATTCGTTTCAGTTGTTGCCCTTGCTGCGCAAGACACGCGTGGAATTCACGATGGCGGCCAGGGCCACCCCCATGTCGGCAAAGACCGCCTCCCACATGGAGGCCATCCCCATGGTGCCGAGGACGACGAACACGATTTTGATGGAAAGCGCCATAACAATGTTCTGCCAGACGATGGTTCGGGTGCGGCGGGCGATTTGCACCGCGTCCACGATTTTTAATGGAGAATCGGTCATCAGTACCACATCGGCCGTCTCGATGGCCGCATCTGTGCCGAGAGCCCCCATGGCCACCCCCACATCAGCTCTGGCGATCACAGGGGCGTCGTTGATCCCGTCTCCGACAAAAGCAACCTTACCGCCATGATGGGTGTTTGATTGTATTTCTTCCAGCAGACGCACCTTGTCTTCCGGCAGCAGTTCGGCATGGAAGACATCCACGCCCAGAGATTTTGCCACCGATTCGGCCGCACAGCGATTGTCGCCGGTGAACAATTCGATACGCGTCACGCCGATATTCCGCAATTGCGCTATGGCCTGTCCAGCGTCGGCTCTGACCGAATCTCCGATCAGGAGATGCCCGGCATAATGTCCATCGATCACGACATGGGCGGCCGTGCCTTCCAATTCGCAGATGTCATGGACAATCTGCCGGTGATGCAGCAATCCGTCGCTGCCTACAAGAATTTCTTGTCCGGCGACCAGCGCGCGCACGCCCCTTCCGGGTAGATCTTCATGTTCGGCCACCGATGCGTTGTCCGGCTGCAACCCCACTTCACGGCCTTTGGCCACAATCGCCTTGGCGATCGGGTGACTCGCGTGCATTTCGGCCAGCATGGCGAATTCCAGGAGCTGTCGTTCCCCGAAACCATTGAGAGGAACCATTTTTTGCACGGAAAAATCGCCGCGGGTCAGGGTGCCGGTCTTGTCAAACACCACCGTTTTTACCTTGGCCAAGGCATCCAGGAAATTGGACCCTTTGACCAGGATGCCTTCCCGGGAGGCTCGGCCGACGCCGCCGAAATAACCCAGGGGAATGCTGATTACCAGGGCGCAGGGGCAGGAGATCACTAGTACCACCAGGGCACGGTAAATCCAGGTTGTAAAATCGGCACCCGTAAGGATCAAAGGCGGCAAAAAGGCGATACCCGCGGCAATGGCCACGACCGCCGGCGTGTACCAGCGGGCGAAAGTAGTGATGAATTTTTCAGTGGCCGCCTTGCGGGCCGAAGCATTCTCGACAAGCTCGAGAACCTTGGCGATGGAGGATTCGTTGAACGGCTTGGTCACTTTGAGCTTCAGGGCTCCAGTCTGGTTGATCATGCCCGCCATGAGGCGGTCGCCGGTACGGACGCTCAGCGGAACCGACTCGCCGGTCAAGGCCGATGCATTCAGGCTGGATTGCCCCGCCAAGACCTGCCCGTCGAGTGGCACTTTCTCGCCCGGCTTGATCACGATCGTCTCCCCGACCCGCACCCGCTCCGGCGGCACCCGACGCAGCCCCTCGATGGATTCCACATTGGCATGATCGGGCTTGGACGCCAGCAAGGCGCGGATCGAGCGCCGGGAACGCCCCACAGCCAGATTCTGCAAGAATTCCCCAGTCTTGAAAAATATCATTACGCCGACTGCTTCAGATAGACTGTGGATCGCGATCGCTCCGGCCGTGGCCACCACCATCAACACGTTCTCGTCGAAAAAATCACCCCTGCGAAAGGTTTTGAAAGCGCTGATATAAATGTTGATGCCGGCCAGAAAGTAGGCGGCCAGGGCAATGCCGTAGTCCAAGACCACCAAGCCTTTTTCGTGGAACCATTGCTCGAAGGCCGCGTGCATGCCGAAAAGTAGCAAGGAGGCGATGATGATACCCATTTCCCGCCGCTTTCGGAACGTCACGTTCCGACTTCGGGCCGTGTCGTCCGCCTCATGAGGGGGTGATAATTCGATGCCGGGATCGATGTGTTTGATTTCACTGCGCACCCGTTCCAAATCGACAGTGTCCAGGTGAAGCCGCTGGTTGGCGAAATCCACCACTGCGTGGGAGACGCCCGGCAGATTCTTCACGGCATTTTCGATTTTGGCGCCGCAGGCCGCACAATCCAATCCTTTGGGTTGATAGGCTGTGGTCATGATAGCACCTCGATGGTACCTTCGGGTTCATCGATATGTTGCAAGCCGGTGTTGAGCACCGCCCGGATATGGTCGTCATCCAAGGCGTAAAAAATCACCTTGCCCTCCCGGCGGGTCCGGACGATGCGCATTTGGCGCAAACTTTTAAGGTGCTGTGAGATGGCCGGTTGCTTCATCTTCAGCAGCATGCTCAAATCACATACGCACATTTCGGACAGACTCAGCGCCCACAAAATGCCGAGTCGAGTCTTGTCTGAGAAAAGTTTGAAAAAACCCGCAAGTCCTTCCAAAATTGCTTCCGGTGGCATTTTCAGTGAAACTTTGCGCACCGTGACCGCATGCAGCACATTGCATGACGGAAGTTCGCCAGTTGATTGGGCAGTTTTGGCAGAAAGCATAAAATGGTCCTCTTTTAAATAAACATATGCGCAAATGATAATGTGTTTTCTGGCGTTGTCAATGCCTCGTTCATTAACTGCGGAGCCGGACATAGAAACCTACAATAGACTGTTTATTCAACGGTGGGCGACATTGGTGGGCAACGACCGACTGTGGTGCGACCTTGGCTGTGCAATGGCGACATTTCTGGCGGGGTCATCGCAGCCCTCGTGGGAATGGAGGCCCCAATCAAATTTGTTCCCTCGAATATGATGAAGGTCAATGTGAGAATGAGCCTGCTGCCTCATTGCCACCAACTGCTTCTGCCTCCTCGCGGATCTTATCGTACACTTCCTTGAGCAGGTGCCGGCTGATGGCCTCGCGGAACTGGTCCTCGTTCATGAATTTGGCTGTGATTTCCTCGTTCTGTTCCATGCGGTCGATGAAAAGGCCTTCCAGGGCCTTGCAGAAAACATAGCCGAAGTTTTCCATGGTGTTGGCCAGCGCGGCCTGGCGCAGGCCGCTGTCGGCCATGGCATCCTCGCGGATCGACTCAAAGAACAATTGATCGCCGGGCTTGAACTCCGTTCCGAAGCGTTCGTTGAGGATGTCGATCAGCTTGGACAGCTCGATCTCATCTCCTCGGAGGATACCAGTGCCCACGGCCGTGGGACCCGGTACCTCATAGCGGGCGTCCGGTTCCATGACGATGGAACCTTCGCCGATCTTTTGCAGCCGGTAGTATTTGAGCGCCACGTCATCGTCGAAATTGTAGATCGGCCCGCGATCCCCTCTGGGCAGTTTGGTCAGCAAAAACCGGATGAACGAATAGAGCTTCTCCAGGTCGGAATCCTGGAAGGGGATCACCTGGGACATAAAAGACTCGGTCCATGAGTCCGTCGAGGTGGTACGCGGGTGCATCCGGGTCTTCGGCTTCGAGGGGTTCGCCCAAGATCACTTTCGAATAGACCTGCTGCAAGGGCTCGATGACTTGCCGGCCCCCTTGGCGTACACTTCCAAAGTGCCGTTGTCGCGGTCATGGGCGAAAACTACTTCGAATGCCCGCCGATCCGGTGTCCGCTGAAATTCACCGGCATCGTCGAAGTTGATGTGGGTGTCGGCGTAATCGCTAAGGTATACGAAGAAATAGTCCAAGCCATTTCCACGCGGAAAATGCTCCACCTTGCAATGATGGCCACGGCCCTGCCGGTCCCTGAAAAACGCGGACATGGCTGTCTGAAGTTCCATAACTGCGTCGGCGTCTGCCCTCGGCTCAACAGCTGGCAAGTTGCCCCGCTTGACCCATGAACGGCCGGACGAAAGGCTATCAGCCTTTGCGAACCGGGTGGCCGCACTCCAGATAGCCGGCCAATTCATGGCGGTCCAGATGGCCTTGTCGTAACGGCTCTCCATCGGCTCAAGATGCGGTGCAAGATCGACATCATGATAGAGTCCATCCTCGATGATGACCCGTATGCCGTCTTCGGTTGCCATTTCATGAACATCCTGGAAGACGATTTCAGCAACCTTGCGCGGTCCACTTGGCAGCTCTTGCCATGCATCAAAGATGCTTTCCACCTGACTGTTCGAGATCGAATCCCAATCAACTTCGAGAGGGTGCCCCAGGCGCTCGAAAAATTCTTTGAGAAGAGGATTTGAAACCTGTCGCAACACTCGTTTCGGATTGAACTGCTGAAGCATTATGCTGTACTCCTTTCAACCGCAGTCATATGTGGCCTAAACACTAAACAACTTTAGCCCAAAAAAAATTAGCGCCGAGGCTAATCATTTGGCAGGACGGTTGAGTAAATTTTTCTTATCGTCATGTCATAACCGATCTCCTTTTACTGGCTTCGAGGCCAATACATTATGATTCCAACACCAAGCAAAGCCACCAGTCCGCCAATAAGATCGAATTTATCCGGAGCTATCTTGTCAACTTTCCAGCCCCACAAAATTGACAGGAGGATAAAAACTCCGCCATAAGCGGCGTAAACACGACCAAAATTAGCTGGTTGCAGGGTTGGAACTATTCCATAGAGAACAAGCACAAAGGCCCCCATCACGCCATACCACAACGATTTTCCTTCACGAAGCCATAACCAGACAAGATACCCGCCACCAATCTCGAATAATCCTGCCAAGGCAAAATAGAATATCGATTTTACTGCCGCGATAGTATTCATTTTTTCACTATAAAAGCATAATAAACGATTAATTGTAGAAAAGATCGGGACCCGGTTGCTTTGTTTTGATCAAGCCGAGCCCGATCAATCGGATCTGCATGGCTTGCCCGGATACATTGAATTCTCGCGCCAGTGTCCGTGCAGTTTCGACGATCGGCTGCGCGTTTTCCGCCAATCCCCATTTGGACGAAAGATCCGCCATTTCCCTTTTGGCGATATATGGCTCCCGGTTACCGTGTATTGCCTCCCAGGCATTGAACACAAGGTCGCCGGGCATAAGCAGATAGCCGGCGAAATGGTCCGCCTGCCACTCCATGGGATCCTTGCGCGAACTTGTCCTGCAGACGATAGGGGGTTTTGGCTCTTCATCAAAAAGAGATAGCTGCGCCGCGTCCGCCAGAAAGTAGTGGCGGTGCAGTTCCCAATGCCCCAATTCGTGGGCCACTGTGAACCGGTATCGACCTTCCTTGGCGGGATATTCGAGCGGATCAAGGGATTGGTCGACCGCAACCCGTCTTTCTTGTATCCAGGTGGCACCGAGCACATCGTCAACACCGAAGGCGCCGGCGAGGTCCTCGAAGTCAAAGCCGAGCTCAAGATGGGCTTCGAGGATTTCTTCCACTGGGATCGGCGGCTTGATCACCGCCCCAAACTTTCGTTCGTATTGGGCGATGAGTTTTAGGCTCGCGTTTTCAATCTCTTCAGGTTTTAAAAATTTAGGCTTTTCCATCACCACCCCGATAATCAATCCTCTTGCTTGTTGCGAGCCCGTTTTGTGAGCCTGCGAAGTTCTTCTTCCGACATACCGCGCACCGTTCTAAGCAGGTCAGGCAGGGCTGAAGGCTGTTCCTTGATGATTTTTTCCAATTCCGGATCCACCTTGTCGGCCAAAGACAGCAGTTCATCCGAATCGATACCCAGAAGGTTTGCCATTTTTATGATCTTTTCCGCCTTGGGCGGATCAAATTCCCCGCGTTCGACCTTGCTTAAGAAGGTGGGGCTGATACCCACTGCCTCGGCGAACTTTCTCAAGGTGAACTTGGGATTATTTTTTAATTTGATCTCCCGAAGCTCGCGTATACGTTTGCCGAATTCTATGTTGCCGGCCATAATGGCTTTCTCCAATCTTTTGCTGTAGCCCTAATAAGCATCCCGACCCAGCTTAAAAGTGTTTACTTAATACTAAACTTGCGCCGAAATGTCAAGCACACAGGTTAACCAGACTTCCGACAGATATCCCTCGTAATCGGTATGTAACCCCACTACAACACCGGACAATCTGTCCGGACCCGAAGTTAGAACCAGACAACTGATCGGAAGCTTTAGCTCAAGGCGGTTGTGGGTGCCTGCGAATCCGCATCCCGATCGCCTGTTTTTCTGCCGGCACCCACCAACCGTCCTCCGGTCACAGACAAAAGGAGTTATCGCTTTGGAGGCAAACGAATCTCAGGAATTCTATGAAGCAACTCCAGCCATGGCTGTATCAGCCGGCAAATTGGACCGGCTTTCGAGCGGAGCCCGGCTTCAAATGATCGCATCAATTTTGGCCATGGCGGTTCTTCGCAGAAAGGCCCGCAAGGTTATGAAAGACGAGGGCCTGTCCCCAGTCCGGGAATCTTTACCAAATAGCGGAGAAGGACTTGATTTGTCTCGGAAACAGAGCGTTCATGCGCAACAACTCGTCCGGAACCCATAATAAGGAGTTGAAAATGAACGCATTACAGGAAAAGGCTGCAGACGCCAAAGCCCGGGAGCGCACCCGCACCTCGGTCCTGCGGCAGCTGGCAGCCCTGCAAACGATGACGCTGGATCAGCTTCGGGACAAATGGTTGGATCTTTATGGCGCAAAGGCACCAAAGTACAAAAAAGGGTTTCTTATAAAGCGGCTAGCCTACCGCATCCAGGAGCTTTATTACAGCGGGCTGTCCGAGCAGGCCAAAGCCCATCTGCAAAAGGTCGCCGCAAACGATCCGGTCGCGACCTTCAACCGCCGAATCCCTGATGCGCGCAAGACCAAGGAGACGATCCTGCCGGGAACGCGCATGATTCGCATCTGGAACAACCGGCGCTATGAGGTTATCGCCCAAACAGATGGTTTCGTATTTGAAGGGCGGATTTTCAAATCATTGAGTGCGGTCGCACGCGAGATCACGGGTACCCGCTGGAACGGCAAGCTCTTTTTCGGATTGAAAAAGGGGTGCGGAAAGAAAAGGAAAGGAGGCCCGATGCGCAATAACATCCACGCGGCCTCCAACAAGACATTGCACTGTGCTATTTACACGCGCAAAAGCCACGAGGAGGGACTTGAGCAGGAGTTCAACTCGTTGGATGCCCAGTGCGAATCAGCCGAGGCCTACATCGAAAGTCAGAAACTGCTGGGGTGGAAGGCTTTGCCGGAGTGCTACGACGACGGCGGATATTCCGGCGGGACCATGGAACGTCCAGCTTTAAAGCGGCTGCTGGCCGATATCGATGCCGGCAAGATTGATATTATTGTGGTGTACAAGATCGACCGGCTCTCGCGGGCCGCTGCTCGATTTTACCAAGATGATCGACACGTTCAATGATAGGGGCGTGTGCTTTGTTTCGGTCACCCAGCAGATCAGCACAACGGATTCCACCGGGCGCATGATGCTCAATATCTTGATGACGTTTGCCCAGTACGAGCGTGAGGTCATCGCCGAACGCATCCGCGACAAAGTGGCGGCCGCCAAACGACGCGGCAAATACTGCGGCGGGGTGGCGATCCTGGGCTACGATGTGGACCGTGAAATCAAAAAGCTCATCGTCAACCACGAGGAGGCAAAAGTTGTTCAGTATATTTTCAGGCGTTTCATTCAGCTTGGCTCTGCCAAAAAGATGGGTCAGGAGCTCAATTCTCAAGGGTATAGGACCAAGGCCTGGACCACCAAAAAGGGCATTGAGCGCAAAGGGGCCGTATGGAACATCGGACACGTCTACCGATTGCTGAACAATAGAATTGTACATTGGAGAGATCGTCCATAAAGTGAGAGTTATCCTGGCGAGCAAGAGGCCATCATCGAGCGTGAGACCTGGGACAAGATCCAGGCCATTTTGGCCGATCACAAACCGATTAAGGTCGCACTGTCCAGAACGAAGATGATCGCGACGCTCAAAGGGGTTATCCGCTGCGGGCATTGCGACTGCTCCATGGGGCCGACTTACGCCCGCAAAAACGACCGGCAATACACCTACTATATCTGCGAAAAGGACGCCAAGCGGACAGTGAGCCATTGTCCGCTTAAACGCGTGCCGGCAGGAGATATCGAGCAGGCGGTCGTCGAGCAGCTCAGCGCCGTGTTCAGAACACCGACCCTGGTGGCCAAGACCTATTTTGCCGGCCGGCAAATCGAAAGCACGGAAAAGCAACGATTGATCAAGCAGAAGGTCCAGATAGAAGAGGAGCTGGCCCAGACCCGCCGGCAGGCCCTCAACTTGATGAAACCTCAAAACGATCATCCAAAAAAGGATGCAATGATAGCAACTATGAATCGCCAAGCGGTGGATCTGTCACGGCAATTGACCCATGTTGCTTTACGATGCAAGGCTTATCAAAGCATAAATGTTACCGAACAGGATGTCTCCGAAGCATTCTCGAACGTGGAGACCTTCTGGCAGGATCTGTTCCCCATGGAGCGTAACCGGCTGATCCGGCTGCTGGTTGAAAAATCGAGGTCCGCGAGACTGGGATCGACATGGAGCTTCGGACCGACGGCTTGACCACCCTGATCGCGGATCTTGCCGGTCTGGCCTGCGAGGTGGATCAACGGAGGGCAAATCGATGAAGGCAAAGCCAACCATTACGGTTGCGGGCAACGGCAACCTGCAGGTGCATATCCCCATGATCATCCGGCGAATGCGGGGCAGAAAACAGGTCATCGTACCCCAAGCCCTGGACGGGGGAATTCCTGAAGCTGCCGAACCGGTCCAAGCGGCGGTCATCCAGGCGCTATCGCGGGCCTTTTCGTGGGCGCGTATTCTTGAGAACGGGCAGGTCAAATCGATCAGTGAACTGGCCCGCAACCTCGAAGTGGACGGCTCCTATGTGACCCGAATTCTGAAACTGACCACCCTTGCTCCGGATATCATTGAGACCATCATCAACGGCGAGGAGCCCGATGGGTTATCGCTGGCAAGATTGACTCGGTCCTTTCCCGAGGAATGGAGTGGGCAGAGGATCATGCTTGGATTTAGATAATCTTGGATTTGAGCTTCTTTGAAAAGTATTTGATAGAGATTTTGATGGGCTTCTAACACATTATATCTTATGTCCAGGTTATTTTTTCAAAAATGGGTATGCCATTGCCATTCCTTTTTCTTGCAACAGCATCTGGGACGAAATGACGATTTGCAGTCATCACTTTTGAAATGGCCTATGGCATAGGAATGCCGTGTATCATAAAGTTGGTAAAACGCATGATCTAGGTATTGTACACACACTCCTCAATAAGATTTGCAATGCCCGTGACATAGTACACAACCAGATGGTACGTCATCTTTGGGCGTGAAAATCATCCCTTAACATAGTAGTTGCGCATCATTCCCATATCCTCATGCTCCAAGTTGTGGCAATGGTATAGAAACATTCCCGGATAATCGTCAAAATCAACCAGTATTTTGATCCGTTCACCGGGCATCAGCAAAACCGTATCTTTCCATCCTTCATCCACGTAACCTTCGTGAGCAACGCCGCTGCGTTCAAGAACGCGGAATTGCTTGCCATGCAGGTGGATGGGATGGGGTATGTTCATCATATTCATCATACCGCCCCCGCTGTTGTCGAATTCCCATATCTCCGTCGAGCCTAATTGGACAATCTCATCGTCTGCCACTTCTTCCATTTGAAACGTCCGCCCATTGATCGTCCATTGCATATGCTGCATCGTGAGATGAAATTGCCGCGGGCGAAAATAATTTACAGCGTCCTCAGGTCTGGCAGACTCGATATCTGAAAGCATCTCCGGGAGACGGTAATTTGTTTTAACAGTTTGGGTCACCTTCATTTTGAACACGGAAAAAATCGCACCATTTGTAGGATATTGATTTTGCCCCATCATTCCGCCCATCATCATTCCACCCCCCATGCCACCGGCGTCGAACGGAAGACTTAAAAGGGATGTTTCATAGCCGACCGGATGGTCACTGAAATCGGCCCAGATCTCCAACCGTTCTCCCGGGCTTAAAAACGCATATCTTCTGAAGACCGGCCTTTCCAGCAAGCCACCGTCCGTAGCAAGAATGGTTAACGGCCGGCCGTCTTCCCACGCCAACTTATAAATTCGGGAATTGGAGCCATTCAGCAGGCGTAACCGATAGGCACCGGTTGATACGGGGAGCGTGAAATCCGGCAGCCCGTTAATCATTATCGTACTACCCAAAAAACCGGCCATCCGCGCCATTCTATGGCCCGACATATATACCAGCTGATTGCCGGAGTCGAACGTTCGGTCCTGGATCACCAGTGGAACATCATATTCACCATCGGGAAGACCTATGTATTGCTCTTCCTGGTCGGATACGAGAAAAAGGCCCGCAAGACCATCATAAACCTGTGGGCCGGTTCGGCCGTGGGGGTGTGGATGATACCAATAGGTTCCGGCTCTGTTCTTGACTTCGAACTCATACAGGTGGGATTGTCCCTGCGGAACGACATCGCGCGGGTGGCCGTCCATGATCGCAGGCACATGCAGACCATGCCAGTGCACGATAGACTCTTCGGGAACAGTGTTTTTGAAGCGTATCCGTATCTTTTCGCCCCGATGGACTTTGATGACAGGACCAAGATAGCTGCGTGACATTTCAACAATTCGGGCACGGCTGCCTTTGTGCACCGTCGCATGGTAGCGCCAAACCCTGGTGGGATCTCCCGGCAAAACAGAGACCTCGTCGGGGCGGGCGGAAAGGAATATGTCAAGGTCGGGGACGAATTCCGTATCCGGGGTTTGCTCTGCTGCGAAACCGTCTAACTTCGGCCACAACCCGCCTGATATCAATCCCAGGGTTCCATAGCCGGCCAGCTTCAAAAATTGCCTTCTGGAATGTCCGCTATCTATTAGCATGCCTGTCTTTTTGTATTTCATCGCCAGCCTCCTGCAGAACCTATCGGAGTATCTCTTTTTTCATGGACTCAAATTCATTGTGGCTGATTTCTCCCTTGGCATAACGTTCCTTCAAAGTATCCATCGCCTGATTACCTGTGCCGAGACCAGAATGGCTTCTGCTGCCCGTGTTTTGAACCAGCCATCTAACAAAAAAAACGATTCCTGCGATGACCAACACCCAAAAAATGACCATCATAATCATACCGAACCACCCCATTCCCCAGCCGCCCATCATCCATCGCCCCATGTGCCAGTTTCGGTACCCGCCGGAATGGGCGAATGCGGGACTTAACAAAAAATTGTTCAAACTCCATATCGTGAGAAGCCATATCAAAAGTCTTTTATAAAAATATCGAACGCTCATAGTTTCACCTCAATGGTAATTCGGGTTTAGAGGAATATGCTCCATCACCACCCGCAGTATCCACCTCGGCCACTCCCGTAGTCAGGCATATAACGATGGTTGACTCTGCCGGCGGTATCATACGAAGCGTTGTGGGAGCCGCTACTTCGGTAATAATCGCCGCTTCTAAAAGCATGGTAGCCATTGTACCCATTCCGGTATGGCCCATGGCCGATTCCGCAGCCCACCAGTACCGCCAATGTAAGACCCACAACTGCAACAAGCATGATTGGCCTTATCGCTATTTTCAAAAAATTGCTTTTCATCAGGTCACCTTTTTATCGAGTCCCTTGTATTGATATCGTCAGCGGATTTCCTGTAAATCCCGCATATAACAGGAGGGGGCGGCGAACGCCGCCCCTTGTCATATGCTTTTCGTTGCGTCTTGGCTTACCACCCGCAATATCCGCCGCCACCCGGTCCGTAACCCATCATCGAACCGTATCCTCCTCTATAGCCGCGGTTGTAGTTGGGTGCTGATTTACGGGCCTGGATGTCGTATTCCAATCGTTTTTGATCAAGCTCGCTTTGGAGATTGGAAATTTCGTTCTGCAGCTTTGATGCCTTGGTGGTGTCCGGATTTTCCTTTGCCAATTCGCTTTGCAGAGCTAAATTCTTCTCATACAGCTGCTGCCTTGTATCCTCCGTTGCTGCGAGGAATTGGGCGCGCTGTTGCTCCAATTTTGCGATTTCATCGGCGGAAAGATTGCCGTAATAGCCACCCCCCTGCTGCCAGCCTGGTCCCATCATTCCTGGTCCCATCATTCCTGGTCCCATCATTCCTGGTCCCATCATTCCTGGTCCCATCATTCCTGGTCCCATCATTCCTGGTCCCATCATTCCCATGTGGCCGTATCCTCTGCCCCAATCGGCAAGCGCGAAGGTCGAAATTCCAAGCACGGCCAGAACGGTCATGATTATAATGCTTTTAATGTTTCGTTTCATTTTATGCCTCCAGTAAGTATGTCGTTGATGATTGTAGTTGATCATTTCAGAAGCGGCCGCTTCCTGAGCGCCTCTTGGCGTTGTTAATCGATAGAGCAAACATGGTGCCAAAGCTGTGAATTGTGTACGCAAAAAATTATAAATAGCTGTAATAAAAGATAATAATTCAAAGGAAGGTTAGGGGATGATGGTTGAGGATTGCTCTTTTTACGAGTGATGTGGGTCTATATTACCCAGTTTTCTTCATTTCAGATCATGGGGTGAGGCAAATTTGGTCATTTTTTTGAGAAGGGCAATGACAAATGTAAATTTTATCATTCGATAGCATTCTTAGCCAAGACCTCCTGAGATCATCAGAAAAATTGTAAAACCAGCCAGAAGGCTAAAAGCCGACCAGCGGCTATCCCCGCTGCTCTCGTGTGCTTCTTGCATCATGTCCTCCACTGCGGCAAGAAGATACAGTCCGGAAACAAAGACTAATCCCGCCATTTTCCAATACTCGTTTAGTCCCCTGAGCACGAAATACGAAAGAGCAGCGGCACCTACGACTGGAAAGACAAATGAAGCGGAAATCAGCAGCCGTTTGGACCGATCCACGCCCTTGTCCCGGAAATTGGTGATCGTTGCAAAGCCCTCGGGAATATCCGCCAAGATCTGGCCCAAGGCAAGAATGAGGGCCATCTTGCTTGAAACCGCCGAACCCGTGCCGATGAGCAGGCCATCGCCCACAAGATCAGTTGCGACCGCCAAGTAGACCATCCATGCTCCAGCTCCAGCGCCGTCTTCTTTGGACCGTTGCCAATGCTTGACCCCGGCTTCCATGAGCAGATAGGCACCACCCCCTGCCATAAAAGCCGCGGCAAGGAGCCAGATCGGCGCACTGCGCAACGCTGCCGGCATCACTTCCACCGCGACGACGCCAAGGATAATGCCAGTAGCTGCGTGCAGGGCATAGTTGAGCGTCTTTTGTGAGGGGGGCAGCCACTCGGCGATCAATCCGCCACTAAAGTTGCCCAGGGCCGGAAGCATCGCCAATCCCAACACCACTAATCCACTATCCATCATGCGAACCCTTTCAAAATTGACATGACAGCAGCCGCATCGTCATGCCCAGGTGAACAGATAAGGCCACATACGAGGAAGGCGGGTCTTGCTGCGAGCTTCAGCCTCAATAGGTTCAGTCAATACCATATTCTTTCAACTTCTTATGAAGCGTCTTACGGTTTATGCCGAGCCGACGGGCGGTTTCACTTTTGTTGCCGCCGCTGTCCGCGAGGGTGACCAAAATAGCTTCTTTTTCAATTTCCTCCAGGGGGCGGTTAACGGCGACCGGTGCAAACGGCGACACCCAATTGTTTGCTTGCGCATAATTTTCCGTGACGGTGGTGGGAAGTTCCTTCTCAGTAACGTGCTCGTCCGGCAGGAGAATCACCGCGCGCTCAATGACGTTTTCAAGTTCCCTGACATTGCCGGGCCAAGCGTATTTGAGCAGCATATCCATTGCCAATGGAGATATACCTTTGACCTGCTTGTGGTTTTTCTTAGCGTACTTTTCAAGGAAATGCTGCGCGAGCAAAGGGATATCATCCAGGCGCTCGCGTAGCGGCGGGATTCGAAGGGTAACGACGTTTAAACGATAAAAAAGGTCTTCGCGGAATTTTCCTTCTTTAACCTCCGCCTCCAGGTTCCGGTTGGTTGCGGCCAAAATCCGAACGTCTACGTTTATCGTCTCTTCTCCGCCGATCCGCTGGATTTCCCGCTCCTGGATGACCCGTAGCAGCTTGGCTTGCATCGCGGCGGAGGTTTCGCCGATTTCATCCAGGAAAATTGTTCCCTTATCGGCCTGCTTGAACCTGCCTTCGTGGCGTTTGTCGGCACCGGTAAACGCGCCCTTTTCATGACCGAATAGTTCCGATTCCAGCAATGTTTCGGTAAGCGCCGCACAATTGACCACCACCAGGGGCCGATCCTTCCGCGGGTTGTTACGATGGATGGATTTGGCGATCAGCTCTTTGCCGGTCCCGCTTTCACCGGTGATCAGCACGGTCGCCTCCGAAGGCGCAACCATGGCCATCATGTCTATAAGGGCCTTCATCGGGCGGCTCCTTCCGATAATATTCTCCAGCTCGTAATCAGCGCTCATCTTTGATCTCAAGGTCGCATTTTCCGCCTTCAGGCCGGAATGCTCCAAAGCACGCGCCAGGCTGATTTTGAGCACTTCAAAGTCCAGGGGTTTGGTCAAATAATCGTAGGCCCCGGATTTTAAAGCATCAACTGCCGAATCAACGGAAGAGTAGGCGGTCATAATGAGAATCGGTATGGCCGGATTATATTGCTTGATTTGCTTCAGGGCCTCGATGCCGCTCATCTGAGCCATGCGGACATCCATCAAAATCAGGGCGAACGGATTTTCTTTGACGTTTTCAACGGCCTTGATGCCATCGTCGGCCGTGGACACCTGGTAACCCCAACTTCTGACGATGGTTCGAAGCGTTTTCAGGTGGTTCAGGTCGTCATCAACAATCAGAATGTGCGTGTTTTGGATGGTCATGATCGCCTCGGTTCGCTGCCGCCAAGCGGCAGGGCAATTGAGAATACGGTTCCCTGACCAAGGGCGCTGCGCACCTTGATCTGCCCTTGATGGGCTTCGATAATCTTGTGAACAATCGCTAACCCCAAGCCGGTACCTTTGGGTTTGGTGGTAAAATAGGGGTCGAATATTTTGTTTGAGTTTTCGGCGGATATACCCGAGCCGTTATCTTTGATGTCAATTGATATGTCCCCGTTTATGCCTGCGGAACTGGAAACGGTCAGCCGGCCTCCGTTTTCCATGGCTTGCAAGGCATTTAGAAATAGATTCAAAAAGCACTGGGTTAGACGATCCGGATCGACATCGGCTTTTACGGAATCGGATGCAAGATTGAGTTGAACATTGATTTTTTTGGCCGCTGCTTCCTGTTCAACGAGTCGGGTCGAATGTCTCAAGATTTCATTGATATCGGATGGCTTTCGGTTTAATTTCGTTGGCCTGGCGAATTCCAGCAGCTCGCTGATGACCCGGCTCAAGCGATCCACCTCCTCGATCATAACCCCAGCCATTTCTTTGTCCTCACTGCCGTCCTCGAACTTGCTTTTATAATAGGAAGCGATGCCTTTGATGGAACTCAACGGGTTTCTGATTTCATGGGCCACGCCGGCGGCAAGACCGCCGATTGCCGCCAGCTTCTCCTTGCGGCGGATTTCGTCCTGAAGGCGGCGAACCTCACCAAGATCGCGAAGGATTAACACCTGGCCGACAAACTGGCCTTCTTCGTTGATAATTTGCGACGCGCTGATGCTCACCGGGACAATCTTGTTTTCGGTGAACTCGCATTCCATTTCCTTTTCGGATACCGACTCCCCAAGATCCAGGGATTCCTTCAATCCACAAAAATGGCTTGGCAAAACAGTATCGGGGTCTTTCCCCCGCGCCTCGGCCAAATCAAGCCCGGTGATGCGCTCGGCAGCGCTGTTATAAAATGCTATTTTTCCTTCGTTATCCGTGGCAATCAATCCCACGGGCAGGCTGGTGACAACTTGGTCTTTAATGGCGCTGGTGTCCTGGAGTGATTTCTTGGCAGAGCGGTATCCCTGCATCCAGAATATCGAAATAAAACCGGCCAGCCCCAGTAAAATCAAAACGCCTGATATGATGGCCGTGTTGCGGATGTCCTCCTTGCGCCCTTCTTCAAACGGCTGAGGGTTCAAGCCAACCAGTATGATCTGATCGCCACTGCCGCTTGCGGAAGGAAAGCACCAGTCGTTATCAGGCCCCATCATCATTCCGCGCCCTTGCATCATTTGGCGCATGCGATCGCCCATCCAAGTGTCCTGATGAGAGATCGGTCGAAAATGCCGGTAAACCTCAAAAGCGCTCCGCTGTTCATCGATGCGCTTATGCCGCCAGTTGATTTCCTCTGGTTGATCAAGTCCTTTTTCGGGAAAACCGCTGTTCATTTGGGTGCCGATCAATCCGCGATTGCTGCTGGCCAGAACCAGGCCTTCGTCACTTGCCACTGTAATATAGAGGACGTCCGAAAGCTGAGCGGTTTCCTCGATAAACGACTGGACCTGCTGTCCACCCCACATCATACCCATCATTCCCGTACGGGCTCCGGCTTCCACCGCCTTGATGATGGCAGCCCCTTTTTCACTTAAAATTCGGGACATATATTTTTTTTCGCGGCTGTAGTTCTGATATGCTAGGACCACCACGACGATCAGCAGGATTCCCACCGATCCAATGATGATCCAAGGCGATGTGTGAAGCCTCGTCCGATTTCGGCGCATTGTTTTTTTATTCATAGCTCCCTCAAATTTCTGGTGTCGAAGTAATATAAACGCGGTTGGGTATTTTAGCAACACTTCAATCGTATCCTGGTAGCGATGTGGGTAATAAATCCACACTCATACATCGTCGCTATTGGCGGATGCTCAGCATATAGTTAATTTATATATTAATAACAAATGGTTCCATATTTCTAAAGATTGGTGGCACGCAATTTGATAATCAACTATAACAACGGCAACCATGGTGCCATGGGCATTCGCTTTCAATTGAAAACCAATACGACGGAGGTAAGAAATTCATGAAAAGGACGATTCTCATTGTTGCGGCGACGGCGTTCATAGCGTTCACTGGAACCCAGGCATTCGCCTGTTATTGGGACGGGTATTGGGACGGCCCCATGGGTGGGCCTACGGCGGGTTATTACGCTGACAATTATCAGGGGTTTAACAATCAAACCGCCCAGCTCAGACAGAACCTTGCCGCCAAACAGGGTGAGTACAACGCTCTGCTGGCAACTTCCAACCCCGATCCGAAGCGAACGGCGGAGTTGAACCGTGAAATAGCCGTCTTGCACGATCAGTTGAGGGCCCAGGCGCGCTCCTACAACCTGCCGCCCTCCAATGGCGAGTACCACGGCCGAATGGGCGGATACGGATGGTGCTGGTAACCGCAATTATTGACGATAAGACGGCCGGGTCCCAACCGGTCGTCTCATCGTTCAACATGTAAGGAGATAGATCATGTGGGGCTGTGATTATGGACCGATGTCAGGAGGCTGGTGGGGCGGTTTTTTCCCAGGAAGTTTGTTGGGCTTGCTGATTTGGGGTTTGGTTGTATTTATGATGGTGTATCTGGCAATTCGAATTTTCAGGCCCCAAAAACCTGGCCCGCAGGGGCCTTCCAGAGACCGCTCCGACTCAGAGGCGATTTTGAAGGCGCGATTTGCCAAGGGGGAAATCTCACGGGAAGATTTTGTCAAAATGAGGCAAACCCTCTCCCAGCCATAAACGTGCCCCTTCACTGCGAAGCTCGAAAGGAAGTGTCGCCATGCAATCAAAAAATGTTAACCAAAAAGACAAGACCGAGAAATCGACGGATGAAGAAACGATAAAAGATGGGCAAGATCCCCTGGCGAGATATTTTGACGGCATGGGAACCGCCACTGCCAGAATCATAATCAAACGGCATCTTGACGACGATCAATGGGAAAAATACGGCCTGAAGAATTTGAAAAACACCGGCCGATATTACATTGCCCGGCTTGTTGAAAAGGACGGCACCGTCATTGATGAAGTCTTGATCGACAAACAGTCCGGAACGATTCAGTCGCTGAGAGGGCGAATCGGTGCCGGGGGACAACTACGATAGTGGAACTGAAAGCGCATGATATGACAACGACATGTAAAACCACGCTCAAGGTTGGCGATGTGCTCAACAATAAATGGGTGGTTCTCAACTTCATCGGCAAGGGCGGGATGGGAGAAGTCTATCGGGCGCACCAGAGCAATCTAGATCGCGATGTGGCGATCAAAGTCGTTTCACGGGAATTGCTTGAATCCATTGACGAGGGCGATGAAGAGGCCGAAACCCTGCTCCAGCGGTTCAGGCGGGAGGTTCAGGCCATGGCTCAGATTCGGCACCCGAATATTTTGCAGGTCTTCGACCACGATGCCATTACCGTAAAAAAATGTGATCAAGACGCCTCCATAGAGTACATCGCCATGGAATACATTCCCGGCGGGTCTCTTAGAGACACCATGTCGGAGGAAGGCTTCTATCCGAAGGAGGATCTTTTCATAGCATGGGTGAAACGGTATTTCTTGCCGGTGCTCACAGGTATGATGGCGCTGCATGATAATGGCATCGTGCACCGCGATCTTAAGCCGGAAAATATCCTCATGGACCGGGGTACGCCCAAAATCGCCGATTTCGGTCTGGCGCGTTCGAGCCGGCTGAAGCCGGTAACCCAATCCATGGACGTGAAAGGCTCGCCGCATTACATGTCGCCGGAACATTTTTTCGATTTCAAACGAGCCGACCAGCGCGCCGATGTCTATTCCTTGGGCAAGATGCTCTTTGAAGCGGTTGACGGCAAAATCAAATCCGGAACGACGCCGTTTAAAAGCGCAAAGCTGGCCAGAACCGAATCGCCTTTATTCCAGGAGTTGGATCGAATCATTCAAAAGGCCACGGCCGAGAGCAGAGACGAACGAACGGAATCCGTCCGGGACTTGCTCGGACAGCTTGAACGCGTGATCCACGGGTTGGCGTCCGATAAAGCGGATGCGAAATCTCCTCGGCAACGATCAGCGTCCCTATTTACGAAACCGAGATGGATATGGACAGGTATCATTGTCGCCGTGTTGTCGGTCATGTCGATGGCCGTCTGGCATTTTTTTGGTGAACCCGGATTGGGTCCACCGAAGGACAGCCTTTCGACATCTACCGACCGGCATCCAGCCAAGGCAAACCCTGGTGGCGAGACCACTACAAGACCGACAGACGCCGAAAAGGATACATTCGCGTCTGAGCACCTTGGAAAACAGTACCTCATCCGAGGGGGAACATTTTCGATCCCTGCGGTATTGGATGGGAGCAGCGATCAATCGATCCAGGTCGAACCGTTTTACATGGACGAGTTTTTCGTTACCAACCAGCAGTTCGTCGATTTTTTGAATCACAATCTTTCACAAATCAGCATAGAAAGCGGTGTGGTGAAAGGCATTGGTGCAAACTGGTTCTTGCTGGGAGAGGTGCGCGCGGGATACGAGCCGATTGTCTACCGAAGCAATGAATTTCATGTCAGTGATCCGGCCTATGCCTCTAATCCTGCTTTGCGCGTTACCGGTTATGGCGCTTCGGCCTTTGCAAACTACTTCGGCAAACGATTGCCGACGGAGGTGGAAATGCTTTTTGCAATGGTCAAGGTCGAGGACAGCTCGGAAGTGAATGCAGAACCCTCAGCGGAAGTAGGTACGCAGCCGATGGGGGGCATGATGCGGATGATGGGAGACTGGCAGGGGGAAAACTGGAGTAGCGTTTCTCCTGAGCCGAGTCCGAGCGCCAAAGACCAAGCTGAACCAAAGCGCTCCGATTTTCTGTTATCAGCCGCATCTTTTTCTCCGAACCTGTTGGGCATAAAGGGGCTCAACCATGAGATCGGCGAATGGGTTTATATAGAGGGACTGGTCCAGCCATCCGGAGACTCCTCGACAACAAATCGCTATGCGGTTATCGGTGGCGTTGAGGGGGCTCCGAAGGATAATAATTCTTTACCCGCGGTCGTTGTGCGTTTCCCCTGGGAAGGATTCGAGGAGATTGGTTTTAGGACTGTAAAGAGCACCGCTGTCGACAATTCGGCGGAATGAGTGAGAAGGCAAGGACAATGAGAATAGCGGTGATATCTGACATTCATGGCAACCTGGAGGCACTTGTCCGCTGCCTGGATGATATCGAGCGATCAGGTGTCGACCAAATTGTCAACTTGGGAGACGCCGTCGGGTATGGTCCACAACCGGAGGAGGTCCTCGTTCTGTTGGGAAAAATGGGTATTGCCAATCTTCTTGGCAATCATGAACTGGCGGTGATCGACAAGGTCCATCGTAACGATTTTTCACCGGAAGCAATTATATCGTTGGAGCAGACCCTGAAATATCTTACACCTGCGTCTTTTCTCTACATTAAAAACCTTCCGTACTATCGGGAAATGGATGGAGCGCTGATGGTACACGGCTGTCCGCCCGATTTGCCGACAATCTACCTGAACCATATGAGTTTTTCAGAGATTAAAGAAACCTTTGCATCCAATAGTTTCGATATCGCCTTTGCCGGACATACCCACCGCCTGATGCTCATGGGTTATGATGGAAAGGATCTTCAATTCGATCCATTGCAGCAGGTAACCATTAAACTCGAACCGGATTGTCGGTATATCGTCAATGTCGGCGCTGTCGGACAGCCCAGGGATGGCGATCCGCGTGCAAAATACGTGATTTGGGACAGTCATCGCAACACCCTTGAGATAAAGCGAGTGGCGTATGATATATCTCGAACGGCGGACTTAATTATTAAGCGCGGTTTTCTCCGAAGGGATGCGGATAGGCTTTATACGGGGGATGCTCCCGGACCCCACCGACTTTATCGATTGGCGTCTTGCGATAGATAGCAAAGGAGAATCGTTGCATGGAAACCGTTCAAAAAATTTAGAGTTAGCAACCTCGACTGCGCCGCCTGCGCGGCCAAGATTGAGCAACCATGGTGCCATGGGCATTCGCTTTCAATTGAAAACCAACACGACGGAGGTAAGAAATTCATGAAAAAGGAATTGAAAAACACCGGGCGTTATTACATCGCCAAAATTGTGGAAAAACACGGCCGCATCATCGATGAAGTCCTAATCGACAAACAATGCGGAACGATTCGGTCGCTTCGAGGCAAAACCGATGCCGGGGGCTGAAAGCGACAATGGCGCTGCAGGCATATGAAATGACAACTTCATGTAAAACCACCTTCAAGGTCGGCGATGTGCTCAATAATAAGTGGGTGATCCTCGGCTTCATCGGCAAGGGCGGGATGGGAGAAATCTATCGGGCGCACCAGATCAACCTGAATCGCGATGTGGCGATCAAAGTCGTTTCACGGGAATGGCTCGAATCCATCGATGAAGGCGACGAAGAGGCCGAAACCCTGCTCCAGCGGTTCAGACGGGAGGTCCAGGCCATGGCCCAAATACGCCACCCTAACATTCTGCAGGTGTTTGACCATGACGCCATCACTATTAAAAAGTGCGAGCAAGACACGCCCCTCGAATACTTCGCCATGGAATACATCCCCGGCGGGTCTCTTAGAGACACCATGTCTGAGGAAGGCTTCTATCCGGAGGAGGATCTTTTCATAGCCTGGGTGAAACAGTATTTTTTACCGGCACTGACGGGTGTGATGGCACTGCACGAAAACGGTATTGTGCACCGCGATCTTAAACCTGAAAATATCCTCATAGATCGGGGTACGCCCAAAATCGCCGATTTCGGTCTGGCGCGTTCGAGCCGGCTGAAGCCGGTAACCCAATCCATGGACGTGAAAGGCTCGCTGCATTATATGTCTCCGGAGCATTTTTTCGATTTCAAAGGGGCCGGGCAGCGCGCGGATGTCTATTCCCTGGGGAAAATACTCTTTGAAGCCGTTGACGGCAAAATCAAATCCGGGACGACGCCGTTTAAAAGCGCAAAGCTGGTCAAAACCGCATCGCCCTTTTTTGAAGAGTTGAATCGAATCATTCAAATGGCTACGGCCGAGAGCAGAGACGCGCGGACGGAATCCGTTCGGGACTTGCTCGGACAACTTGAACGCGTCATCCATGGATTGGCCTTTCAAAAACAGGCGGAAAAATCATCCGGGCTTCATACCACTTTGCTTTTTAAGAAACGGAGATGGACATGGGCCGGTATTATTGTGGCGGTGCTGTCGGTCATGTCGATGACCGTCTGGCACCTTATAGGCGAACCCGGCTTGACCTCGCACAAGGGCGATCCATCCACCGGCCGGCACCAAATAGAAATAATGCAAGGGAACAGGACAAACGCGGAAACAGCTATTACCAGGGATGAATCCTTTGCGTCGGAACACCTTGGCAAACAGCACCTCATTCAAGGGGGAGTGTTTACGATTCCAGCTGCCGTGGATGAAAGTGAGGAGCAGTCCCTCCGGATCGATCCATTTTATATGGATGATTTCTTCGTCACAAATCAGCAGTTTGTGGAGTTTCTGAATCACAACCTTGCACGGATCACCGTTGAAAGCGGTGTGGTGAAAGGCAGAGGCGCAAACTGGTTCCTGCTGGGCGAAGTGCGCACAGGATACGAGCCGATCATCTACCGGAATAACGAGTTTCACATAGGCGATCCGGCATATGCCTCCAGCCCTGTTCTGCGGGTTACCGGCTATGGTGCTTCGGCATTCGCAAACTATTTTGGCAGGCGACTGCCGACCGGGTTGGAGATGCTCTATGCAATGGTAAAGGGGGCGGAAAATTCTAAAAACCCTGCGGAACCACCCAAAGATTCGATCGCCGAACCACAAAGTGGCATGATGCAGATGATGGGAGATCGGAATAACGAAACGAGAGTGGACAACCGGCCCGAAACTTCGGCGGAACGCATTTCCTCAGATTACCTTCTATCTGCCGCATCCTATACCCCAAACCTGCTGGGAATTAAGGGACTGAACCACGAAATCGGCGAATGGGTTTACACAAGACCGGCCAAACCCTCCTTAGAACCTTTAGAGGCGAACCTATTTGCGGTCATCGGCGGCACCGAGGGCGCACCCGAAGATCAATATTCTTTGCCAGCGATCGTTGAGCGTTTCCCCTGGGAGGGGTTCGAGGAGATTGGGTTCAGAACTGCCAAAAACGCTGCGACCGGTGATTCAGCGGAAAAGGGATGATGAAATAAAAACCGCGGTGGTTTCGGCATGCATTGAAATCTGAAAGGCAAAAAGGGGCACCGATGTTAGAAAAAAATCCGTTTCTATGGATTATAGCGAGCGCCTTTGTGGGGGCCTTTGTGATCCATCCATTTATCATGATTCTTGCAGAAGTTATGGTACCGGTAGCGCATGGTGCGGATACGGACCCAAAATTCTGGGAGAGTATCCAGATGGCTTTTTCATTTTCAATGCTACCCTGGACTTTCGGATTTGCCACAATGGGCGGTTTCACTGGATGGATCCTATTCAGAATGCAGTCAGCATTGACTGAAGAAAAAAAACTTCAAGGAGCAATGGAACTTGCCGGCGCCGCCTGCCATGAACTGAATCAGCCGATGCAGGTCATTCTCAATTGCGCGGAAATCATGAGCAGCCAATTGCGCGAACAGGATGATTTGCGCCTGTATGCAGATGAAATGATCTCTCAAATCCTACGCATGGATAAGATTTTAAAGAAAACCACGAGAATTACCAAGTACAGAACTGTCAAATATGTAAAGGGACGAATTATCGACATCGATAAGGCATCTGACTCTGATTTAATGATATGAAAAAATGCCGTAGCAACAACCTGCTCCAACGAATTTTCAGGATATGTCCCCATTGCGGGTGTCGCAATATTGGTTTCCGGCGGCGGTTAATCGATCACACCATTGCTGGCGGGCTGTTGGGGTTTTTGATTCTTCATCCGTTGTCAATAATAGCCCATAATTTTTTTAGCTTGGATTTGGCGCAAGCCTGGAAAGCTTTGGGAGCATCTTTATCTTACGAACACATCACCATGACGATTTATTTTACTCTGATCGGTTCCATATTAGGGATAATACATGGAATCTATATCCATTTCATTTACAAGCTTAACGAAGAAATCCGGCGGCAATCCATCACGGATGAACTCACAGGGCTGTACAACCGCAGGTTTTTCATCAATCGACTCGATCAGGAAACAGCACGTGCCCAGCGTTACAGACATCCCCTTTCCCTGCTCATGGTCGATATCGATTTTTTTAAAAACTTCAATGATAAGCATGGCCATCCGGCGGGCGATGAACTCCTGAGACGATTGGGAACACTGTTACGCGACATGATCCGGGGGTCCGACTTCGCAGCGCGTTACGGAGGCGAGGAATTCGCAATCGTGATGCCGGAAACCGATGCCGAAATGGCCTGTGAAATTGCACAAAGGATTTGCGTTTTAGTCTCGGATCACCCATTCAGGCACCGGGAGACCCAGCCAGGAGGAAGGGTGACCGTCAGTATCGGCATGGCCGGGCTCCCGGGTGATGCCCAAGAAATGGAGCAATTGATTCAAAGTGCAGACCAGGCGCTCTATAAGGCTAAAACAAAAGGAAAAAACCAGGTGTGCAAATTCAATTCCGAATGGTCGACGGGCACAAACGTAATCGCTTTCAAGTGTGTATAATCGCCAGACGGCAGCTTTATCCAGGTTAACAGGATTCCCAGTAAAGCTACAATAATATGATAAGCTGTGGGCTGCCGAAACTTTGGAAGTTTTATGATTACACACCAGTTACAGGCCTTCTTGTAATAAGTGAAAATTCAGGTTAATTCCGATTCTTTCTTGATCGGTGCAAGATGAGTTCGAAAAAGTTTGGAAAACAAGTCCGATTTCAGCTGTGTCTCCTGGATTGTTGTGATTAGGTCGAGAATAGGCATTAAACGGCTTGCCTTGATTATGCGGTTTTTATTCTCTTATTACAGGTTTTCTCGGGCCTGTGTTATGAGTTGAATATCAAAGCTGTTACTGCCATTCCAGTCCCAGGTATATGGGACCGATTTCTAAGCAACGAAATAGCCGGATGATTCACCCCGTGAGCGGTCGGTCAATTGACGCTTATATCAACCACCAGATATTCCTCAGTAACGCTTGAATTAGGTGCTTCACGACTACCAACATGAGGATAATGTATCCTCTGCCATTCTTAAGATTCAAGTCAGCTTTGCCTTGCCTCATAGGATTATCAATTTTCGAAGACCAGGGCTGACAGCTTTGTCTCCAAAAGACATTGGTCGAAACTGTTCTGATCAGCGGCATGGGCCATGGTACGCCGATCGATCCAGGTGATGGAGACAGCCAGTGTGGAACGGCAGGGCCCTTCATTCTGGATGTCGGAACTTGCTCCAGCTTTCACATAATAAAATTCTGGGGTCTCGATTTGTCGCCGTTGTTGTTTTTATATAGCTTGTGCTCATGGCCGTTGATCGTGTCTATTAGGTCCGGTATCTGGTCGATCCCTAGTACATTGGTCCATTGGTCTACTAACTCCTGTTGGGCCGCCGGGTTAACGGTGGTATCGTTCGTGCCTTGCCAAATGGACACGCGTGGGAACGATCCATTGTGGCTCGATGCATTGCGCACAAGATTGCCCCAGGCATCAGGGCTTAAATCCTTCATCGGCACAAGCTGACCCTGTACCAGGCTGACTCCACATTGCCCCAAGGCCTCTGCTACATTCGTGGCACATCTATATGGAACTCCGCAATGATCGCTCCGGCAGCAAACATGTCCGGATAGGCTGCCAGCATTACGGACGCCATCCCACCACCTGCCGACAAGCCGGTAACAAAAACCTTTTGCGGATCGATGCCGGTATCGGACGCCATCTTGTCAATCATTTGTCGAATCGACAAGGCTTCACCCTGGTCGCGCTCGCTGTCATTCGGCTGAAACCAATTGAAACATTGTGATGTATTGTTAGCATCCTTTTGTTGCGGCAGTAGTAGCGCGAATTGGTGAGTATCGGCGAATCTGATCCAACCCGTCTCGTCATCATAATCGGCGGCTTGCTGATTGCAGCCATGCAATGCCACGACAAGTGGCCGGGAGGGTTCGAGATTCTCCGGCACATATATGCACATTTTCAAGTTGCCGGGATTGGAGCCGAATCCTGATACTTCGGTCAGTCGTTCACCACAGCTGGATAAAGGATTTTTATCATTTCTGCATTGTGGCCACCAAGGAAACCAAGTGCACCAAAAGCTGGCGGCTGAAGCCTTCATAGGTAGTATTAGGAGCAGTATTATGACCAATGTGGCCAGCCAGCAGTTACACCGTTTTGGGTAGGCTGAAACGTGATACTCAGAAAATTTCCAATGCGCGCCACCAAATCGGATGCGCGCACCGCCGCCTTCAGCCGTCCCGCAACGGCCACGAGCAGTTTGTCGCCCATCTCATGCCCATAGGTGTCATTGACATGCTTGAACTTGTCTAAATCGAAAAAGAAAAGAGTTATGGTCAATTGTTGTGTATGAAGAATTTAGGCGGCGATCCGTTTTTCTTCAATACCATTGACAAACTTTACTCCTTTTATAATCTCTGCCAACCGCTCGGGATGATGCAAGCGTATCCATCTTTTTTGTGCACATTTGCACAATTTAAAAGCCATTGTCATTACCGTGTTTGCAGAAAAGCAGCCTCTGACCTTGTTCGTCCGCAGGCGAACAGTGGCAAAAGTTGATTCAATTGGGTTTGTTGTCCGGATATGCCGCCAATGTTCCGCCGGAAAATCAAAAAAGGTCAGCAAAGAGGAACGATCCTTTTCCAGACACTGAGCGGCTTTCGGGTATTTTGCTTCATACGCATTAACAAAACCATTAAAGTGCCGTTCTGCCTCATTCTTGTTATCAGCCTGCCAAATCTGGTGCAGGTGGGCCTTTGCCTTTGGTTGAAGGCTTTTCGGTAATTTGTTCAAGATATTAGCAGTCTTGTGAACCCAACATCTTTGACAGCGGGCATCCGGAAACACTTTATCCATGGCCTTCCAGAAGCCGAGGGCACCGTCGCCTATGGCAAGCTGCGGACCGCTGGTAACGCCCCTTGCTTTCAGGTCCAACAGCAGCTGGGACCAGGACAGCTCGCTTTCACGAAATCCGCCTTCTATGGCAACCAGCTCTTTTTCGCCATCGACGGTTGCGCCCACAATCACCAG
>LADR01000041.1 GCA_000961655.1 Desulfatitalea sp. BRH_c12
ACGGCCAAAGGCAAGCTGCTCAGCCTGCGCACCCAGGCCCAGAGCCTGGGCGTGGTCAAGGCCTTTACCCGCTTTTTAAAAGAGCACGATTATCTGATCAACGACCCGGGCGAAACCATCCACCCGCCCAGAAAACCCAAACGGCTGCCCAAGGTGATCTTAAGCGAAAACGAAATCAAAACGCTCATGGACTCAGCGGCAGACCGCACCAACCGCGGCTATCGCAACCGCATCATCCTGGAGATCCTCTACGACACCGCCATCAGGCGCTCTGAGATGGCCGGCATCAAGATCAGCGACCTTGACCTTACCGCCGGCTTTATCCTCATCCGGGGAAAGGGCGACAAGGAACGCGTGGTGCCATTGAGCGCCCGGGTGTGCCGCCTGGTTGAAAGCTACATGCTGATGGTGCGCCCCGCGCTCTTGCACGACAAAGACACCGGCCATCTCGTCGTCAACCGCTGGGGCGACAAAATGGACCCCAACAGCATATGGGCCGTGGTCAAGCGCTGCGCCACGCTTGCCGGCATCCGCAAGAATGTCTCCACCCATACGTTCCGCCACACGTGCGCAACGCACATGCTCAAAAACGGCGCCCCTGTTCGCCATCTCCAGGAAATGCTTGGTCACGAATCATTAGAATCCACGCAGATCTACACCCGCGTTACGATCAACGACTTAAAGCAGATCCACGCCAAATATCATCCATCGGAAAGCATCAAATAAGGAGGCAAAAGCCATGAGCACCAACGATCAACGACTGTTTGAAATCGCCTGCTCGTTCCCGGCCCTGCGGTTTAAGGGCGTGGATAAGGGCAATATCCCTGGCATCACACCCACCGATTTTTACGATCTTGATCTATCCAACTACCTTTACGAGGGCGGCGGCGGGGTATTGAGCCATGGTGAGTTCCTGATCCTGGAGGCCTTGCTGAATCTGTGCAACCCGGACATCCACAAGCTCTTTAATCTGGGGGAGGCATTGCAGATCCTGGACCCGGACAACATGCAGGCCCTGTGCAATGCCATCGTGCGCACCTACAACCGGCGCTGAAAGCAGGATCCATGATTAGAATCCGAGCGACCGAGAAAGACCGACGATCCCGCCGCCGAGAGCAACCAGCCCCATCTGATCCCATCACCCAAAAAAGATGCAGATGAGCGCCTTTAAACAGCGGTGCGTCTGCGTGCTCGGGCTGCGGCCCGCCGCAAAGCCCGCGTCGGTCCTCCGCTGCCTGCGCTCGCAGCCGCGTCTGATTGGATGCCCGCCCACCGCCCCTTAAAAAAGGAATGGGGTCTATTTGATCCCCCGCCCGCCGGGTGGCGTGGCCCCACCGGTCTTATGTAGGTTACGGCCGGTCGCTTAAAGCCTTGGGGCAAGTCCGCTGCGCTTCGGCACGGCTGATAAGGCGCCTTATCAGCCGTGGCTTTTTGTCATGCGGGCTGCAAAAACGCAGCCCCCACGCCAAAAACCTTCCCTCGCTTCGCTAGACATAACAGGTGTATTATGTCTACTTGCCCCAAGGCTTTAAGCGACCTGGTCCGCACTCCGCTTCAACCCCTCTGCGTCTCGCCCGTCCGCCCCCAGGGGCTCCCGAAGGAATCCTGTCTATTTTTATATGCCCACCCGCCGACCCTGAAAAGGAATGTTATCGGATTAGATTTTGGCGGTTAAAGAAAAAGGAGGGCCGGTGCCTTTTCTTTTAACCGCAAGATATTGTTGCTTTATGCGGCATGTGCGGCTAAGCTTGCACCAGCTCTTTGAAACTCAAGAAGGTGTGCCCGAGGGGGTCAAAAAAAGTGCTCTTTATGGGGCATTCGCATCGGAGTATATGCGGGCCAATACTTCGACTCGGAGACTGGGCTGCACTATAATTGGAATAGATACTACGACCCACAGCTTGGGAGATATTTGAGACCCGATCCGATTGGATTGGCTGGGGGCGTCAATTTTTACTCTTATGTCCAAAACAATCCCATACGTTTTGTTGACTCCTTAGGTCTTAAGTGCAGTTTAATAGGAACCACCTCATATTCTCTATTAACCGATACGAAAGAAAAAATTGTTGCTGGTGATTGGTTGTTTCAACGTTTTTTGCAAGTGAATATAGGTTGTGTCTGTATTTATTACAGAGAATTGAGAATTGATGTAACAGAAACCTATACTATTTTTAATACATACATATTCGAATGCATTGAGGAAGAATGTGGTGAATACTATTCTTATCTAAAATATCAAACTTATACAGACACATCGACAGAAAACTATTCAAAATATGGTGGCAGGGAATATGAAAGCAGAGTTGGGGCTATGGTTGGCACAAATAGTGTTAGGCGGGGTAGCAGTTGTAATTGTGTCAAGCCAAACCCTCCTGGGTTGTATTCACGGTAGATAGTGAAGCCGATTAATGAAAAGGAGAGTAGAAAACATGCTGAAGAACGTTTCATTGGTTTTTTCAATTCTTATGATTGTTATTTCTGCCGAAGCCTCCGAACTTGATTCGGGACAAACATACTATTCAAATTATCAGGGGAAAAAATATGCTTCTATTATGCCTGCTACCTACTTAACTGATTCACCCGATTTTAATTTGCATGACAAAAGTCTTCCAAAGCCCTTAAGCAAGATAATTGATATAGCATACGAACAACTATATAAAATTGTAGACAAAAAGCTTGGCTGGAGTGTTTCTAATATCACTTTTAGTAAATGGGAAAAGAATGATAAGAAGTGGCTCTACGCTGTAGGTTTTAACACTACTAATTCTTCAATAAACTTTGATTACTTTACGATTTTGGTAACAATTGATGGTCGTATAGGAGTCGTTAAAGAAATCCAAGAGCGAATTATCAAGTAGAGCGGAATGCGGCGCCGCGGTTTGTGAAGATCAATAAAATGGGAATCGCTTCGCTCAGTTTATTGGATTGGGTTTTTTAAGGCATGGGTGGGAAGGCTTGAATGGGCCTTGTGGTTTGCCGAATTGTCGGTGCTCTTAAATTTTCCGACTTCGATATCAATTTGGTTGAAAACGGCGGCTTTCTTTGATGGGCGGTTGGTAAATAACAGGTACCGGCTCCGGCAACAAACCAACTTTCAGATGTATACATTTTTAATCCGCCATATTTAGGACATTTTGGCGTCGCCGCTGACACATGACGACCAAGGGCGTATTTATTTGGATCAAGCCGCATAGCAGTCCACGCTGTGGTTCGGCGCACCTGTGGGGCACGGCTTCGTTATGGCCCATCTTGATGGCTTTGCTCAAGGTTTGTTTTTGCGCCGCTTCCGATGCCTGGATTGTACCAGGTCGCAAGGCTTTTTCAGATGCTTACAAACGAGCGTTCACGTGATCCATGCCTGCCTGGAGGTCGCGTTTCGGGCAATCATTTTGGGAGGCTGCCCATTTTCTGTTAAGTGATCCGAAAGATCGGATATTCCAGGTGGCGATCAAAAGATTGTGGTTGCTGTTTTCTGGGATGGTTTGTTCAAGAGCATTCAGTTCCACTGGATGTTTTGTGGCGGCTGATCAGATAATTGCGGCATGGCTGCAAAGGGGTCAAGGCTGCAAAGGGGTCAAGTCTGCCCTTAGCTCACTTAGATCAAGATCTTTTCTAAAAGTACGAGAACTGGCGGTTGCGAAGATTGATGTCTTCGTGAATACCCGTTTTTGTTTTTAATCGAGGCATTGGAAGGAGAGGGGAGAAGAATTTTTTAGCTGGCAGGGTGGGCATCACCACCATTGAAATTTCCAAATGTCCACTCATGATATATGGTTCGGATGGCTTTGAAGGCTATCTTGGAAGAGATAAGACGGCTTCAGGAACCATATACGCCGCATCCGGTACTTGGCCATTTTTGACACAATGAGGGCTTCTTTTGCAGACCATTTTTCGGAGGTTTCGGCCCAATATGCGCAATTCAGGCCACGCTATCCGGATGATCTTTTCAGCTACCTGGCCGCGCTGCCGGCGCGACGCGAATGCGCGTGGGATTGCGCTACCGGATCGGGCCAAGCCGCCTTGCCGCTGGTGCGTTTCTTTGTCCAGGTGGTTGCCAGTGATGCCAGCTTGCGGCAAATATCCAAAGCTGCTCGCGACCCAAAGTTGCACTACTTCGTGGCTGCCGCTGAAGCCTGCGGCCTGCGTCCAGCATCCGTCGACCTTGTGACCGTCGCCCAGGCCTTGCACTGGTTCGATCTGTCGCGCTTTTTTCTCGAAGCCGACCGCGTTTTACGGCCCGGCGGCGTTTTGGCCGTGTGGAACTATGGACGATTGCAGGTAACGCATCCGGTTATGCAAGACCTTTTGCAGCATTTTTACGACGACATCGTCAGTCCCTACTGGCCTCCCGAGCGCCGTCTGGTAGAAGAGGGCTATCGCTCGCTGGTTTTGCCGTTCAGAGAGCTTCAATCGCCGGCATTTGCTTTGACCGCGAATTGGACGATGCACCACCTGGCGGGATATCTGCGCACCTGGTCGGCCACGCAACGTTTCATCGCGTCGCGGCGCTTCGATCCGGTCACCGCGCTGATGCCGCAATTGGCACCGTACTGGGGCAGTGCAGAGACAACCCACCGGCTGAGTTGGCCGGTGGCGCTGCGCGTTGCTGTCAAATCGTCGCCCGGATAACACGGCGACGCATGCCGCTCCTAAATCACATGCCTGATGTGGCGTAGACCACCCACCCCGATCACCTCCCGTCTTGTCAATGATGGCGCCTTTCCGAAATCGTCGCTTTTTTAGCCCCATCAGATGCCGGCAATAACTATTGAAGCGCTGCCGGGTGCTTTGAAAAGTCATATGCGATAAGGTGTTTGACCAGTTTTAACGCTACATAGAGAAAGACGATGGGCAGCAGTATTGTCTGGATGATGAAAAGAGCGATCAGGTCGACGATCGTGTTGATCGATTGGGATATTTTCTCTTTCAAAAGGACGGCGTTTTCTTTCACTTTGGTTAAATTTTTGCTGCTCGGAATGAAGCTTTCGTGCCATTTGTGCTCCCCTTCGGGTTCGATGGCCTGGGTCGCCGTTTGTTCGAGAAGTTGCAATTTTTCGGTTCTGTTTTTGATGGGCTCGTTTAAGAACGCCGTTTCGATAATGCCGCTGGATACGGCGATAAAAGGAATCACGAAGCGGATGAACAGCACCAGTACAACCATTTTGTACAGCAGGCCTTTGTTCATTCGGCGGGCGACGTTAAAGTGACCGAGAACGAGAAAAATCAGCAGCAGCCCCAGCAAGCCGGAAAAGACCCATTTGGATATCCACAATCCCGAGAAGGTCAAAAGCAGTTTCTGAATCGCCAGCGATACGGTCGCTAGCAGCATGACCGTTGAAAACTGTTCGACCAGATCGTTTAAGGGGTCCAGGATCTGGCCGGGTGCCACCGAAAGGCCGACGCCGGCCGGGGTGGCAGCCACCTCCACGTTCTGAATGACGGATATAATACCGTTGAGCACGCGGGCCATGGCATAGGTTACCGCAGCCCCGCTCAGGGCCTTGTCGAAATAGGTGTCGCCGATCTGGTCCACGTACGGGGTCACGTTCAAAATCAGCAGGATGGCCATTGCCGCGATGATCAGCTTGTTGCGCATGTGTCTTCTCCTATGCGGGCTTCAGTTCAGTTTCGTTCGCCTCCAGTGGCAACGTGCGGTACCGTTGCGGATCGGTCGGTCCAGGTATCCGCATGCCGTGTGGCGGCCGGCTCTACTTCTTCCCGAGTGGGCCAGCGTTTGTGCACCAAGCGGAACATGATCCGGCGCAGATCGTTGAGAATGGCCATTAACCCCGGGATCAGGCCCAATGTCAAAACGGTCGCGAACGCCACGCCGGCTGCCAGGGATAACGCCATGGGAATCAAAAACTTGGCCTGCAGATCGGTTTCCAGGATCAACGGGGCCAGGCCGCCCACGGTGCTGACCGTCGTCAGGAACACCGCGCGGAAGCGACGCGCGCCGGCGGCAATGAGCCCTTCAAAAAAGGGCATTCCCGAAGCCAGATTTTCATTGACGCGTTCGATCATCACGATGGCGTCATTGACCACGACGCCGGCCAGGGCCACCATGCCGAACATGCTCATCATCGAAAAATCATAGCCCAGCAGCAAATGACCGAAAGCCGCGCCAATAAGGCCGAAAGGCACGGTAAAGAGAATCACGAAGGGCTGTACGTACGATCGGAAAATGGTGGCAATGATTATGAATATGCCGACCATCGCCATCCCGAAGCCAATTTTGAGTGGCGCAAGGGACTCGCGCATTTTCTTCTGTTCGCCCTGCAGATCCACATGGATTCCAGGGTAGTTGCGTGTCAATTGGGGGAAAAAGTTTGTCTTCATATCGGCAAAAATTTCATTGGCATTGGCCCGGTTGCTGTCGACACCGGCGCTGACCGCCACGCGGCGCATGCCGTTGGTGCGCGTGATGGTGGCATAACCGGGTGAAAAGGACCATTGGGCTACGGCGCGCAGCGGCACTTCGTATCCGGCGGGCGTGCGGATGCGCACCTGTTCTAGATCCGACAGGGTGCGCCG
Source organism: Desulfatitalea sp. BRH_c12 (assembly GCA_000961655.1). Taxonomy (GTDB): domain Bacteria; phylum Desulfobacterota; class Desulfobacteria; order Desulfobacterales; family Desulfosarcinaceae; genus Desulfatitalea. Next base: position 6,535 of record LADR01000041.1, read on the forward strand.
CTCATCGGCCGTGTAGCGGACTTTGACACGCACATCGTCGCGCCCGCGCTGCAGGCGTAAGGCTTCACTGCCGTAATAACCGGCATACACCTGGCGGGCCAGGTCTTCCACCGTCAATCCCAGTGCGTGGGCCTGGGGTTTAAGGACGAAACGGATTTCATTTTTGCCTGGCGAAAAATCCGAGCGGATCTGGTAGACACCGTCGAACGTGCGCAGTTTGGCCATCAGCGCATCGGCGGCGGCGATGATCTCTGCCATTGTGTGGCCTTGCAGCCACACTTCAATCGGGTCGCCCGGCGGTCCGGCCTGCAGCCCGGTAAAGGTCAGAGATGTGACGCCGGGCAGCGCGCCGATTTCCATTTCCCACTGCACCATCAAATCTTTGGACGAAATGCCGCGTTGTTCGGAATCGATCAGGATGGCTTGCACCGAGCCCACATGCGGACCGCTTTTGAACACATGCGGGTCTTCCAGGGTCTGGCCGACCAAGGCGATGCGGTCCCGGATCATGGGGGTGCCCGACACGGTTCGGGTGCGCTTTTCCAGGCGCAGCAGGGCCGCATCAATCTGCGCGATAGCATGATCGGTAACAGCCACGGGGGTGCCGGCGGGAAATTCGGCCGTGGCCGTCATGATAAAGCCATCGATATCGGGGAAAACTTCGAACTTGAGAAGCCCGCCCGCGAGTATGCCGCCTACGATCAGCATGAGGCTGATGGCCGCGCACAACGTGATGTACCGCCAGTAAAGCGCTCTTTTCAGGAAAGGGGTGTACACATACCCGACGAACCACTCCATGGCGCTGGTGGTGCTGCGGTGCAGCGCATTCAGGCGGCGCACAACCGGATTGGCCTGGGACCGTTCACGGTTGGGATCGGGCAGATGACTCAGGTGAGCCGGAAGGATCAGCAGGCATTCAACCAACGATACGACCAGACAAGCGATCACCACCACCGGCAGGATGCCTATGAATTTACCCATGATGCCGCCTACGAACAACAGTGGGATAAAGGCCACAATGGTCGTCAGCACTGCGGCGACGACCGGCATTCCCACCTCGCTGACCCCCTCGACTGCGGCCCTGAGCGGCGGCAGTCCGTTTTTGCGCTGCACGTAGATGGCCTCGCCTACCACGATGGCATCATCGACTACAATGCCAAGCACAAGAATGAGCCCGAACAGGGAGATCATGTTGAGTGTTCCGCCCATGGCGTAAAGAATGACCAGGGCACCGGCAATCGAAATCGGAATGCCCATCCCGGACCAGAAGGACAGGCGCGCATCGAGAAAGATATAAAGGACCAGTAAAACGATGATCATGCCGATGATGCCGTTCTTAACAAGCAGGTCGATCCGGTCGCGCAGCATATCGGTATTGTCGTAGAGCACTTTGAGGTGGACGTCCGGAGGCAGCTGCGCCTGGCGTTCCTGCAGGTAGCGGGTCACCGCCTGGGAGATGATCAGGGCATCTTCTTCCTGGGTCTTGTAAACGATCAGCATGACCGCCGGGTCGCCGTTGATCATCGCTGTGATCGGATCTTCGGTGAAATCGTCGTGGATCGTGGCCACCCGATCCAACGTGATCAGATCCCCAGCCGGTGTGGACAGCACGACGATCTCGGCCAATTCGGCACCGGTATACCGGCGACCCATGGTGCGCAGGCGGATCTCTTCGCCGCTGGTGCGAATGGTGCCGCCACCCAGATTCAGGTTGCTGCGCCGTACCGCCGCGGCGACTTGATCCAGGTTCAGACCGTACTGGCGCAGGCGCTGCTCCGAAATTTCGATGCCGATCTCGTAATCGCGCGTGCCGAACAGTGCCACCTGCGAGACTTGCGGCAGTTGCTGGATCTCCTCCTTGAAGCGTTCGGCCCACTCTTTGATGCGGCGTTCGGACATGTCGGCCGACAGGTACAGCAGCATGACCGTGTCTTTGAGCAGCAGTTCGGCGATCACCGGATTTTCGGCATCGCGGGGAAACGTGGAGATGGCATTGATCCGAGTGCGTACTTTGTCCAAAACATCCGTGACAGCGTAATCTTCCTTGACCTCGATCAGCGTGGTGCCGACATTTTCGTTGGACTTGGTGGTGATCAGCTTAATGCCTTCGGTACCTTCGAGGGCCTCTTCGATTTTGCGGCTGACGCCTTCTTCCACCTCTTCGGGATCGGCGCCGGGGTAAGGCACTGTGACGGTGATCATGTCGAGTGAAAATTCGGGAAAGTTTTCACGGATCATTTTGTTGACTGCCAGTCCGCCGGCCAAGAAAATCAATACCAGCAGGATATTGGCAAATACCGTATTGCGGGCGAAGGCCGCCAGGATGCTTTTCATAGGGCGTCGGCCTCACCATGAGGGGCATCGGCAGCAACCGCCTCGATCAGGGCGCCTTCCAGCGGATCGACCAAACGGGTTGTGATGACAACGTCGCCCTCGTTCAGACCGCCGACAATAAGGGCATCATCGCCTTCTTCCCGGGCCACCTCAACCGCCACAGTCTTCAAACGCTGATCGACTACCGTGTACAGGGTGCCGCGAAACCCCACGGCCTGGCGGGGAATACGAAAGGCGCGCGGCAGGACCAAACCCGGGATCCGCACCTCGCAGAACATGCCTTCCACCAGGGGCAATCGGCCGCTCCTGACGGCCGCTGCCCCTGAAACCCGCACCGCCACAGTGATCGTGCGCGTTTTGGGATTGAAATCCACCACGCGATGAAGGCTGCCTTCCCAGCCAAGATCCTGGGGTGCCTCGGTCCAGCGGATGGCACAAGCCACCGGCTTCAAGCCATTGAACCAAGCGCCGGAGGGCTGCGGCGCGGATTCGGTAAATTGGATCCACTGCCGGACATCGCGGCTGTCCAGGGGTACATGGATTTCCAAAACCGTGTCATCGGCCAAAGTGAGCAATCCCTGTCCGGGCGCTACATATTGCCCCTGATCGACATTGACCGCTTTGAGGCGGCCATCGAAAGGCGCTTGCACCCGGCAACGCTGCAGGTTGATCCGGGCTTGGTTGAGTCTGGCCCGGGAAGCGGACAGGCTGCTTTCGGCCTCCTTGATCCGCAGCGGATTCAACGACACGGCCAAGGCCATCTGATCGTATTGGTCAATGGCCGCGTTCAAGGCCTGCTCGCCCCGGTCAACGCCCGACCGGGTGCCTACGCTGTGGCGGTCGAACAGGTCGCGGATGCGCCCGTATTCGGCCGCCGCGAGTTCGCGGTTGCGCAGCAATGTTTTCAGGCGTTCGGTATCGATCGCAGTTTGTTTTTCTATTCGTTTCAAAGTGCTTTGCCATTGAGCGACTTCGGCCTGGGTCTGCGTCAACGCGATGTCATAATTACGCGCGTCGATTTCGAACAGAAGTTCGCCCTTGGCAATTGTCTCGCCCACATTCAGACGCGGATGGACCGCAACCACCTGTCCGGCCACTTCGGCCGCGATCTGCACCTGGTTGAGCGGACGCACCTGGCCATGGCCGGTGACGGCGATTTGGACTGCTTCGGCCTGAACATGCATGGTGGTCACTTTCAACGGGCGCTCGCCGTTCACTGCTTCGGCCGGCGCTTTTTTGAGCCCGGCCAGCGCCGCAAATCCGCCAAAGCCGATCAGAAGCAGCAGCGCGCAGAGTGTCAGGCGTCGTCGGAGATGTTTGGGATATTCAGAACGTGTGGCATCGGAAGGGTCTGTCATGAGAATGCCTCTATAAAGATATTCGCATTTAATCTAATGGTTGGTTAAAAGTCGAAACGCTCTACAGTGTCATTTCGACCGAAAACCGAATTATATTATCAGTTCTATGTAGATAAAGATCTTTTGCTTTTTATCAAAAAGGATAAGTAACCGAAACTTTGCGAGTTGATCAAAATACTGCAGCGGTTTTCATTGGCCGCTGTTTAGTCTTTTTCATCCATGACCGTTTTGACGGTTGCCAGAACGTCGCACCATTTGCGGGTGGTATCCGGCCCTATCTTCTTCACCAGGTCAGTGAAAAGGGCGAGCAGGCCGGCTTCGATCGTTTCGATATCCTGAATCGCCTCCGGCGATATGCGCACCATCACCTTGCGCCGGTCTACGGTGCTGTGTTCGCGGAGAAGAAGGCCTTTTTCAACTAACCGATCGACCATGACCGAGGCCGATGGCGCGGAAATTCCCAACAACTCGGACAGTGCGCCCATCGTCAAAGACCCTTCGCTACGCACCACCCCCACGGCATGCCACTGTGCCAGGGAAAGTTCAGTCGTCGCCGACGGCGCATTGGCCGCCAAGTGTCGTCCCTGGACCTTCAGTATCCGCTCGTGGAGTTGCCGGCCGGTGGTGAAGATAAAGGCGGCCTGCTCTTCAATCTTATCCATTTACCCGCCGATCTTTCATTAGGATTGTAAACCATTTGTATGTTGAAAATTTAGATTGTTTAATTAAAAAGGAGATTACGAAGATCAGCAGGCATTGTCAATAAAGATGTACGTTCGATGTTTATGTAAAATGGATAACAGTCCGGCGAAACGGCTGGGGTTTTTGTTTGAGTGGTAAAGCAAACACATGCTATGGGTACCGTGTTCTTGGTTGACCAGGCTGTTGAAAACTGTGCCTGTGGTTGTCTTGCCAGGCGACCTGAGTCTTGTTTTTCAACATCCTGTCATGAGGTGATTGCACAGGCGCAGGCGGTTGTGCCACCGTCGGACCTCTCAATGAGGCTGCTTCAAATGATTCATACCTGCTATCTTTCGACTATTATTGGAGAACGACTATGTCTGAAACGAGCATCGACGAGAAATACACTTTGGCCGGCACCGCTATCAGCATGGCGGGCGGAACACCCATCCCCGTCAATGATACTTTACGCAAACTGCTGCGATATTTTATCAACGAAGATGAACTGGATTTTGTCATTGCTTTTACAGGCCGCAAATCCCAGACCGTGGAGCAATTAAAACAAAGCACCCAATTGCCTGTGGAACAGATTCTTGCCAAAGCCGAAGCCCTTGCGGCGCGTGGCATCCTGTTCAATCAACCCAACAGCGCCGGCACCATGGTATACCGTCTGCTGCCGCTGTTGAACGTGGGCACGTTTGAATATACTTTTATGAGAAAGCTCGAGCATAATGATAGAAACCGCGCCATCAGCAAGCTGTTTCATCAATTGTTCGGCGAGTTGACGCAGATGGTTCAGCAGAACTACGATCAGTTCATTCCATTGCTGTTGAAAGGCCCTCCGGTAGACCGCACTGTGCCGGTGATGGAAAACACGCCTACGGGCAAACGCATCAAGATCATCGTCGGGAAATCGTTGGATGCGCCCATTGAACGCATCGTGCCGGCCCAGGAGGTGAGCGCTCTGATCGAAAAATTCGATGAGATCGCCTTGGGCCACTGCTTTTGCCGGCACCACAAGGATCTCATGGGATCGCCTTGCCGGCAGACCGATCAACGGGAGACCTGTTTTACCTTCGGAAAATCAGCGCGCTACACCACTCAACAAGGGTTTGCGCGCATGATTTCAAAGCAAGAGGCACTTTTGGTTTTGAAAGAAGCCGCGCAAGCCGGATTGGTACATAAAGCCTATCATCCGAACTTCGACATTCTCAAAGACGAAACCAGTGTCTGCAATTGCTGTCGATGCTGCTGCGGCAATTCGGTGGAAAACATGATCGCGCCGGTGATCAATGCCACCCATTTTATGGCCGAGATCGATGCGGAACGATGTACGGGGTGCGGCATCTGCGTTGAGAAATGCCACACCGGCGCCGCCTTCCTGGATGAGGACGGCATGGCCCAGCGCATCGAGGATCATTGTATTGGCTGCGGCGTATGCGCTTCTTTTTGTCCCACCAATGCCATTTCGCTCATCGGAAACGAAAGAATCGTGAGAATACCACCCTTGCGCACAACGCCTTAACCGGTTTTGCCGGATCCATCCATTCAGCCTATGGGGCCGTTATCCGCACCAATGTCGTCTACCTGCAGGGGCGAACCTTGTGTTCGCCCGGTGCGTATGACGACACGCGTCCTTCTCGCTGAAGGCCGTGCTTTGCACGTGGGCCGCCCCTACAGGTGAGCCGGGGTAGCGTGCTGGGAGAAAAGCCCCCTCAGGTCGCACATAGGCGGCCATGGCGCTGAGCATCGTTGGTAGGGGCGACCGGCGGGCGCAGAGACCAACCCCAGGCAATCATTTTTGCGGACAAACCAAGGATTCGCCCGCAATGTGCAAGCATATCGATCTTTGCGCCGCGTGGGCGACCGCCGGTCGCCCCTACAGGAGAATGCCCTGCGCTAAAACGAAGTCATGGGGGCGCGTAGTTACCCGGGAGGACGGCGCCTATGTGTAAATGTCGTCCTGACGCAATCGAATGATGCCTTTATCTGCCCATCTACATTGCTTGACATGCAGGCAATGAGTTGCATTTTATGAATCACCTAATCAAAGCAGTTGGCCGGCACCCGCTTCTTCTCAACAGTGAATTCATCCCCTCCTGGCTTGATTGTTCGGCCGATGCTTCATGGCGCGATGCCCTTTATAGGTCCGCACCGGCTGTATTCGGGCCGGACACGATTGCTTGCGTCAAACCCCTTTCTTGAATGAGGGCCTCTTATGGACAAACCCAATTTCATTTACATCTCTTACATCGACTCCACGCCCGCGGAGTTATGGGAAACCCTCACCAGCAGTACAGCCACCGAGAAGTTCTGGTTCGGGCGCTGGAACACTTCCGATTGGAAGAAAGGCGCGAAAATCGAGAGCCGGGCACCGACCGGCGAACTTGAATGGCAGGGCGAGGTGCTGCTGAGCGAAGCGCCGCGTTTGCTGCACCATACGTTTGCGGTCGCGGGGATCGATGAACCCCCCTCACAGATTTCCTATGAGATCGAACCGCTCGGTCAGAGCACACAGCCACAGGGCAACGGCGTCCGTCTCACAGTGCGGCATTACGATTTTTTACCTGACAGTAAAGTATACCCGGAGATATGCCAGGGGTGGCCGGCGATTCTGAGCAGCCTCAAAAGCCTGCTTGAAACCGGATTTTCGCTGGAACTGACCTGGAAAATGTGATCGGCACGAACATTGACGCATGACATCGAACAGGAGTCCCAATGCCGCGCAACACGATTGAGATCAGCGAAACCATTGAACATTTAACCATTTTAAATGAAAATGACGAATTGGATGCGTCGCTCGAGCCGGATATAGCGGCCGATGAGCTGCGGCGGCTGTACCGCTGCATGCTGCTGGCGCGCCGCTTCGATGAGCGCCTCCTCGATCTGCAACGCCAAGGACGTATCGGAACGTTCCCGCCTATTCAAGGCCAGGAAGCGGCGCACCTGGGGGCCGTTGCGCCGTTGCGTCCGAGCGACTGGATGGTGCCATCGTTTCGGGAAATGGCGGCCGAATTGTGGCGGGGGCGCTCGCTTGAGAATATCATCATCGCCAACAATGGTTTTGAGCAGGCCGGCGCAATGCATGCAGACAGCCGCAATTTGCCCATGGCCGTACCCGTGGCGTCGCAAATTCCGCACGCCGTCGGCTTGGCTTGGGCAGCCAAATACAGGCAAACCGACGATGTGGTGATGACCTTTTTCGGGGATGGGGCCACATCAGAAGGCGATTTCCATGAAGGTCTGAACTTCGCCGCCGTTTTCCAAGTGCCGGTCATCTTCGTGTGTCAGAACAATCACTGGGCCATTTCGGTGCCGCTGAAACGGCAAACCCGCTCGGGAACGCTGGTCCAAAAAGCGGTGGCCTATGGCATGCCCGGCATCCAGGTCGACGGCAACGACCTTCTGGCGGTTTATGTCGCCGCCCGCGAGGCGATTGCGCGCGCGCGCGCCGGCGACGGTCCGACGCTTATTGAATGTGTGACCTACCGCGTGATGATGCATACGACGGCCGACGACCCCAAGCGCTATCGCACTGACGAAGAGGTCCAACAGTGGCGGCGCCGCGATCCGCTGCCACGTTTCGAGCGTTACCTGATCGGCAAAGGCGTTTTGACGCCAGATGTCATCGGCAGCCTGAAAGCCGAAATTGCCCAGGAAATCCAGGTGGCCGTTGCGCGCGCCGAAGAACAGATGCCTGTCCTGCGCGCGCAGTCACTATCTGTTTTCGATCATCTGTATGCCGATCTGCCGCCCTACTTGAAAGCGCAAAAGCAGATGCTGGCCGAAGAATTGTCCCTTTCAGACGAGGAGAGCGCGAATGGCTAAAATGACGATGGTCCAAGCCATCAACATGGCTTTGCGGCAGGAGATGGAAAAGGATGATCGTGTCATTGTCATGGGAGAGGATGTGGGGCTGGACGGAGGTGTCTTCCGGGTGACCGAGGGCCTGATCGAGCAGTTTGGCGAACAGCGCGTGCTGGATACGCCGCTGGCCGAATCCGCCATCGCGGGTATGGCGGTCGGGATGGCGGCCTATGGCCTGCGGCCGGTATGTGAAATCCAGTTCTCTGGTTTTGCCTATCACAGCTTTCATCAACTCGAGAGCCATGCGGCGCGTTTTCGCCGGCGATCGCAGGGACGTTTTCAAATGTCGCTGGTGTTGCGGGCACCCTATGGGGGCGGCGTGCGCGCCCTGGAACATCATTCGGAAAGCCGCGAAGCTTACTGGGCGCACACACCGGGCCTGAAGATGGTCATCCCTTCCGGACCGCGCAATGCCAGGGCCCTGTTGGTCGCTGCCATCCGCGATCCGGATCCGGTTATTTTCTACGAAAGCAAAGCCTTGTACCGCGCGTTCCGCGAAGAAGTACCCGAAGAAGAAGAGGTTCTGCCTATCGGCCGGCCGCGGATCGTACGCGCGGGCGACGATATCACCTTGATCGCTTATGGCGCGATGCTGCGCCCCACGCTCGAAGCTGCCGAAGAACTGCAAAAGCGGGACGGCCTGGGGGCTGAAGTAATCGATTTGTTGACGATTTCTCCGCTGGATGACACGCTCCTGACCGAGTCGGTCCGCAAAACCGGTCGGGCGGTCGTCATTCACGAAGCGTCTCGCAGTTTCGGGCCCGGCGCGGAGATTGTCGCGCGTCTGGTGGAGAGCGCTTTTTACTACCTGGAGGCACCCATCGAGCGGGTGACCGGGTACGATTTGATCATCCCCCTTTTCAGCCAAGAGCAAAACTATATTCCCAGCGTGCGGCGGATTGTTCGTGCGGCACGCAAAACAGTGAACGCTTAAGCCGGCTCGCCGAGGTGTTTTATTGAAGTTCAAAGTATTAAGTGAAGGTGTGCGGAGAGAAGCATATTAGCCATGTTGATCGAGGAAGGCTATGGTGAACTTTTCAATTCCGGCGCAGCCGGTATAGGAGGACGGATGGTCCGTTCATTCACGTTGCCTGATCTGGGCGAAGGGGTTCACGAAGGGGAGGTGAGGGCGGTGCTCGTCACCGTCGGCCAGCAGATTACGGAAGGCGACCCGATTCTGGAAGTGGAAACCGATAAAGCCACTGTGGAGATTCCGTCCCCGTACACGGGGACCGTTACCGAGGTGAAAGTTCAAGCGGGTGACATTGTCCATGTGGGTGATGTCATGATCGTGTTCGACGAAGAAAAGATGGTCAGGCCTGTTGCGCCGGAACCACGCGCCGAAGCGCGGCAATCCCCACCAAGCGCGTCACACGCGCCCGTGCCGGCCTCGCCCGCCAC
>LADR01000071.1 GCA_000961655.1 Desulfatitalea sp. BRH_c12
ATGAAACTTTACGCCGCTTCAAGTACGCTGAGCAAAAAGTCCGGCCGCGATGAGCAGGGGACGGGGCCAGGTCTGAAGGGCATAGCAGCCAATACCATCCGTATTGCAAGGCTGCGACTGCTGTTCATTGCAGCAAAAGTTGTCAAAGATCAGAACCGGGACAAGATCAAGTACTCTATCCATGATGCGCGCACACCGGCGATGGTAGGCTTATTAAAGCTGCTTGATGCCGCGCGCTCAAAGCCGCGACCTTGGGCTCAAAATGAGGGCTGGCCGCAACGCTTTGCTTTGGCTGGTTGAATGCAAAATTTTTCTTGCACGGATTTGACTTATGAAAATAGACGGTTGCCAAACTATGAAACCTTGCTAATGCATACGGCACGGGCATAAACGGTAGCGGCCTAGAGCCCAGGTAGAAAACCGTATTCGATCATGGAAGGATTTGATGGGCAGATTGTCAGCTCCTGACCGTTTGCGTGCAAAATTCAGGTATTAAAAAGGTAATCATCGATTGTATCAATTATTCCTGAGGCACCATAATAATCATATTTCCCTTGCCTTCCTTTTCTTTCATCCACAGGAAGTGGAATACGCTCAGCATCTCTATTGACTGTTACGTTACCAAACCTTTCGAATTGCCACCCAGGCGGCAATGCAAAAAGTTTTTCATCCTCACTAATCTCCGGCAATGGATTTTGCTTTTTTATCTTACCTTTCTTAATCAAACGCTTCTTTTCTTCTGCGATCTTTTCCAGCAACACACTGGCCGGTTCATCGTTAGGGTCTTGGGGAACTAGTTTACCCCGCACCGCCAAATCCAGGATCAACTCCCGCAGTTTCTTTATGCCATGCGAACTTTGGCCGTTGCCATTGCTGCCCCGCCCGCGGCCACCGTTGCTCTTTTGGGTTTGGGCGGCGGTCCAGATGTCCATATGCTCGGTGATCAGGTGGTTGATTTTCAAGCGGCGCCCCCATCGTTGAGAGCCTCGGCCAAAATCGATTTAAGCTGATCGCGCAGGTTGGCGACCTCCTGCTGCTGCTTGGCGTACTTTTTCAAGAGTTTGTCCGGGTCGTGGTTGACCTGCGCGGCCACATGGGGATTTTTGATGTCCAGGTTGTAGTTGCGGGCCTTAATGTCGTCGATGGAAACCTTCCAGGCCTGGTCAGTTTCGACTCTGGCCTTATAGCCGTCGCTTTCCTGGCCCCACCAATCGATTTCGGGCTGGAACTCCTCAAAGCGCATGGGTTTGGTCTTGTTGTAGCTTTTGACCCCCTCGGGATAGGGGTGTTCGTAATACCAGATCTGCTCGGTGGGTTGGCCCTTGGTAAAAAAGAGCAGGTTGGTCTTGATGCCGGTGTAGGGGTTGAACACGCCGTTGGGCAAACGCACGATGGTGTGCAGGTTGCATTCGGCCAGCAGCTTTTCCTTGAGCCGGGTTTTCATGCCTTCGCCGAAGAAAAATCCGTCGGGCAGGACCACGGCGGCGCGGCCCTGGTCCTTGAGCAGGTGCACGATTAGGGTCACGAACAGGTCGGCGGTCTCACGCGTGCGGAAGTTGGCCGGAAAGTTGTTTTCGATGCCGTCTTCTTCCATGCCGCCGAAGGGCGGGTTGGTGACGATGACATGCACGCGGTCTTTGTTGGTGTAATTCCGCAAGGGGCGGCTCAGGGTGTTGTCGTGCTTGATGTGGGTCGGAGTATCAATGCCGTGCAGGATCATGTTGGTGACGCAGAGCATGTGGGGCAAGGCCTTTTTTTCGACCCCGTGGATGGTGGCCTGTAAAGTGTCTTCGTGCTTTTGCTTTTTGACGTAGCGCTCGCGCTTGTGTTGGATGGTGCCGGTCAAAAAGCCGCCGGTACCGCAGGCCGGGTCGAGCACGGTTTCGTCCAGGCGGGGATCGACCCGATTGACGATAAACTGGGTTAAGGCGCGCGGGGTGTAAAATTCGCCGGCGTTACCGGCGCTTTGCAGGTCTTTGAGAATCTGCTCGTAAATGCTGCCGAAGGTATGGCGGTCTTTTTGGGTGTTGAAGTCGATTTCGTTGATTTTGTTGATCACCTGGCGCATCAGGGTGCCGGATTTCATGTAGTTGTAGGCATCCTCGAAAACATCCCGTATGACCATGGCGCGCTTGCCGGCCGGGCCAAGGGTCGAAAGTTTGTTCTTCAGGTGGGGGAAGAGCTGCAGGTTGACAAAATCGGAGAGCGCGTCACCGGTCATGCCTTCGGGGTTTTTGGCCCAGGCCCGCCATCGCAAATGTTTGGGCAGAGGGGATTTGTAGTTGTCTTCGAGAAGCTCCAGTTCATCTTCGCGATCATCCAGAATCTTGAGAAAAAACATCCACACCAACTGGCTGATGCGCTGGGCATCGCCGTCGACACCCACGTCTTTGCGCATGATATCTTGAATGGATTTGATAATGCCGGACACGTTACTCATGCGCGTTGCTCCAGATCATATAGTTCCTGCTCCAATTCCTGAATGGCGGTTTCGTAATTGGCTTTGCCGCCAAAGGCCTGATGGATGATTTCCATGGGCGTTCCCATGTCGCTGAAGGGTTTCATTTTGAGGACCTTCGCATTTTCCAGTGTGCTGATGCCTTCATCGGCGTATTTGTCGAGCAGGGCGTCGAGCACGGCTCGGGCCTGTTCGCCGTATTTGGTGAAATAATTTCGCTTTTTAACGTTATTGGCCCGCTCTTTACGGGTGATCGGGGGCTGATCATAGGCGATATGGCAGATGAGGTCAAAGTCGCCATACGCCTTGCCGATCTCCTGGGCCAGGTTTTCCAGTATGATGCCATGCTCTTCGAGCAGATCGATAATGGCCTGTTTTTTATTTGCAGAACTCCACCGCTGGAGAAATTCGTCCAGCGAGGCAAACTCGGCCCTTATCTTCTGGCGCGAAAAGTCCCGGTAGTATTCCGTGATCAGGTTGCCGTCCGGGCCATAGTATTCGATGCGCTCGGCCACGATTCGGGCGGCAACGCCGCTAACGTAGATTTTGCGCGCACCCTCGCCCGGATCTTTTTCGCCGCCCTCGCTGTCTTCGGGCGGCTCCGGATCAGGGGGCACAGGATCGTCATCGGCACCGGGCGCATAGATGACCACCGGCTCACCGTCAAAGTCGGGATCTCTGAAAAGTTCGGTGGCCTTCTTGAAATCCATGATGGTGAAAAACCACTTGTTGTACTCTTCATCGACACGGGTGCCGCGTCCGATGATCTGCTTGAAAATGGTCATCGAGGTGATGGTCTTATCCAGGACGATAAGTTTGCAAGTCTTGGCATCCACTCCGGTAGTCATCAGATCCGACGTGGTGGCGATCACGGGAAACCGGCTTTCGGGATCGATGAAATTATCCAGTTCGGCCTTGCCCTCGGTGCTGTCGCCGGTGATGCGCATGACATACTTGGGATGATCGATGGCCAGGTGTCCGGCGGCATTGGCGATGGCGGCCCGCATGCGTTCGGCATGGTCAATATCTTCACAGAAGATGATCGTTTTGGCGAAAGGATCGGTTGCTGTAAGGAATTGCATGACGCGTCGCGCCACCAGTTTGGTGCGCTGATTGAGCACGAGCATGCGGTCAAAATCTCTTTGGTTGTAAGTGCGGTCTTCGATCGCCCGGCCAAGATCATCCGACATGCCGGTCGGCGGGGTCCAGCCGTAGAGGTCCTTGTCAATATCGATGCGCACCACTTTGTACGGCGCCAGAAAGCCGTCGGCAATACCTTGCTTGAGGCTGTAGGTGTATACCGGGTCCCCGAAATAGGTCAGGTTGGAGACGTATTTGGTTTCCTTGGGAGTGGCGGTCATGCCCAGTTGGATGGCGCCGGCGAAGTAGCTCAGAATTTCGCGCCAGGCGGAATCGTCGGCGGCGCTGCCGCGGTGGCACTCGTCGATGACCACCAAATCGAAAAAATCGGCGGTCACGTTTCTGAAAATCTTATCCGCTTCGTCCGGGCCGGTAATGGCCTGATAGAGGGCCAGGTGGATTTCGTAAGCCGGATCGATCTTCCTGTTCTTGACCTTGGCCATGACGGAACCAAAGGGTTTAAAGTCATTGACCAGGGTCTGATCGGCCAGGATGTTGCGGTCAACCAGGAAAAGCACCCTTTTCACGGCTTGGGCTTTCCAGAGGCGCCAGATGATTTGGAAGGTGGTGTAGGTTTTGCCGGTGCCGGTCGCCATGACCAGCAGCATGCGCCGCTGTCCTCTGGCTACGGCTTCAACGACCCGATTGATCGCCTCAACCTGATAATAGCGGGGCTCTTTGCCTGAGCTGTCGGTATGATAAGGCTGTACGACCAGCGCTTCCGACGCCGCTTCGATGCCGCGAAATTTTTTGTAGCGCATCCAAAGAGTTGGCGGCGGAGGGAACTGATCCAGGGGGAACTGGGTTTCGATCTCCTCGTCCGGGTAAGGCACTTTATTGTGCGAAGCAAAGGCATCCCCATTGGAACAAAAAGCGCTCGGCACGTCCAGTATTTCGGCATAGCCCAATGCCTGCTGCATGCCGTGGCCGACGGTACAGTTGTTATCCTTGGCTTCAACGACGGCAATCGGGAGGCCCGGCTTCCACGAAAGAACGTAGTCGGCAAATTTTTTCTTTTTCTTGTTGCGGGATGACACGTTGCCCCTGACGATGATGGGACCGGGTGTAAGGGTAACTTCACGCCGGATCTGTTTCAATGAATCCCAACCGGCGTCTTTGATCGCTGGGGTGATGAACAGATCGCAAATGTCCGTTTCGCTGAGTTCTTTTTTGTTGATTCCGCTCAAAATCGAACCTCATGCCTCAGAGGTTAATAAACGGAATTGTTCTGGTTTCATAGGTGGGGAACTGCCGGTTTACCGAATCTCCGCCCAATCCGCAAAACTTCATCCCTAACCAGGAACCATTTCAAAGCAAAAGGTTGTAATAAATGCAATAAACGCGAAAAAGCCTTCAATGTCAAGGAAAGGAGCTTGCGATGTGCTTGCATATACATTTGAAACCCCATTTATAAAACTCTTCGGCTGCCTATGTTTTCTTTTTGAGTTTATTAATGGAGGTCATTATGGATCACACGCAAGAAACCAGTGGACGAACAGCCCACAGCCCCGGAGACACGATCATGGAACAATCCCAGGCTATCGAGAGGCGGCGCGAACACAGGACCGGGAGTCCGTATGAAACCAATGAGGCGCTGAGTTGGTTTTCATCTTTGCAGGAGCGAATGCGTTCCAAGTCCACCCCTTTTTACCTGTTCGGGTTGGGTCTGGCGGCCGGTGGGCTGAGCATTTTATGGTCAAAACAGCGCAAGCGTTCCATATTGATGCGCGATTTCAGCGGCGTTGCCAAGGAGATCCGTCCAAAAAGGCAAGACGACGAATCGTTGCATGATGTCGGTTTGTAAAAAGAAGCCATTCGAACTGCAAGCATCGATGCAGGCAAGGTTCGCTCAGTCCCTTCCGCAGACTGGGCACCTTGCCCGCTATTGGTGCGTTTCCTCTGGGTGGACGCATCAGCCTACCGCCTCGCACGCTCGTCGCGTGGCAGCACCAGATTGAGCACCACGCCGACGATACCGGCCAAGCCGATCCCCTTGAGGGCGAACTCACCGGTCGAAAACGACATGCCGCCGATGCCGAACACCAGGATCAAGGCGATGATGGACAAGTTGCGCGGTTTGGTGAGATCTTCTCCGGCTTTCACCAGTGAATTGAGCCCCACCACGGTGATCGCGCCGAACAGCAGCAGCATGATGCCGCCCATCACCGGCACCGGAATGGTCTGCAGAAGCGCGCCGATCTTGCCGATAAACGCCAGCAGTATGGCGAACAGCGCCGCCCAGGTCATGATGGCCGGGTTGTACACGCGCGTCAGGGTGACCGCACCGGTCACCTCGGAGTAAGTGGTGTTGGGGGGGCCGCCGAGCATGGATGCCAGCGATGTGGCCAGACCGTCGCCCATCATGGTGCGGTGAATGCCCGGATTCTTGAGGTAATCCTTGCCGGTGACATGTCCTATGGCCAGAATGTCGCCAAAGTGTTCGATGGCCGGCGCTATGGCCACCGGGACGATAAACAAAATCGCCTGCAAGTTCCATTGGGGCAGCACGAATGCAGGCATGGCGAACCAGGCCGCTTGGGACACCGGCGCAAGATCGATCAACCCCATGGGGATGGAAATGAGATAGCCCACGACAATGCCGCTGAGAATCGGAATCAGACGCAAAAAACCTCCGGCCAGCAGAGAAACCAGGATGGTGGTCGCCAGGGTGAGCATCGAAACGATCAGCGCCCTGCTTTCGGGCACCAGCACCAGCGCGCCGTCGCCCGATTTACCCAAGGCCATATGGACGGCCACCGGTGCCAGTACCAATCCGATCACCATAATAACCGGACCGACCACCACGGGAGGCAGCAGGCGCTCCAAAAAGCCGCTGCCGAAAAATTTGATCCCCAGGCTGAGCAGCACATAAAAAACACCGGCCGCCGCAAGACCACACATCGTTCCAGGTATGCCCCACGTCTGAACCCCGTACATGATAGGGGCGATGAAAGCAAACGAAGAGGCCAGGAAAATAGGTACCATGCGTTTGGTCAGTGCCTGAAACAGCAATGTGCCCGCGCCGGCAGTAAACAGGGCTACATTGGGGTTCAAACCGGTGAGCAGCGGCACCAGAACCAGCGCGCCGAAAGCGACGAACAGCATTTGTAGGCCGATTAAACTGTCTTTGAACCTGAAATCATAGTCGGTGTGGGCATCGGGACGCGGCATAGGCCTCCTCAAAGAGATCGCGTGTGGTCAATTGGTAACAGCGTGGTGCAGGAACGGGGTCAAACCTATTTTGTGCCGAAGATCTTGTCGCCGGCATCCCCCAGGCCTGGAATAATATAGCCGGCATCATTCAGTTTTTCGTCGATCGCCGCAACGAAGAGCTCCACCTCCGGATGGCGCTCCTCAAGCCGACGGATACCTTCCGGCGCTGCAACGATAAAAATACCTTTGATCGTTTTGCAGCCGGACGCTTTGAGCAAGTCGATGGTGGCCACCAGGGTGCCGCCCGTGGCCAACATGGGGTCCAGGATCAAGGCGATCCGTTCTTCCATGTCGCTGGTCATTTTAGCGTAATACTTAATCGGCTCTAGCGTTTCTTCATTGCGGTACAATCCGATGACACTGACCCTGGCGGAGGGAATAAGGTGCAGAACGCCATCCATCATGCCCATACCGGCTCTGAGGATCGGCACCACCGTTATCTTTTTGCCCTTGATACCGTCCACTTCCAGCGGACCCGCCCACCCCATTATGGTGCGCTTCTCAGTAGGCAGATCCTTGGTCGCCTCGTACGTCAGAAGACTGGCCACCTCGGATGCCAGGTCCCGGAAATCCTTGGTAGTGACGTCATGCAGGCGCATCAATCCAAGCTTATGTTGGATCAAAGGATGCTTAACGAGTTTAACAGGCACGATGCTCTCCTTATTATTATTGAATCACCAGTTGAATCAGGCAGCAGCCTTAAGCAAAATGTGGCCCAGTGTCAAGTATCATGCACAGCGGACCCCCGCCGATCATCCGATGGTAGCCCAAAAGCGATTGACTTGAATGAACGGATATTTATCGTATTACTTGATTGGCCAAGCGCCCTTGACCACAGGAGCGCCCAGGGTCGTCCTCGGGTATACACACTGACCGGATGCATTTGCCGGCTGTGACCTGCGCGTAATCATCGTGATCGGAGTAGACACCAACTTACAGTAACAAAGGAGCAGTAGGAATGAAAAAGGACGCCAATGCATCAAAACCCAAAAAAGATTCTCAAAATTCCCTCTCCAACAGACAACCCATCGTTATGCAATGTTACCTCACAGAAGACACTGGCGAAATTGTGAAATGCAGGAAAGCCGAAGATAACTACTGCTCGGCCTTTATATCACCAGCTGCAAAGTGGCGATTAGGAGATTGCCCGTTGGCGGATGATTTTCTCAAAACCAAATCAGAAAAGAAAATGGCTGACAAAGTCAGGGTTGGACAGCAGAAACAGAAAAAGTAGCAATATTTTTGGGTTTCCAGAAAATGCAGGAGATAAAAAATATGGACCCCACACATCCAAGTGACCGCCTGCCCGATGTCGTCATGCCAGCGTGCCCGGCGGAGAAGATATTGAAGGGCCAAAAGGCGCTTGTCACCGGTGCCAGTTCGGGTATCGGCAGGGCCGTTGCCATCACGTTGGGCATGGCCGGGGCGGACGTTGTCGTCAATTATCACAGGAAGTCTGAACCAGCCGAAGAGGTCGTGGCCGAAATCCGCAGCGAGCATGGCCAGGCATTCAGTTGGGCGGCCGATGTCTCTGACGAAAGCCAGGTTCAGGAGATGTTTCAAAAAATGTTCGCCGAATTCGGTACGATCGACATTCTGGTCGCCAATGCCGGTTTACAGCAAGATGCGCCTTTTGACCAGATGACCAGAGAGCAATGGCAACGCGTCATCGATGTCAACTTGACCGGTCAATTTCTTTGCGCCCGTGAGGCGGTGCGGGAGTTCAAACGGCGCGGCGTAGTACCGGAAGTATCCTGCAGTGCCGGCAAGATTATCTGTATCAGCTCGGTTCACGAGATCATCCCTTGGGCGGGCCATGTCAACTATGCGGCCTCCAAGGGCGGGGTCATGCTGATGATGAAAAGCATCGCCCAGGAGGTGGCCGGATACCGCATCCGGGTCAACAGTATCGCGCCGGGGGCGGTCCGCACCCCGATCAATGCCAAAGCCTGGCAGACACCGCAAGCTTACAGCGCGTTGATGCGGCTGATCCCTTATAACCGCATCGGGGAACCGGATGATATCGGCCGAGCAGCAGTCTGGCTGGCGTCCGACTATTCGGATTACATCACCGGCATCAGCCTGGTCATCGACGGCGGAATGACGCTTTATCCGGGATTTGAAACAGGCGGCTGATATTTCAGCGTGCATCGCGATGCCCATGCCTGAGGGACGAACCATTGCACGCCTGCTCGTTCTTGTGAACCTTTTTCCCAAACTGTCGTTTATACTCCTAAGGGCAATCGCAACGTACATTTATATCCACCTTAATCGGCGGCTTTCCGAGAGATGAATACTTCTTATAATCAGATTCCGTGGGTATTTTAACAGTCCAATAGCCGCCCGCACCAACTTTGGTTTGCGGGTCGGCCAAATAAGCGTTCTGAGGAGTGCCGCGTTCCATCAATTGGAGATGTAAGACATTGTGGTCTACATCGATTCTGAATTCGTTTGCATTTCCGACTCTATCGACGACAATGTCCGGTCCAAAGTGGATCAGCCTGGTCCATTCCAGATCTTTCAATGGATAGCTTTTTTGCTCTGTAAATATCAAATGATGCCACTCGTCTTCGCCTTTTCTCAGAACTCTGACATTAAATTTTTGGCGCGCGACGGCGCACTCCTTGTCTCCAACAACCCGCAATTCAAATTCGGTATCTTCATCCAACATAATTTCTTGTTTGAACGTATAAACACCTGTTTTTGCTTTGCCAGGCTTAATGGGGGGCAGTTCCTCTCCCTTTGTAATATTGTATATTAAAACTTCCAAATCGTTGGGATCACAAAGTTCATCTTCTTTCTCAAAATTGAATGATCCCATAGCTACAATTTTTCCGCCACCGGGGCAATCGGCTTGACAAATGATACTCTCGTAGATGATTGTGTCCGCATCCAGTTTCGGACAACAGTGTGGCTCATCGCATCCGACCAAAGGTAAATACAAAAGGCCGGCAAACAGAGCGCACGTGACAGCAACACCTATTAAAATCAACGAAGATCTGGTTTTCATGGTATGACTCCTTTCCTCGAAGTAATGACCCCGTGAAGTCCGGGTCGCCTGATCTTTAAACCCGATAACCCAAAAATTATAAAAAGAAGGGATAGTGCCTGTGGAAGTGAAAGGCCACAAACCACTTGCCGATAATCGTCTCTTACAAACTCCATGAAAAACCGGAAAGTGGCGAATGAAATAAGATAGCTAAAGAAAAGAAAGCCATTATGTTCTTTTTTGGTTGCCAGGCGAAATAGAATCATCCACAAAACAAGGCTGAACAGCATATCGTAGATTTGAACGGGATGTACCGGCACGGAAAACTTGTCACCCTCGGGTATCCAGTTACGGCTGAGATGTACGTGGTGGGCCGGGCTACCTGCAGGAAACTGTATGGTCCATAACACGTTGCTTGGCTTCCCAAAGCAGCAGCCCCTCAAAAAACAGGCAAATCGCCCAAATGCATGCACCAGCGCCGCAACTGGGGCAAAAATGTCAAGGGCCGCCAGCACATCGATTTTCAGGATTTTCAAAAGGAAAAACCCACCCAAAATCCCCGACAGGTAAGCCCCATAACTGCCGACTCCCGCGCTGAATATGTTCTGCAATCGGAGAATGGCCGGCGTTGAGAAAGCGTTTTCAAAAAGCACATAGGCAAAACCACCGAACAGGCTCATTGCGCTGATAGCTGCGGTTAAAAGATAAAATCGGAAAAAAGGCAGCCCTTTTTTTTTCGCGATCAAAGGAGCCATCAGCAGGGCGGTAGCGATCATCAAAAAATATATATCTTTAAACGTCGGGACATAGATGGGCCATTCATAATGGCAAAAGAACGCGATTATTCGAGTACGCATAACGACACCCAACTTAATAATAGGGTCGCATGTGAAGCGACTTGATACAGGTTAATGAAGGCATTTTTTACGAAAAAGCCTGGAGTGCAGAGGCCCTTCCGGAAAGCGCCAAGTCGCTCAACTTGCATATCTGTTAGAAATTAGCATTGAAGGGGGAACGCATTGTCGAAAGCTTCAGCTGCCGCTTCGGTTCTGAATGGAATCTTTGATCTTTGTGGCGAGAACTGATTACAAATTAGATGAAAGGTTGGCCATGTGTCAATGCATAAGTTGGCAGGTGGATGCCTTTAGATAAATGCGCTATTGTATTTGCGCGTCCCCCGGAGAAGCGCGCCATTGGCAGGGAATATGGCGCCAGTAACGCAGTCAGCACAGGGGCAAGTCGCCCGAGGATACTTGCAGCGACCTCCGAAAGCCCACCGGAGCGATTGGAATGAAGTGGGTCAGCAGCGCACTATGGTTTACGACAATTCAGGAAGCTCAGCCACGGGCAAATGAAGTGTTGCATCTATGGAGATTGAAAAAATGGACCCTTAACATCCAAATGATTGCCTGCCGATGTCGTGCGCCATTGTGCCCGGCAGAGAAGATATTGAGAGACAATAGGCGCTTATTATCGGTGCCAATTCGAGTATAGGCAAAGCCGTTGCCATCACATTGGCCATGGCCAGCGCGAACATTGCCATGTGAGTGTTCGCTAAATTTTCCTGTTGTTAACCTCAGATAGAGTTACGCCAGCGGGTTGACATAACTCTATCTGCATACGCTTTTTACGATAGCCATCGGCCTTTCAGTAAATCTACAACTACTGATTTCGGCAAATAACTTCTATATGTTAGGTTGTTAGATAAATCCGATTGGCAGTTAAATTATTACTACTATCCCAGCAGGTCAGTGGGCAGTAATACCATTATTCGATGTCGGAATAACATAATCCTTATTGTAGCTATCTATTAGGCATCCCAGGGAGCTTTCCGCGCAGACAAATGTACCACACCAAGTATCACCTGTTTTACAGTCCGAATAGCCATCCCAGCAACCTCTATTTTTTAAGCTGACGTCCCTGGATCGACAAGCCTTGATAGCGCAAAAATCTGGTAGCGCTACAGTGGGATGGGTGCCCACAGCATCAAATCCCCACTTCCAATCGGCGACACGATCGTATTCCATCCATTCTTGTGCATCTACATCCAGATTCAACAAAGGTGTATTTGAAGTATTCCAGACACTCGTGGTACTCGGGTTTCTCCAATCCCCATAATAGAGTAAGGTACCGTCACCCCCACTATTGTGGTAAGATCCATGTGCGGTCTTTCCTACAAATGCAATGGGACGACCGTTTTCTACCGGGAAGTTTGCTGAGCCAGCCCCGACAATCTTGGTATACCATCCACTATGTTGATAGTAGGTGACTGCAGCTACCGATTGTCGATCTTCAGATAAGGTCAGCATGATATGCTCCCAGTCTGCGGGGTGATCTGACTCCCCGAGGATATCGAGAATGGAATTTTGCTGGTAGCCATAAAACCACCAATATTGAATTCGTATTTGTCCGTTTGATCCGCAACGCCTTACCTTATAGTATGTGGGAACCTGGTAATTGTATTCCGCGAGTGTACTAACCACAGAACTTCCAGCTGCTAAATATGATAGCAACCCATTCCCCCACCCAATATTCTGCTTTTGACAAGAAATGTAGTCATAATTGGAATTGGTATCTAATGCTGGACCACCACTGTCTCCGCATAACATTTCATCGAACCATTTCTGGGCGTCCATAGGAAATGTGTTCGCCGCTTTATCGAACTTGAGAATGGGAGAAAATTTCTCGATATATTCACGCGCTGTTTACCCAAATACTCTTCTTGGCTGTATTGTAGCGTGTTTTCCATTACGCTTTCGACCTGTATTGGATTCAAATTGTATACCGTTTTCATCACGATATTCATTGAATTCAGATCGAAATTCGCGTCATCAAGTAACTTGGCTGCTTTATTGCCATCATAACCATATCGGTCGCGAAGCATCTCCCCTATTTCAACGGACGAATATCCCGCGGCATTTAAAATGCTAAGGCAATCTATTTCATTTAATGCGAATTCTTGCATAATGGTATCGGAGCAGGAACCTGCGCTCTCGTCTTCTCCTTTTAGCTCGATGGCACGATCAAGCGCCGTTTGTGGCACAGTCGCGTCTCCATCGCCACCACCGCTGCAAGAAACAAGAAAAAGGAAAAACAGCATCAAAAGTGTTAAAAATGTTGGGAACAGCCCGTTTTGTTTGAGGCAGATGTTCATTTCGCCCGTTCCTTTTCCGCGGTAGAGTTTCAGCTAATGTGGACGCTATTGCGAAAGGCACCTTCATGCCCATAAAACTGGCTTCGGAATTTTTCTGCATCCGGTAAGTTTAGGCTCATTAGCCTGTTTTCGTTTTTGCAGCTATAGCAGGAACATTTTGTGGAAATGTAGCTTTGGTGGGAAAAGTGTACCTTCCTTTTCGGCATGGATTAGCGAAGTAGTAATGTTTCAGGAGACATTACAACAAACGATTATGCGTTGATAAAAAAGTGTTGGTCTAAATGCCGTGTATTGTCTTATGTTATCAAAGTCAGACAAATCGAATGATTGCGTAATGGGCCTCCTTATGCCTCATTATATATCCTAGCTGACGTGGCACGGACCACCCACCCTGATCACCTCCTCCGTGCCAATCCCGAAATGAGTACCTTTATCAAAAGCATGCTGAAAGCATGTATCTGGTATTGAACGACACCAATCAGATCGGACAGGATACCTCCCATGACACGTAACACTTCGCCAATAGTCACTGAGGCGAACTGTCGGCCTTTAATTCGAAAAAAGAACGTTTTTGGACTTTCGCCAGGCGGTTTCATGTATTATTCATAACACACCTGCCCCACTCGCCAACCATTGACCAACAAAGGAGGTTTGCATGAAAGAGATCGATGAGCTCAGCTTTCCCGAAGACGTGCGTTACAGCAAGGATCATGAATGGGCCCGGCCGGAGGGAGAGTTGTTTGTCGTCGGCATCAGCGATTATGCCCAGGATCAGTTGGGCGATATCGTTTTCGTCGAACTGCCCGCCAAAGGGACCCAGTTGAACAAAGGGGATGAGTTCGGCTCGGTGGAATCGGTGAAGGCCGTGTCCGAGCTGTTCATGCCGATGGGTGGCGAGGTGGTGGCGCTCAATGCCGACCTGGAAGACAGTCCCGAGTTGGTTGCCAGCGCACCGTACGCAGGCGGCTGGATGATCAAGATCAAACCGTCCCGGCCGGAGGAGTACGACGAACTCATGGACCACGCGGCCTATTTGGCCATGCTGAAAGGATAGCCATGCGATACCTGCCCCACACCGATGCCGATATCCAGGCGATGCTGGCGGCCGTTGGGGCCCGGAGCCTGGACGATCTGTTCGCCCACATTCCGGCGGAGTGCCGGCGGGCCGGCCCTATGGAACTGCCGCCGGCGCTCACGGAATGGGAGTTGGACCGTCACATGGAGACCTTGGCGGCCGGTACGGCCACTGCGCCGAATTACAAGATTTTTCTGGGCGCGGGCAGCTACGACCATCATATTCCCGAAACGATCAAGCAGCTGTTGCGCCGGGGCGAGCTTTTCACGGCCTACACCCCCTATCAGCCGGAGGTCAGCCAGGGCACGCTGCAGACCATTTACGAATACCAGACGCTGGTGTGCCGATTGCTGGGGATGGAAGCGGCCAATGCGTCGATGTACGATGGCGCTTCGGCCTTGGCCGAGGCGCTGCTGATGGCGATCCGCATCACCAAGCGCACGCGGGTGGCGGTTTCCGGTGCGATCCATCCGCTTTACCGCCAGGTGGTGGAAACGTATCTGCGGCCCACGGGCTTCGAGATCGTCCCCCTGCCCTACACCGCTGACGGCCGCACGGATCTGGCGGCTTTGGGCGATCTGGACACGCTGGCCGCTGTGGCCGTGCAGTCACCCAACTTCTTCGGCTGCATCGAGGATCTGAAGGCGGTCGACGCGGCGGTGCACGGCGGCGAGGGTGCGCCGTTGATGATCGTGGCCTTTACCGAAGCGTTGGCCTACGGACTGTTCCAGACACCGGGCGCGCTGGGCGCCGATATCGTCTGCGGCGAGGGCCAGAGCCTGGGCATGGCGCGTTCGTTCGGCGGGCCGGGCCTGGGGCTGTTCGCCTGCCGCATGCAGCACGCCCGCAACATGCCGGGCCGGCTGGTGGGCAAAACCGTGGACAGCGAAGGCCGGCGCGGCTTCGTATTGACGTTGTCTACGCGCGAGCAGCACATCCGCCGCGAACGGGCCACTTCCAACATCTGCACCAACCAGGGCCTGTGCGCCACGGCTGCGGCCATGTACCTGGCCTCCCTGGGCGGCAGCGGTCTGCGCGCGCTGGCGCGCCTCAATTATGATAAGGCGGGCTACCTGCGCGGCGCGCTGCAAAACGCCGGTGTGGCCGTGCCTTTCAGCGCGCCGGTGTTCAATGAATTCGTCATCCGGCTGCCGGCCCCTTCCGAGGCGGTTTACCGCCGCCTGCTCGAACGCAAAATTGTGGCCGGACTGCCCCTGCGGCGTTATTACCCGGAACTGGCTGATCATTACCTGCTGTGCGCGACCGAAACCAGCAGCAGGGCCGATCTGGATCTGCTGGTCAAGGAGGTGACATCATGATCGGCACCACCGGATTGATCTTCAACGAACCGCTGCTGTGGGAGATGGGCGCGACCGGACGCACGGCTTTTTCCATGCCGTCGCGCGACGTGCCCGCCCATTCCCTGGATGAACGCTTGACCGGCGAGGCACCGGATCTGCCCGATCTGAGCGAACCGGAGATCGTAAGGCACTACACGCGCTTGAGCCAATGGAACCTGAGCGTGGACAGCAGCATGTATCCGTTGGGGTCCTGCACCATGAAGTACAATCCCAGGACCAACGAACGCCAAGCGTCGCTGCCCGGCATTGCCGGCGCCCATCCGCTGCTGCCGGCCGCGCTGAGCCAGGGATTGTTGCAGTTGATGGCCGGCCTGGAGCGCTGGCTGGCCACGATCACGGGTCTGGATGCCGTTTCGCTGCAACCGGCCGCCGGCGCCCAGGGCGAGCTGACCGGCATGCTGATTTTCTACGCCTATCACGCGGCCCAGGGCCGCGCGCGCACCCGGATCCTGATCCCGGACACGGCCCACGGCACCAACCCGGCCAGCGCCGCGCTGTGCGGTTTCAAGGCTGTTGCGGTGCCTTCGGGACCCAACGGCATTATGGACCCGGAGGCGGTGGCCGGCCTGATGGA
>LADR01000074.1 GCA_000961655.1 Desulfatitalea sp. BRH_c12
AGTTGTCCGCTCCGGCCGTGCCGCCGGCCACGGACGCCGGCATCGCCGTCTGGGCGCCCTGCAGCGAGTCGGCCCTGCACGCGGTTGAGCTCTCCGCCGAGCGGCGCGCCTTTTTCGAACAGAAGCTGCACGAGGCTCGCGACCGGCTGCAGTATATCAATACGGCCTTAAAGAATCTTATCAAGATTCAGGCAGCCCAGCAGGCAGAGATCGACAAGGCCATCCGGGATATTTCGGCGGCCTATGGCGAGTCGGTCGACCGGGCCTGGAGCGTCGTTTTCGATCTGCTGATCAGTCTTCCGGCGGATAAATTTCTGGACAACTACACGGCGGCCAAATCCAAACTGGCGCATGCCATCAAGGATCGTATCGGGCAGCTGACAACCCCGTTGGATGCGACCGCCCTGCAAAAAGTCCAGGGCGAACTGGCGCGGCTGCAAACGGCCAAGGCACGCCTGGACGACCTTTACCAGCGCTCGGCGCGGTTGCTCGAGATTCAGAAGGGGGCCGGCGCCACCTATGATTTTCAAAATTGGACCCTGCAGGAGCAGGATGATTACGCCAAAATAAAAGACGGCGGCTTGTTGATAGGCAAACTGGTGCTCGATCCGGCGCTGGAAGGCTACCTGAAAAACAAGGCGTTTTTCTCCGGGGAGAAGTATTGGCAGGTCGCCGCGATGGGGCGCATGGCTGCCTACGCCACGGGTTTCTTTCTCGACATCCTGGCGCAGCAGATGATCTGGGAGCCGATGACGGCGAATCTTCAGCAACAGCTTGGTGACAATGCTCGGGGGATGGAGACGCTGCGGGAAAAGGCTATCGACATTTCCAGGGAGATCGGCTGCATCGAAGCGGCGCTGAGCAAGCCATCGATTTGAAATGGTGTCCGGTTAAAATGGCGATGGCTTGCCTTTCGACTCGCCTGTCCGGACACGTGCTCGATCGCGACCCGATTGGTCTGTTTTGTGGTGGCCGTGAAATAGACGGGGAGGCCGCTTCCGGCTTGGCGCTGGAAGGCTGTCTCCCCGTCAAGGTGACATGTTAGCGGGAAGAACTACATTTGTTCGCCTGAAGCATACCGGTTGTCTTTCCACTGGCCTTCATAGATGACTTTGCCGCTGGCATCTTTCAGGGTGCCATAACCATTGATTTTATCGTTGCTGAATTCACCTTCATAGACATGGCCGTTGGCGTATTTCAAGATGCCCTTGCCGTGCATCAGACCGCCTTTTGCTTCCCCTTCATATGTTTGGCCGTTGCGCCACTTGGTCGTTCCCTTGCCCTCTCTTTTGCCATCTTTGAATTCCCCCTCGAACGTAAGTCCAGCGCTCGGATAAACGCCGATTCCGTGTCCGTTGGGCCAGCTGTTCTTCCACTCGCCGTCATAATAGGAACCATCCGGCAGCTTGACGATGCCCTTGCCGCTCATGCCATCATTTTGCCAATCGCCATCATATACCCGGCCGTCCACCCACTTATATATGCCCTTACCGTCGCGAACCCCCATTTTGTAATCGCCTTCATAGGATGCGCCGCTGGAATACTTGAGGGAGACCTTGCCATCCAGTTTGCCCGCGTGCATGGTGCCATCGGCCGTTATTTGCAGTTCCTCGCCCTGTTGGCCGCGGGTGGCCGGCTTGCGGAGGGTAAGTGTCGCCACGCCGTTGCCTTCGGCTTTGCCATCCGTTTCCGGTCCGGTCCAACTGGCCTTCACCAGCGAATAAGTTTGTGAAACCCAGCCGATTTTACAGCCGGTATCGGGGTCGGTGGCCCAACTTTCGGAGGCCCAAAGGGCAGGGGCTGCACAGGCCAACAGGGCCGTTACAATAAACAGTGCGCAAAGCGTCTTTACGGTTTTCATATGAGA
Source organism: Desulfatitalea sp. BRH_c12 (assembly GCA_000961655.1). Classification (GTDB taxonomy): domain Bacteria; phylum Desulfobacterota; class Desulfobacteria; order Desulfobacterales; family Desulfosarcinaceae; genus Desulfatitalea. The sequence continues at coordinate 1,868 of LADR01000074.1, forward strand.
TTCCTCCCGGCAATGAGTATTAGATTACTTTGGGTAGATGAGTTTTTTATAGTATCAATGCGCTCGCACGATTTGCCTGTAAACGCACCCATAGAATAGACCTGCGATGCTCAGTCTGGTGTTGATAAATGTTTAATGACACCTTTCGAGGTCCATGGAAATGGTATCGATATTGTGTTGGATTGAACGGGCCGCCGCCATCACGCGGCTGTTGATCTGATTGGCTTCTTTGATGCGCTTGTAGCTCAGGTACCAGTCCAGCGCGTTGTAGGATTGATTGATCGAGAGCTCGACGCCGCCGATGATGGGCAGTTTCTTTGCGACCCATTTGCCGAACACGTTCGCCGAGGCGGCAATCTGCGAAATATCGAACAGCGCCTTTAACTCCGGGGCATCCATCTCGAAGTATTTTTGCATCCGAGGATCTTCGAGCAACCCCTGAATTTCCTGATTGGATGCGCTTAATTGCGTCATCAGCCCGGACACGCCGTTTTTGATGAAACTTTGCCAGTCTGTGATGTTGCCGGTCAGTTCTGAGATCCTCGCGGTTGCCGACAGGGCTTTCAAACGTTTCAGGCTGGCCTCGATGGCCGCGGTGTTCAAACCTTCCTGGGCCATCTGTTGCGCATTCTTCTGATAAATCTGCTGCAAGCGCTCTGCAGCCCTGCCTCTTTGGCGCAACGCTTCCAGCAATTGGCCGGAAAAATACTCTACCCCGTCTTTGGCGGCATTGAGCAAGGCATTGCGATTGGCGTTGTGCCATGTATCGTACTGCTCCTGGGATAGATCGATGGTCTTTTGAAACTGATGCCTTTGATGGACAAAACCATCCAATTTTCTGGCGAGATCGGCGCATTCCGGGGACTGGGTGTTGGGGCCGCCAATGTCTTTGGGTGTTGAAGCCGTGGCACGCGTGACGCTATATTTTTTGATGTTTTCGATCACATAGGTGCTGGCCTTTCTGAGATCGACCACATCGGGATCCGTTTCCGGATCGACCAGAATGCGGATATCTTCGAGCGGCATGCTGTCTCCGAAAAAGGGTGTGCCGCCATCCACGGTCTCGGGACCAGGCACCTTCAGTTGCGGCGGCGCATCAAAAGGTTTTCTGGCGTTGGCCGCAAGGGCCTCCATCTCGCCGTCCATGGTCTTATAGTCGAGGGTCGCATCCGAAAGCGGTTTATAGCCCAAGCTCTGAGAGTCGCCCAGTTGTTTGTAGGAACGCATCATCTTCTCAAATTCGGCCTGGGCGATGGCATCCTGGGCTCTTTTGTTTTCGGCGGCCTGCGCCGCAGCCAGGACGGCGGCCTTTTGCCGGGCGTTCTGGGCTTCCTTTGCGCTGGCCGTATTATCAACAAACATGGCCGTGAGCAGGCTTTCAAACAGGGTGCCAACGATCATGGTGTTGATATCCCTTGAGGTGATTCCGTGTTTGTGCCCTCCGGCGGAGGATTTGTTGCACACCGGCTGCCCGCCGGCGCAATGGCAATCCCCGGGTTGATAGTAGCCGCTCAAGATCCAGGATTGGATCGTTCCGTCACAATCCATGGACGGCCCTGCCACGGCCGGCAGGGGCAGGGCCACCGAAAATACCTGCAGGCCCATCAAAAACAATACTGTGATCAGCAGAGGGTTTAATAAAGCGACACTGCAGCGCATCGATTATTTCCTATTTCGCGGAATCAAAATTTGCACCCGTCCGTATCGCCGGGTAATACACCACCGCATAGCCGGGCCGTAAAATGTCGGGCGGTACAGCGCTTGGATTGGATGGTGCGCCGGCGCACCCGATCAGCGCAGCGGGGATAAAGCCATAGGGGCTCATTTCCAATAATTGTCTCAGCGAAACGAACATGTCACTTCTCCTGTTGTTTCCCGATCATGATTTCCCACGCGCAGGTGTTGTGTCCTGGGCGCTGCGGGCATCCTCGGCCCCAGGTTCAACCAGCAGGTACTTTGTTAGAGTGGTGATGGCTGGATTGACCGCCCGGACATCATACTCGAATCAGCCGGGGGGCTTGCTGGTGCCCCCCGGCTTATATATCGGTCGATGGGCGGCTGCAACTTGAGTTTAATTTGGGAAAGGGTACATCACTGCGAACGGCTTTTGCACTTATAGCCCAAAGCCTTGTCCGGCATATTCCCTGAGCGTTTTTTCCACCTCCGGGAGTGTCTTGCCCAGCGTCCAAGGCTCCATAAAGCCGCACAGGAACAGCTTCCATTCACCGTTTTCCTGATAAAGCTCTGATTCGGTGCAGGCCCCTGCGCAACCCCCTTCACCCACAATTTCATAAAACAGATCGTAGACGCGCTGTCTGTCATCGTTCATAATATCCTCCTTCATAAACCCCGGTGATCCGGGTGGGTGGTCCGCGCTACCATCCATTCGATCAAGTGAGGCAATAAGGTGCGCTCCGGACGGGCCGCAAACGCGCTGCGTTCAAAACAGTGCGGCCCCATGTCCTGCGCAAACCTTATGCCTCACTAAACCGCATGGCTGACGTGGCGCGGACCACCCACCCGGATCACCTCCTCCGTGCCACTCCCGAAAATGCCAATAGTCACTGGAGTGAACTGATAACCAAAAAACAGAGATTGAATAGGAATTTATGTCAGAAAGCGGGTTCTGGCTACAATTGGTCGGGAAAAAAAGAAGGAGCCCACCGATAGGGAATCAGGCGGACCGAATGGAGCGTCCGGTGTTGAAACCTTGCCGATGATCATTAGTATGCAGGCATAAAATATAATGAATTTTAAGTAAGCATAAGGAGTTCATCATGGCAGCGTATGTGACGGATATTGAGGAGAAAACGATAAAGAACAACAATTTTCGGGAAGTGCTGAATACCACCTCGCGTTCCCAGCTTGTTGTTATGGCGCTTAAACCGGGGGAAGAGATTGGCATGGAAGTTCATCATGATATCGATCAGTTTTTGAGAATCGAAGCCGGAACAGGCAAGGCGGTACTGGATGGCAAAGAGTATCCACTGAAAGATGGTTCAGCGGTCGTCGTGCCAGCCGGCGTCGAGCACAACTTTATCAATACCTCAAAAGATCAGGATATGAAATTATACTCCATTTATACGCCGCCTGAACATGCCGACGGAACTGTACATGCGACCAAGGCGGATGCCGATGCGGCCGAACATCATCACTGATTGTTCGATATGAATTCCGTCTGATCCCAACACAAGCGCCTGGACGCGGTTCTGCCGTGTATAAGGGTGATCCCAAGCGCTCTATGCATGGCCACGCATGCGTGCATACGCTAGCCGCTGCCATCTCAAGAATTTCTGGTTTCTGACCGCATAAACGCAAACGGATTCAGATCTTGATTCTGGCCTTTCGAATAAAAAGATCCACCAAAATACCGATTCCAAATGCCCACGCCATATTCGGCACGGCAAGCGAAATGCCACTGATCAAAAGCGCAACGAAATATTCTTCATTGGTTTTGAGGCTTCTGACGAGAGGACAAAGTTCAAGACCCGCAAAAATCAGAAGCACACCCAGAACCGAATTAGGAAGAAGGGTCAGGAATGTGAGCCCAGCCTCGCCAAATACGAGTGCCAGGACCACCAGGATGGCGCCGATCATCAGCGGCGCCCCTCCCGTCCTTGCCCCGAATCGGTGGTGAGCGGCCAAACCGCCTGTCCCATGGCACATGGGAACTGCCCCGAAAAGTCCGGCAGGCAGGTTCGCAATCCCCATTGTGAGGGCGAACTTGCCCGCGGTCGTTTTCGACAGCAGTGGATCTTTTGGATACAGGGTCGAACATAAATCGGCCGTGCCCACACAGGCATTGCCAATGGTGAGTGGGATCTGCGGCAGGATCAGCATGATGAATGCGATCCAAAGATCGTGCAACGAAAACGACAGCACAGCGATTCTTGTGGGGCCTAGGGATAGTGTCTGGTCTCCTAAACCTCCCAACGCGAAGCCTGCAATAATCCCGATGCCCACAGCGGCGATGGCTGCAGGAACCTTCTTGTTGTCCAGCAGCAGCAACACGATCGCAAAAACAATCGCGCCTAAAACCAAGTTGATGCTGGAGTCGGGGTATTTGCCGACCACACCGGACAAAAACAAACTTTTGCCCACAATCAGCTCTATTCCCTTTCTCAAGAAAACAAGACCCAGCGCGAGTTGGATGCCTCTGACAACCGGCTGCGTAAAAATTCTGGCCAGCTTGTCGACAAAGCCGGTCAAATAAAACAAAAGCAATAGTGCTCCAAAAATGAGCCCCGAGGCGCCAATGACAGATTCAGTAATCTGGTCGGGAAAAGCGATAGCAATAGCTCCCACCGCCTTCAAGGGTTGTACCGGGATGGGCAAACGATAATAAAAACCGGTGATCAGATAAAAAAGGCCGAAGTACAAGAACACTACTGTCGGGCTCAGCTTATTGATCAGGATCATTCCCACGACGATGGGCAGCAAGGTGCCAAGATCTCCGAAAGAACCGGCCAGTTCAACCCGATCGAACCGGAAGCTGCGCCACAGCAGTTGTTCCTTGCCGGGCGCCGCGTCAGGCGAGACACTTACAGTTTCGACGGTGCCTGCCTTCACCTCGCTTCTATTCGACATAATCCACCTCGTTTGGTTTTTTTGTTCCGGGTCATTATTATCTTGACTATTTGGCACGTATAAAATATTTATCGTGTCAGTTTTAATCCACCTAACTTATCAGTCTTCTTCTGTCAAGGGGATTTTTTTGCAAGAGCACACCACCGATGACGCTAAACATGGAAGGAATCCCCAACGATGGCGCCAGGCAACCATGCCGGTATTGTCGCAGCAACGACGAAAAAAACGGTCGATCCGGTACAACTGCAAAGCATTGAGCAGTCCTTTCGCGCTTGGGCGAGCGCCCCTTCGGGCGTTACTCGAAAATTGTCGAGAAAGCGCGTGCTGCTGATATTTCTGCTTATCCGCTACACCGGTGCAAGGCTTAATGAGATTCTCAGTCTGGATCCCGTCAACGATATCGATTATCAAAAACGCACTGTTTTGTTTCATAAAGGGGATGTGCACAACGGCAGCACCAGGGAGGTTCAGATACCGGAGTTGCTGGCTGATGAAATTAAAAACACCCTGGGCGGGTTTCGACGTTCACGCGCAACGCCTGAAATTTTCAGGATCGATCCAGCCCATGTGCGCCGCAAATTTTATGATTGCGCCGAAGCTGCCGGCATTCCCCGTGATTTGGGAACCCCGGAAGCGATCAGAAGATCAAGGGCCATCGAGTTGATGCAGAGCAACGTGCCGTTGCCGGTGGTGCAGAGGATAATGGGCCATTCCACACCCAACCTGGCCGCCTCTTATGTTGAGTTTTCAGAGGAAGAGATCAAAAAAGTGGAGCGCCTCCACATCGAACGTGAAAACAAATACAAAACAAGCGCGCGCAACTCTTTCTTCGGCAAAATCGATACTGTTCAGATCGGCGATGTGCAGGCGACCATAGAAATTATTTCGATCGATGGCCCCAAAATCCATTCCCTTGTCACCAAGGATAGCCAGAGCCGGCTGGGGTTAAAGCCAGGATGTCTGGTTGCAGTGGAAGTAAAGGCCCCCTGGGTGGTCCTTTATAAGGGGATTGAGGAACCGGCCTGTTCGGCTGAGAATCGATTCAAGGGATCGGTGCTTCGGGTCATCAAGGGGAAGATCAATTCTGAGGTTATTGTTCAAATTTCCAATAGGACCGAGTTGTGCGCCATTCTCACTGAAAAGAGTCGCAAATCTCTGGCGATCAAAAAGGGTGATACGGTATGGGCGGTTTTCAATGCGGCCATGGCTGTGATTCACGTTGACTGAAGCTGGCGTTAGTGTGCAGGCAAAATCGTTTTCTGCTTGGGACGCTGAAGATACGGGGCGACTAGCAGCGCCCGGGCAGAGCTGGGCGCCGCTAGCGCGTCTGATCGATAGGCGTTACACCCGGACAACGTGGGGCAAAATGACGGGTCGCGACTGCGTTTGCGTGTAGAAAAAGTCTTGCAGGTTCTTGCGAATGCTGTCGTGGTGCCGACAGCCGTTTTTCTTCAAGGTCTGCTTCAAGTTGTGTTTTGCTTTTTCCATCAGGCCATTGGACATATCCATCTGTAAAAAGCCCTGGCTGATCAGCCGAACCTCTCCGGCCAGTTTGCGCTGCTTGTCGACGGGCACATAACACAAGACAAACCCGTTTTGCGACAGGCGCGTCCGGTCCTGCACCACGAGATCGCCGATTTGACCCACCAAGGAGCCATCGACGTACACATCTTTGATTTGCACGGATTCTTCCAGCCATGCGGTTTGCCCGTCGCTGGCCCATGCCCCGCCGTTTTCCAGAATAAACACATGGTCGGCTTTCATGCCGCTGTTTTGCGCCAAACGGGAATGCAGGTGCAGGTGGCGGGTTTCGCCATGCACGGGAATCAAAAAGCGCGGGTTGACTGTTTCCAGCATAATACGCATATCTTCGCGGCTGCCATGGCCGGAAACGTGGACCGTGGCCATTGCGCCGTAGACGACGTTTGCGCCGCGGCCAAAAAGGTTGTTGAGCATGCGGCCGACATGCTCTTCGTTGCCTTCGATGGCGCCGCCGGAGATGATGACCGTGTCTCCCGCATGCACTTGCACGTCGCGATGTTCGCCGCGTGCCATTCGGTTGAGGGCCGAATTGGGCTCACCCTGGGAACCGGTCGACAAAATGACGAGCTCGCTTTCCGGCACGTTGGCGGCGATGTCCACCAGCATTCCTGTGGGAATGGTCAGGTAGCCCAGTTCTTGCGCCAGTTCGGTATTCTGTATGAGGCTTCGCCCAGTCATGGCGATTTTGCGGTGATGCTTTTCAGCAAGATGGACGATTTCCTGAAAGCGCGCCAGCACCGAAGAGAAGGTGGCGATAATGATGCGGCCTGCTTTGGCTTCCGCAAACAGAACGTCCAGGGCCGATGTCACCAGCTGCTCGGTCGGCGTGCGGCCGGGGCGATCGGCATTGGTGCTGTCCGCCAGCAATGCCAGCACACCGTTGGGGGTCAATTCCCGCAGCCGCTTCAAATCGGTTGTGCGGCCGCCGGCCGGCGTTTCATCCAGCTTGTAATCGCCTGTGTGCACTACGGCGCCCACGGGGGTGTCGATGACCAGTCCCACGGAAGCGGGAATCGAGTGCGCCACCGCAAAGGGGCTCACCTGAAACGGGCCTAAATGGATCGTTTTCTTGTCGTCGATTCTTTCCAGGGTCACTTGGTCTTGAAGGCCTGCTTCCTCCAGGTGGCGTCGCACCATCCCCAAGGTCAGATCCGTGCCGTACACAGGTGCGTTGACCCGTTTGAGCAGGTAGGGCAGGCCGCCGATATGGTCCATGTGACCGTGGGTCAGCACGATACCGCGCAACCGATGCTTGTTTTTGACAATGTAATCGAAGTCGGGCAGCACGAGATCGATCCCCAACAGGTCGTTTTCGGGAAACATGACGCCACAGTCGATGATGATCAAATTGCGGCCGTACTCGAGCACGGTCATGTTTTTGCCGATTTCGCCCAAGCCGCCAATAGGTTTAACTTTCAAACGTTTATTCATAAATGTGTTTGTACTTCTCCTTGGTCGTACTGAATAATTGCAACGGGATTCACATACTTGGCTGTGCTGGCTGTGCCGGCTGTGCTTGAATTCAGACTCGCGGTACCGTACGCATCGATTTTCCCGCGCGGCATCGCAACTTCAGGCCCCGTCGCCCACAATCCTGGGACGGGAGTCAGTCCAATCAAATATGCACCCATGGTGCTGAAATACGCACCCGTGATGTCAGAAAGTTGAAGAGGTTTTTTTCCTGAATTTTTGAAAAAAGGCAGGATGGAAGACGACTTATGCAGGCTGGTCAGAGGGTCCGTTTCGCTGAGGCCGTTGACCAGTCGGTGAACTTTCCGATAATTTAGGCCACATTATCCGACCGAATACCCGGTTGTCAAGCGTCATGACGGTTGCAACGGTTGCACGGTTGCACGCCGGGCAACCGCATTTGCGTATGGGCCGCATTTCAGAAATGAAACATCGTTCTATCTTGGGCGACCTGGGGGCGAATGGACACCTTGATGGTCATGAGGCTTGTGTTCATGATGCTTATGGGCACGATGCGCGCTGTAGGGGCGACCGGCGGTCGCCGGCGCGAACCTTTGCATTCGGGTCATCGCACAGGCTGGCGCGGAAACATTCTCCCGCACTCATGAGTGCCGGGGATGGTGGCTTTGCTCCCGCACCGGCGACCGCCGGTCGCCCCTGCAGGTGGAACCCCTTGCGATAACACGGTGAAAAGGGTTCGCGCATGGTCCGCAGGAAGATCAATTTATTATACAATGATCAGAATGGTTGTTGTCTGAGAACCATCCCTTCGGTGGTCTCAAGAGTGTGCGGTGAGCGATGTTTTTTTGCATACGCGCGTGCAATCATTACTATGCGTTGGATTGGGCATGCTGGCTGATCGTGAGCAGTGGCCAAAAGGGATGATCCCAAGACCGGGTGATGGGTCCGACATATATCGAAAGTGGTGGTTGCTATGGATACAGTTACGCAAATAGCACTGGGTGCAGCTGTGGGGGAAGCCACATTGGGGCGCCGCATCGGCAATCGCGCTATTTTATGGGGGGGCCTTTGCGGGCTGTTTCCAGACCTGGATGTGCTTATTCCCTTCGACAGCGCCGTTAAAACGTTCACCTACCATCGCGGGTTCAGCCACTCGATTTTCGTGCTGAGCGCGCTGACGCCTGCCTTTGTATGGCTGATTCTCAAGATGCATCCGGGCACGCGTGAGTACCGTTCCCGGTGGTTTGTGCTGGTCTTTCTGGCATTGGTCACCCACATTTTTCTGGATGGTTTGACGGTGTACGGCACCCAGATCCTGTGGCCGTTAACGACACCGCCGGTCATGTGGTCGACCCTGTTCATCATCGACCCGGCCTATTCGATCCCCTTGATCGGCGGCGTATTGGCTGCGGCCATCATGTCTCGCAAGGGCGATCGCGGCCATCGCTTCAACACTTTTTTTCTGGCCTTGAGCACCGTTTACCTGGTCTGGAGCATTGGCGCCAAGCTTTATGTGAACGACACGGTCAAAGACGCCTTAGCGCGGCAAAATATCGATTATCAAAAGGTTCTGACCGTACCGACGCCATTCAATACGCTGTTGTGGCGGGTGCTCGTGATGGATGACCGGGGATACTATGAAGGCTTTTATTCTCTGTTGGATGAAGACAGGGCTATTCGTTTCACCCATTATCCCAGCAATGAACGGCTGTTGGACGGCCTCGGCGAACATTGGCCGGTGCAACGGCTGCAATGGTTCACGCATGGCTTTTATTCAGTTCAGAACCACGATGGCGCCATCGTTTTTGCTGATTTGCGAATGGGGATGGAACCCATCTATTTCTTTCGTTTCAAGATTGCGCAGATGAGAAATCCACATCCTGTTCCCACGCAAGGTGAGCGTATCAGGGGCGAACGCGGCACAGAACGTTTGTATTGGGTCTTCAAGCGAATCTGGGATGCGGATCCGCCATCCGGATAAGGGGGGCGCATGCATTTTAGCCCGCATGGGGTTCAGTGAACCCCAGCGGCGCTCTATACTTGCTGATCCGAGTTCCCGGCGCTCAAACAGTGCGGCCCAAACCACTCTGCGCCCACCGTTGTAGCGGCACCCGGCGGTCGCCCGCAGAAATTCTCATGGCTGACTGTGGCGCGGACCACCCGTCCCGGCTCACCTCCCTACGTGCCATTGCCGAAAGTTAATTTTAATTATGGTTATGCACTTCACTCCAGTAAGACACAGGTATGGATTGTCATAAAGGTTACGTTGTCATTTTTTTTAGAACCTTTAACAAAAGCATGCACGTCAAATCGTTCAACATGGAGAGGTGAGCATGTCAAATCGACAGAATGCCTTCCTTTACACTTTAAACTTTACACTTAAAACTTGGCCCATAGGAGCGGAGTGCATAACCAGATTTAATTATTTAGTAATGGTTGCCTCGACGAGACCGGCCAGTGCCTTGCGCAAGTTTTCAACGGCCGGGCAATCTGCGATTCCGTGCCGCTGCGCAAGATATGCCGGGTCGTTGTAGCCTATCCAGACCTGTTTGGCGTCATCTTCCCACACCAGTGCTTTGAGGGGCAGATCGATACCGGCGCTCTGGGCGCATTCCATGAGCGGCGTACCGCCTTGGGGATTTCCGAAGATCAGCAATTCGGTGGCCCCCAGGGATTTGCCCACCTTTGCGGCGCCGGCAGCATGGTCGATCCTGGCAAATACGTTCAGGCCGCGTTGCTTGACGATGTCTTCCAGTCGGTTCATCGTCTCCTTGGCATTGTGGGGACTTTTCACCTCGACCAGGCCGTCTGCGGCGGCGGCCACCGAACACGTGGCGAAAAATGCAAGGGCCACGAGGGCACGGATTATAGTCATTGCGATCTCCTTTCATGGTTGCTGGGGAAGGGCACGCTTTCATATGGGTATGTTGCATTTGACCATAATCTGGACGGACGAACTGTCAATGGCCGCATCGTAAGAGGCTTGTCGGGAAACGCATCATAGAAAAGGTCATCGTCACCCTGTTGGGGCAAACCTTGTGTTCGCCGGTGCGGGATATTTCGGTGAATCCCTGTAGCGAAGGGGCACCTTGATGATCACGAGGCTTTTGGTCATAAAGCCTATGGGCACGATGCTCGCTGTAGGGGCGACCGGCGGTCGCCCGCGCGAACCGCAGTATTTCGGTCATCGCGCAAAATGGCGAGGCCATGTTCTCCCGCACCCATGATTGGCTGGAATGCTGTCTTTGCACCCGCACCAGGCGACCGCCGTCACCCATACAGGTGGAAGCCCTTCGATGAAACGGTAACGAGGGTTGCTGAATTGAACACACAGGGGATCGTGAAGCTGGTGCCTCCGCATAAACGCGACTGCGCGCGCAGCATCCTGCGTGCGCTATCCCTGACGCTTTACTGGTGGTTGATCGGCCGCCTGGCCTCAGATTGAGATCCACCTTCTCATAGGGTCATTACCCGGGTCATTTACACAGATGCCCCTATGGCCAAATCGTGTAAAAAGTCCACAATGGGGAGAGCTACTTTCCTTACAATCTGCAAAGTCAGGGCGACAAGCGCCAGGGGGTGTGTGTGCGGCCGGGCTATTGTAATCGGACACCACATGGAAAGGTAAAATGGAAAATAGTCTTCGCTCCAGGTTCATCATCGGCGTTCTTTTGAGTTTTCTTTTTTTATGGCCTGGTCGTCTTCAGGCCACCCAGGATCAGGCCGTGCCACGGTCATTCAGCAAGGACCGCCTCATCCACGAGGCCGAAAGTCTTTCGCGAAAACCTTATGCGCCTGCACGGAACAGCATTCCCGAATGGATTAAACAAATCGATTACGACGCCTACCAGGCCATTGCCTTCAATCCGGAGCATACGCTGTGGTCAGATCTGAATCTTCCGTTTCGCGCGCGGTTTTTCCATTTGGGTTTGTACTTCCATGATCCGGTCATGCTTCACGAGGTTGTGGGCGGAGAATCACGCCCCATCACATTCAGGCAAGAGATGTTCCGGTACAGAAAACCGGTTGAACCTCCTGCAGAAACCGCCAATCTTGGATTTGCAGGTTTCAGGGGTTATGACCGTTCAGATGTCGAGAGTGATTTTTTTGCATTTCTGGGCGCGAGCTATTTTCGTGCTGTCGGGGCGAGCAAACAATATGGCCTCTCGGCCAGGGGTCTGGCTATCAATACCGGCATGGACACTCCCGAAGAATTTCCGCTGTTCACGACTTTCTGGTTGGAGCGCCCGGAAAAAGACGCCAACGCAATGGTCATCCACGCGTTGCTCGACAGCCCCAGCATCGCCGGGGCCTACACTTTCGCCGTATCCATACAGGGCGATTTTACAATCATGGACGTTGAGGCCCATCTTTTTCCGCGCCGCGCAATAGAGCGCATCGGCATTGCGCCGTTGACATCCATGTATCATCACGGGGAGAACGACCGACGTTTTGCCGACGATTACCGCCCGGAGATCCATGACTCGGATGGATTGGCCATGTGGACCGGCAGCGGTGAATGGATCTGGAGGCCCCTCGTAAATCCGCCCTTTGTCCACGTCAACGCCTTCATGGATCAGACGCCGCGGGGTTTCGGGCTATTTCAGCGCGACCTCGATTTCAATAACTACCAGGACGATGGCGCCTTTTATGACCGGCGGCCATCCCTGTGGGTGGAGCCACTCGGTGATTGGGGCAAGGGCGCGGTGAATCTGGTGGAAATTCCTGCTTCAGATGAAACGTTCGACAACATCGTCGTTTTTTGGAAGCCGGCCGATCCCGTGCGGGCGGGAAGTTCGCACACATTCAAGTACCGGCTCCATTGGGGGTCGCAGCTGCCAGTGGGGCCCACGGGTGGTCGCGTGATCGCAACCCGCACGGGTGAGGGAGGGATGCCCGGCAAGAAACGGGTCAACTCGCGCAAATTCGTGATTGATTTCAAAGGCGCCAACCTGGATGGGCTTACCTCAACAGACAAAGGTAAAGATAGGGTCGAGCCGGTCGCCACAGCAGCGCGCGGCCAAATCATGGACCTGACTGCGCGTTACGTGCCCTCTTTGGGCGGCTGGCGCTGCCATTTCGACTTTGTGGCCGACAGTGCTGACCCGGTCGACCTGCGTCTGTATCTGCGTGGTGAACAAGGTGCCCTGACCGAGACATGGCTGTATCATTTCATTCCACAGTGACCTGAAGGATCTTGGTCTACGCCTGAAAGCACGCCTCATTCGCTCAGCAGGCAGCGCTATGTTTTGGCCCTTGGGAAATTGATTTTCGAGGTCCGCCCGCATCCGGAATGAATCAGCGATCCATGACAAACTAGATTATTTGGAGGATGCATGAATTACGGGTATGGCCATATGATGTATGGGTATGGGGGGTGGATTATGTGGATCATTTTAATTGTTCTGGTTTTTTTGGTCATATATCTGTTTACTCAGCAAAAAAGATCATCTTCATCTGAGAGTGCAAACGGCGAAACGGCTTTGGACATCCTTAAAAAGAGGTTCGCCAGAGGAGAGATATCGAAAGAAGAATATGAGAGTATGAAAAGAGATTTGCAGTCGTAGGGTGGGCATTGCCCACCACAATTGTCTGCAAACAACATTATCGGTTTCCGACATTGATCCCGCCGAAGCGACTGGATAGACACCGGTCGAACATAGCGATGAAACGTTGAATACGGCCAATCACAAAGGCAATCAACATAAGACAAATGGTGGGCGATGCCCACCCTACCTGGCTGACATTGATCCCGCCGAAGCGACTGGATAGACACCGGTCGAACATAGCGATGAAACGTTGAATACGGCCAATCACAATCACAAAGGCAATCAACATAAGACAAATGGTGGTCCCGGCTCGCCGGGGTTTTCTACGTCACCCCATGCCGTATCTGACTTGACCGAAGTGGATAACCAGAATCGTTTATTTTGGTTAATCCACTTTATCCTTGATATTTTCTCCTGCTTCTTCTGCTTTTTCAGCACCTTTGTCTATTGTTTCGTCGATGCTTTCACCCGCTTTTTCAGCCGGCCCTTTGTCGAACATGTTGTCTATTTTCTCACCTGCTTCTTCAACAGGACCTTCACTGCACGCTTGCACAACGCCAAGACTGATGATGATTGAAAAAATAACAAAGATTTTCTTCGGTGACATTCATACCCTCCTTTTTGCCTGTAAATTTATTGCATGCCAACTTTCGAGATTTCAATCCCCGCTGATTCGGATGCGTGGTTGGGGCGCCAAACCGATAAGCTGGTCTACAAGGTAAGATCAAGAAGCTGCGACCGGCATAGGGGATGGCCAGTATTTATTGACCGGTGACTACCACATATTCTTTCAATCAGGGGTGCCGTCAGCCAATTGCAACAACGTGAGATGCATTGCGCGCATGAATTGCAGGCCGAAGTGGTAAGACATTTCGATGCGAGTGTCTTCAAAGTTGCAGCCCTGCCGAAAAGTCCTATCTTAATGCGGCCACTTTCGGGACTCCAACCCCGGAGATCCGGGTAGCTGGGCTGGCAGACATGGCGCAGTCCCCCAACCGGATCACCTCATGGTGCCAGTCCCGACAGATGACTGAATGATAACGACGCTTCTCACGGTGCACGCCGATCATGAGTCGTCAGACAGGTGCAGGAGATCCCATGGACGGTCAATGCCCCATCGGTTCGGCAGGCAACCATATCATCGAACAAGCTCGGCGCGTGAATCTTGACCCCAGTCTCCTGTACGAGGCGGTGGTGGATCTCTCATCGGAGTGTCTGCTCACCGCCAACAGCATCAACATCGCAGCCGGCATCCTGCTGGCGGAGCTTGGGCTGCCGGCCTATTTTTTCGAAAACCTCACCAAGGGCTCTTTGAAACATATCCTGGCTGCCATTGCCACCAGCATTGCTTTCAAGGATGGAAAGGCGATTCTGGTCGGCCGCGTCGCCCATATCATTTTCGATCTGGAAGAAGACAACCATGTCCGGGTCCGCATTGCCACCCACGAGACCCGGGACAGCATGGAGAAGATTTTGGAGGACATGATCGCCGGTCATCGGCGCGAGTACTACCATAGTCCCGAAAGCGGGTACTATACCTATATTGTGCGGCCGGAGACGGTCATGGATTTTTCGCGGGATCAGTTTGCCGGATCGCGGTTTTTGTTTTCCCTGGCCGGCGATTACCTGGTCACTCCGAAGTCCACCCGCCAGCGCTACGAGGATTTTCTCAAGAACGTTGCGCAGGCCGTCACCCCTTTGATCGAGGTCGCCTATCTGCCTGAAACCGATGAGACCCGTCTGATGTTCAGCAGCGATTTTCCCAAGCCGCAACTGCCTGTTTTCAGAAAGTTGTTTTTGGACCATGGCCTGGTGCTCAGGCGGGCCTACTGGGAGCCTTATCTATCCAAATCGGCCGTGCCTGTATCCATTTGCTCCATGTATGTGATGGGCGCGCTTTCGCCGCAAACAAAAACGGCGCTGGTGCGGGATGTATGCGCATATCTCTCCTTCGCGTTCAGCAGGGTGGTCGAGTGCTACCTCGATAGCCGACTGACTTTCAACGAAATGCTTTTCGCCGGCAATGTCGTGGATTTTGCGCACCTGTTCATCTACAAGGAGCGCGACAACGCCACCGACCAGGAAATTTTTCGGAACTTGGCCGAACAGGACCACAGGGAAGCTTTTGCGACGCGGATCCACACCGCCAACAAAGCCATCTACGTTCACAATCTTGTGCTGCAGGCGGTTCTTGAAAATCCTGACCTGATCCAGTTTCTGTATCATCTGTTCGCACAGCGCTTCGATCCGCAGAACCAGCACCGGATGAATTCCGCGGCGCTCGCGGAACAGGCGCTCGCATTCGACGCCATGGTCTCCTCCCGGTTCATGGACAATCGGCTTTACGGTGACATCTTCCTGTTCATGCTCAAACTGGTCACGTGCACCCTGAAAACCAATTTTTACAAACCCTTGAAGCGTGCGTTTGCCTTCCGTTTCGATTGCAGTATCCTGGATCCACTGGTGTTCGCGCAGTTCGTTTACGGCATCTTTTTCGTCAACGGCCATTATGCGCGCGGCACGCATATGCGGGCCGGCGATATCGCCAGGGGCGGTCTGCGGCTCATGCGGGTCTCCGAAGCCACGCATCCTACGGCCATCGACAATGCTGTGCTGCTCAATTATGCGCTCGGCCCCAGGGCCCAGCGCTTGAAACACAAAGATATCTGCGAAAGCGGCGCCAAAGGGGTCTTGGTCCCGCACGCCATTTATGCCGGCCACGCAATGGACGCTGTGTACGACTACACGGAGGGCATTCTCGACCTGGTGCTCGCAGACGAGGCCGTCATCGATTACTATGGCAAGCCCGAGATGATCTTCTTCGGCCCCGACGAAGGGACCGCAGCGTTGATGGATGCGGTGGCCGAGCGTGCCCGTGCGCGTGGCTATCGCTACTGGCGGACGCTGACCACGGGCAAGCGCATCGGCATCCCGCATGATGCGTACGGGCGTTTGGACAACGGAGACCTGTTCGGCCTTTTCGATCGGCAAGCGCAGGGCACTGAACTGCAGGTCAACGGCGCACCCGTTGTCGTCACTTCCGATGCAAAAGAGATTTTCGCCAGGATCGGCAACCGGATCGAAACCAGCGGCATGACCACCACTGGCGTCATGGCCACCTTCAGGACCTTGATCGCGCACTATGGCGCCGATGAGGAGAATCTTAACCTGATGATGACCGGCGGCCCCGACGGCGATCTGGGCGCCAACCAGATCCAATGTTACAAGGGCAAAATCTGCCTGGTCATCGACGGCGGCTCGGTTTTATTCGACCCCGCGGGGCTCGACCGGGAGGCACTGATCACGCTCGCCTTCAGTCGACACACCTCGCCGCGGGCGAACACGCTCGATTTTCCACTGAATGCGCTCAGCCCCCAGGGGTTCAGGGTGCCGCTTGCGGCCAGCCATGTGCGGCTTCCCGACGGCACGGTGGTGGATAACGGAGCCCTGTTCCACCGCAATTTCCTGTCGGACCCGGGCAGCAGGCGCTTCATCCGCATGGCCGATATCGGTGCGTTCATTCCCTGCGGTGGCCTTAAAGACACTGTGAACCGCGACAATGTCCAGCATTTTCTTGCGGTGTTCAGAGAGCTGCGCTTTATCGTCGAAGGCGCCAATGTCTTCTTCGACGAGGCCGCCCGGCGCACCATCGCCGCAACAACCGGCATCAAGCTTATCAAAGATATTACCGCCAATAAGGGTGGGGTTTTTTCCAGCGCCATCGCCGAGGTGCTCAGCGCCTTGCTGCTCGATGAGCAGTACGAAGCAAGCTTGATGGCGGACATGGAAACGCGCGGGCGGCTGATCCGCGAAGTGCTGGCGCGCATCGACCGCAACGCGCGGTTGGAGACCGGGATGCTCATCCGGATCCACGAAGCCGATCAAAGTGTCCCTCTTTTTGCGCTTTCGGAAAAAACCAGCGAACACATCTTCGAACTGCAGGCCCTCTGCGAACAGAACCTGCCGGCCATTCTGGGGGACCGCCAGCTGATCTGGCGTGTGTTGGAACAGTATATTCCCGCCGTGCTGATCGAGATTCTCGGCAAGGAAGCGATTCTGCAAAAGTTGGCCACGGCCTTTCTGCAGCCCTACCGCGACACCATACTCACTAAAAAACTGGCCAGCATGGCCTTTTATAAATACGGCGCCGAATGGCACGATTTTCTGGAAAAGCTGAAGAGCGGTTTTATCGGGTGCATCCGCGGGATTGTCGAAGAGGTCGCTTGAGCCTTTAGCGTTCAGCCACTATTGGGCCGCATTGGGCGTTCCACGCGCGCTGAGCTCGTGTCGGGTCTAAAAAAAGCATCGCAGGGTCGGATGGCTAGTGGCCATCCAGTTTTGACCGCACGTAGGACAGCGGCCCTGACCCATTCCGGTCCCATCTGGGCAATAACCGGAAGTAGCTTTCATCGCGACGGATCGATGCGGGTCGACGGCAATTATGGCAGTACTCTTGGCTATGAACCCAACAGCTACAGTCAGTGGCAACAGCAACCCAATTACGCCGAGCCGCCTTTGGCGCTGGAAGGCCCGGCGGACCGCTGGAATTTCCGCGAAGATGATGATTACTACGCCCAGCCCTGCATGTTGTTTCGTCTGATGAGCCCGGAGCAGCAGCAAGCCCTTTTTGGGCAATACTGCGCGCGCGATGGGTGATGCGCCCCGTGAAATCAAGATCCGCCACATCGGCAATTGCCTGAGCGGACCCTGCTTACGGCAAAGACGTTGCAGACGCTCTTGGAATAGATTTGAGCGAAATAGGGTAGTCGGTTTGACTGGCTTTAAGGCGTGACGAGTCCTTTCTGCATGCGGGCTTCTATGTTCAGGCGCAAGTCTTCGAATTCTTCAGGCGTATTCGTTTCGGGTACAGGGAATGTCTCGCCGAAGCGCAATGTCACCCGGGCAAAAGGTTTGGGGAGCATGAAGCTATCCCAACTTTTAAAAAACCAGGCCCGATCGGCGGTGATATAAAAGGGGACGATGTCGGCTTGCGCCCGTTGGGACAGGCTTATGAGCCCGGCCTTGACGATGCCGGCCGGTCCGCGGGGACCATCCGCGATGTGGGCTGCGAGCTTTCTTGCCCTGAGCCTGGAAACCATCCCTCGCAGGGCATCACGTCCTCCTCTGGAAGATGACCCCCTTACAATATCCCATCCCGTGCGCGTGGCAATCCCGGCTATCAACTCGCCATCTGCGCTCATGGAGATCATCAGCGGGGGATTGTAGGGGCGGTAATTTCTGAAATGCCGGATCGCGGAGAAAAACTGCTGATGCCAGCAGCACAATACCACGGCCTTGCCGCTTTCGACGCGCGCCATCCAAGGTTGCTCGTTTTGCACGGTTAACCTGAACGTAGCGGCGTAGAGTCGCACGATGCGGTACAGAAACGCAATGGTGAGACCAGCTGTCAGAATTCTTTTCCGCATTCTGTTTGACATGGGTTTCCCTTCTCCTTTGAGGCGTGGTGGCAACCGAATCGATAACCAGGATACAACTGTATAACATATCCGAGTGAACCTCAACGCGGCAATTTCCTGCCGCTTCGAACAGCGGCAATAATAGTCGGCCAAGTCTATCCAACAAGTGTTAAGTGTAAAGTTTAAAGTGTAAAGGAAGGCATTCTGTCGATTTGATGTGCTCATCTCCCCATGTTGCATGCTTTTACGTTCATGCTTTTGTTAAAGGTTCTAAAAGTGACAACGTAACTTTCTTATGTCACTCCATACTTGTGTCTTACTGGAGCGAAGTGCGTAACTAGATTACTGTATTTGGTTATCCAATTCGCTCCAGTGACAATTGGTGAAGTGTATTCGGGATTATCACGGACTACCCACCCGGATCACCGGGGCTTTGGCTTTTTTACGTCACCCCACACCCGCATCTCACTTGGCCGAAGTGGATAGCCAGATTCCTGTATTTGGGCACGAACCGCACTTTAGCGCTTTATGGGAGTTTGGCCCTGGTAGGTGGCGAAACCCGCCGCACTGGTCTCTGAAACGGTAGGGGAGTGCGCATACGGGTATGATCCATTGGCTTGATGATGATACGAATGGCCTTATATTGGTGGACGAAAAAACGTTCAGTGGCAGTAGGTTAGGCGTATAGCTGATAAAATCAACGGATGGTGACTATGACGGATGCTAACCATAAGTCTGGACTTGCGATGACGGGTGTCCCTGGATTGGATTCCCTTATAAACGGTGGGTTGCCCCGGGGCAGGGCTTATCTGCTGGAGGGGCCTCCGGGGGTCGGTAAGACGACATTGGGCTTGCAGTTTTTGCTTGAAGGCGTGCGAACCGGCGAGCGGGCAATGATGGTGAGCTTGATCGAAACACGTGATGAGCTGTATGGCGTTGCAA
The DNA here is from genome assembly GCA_000961655.1 of Desulfatitalea sp. BRH_c12. Classification (GTDB taxonomy): domain Bacteria; phylum Desulfobacterota; class Desulfobacteria; order Desulfobacterales; family Desulfosarcinaceae; genus Desulfatitalea. The sequence goes on from LADR01000074.1 coordinate 21,336, forward strand.
AATCTCACGGCTGGAACCTGGATAATCTGTACTTGATGGAATTGCCCCATAATGTGAGAGAATCCGCCCTTTCCGTGCAAACCGTATTCCCGCCCGGCGACATCGAGTTCGGCGAAATTGCCAATGCGGTGGTCGAGGCCATCGAGCAGTATCGGCCGGATCGTTTGTTGCTGGATTCGGTCACCCAATTGTCCATGCTCACCGACAGTTGGCAACAACTGAGGAGATCGATTCTTAAACTCAGGGATATTATACATGCACTGGGATGCACGAGTTTGCTCACCTCCAGCGATACCCGGCGGCTTTCTCCGGAATTCTACACCATCGTTCATGGATCGATTTCGCTGGAGATGAAAACTCCCGCCTATGGGCAAGTGCGTCGGGAACTGATCATTAAAAAGATGAGGGGCCACAAATACAATTCGGGTTACCAGAATTACCGAATCAATACCGGAGGCATTGAAATATTTACCTGGCCCAAGGCCGGCGTCGCTTTAAAGCACAGCAAATGGCAAGTGCTGCCGAGTGGCATCCAAGCACTTGACGACCTTTTGGGAGGGGGGTTGGAGACCGGAACGGCCTGCCTGGTCACAGGCAGCACAGGTGCCGGCAAAAGCACACTGGGCAGTCTCTATGTTCAGGCCGCTGCAAAACAGGGGCAGCACTCGGTTATATTTCTCTTCGATGAGCGCAAAGAAACCTTCCTGCGGCGCTGCGCTTCGTTGAACATTGATATGGCCAGCTATATCGAAAAGGGCTTGGTCGACCTGCGCCAGATCAGTGCCGGGGACTTGTCCCCAGGCGAATTTGCTCACGACGTGCGCGAATCCGTTGAGGAAAAAAAGGCCAAAGTGGTGTTGATCGACAGCATCACCGGCTACCTGAATGTCATGCCGGAGGAAAAATTGCTGTTGACGCAGATACACGAACTGCTCAGTTATCTGGGCGGGATCGGCGTCCTGACGATCATGGTGGTGACCAAATTCGGTTCGTCCGGCAACCTTGAAACGGATTTTGATGCCAGCTATATTGCCGATACCATTATTGTACTGAGACATTTTGAAGCGATGGGCAAGATACGGCGTTGCATTGCCGTAATCAAAAAACGCCATGGATTTCACGAGCATACTATCCGGGAGTTTAAAATCGCAAGCAATGGCTGCGAGGTGGGACAGCCGCTGGCGGATTTCAACGGTGTACTTACCGGAAATCCGACCTACGTCGGCAAACCGGAATTCCTGCTTGACCATGAACAGGAGCGCTGATGATGCCACTGCACCAGGAACGAGAGAAGATGCCTGAACGGATGACTGTTCCGATGCTGCTGCCGATTGGTCGAGATGCCGAACTGGTCAGCAAAATGCTGGAGAAGGAAAGTGTAGATGTACTTATCTGCGAATCGATGCATGTCTTGCTGGAGCAGATTTGCAGGGGATGTGGCCCGTTTATTGTCGGCGATGAGACCTTTTCCGACAACTCTCTGGGGCGAATGACCGAAGCGCTCGACAACCAACCCGATTGGTCCGACCTGCCGGGAATCATTCTGATCGGCCGACCGGATAATATACGGTTTTTAGACAAGTTTGCGACGCGGAACCAGATCATTGTGATCCAACGGCCGGTCAAACAATCGGTGTTCACGAGCATCATTCATTCCGCTCTGGAGGCCAGACGGCGTCAATACGAGGTGAGGGACCTGTTGGAGGATCTGGTCCGGACCAATGAAGAGTTGCGTTCACGTACCAAGCTGTTGCAGAAAATTGCTTTGGAACTGACCAGGGCCGAAAACAACGAGCGCAAGCGCATTGCGCAGATTCTTCACGACGATCTGCAGCAGATGATCGCTTCCGCCAGACTGCAAACGGAGATCCTTTTAGGGGATCTGAATAATGAAATGGCGCAGAAAGCGGCGCAACCGATCTTCGATATCCTTTCTCAAGCCATGAATGCTTCCAGAAACTTGAGTCATGAATTAAATCCCGCATTTGTGATCGGTGGAAACCTGAAAGACGCTCTACACAATAAGGCGGCCGGCTTGGGCGCACAGTATGGTTTTGAGATTCATACGGCCATTGACATCGGCAGTGATCCGATTGACGAAGACATCATCACCTTTGTCTATCGCAGCGTACAGGAAATGCTTTTCAATTGTGCCAAGCATGCCAGGGCAAAGCATGTTTCTCTTGAGCTGACCCGATCGGGAAAGTTATTAACGATCATGGTGGCCGACGATGGTGTGGGATTTGATCCGGTTCGGCTGAAGATTTTCGGGGGTATCGATGGCGGATTGGGGTTGTTCAGTATGCAGGAGAGGGCCATTGCGCTCGGCGGCTCTTTCACTGTCGACAGCGTCCCGGACGAGGGCAGCCGGTTTTCTTTAATAATTCCTCTTATTCTGGAGGAAGTAGTCAGCAATGGGCTTCCCAATAGAACCGAATACATTGAAAACGAGGATAATGGAGAAACGGACGCCATTTCTGTCGTGATTGCAGACGACCATGCTGTAATGCGTCAGGGATTGGCGACGTTGCTGCGAAATCAGTCCGACATTAAAGTGGTTGCGGAAGCATCGGACGGTGAACAGGCAGTTGCTTTTGCGCTTCAGCTGCGCCCGGACGTGGTCCTCATGGACTACTCCATGCCGCTGTTGAATGGGGCCGAGGCAACCTGCATGATCAAAAATGAAGCCCCCGAAATCGCTGTGATAGCTTTATCAATGTATGGCGGTGAAGACAAACAAAGAAGCATGCACAATGCGGGCGCACAGGCTTACTTGAAAAAAGACGTTCAGGCGGCGGAATTAATCGCCGCCATCAAACAACACGCGCGCCACATGAAAGGAAATGCACGTCAGAATGCAGTCGTTTCCTGTCACGGACCCGCATGTGATGTGTCAAAAGGGGACATGTCCGTCTGACGAATGATCCCGCCACCTGGATGCAGGGTAAACGATTGCGCGGTAGGGCTGGCCATGGTATGGGTTTAAACTATTCAACTTACAGGGAGTCCAGCATGGCTATGTACAAGGAAGACCGATTCTCGGCAGCGCTGAAGATGATCCAGGTAACGCCTGGAAATTTTCAGACGCTCACGCCCGCAGTAATTTTGCATGTCTATGAAGTGATTGCCGAGGCTGAAAAGCAGCTCAAACAACAGGAAGATACTGCGTCCGTAAATGAAAAGCAAAGGCGTTAAGCCTTTGCCATTTCCTCTGGCGCGGCTAAGCACGCCGCCGCCAGCACTCCTGCAGGGGCGACCGGCGGTCGCCCACGTGACGCAAGGTCAGGGTGCTGGCATGTTGGGACGCGACCCTTGGTTCTCCCGCACCAATGATTGCCTGGTGTTGGTTTTTGCACCCGCAGGGGCGAACACACAGGTTCGCCCCTACGCGTTGAAGGGGCATGGTGCCGTATGTGCAGGTACCGTCATCATTTGTTTCCGGTCTGGGTTTGTCGCAGGTGGTGGGCCGGAACGATATTGGCCGTCCGGGTGTTTTCATCGTAGACCACCACGACTTCTTTGCGGCGCAATTGTCCCATGACCATGGCGACGTTCCGCTCCAGGGTGGCTTCGGTATAGCCGTTGTCGGTGCCCTCGCGCGTGACGACCTCCTCGATCAGGCCGCGCAAGGCGTCCGCGCTGAGTTTTTCATGCGCGATCACCAGGCCCAGTTCACACTTCGGTGATGTCATCTTCAAGCTCCTTGAACGCATCGCGTACTTCTGTTTCCACTTTTTTGAGCTTGGTGTTCAACTCTTTGATCAGGCGGGCGCCCAATTTGACGTTTTCGGCCAGACAGTCGATGGGCGTTTCCGAGTTGTCCAGGCGGGTCAGGATCTCATCCAGTTGGGTGACTTTTTGCTCATAGGTCAGTTTATCGCCGTTACCGCTGTCGCTGCAAATTGGATCGCCTGTCATTTCACGTTCCTTCTATCCGTTCGACCGTGCTGATCACCTGGCCGTCGTAAACGGTGGTTTGGGTGGGCTGACCGGCACGAATACCTTTTTCGGATCGCGATCAGATCCCGCGACCAGATCGTGCACTTTATCTGTGCGATGATTTTTCCTTGGGCATTGGTTTCGACGAGATCACAATAAAAGGAGCCGCCGCGTTCGCGGCCCGAGGAAATTTCTGCTTTAACCCAGAAGGTCTTGCCGATGGCTGGCTGAAGGATTTGCTGAATGCGTTGGGTGACAGCGCTGAGGGCGAAGATCGTGGGGGCAGACATGCTATTCCAATCGAGAGGTCAGTGATTGCCGCGTCAAGCGCCGGATTCAGGTTCTTGATGTCGCCCTTCAGGGGGGCAACCCCAACTCAAGTCATCTGTCGAATCTAGTTCAGCGGATATTTAATCATGAAATCTTCCTAATTCAAAATGTTTTTTCTGGGTATCCACCTCGGTCAAGTGAGATACGGGTGTGAGTGGCTGACGGGGCGCACAGACCACTCAGCCGGATCACCTCATCCGTGCCAATCCCGAATGCACTTCGCCACTAGTCACTGGAGCGAAATGGATGACCAATATGTGTTTTTCGAAATCAGCGCGGATGGAATCCATACAATAGGTCACATATGATCAATGGTCATATGTGATCGCTGGCGATGCCTCTTTCTATCCCGTTTCGCTCCGCTTTAATATCATCTATTTCAATGATATCAAAACAATAGAGTTTGCAGCCCGGATAACGTATCGCGGCATGAATATTGATTAGTAAAAAAGGGGCATCACCTTGCCCATTAATAGAATAAACTTCATGGCTGACGTGGCGCGGACTACCCAGCGGATCACCTCGTCAGTGCCGATCCCGAAAGTGGACGCTAACGAAACCGAAAGAGGCTGATATGGGCGACAAGAGTAAAAAAGATAAAGGCAAACGCGAAGATCATAAAAAAAGCAAAAACACCATAAAGGAGAAAAGGAAGCAAAAAGACGATAGATCGAATGCTATTGCCATAGGTGAAAAATAACCGCAAAGAGATGACGGGTATTCAGTAATCCAAGCGGATCGACAGTGCCATATCTTGACCCCCGTAGGAGAAGGCGGCTGCAGAAAAGGCCGGCGGGCCGAGCGTGGCTTTTGCTTCGTTTGAAAAGCCGTAGCCTTCCTTTGGAACGCCCAACCAGTTGGTGTCAAGCTCGCCATTCATATTCTCATCGTGAATGACGCCCAGTGCGTAAGTCCCCGGAGGGATGGCCACAAAATCGCAGCGGGCCTGTGTATCCTGGATTTTCAAGACGATTATATGGGTTGCAAAGCGCATGAACGCAAACGGGAAGCCCTCTGGTGATTCAAAAAGCGCACACCCGATGGTTCCGGTGCTGTTTTTAATGTTCAGGATATCGACGTGAATGCCGGGGCATTCAGGTTCAGACGCGGCGCTGGCGGGAGGGGTCGCAAATACCAGTACTGCGACCAATGCAACGCACCGAACTGCCCAGTGAATGCCCATATGGCGATTCTTGATCAGGTGGATCGCCGCATCCTTTTTATCATGCAACGTATCATACATGTTCTTGCTCCAAACGTCGGCCGACGGCGTATACCGAGCCTCACTTAATCGAGCGGATGGTGGCGCCGACCACCTGCCCCGATCGCCGGGGTTTGAAAACCCGATAGTCGAGGCATTACAGGGCGCCGCTGCCCAAGGATATGGATTTCGCATATTCTCCGGTAATGATAGCCGTAGATGGCCAGGGTAACCGCCAAATGCAGCAGCCTGGGCCTGCGAACCAGGGTCCATGTCAACAGATGCCAGTATTGGAATCTTTCTTTCCCCAAAATACCCAACCGCAGACAGGCGCGCAGAAACGCCAATGCTTTCTGAAAATCGGCGGGCGTTCTGGCCGCAGGCACCTTGAGTTCCGCTAAAATGCGTCGGATCCGGCGGTAATACTTACGCGGAGAATAGATCTGCTTCATAATTGCACGATAGCCATCGATCAGTTTGTCCTGGCCCATAGCCGGTATGATATTGGTCCGGCCATCGACATTGTCGCCGGAAAACTCTCGGCAAACGCGATGTTCTCGCGTAAGGCGTTCAAACAACCGGGTTCCCGGAGGGGCTTGAAGCATGCCAACCATGGCCGTTACAATGCCGCTTCTCTGAATGAAATCGATCTGGCGTTGAAAGATAGAAGGTGTGTCGCTGTCGAAACCGACGATGAAGCCGCCCATGACCTGCAACCCAGCGCGGTGTATTTTGTGGACATCCTGCAGCAGGTCCCGGTTTTTATTGTGCGTCTTGCAGCATTCGGTAAGGCTGTTCTCATCCGGGGTTTCGATGCCGATAAACACCGAGTCGAATCCGGCTTCGGCCATCATGGCCATGAGTTCGGGGTCATCGGCAAGATTGATCGAGGCTTCCGTGAAGAACACGCAGCCTTTTTTACCTTTGCGCCATTCAATCAGGGCCGGCAGCAAATGTTCTTTAAGAGTGCGCGTGTTGCCGATAAAATTGTCGTCCACAAAAAAGATATTGCCTCGCCATCCGGCTTGATAAATGGCATCCAGTTCAGCGATCACCTGCTGGGGTGACTTGGTGCGCGGCTTTCGGCCGAAAAGAGACGTAATGTTGCAGAAATCGCAGTTGAAAGGGCATCCTCTGGAATACTGTATGTTCATGGATGCATAACGCTGCATGGGAAGCAAATCCCATAAGGGTACCGGGGTCGCGTGTATGTCGGGATAAGCGTTGGCTTTGTATATTTTTTTCGGGCATCCGGTTTGCAGATCGGCGGTAAATGCCGGCAGGGTTAGCTCGGCTTCGCCCAAAATCAGGTGATCCACTTGTGCGAAGGCCTCGGGTTCCGCTGTAAAAAGGGGGCCGCCGGCAACGATGGGCACATGCATGGCTTTACAACGGTCGATGATGTGCCCTGCCGCTTTGCGTTGCACCGCCATGGCACTGATAAAGACCATGTCCGCCCAGGCCAGATCTTCATCTTTGAGTTCCTCTATGTTTTCATCGATAAGGTGCTTGGGCCATGCTTCGGGCAAGAGGGCGGCGACGGTAAGCAGGCCAAGTGGCGGGTAGGCCGAACGTTTCTTGATGAAGCGCAGGGCGTAGGTGAATGACCAGAATGTTTCCGGAAATTCAGGGTAAACCAGCAAAATGTTCATGATGCCTCCCTTCCCACCTTAGGCCGCATGTAATCTCATGGCTGACGTGGCGCGAACCACCCCACCCGGATCGCCGCACTGTGTGCCAATCCGACGGTTGACTTACCAATTTAAGCATTGTAGCTTTCTTGTCTCGGCCGATGTGACATTTACGATGCGTTTCGAATACTCGGCAACCCAATTAAGTATAACATCGCAGTTGGCGATGATCGATCACTTTCCTCCGGGAGAAGAAGATGACAGCAATTCGAAATGTGACCATTCTGGGCGCGGGTGCCATGGGGGCGGCCTATGCGGCTATGTTTTCAGAGGCTGGCGATATTGCGGTCTCGTTCGTGGCCGAGGGCGAACGTTATGACAAGCTCAAGCGGCAGGGGGTGAGTGTTAACGGCCAGCATTATGATGTGGCGATGGTCCGCCCGGATGAGGCGGTGCAACCGGCCGATCTGATTATGGTTGCCCTGAAACATCACCATCTGGCCGAGTCGCTGCCACTGATCGATGGCTTGGTCGCAGATCATACCACCATCCTGTCAGTGATGAACGGGTTGGAGAGCGAGGAGATCATCGGCGCACGGTATGGTATGGAAAAACTGGTGTATGCCATCGCCGTCGGCATCGACGCTGTGCGCGACGGCCTGAACTTCACGTATGGAAATCGCGGCAAAATCCTTTTTGGACCCACAGCCGAAACCGCTGGTGACCGGGTGGAACGGCTGGGCGAGGTGCTGACCTGGGCCGGGATTCCGAACCAGGTGCCGGAAGATATCAAACGTTTCATGTGGTGGAAATTCATGATCAATGTGGGCATCAACCAAGCCTCGGCCGTGCTGCGCGCGCCATACGGCATTTTTCAGAACTCGCCGGATGCCCGCGCACTGATGGAGATGCTGATGGCCGAAGTCGTGGCGCTCGCACCCAAGTCCGGCATTGTTTTTACCGACAAGGATATGGACGAGTGGGGTCGGGTGCTGGCAAGCCTTGCGCCGCACGGAAAGACCTCCATGTTGCAGGATGTCGAAGCGGGCCGCAAAACGGAAGTGGACATTTTTGCGGGCAAGGTGGTGGCCTTGGGTGAGCAGCATCAGGTGGCCACGCCGGTGAACGCCGCGGTGCTGCACATTATCAAGGTGATTGAACGGCAAGCGGCTTTACCGGCGTTTTAAGAGTCACCATCGAAGTATCGTTCAGGTTTATCGACAGTAAGCGACTTGTCTGATCGAAACTGGTTTGAGAAGATTGGAAAGAGTACCCGGAAAGTGACTCTAATTTCCGTATATATAGGCTTTTCCCATCTGTGAGAAAGCGTCCAGGGCCAGCCAGGCCCGCGCCCCGAAGACGATATCGCTGCGCTGCAGCAAGTCGCGCGCCTGTTGCCGGTCCATTAAAAAGATTTCGATATTCTCTGAGTCGGTGTTGTGGTCTGTGCTGGGTATGCCGTCGACTTCGGCGAAAACCATGGCGATGGTTTCGTCGGTAATGCCCGCAGAGGTGAAAACAGCGGGACTGTGCCGGTATATCTTGACCAACTCCAGACCGGTCTCTTCGCGCAATTCTCTGCCGGCCGTGTCCGCAAGCGTTTCGCCGGGGTCCAGAAGCCCTGCTGGAAAACCATACTGATAGTCCCCCACAGGGACGCGGTACTCCCTTATCACCACCAGTTTGTCCTCCTGGCGGTGATAGGGGACAATGATTGCCGCATCGGGGCGTTGGTGCTGGCCGGTGATGCACTTGGGCTGGTCGCCTCGGCTGATCATGTGCCAGCGTTTGACGTTGCCTTTGCGATCCAGATAGGAAACGGCGAAAAGGGTTACAAATTTAATTTTTGCAATAATGGTGGCATCGATGATTTTCATTAGACCAAGTTACTGTGGAGTATGATGTTTGAGGTGGGCCAGGACCAACTTGATTTCGCCAAAGGAGCAGTCATCGCCGAGGGCCGCTTTCAACTTCTTCATCGATCTGACCTGAAGCTGGGTGATTTTTTTTTCGATCGTGTGGCGCTTTGCATCCGATATGATACCGGTCAAATTTACTTCGCCTTTTAACACGAAGTATTCCATGTGGCTTTCGATCGTTGCGATCGTCAGTCCCCGCTGAGCGGCGATTTGCGGGATGGTCATTCCGTTCTCGAAATATTCGAGGCTGACTTTTTTAGTGTCTTCTTTTGCTTTGACATCACTCTCCATGAATGGCGCGATGGCTGCGGTTTCGGGCAGGTCTACCTGATCGATGTTGTGTTTGCGGCAGTAATCGGAGACGATCGTCGTAAGTGCGTGGCCGTACTTTTCAGCCAGACGTTTGCCGATGCCTTTGATTTTTTTCAGGTCGGCGATGGTGATGGGCAGCCGCACCGCGATCTGCACCAAGGTCTTTTGGTGCATGACCTGATAATGGGCGAGGCCCTCATCGGCTGCCGTGTGCTTGCGCCATTCACGCAGGGCCTCGAACAGTTCGGGGTTGGCAACGTCTGCCTTGGCGTAGGTGATGCCTGGGGCTTTGGGTTTTTCCTGACTTGTGTCCATGACCGCAGTTGAAAGCGCCCGCAGATACCGTCCTGGCGAAAAGCCGTCGCGGCAGGATAGAATCCCGGACAGCTTCATCGCGGTTTCCTCCTTCAGGTGCTTTACGGTGTCGGTGATTTGCTTGCGAATTTCCTTGTTGTCTGTCTCCAGAGAGAATCTTTCAAGATAGGGGCCAAGCAGCGCCGTGATCTTTTCATTGAAATAGACGGCAGCCTTGGACAATCTTTCGCCAATGGCCGCATCGTCGGCCGGCAAAGCCGCGTCGCTGAACATGCCTTGCAGTTGCCGCTTGAACTTTTCACCGATGTCACAAATCTGCGCCGTGGCGTGTTGACGGATTTCATCACAATCGCCGCCCGTGACCTGAATCACTTCGGCGTTGTTGCGCACAAGCGCTGCCAGACGGCCGAGCAGGCCGCGCAGTCTCTCGAAGTCGAAACACGTCAGCAAAAGGTGCTGCTGGTAACGGCTTTTGGCTGCCGCAAGCTTTTGCGGCGATGGCGGGTCGGCGGCAGCCTCCGTCACGAAACGTTGAACGGTGGGGTCGGTCTTCACGGAGGATAAGGTCAGCGGCGAACTGAGTATGATGCCCTCCAAGGTCCGGCAGCGGCTCAAGGCCACATACACCTGGCCAAAGGCAAAAGCGGCTTGGGCGTCGATGATGGCTTTGTCGAAAGTGAGTCCCTGGCTCTTGTGGATCGTGATGGCCCAGGCCGCTTTAAGGGGGTACTGGCGGAAAGTGCCGATGTCTTTCTGGGATATCTCGGCGGTTTTCGGGTCGACGGTGTATTCGATGTTTTCCCAGGTGGTCTTGTCGACCGTGATCGTGCCTGCTTCTCCCGGGCAACGGACCTCGATGGTATCGGCCGACATCCCGACGATTGCGCCGATCTTGCCGTTGAAGTAGCATTTGTCGGCCGTCATGTCATTGCGGATGAACATCACCTGGGCCCCGGTTTTCAACTCCAGGGCGGCGGCGGTCGGACAGACGTGTTCGGGAAAATCGCCGTCCACATCGGCAACGAACCGGCGGCTTTTGCTCGGCAGACTTTTCATTTTGGCATTGTTGATCGCATCGGCGCTGCTGTTGTGTGTGCACAGCGTGATGCAGCCTTCTCCGTCGCGCGGTGAATAACCCGGGTTGTGACGGGCATTGAGCTGTTTGAGGCTGTCCGGGTCGAGCCTGTTGTCGCGGACGCGGTTGAGCAGTTCAATGAAGTGTTGATCCGACTGGCGATAGATGTGTTTCAACTCTATGGAAATCAGCTCGGTGCGCCCCAGCGCGGTGCTGCTGAAGAAATAGGGTGAATCGTAGTAATCTTGCAGGATCTGCCATTCCTCTTTCTTGACCACGGGCGAGAGTTGGTGCAGGTCGCCGATCATCAGCACCTGCACGCCGCCGAAAGGCAGGTCCGAGCGGCGGTAGCGTCGCAGGATGCTGTCTACGCCATCGAGCAGGTCGGCCCGCACCATGCTGATTTCGTCGATGACCAGCAGGTCGAGGCTTCGGATGATATTCGTTTTTTCTTTCCTGATCTTGTGACGGGCGGTAAAGGCTTCGCTGCCGGGAACGAACGGACCGAATGGAATTTGAAAAAAGGAATGCAGGGTCACGCCGCCGGCATTGATGGCGGCTACACCCGTGGGCGCTGTCACCACCATGCGTTTGTGGGTTTTTTTCTTGATGGCATGCAGAAAGGTGGTCTTACCGGTACCGGCCTTGCCAGTCAAAAAGATGTTGCAGTGGGTATGCTGGACGAATTCCTCGGCCAACAGGAGATCAGGATTGGGGTTGTCCATTGGCCTTTTTCCGAATAAAGCAGTATTGGGTTTGCATGGCCTTGGGCACGGGCACTCCTGATCTGAAAAAAGATAAAACTCTGAAGGATACAGCTCTTGACGCGGGCGAGCATACCGAAACAGCTATTTTATGTCAATGATCAGCGCGAGACATCCAGCATCTGAAATGTACCTGCTCGCTATTTTGCAAAAAATCCTCATTATTGAAGTAACACAGATAGGTAGGGTGGGCATCGCCCACCATTTGTCTTATGTTGATGACGTTTGTGATTGGCCATATTAGCGTTTCATCGCTATGCTCGCTCCGGTGTCTATCCAATCGCTTGGGGAATAGCGCGGTGGTGGGCAATGCCCACCTACTTTTGGAGAAGTGTTGCGTGTAATGGAGGGATCCTGTCCGATCTGATATGGTATCGTCCACCACACAAGGCATCCAGCATCTAAAATGTGCTTGCCTGCTCGCTATTCCGCAAAAAATCATCATTATTGAAATAACACTGGTTGCCGACCCCACTTCTTCCGTACACGGGAAAAGTGTGATTCGGCTGGATGGGCGGCGCCGGCGGGCAGCCGTTCTTTTGGATAATAACACGCGGGCTTCAGGTCCGCATTGCTGCAAGCACAGGAGGTGCCATGATGCAGGCGAAGCAATTCAAACAGGTATGTGAGTGCAAAAACTGCGGCAACGAAGCCGAGATGGTGGTCACCTGCCAACTGGAAGACCCTTTGGCCGGGGCGACACCCCATATCGTTGCGGAGGGTGAAGGTGCGACCAAGGGGCACGCCGTCTGTACACACTGTGGGTCCGAGGCCGACATCTGGTTGGATGTGTGATGTTCAGGGCGGCCGGGCAGAATGAAAGACCGATGTCAGCCGGTAAGAGGCGCCGCCCAGGGACGGCCTCTTACCGGCGCCTTGCGCGTCAATGAGACATCTTTAGCAGAATCTGAACGGAATGCCGCCAATGGAACCGCCGCAGACGCTGTGGTTCGGATTATCGAAAAAGGTAAGGGTGGTTGAGGGCAGGGCGTTGTCCCTGATCATCAATTTGAAATCTTTGAGTTGCTCTTTGACGCTCCGTTTCATATCATTGTCCAGACGCCCCTGGCTGAGATCATGGATTTGGCCAGGATCCAACGTCACATTCTTGCCGGACGGTGCAACGACTTCCACCAGTTCGCCGGTGTCCTTGTTGAACCCTAAATAAAAAACGTCGGGTTTCTGATTTGGAGCTGGCATGGTTTCCCTCCTTCGTTAAAGGGTTAGCGTGAATTTGACCAGTAGGTACTGGTCGGGGTAAATAGATGGCCGGGCTGGATCGGTGTCCTGGAAGGTGAATGTTTCGTTGAAAAGATTTTTGCCTTCCAAAGTGATGGTGCCGTATCTGCGAGGTAAGCGATAGCCGATATCCGCATCGAATACCCAAAAGTGATCTTCACCGGGAACCAGGTTGGTTCCGCTGCCGAATTCTCCTTTTTGATCGACATAGGTCGCCTTGCATCCGGCGAAAAAGCCCCGCGGCAGAAACAGGCGGGTGCCCATGGACAAACGGTGCGTGCGCAATTCGACAAAATCTTCGTCCCCTGTGTAGGCAGCGTCTCTTTCGAAGTCTTCAAACTGATAGGCGGCGCTCACCGTCAGCCAGTTCAAGGGCGTAGCATAGAGATAGACGCGGGTGGTTTTTTCGTCCCAGTCTACTTCGGCCGCCTGGTCGGCTGTAAGATCCACGTACGGCAGCGATAGATCCCTTTTGACGAATTCAACGCCGCCCCTGAGCGAGCGCATTATCTTGTGGTCGATTCCGATGCCGTAATTCCAGGCGTCAACCACTTCGCTGCCGTCCAGAACCTCTTCGTACACTTGGTTGAACCCGGCCACGTGCGTGGGTTCAAGGCGCTGTTTCGCCAGATACATGTCTTCGAGCACTCTGAAGGCGGCCGCCCGCAAGGTGGTCATCTTGAAAATGTTCCAGGTCAGTCCGATTTTGGGGTTCAGCTGCTCCTGATCCGCTATCCCCCCTCTCGATTTGCCGGCACTCACGCCAAGCGTCCACGATACGTTGGCAGGAAAATCGGTGTAGGCATAGAGATAGCCGAAAAGATGCGCGATATGGTCTTTGCTTTCACTATCCACACCCATCAGCGGTATTTTGAAGGTGGTTTCCCGATCGGCATCGAGATACCCGGCCCCTGTGGTCAAGCGCAAGTGTCGGGTGCGCAGCAAGTACTCGATTTCGCCAATATACCCGTTGTCCGCAAGCTGTGCTTCGGCAAAGGGTGGGTAGTCGAAACGATAGTCGGCCTCGGTGTAGATCCAGGAGCCGATCAGGTCCGAAGAGGGCGTCAGGGCGTGATGGAATCCGAGACGGCCAGAATTGATCTCCAGAGGCCGGCGTACGGTTGGCTCATAGTTATCGGGATTGAACCGCAAGTACGGGTCACCTCTTTCGGTATCTCGCGAACGCACTTCGGCTTGCACCGATGTCTTGTGCGTCAGAGCGATCTGAGCGAAGGCGTTGTAGATTTTGTGCCGCTGATCGTTATTTTCCCGAAATCCGTCGGTTTCATAGTAAAACTGACCCACGCTCAACGATACATTGTCTTGAACGGCCGAGACGACGACCTCATCGCCCAGGGTGTCCTTGGAACCGATCACGCCGCTGGCCTGGATAGCGACCCGGTTTCGAAGAAACAGCGGATTGAACTCGTTCAACGAAGGTTTTGCCGGGCCGGCACCCTCCAAGATAAAAAGATTGGTTTCGGCCAGTTGGGGTTGCACTGGCGTGATAGTGATCGGTTGCAGCAGCTGCGCCTGCAGCAGCTCGCTTGCGCGAGCGATATCATGGCGCGGCCGGGATGTATATGCGTCGGCTAGCAGCCGGTGGGCGGAATAGTTGGCTGGGTCGGCTTGCAGGGATGTGAAGCCTTCACGCAAGGCCAGTTCCTGAAAGTCCAGGTCGTCATAGATGCGGCTGAGGCTGGCGCTGCGCGCGGCCAGGTCCTGGTCCAGCAAAAAACGGGAGCGGTAAACGGCCCGGTTGTCATTGAGCGCGATGGCGGTTTCAAGATCTTGCAAGGCGTGCACCGGTCGGTTGATGCTTTGTTTGCGAATGGCATCATAAAAGTAGGGGGTCGGATCCAGAGGGTCGAGTTGCTTGGCCATTTCAAACTGGCGCAGGTCCAGGGGGCCGCGTTTTTCCTCGAAATAGGCTTTGCCAAGATAGCTGCGGATCACTGCATTGCCCGGGTCCAATGCGGCCGCGATTTCTATGTCGGCCCGGCCCTGCTCCAAATCTCCCGTTCGGATATGCGCCAGACCTCGGCCGAGTCTGGACAGCGGATCGGCCGCGTCGAGGGCGATGGCACGGTCAAAGGCCTGTTTGGAAAGGTCGGTTTTGATCTGGGTGAGATAGGCATAGCCCAGCACCATGTGGGTCCGGGCGAAGTAGGGCGCCAGACGGACAGCCTTTTGGGCGGCCGACAACGCGCCGTCCAAATCTGCGGTGGCCAGACGCAACTCCGCCAGGCGCGCCCATGCGATGGCATTGTCCGGCGTGTGTTGCGTTGCCGTTTGAACCTGATCGAGGGCCGCGTCGAGCGCAAAGCGGGCCTGGTAAGCGTAGGATAACGCCAGTCGGGCGGGCACCGACGCCGGGTCCGCCGCAATGGCTTGCTTGGCGCCAGACAGGGCATCATCGCTGCGATTTTGCACCACCGCGATGATGGCGCGCAGGGCCAGGGCCGAACTGTCATCCGTGTTCAAGGCGAGCGCGCGGTCAATGTCCTGCCGGGCGTCGGCAACCTGGCCGACGGATAGTGCCAGGCCGGCGCGATAGATGAAAAAGCGCGCGTCGTCCACCCCGTCCGTCAGCCCCTCGAGGCGGCCAAAGGCTTGTGCCAGGTCCCCCCTTTGATAATGGCTCAGCGATTGGCGGACTCTGGTTTGCCACGCATCGGCGCCGGTCCCTTCAAAGTCGTCCGGAGCGAATGCGACGATGGGCGGGTAGTACAAGGTCCACTGCACAGCATCGCGCGGCTGGGCCACGATCACCGGTCGTGGCGCCTGGCCGGCCGCCACGACGGCGGATTGGCCGCTGGCCAGCAACACGCCGCCCCTTGCGTTGTCCGTTTGCAGGCTGCCTTCGAAAAGCGTAATAAATGTCTTCTCATCATCGACGCGTGCAAAAAATTCAGTGCCTCTCACCACCCCGTTGACAAAAGGGGTCGTCAATTTCAGACTGCGCGCCTTGCGGCTGAAAAAATAAGCCGCCCCGCGCAGCAATTCTATCAGAAAAGTACTTTCAGCTTCGATGCCGTTGAAGGCGATGGTCGTGTTCTGATCGATGCGCAAGACAGCCCCGTTGTCCAGCACGATGGCGGCCCGGCTTCGCTCGGTGACCCGCAGACGGTCGCCGGTGCAAAAAAGGTCATTCAAGCGGACCGGTTGCCAGTGGTCCTGATCCTGGCGCAAGACATAAGCCTGCCCCTGAATGGAGACGATCTGGCTCACGACGGGTTGGCAGGGCGCGGCCGCCCGGCCGGGCATTTGCTGATCGGCACCGCTGTTGGCGGCCACCGCTAACAAAGCGGCCATCCAGACGAACCACCCTATGCGCATGGGTCCTCTCCAGTCCGATGCACAGCGCATCATTTTTGATTCAGAGCGATCGTGCCATCCCACTCGGCACCTGGTGGCGATTGTTTATAGGCGTCACACATATTCAAGTAGAATGCTGAGGGGCCATCGGCGCCCAGCAGGTTGATCACCTCTGCAAACTGCCGGCGGGCCTCGTTCCAGGAGCGCATCCGGAAAGCGCGCAAACCTTCGGCAAAGCAGTCACAGGCCAGCACTTGTTTCGCCGCGCACACCCCAGCGGGCGCCACCAGTTCGTAGACCGATATCGCTTTTGATTTTCCGGTAAAAACGAAGCGGCCCACATCACGCGCCAGAAAACCGTTTGCATGTTCCAGGATTTCAGCGGATACGAGAATGCGGGTCCCCAGGTATTTGTTCAGGCCTTCCAATCGCGAGGCCGTGTTGACGATATCTCCGACCGGTCGGTATTCGAAATGATCCATTGCGCCGATATTGCCCAGCACGATGTATCCCGCATGCAGGCCAATGCGCGTGGGCAGTTGGCATTTCGGTGTGCAGGGTGCCTCGTGAGGCCCTTGCATGGCCTCGGCAATGCCAAGGGCCGCCTGGCAGGCCTTCATGCGCAACCGGCTGTCCGGAAGCGGCGAGGTCCAGATGGCAAGCACCGAATCTCCGACAACCTGCAAAACGATGCCGCCATTGTCCTTGATGGGTTTGAAGACACTTTCGTAGTAGTCGTTCATGAAATGGGTCAGCGCAAGCGGGTCCATTGTTTCGGAGAGGCTGGTATATTTTTCGGCATCCGTAAAAAGACAAATGCTGTAGAGTACCCGGTCGTCATGCAGGTGGCTGATGTTTTGCGCCAATTGGTCGACCACTGCATCGGGCAGGTAATGGCCGAAGGCACTGCGGATGTTTTGGCGCTCCCGGTTCAGACGATGATATTTGCCGATCAGCATCCCGAAGTATGTCACAGGCACTTGCACCCCCAATGGCACGGCCAATGGGAGCCACAGTCCTTCTGATGCGAAAAGGCGCAGCGCGCCCCAGGTGTAAACACCGCAAAGCACCATCAGTACGGGGGTGGACAGATAAAAGGACAAGCGCACGCAGATCAATGCGATGAACGTCCCCCATGCCATCACCACCCCCATGTGGGCAGCCGGCGATAGGGGCTGAACGGGGTTGTGTTCCAGTAAATTTGCAAACGCTGTGGCGGCTATTTCCACACCGCTGATATCGGTACCGTCAGGGGTTGAGAACACGGTGTGAAAACCATCCTTGGGTTGCCCCCAGGTGCTTTCTTTCAAACCGACGAAAACGACCTTTCCTTCCAGGTCGGGGGTATTTTTTTCAGATGCCGGCGTGTGCGGGGGATCGATCATTTCGTGGTAGGGGATCGTCGGCAACGTGTCCGGCGGGCCGTAGAAATTCAGATAGCGGCTGTTGTCGCCGCTGTACAGGTCGATAAAGGATTTGATCTGATGATGTAAGTGCGCCGATTCAGAAAATCTTCCGGACGGATCATCCAAAGCTTTGTGCAGGCGGTCGGCCAATCGGGGGTCTTTTTGAAATAGACTGCGCAACACACTTGCGTTTTGAATCATTTGATCAAAGGCCTGTTCTTCAAAGTCCTTCACGAACAGTGTGGCGAGATGCGGTCGCTCAACAAGCAGCAGTCGTGTAAACAGGCGATAGGCGGGCTGGGCATATACGTGAAACGCCACGACCGGCAGGGTCATGATATCTCCTGCGCCGGGTTTAAAAGTCCAATACTGCCGAAGCGAAATCGGGATTTTGGGTAGCGGGAAAGGCGCTTCGGCCAGTGCCGCTTCACAAAGGCTCGGTATGGCTGAAACCACCTTCTCGATATTGAGTCGGCCCGTTTGCCTGCCTTGCGAATCTGTCAGCGTAATGCGTTCATGCGCAAGTGCCTGGGCCAGGATGACGTTGTTGGCTGTGGCGATGGCCCGCGCAAAGGCAAGGTCGTTTTCAGGCGTTTGGTGTTCATTGAAAACGATGTCGATGGCAATGAAGGCCGCTCCGGCGGCGTTGAGACGTTCGATCAGCCGAGCATGCATTTTGCGTGGCCATTGGTCAACGGAAACCGGCAGATTAAGATGGTAAGCGCTATCTTGCGCGATGCTGACGATCACAACGTCTCCCGGAGGGCTTGCCGGCCCACGCAGTCGGAACAGCAGATGCAACCCGAGATCCTCTTCGAAGGTCAGGGCAATGGGAAGCGCGCCGGCGAAGGTGCCAATCATCCCAGCGACCAGACAAAACAAGGTTGTTTTCGCGGCGCTTGTCATGGTTCCCGAACCTTCCAAGCGAATTTTGCATGCCGGGCAGGATTGATTCGATTATCTGACCGGAACTGCAAATCGTGGCGTGATGCGACCCGTGGGTCGATCATCTCCTTACGGTGCATCTTCGGTAATTTGGGTAGGTCTCAATGGGGACTTGGGGTGATGAATTAGTATTTTCTCTATCATATAGAACTCATTGTCATGTCAAGAAAACGTTTGCCCTCGGCCCTGCTGCTCAGAACGTTATGGGGAATTTTTTGCGGATTTCGATGCGCTGTTTGCCGATTTCAATATAGCCGCATGAACGCAACTCTTTCATGATCCTGCTGACCATTTCACGCGATGCACCCACCATATTGGCGATTTCCTGATGGGTCAGCTTTTCAAGTGACAAGATACCTCTCTCGTTTTTATCCGCCAGCTGAAGCAGTAAATTGACGATTCGGCCATGAACATTCATGAAGGTAAGGGTTTCGATCCGAAGGGTGGCTTCTCGGATCTTGATCAAAATTTGCGCGAGTAATCTGGCGTGGATGTCACTATTCTTAAAAATGAGCTGGTCCAAGACACTTTTATTTAAAATCAAAACTTTACATGCTGTTTTGGTCACCAGGCTGGCTGTGCGTGGCTGGCCGTCGAGCACGCCGATCTCACCGAAGTAATCGCCTGGTCCAAAAATGGTCAACATCATTTCCTTGCCATCTTCGTTATACAACACGGCCCTGACTTTTCCCTCGACGATCACGTATATTGCGTCGCTGTCATCGCCCCTGCTGAACAAAACCGTGTTTTTGGGAAAGCTTTTGCGAATCGCGGATTTTTGCAACTCAGCGAGCGTGCGTTGGTCAAGCGAAGAAAAGATGTGGATGTCTTTAAGCATTGCGCCACCCAGACCGGTGCAAGGTTCGAAACGCAGGTTTTTTTAGAAGCATACACCCCAAGAGCTCCGAATGACATACGGGGATGACTCCATTGTTAAATAATTTTAAGGTTATCCACTTCGGCTTAGTGAGATATGGGTGCGGGGTGACGTAGGAAAACCCCGGATCACCTCCTCCGTACCAATCCCGAAACGCCAATTGTCCTGGCGCGAACTGGAAAACCAAAAAAATTTAAAGTGGATAAGTGGATAATCGGATTTTTTCTTCAATTTTGTGATCCACTTCACAGATATTTCCCCCATTTGGTGAAAAACAATGCTTAAGCCGAGATAGTGCGGTCAAACCCACCATGACCTTGCTCACCACACAATCGATTGAGTGAATGTTCATGCTGAAGGGGTTGAAAGGGGCAATCCGCAGACGTTAGCGGGTTGAGCAAGGCACATGCTCAAAACCAGGAGGTGTCGCCATGAAAAAAACTATCATCATCGTCTCAGCCTTAATGCTCCTGACCCCGATGTTGGCATCCGCCCAGGATAGTGACTGCCATGAAGCGTATAATGCTTATCTGGATCATAAGATCAGCTGCTGTCTCGACAAAACCAGTATGCTCCAAAATTCCAGAAGTGACCATCTGCGGCAGCATGTTGCTGTGAGTCTGCAGAAAGCATCTTATATCATCAGCGCAAAAAGCAGCATACTGGCCGATTTGAATCGGAAAAAGGGCTGCCTCAAAGACTACCAGATCGAGGTTTACCTGAACGACAGGTTTTCCAGGCTTTGCAAGGCCAATTTGTCGGCCGCCAAGTAAACACGTCAGGGACCTTGCGCACGGCGCTATTACAATTTCAGTCTGTATTTTCCAGCGGCCGGTTTTCGGAATAAATTACGGCGAACGGCGCGATGGCTTGGCGGATTGCCGCAGTGAACCGGGTGAAAACTTCAGTGCGATGGTGTCTGCCCTCTGGCGTAAGATCGCGGTACATCATGGCGCGCAAACCGCGGCTGATTTCAATCTGGACCCCCATGCCGCGGCCGCACAGGTTGCAGATGTTTTTCTGGTCGATAGCGGCAAAGGGGAGCCCTTCGCAGATTACGCTGAAACCTGATTGGCGGAGCACCAGCATGATCATGTGCTTGATTTCTTCGTCCAGTCCTCCCAGATGAACTAGCGGCGTCATTTCCGCGTAGCCATGAATGGTGATGATGATGTCCGACTGGCGGACGATCTGCAGGGCGATGGGTTCGTCAAAACGGGTGCTGGTGATGTGCAGAGCCCGGTTTCCGGCACTTTTGATCCCTTCGAAGGCGTAAAATGAATGTTCATGTGCGGCAATGGCGTCCGCCAGGCGCGTCGTTCCGGGTTCGATATCGCCGCCGTGAATGCTCAAAATGGCAATGCCTGAGCTTCCCAGGCGCCAGCGGACGCGGTAGTCGGTGCCGTGCTGTTCGTATTGTGTGAGCATTTCAAAAGAGGTGTAACGATCCATCTGCGTTGGCTCCCGGCGGTCTTTTGAAAACTGGGTAGGCCGGTTTGTAATCGCTGAAGGGGCTATGGGTCAAATGGTAAATAGCCTGTGGCGGTGGGCAATGCCCACCCTACAACTTGCACGCAGGTGGAGCAGCAAAAAAAAAACCAGGTAGGGTGGGCACCGCCCACCATTTGATTTCCCCAAATGGCATACATGATCTGACTTTAAATGACACGATGGCGGGCAACGTCCGTCAGAAACCGAAGATGTTGTTTACGGTGCATAGTTTGCGCCTATGCTGGTGGGCAATGCCCACCCTACAACTGGCACGCAAGAGGTGCAGCAAAAAAGCGGCGAGCCGCAGGACGGCGCGCCGCTCAACAGGTTTATAAGTCGTCCATCGTTACAGCGCGTTTCTGTAAATATCGATCACGTCCTCCATGGTCGGGCAGCGTGGGTTGGTAAGGCCGCAGGCATCCTTCTGGGCGTTTTCAGCCATGATCTTGAGATCGTCTTCTTTGACACCGAGTTGCGTAAGGCCTGATGGAATGCCTACATCGGTGGAGAGAATTTTTATGGCGTCGATGGCAACGTCCGCAGCTGCGCGCTCAGAGAGGCCTTCGATGTTTTCTCCCATGGCGACGGCGATGTCGGCGAAGCGCTCCATTTTGGCGATAAGGTTGAAGCGACACACGTGGGGCAGGAGGATGGCGTTGCAAATGCCGTGGGGCAGGTCGTAGTAGCCGCCGAGTTGGTGCGCCATGGCGTGCACGTGGCCGAGGCTGGCATTGTTGAACGCCATGCCGGCCAGGTATTGGGCGTAGCACATCTTGTCCCGGGCTTCCATGTCGCCGCCGTTGGCCACGGCCGCCCTGAGATACCCTGCGATGAGTTGGATGGCCTTGAGGGCGCAGGCGTCGGTAATGGGGGTGGCGATGGTGGATACATAGGCTTCGATGGCGTGGGTGAGGGCGTCCATGCCGGTGGCCGCGGTCAGGGACGGCGGCATGCCTTTCATGAGAAGCGGATCGTCAATGGCCACATTGGGCGTGACGCGCCAGTCCACGATGGCCATTTTGACTTTGCGGCTGGTGTCTGTGATGATACAGAAACGGGTCATTTCGCTGGCGGTGCCAGCGGTCGTGTTCACCGCGATGAAGGGTGGCATGGCCTTGGCAGACTTGTCGACGCCCTCGTAGTCGCGGATGTGGCCACCATTGGTGGCGATGATGCCGATGCCCTTGCCACAGTCGTGGGCGCTGCCGCCGCCGAGAGAGATGATCAGGTCGCACCCGTTGGACTTATATGCTTCGAACCCTTCATGCACATTTTTGTCGGTGGGGTTGGCATGTGTGCCGTCATAGATGACCGGGTCCACGCCGCAGGTGGCTTTGATGACCTCGGCGATCTGCGCGGTGATGCCGGCGTCGGTAATGCCTTTGTCGGTGCATATAAAGGGTTTCTTGCCACCGAGGGTATTGACCTGGTTGCCGATTTCCTTGTATGAGCCTATGCCCATCAATGTAACGGTAGGGATGTAGAAGCCAAAGACTTGTTCTTGTACGGCCATGGTGTCCTCCTTAGCCGGCTTTGCCGGTGGTATATATTGACGTTTGCCCGTTGGCCCGTTGGGCCGTTGGCGCATTTGTCCGTGAACGCGTTTACGCGTGTACGGCGATAGTCGTTTCACTTGAAGGGGCGAACCTTGTGTTCGCCCGATGCCGTGCGACGTCATCCGTGTTCGCACTGGATATCGTGCGTTGAACGCGGGCGAACACGAGGTCGCCCCTACCGATCGCACAGTACGCTGAACCGCCATGTGGGGCACAGGGTCTGTCTATTTCCAATCAAAACCAGAAAGTAATGCCGGTGACAAACGATGTAACATTGATTTCTTCCCCGTCTTCCCGTGCCAAGTCGGCTGTCTCACCTATTTTGCGATGCCACTGGATGCCGATATAGGGTGCAATTTTTCTGCGGATCTCGTATCGCAGCCGAAGTCCCAGTTCGATGTCGTTGATACCTTGGCCGACGCCGTTTTCCGAGACTTCCTGAAGGGCGATGGTCGTTTCGAGGCGAGGCTGCAGGACGAGTCTTTGGGTCAAAAGCAGGTCGTATTCCGCTTCCAGTTCGGCGGATATGTCCCCATCGTCACTGATATACGCGGTGGCATCGATTTCGAACCAGTAAGGTGCAAGGCCCAGCACCCCGAAGGCTGCGAAGGTCCGGCTCGGACCAGGCTCGAAATCGTGGCGCAGTCCGATGCGCAGATCCCAATAAACACTGATATTGAATCCATACAGCAGCTCGATATCGGCTTGCTCGAGGTCCTCTTCGTCGATCAGCCACTCCCCCTCGCTTTCCAGGTACAACCGGTGGTAGTCGGTGCCGATCCAAGCCTGAACATCCCAGAGCAGCAGATCTTCGCCTTCGTTGGTCTGGTATTCAAAGCGGTCTGCCTTGAACATCGCGAAGACTTCGTTGTCATGGAGCGGCGGCACCCCGAAATCTTTGAGTGTGAAGGGTTCGTCTTCGGCGTCGTGCGTCGTCTGGGCCGGTCGCGCGGGTTCGGCCGGCATTGCATGATGATCGGCGGAATGGTGTTCGCCTGATTGCGGGGCTGAGGTCTCATCGGCGATTGCGCAGGCCGGTATCAGCAGTATGACGATAACCAGGACCATCAGCACGCGTTTCATCGGAGCTCCTTTCATGTGACCCTCATGAACTGGAACATGCCTGCTTCCATGTGGTAGAGCAGGTGGCAGTGAAAGCCCCAGTCGCCCTTTTCGATCGGGGTGATCAAAAGCGACATGACTTCTCCGGGTTTGGTCAATACGGTATGTTTGAACGGCAGTTTGTCGGCGCCGTTTTCAAGCTGCATCCACATGCCATGCAAATGAATGGGATGCTCCATCATGGTGTGGTTGACCAGGTAGAGGCGCAATCGCTCCTGGTAGCGGAACATGTAAGGGCCCTGGTGTTCGCTGAATTTTTTGCCATCGAAGGAGAACATGAAGCGCTCCATATTGGCGGTGATGTTGATGGTCATCTCCCGATCCACGGTATCGGCGTAGGGCTGCGGTTCTGCAGAGACCAGATCGTCATACGTCAGGACGCGCCAACCGTCGGCACCCAGGCCAATGCCCGGTTCGTCCAGGCGGTATTTGGGCGTGTTGGTCACCATGGCCACATTGGACCGGTCCGGGGGGCTGAAAGGCGTGGGCCCATTTCCGGGGATACGCGGGTCCAGGCTTTTAGCCCGGCCCGGGAGGTCCGCTGAATGCGCCATCTCTTGCGATCCGCTGCCATGCGCCATGCTATGGTCGGACCCGTTTTGCCCACCCATGTCATGCGAATCGTCCGATTGCATGGCATGGGTATCGTCTTGCCCCCTATCATGAGCGTCGCCATGCGCCATGCCATGGGTACCATTTTGCCCGTTTCCTTCAGACGCGCCATGGTCCATGCCATGCGCGCCATGATCCATGCCCATGTCTTCCATACCGCGCACCGGACGCGGTCGCAGCTTCGGCACCGGTGCCTGTCTGCCCGGCTCGGGAGACAGCGTGGCTCGGGTATAACCGCTGCGATCGATGGATTCGGCGAAGATGGTGAAGGCCAGATCCTTTGACGGCCTGACGAGCACATCGTAGGTTTCGGCCACCCCGATGCGGAACTCGTGGACACGCACCGGGCGCACCGCCATGCCGTCGGCCATGACCACTTCCATGTCCAACCCGGGAATGCGCACATCGAAGGTGGTCATGGTGGATGCATTGATGAAGCGCAGGCGAATGGTTTCATGCGGCGCAAAGAGCGCTGTCCAATTCATGTCCGGCGAATGGCCGTTGATCAGGTAGGTGTAGGTGTAAGCGGTCACGTCGGCCAGATCGACCGGGCTCATCCGCATGTTGGCCCAGGCCATGCGTTCGGTCACTGCATTGCGCAAGCCGCGCTCTTGAATGTCCTTGAACAATTCCGGAAGGGTCCGCTGCTGAAAGTTATAGTAATCGCTCACCAGGTTGATGTGGCGGTAAATGGCTTCCGGATCTTCGAACGACCAATCGGAAAGAACGACCGGATAGTCACGGTCGTAATCAAATGGCTCGCCATCTTTGGGATCGATGATCAGCGGTCCGTAGGTGCCGGTCTGCTCCTGGAAACGCGAGTGGCTGTGATACCAGTAGGTGCCGGCCTGCTGGACTTGAAAGCTGTATTGATAGGTGTCCCCCGGTCGGATACCGCTGAAACTCAATCCCGGCACGCCGTCCATTTGATAGGGCACCAGGATGCCGTGCCAATGAATCGAGGAGTGCTCTGAATCCATCAGTTGGTTGGCCACCCGGAGGGTCACTTCATCGCCCTCGCGCAGGTGCAGCAACGGACCCGGCACCGTGCCGTTGACGGCGGTCGCAGTCCCCGTGCGCCCATCGATCCGGATGGGCGAGTAGCCGACCGTCAGGTCGTAGCGGTTGCTGGCTGTGGCTTTGCGGACGCCGGAACCGGCTGACACGGCCCATGCCGGCAAAGGCAGTCCAAGATGCACGCCTGCCAGAAATAGTCCAGTGCCTGCGGTCTTGATAAAGTCACGACGGGTGAAGCCCTTGGAAGTCGTCATTTTAAGATCCTGTTGTTAAGCCGGGCTGCAAAGAGGCGGCCGTTTGTTGCATGCGACGCACCATCGGGGCGTTCGATCCAATATAGACGCTGGTCGTTTATCTTGAATTCCAGGCACCCAATCGGTCTATGAGGGATATAAGGTATTTTCAGCCGCGCGCCACCTACCGGTATGGTGTTATGCGGTTTACCCCAGACTATCTGTCAGAGATAAAATAGTAAGCAGGTAGCAAGAAGTGATTGAAAGATATTCCTAAGGTTCCTCACAGCAACTCTCATACCCCAAGTGCAACCAATGAGTACAAAGCAATGACATAAACAGAATAATGAGGCCAGGCGCCGCCCGGTATGATCTCTCGCCATCTCAGAGACATGGAAGAAAATGGGTGGGTTGTTTGTTCTGCCAGATTATCTTTTCTTTCAGGCCGACCAACAACACTGGTCCATGAGCCATTCGTCGTGGACACAACCTCCACTGGGTTATCTTGTTCTATCTCATAATGACCAATGACAACAACTTTGGCGCGTCGTCAGCCTTAGGGTAGATTCCAGTTGGTCCGTCATGGGTAATCTTTTGTAGCCTTTAGTCATTTTTGGTCAGTACCAAATATAACAATTCAAAATTATTTGACATATCTTCCTATCTATACAAATATTCCGCACCTTGGAAGCCAGGGAAGTAGCTCCCGCTCTTCAAGAGCACGATCCTCCAAAGGCATTCTGGTGGGATTCGTCGGATTTTCCAGTCTCCAAGGAGTGGCGGAATGCTCAGGGCACAAAAAGTTAATCTTTTTCACTCGAGGAGGAAGCAAATGAAAAGGTTTTGGATTACATCGTTGTTGTTCATTGGAGTTATTGCCCTGGTGGCCGGCGGCAGTTCACAAGCCCAAGCCCAGAATAAATCCGTGATACTGGCGACCACCACTAGTACCCAGGACTCAGGACTGCTCGATATCCTGATCCCGATATTTGAAAAAGATACCGGTTACTTCGTCAAAACCATCGCTGTGGGGTCGGGCCAGGCTATGGCCATGGGGCAAAAGGGTGAGGCCGACGTACTGCTGGTCCATTCCCCTGCCGCGGAGAAAAAGTTCATGGAAGAAGGTTTTGGGGTCGAACGGAGGCTCGTGATGCACAATGACTTCGTCATTGCCGGACCGGCCGAAGATCCCGCCAGGATCAAGGGTCTCAAATCGGCGACTGAGGCACTTAAAAAGATCGCCGCCGCCCGGGCCCTGTTTCTTTCAAGAGGTGACAACTCCGGCACCCACGCCAAGGAAAAAGCCGTATGGAAAGCTGCTGGCGTACAGTCCGAGGGACAGAAGTGGTACCAGGAGACCGGGCTTGGAATGGGTCAGACTTTGAATGTGGCCGGGGAGAAAAAGGGCTACACCCTTACCGACCGCGGGACCTATTTGGCCCTGGCCAAAACCTTGAAGCTTGACATCCTCGTCGAGGGAGATGCCGTTCTGCTCAATATCTATCACGTCATGGAAGTCAATCCTCAGAAGTGGCCCAAGGTGAATATCGAAGCGGCAAAGGCATTTGCGGACTTCATGGTTTCCGCGAAAGCCCAGGATGTGATCAAAACCTTCGGCGTGGACAAATTTGGCTCACCGCTGTTTTTTCCAGACGCGGGCAAGACTGTGGAGAATTTGGGGAAATAAGTCGACCACCTTGTTTAATATCGGAAGTTAAGGACACAAAATAGATGGACCTTATCATTGAAGGGATAATAAAAGCCTTCTGGCTGCTGGTCAGCTTTGATCCGGAAGTTCTTGGTATCACTCTGCTGTCCATCAAAGTATCGGGAACCGCCACATTGATCAGCCTGGTCATAGGAATATCGGTGGGGGCAAGCGTTGCCCTTACCCGATTCCCGGGCAGGAGCATTGTGGTGAGCCTGATCAACACCGGCATGGCCCTTCCTCCTGTTGTGGTAGGTCTTTTTGTCACGATTTCTCTGTGGCGAAACGGACCGCTTGGGTTTCTGGGGATCCTCTACACACCCTTGGCCATGATCGTCGCCCAGGCAGTGATCGCCACGCCAATTGTGACAGGCATCAGCCTGGCTGCAGTCCAGCAGCTTCCCGCAAAACTACGTCTTCAAATTCTAGCGCTCGGTGCCACCCGCCGCCAGATGGTATGGATCCTGATTAAAGAGGCCAAACTGTCTCTGCTGGCGGCGATCATGGCTGGGTTCGGAGGCGTGATCTCCGAGGTCGGCGCATCCATCATGGTAGGTGGCAATATCAAGGGCTATTCCCGGGTCCTCACCACGGCTACGGTCATGGAAACGGGGCGCGGGAATTTCGATGTGGCCATCGCCCTCTCTATTATCCTGCTGTTGCTGGCGTATCTGATCAACCTGGTGCTCACTCAGGTGCAGCAACGCGAGAGGCCGCGATGAACCCGGTCAGACCACCTGTGTTCGAAGCCAGAAACCTTCAGGTCATCAAGGGAGGTTCTTTGATCCTGGATGTTCCATCTCTTGTGATCTCGGAGGGGGAAATCCTTGTCCTCATCGGTCCGAACGGCGCCGGAAAAAGCACGCTGCTGCAAACCCTGGCCGCGTTGCAAACCCCTTCCAGGGGAGAGATCCTTTTCAGAGGGCAGAAGATCGGCGCGGATGTCCCGGTGCTTCAGTATCGAAGAAGGCTCGCCATGATACTGCAGGAGCCGCTCCTTTTCGATACGACGGTGTACCACAATGTCGCCAGCGGTTTGAAGATACGCGGCATGAAACGCAATGAGATCGATGCAATCGTGGCGAACACATTGGACAGGTTCAGAATTACTCACTTGAAAAATCGGTCTGCGCGGACCCTTTCTGGCGGGGAGGCCCGCCGCACCAGCATTGCGCGCGCCTTTGCCACGAACCCCGAGATCCTTCTTCTGGATGAACCTTTCTCTGCACTCGATCCCATGATCCGGGAAACGCTCATCGAAGATCTGGAAAAGGTCCTTCATGAAACCCGGATCACCACCATTTTCGTCACCCATGACCGCATGGAGGCGCTTCGGCTTGCATCGCGACTAGGCGTGATGAATGCCGGAAAGATCCTTCAAATTGATTTGACCAGCGAGGTGTTGCACCGACCTGCCAATGAATTCGTTGCATCCCTTGTTGGATTTGAGACGATCCTGGGAGGAGAGGTCATCCGGAGGGACAACGAGACTTTTGTCGCTTCGGTGTCAGGTCGGGAAATAGAGGCAATCGGCGATGCGGTGGTAGGGGAAAAGGTTTCGCTGTGCATCCGGCCGGAGAATGTGACCCTTTTGACCACTGCATCCGCAAACCCCAGGAACGCGATAAACGCCTTTGAAGGAACCGTCGAAAAAGTCACGCATATGGGGTCTTTTCGAAAGGTTCAGCTAAATTGCGGTCTTCAACTGAACACTTATATCACTAACAATTCCTTTGAGGCGCTCTCGCTGTCCAAAGGAACAAAAGTAGTCGTGTCACTTCGTCCTACTGACATTCATGTGGTCAGACAAAAAGGACGCCTGTCATTCGGCACTTAATCCCGTTTCACCTGTAGGGGCGACCGGCGGTCGCCCGGTGCGGGAGCAAAGCCAGCATTTCCGGCAATCATGTGTGCGGGAGAATAAGACCGCGCCATTTTGTGCGATGACCCAAATTCAGTGGTCCGCGCGGGCGACCGCCGGTCTGCCCCTACAGCGGGCATCGTGACCATCAAGGTGTCCATGCGTCCCAGGGATCAACCGACATCTCCCGCACCGGGCGAACACAAGGTTCGCCCATAAGGAAGAACGATGTTCCATTTTTCTGAAATGCAGCCCATACGCAAATGCGGTTACCTGACAGCGCAGCGCCCTGTCATTGACCATACCGGCCAGACGGATTATATAGATGCCCTTTTGCACCCGGTTCGATTTGCGGGAGCATGATATTCTAAACGATGTTCGATTTGAAATCGACATGGACAGCAGGCACGGATGAGCAGGACCACCGCACGGGAGATTCCTTACAATTACACGTCGGCCGACGACCGGCGTATTTTGGGGCTGCTATTAGGGGACGAGGTG
This sequence comes from Desulfatitalea sp. BRH_c12, assembly GCA_000961655.1. Classification (GTDB taxonomy): domain Bacteria; phylum Desulfobacterota; class Desulfobacteria; order Desulfobacterales; family Desulfosarcinaceae; genus Desulfatitalea. The sequence continues at coordinate 50,708 of LADR01000074.1, forward strand.
CTTGCGCCTCTTGAACAGTTGGTGTTCACGCGGCGCACCGGACGTTCCTGGCGTTTGTTGATGCGTTTTATCGGCGATCTTTTCATTCACCGCCGCAACCCTTTTCTCTATCAGGAACTGGTCGACCACCGCGACCGCCGCAACCGTTTTATGACTGCCGCCCGCAAAGACCTGGACCTGATTGCCGCACGAAGCTGCCAAGAGCCGGACCTGGCCCTCGTGCTGGGCAAATGCGGACAGGCATTGGATGCATTGGGTACTGAACTGGCGGGGGTCGTTGCGGCGAGAAGTCGCATCCGCGAACACTTGGGCGCCATTTCGGGCGAGCAGAACGTTTTTTTCGATCCGTTCACCCTTGCCGCGCATGCCACCGATGCCACAGACTGGCGTCTGCACCTGCCCGTTGCGGTGGTCTGCCCGGATCAAGAGGTCCAGGTGCCGCTGTTGCTGCAGGCCATTGCAGCGCTGGGTCTTAAGGCCATTCCCCGGGGCGGTGGCACCGGCCTGACCGGCGGAGCAGTTCCGGTTGCGCCCGGCTGCGTCATGATCAATACCGAAAAGCTCAACCGCATCGGCGCGATCCAGAAAGCCGTGTTTAAGCACGCCGATGGCACGCCGCTGAACCTGTCTACCATTGAACTGGAAGCCGGGGTGATCACCGAAGCTGCCATGCAAGCGGCTGCGGCGGCCGGCCTTGTGTTCGCCACCGACCCGACTTCGGCCTGGGCCTGCACCATCGGCGGCAATATTGCCGAAAACGCCGGCGGCAAGCGGGCCGTGCTCTGGGGCACGGCCATAGATAACCTGCTCGGCTTTCGGATTGCCGTGGCCGACGGACGCCTGCTTGCGGTGACACGGCTGCACCCCACGGGGCAACGCATCGATCCCCAGGAGACCATCGTCTTTGGCGTATCCGATGCGGCCACCGGAGAACTGCTTAAGCACATTCAGATCCACGGATTACAGCTGCGCAAACCCGGCCTGGGCAAGGACATCACCAACAAGACCCTCGAAGGGTTGCCGGGGGTCCAGAAGGAAGGCACCGACGGCATTATCACCGCGGCGGTTTTCATGCTGCATCACGCCTACCCGCATCAGCGGACGGTCTGCCTGGAATTTTTCGGTGAAGACATGGAGGAGGCCGCCCAGGTCATCGACCGGATCTCGCAGGCCTTTGCCCAGCGTGGGCGCGAGGCGTTGTCGGCCTTGGAACATTTCGATGAAGAGTATGTCCGGGCCATTCAATACAAGGCTAAAGCCCCGCGCAGCCAGCGTCCCAAAGCCGTGCTGCTGATCGATATCGTGGGCCACGCGGCTGCCCAGGTGGACAGCGGTCTGGCCCGGCTGACGGCGTTGCTGGCGGACTATCCCAACACTTTCATGGCCGTGGCCCAAAACACGCAGGAAGCCGAGCGTTTTTGGCGCGACCGCAAACGGTTGGGCGCCATTGCCGCCCGCACCAATGCCTTCAAGCTCAACGAGGATATTGTCCTGCCCTTGAAGGCCCTGGCCGAATTCGCCGCGTTCGTCGACCATCTGAACGTGGAGGAGGAGCGCGGCAACCAGGAGGAGGTGATCTGGCAGCTGCTCACCTATCTGGAAAAGGCCGTGCCCATCGAAGACCCCGAATGGCTGACGGCCAAGCTGCCCAGGGCCCGCCAACTGCTTACGCAAACGCTGGAACATATCCAGTTGGCCGGACGTACGCATTTGAGGGCCGAAACCCATCTGCACGCCATTGAGGAATCCATGCTGGAGCTGCTGCGCGGCTACAGCAAGGTGACGGCGGAAATTCAGCGCGATATCGCCGAAATCCGTGCCCGCCGCATCGTGGTCGCGACCCACATGCATGCCGGCGATGGCAATGTGCATGTCAATATTCCGGTTTTTTCGAATGACCGTGAAATGATGCTGCGTGCCGCCGAAGTGGCCGACCTCATCATGGAGAAGACCGTCGAGCTGGAGGGTGTGGTCAGTGGCGAGCACGGCATCGGGTTCACGAAGATCAAGCATCTGGATGCCGACATTCTGGCGGCTTTTAAAAGCTATCTGCAATCTGTCGACCCGCACGATTTGATCAACCCGGGCAAGTTGACCGACCGGCGCGTGGCCGAGAGGGTTTATACACCCTCATTCAATTTGATCGAGCTGGAAGCCCGCATCCTGCGGTACGGTCATCTGGAGCAATTGGCTGAAAAGATATCCAAATGTGTCCGCTGCGGCCGGTGTAAAACCACTTGTTGCGTCTTCTATCCGTCCGGCAACCTGTTTTACCATCCACGCAACAAGAACCTGGCCTTGACCGGTATCATCGAAGCCCTGCTCTACGATGCGCAGCGTTCGCATGTGATCGGGCTCCGGCCGCTGCGCTGGCTTGGGGAGATCGCCGATCATTGCACCTTATGCCACAAGTGTCAGGCGCCCTGTCCGGTGGATATCGATACCGCCGAGGTCTCGATCCTGGAACGTGAAGTGCTCAATGTCCATGGGGCCGGGCGGACGGCCTGGCCAACGCGCATGGTGCTGGGCTATCTCTCCTCACGCTCGCAATGGACCAATTCGGTGGTGCGCCGACTGCTGCTCCAAGGGGGCGGTGCCCTGCAGCGCGCCGGCGCGCGCGTCATCGGACGCCAGTGGCGCCGCAGCGCTATTTTGGCGCCGCTCTACGCACCGGCGCCGCCCATTGCCGGTCGGCCGCTGGAAGCGATGCTGCCACGCCGGCATGATTTTGATCACGCCTTGTTGCTATCTCCCCAGGAAGTGCCCACCGCCACCGTTTTTTATTTCCCGGGGTGCGGCTCGGAAAGGCTGCATGCCGACGTCGCCCTGGCAGTGATTTTTCTGCTGCTGCACACCGGGGTGCGCGTGGTCTTGCCGCCCAAGTATCTTTGCTGCGGTTTTCCGGCCCGCGCCAATGCCAAGATAGACCTCAACGGCCGCCAGGAGCTGCGCAATACCATTATTTTTAACCAGATTCGTTCCATGCTCGGCCATATTGAATTTGACGGGTGTGTGGTCAGTTGCGGTACTTGTCGCGAGGGGTTGGTGCGCACCAATGCCGCCGCTATCTTTGCTGCGCCGCTGTCCGATGTGTCTGACTTCGTGTTGGCGCGTGGGTTGGATGTCCAACTGGCGGGTGCGTGCCTTTATCATCAGCCTTGCCATGACTCTCTCGACGGCCGGGGAGAAGCATTGTTGCGCAAAATAGCGCCGGCAGGCGTCGCCACGGTGCCGCAGTGTTGCTCCGAGGCCGGCACCCTGGCCCTGAGCCGCCCGGATATTGCCGCTGCCATGCTGGACCGCAAACGGTCGGAATTGGCGCTTGCCCTGGCCGCACAGCCGCGGGATCTGTTGTTGACCAACTGCCCGGCTTGCCTGAACGGCCTGGGGCGCCAGCGGGGTATACATCCCCAGCACCTGGCCGTGGCCCTGGCCGAGGCCTGCGCGCCGGGCAACTGGCGCAAAACGGTGGTCCAACAGGTGGCTCGGGCGGAGTTGGTGCGGATTTGAGGTTCAGTTGTCGTTAAATCGTCGATTAAAAAAGAATCAGCCCCAACATTCCCAGGATGGAAAAGATGACGCCGACTCCCGCTAGAACGATGGCCAGTATGCTGATGACACCGCCGCTGACGCGGGGGGAGGCCGCCCGGAGCAGGCCAAATATGCCCAGCGGAACGGCAAGCAGCGCCAGGAGAAATCCCAGAATGGGACTTCCGGAAAAGATCGAGAAAAAAGCCGCGATGGCCACAACGATGGCACTGATGGCCAACGTGCCGGTTTTTTGACTTTGGCGCATAGCCAGGTCTCCTTTTGGTCATGGGTTAGGGTAAGTTGGATAATGATAACAATGTCTGGGCCCAGTTCAATCAGGCTTGTTTCAGGTCATATCACTGAAGCGGTGCTGTGGGGTCCGTAGCGATGCCGGAATTGGCGGGTGATCGACCAAAGGTCCGCCGGCAAGCTTTCCTGACCCTGTCTCGGATGTGCGCGGCGACCGGACCATGGAAGGCCTCGGCAATGCCCCCGGTGATGCAAGCCAGCGTGTCGCTGTCACCCCCGAGTGAAACGCGCGGCATCTTCATAATCGTGGGCGTCCAGGAAGGCGATGATGGCTTCCGGGACCGTTCCCTGGCCCGGTCAACCGGCTGGGGTGTGGCCGATGAGGCTTTTGCATCAAGGCGACATCCTTGACCGGGATGTCGCAGGTCCACCCGAACCGGCGGGCGATAGTGCGCAAGGTTGTTTCACGATAAAAAACCACATGGGTCGGGTCCCGGCGATAATGCCAGGAAGCAAAGCGCGTGTCGTCGGTCTGAAAGCAGGTCATGAGAGCCAGCCAGCCGCCGGGGTGCAGCATTCGGTCGAACCGGGTGAATTCCTCAGCCGGCCGATGGAAGTGCTCGATGGCTTCGGTGCAGGTGATGAAGTCGTAGGAAGTGTCGAGTGCTTCCCGATCAGGGAGAAAATGCAAGTCGTACAAACGCACTTGGTGTCCGGCCTCGCGCAGCATGCAGGCAAGCGCCGGGCCGGGACCGCACCCGTAATCCAAACCGCTGGCATGCGGCGGCAGCTTTTTTAATAAAGGATCGGCCAGCTTGGAGAGAAAGTGCCGATAGCCCGCATCCTCGGGATCGTTGCAATGCTGCCGGTAGCGCGCATAGGACTCAGATTGTGACAAGCGTTGCGTCGGATTCAGATAGGTCGCCTGGCAAGCGCTGCAACGCCAGTAGTCGTGATCGTCGACCCGTGCAAAAAACGTGGTGGCAGGCGCTTCACATACGATGCAATGGCCCAACGCCGTGGAAATGGGATCGCGTCCATATGCCTGCAACGTATTGGCGGCCGGATGCGGCTTGCGTATCGTCATGCCGATTCCTGCACCCGGTGAGGGTGGCGGCACGGATCGGTATGGGGGACGACAAGGGTACACATGTCCCTTGCTTAGCAAGGATTATCCCGGATAACAAGGCGAACCCGACAAAGGTAGCAAGGGCGCGGCCGCACCTTTCTTCGGCTTTACAAGAACCTCGTTGCCGTGCAACGCAGGGGCTCCACCTGTAGAGGCGACCGGCGGTCGCCCGGCGCGGGAGCAAAGCCACCACCCCAGGCAATCCTGACCGCTGGAGAATATGGCTTGCGACCGGCGGGGTTGCCGCACGGTGCGGCGTGGCTCAATAGCCGAAAAAGGCTGCGGCATATCTCAGGGCCGTGAACACGATGATGCCGGAAAGCATCCATTTGATCGCCCTGGCGGGTATGAATTTCTGGCAACGCGCGCCCAGGTACATGCCGGCTGTGCCGCCCACGCCGAACAGGATTCCGAGCACCCAGTCGGGCGCGATCGCAACGTTCGGGTAAAATGGCGCTATTGCGCTGTAAAAGGCGACTCCGGCCACCGACGTGACAAAGGTTCCCATCAGGGCCGCCCCGGCCACCGTGTAGACCGGCAATCCGAAAAAGGTCACGAAAAAAGGCGCGATGATCGAACCGCCGCCGATACCATATATGCCGCCGATGATGCCGACGATGACGCTGAGCGTAAAAAGGCCCCAGAAGGAGACGTCAAAGGTGTCATCATAAAAAGTGTAGCCCAACCGCCGCAAATTAAAATGGGTCACTTTAACGGCCGACAAGAGATCTTCCGGGGCGTCCGAGTTCTGGATCTTTGAATGGTGACGTCGCACCATTTCCTGAAACCGCTTCTCACTGTGATTTTGATTCGTACCGCCTGCCCTGCGATTCAAGAGATCGCGGACCATTCTGAAGCCGATGTAGAGCAAAACGCTGGACGCGAAAAGTTTGAAATGACGCGGGTCCGGAAGATAGACAATGCGGACGACAGCCCCGATGAAAACTCCGGGCAATGTGCCGGCAATAACGGTCCACGTCAGGGGCCATACCATCCGTCCTTCTTTCCAGTAGCGATACACGCCGCTGGGGATGGCAACGATGTTAAATAACTGGTTGGTGGCGCTGACCGAGGGGTTGGTGTACCCCAAAAACGACATTTGGAACGGCAACAACAGAAATGCGCCTGAAACGCCACCCATGGAAGTGAAAAAAGAAATGACGAACGCCACCAGCGGTGGAATCCAGGGCGTGACTTCAATGCCAGCCGTTTGAAAGAACATGATCTTTTCCCTGCATAATCCGGCTTTGCCGGCGATGGCTGTGGACACGTTTTACGTGCATGCGGCCTTATATTGGAACAGTCACGAATTTAGTAATTTTCATGTTATGTATTGAACAATCCATTCAAGGTCAAGGTCGAAGATTTTCAAAATGCAGGTCAGCGCGGCGAAATCTGAAAGCGCGCCACGGCTTGAAACCCTTATCGCAAGGCACTATCGTAATGACGAAACCATTGTCCCGGAACTGAAGTGATCATGCAGGGGAATCTGCGGTGCTCGGTGCATCGTTTTAGGTAGGGGCGGACCCTTGTGTCCGCCCGGTGGTAAATGCAGATTGTCATCCCAATATAAGTGGCGCGTCAAACATGCCAGGGAGGTAACAAGCGTCCAATGTCCACATTTTCCGTTCGCAAATGGTCGCACGACCACCCGCCTGCGCCCCAGGCTATCGAAGAGAACATGCGTGCCGAGGGCGTAGCCTGTTACCGTTGGTCGAACGACCCCGGAGATATCTACGGGGCCCATGATCACACGTATGATAAAATCATCTACGTACTGCAGGGCAGTATTACGTTCGGATTGCCGCAGCGCGGGGAGAAGATCGTTCTCGGTGCGGGGGACAGGCTCTACTTGCCGGCCGGCATCACCCATGACGCGGTGGTCGGCCGTGAAGGGGTGGTTTGTCTGGAGGGTCATCGGCCGGTTCGGTAGCGGGAAACAGGTGAACCGCCGCACTGTCGAAAGCCAGGGCGACGGACCGCCCTGTCTCACGCGCGGGGTGGTCTGCCAAGACCAGGACTTCATGCCCGGCGCACGCCACACGATAGACGATCTCGCGGCCCAGGGATTCCGTGTAGGTGATCACGCCTTCAAGCTGGCCCTGGTCCGTAAAGCGAAGGTGCTCCGGCCGAATGCCAAGCAGAATCCGGCCGGTGGGCAGGCTGGCCGCCTTGGCTTTCAGCTCGGCCGAAAGGGCTATCTTACGATCGTTTACCCAGGCGTAGTATTCTGTGGCGCTGGTCGCCAGGCGGGCGGGGATCAGATTCATCGGCGGCGAGCCAATGAAGGTGGCCGCAAACGGGGTGGCCGGATGATGGTAAAGCGCGTAAGGGGTGCCTGCTTGGACCAGCCGGCCTTTTTTGAGCAGGGCCACCTGGTCGCCCAGCGTCATGGCCTCGGTCTGGTCGTGGGTCACATACAAAGTCGTCACGGCCATCTCCATCTGCAGTCGTTTCAGTTCGGCCCGTGTGGCCATGCGCAGCTGCGCGTCGAGGTTCGAGAGAGGTTCGTCCAGCAGAAGCACGGACGGTTGCCGCACCATGGCCCGGGCGATGGCGACGCGTTGGCGCTGCCCGCCGGACAGCTCGGCCGGTTTGCGCGCCAATAGATCATCGATGCCCAGCATGGCGGCGGTGCGCTGGACCGACAGCCGGATCTCATGCGCCTTCCGGCGGGCATTGCGCAGCGGAAAAGCGATGTTGTCGAAGACCTTCATGTGCGGATAAAGCGCATAACTTTGAAAAACCATGGCCACATTGCGTTCACCCGGCTCCAGAAAGATGTGCTCTTCGGCCGACGCGACAACCCGTTCGCCGAAGCGGATCGTGCCGGCAGATGGTTCTTCAAGACCGGCGGCCAGGTTAAGCAAGGTGGATTTGCCGCAGCCGCTGGGGCCCAGAATGATAAACAACTGCCCGTCTCCGATGGTCAGATCGAACGCACGCAACGCATCGACCACGCCCCTGCCGGTCTTGTACTGCTTTGAAAGCTGTTCGAAGCAAATGTTCATGCCTTGACGGCTCCTCGCGTAAGCCCCTGGATGATTCGCCGCTGAAAAAGCAGCGTGAGAAGGACCACCGGAATCGTGGTAACGGTCGCCGCGGCCATGATTTCGCCCCAGGCCACTTGTCCGTGAAGCCCTTCGAACAGAGCGATGCCCACGGGTATGGTGCGTGCCGCCTGATCTGTGGTCAGCATCAGGGCGATAAGAAACTCATTGAAGGCGTAAATGAAAGCCAACAGAAGGGTGGCGAACAGACCTGGCGCGGCCACGGGCAAGATAATGCGTACCAGGATTTTCAAACGTGAGCAGCCATCCACGAGCCCGGCTTTGTCCAGCTCTTGCGGCACCTGTTCCAGGTAGCTGACCATGATCCACAGCGACAGGGGCAAGGTCCAGGCGATGTAGGGCAGAATCAGGGCAGGATAGGTGTTCATCCAGCCCAGGGCGCTCATGAGTTTGTACAGGTAGCTGATCAGGCTGACCGGCGGAAACATGGAGATGCCCAGTACAATGAGCAGGATCGGCCGTCCGCCGGGTATGTTCAGGCGCGTCAGGGCATAGGCGCCCAGCGCTGCGATGAAAACGGATACCACGGCACTGATGCCGGAAATAGCGATCGAGTTGATCAGATAGCGCACGAAGTGCACTGTCTCTGAAAACAACACGGAATGATAATGGTCCCAGGTCGGTATGAATGCCTTGGCGGGCCTCAAAAAATCCGGCTCGGTGGCCAGGCCGGTCAGCAGCATGTACACGAATGGGCCCAAACAGAACAGCAGCGTGGCGGCGGCGCCCAGGTAAACCAGAAGTTTTTTCACCTGTCGCTCGTTCATCATGTCTCCTGAAACCGGCCAACACGCACGTAGGCGATTGCTGCGACCACGGCCATTAAAAATAGAACCACGCTGGCGGCCGAGCCATAGCCGAAGTCGCCGGCGGCAAAGTGCCGGTAGGCCAGCATGGAAAGCGATTCGGTGGCGCCGCCCGGCCCTCCGCCGGTCAGCACGAAAATGATATCGAAGATGCGCAAGGCCTGGATCGTTCGGAACAGCAAGGTGACAATCAGCACGGGTTTGAGCAGGGGCAGGGTGATGTGCCGGAAGCGGGCGACCATACCGGCTTGATCGACCTTTGCCTGGCCGTACAAGTCCTCGGGAATGGCGGCCAGGCCGGCCAGCAGGATGATGGCGGCAAAAGGGGTGGTTTGCCAGGCGTCGGCGACCACCACCGCGATGAACGCGCTCAGGTCCGACCCCAGCCAGTTCAAGGGCTCCCGGCTAATGGATAGCAAGTCCAGAAGATAATTGGCCGCCCCATAACTAAAGTTGTACACCAGTTGGAAAATGCGGCCCGCGACGGCTGCCGGAATGGCCCAGGGAATCAGGATGCAGGCCCGCACCCAACCCCGCAGGGCGAACGGCTCGTTCAGGACCAGGGCTATACCCAGGCCAAGCAGTACTTCCAGGGGCACAGAAACCAGGACGAACAACGCGCTGAAGCGAACGGCGCTCCAGAAGCTGGGGTCGGCCCACAAGGCCCGGAAGTTTTCCAGAAAGACAAAGCGCACCGGAAGATAGACGATGTCCCGGAAGAGGCTGTCCGCAATCGTTCCCAGTACCGGAATGAGAATGAACAGACCGATGAAGCCGAACAGCGGCGATAGAAACCAGAAACCGCGCACCTGATCGCGCGTCAGTGGCGGCCGACGGGCTGGTTGGCGGGCCTGCCGGAAGTCGCTTGCGGGTCGATGGTCTCGCGTCATTGGCGGCCCTCCTGTCGATGTCGTCCGGCCGTTCTGTTGTCATCTTGGCCGCGAGCCTGGCGGATCGCGGCGGGTTCTTGCCATCATCCGGTCGATTTCCTGCTGGGCCATGGCCAAGGCCTGCGCGGGTGAATAATCGCGGGCCAGAGCACCGCTGAGACGTCGCTGCATGATCTCGGAAATCAGGGTGTAGTTGGGCAGGATCGGGCGGGAGCGGGCGCTGCGCAGGATCTCTGCCAACAATTCATAATGAGGGTATTTTTCAAGAATGTCTTCATCCGTATACAGCTCACGCCGACCAGGAGGCAGACCCAGTTTCAAGGCCAGCAGCTTTTGAACCGGCCTGCTGGTCAGATACAGGGCGAACTGTATGGCTTCTGCACGGGCATCCGAAAAAGCGGATACGCCGACGTGCCAGCCACCCAGAGTGGCGGCGGGGCTTCCGTTCTCCGGGGCCGGCAGCGGCATGACGCCTGTTTTGCCACGCACCGGGGAACCTTCGGCGGCATGCAGGGGGTAGGCGTACGGCCAGTTGCGCGCGAACAGAGCATCTCCCCCCTGGTAATGGCGCCGGACCTCTTCTTCTTTCATTTCGGTATAGGTGTTGGGCGGTGAGATTGCCTGCGTGTGGATGAAATCCACCATCATGGCCAAAGCGGCGACATTGTGCGGGGAATCGACCAGAATGCGGTCGCCCGCGACCAAGAAGCCGCCTTGGCTGCCGGCAAAGTCCAGAAAATTAACCACCAAGCCTTCATATTGCGCCCCCTGCCATACGAATCCGTAAAAACCCGGGGTGTGCGGCTGAATGCGCGTCTGCGCCCGGGCGGCCGCGGCGGCAAGCGCCTGCCAGGTCCGGGGGACCGGCTCGGTCAGCAGATCGGTCCGATAATAGACAATGCCGACATCCAGCGAGAAGGGCAGGGCGATCAGTTGGCCATCGACAATGTCCGCCTGGCGCACCGTTTCGATGAAAAACGGTTCCAGAGCCACATCGCCCAAAGGGGCCAGCCACCCGCCGGCTGCAAAAAGTCCAAGCCAGGCGATGTCCATCAGAAAAACGTCCGGGTCGCGCTGGGCCGACCCGAGCGCCACCAGCAATCCCTGGCGACGCTGCGCGGTATCCGTGGGCTGTCGCAGGATCCGCATGGGAATGCCGCTTTCGTCCGTGAAAGCGCGCGCGACTTCTTCCCAGACCATTACTTCGCCCGGCGCTCCGCCGACCGCAAACACCACGGCTTTCTTCTCCTGCCCGGCATTGCAGCCGTACACCATAAGGAGACAAAGCATGGTAGGAATAAAAGAAGTCATAGAGTGCACGGGATACCGCTATATGCCTGCGGCCCCCCGTTGGGGCCTGGTTGAGAAGGTCCGAGCATACCAATGATCGGACTGGTCTGCATGGAAGGTCCTTTAAGGGCCAGAGTAGAGTAGGCAATCGAAGAATAGAATACATACAAGACCCTATTTCGACCTGCAAGTTACGGTCTTTACGGCCGATTAGAGCAGGTTCACTGCTGTCCATGGTGATTGTCACAAGTGATGCGTCCAATAATGTTTGCGGTTCAGTCAGGGATGTGGTAGTCGCTTAAAATCCCCGCAACAACGGCTATTATTCTGTATAGTTCAGATACCCCTCATTGCACTGCATGTTTCATGCAACGGCAAACCCACGCGCTCAAGTGCTGCTATACGCCCGCTTCCCTGCAACTATTGGCATTCAAAGGATGCATGCGCCGGGAAGGCACTTTTCCGATACGCATTTCCGGCGGAAAATGAAAGGAGGTGACGGCACGGAAGGTCTGAAAGCATTTGCAAATCGGTGCCTGTCAAGTTCCATGAACAGGCAATGCAAGCGTATCGGGCATTTCAGAGAAAAGGAGATATCATGAGCAAAAGCCAACTTGCGTTATTCCTTACCGTGTTGATGGTTTTTTTTGGGGTGGCCCCGGTGGTGGGCCAGGATCTTACCGATCAAGAACAACTGGGAAAGCTGATCTTTTTTGACCAAAAACTTTCTGTGCGCAACAACCAATCCTGTGCGGCCTGCCACGGGCCAGAGGTGGGCTGGACAGGACCGGTAGCCGGAATCAATAAAACCGGTGGCGTCTATTTCGGATCGATACGGACCCGCTTCGGGAACCGCAAGCCGCCCACGGTCGCTTACGCGGGCGATAGTCCGCCGTTGTACTATGATGAAGATGAAGAGGCTTGGGTTGGTGGCATGTTCTATGATGGCCGGGCGACCGGTTGGACCTTGGGCGATCCGCTTGCGGAACAGGCGCAGGGGCCCTTTCTCAATCCAGTGGAACAGGCCCTCCCTGGTGCAAGCGACGTTGTTGCCGGCGTTTGCGGATCGAAATATGCGCCCCTTTTCAAAAGCGTGTGGGGCGACGACGTTTGCAGTGATGTGGCGGCAGCCTATGACGCCATTGCTTTTTCTGTAGCTGCCTACGAACGATCGCCAGAGGTGAGTCCGTTCAGCGCCAAGTATGACGCCTATGTAAGCGGGCAAGCCAAGCTCACGGAGCAAGAAGCTCTTGGTGAGGAATTGTTTCACGGCAAGGCCAAGTGCGCCAATTGCCATATGCCGCCGCTATTTACCGATTATACTTACGACAATCTCGGTCTTCCCCGCAATCCGGTGAATCCTTTTTATACGCAGGAGGAATTTAATCCTGACGGTTGGGATTGGGTAGATTCGGGTCTGGGCGACTTCCTCAAGAGTGCCGGCTATGCGGAAGAGGTATATGCAGCGGAGTGGGGCAAGCAGAAGGTGCCCACCATGCGCAATGTGGACAAACGCCCGGGCCGCGGCTTCCCCAAAGCTTTTGGCCACAATGCCTATTTCAAAAGCTTGGAGGGCATCGTCCATTTCTACAACACCAGAGATGAGAAGCCCGAATGTGAGGATCCTTTTACCTCGGAGAAAGAGGCTTTGGCGCAAGGTTGCTGGCCGGTTGCGGAGGTCTCGAAGACAGTCAATAAGGACGAATTGGGCAGTCTGGGGCTTAGCGCGGAAGAAGAAGGGGCGCTGGTCGCTTTTTTGAAAACGCTCTCCGATGGCTATCGTGTTAAACCAAAAAAATAGCAGCTCGCTTTGTGCACGCCATACCGCCGCATTCGCCTTCAGGGTGCGGCGGTCCCGGCCGGCTACCCTGCTGGCTGACGAACCCACAGCTATCCTTCATTCCGCAACCCGGCCGCCAGGTGATCCATTTGATCCTGTTTTCACTGTCACGGATCAACTGCCTTTCCCGAAAGCGCAGTGGGGGTGCGTGCATTCAGGGCAGTCCCGGCACAGCCCACCATGGCCCAGAAAGGCGAGTTCCTTTTTGCCGATATGCTCGCCGGCCAGAATTCTCGGAAGCAACAGATCGAACACCGTGATGCGATGATGCAGACCGCAGGCTGGAACACCCAGCAGCGGCACGCCGTCGATGTACGCGACCAGAAACATCGCGCCCGGCAGGGCCGCGGCACCGTAATACACTTCCTGTGCGCCAGCCAGGCGGATGGCCTTGCGGGTCACATCGTCGGGATCGACGCTCATCCCGCCGCTGAGGATCAGCAGATCGCAGCCGGCTGCCAGGTGGGACCGAACCTCGGCCGCGATCTTTCCTTCGTCATCCGGGGCAAAGGCGATCTGGAAGACTTCGGAACCCAGATCGGTTATTTTCGCGCTGAGCGTCGGGGCGAACTTGTCTTCGATCAGGCCGTGAAAGACTTCGCTTCCGGTAATCACGAGGCCGGCGATGGCTTTTTTAAGTTTTTTCACCGACAACAAGCCGCCGTTTCGGGAAGCAATGGCGGCGGCGCGGTCAACCGGCGCCCGTTTCATTACCAGAGGGATCGCGCGCGTGGCAGCCACTTGCTCGCCTTGTCTGACAAGTGTGTGGCTGTGCAGCGTCGCACACATGACTTCGTCGACCATGTTGAAAGCCGCCAGATCGGCCGCGGCGATCTCCAATATGCCATCATGGGCGGCGTAAAGAGAGATTTTTCCCTCACGGGGGGCGTCCGTCCAAGAGATCCCCTCTCCGGCAATGCTGCGTGCCAGAATGGCGGCCGCCTGGTTTTCATGGATTTCGTCTTGTTCCAGATCGATGAGGTAAAGGTGGTTCTTGCCAAGTTTTTGCAGGTGGCAAATATCTTCATTGCAGACCTCGTGCCCCTTGCGAAAGGCCGGGCCTTTGAATTCTCCGGGCCTGATTTCGGTGATATCGTGGGCCAGGCAGGTGCCGACGGCCTCTTCGACGCTGATTTTTTTCAACACGGCAACCTCTCTTTCAGCCATCGGCTGCTATAATGACGGCATCAATGAACCGACTGCAATTTTCTTGTGTCGTTAATGACGCTGGCGTTTTCTTCAGCATCGTCGCTCCGGGGCGACCAGTTCATCTCCGGCCGGCAGACCTCTTTTGCGTGGCTCCCTCAGCCTGCAGGGCACTTATTTCGATGTTTAGCGCCGATGCGCTTTCTTCGGCGATGAACGCCTGTGTGGCTTTTGCCAGATGCCTATAGAAATCAGTCTGGGGGGCTTCAACGATCTTTTCGGTAAAAGGCCCTATCCAATTGCAGAGGTGTTCGTGTAGAAACCGCTGCTGGCGGGAAAGCGTATCCGTCGCTGTTTCACTGTCGCCGCGCTGCAGCGCCCCGGTTTCCAGATGGATCAGCGTGTACATGAATTCGAGCTCCGCTGCCACATGGTCGGGCGCGTCTTTGAAGTCCGGCGACAGGTCAAAACCGGCCTGCCGATAGTGGTCAAGCACAGCCATGGTAGAGTCTCCCATGAGGCGGCGCTCCGATTCCAGGTATACGGACCCGTATGGCGAGGCTATCGCTCGGAAGGGGCCGATAAACAGTTTGGCGAACGCCACGGCCAATGCGTCCATCTGCGGTGCCGTTTTGATATGATTGCCCATGATCGCGATATGAACGGCCGCATCGCTGCCCAGGGTTTGCGCACAGCACTGCGTCGAGTCCAGCAGTATACCCATATCGGCCCCTGGGACCAGAAACAATCGCGACAACGCGCGGTACAGGTTCCCCCTGGCGGTTTCGTAGGTGATCAAATCCATAGGGTTCTTGCCTCCATGATAGTTTTCTTTGGCCACAACGGCGCGACTATTCGGGCGCGGTTTCCAGCTTGAGGTAGCGTTCGCCCAAAGTGTACAGCAGCAGCACGACCGCCACTGAAAGCAGCAAAACCATCCATTCGTATCCGCTGGGCGCGTAGGCAATCACTTCCGGGTACTGTTCGGCTTTGGGACCTACCGGGCGGCTCTGACCGGCCAGCAAAATTTCCATGTGCATGGCCAGCGTCCCGACCAGGGTCAAGCCGGCGGCGATCAGTCGGGCTGTGGGCACCGAACGGATGGACGGAATGGCCATCAGGATGAACGGCAGAATCAATCCCAAAATCACTTCGGTGTTGAATTTGCCGATCCCGCCCAGGATCTGGGCGTATTGCCGGTAGTTGAGAAAATCGGGCACGACGGTCGCCGATTCGATGGCGATTTTGAGCAACGTGAACACGATGACGGTCCCCAACGCAAAGGAGAAGATGCGTGTGAAATCATCGTAAATACCACGCGTGACCTCAGATGCGTCGCTGCCGGTCACCGTGCTGTGGATGAAATGATACAACAGACACAATGCCGTTCCGCTCAGCAGGGCCATCAAAAGGCAATAGATGGACATGACCGGTCCGAAGTAGGTGACGCGCGATTCGGTCAGTCCGAAAATGGAACCGATCATCAACGGCGCCACAATCGCCGCGATGAGCGATACAATTGCCAATAATCGGCTCAATGAACTGTGCCAATCGCCGATGTGCAGTCGCCATAGTTTGGCGATAAGAATGACCAATTCAACACTGTATATGAATCCCATCCACCAGATGGGCGACGACAAGTTGGGCGACAGCATGATGTAGATCATGTGAAACACGTTGCCGAGTTCCAGACCGATGGATACGAAAGCCCCGAGCAATGTGGCGATCGCCAGAAACACCAACCGCTTGGCAATGGGCTCGTATTTTCTGACCTCGAAGACCAGTGGAATGGAAGCCAGGATGGTCAGCCCCGAACTGGTCAGGGCCAGAAAAATATAGACCCCCAGGGGAAGCGACCAGAGGATCACATCGTTCGTGTTGAACAGGTAATGGCCTTTGGTGAAGAGTTGAATGCCGGCCACCAATCCGGCAACGATGATCAGGCCGAGCAATCCCAGCCATGCGCCGTAAAGCCCCTTGGATACTGTTGTCCGACTCATTAGACACCTCCTTTGGTGGGCTGGTAGTGGGCGGGGTTGAAGTCCCGTATGTAAAAGACGTGCGGATCGGTCCCCAGTTGTTCGCGCAGACGGAAGGGACGAAATTTTCCCAGCAGGATGCGCACTTCACTGCTAGGATCTGAAATATCCCCGAAAATCCGGGCATCCGCCGGGCAGGCCTCGACGCACGCAGGCAGTAGCCCTTTTTCAATGCGATGATCGCAGAACGTGCATTTTTCAACGACACCCTTGGGGCGAATGCCAGCCAGCGTCTCGTCGCGTTCCGGGTTGTAGTTAGGCAGAATCTTGCCGCCGGCCTTGCGCGTCATATCGGCGGGGGAGTAGGTGCACCCTTCGATCAGAACGGTTTCATCCCGCCAGTAAGGGTGGGCGTTGCGCCAGTTGAAGTAAATCACGCCATATGGGCAGTTGAATTCGCAATACTTGCAGCCGATGCATTTGTCCGGGTCGTGCATGGTGATACCGTTATCGAGTTTGTGCATCGCGCGCGTGGGGCAGCCCCTGACGCAAGGGGCATTGTCGCAATGATTGCACAAGGTCGGAATATAGTGATAGCGGACATTCGGAAATGTGCCGGATGTTTCCGTGATTTTGTTCGACCAGTAGATGCCGTCCGGTACGTTGTTTTCGCTCCGGCAGGCGATGCTGCAGGCACCGCAGCCGACGCACCGCTGCAGGTCTATGACCATGGCGTATCTGGGCATGAGAATCCTCCTAAATCTTTTCGATTTTGACGCGGGTGCCCGCATGGCGCACGGTGCTGCCGCTCAACCGTTCATAGACCGCGGGGATGAGGTCGTTGTTGTTGCCGCCGCGCGGGACTTTGCCGAAGACTTTGGATGCCAGGCGTCCATAAGCCCAGTGCCCCTGTCCGTAACATTTGGCCACCGTTCCCGGCCGCACGCCTTCCCAAAGTTTTGCCGTGCATTCGATGGTTCCGGTCGGCGAGGTCAGGCGCACACGGTCCCCGGTTTGGATGCCGAACTTTGTTCCGTCAAGCGGGTTGATCTTGGCGACGTCTTCCCCGGCCACATCGCCTGGATCCAGGTCCTTGAAATCATAGTACCAGGGGCAGTTGGCCGAACGGCCTTCGCGGTTGAGGCGCGACTTGTGGTCGACAAACAGCAGGGGAAACTTTTGGGGATCGCCGGCCGTGTAGGGCGCCTCATAGTGCGGAACGAAGGCCATTTCACCTCTGGCCTCGTAGAAACAAGCTTCCATGACCTGTTCGACCGTAGCGTTGTGTTTGGCGGCGTGTTGTTCGAGGGCCTCTTTCAAAGTTTCGCTGTAGAACTCGAATTTTCCGGTTTTGGTTTTCATCTTTCCCCAGCGCTTGCGAAAGGGGTAGGGGGCGGAGTTGGACACACCCACTTTGGCGAACGCTTCCCATCCCGAAAATTTGTCGCCCTCTTCATAAAGCGCGGGGTCCCAAAGTTTGTGGGTGGCGTATTTCAGGGCATACAGTGAAAATTCGTCCGAATTGGTCGGTTCCTTGCCGGTTTCCGGATCCTTGTAGGTCTTGTAGTGGCGCAGCAGATTGTCGAAGCCGCGCTCGGCCAGTTTTTCGGCCAGTAGCCAGGGAAATTCGCTTTCGTCGGTTTTGTAATCACCGACGCGCTTGATGATGGGCTGCATGATAGAGACATGCTGGTAGCCGTTGCCTTGCGATTTGATATAACCGTATTTTTCGAACAGATGGTGCGTGTTGGGCAGCAGGATGTCGCAAAACCAGGAAAATTCGGAAGCGTTCGTGGTAATGTGGACTGAAAACGGGATTTTCGACAGGGCGCGTTCCCATCGTTCAGGCTGCCCGCAGGAAAAGGCGAAGTTGTTCATGTAGGCAATGGCGACCTTGATGTCGTAAGGATCGTCGTCAAGAAGTGCGTCCGCAACGTTGTTGGTGACCACGCCGCCGCCCGATTGGCCTTTGTTCAAGGCCGGAAAGGCCAGTCGCCCGCGCTGGTCGATCTTTTCATGCTTTTTGCCCTTGTTGGCGATATCGTCCATGAACGCATCGGGTCCGGGAAAATCCTGGGTGTGCACTTTATTCGGTGCAAGCGTGCCGCCCACGTTGTCGACCGCGCCGACCAACCCGTTCAGGGCGTGGCAGATCATGCTGGCATAGGCACCTCTGACCTGCATGACAGGTCCGCCGCCTACCCAGGAGATGGCATGCGGTGCCGCTCGGCCGTAATCAAGGGCCACCTGCCGAATCTGATCGGCAGGCAGGCTGGTTTTCGAGGCCGCCCATTCGGGCGTTTTATCCTTGAGTTCGAGGTTCCACCATTTGACCAGCCCGTGCGTATGCTTTTCTTCGAAATCGGCTTCGGACACCTGCTGACCGAGGACGAAACGATTGTTGCCGTCCGTGAAATCGCCGACGAAATCGCGATGCCACAACTTTTCCGTCAAAATCACGTGGGCAATGGCGGCCGCCAGCGCGCCGTCATGGCCCGGCGCAATCGGTAGCCAGACGTCGGCTTTGGCGCCCGTGGCCGAGAGCCGCGGTTCGACCACGGCGATTTGAGCCCGATCGATCACCGTTCCCCACACCTTTGAATAATAGGAGACCTGACGATTGGCCGCCAGGGGATCGGCGCCCCAGATCAGGATGTAACGTGCGTTTTCCACATCGTACTGGCGATAGTCCCACAAGCCTTCGGTGAAATAGGGGCCGAATTTTTCGGCTTCGGCGCAGATGGCGCTATGCGAGATGCTGTTGGGCGAACCGATGATTTTGGTCATGCGATCATAAAGGATGTCGCGCAGGTAAGTGTAGCGGCCGCGCATCAGCATGTACTTGTGGGTCTCGTCATTGGCCCTCAGTGCCATGATCTTGTCGGCAATCGTATTCAATGCGTCATCCCAGGATATGGGCACGAATTGCGGGTCCTCGAGCCGGCCTTTTTTCGGATTTGTCCGCCGCATTGGCGTTTTGATGCGGTCCGGGTCGTAGACCTGCTGGATCGCCAAATGCGGCCGCGGACAACCTGCGCCGACACTGACCTTGGAGTTGGGGTTGCCTCGTATTTTAATCGCGCGGCCGTCGATGACGTAGACCTGTTGGGCGCACCATGATGTGCATCCCTGGCATGTGGCCGGCAGCCACTGGCCCATCTCGTCTGCCCCAGTGCCTGAAGCTGCCGCCAGCATCTTGAGTTCCGGGTCCAGTCCCGCTCCCAGCGCCACAGCCGCACCGGCGGCCGTCGATGCCTTCAGGAAAGATCTGCGCGACAGGCGGATGTCGTCGAAAAAATCTTTCATCAAGGTTTTGCGCTTGTTTCTGTTTGCGTTCATTATCCCTCCTTGAGGCTTGATGTGTATTCCGGAACATTGTCGGGAAATAGCGCCTGTCGAATGGATCGACCAAAACGCTTATTCAGGCGATTTCGGCGGATTGCCGGGACATTCCCCCTGGATACCGCGCAGAAGATACAATAATTCATCCGGATCCAATGGTTTGACCATGCAGGCATAGATGCTCTGCTGGATCGCTTCCTGCAGTTGCGGATGAAAATGGCTATTGGAGATGATGATGAAATGGGTTGCGGGCAATCTGTGCCTGAGATCTTTGATATCCCGATTATCAACCGGCACGCAGCTCAGATCGATCATCACTGTTGCGTATTCATGCTCTGAAATGGCATGTGCCAGCCCACCCAAGGCGTCGATGGTCGTTACACGGAAAGGCAACGTCGCCAATAGATGGTTGATGCTTGTGATGAGCTCACGATCGGTGCTCAAAAGGACGATGTGCATTTCATAAGCCATTAATATCACCTGTAAAATAAGTTGTGGAGACGGCTTGAAATGTAATGAAGCAATGATCGCGCCATTTTGGTTAAGCAGATGAAAAAGTGTACCCATCTCCGTGGGGCTGGTGTCTTTTAGGGACAAGTATCGTATTTTTTGGGGTTATCCAGTTCGCTCCAGTGACTATGGGTGTTTCGGATTGGCACGGAGGAGGTGACCGGGTGGGTGGTCCGCCACGTCAGCCATGAAATTCAGTGCGGCCTAAGGTGTGCGCAGGACAGGGCCGCACTGTTTGAGCGCAGCGAGCGAGGTGCGGTGTCATCGGGTGGCATGGACGTCCATGGTCTGGACATATTTTCATCTTGATACCTTAATTACTATAACATCAACTCATTAAGGTGTCCCATTTCTGGACGGTATGTCCTGGAAGCATTGAGATTTGAGTTCGGTACAAGCTGTTTGGATGGGTTACGTAACTTTAGAAGGTATTTGGATGTCGTATTTTCGCAGTTTCACATAGAGTGTGCTGCGTCCGATTCCCAGACGGTGTGCTGCGGTGGTTTTATTCCAGTTGCAAGCTTCAAGCACCTGGATCAGATGCTGCTTTTCACTGTCCTCCAAGCGCGCCGGCGGCTCCGGCGCGATCGAAGGGCATTCGGCGTTCAGGATGCAATCGGGAATATCCGCTATTTCTATCTGATCGCCGTGCGCCAGCACAATGGCATGTTCGATCGCGTTTTCCAGTTCACGAACGTTGCCAGGCCAGGCATAACTCATCAACGCCCGCATGGCCGCAGGACTGATGCCCTTAACCGTCTTTTTCTGTATGGCGGCAAACCGCGCGAGAAAATGCCGGATCAGAAGGGGAATGTCGTTTTTACGTTTGCACAATGGCGGCAGCGTAATCGGGATGACCTTCAAGCGGTAATACAAATCCTCGCGAAAAGCGCCGTTTTTGACATCTGCCAGCAGATCGCGGTTGGTCGCGGCCAGAATGCGCACATCCACGGAAATGGTAGCACTGCCACCAAGGCGTTCGAACTTGCGATGCTGAAGAACGCGCAAAAGCTTGATTTGCGCGGTGGGAGAAATTTCACCGATCTCGTCCAGGAAGACCGTACCGCCATCGGCCTGTTCGAAACGCCCCTTCTTCTGTCTGGCCGCTCCGGTATACGCCCCTTTTTCATAGCCGAACAACTCACTTTCCAGCAACGTTGCCGGATAGGCCGAGCAGTTGATCACCACGAAAGGGTTGTTCTTTCGGGTGCTGACGGTGTGGATGGCTCTTGCCACCAACTCCTTGCCCGTTCCGCTTTCGCCTTGGATCAGGACCGTGGCATCCGAAGGCGCGACATCCTCGATCATTTTGTAGATGACTTGCATTTGCGAATCTTTTCCGATCAACTCGGCATACCCGGCGCTTTTTTCGATCTGATGGCGCAGGCGTTGGATTTCGGTTTCCTGATGAACGGCCCGCCGGATCACGCCCGCGCTTTGGTTCAGGACCAAATGGGTGACCTCTATGTCGGTGGTCACGCATTGGCATTGGCCCGGGCACCCGATGCACATCGCACCAACCAACTGGCCTTCATGTCTTATGGGAAAAACGGCCAGATTGGCTGCCGAGGCCAGTTCAGCCACCGGCAAGTCGGAAAGCCGCAGCGGGTCAACGAAGCTGAATTCATCGATCCCTGTGAGGATTGGGTCAAACACAGCGATCGTCATGCCTTCTATCAGGTCGATCTTGCCTTCGGAAAAAGCCATCAGGGCGCGGTCGGGACCGGCTCCGAGGAACAAAAAGATTTGCCGGCAGTTGATAATGCTTTTGAGTCGCCCCACCAGAAAACTGCACGTCTCGTTCAGTGTCGGCAGTTCCCCGAGATGTTTGACGATTTCGAATGCGATGCGCACCTGCTGCTGCGCTCTGCTCAGGTCGGCATTTTTTCGTTCAAGTTCATCGGCATTCTCCTTTAATCGTTGGGTTCGATCGTTGATGCGTTCGATCATTGCCCGGAACGCGGCGGCCAATCGTTCGACTTCATCGTCGCGATCCGTTTTTGGAAAATCCAGGGCCAAGGTTTCGGCATCGATCGTTTCCGCCATGGTCGTGAGTTCGACCAATTGACGGGTAGTCCGGCGGATCATCATGTGCGCGATCAAGAGGGAAAAAAGAAGAATGGCGGCCGTTATCGCGGAAATTTGCACCCTCAGCGCTCCTATGCGGTGGCGAAAGGGCTCCTCGGACAGTCCGAGCCGCAACGTGCCGGCCGCGCCCTCGAGAATCGGCCATGCCACATCCACAAAGCGTTCTCCGGCTTCGTTGACGATTTTGGCCGTCTGGTTTTTGTTCCCGACGGCCAGGGCGTTGGCAGCCACAAGTTCGCCGGGCACAACACGTTCGAAGGTATGGGCCAGTATGTTGTTTTCGTTGTGTACGAACAGGTATCCAATCGATGGGTTGCTTTTCATTTGATCGTCGATCAGTTTCTGGAGACCGACCAGATCGTTGGTCATAATCTTATCCGCGATGTCCAAGGCCAGACTATGCGTATGATGCTTGGCTTGCGCAGTTGCCGCCAGCATCAGGCTGTCGGCGTACTTGAATACAAACAACTGGGCGATGGAGGCCCCGCTGAAAATGACGATGAACGAAATGGCGGCAAATAGACGTAACCGGATTCCGGATTGTTTCATGGCGCTGCCCCTCTTTGTGCCTGAATCTCGTCACCGAGGTTTTCAATGGGTGCATACCAGGCCGCTTCGGTAGGTACGAATTTATCGATCAGCAGCGCATTCAGAATCGTGCGACCGGTTTCTTCCGTGTGCATGTGAAGCAGGGCTTCCCGAATCCGGCTTTTGGTCGCATCGTCCAGGTGTGTGGCCGCTACAATGGGCGGACTGCCAAAGGGCATTGACTCGCGGATTACAACCGTTCTGGCCGCATGCACTGGGTTTCGCGCACTGAAATAGTCCCATACGTGGCTGTCGACAGTGGCCCCGTCCACCAGGGAACGGGCCACAGCCATGATCGAGTTGTCATGGCTGGAGGTATAGACAATTTTGCTGAAAAAGCTTTCCGGCCGTTCGCCCATCTGTGCCAGCCAATACTTCGGTACCAAGGCGCCGGTGTTGGAATCGGGATCGGTGAAGGCAAATCTTTTGCCTTTGAGTTCTTCGAGCTTTCCGATGCCGCTGTCCTTGTTGACGATCAAATAGGCTTTATAAAACGGCTCTCCTCTAACCACAGGCGTGACGATGGCCTCGAAGCCGCTGCTTTTCCTTGCATTGGCATAAGGGCCGCTGCAGACAAAGGCCAAGTCCAGTTTACCTTCTTTCAATAACTGGTTGACTTCGCCGTAGGTCTTGCGTTGCACCATCCGGATGTCGCGGCCGATTTGACCGCCCAGGTAGTTCAGCAACGCCTGGTATTTCGAAAAGGTTTCCTGGGGCGAAATCATGGCGGCTACCGCCATTTGGAGCTCGCCTTCCCCGCGTACCAAGGTCCTCGGGTCACGGGTCACATTTTCCTGGCTGAACGACACCTGCTTGTAGTCGTTGTCGTTTCCGCAACCGGCCAAAGATAAGAGAAGGCCCAAGCCGCTCAATAGGGCCAAATATCTATAATGTAGATTACCCTTCATATGAATGCCCCAACCGATGAGAGTTTTCTGTTGTGAGCAAAGAACGTGCCGGTGAGCCGGGCAGGATGTCTGCGCAGCGTGCGCGTTTGATATAATTATAGATCGGGACTGGCTGGAATGCAAACCATGGGACCGTGATTGGGGCAATGCTGCTTCGGGCGATCGCTCACATGGGATGACGATCTTTTTTTAGGACATCTCTTTTTTTTCAGGCGGCTGACGATTTACGTGGCGCCGCTACACCTGGCCATCCACGACAATTCGGTTGCGTCCGCCCGACGCCGTATGGGGTCATGACGGTCTGCCACAGTTGAATGTAGCGGGCCCGGAAGGCCCCGGCGCAGGAGAGCAGGTAATACTCCAAATCCCGCGGATGCTTGGGGATTTTTTCCAAACCGCCGCGCAGCAATCGGCAGATCATCTCGTCCACCTGCCGGCAGTCCCACCAGCCCGCCATGTACGACTCGCCTAACCCAAGATTCTTATCCCGCAGGACCCGACTGTACCAGCGCTTATCGTGTACCTGGATGTCCCAGGGATTCGGGCCGTTGATGACGATGTCGGCATGCGCCAGCAACCCTCTGATTGTGTCGGTTAGTCATAAGCCATCTCCACCGGGGCGGGATTTCCCCCTGGGTAACGCGTTTATGGCAGCTGGTGCCGGCAACTCGAACATCCATCAGCGGGTTCACGGCGTTTGGTTGCCACCGGCCAAGGTGAAAACACTTTCGATGCGCTTTTTACCGGATATGATACTGGATGGTCATCGGGCGTCCGCGTCGGTGCAGCTGCAGGGCGACTGATGAGGCTTCTTTCATGCTCTGGTACAGGGCCAAGGCATCGTCCACGGAATTGAACGCCCGTCCGTCAACCCCCGCTAACACATCGCCGTTGATCAGCCCCATGCGCCTGAAAATGGATTTCGGTTTGATGGCTGTGACGAGCATGCCATTGCGGTGGGGTACCAGGCGTGCTTGGCTGAGCAGTTGGCCGACATCGGCGGTGGCACTGTCGAAGACCTTGCGACTGATCGCGCGGCGTTGGATGGCATTGGCCGTTCTGCGTCTGGAAACGGGCCTGACTGCGCGTCCCAGTTCGTATTTTTGCATTGTCAGGATTTGGCGGGTACCATTGTGGTCCAGAACGACCATGTCATCCATAATCCGTTCGATGGTAGCGGATTCCACGGCATCCCCTTCGACGTAGAGTTTTTGTTGCAAGCGGTTGTTGGGGCCTTTGGCTTCGATGACCGCATAGGCCGGTGAATACCCGGTCACCGTGCCCCACAAGCGAATGTTCAGCTTGGTGGCGGCCAATGCATCTAAACCCATTTCAGGAGGGGCCACGGCGGCCGCTATGTTTTTTGTGCGGAACAGATCCCTTTCGGCGATAACCGCGTAAGCCGCTATTGGACTGATCTGTCGGTGGACATCTTCTTCAACCGGTTCCTCACGGCTTTCCTGATTTGCAGCCAGAGACCGGGAGCGGTACGCGACATAATCATAAAAAGCATTCGCCACCTGAGCGGCAATAAGGGTCAGCAATGCGAGATTGGCGATGATCGAAAGCTTTTTCAGATTTTTAATCAGCGTCATGATGACCGGTTCACCTTCCTCCTTTTTCCCGCGAATCCACAGGTAACAAGTACTCCGGCAGCCGACCGCGCGTGCCATCGTGTACAGCCGGGATCGATCGGCCGTAATTTATGTGCAGTATACACGTTTCAGGGCAAATGATAAATACTCCCTTTTCAGTAATTAACCGAACTTGCGCCTGGCGATCACAGAAACGGAACATCGTTCTACCCTGTAGGGGCGAACGGCATTAAGTGCCGCGCGGAGCGTCTCCCTTCGGTCCGCACCTATGGTGAACGGCAGCTTTTTCGAAACAACAGGGTGAGAAGTCTTAGTTCTGTTTCTGAGATGAGGCCAGAGGGAAAAATGCGGCTGTTTGGGGCGTGACGTTTGCGACGTTTGCCACCTGGGTTGACTTGGTGGACATGCGGTAATAGGTTGACAAAAGATCCGCTTCCGCTGTTGGCGTTGCGCTCTGATGCCCGTAAATACCCACGCAAGTGGTGCGTATTCTCATATCACCTGTCCTGTTCGCCCGTTGGTTCCATGATCTTGCGTTGGATATGCGTGTGCAGCCGGGCGACGCCGGAGGCCGGGTAAAGTTCACAAAAAAGGAGTGTTTTCATGGAAACCGTTGAAAACGGGAAAGTCGTGCAGGTTCACTATACTGGAACCTTGGAAAATGGCGAGGTGTTCGATTCCAGCAAGGGGCGTGAGCCATTGGAGGTAACGGTCGGTCAAGGCCAGGTGATCGACGGCTTCGAGCAAGCACTGTTGGGCATGTCGATCAATGAGAAGAAAGAGGTCACCTTGCCTCCGGAGGAGGCCTACGGCCCTCGTGACGAGGAGGCCAAACGCAAGTTTGAGCGTAAGGAGATTCCGCCGGGTCTGGATCTTGAGGTGGGTCAAACCGTGGCTCTGAGCACGCCCCAGGGGCAACAGATGCCGGCCAAAGTGGTTCAAACCGACGATGAGACGATCACACTCGATTTGAATCATCCACTTGCAGGCCAATCCCTCACATTCGAATTGGAAGTCGTGGCGATCAGCTAACGGCTTATGATCCAGGCGACCGCCGTTTTCCCAGGCAACGGCGGTCGTCTTTTATCCGCCTTCTTCGACTCTTTCTGAGATGACGCCCTGCGCCATTTTAATCAACATTCCGGTGAAGACGGCGTTGGGTTACCGAACATCCTGCCGATCGCAGAGATGATCTTCATGATGCTGCGCCACAATTTGGGCAAAAGCCAGATCAGCAATCCAATAAACAACACGATGAAGATGACGAACACCCAGGGGTGATACAGTGCCGTCCACAGCCCCGCAACCACGGCAACGTCCTCTGCCGCGGAAGCGGTCCAGTTTGTAAAAGGTTCGGGCGAGGTGTTGATCAGAACCCTGGAACCGGCTTTGGTCGCATGGCTGCCGGCGGCCATGCCGCCTCCTAGGATGCCTGCCGCTATGGCAACGGCCGGATTGACGTCGCCAACAGCGCCGGCCGCGAGGAGCGCCCCTGCAGGGATACGGATAAAGGTGTGCAGGGTGTCCCACCCCGTATCGACTCCGGGAACTTTGTCCGCGAAAAATTCCACCAGATACATGATGCCGGCGGCGCCGATAACGATTGGATTCTGCAGGACCTGCAGGTTTTCGGGCAACGCAATGTTATCGGTAACGCCCAGCAGGCCCAACACGAGCAGGGCGGCATACAGATTAATGCCGCTGGCCCACGCGGCGCCTAGTGCCAAAGATATGATCCCGATGAGTTCCGTGTAGTGTTCCATGACAGTCGTTCCGCCGGCTGCGCCGGTGTTGAAGGTTTAAGGGTGTTCCGTCGATTGCCATCAGGACTTTGGGTGTTTGCATGAGACCCAGGAGACACGCTTAGCCCATATAGCTGAGACCGACTTACCTGTCTTATGATAAAAGATAGGAAATGGGAACAGGACGATCAACTTATTTGCTGAACGTGACGCAACTTTGACGGCATTGTAAAAAGTCGAGTTTCATCCAAGGCAAAGGTTTGAGCCTATTTCACAATGCTAGGGTTGAAACCTTTCTCCGTTTTACCCATAGGGGCGAACAGGTTTCCACTATGCAGTGCCGGATTTAGGGGGACGGAATCATTTTTTTACGGGCCTGCTCGGCCCGCAACGCGTTGTGGTGGCGCAGGAGTGACACCCATTGCGGTTGCATGGATTGACCTGTATCCATTGTGACATGAAGGTTATCATCGATTTCCGTAAAAGGCGCGTAGCGCGCCAGCAGTTCAGGCAGGTGGTGCAAGCGCGCATCCGATACGCCGGGAGCATCGGCGCGGCGTGCCAGGCGTTCTTTGAGCAAGTTGATCGGTGCGCGGCATTCCACGAAGATAATGTTGGCACCCTGGTCATTGGCCAACCGGATCGCTTCGCGACGTTGGGTATCCTGGCTGAAGGTGGCGTCTAAAATGACGTCTTGCCCGGCGGCAAGCATTTCCTGGGCGTCCAGCAGCAGTTTGGCATAGGTGCGTGCGTCGGCGGCCGGGGTG
This sequence comes from Desulfatitalea sp. BRH_c12, assembly GCA_000961655.1. Classification (GTDB taxonomy): domain Bacteria; phylum Desulfobacterota; class Desulfobacteria; order Desulfobacterales; family Desulfosarcinaceae; genus Desulfatitalea. The sequence continues at coordinate 78,179 of LADR01000074.1, forward strand.
TAGATGCCTGCGGCAAACGCGCTTTCAGCTGAAGCGTTCGGTGCCAGGCCAAAGAGGGCCTTGCGGACCGGATCGGAGGAAACCACTGGGCATCCCAGCAACGCACCTAATTTTTCGGCCAGTGTGCTTTTTCCCGAGGCCGGCAGACCGCACACCACCCACAGCGTGCGCTGCGCAAAACGGAGTACGTAGGTGAACGCCAAATCGATCAAGCGCCGTGTATGCCGCAGCAATGTGTTGCGCGCGCCGGTCTGCAAGCCATTTTCGCGCAATCTCAGGCAATTGACCTTGGCGCGCACCATGGCGCGGTAGCATTGGTAGAAATCGATCAGAACCAGCAGGCCGGGGTCCCCGGCCAGACGGGCATAGGACCCGACCAGTTCACCAGACATATCCGGGAATCCTTCGGAGTCGAGGTCCATGCCAAGAAAGGCGATATCGGCGGCCACGTCGCCGCAACGGTAGCGCGCACCGAATTCGATGCAGTCGATGATCTGGATCTGTTCTGTGATGTAGATATGGCCGCAGCGCAGATCGCCGTGGCCATCACGCACGAACCCGTCGGCCTGACGGCGGACAAAGATCGCCCGGCGGTGTTCTATCATGGCGTGCACGGCGGTCCGTATGGCGTGCAGGCGCTCCGAATCTATGATTTCACCCGTGAACTGTTCAAGGATGTCAAAGTTGTCAGTGCAATTGCGTGCGATCACCGCGATATCGCCCCAGCGGCTCACGGCCTCATCGCGCGGGGTGGCGCGGTAAAAACCGTCGAGCATTTCGGCCAGACGGGCTATATCATTGGCGTGAACGTGGCCGGCCCGCAGCAAATGCGGCAGGGAACGATCTGCAGGCAGTTGGCGCATGCACACAGCATATTCGACCACCTGCCCGTCGCCTTTGATGCTGACGTGTGAACCATCGTATGTGATCGGCACGACTTCCAGATAGACACCTTGCGACAGACGGCGATTCAGCGTCAGCTCCGCGATGCAAAAACGGTGACGATCCGCCAGGTTGGTAAAATCAAGAAACCCCAAATTGAGGGCTTTTTTGATTTTATAAACGTGGCTGCCGGTCAGGAACACCATGGAGATGTGGGTTTCGCGCACTTGGACAGATGCGACCGGATGCGGGTAAATGCCAGCCTCCAGCATTGCTTTGAAAACGACATCCTGAGAGATCATCGTTGCCACCGAAGGTTCGGTCACGTTTATACCACTAACCACACCGCGCGATCGACCGACTGCTTGGCGACGTAGCGCGAAGTGCTGCCAAAATAAAAAGCCTTGTGGCTTCCACGGCGTCCTACCACGATGGTCTCACAATTGAAGTTCTGAGCTGCTTCCAGTATCATTTTGCCGATTTTCGCGGTTCTGGCCGGTTTACGCAGTTCGTAGTGATCGGGTTGGAGGCCCGCACTTTGCAACTGCTGGGTTGTTTCCGGCCACAGAATTTCCCTGAAGTGTGCTTCACTCTGCGTGATGAGCCTGTCGATCTCAGGTGAACGTTCCGACTCAGGATAATCGAGTGCATGCGGTACATGGTAAAAGATGAAGTGCAGATCCTTGATGTCGCTGCAGATACGGCATATATAGTCGACAATTTTGTGTGTTGCAGGTGAACCGTCCACCGCCACCAGCAAACGCTCGACGCGGCTGCCTTCGTCTACCACCCAAACCGGCACCCCCAAACTGTGTTCGGACAGTTCATCGCTGACGTTGCCCATGAAAATTTTCTGCAGCCGCGATAATCCCCGCCGACCGACCACGATGGCATCATAGAGATGGGCACCGGCATATTCGATAATATCCTTGGCCAGGCCCTGAACGCGCGTTTGGCTGACCAGCGAGATCCATTCCGGCTTTACACCGGTCCGAACCAAAGCCTCTTTGCCTTTTTCGAGAATCTGGCGTGACTGCGCGGTGTTTTCGTCGTTCACCTTTTTGAGAGTTTCAGTGACCTGGGAACTGGTGCGCGCCTCGTCCAGAAGGTACTGCGAAACGATCGGTTGGACATTCATCAACGTGCATTGGTACTCTTTCATGCGCGTCAGCAGACTACCCGCATAGGTAAGCGCATATCGCGCATGAGTGGAGTCATCGATGGCGATCAAAATTTTTTTTTGCATGAGCCGCCTCCCTTTCACCAGGGGTATTAGTGTGACATGACTTTAAACGGTTGCAAGGGCATTCGCCCAGTTGAGCGGAATGCCGAGCCCGCGAACGCCTATCGACTACTGTTCAAAGCAGAATACATGCCATTGGCCCGGTCCATCTCCGCGGGGCCTTAAACCATTACAAGGGTAGGTTAACGCGGCAATTGAATAGTGTAAAAATAGGCATCGATCAAAGAAAGACAATTCAGAACTGTTCGGATTATTGACAACGTGTAAAGAATGCCTGGGAGGGAAACAAGCTGTTGACCCTTGGCGGGCAGAGCCCTAAGATACCGATAACTATCACGCAGGCCGCCTATTCGGAGAAGGGGAGAAGGGCAAAGATGTCTGATCGTGTGAAGCGGTGGCTGATTTTCGTGCTGGCCTGTCTATTGTTTGTGCTTTCCCAATTCTATCGCGCCTCTGTCGCGGTGATCGCTCCGGAACTGATCGAGGAACTGGCCCTGGATACGCGCCGGCTCAGTTTGATTTCCGCTTCCTTTTTTTATGCCTTTGCCTTGATGCAGATTCCGATCAGCATGTACCTGGATGGTATCGGCCCGCGCCGGTCCATGACAGTGCTCTCGCTGGTCGCGGTGGTTGGCGCGATTATCTTTGCCGCAGGCCATTCGGTGGCCGCCCTGGTTGCCGGCAGGGTTTTGATGGGGATCGGCATGGCCTGCAATCTGATGGGCACCCTGAAGATCATCACCCTCTGGTTCACGCCGCGGTATTTTGCCACCTTATCGGCCCTGGTCGTCTCAACAGGTACGGTCGGCAACCTGATCGCCGCAACGCCCCTCGTGCTGACGGCCCAGGCCATCGGGTGGCGCAATTCGTTTTTGGTTATGGCCGCGGTCAATCTGCTTCTGGCATTGCTTTTTTACAGCATCGCCCGCGACCGTCCTTCCGCCGCATCGGCCCATGCTGTTCCCCCGGCGGCATCCACGGCGCTGGGTGACATCGGGCGGAATCTTCTGCAGCTGATCAGGCAAAAAGATTACTGGATCATTTCGTTGGGCACTTTCAGCCGGTATGGCATTTTCGCTGCCGTTCAGTCCCTGTGGGCTGGTCCATTCCTGATCCAAGCCCTGGGCATTCCCGCGGTATCCGCCGGCAATCTGCTCTTGTTGACGAGCATCGGAATTGTGGTCGGCAGTCCGGTGTACGGCTGGTTGTCGGATACGGTTTTTAAAAACAGAAAGGGCGTCATCGTCTCGGGGTTGATCACGATGGGCGTCATACTCGTGATATTGACACGGCTGTCGGCGGGCACCGGCATGCTTGTTTTGAGCATCCTCTTTTTCGCTTTCGGATTTTCGGGCAGTGCCGGCGGAATCATGTATGCCCACATCAAAGAGCGCATGCCGCCCGAAAGCGCCGGTGCGGCCATGACCGGCATCAATTTTTTCACCATGATCGGGGTGGCCGTGTTTCTTCAGGGGCTGGGCAGCATGATGCAATATCTGCATCCCGATGATTCGCTGGGCAATGCGGCCTTTGTCGATGCATTTCTTTTCTGCGCTGCCTGCTTGGCAATCACCACTGTTTTTTATCTGTTCACGGTTGAAACATTGGGCAAAAAGAAGTGAACCGGATAGACCTGAAGCTGGCATCGTTCGAGTCATGCCCGGTTCCGTCCCTCATACGCCTGTTTGATTTTTTCAATGTCGATTTTTTTCATTTGAAGCATTGCCTGCATGGCCCGTTGTGACTTTTCAGACCCGGGATCGCCCACCCATTCGCTCAACATGTCGGGGACGACCTGCCAAGACAAACCGTATTTGTCTTTCAGCCAACCGCACAGTTGTGCTTTTTCATCGCCGCTGGCAGAAAGCTTCTCCCAGTAATAATCCACCTCTGCCTGCGTTTTGCAGTGTACTTGCAGCGACAGCGCTTCGTTGAATGTGAACATGGGACCGCCGTTGAGCGCGGTAAAGGTCTGACCATCGATCTCGAATTCAACCGTCATGACCGTTCCCGCCGGTTGGCCGTGAATTTCGAAACCCGCCTTCCCATAACGGGTCATTTTGACGATCTTCGAATTTTCAAAAATAGACGTATAAAAGTGAGCTGCCTCTTCGGCCTGATTGTCGAACCACAAACAGGGAGTGATTTTGTGTGTGATAGGCATAGTAACCTCCTTTATGCGCTCTTTTCAATAATACGACGAACGGGGCGCCGATTTCAGGACATTCGGGTATGGATCACAAAATCAGCCTCCTGCCGCGTCGGATTGTCTGGTGGCGCATCTTTGTTCTCATGCAGAGGGCGGGAACATGGTCCGCCTTGTGGTTCCGTAATAAAAATCTTGGTTGTGCACTTCGCTCAAGTGACAATTGGCGAAGTGTTAAGTGTAAAGTTTAAACTGTGGCTTACTGAACTGCATAACCATATAAAAAATTACTCAGGTTTACTTATCCAAGGACGATATAAGTTATGATTGCAAAAAAGGTGCTATGCCAATCGGCCATATGTCAAGATACAGCATTTTGGATATTTACAGTAGGAGTTTGAACAAATGAAAATCAACTTGAAATCCATCTCTTCCAAACTGCTGGTGGGCGGTATTTTGGCCGTCCTGTTACCGCTCATCACCGTTGGCTATTTTTCGTATGTAAAAGCAGAACAGGCCCTTCTGAACATCACGATGACACAGGCCGAGGGGATCGCCGCGGATCTGTCTTTATTGACCCGTGACGTTTTAGCGGCGGAAATTCAATTGGCCAACGTCATCGCCGGGCAAAAACAAGTGGTCAACATGCTGAATGCCATCGAACAGTTCGGCATGGATGGCGTTGACGTTTACGCATCGGACATCTTTTTAGATTTGAAACAACAGTTCGCCAATATGAGTGGCCGCTATCTTGGCATTTTCATCGCTGGGGGAAATGGGGATCTGATTACGGGAATATTGGACGATGGCACTGAATATAAAGGCAGCAATATATTCAGTCGCGATTATTTCCAGTCCGTTCGGACACACGGCAAAGCAGTGCTCAGCGATATCGTCATCTCCAAAAGTACGGGCAAACCCATTTCAGTTGCTTGCGCCCCGGTCAAATCGATTTCCGGTAATTTTGTAGGCGCGGTGGGGGTCGTCCTTCATGCGAATTTTTTTACGGAGGTCATCGCCGGTCGTAAAATCGGTCAAACCGGCTATGGCTACATGATCGACAAGAACGGCCTGATCCTTGCCCATCCCGTGCCCAGCAATGTGCTCCAATTGGATGTCACCTCGATACCTGAAATGAAGGCGATTAATACAGAGATGATGGCGGGGAAAACGGGCGTGAGGGCATACCACTACAAAGGCAAGGATAAACTTGCCGGATATGCGCCTGTCGGTATCAATGGTTGGTCGATCGCGGCAACGCAGGACCATGACGAATTTTTTGCCGCTTCGGTGGGCATACGCAATGCAACGATCATTGTGGCGCTTGGGGCAGGATTGGCCGTTACGCTGATCGTCCTCTTTGCTGCCCGTAGGATTGTCAGACCGATCAACGAAGCGGTTGCGGGACTGAAGGACATCGCGCAGGGCGAGGGCGATTTAACCATGCGCTTGCAGGTTTCCAGCAAGGATGAGGTGGGTGAACTTGCCAGGTGGTTTAACCTGTTTATTGAAAAACTGCAGGGTATCATCGGTCAAATATCCGGCAGTGTCGACACGTTATCGTCCTCGTCCACCGAGCTCTCCGCCATATCCGAGCAGATGTCGCAAGCCGCTCGGAATACATCCGGAAAATGCAATACGGTCGCGGCGGCCTCCGAGGAGATGAGTACCAACATGAACACCGTTGCGACGGCCATGGAACAATCGGCCACGAATATGCAGGTTGTGGCGACTGCGGCTGAAGAGATGTCCGCGACCATCGGCGAAATCGCTGTGAATTCCGAAAAAGCGCGCCATATTTCCGATCAGGCAGCAGTTAAAGCGGCGGACACCTCGGCCAAAGTCACCGAATTGGGTCATGCCGCCCAAGCCATCGGTAAGGTTGTCGAGGCCATTACGGATATATCCGAACAGGTCAATCTGCTGGCCCTCAATGCTACTATTGAAGCTGCGCGGGCAGGTGAGGCGGGTAAGGGCTTTGCGGTCGTTGCCAACGAGATTAAGGAGTTGGCCAAACAGACAGCGGCGGCGACACAGGACATCAAAACCAGGATAGGCGATATCCAGGGCTCCACAACGGTCACCATTGGGCAGATCGATCAGATTACAAAGGTCATCAAGGAAGTCAACGATGTTGTGGCAGGCATCGCAGCGGCTGTCGAAGAACAGTCCACGGCCACATCGGAAATTGCCATTAATGTGGCGCAAACCGCTGAGGGAATCCAGGAGGTCAATTCCAACGTGGGGCAAAGCTCGATTGTTGCGGCCGATATCTCAAAAAATATTTCAGATGTCAATGTTTCGGCCAATGAGATGACCAACAGCAGCTCACAAGTCAATATCAGCGCCCAAGATCTGTCGAAACTGGCTGAGCAGCTCAGAGGCATGGTGAATAAGTTTAAAATATAGAATCTGGTTATCCACTTCGGTCAAGTGAGATACGAATGTGTGGGGGTGTGGTGACGTAGGAAAGCCCCCGTGATCCGGGTGGGTGGTCCGCGCCACCATCCATTCGATTAAGTGAGGCAATAAGGCATGCTCCGGGCGGGCCGCAAACTCGCTGCGCTCATTCAGTGCGGCCCATGTCCTGCGCACACCTTATGCCTCACTCAATTTCATGGCTGACGTGGCGCGGACCACCCACCCGGATCACCTCCTCCGTGCCAATTCCGAATGTAGGGTGGGCATTGCCCACCACTATTGCCCGCAAACAACATCATCGGTTTCTGACCCTGATACCGCCCAAGCCATTGGATAGACACCGGATCGGACATGGCGATGAAACGTTGAACACGGCCAATCTCAGAGGCGATATCAACATAAGACAATGGTGGGCGGTGCCCACCCTACATGGCTGACGTGGCGCGGACCACCCACCCGGATCACCTCCTCCGTGCCAATTCCGAATGTAGGGTGGGCATTGCCCACCACTATTGCCCGCAAACAACATCATCGGTTTCTGACCCTGATACCGCCCAAGCCATTGGATAGACACCGGATCGGACATGGCGATGAAACGTTGAACACGGCCAATCTCAGAGGCGATATCAACATAAGACAATGGTGGGCGGTGCCCACCCTACATGGCTGACGTGGCGCGGACCACCCACCCGGATCACCTCCTC
>LADR01000045.1 GCA_000961655.1 Desulfatitalea sp. BRH_c12
GGCATTGCCGCATCGGCCCCGGCAGGCGCGCCGCCCGCATCCGCAGAAGGGCCCGCACCCGGCGCCTCATCCGCGGCTGGCACCACGCCGGCTGCCAGGCAGCGTCGGTACAGGTCGGTTTCCGTAAAGCGTGAAGGATCGGGCGCATCGGCCGCCTCCATCAACATGGTGAAAACCATGCGGCAGCCAACGCAGCAAAAGCGGTAGCGCCGCTCGCCGAAAGGCGCGCCGAAGGCATCCGAACGCACCGGCAGGCCGCACAGGTCGCACGTTGCCGGAAGGGGTGAGGGCGAGGAAATGATGGTCATACTCCTAAAGCCGGATTAAAAATTCAGCGTCATCAGCAAAGCCATGCGATCGGGATCTGTCGGCTGAATCACCTCATCCTTATCGCGCTGCTGCAGATCGCCGCCGGACTGCGCCTGCACCATGCGCATCGACGCTTGCATGTGGCCGATGAATTCCCCGGCCGGTATCATCTCGCCATAGGTGCGGGTGAAAGAATAGATGCAAATGTCTCTTTTGTCCATGGTCGCGGCGATATCGGCGGCGCCTTGCAGCAGCCGCAGCGTGCGCCTGGCACCGGCCACGGTGCGCACCGGAAATAGATCCCACCAGGCCACGGCCGTGCAGAAGTACGTGGTCGGCCGGTAGGCTTGTAAAGAGATCGAATCGTCATGGCTGACCGTCAGCAGCCGGAAGATATTCTCCATCAGTGCGTAAGGCTGCTGCCCGGCAAGATCTTCGCGCACGAAACCCAACTGCCACTGGAGTTCGCCGATCGGCCGGTGCACGGTGTCAGGATGGCCATCGATGGACCGCTGCACATCGCTGAAAAGCGCCGGATCGTTTTGCAGCACATGCGCGAGCACCTTGACCGTGTTGAGCAGGTAGTTGGCGCGGATGCCGGTGGGCGACACCATCAAGCCGGTGCTGAGCAGGCGGTCGGCGTGCGCCAGGCAATCCATGACTTTTTGCTTCAACTGTGCGGCACGCTCGCTGCGCAAACCCGCCCCGGACGAACGCAAGTAGCGCAGGATCGCCATGGCCTCGGCCAAATAAACCACCGCATATTCGCAGTAGAAATCTTCTGACTGGAAAGCGCAATTGTGTTTAATGAAATCGGCTTCCAAATGGGCCTGGTCGAACATCCCTTCGGCAACCGAATAACCGGGGGCGTCGATGGCCAGGTTGCGCAGCAGAACCATGCGCAAGGTGCGGGCATTCAAATGGGTCGGATCGAGGCTCAACACGACCCGCAGAATGTCGATGGCATCCCAGAACCGCCGCCGGTAGTAGAGTGTTTTGGCGATTTCCAGACCGAGCAGCGAGTTCTGCGGAAACCGCAAAAATGTGGAAATCGCATTGGGCCGCGCCTGCGCCTCGGCGGTCGGGTCGTTGACGATTGAGGACCAAAGGATGCCCGACATCCGCTGCGCCGACAGCGCATCGTTTTGCAGCATCGGGTCCGTGAGCAGATCGGGTATGAAATCGAAGTACAGCGTGCTCCAGAAACTGACCGCCCACCAGATCGTCAGGGTTTCGCCGTTAAACAAGGTGACTTCGGCGGGGCGGCTGCTCAGCAAGGCCCGGATGTCATTGATCAGCACGCATTGGCGCGCGTAATCGGTCAGGCGGATTACCGGATCGCCCGGCAGCTTGGCGTTCAGGACCGGCAGCAGATGGTTGTCCAGTTTATCGAAGCTGCCGGCGGTCAGGCCGATGGCCAGAAAACGGTTCTGGGTGCAGTAATCGGACAGCGCCCAACGAATCGCCATCTGGTGCGCCAGCGACAGCGAGCTGCGCAGGCAGTGCCGGTACGCAGCCGGATTGCCCACCTTGCTCTCCTTGGGGAAATCCACATACAAGGTGGTGATGTCGTGCGAACGGACTTTACCCCAGCGCCCATATGAAAACCGCGCCAGGGACTGTTCGATATAGCTTTTGAGCTCCCGTTTGAGCCAGCCCACGATTTCGTGATCGATAACGTCACCGCGGCTGTACAGCGCAAACCCGATGCGCACCCCCTCTTTGTGATCGACCTGGGGTTTGCCTGCGCGGCACAGGCTCAGGAGCGTTTCGAAATTCCATTGCGGGCCGAGCTGGGCGCGCTCATGTCCCAGCCAGAAGGCCAGGCTCCTGAGCACATTCTGCTTATGCGGCGTATCGGCCGTCTCCTTTTTCAGCCGCGTCAACATCGCGTTGCTCACTTTGGGCAATTCGATGCGATATTCCTGCAACAGCGCGTTGATCCGCTCAGCGAGCGCGCGCGCCGACAATCGCAACGCCAGCAGCACATCCTTTTGCTCGAAAAAGGCCTCGAAGTCGAGATGCTTGGGCGCCGCGCACATCTCCGCGCTGTGGGCATGATCGCGAATGAAAGCTTCGAAGCAGTCTTGAGCGCTTGAGGCGATGAGCTGGGTTGCGGCGGCGAATGCGATGAGCGACTGCAGCATGGGTGCGTTTTCGCTGCTGCCGGCAAAGCGAAGGTAGCTGGCATGCGTCGGAAAAACAGCCAGCAGGGCGGAGTGGGCGCGGGCTTTGTCTGGCATCGGGCATATCCCTTATGAACCGGCGCTGCCGGCGGGTCAGTGTCACGTCACCCATCCATACAAAAAACAGCCCGGTGTTTCAACATAAGACGCAAATTTCCATGAAACAGCGCAACTATTTGACAAGTGTTTCACTTGGACCTTAGGATACACCTATCCTGACGCATCCGCCGGCCCACCCATTCCGGTCGCTTCCACAGCAAAGTAAAGATGTCACGCTCTCCCTGGCGCCAATGGGTGAATTGGAGGCGATCTTTTTTTATCAACCCACTATCCAAGCGAGGTGTCACCATGGAACATTACAAACTGTTTATCGACGGCGAATTCGTCGATGCCGCCGACGGCGCCACATTCGAATCGATCGACCCGGGCACGGGCATGCCGATCGCCACGGTGGCCAAAGCCGGCCCGGCCGATGCCGTGGCCGCCATCGGCGCCGCCCGCCGCGCCTTTGACAGCGGTGTGTGGAGCGGCCTGACACCCCGTGAACGCATGGCAAAGCTCAACGCCTTCGCCGACCAGGTTACGCAACAGACCCTGCGCATGGCCATTGTCGAAGCCATGGATTCGGGCCAAATCATCGGGTTGAGCAAATACTGGGGCATGCTGGGTTCCCAACTGCTGCGCAACTTCGGCCACTACGCGGCCACCCGGTTCCCCTGGCAGGAAGAAATCCCCTACGCCGGCAACGTTTTCGCCCCCGGCCGCGACTACATCCGCCGCGAACCGATCGGCGTGTGCGTGGGCATTATCCCCTGGAATTTCCCGCTGAGCATGGCCTTCTGGAAAATCGGCCAGGCCATCGCCATGGGCAACACCATCGTGCTCAAACCCGCCACGGGCACGCCCCTGGGAGCCATGATCATTGCCGAAGCGGCCAAAGCGGCCGGCATCCCCAAGGGCGTGATCAACATCATCGCCGGACCGGGCGGTCAGATCGGCAAAACCCTGTGCACCCACAAGGATGTGGACAAAATCGCCTTCACGGGCAGCACCGATGTGGGCCGCCAGATCATGACGATGGCCGCCGACACGGTCAAGAAAGTCACACTGGAACTGGGCGGCAAATCAGCCAATATCATCTGCGAAGACGCCGACATCGACCTGGCCGTCGAAGGCGCCCTGTTCGGCACCTTCTTCCACCAGGGACAGGTGTGCGAATCAGGCACGCGCGTGCTGGTCGCCGCCAAAATCTACAATGAATTTATGGACAAAATGCAACGGCGCGCCCAGAGCCTGCGCGTCGGCTACCAGCTCGATCCGGCCTCGCAGCAAGGCCCCCTGGTCAGCGCCGCGCAGCTGGACACTGTGGAACGCTATGTCCGCCTGGGTCAAGAGGAGGGCGCCGAGCTGGTCACCGGCGGGCAACGCGCCGAGGTCAGCGGCCTGGACGGCGGCTTCTACTATAAACCGACCATCTTCGCCGACGTGCGCAACAGCATGCGCATCGCGCAGGAAGAGATTTTCGGGCCGGTGGTGTGCGTGCTCAAATACGACAGCGAAGACGAGGCCGTGACCATCGCCAACGATTCGGTTTACGGCTTGGCCGGCGGCGTTTTCTCGCGCAGCAACGCGCGTGCCGAAAGGATCGTGCGCCAGGTTAAAACCGGCACCATGTGGGTCAACAATTATCACGCCTTCGGCGACTTCTGCCCCTTTGGCGGTTACAAGCAATCGGGCGTCGGACGCGAATTGGGCCATGCCGGCCTGGCCGAGTACACCCAGATCAAACGCGTCCATGTGGCGGCCAGCGCGGACCACGAAAGCAACTTCACCATGAAGCTGTTTTCCGACAATCCTAAAATTCCCTTTGTGCAGTATATCAGCCCCACCTTGATCGTGGCCGGCCACGGCAGTCTGGGATCCATCTACCGCGAAGTGGTGCGCCTGGGTGGCCAGCGCGCCATGATCCTGACCGATGCCGGCGTGCGCAAAGCCGGCCTGACCCAGATGGCCCAGGAGGCCCTGGGCGAGTTCTGCGTGGCGGTGTTCGACGACATTGCCCAGGATACCGATTTGAGCACGGTGGATGCGGCCGTGGCCCTGGCGCGTGAAAAAGGCGTGGACATCATCGTCAGCGTGGGCGGCGGCAGCGTGATCGACACGGGCAAGGCGGTCTGCGTCACCTTGAAAAACGGCGGCAACGCCGACGACCACGTGGCCCTGATGCGGCTGACCGAACCGCAGACGCCGCACATTGTCATTCCCACCACCTCCGGCACGGGCAGCGAAGTCACCAACGTGTCGGTGATCAAAAGCGGCAGCGCCGGCCGCAAAGTGTATATTGTGGATAACTACATTGTGCCCAACACGGCCATCCTGGATCCGGTATTCACCATGACCCTGCCCCCGGCGTTGACCGCCTCCACGGCCATGGACGCCATGACCCATGCCATGGAAGCCCTTACCAGCACCATGTCCAACCCGATCTGCGACGGTCATGCCCTGAACGCCATCCGCCTGATTGCCGAAAACCTGCCCAAAGCGATCTCCAATGGCACGGATGAGCAGGCGCGGCTCAATTTGCAAATGGCCGCCACGGCCGCCGGATGGGCCTTTAACATCGCCCAGGTGGGCCTGGCGCACTCGATGGCCCACACGCTCGGCATGCTGGCCAATGTGCCCCATGGCGCGGCCTGCGGCATTGCCCTGCCGGCCGTCATGCGCTTCAACGTGGATTTTGCCGCCGACAAGTTGGCCCTGGCCGCCCAGGCCCTGGGCGTGAACACCAGCGGCATGGCCCAAAAAGAAGCCGCCCTGGCTGCCGCCGATGCGGTCGAAAGCTTGATGAAAGTCAGCGGCCACCCCTTGCGCCTGCGCGATATCGGCGTCAAAGAAGAGATGCTGGCCATGGCCGCCTTCCATGCCATCGCCGACACCCCCACCCTGTTCAACGCGCGACCGGTCAACGATCCGATGCTGGTGGATGGGTTGTTCAAGCAGATATACTAGACAGTTTGGTTAGAATCGGAATTCCGTGCCCCTTTTGCGCGAACGAGGGGGCACGGAATATAGTGTTTAGTGTAAAGCGACAGAATACCTTCAGTGAATCTTTACACTTAACACTTTACACTTTTCCCTTAACCTTCAACAGCGACATTGAATTCAAACCGGAAGCGTGCTACTCACATCCGCCATGAAAATCGCACTCATCGCACCGCCCTACCCTTTGGAAGAAGCCCCGTCGCCGCCGCTGGGATTGTGCTATGTGGCCGCCGCTTGTGAAGCGGCCGGCGCACAAACCATCATTCTCGATTACATCGTCAGCCAATACACGCCTGAAAAGCTGCGCAACGCTTTGGCGCACTTCAAGCCGGATGTGGTCGGCGCCACCTCGGTTACAATGAATTTTCCCGAGGCGATCCGCATCATCCAGGATGTCAAGGCTTTCGATCCAGGCATCATCACCATGATGGGCGGGCCGCATGTTTCCTTCGATGTGCACAACACACTGGCGCGCTGTCCGGAGCTGGATCTGATCGTGATCGGCGAAGGCGAGCAAACCTTACAGGAACTGCTTGCCACGATCCGCCAGCGCGACACCTGGAAGACCATACCCGGCATTGCCTTTCGCGACGGCACGACGGCCATTGTCACGCCGCCGCGTCCGCTGATCGCAAACCTGGACGCGCTGCCGCTGCCCGCCCGCCATCTGCTGCCGATATCGCGCTACCAGGCATTAGGCTTTCCGGTGAGCATCATTACCAGCCGGGGCTGCCCCAACCAGTGTATCTTCTGCCTGGGCAGGCGCATGGTCGGTCCGAAGGCGCGTTTCCGCGACGCCACGCAAGTAGTCGACGAAATCGAGCACATCCTGTCCTATGGGTTCACCCGCATCAATATCGCCGACGACCTGTTCACCGCCAGCAGCAAACGCGTGGAAGCCTTGTGCGCGGAGATCAACGCCCGTGGCGTCCGTTTCGACTGGAGTGCTTTCGCGCGCGTGAACACCGTCACGCCGCAAATGCTCAAGCGCATGCGCGCGGCCGGTTGCGACAGCATCAGCTTCGGCATCGAATCTGCCAATCCCGCCATCCTCGAACGGGTCAAAAAAGGCATCACCCTCGATCAAGCCCGGCGCGCGGTGGCCTGGAGCAAAGCGGCCGGCCTGCGCGCCCACGCGTCGTTCATGGTCGGCCTACCCGGCGAAACACCGGAAACCCTCGAAGAAACCCGCCGATTCGCCGAAGAACTCGACATCGAACATGGCTACCATTTTCTTTCCCCCTTTCCGGGCACCACCCTGCGCGAAGAAATCGACACCTACGACCTGGAAATTCTTACCGAAGACTGGCACCTGTACGATGCCAACCAGGCCATCGTCCGCACCGCCCACCTTTCCGCTGCGCAGATGAATGCCTTTGTGGCAGCGATCTATGCCAAATACCAGGCCAAAACCGACGAAATTGAAGCGCGCTACCTGCAAGGCACCTGCACGGAAGCAGAGTTTTTCATGATCGAAGGATATTACCGCATGAAGCTCATCTACAAACTGCTGGCCGAGGACATCATCGAAAAAAACCTCCTGCCGCCGGATGCCGGCACAGATCCCCTTGAAGCCCTAACCGCCCATGTGATTCAGGCCACTGACATGGCGCCCGCGCTGGTAACCCGCACCGTAAAGAGCCTGGCCGACGTCGGCCACCTGCGCAACGAGCCCACCCAGGCCGGAACGACGTGGTTCTGGACCTACAATCGCCAACAGGCGCACTCGCCCTACATACATTGAGGCCAGCGCTGCGACGGATGCAGTAGACAACACGAGAGCGTCGCAGCGCTTGCGCCGGGAATTACAGTCTCCGCTGGTACGTTCGTGAACGCGCACAAGGTGCCGCACCTGAGTTCGACAAAACCAAACCAAACATTGACACACAGGCAGATTTCCGATTGACTGCCGGAAGTTCCCGCAACAATTGTTCATGTGCAGGCAGTGCCAGTGGTGGGGGGAGATGAGGGCCCGGCGACACGCCTTCCAGATATCGCAAATCCAGCAGATCAGCCAATAAACCCTAACGTTGCATAGGTCTGAGGTGTCCAGGGGTGGTATTTTCAAGGGTGAAGCCGTTTCCGGCTTTTATATACGCCCTCAATCGTAGGCCTCTCCACGCCGGATGCGTTCCTGCAAATACTTTTCTTCGAGTTTTTTCTGTTTTTCGGCAATGAATTTGTTTCTCATCAACTGGGCTTTGGTGAGGTGGGCTTCGCGCGTCGGTTCTATTCCGGCCCACTGCATCTCGACGAAATACCGGTGTTTCAGCAGGTCCATGGTCCCATCGACGTGTACCTGGGTGATAAACAGGTTGAGCCAATTGAGAAAGTCCGGATCGCCTTGGCGGATAGCAAACGCATAATATTCTTTGGTCACCGGCGTCAGCAACGGTTTGATGCGGTCGGCCGCCTCCGGGTGCGTGGCGACCCACACGTTGACGTAAGGTGAATCGTGAACCGTGGCATCCACCTTTCCGTTAAGCAGCGCATCCACCGCCTGGGGGTGGTCGGGATAGGTTATGACGGCATCCGCGGGAAAGAGTTCTCGGGCGAAGTGCTCGATGGTGGTGTCGGCTTTTACGCCGATACGAATGCCCGCGATGTCGACCAGATCAAAATAAGAATCAGCTTGGGGCGCCACCAGCTTCCGGTTGACCAGCGCCGCCTGGCTGACTTCGAAATACGGCGCGCTGAAATTGACCTGCAAGCCTCTTTTCACGGTGCGGGTCATGGCGGCAATGATAATATCGGACTCGCCGGCGAGCAGTTTGGGGATTTGATCTTTATATTGTTCCGGTATGATAAACCTGGCCTTGACGCCGAGGTGCTCGGCGATCATTTTTCCCAGGTCGACGTCCAGTCCCTGCAAAGAATCTTTCTCGACAATGGCAAACGGCGGGTAACCGTTGTTCAGGGAAATCACCACTTCCCCTTTTTGAATGATGCGCTCCATTTCCCCCGCAATGGCCCGGTTCGACGTCAGGCAGAGGATTGCAAGCATGCATACGAGAAGTCGTTTCATTGTAAACCTCCGATGGTCTTTACCCTACCGTCGCAAAAGTCTGCGGTGTTCAGGGGTGCTACTATGCGCTCTTGTCATCTTTTTTTATGCAACGTTAGGTTTTATCTTCATGATCACCACCTGTTTTGGCGGACGATCATGCCGGCTGAGGATCATTCGACGGTTGCGCGGCGTGTACCTTCAAGGCCGCAAGCCCGGACAGGTCACACTCGCGGCCGGGTCATCATCTGCGGGGAAAGAATATCTGCCAACTGGGCATCGCTCAACAAGCCTTCCTCCAGCACCAGTTCCCTGACACTTCGGCCGGTTTCGAGCGCTTTGCCGGCGATCCGCGTCGCGTTCTCGTAGCCGATGAAGGGATTCAAGGCGGTCACGACACCGATGCTGTTTTCGACGAAATCCCGGCAGCGCTCACGATTGGCGGTAATGCCTTTGATGCAGCGATGGGTCAGGGTCTTGATGGCCTGGGTGAGCATATTGTGCGACTGGAAACAATTGAAAGCGATGACCGGCTCCATCACATTCAGCTGCAACTGGCCGGCTTCAGCGGCCATGGTCACAGCCAAGTCATTGCCGATGACCTGGAAGGCGACCTGGTTGACCACCTCGGGGATGACCGGATTGACCTTACCGGGCATGATCGAAGAACCGGGGGCCATGGGCGGCAGATTGATTTCGTTCAATCCGGTGCGCGGCCCACTGCTCAGCAGGCGCAAATCGTTGCATATCTTGGATAATTTGACGGCGAGGCGTTTGAGCACGCCCGAGAACAGAATAAATGCGCCCATGTCCGAGGTGGCCTCCACCAGGTTTTCAGCGGGCACCAGTTCAATCCCGGCAATGCGGGAAAGCTCTTCGATGACCAAGCTGGAGTATTCCGGTTTGGCGGTTATGCCAGTGCCAATCGCCGTCGCTCCGAGATTGACTTCGTGGAACAATTGAACCACCCCGTTGATACGCTGAATGTCCTCTTTGATTGTGACGCGGAACGCTTCGAACTCCTGTCCTAATGTCATGGGAACGGCGTCCTGCAACTGGGTGCGCCCCATTTTGATCACATCGTAGAATTCTACCGCTTTTTGTTTCAATTCGTACGCCAGATCCGTCATGGCGTCGGTCAGGGCTTTGTAGCCCAGCAATATGGCCAGACGAATGGCGGTTGGATAAGCATCGTTGGTGGACTGCGACAAATTCACATGGTTGTTAGGATGGATCATATTGTATTCGCCGCGCACGTGGCCGAGAATTTCCAGCGCCCGATTGGCGATCACCTCGTTGGCGTTCATGTTCGTCGACGTGCCGGCGCCGCCCTGGATCATATCCACCACGAACTGACCGTGCAGGTTGCCGGCCATGATTTCATCACAGGCCTTGCAAATCGCGTCGCCGACCGCCGGATCGAGGTCACCCAGTTTCAGATTGGCTTTTGCGGCCGCTTTTTTTACCATCGCCAAGGCTTTGATGAAGTTGGGAAAGTGCGACAAGGCAATGCCCGTGATCCGATAGTTTTCTACCGCCCGCAGGGTTTGGATACCGAAGTAAGCGTCGGCCGGAACACCGCGCTCTCCCAGCAGATCATTTTCCAGGCGCACTTTCCCGCTCGCAGAAGCCGCCACGGCAGCCCCTTGGTAGCCGAAACTGGCGTATTTCAATCGGTATGCCATGACTCGCGCAACCTGGGAGAGGATTTTGCGCGCGACCTCCGGATGGCTGCCCAGGATCTCTTCCAGCGCCTTGCGGGGCAACGCAATCACCTCCGTATCGACCATCGCCCGGCAGGAATGCGTATGCGCATCCTCATCGAGTATCGCACCCTCACCTACGAAATTGCCCTTGCCGATCCGTGCGATCGCCCGCTGAACCTCTCCGATTTCATCTCGTATTTCCACTTCTCCGGATTGGACGATAAACATTTCACTGCGCGGTGTTCCGGCAAGAAACAGATCTTCTCCCAGCCGGAAAGTGCGGCGGGTGGCCTTTTGGGCCACTTGTTGCAGTTCGGATTCGGTCAACTCCTCGAACAGGACAATATTACCGATAATGGACTTGATTGCTGACATGCCCCTATCCTTTCCGTGGTTTAAATCGGACGCTGTCGGCCGGCGGTGCGGCCCTTGCATTCCAACGCCGGCCGCCGGGACCGGAATACCCCATCGAATCAACCCAGCACAGCCGACGCTGCAACCTCGTCGTCTTTCTTTCTCCAATAAGCCTCGTCTATTTCTCCTTCGGATTTGGCCACGACACAGGTGACGGCCAGGTCGCCGGTCACATTCAAGGCCGTGCGCCCCATATCCAGCAGCGCGTCTATGCCGAAGATCATGGCATAGGCCATGGCCACCTTGGTGCCCGGTTCAACCGTCAAGCCGACCGAGTTGAGCACCATCAGCAGCATGATGGCGCCTGCACCCGGCACCCCCGCCGTTCCGATGGAGGCCAGCACGGCCGTCATGATCACCGTCAGTTGCTGGCCGAAGGTCAGCGGTGAGCCGATCGCAAACCCCACGAATATGGCGCACACGCCCTGGTAAATGGCCGTGCCGTCCATATTGATGGTCGCCCCCAGCGGCAGCGTAAACGAGTAAACGCCTTTGGAAATCCCCATCTTTTCCTTCGCAATGCCCAGGGACACCGGCAGTGTGCCGCCGCTGCTGCGCGTGACAAAGGCGGTGATGATGGCTTCTTTGGCCCGAGTAAAAAAGTGCATTGGATTAATTCGAAACAGGGACAGCAGGACGCCGTAGACCAGTATCATGTGCACGGCCAGGGCCAGGTAAACCGACAAAGTGACCATGCCCAGCGGTCCGAAGGCTTCAGCGCCTTGGTTGCCGAAGACGACGGCAATCAAGGCGAAAACGCCGATGGGCGCGTATTGGAGAATCCAATGGACCACCTTGTACATCACTTCTGCGCCGCCTTCGAAGAATCGGAACACGATATTGGCCGCATCCTGAACGCGCGCCTGGTCGCTTTCGCGCAAATAGGCCACACCGATACCGAACATGAGAGAGAAGAAAATGGTCGGCAGAATGTCGCCGCTGGAAATGGCACTGAATGGGTTGGTGGGAACAACATTGATCAGCGTATCGATCAAGGAGGGCTGCGCAAGGTCTTTCCCGAAGGCGCTCGCGGCGCCGACCAGTTGCAGCCCCCGGCCGGGTGACAAAAGGTTGCCCATGATCAGCCCCAATGCCAAGGCAGCGACCGTGGTGAGCATATAAATGACCAGCGCCTTTACGCCCACACGCCCCAAACGAGCGGGGTGGATGCTGGCGGCGCCCACAATCAAGGTGAACATGACCACCGGCATGACGATCATTTTAAGCAGGCGTACGAAGATATCGCCGAAAGGCGTGACCCACTCGATTTTGGGCCCGAAGATCAGTCCGGCAGCAGCCCCTAAAATCAGACCGAGCAGAATCCGGACCAGCAAATTGGTTTTGAAATACCAGTCCACTCCCTTCATGGATTGTTCCTCCCTGCACCTGCAGCGTTGATAACACTCAAGCTGTGATCCCGGCAAATGAGGTAGATCATCCCGCAGGTGTCCGATGAATGATCACCCCTTTGCCCAAACCCGGTTCTGTGTCCGCCATTTGCAGTTCAACCCCGTTCATTCGAGACCGGGTCGTGCCATTTGCAGACAGGAAATCCAGATTCATCACGACAGGTATATTGTTCAATATGGGGTATCCCATGCATGCTGACCCGGTTGCGCACGTCGCGTCAGGGAAACGAGCCCGAATCCAGCGGGGGGTCATTGCGGACCGGAGGATTCACCTTGCTTCCGATGTAATTGTGGGACAAAGAAATCGAGATTCGGCGGGAGTCGCAAACAGCGCTGATGCTCTTGCTATAGGGCGCCACAGGTCGCGATTGCAACTTATGAATCACAGGAGGTTGCTTGTGCAATTTGAACCTGTGTTAACAATTGCAATGGCCTGAGGGTAAGTCAAGGAAAATCTCTATATGCCGCGGCGGGGCGTCCAGGAGCGGCCTTCGCCGCCCCGGGATGCTACTGGCTGTCAGTGCACCGAACGATGGCAGACCGTTGTAACTTGAATAGCGCCACGTGCCGCCTTCGGTACAGCCGTACAGCCATGGCATCCCGACGTGCCGCCGGGCGAGGATTTAGGGATTTAGGGGGATTTAGGGGGGGATTTAGGGACGCCCTTAACTGGGGGATTTAGGGACGCCCTTAACTTGTTAACTTATCAAACCACAAACAACCTGTGCATGCCAAGAAAAGCCCGAATAGATTCCGCTGGAGCCCTGCATATTAGTGTGCACGGCATCGAGCGGCGCAATATTAAACAAAAAGCAAGTTTCCTATCTTTTCTTTCAAGTTCCTATCTCCTGGGATCGAAAATGGATATAACCTCTTGCGCTTGCGCGCCCAGGCAACGGGTCGTCTGGGACGCCCGCCTTGAAATCACCTAATTGCAAAGGTTATATCGCATCGGCCGGACTTTCCGCTGGATTGAGGATTTATCTTCGTCGCGGATTACCTGAACACGACGTCGACAACGAAGACGACGAAGACGACGAAGAAGAAGTCGTTTTAGGCCGGTCGGGAGGGGGCGGCTGTTTCATCGAACAGGCCTCGGGCAGGTAAAACCAGACGTTGATTTTTACAAGATTTAAGCAGTCGACCAAGAACAGTGAGTCAACTTCAGCAATGCACAAAAACAGCTCAAAGTCCACTATCGTTTATGGCTCTGATGGCTATAGCCTCAAACTTTCTATAGAAGTCAAAAAGGCACTTATTTGGAATCAAATATGCTGGGCGTCCCCCAGGGCACCTGTTCCAGGAAAACTGTGAGGCGCGTGGTCGAAGAGGCAGGCGGGCGGCGCAGGGGCAAAGATGTCCACAGCGCCGCCCTTTATCTTCTTAATTGGTGTACTGCTTTGATTTGGCGCGTTCCCATTCTTCGATCGGCGTGCCCTCGGGCACGTCTTCCCAGCCGGTGATCATGGCTTTGATATGCGCGAAGATTTTGTGCCCGGTGGTGGTCATGTAGACATGCACGATCAGAAAAGACAGCAAAGCGAAGGCGCCTGCCGTGTGCAGGACCGCCAGAACCTGCAGCGACAGGAAACCCATCCCCCATGCCTCCCAGCTGTTGTACCCCCAGTAAAGCAGACCGGTGATCATCTGCACCGGAAGCAGAAAGGCCGACAGGGAGAGATAAGTGAGGCGCTGCAGAGGATTGTGCTTGGCATCCTTGCGTTTGGGCACCGGGTGCGGCTCGCCCCGGAAGATGCCGTATCCGTAATAGCGAATCATTTCCAGCATTTTGCGGGTCGTGGGAATATACTGGCGCCACTCGCCGGTCGTGAACACCCAGAAGACGAAGAAGGCGAAGGCAATCAACCAGCTCAGGCCGACGAAATTGTGAACCAGCATCGCCCGGTGAAAGCCCAGCAGGTTCAGGCCGTTGTGGATTTCAAAACCGGTCAGCAGCAGTATGATGATCAGCAGACCCTGCAGCCAGTGCCAGAATCGCTCGTACCGGGAGTATAAGTATATGGTCGTCAATTTGCCCGTCATGGGTTTATTCCTCCTTCCGCCCGCCGGTGAATACCCGGCCCAGGCCATGCAACGTCACGCCTAGCAGCGAGCCCAGTACGGCGACCCAGCCCAGCGTGTCCAAAAGGTTGAGCCTGTCGCGGCCGGGCAGATAAACCTCCGTAATGCTTGCCAGGCGCCCGTCCGTGCGGACGTGGCATTCGATGCACCCGACCACGTTCTGCTTGGGCGCCACCATGTGCGTGGTGGGAAGATAATAACTCGATTCGACGAAATCGTACTCGCCCGAGAACGGCACCCCCAGGGCTGCCTGACCCTTGGCGAGTGCGCTCGGCCAGTCCAGCGTGGCCCAGTACCCTTCCTTTCCGGAGAGCAGCGGCGCCAACAGGGCTTTGTGGACCTTGTCGTAGGGCTGCCTGCCCT
Organism: Desulfatitalea sp. BRH_c12; assembly: GCA_000961655.1. GTDB lineage: Bacteria > Desulfobacterota > Desulfobacteria > Desulfobacterales > Desulfosarcinaceae > Desulfatitalea. The sequence continues at coordinate 14,516 of LADR01000045.1, forward strand.
GGTGGACCTTGAACGGGAAAATGCGCGACCGCGGGTCGCCCTGATCGCCGACCGGTGCGCTGACCGCCACGCGCGTGGCGGGATCGATCATATCTTTGACCGTCAGGGTCTTCATGGATCCGTCGAACCAGCGGTATTCCGGTTTGACGTCCTTGGCCCAGGTCATTCGACCTTTGATCGACAGGTAATCTTCCTTGCCCAGCGGTCCGACTTCTTTGTACGGCTTGCCGTCTTTGAGTTTGCCGGACTGCGACCAGTCCCATGACATCTTGGTCGGGTTGACGCGGGCAAAGGAAGGAATGTGGCAGCTCTGGCAGGCCACTTTGTCGCTGTGGTCGTTGGCCTTGTGCCCGGGCTCGTGGGGCGTACTGCCGTGGCATGACTCGCATGTGATCTTGGGCGTCAGGTCGTCCTCGATCAGGCTCTTGCGCTCAGTGAAGGCCGGCTTGGAGTAAATGCGGCCGGCGATATTGTGCTCCAGGGTGGTGTGGCAGCGCGTGCATTCGAAGTTCTGGCCGTCCACCCCCATGTGCACGTCCAAGTCCTTGTTGGGCTTTGTCAGTGACGTGTCCAGGTCGCCGTGCTTCACGCCGTCGCCGCCGCCGCCCTTGAAATGGCACTCACCGCAGTTTTGGCGCGTGGGGCGGCCGATGCTCTGAGCGGCGGCCAGCACATTGGCCTGAATTTCTTCGGCGATTTCCTTTTCGTCCGGGTCGTCCGAATCGGCGAAGGCGTTGTAATCCTCAAAGGCCTCGCCGAAATTGATGTTCTTCTGACCGTGGCAGGCCAGGCAGTTGACGACCTCTTTCCGGCCGTCCCAGCTCGGGTGGCAGGCCATGCAGCCCTTGTCCTGCATGCTGTTGGCCGAAAGGCAGAAGTTGTTAAGGGCATCGCCGGCCTTGCCAAGGCGCTTGCCGCTCTCGTCGGTGTAGCCCACCCAGGTCCAGTGTATCGTCGTGTGTAACTGGCTTTCCGCTTCGGAGTGGCAGGACAGGCAGGCCGCGGTGATTTCCGCGCCTTTGCGGAATTCCCCCTGCAGCGCGGGATGCTTGCTGTGGTCCGTGGTCGTCCAACCCTGCTGCGGCTTGGCCGCTTTGCGGGCGAGCGCGCGCCCGGGGGAGACCGCGAGATCATTTTCTTCCCGGTCCTCATCCGCCATGCCGGCCCCGGCGCAGACCAGCCCGCCGATGACGATCAACAGCACTGCCAGAAAATACAATTTATTCCTGAAAATCTTTTTCATGCATCACCCGTCCCGGCGACGCGCTCCGGACCGGCGGACCGGCCGGAACACGCCTGCGGATTAATTATGGTCAGGCCGGTTCCTTGAGCGCGAAGGTGCCGTCCTTGTGAATGGTGAGTTCTCCATCCAGGTAGTAGACCTCCTTGAGCTCGGGACGCAGGTCCTTGACCATGTAGTACGACTCGCCGCTGCGCGCGCCGGTGCCGCACACGAAGACAATCGGTTTGTCCGCCGGCAGCGTCGCAATCTTCTTTTCCAGATCGTCGACAGGCATATTGATCGCCGTTTTCAAGGTGCCCTTGTCGTATTCGTTCTTGTCGCGCACGTCGATCAGCAGAATCTGGGCAGGATTTTCGGCCAGGATCTGCTTGAACAGCGCCGGGTCGATTGTGCCTTCGGCCTTGCCGGCCTTCATTTCGCTGCCGCCGGCCTTGGCCACCGTCGACGTGCCGGCCGCCGCCACCCACCCCGGGTAGCCTTCGGGATAGACTTTGACATTGGTGTACCCCAAGGCGATGGCTTTGGTCGCGGATTTGTTGCTCAAAGGACACGCCAGCCCCCCGCAGTAGAAGACCAGCATTTTACTCTTATCGGCGGGCAGCTGGGAGGCGTATTTGTCGAACTGGGTGTCGGAAATGGAAATGGCGCCGGGAACATGACCCTTATCGTACTTGCCCTGCTTGGGCCGCGAATCGACCAGCACGACGTCGGCCTTGGCCGCGACCTGCTGCTTGACCCAATCGGTGGAAACGGCCGCGAAATTGCCGGAGACCTTTATCCAGCCCGGGAAGCCGTCGGCGAACACCTTGACGTTGGTGTAGCCGAGCGCTTCGGCCTTGCGCGCCGATTTGTGGCTCAGATCGCAGGCCCGTCCGCCGCAGTAGAAAATCAGCAATGCGTTTTTATCTGCCGGCAATTGGTCCCGCATCTGCTCGAATTTGCTGTCGGGAAGGCTGACCGCCATTGGAATGTGCCCTTCGTCGTATTTGGGCCGCCGGGGACGCGAATCGATCAGCATCACCCCCTCGGGCATGGGCGCCTGAACGTACTGCTTGACGTAATCGGCGTCCACGATGGCATGAAAAGGCGCAAATTCCGCCGCCGCCTGCGGGGCGACTGCGGTGGGGGCCGTGGTGCTGCATCCGACCATGAAGACGAGCAGCACGCCCAGGGCCGTCACGATGTTCAAAGCTTGTCGCGTTCGCATGGTTTTTCTCCTTTTCCTTTACTTGCATTTGGCCGGGGTCGGCGAATCCGCCGCGAATTCCCACAGATAGCTGTAGATATCGTTGACATCTTCAGCGGGCAGCGCGGCCCACTCCTGGTCGCAGCCGAACTGCGCAAAATCCCTGTTTGCGAAAACCTGCTCCCACTGCGCGCGGGTTTTGGCATCCGGGTTGACCGTGGGTTTAGGCGATTCAACAGCGCCGCGCGCCATGCAGGTCGAGTACACCTTGCGATAGGTGTATTTGCCCTTGCGCGGATTGCCTTTTTCCATGGCCAGGGCCGTGCCGATAAACACCAGGCACAGGGTCAGCGCAACCACTCCAATTACAAGACGTTTGATCATCGTTTTTTTCTCCTTTAAACTTTTAAACTTTTTTTGATTCACATGGCATTCACGCTATGACGCCTGAACCGTGTATGAGCAAAGGGTGTGCCAAGCGCCGGACCTTGCGGTAAAGTTGCCTGTTCATGGGCATTCCCGCTTTCGACCAGTGGCTGAAGCGCCCGTTTTCAACGGCGGCATTAACAGGTCAGGTTAACAAGTGTTGCGGCTCTCGGCTCAGAAAACGAGCCGGCGGTCACAGGCGAGCAGCAAACCGGCGATTTCCCGGCAGGACAGCAGCACCGGCGGGTCGAATCCGCGCAGCATCTCTTCCACCCCGAGTTCACGCGCGCTTTCATGGCATACGTAGACGCGGCTCTGCGCGACGAGGCTAATCCGTTCCTCAACAGGGGATCACCAGATCGGCGTTTTCGATGTACTCCGCCAGCGCCTGCCGGGAGAGCAATTCCAGGCCCAGACGCTCGGCCAGCATGGGGCTGACCGTCTTGATGGGCCGCGCGCCGTCGACGCTCTTGCGGGTCATCCTCAAATCACACGGCCAATCGGAATCCAGGCACACGAGAACCGTCCAGACCGCCGCGCCCCCCGCGTGCAGAGCGTCGCGCAACGACCGGACCTCGTCCAGGCGGAAAGGCTGTCTCACCAAAATGATAACGTCCGGTGTACTCATAATGATCCCGTTTCGATGGCATGTGGTCAGCATTTCCGAGCAAAGAATGTGCCACATAGGGCGTCGCGCCGGATTCCCGCAAAAGCGGGGTTGCCGCACCTCGGTGGGTTGACACCCCGTGTTAACGGATGTTAATCAGGTTAACACAGAAGCAACGCATGGATCTGTTACTTTACTGGAGGGGGGAGGGGAGTTGGGACGCCCTTAACTTGTTAACTTGTCCCTCCACCTGATAGACTTCCGGCATGCCAAGAAAGGCCCGAATAGATGCCGCTGGAGTCCTGCCCATATTAGTGTGGGCGGCATCGAGCGGCGCCATATTTTCAGAAACGATCAGGACCGGTATGATTTCCTGTCGCGCATCGGCCCCATTCTGGAACAGACCCAAACGGCCGTTACGCCTGTGCATTGATTTCCAACCATTTTCACCTGTACTGCGCACCGGCTCCTATCCGGTGGTCACGGTGATGAGTAAGACGGGGCGCTGAGATTGCGGCCAAAGAAGAGTATAAACCTCAAAACAAGTTAATAAGGTAAGGGCGTCCCCAAATACCCAAATACCCTAATACCCCCTTGCCTCTTCGAGATTTCGAAAAACGTGCCGCGTCTCTTCTACGGCTTGCGGGGCGGGTACGCCAGGCTGTCGTGGATGAAGGCTTCGCCTTCGGCGGCGGCCTTGTGGTCGGTGTAGTAAATGGCGGAGGGACGCAGATCGTAGGTTTCGATGCGCTCGGCCATGGTCACCAGGGCTGGCACCCGGGCGCTGAAGAGTGTGGCGCCGGCCATGAAGAGGGCCAGCAGACCCAGTCCGATGGCCAGCCGGATATAGGCGCGAAGGCGCGCCCCCGGGACGAGAACCCGGGGGGCGGAATCTTCGACTTGAAGTGGATCAATAGGCGAAGGATTAGAGCGCATTGGTCACTTCTATAAAGACGATGTAGAACATGATGTAGCCCACTAGCAGGGTCAGGGCGAGTTGGAAACTCTGACCGACCACATACAATGTAAAAGGCTTGCCGCCTTTCAAATAAGGCTTGAACTCCTTGAAGTTGGTCTCCAGGCCGATGGACGTAAAGGCCAGGGCGAAGAACAACTCCCGGGCGTTTTTGGTCAAGCCTTTGAGGACACCGTTATCGATTATCACCGAGCTGACATCCTTGCCCATGTTCTGGTCGATGACGGAAAAAATGATGGATGCCAGGATGAAGCCGATGACGAATTTGGGGAAACGGTACCACACTTCCCACCAGCTCACCTTCTGGTTGGGCGCGCAATCCACCTTGGCGCACCAGTAGACCGCCACGCAGAAAGCCGTGACGCCGATGAGCACGTTCTGGATCATCTTGACCGTGGCGGCCACGTAGAGCGCTTTTTCACCATAAAAGGCGCCGGCCGCTGCCACAGCGCCGGTAGAGTCGATGGTGCTGCCCATCCAGGCGCCGGCAAGGACCTCGGGCATGCCCACCAGCTTGGCGAAGGCGGGCTGGGCCACCATCATGATAGCTGTGAAGACCATGGAAAGGCCGATGGCCAGGGTCAACTCCTCCTTCTTGGCGCGACAGGCGGCGGCTGTGGCGATGGCCGCCGACACGCCGCACACCGACATGTCGGCCGAGATGGTGATATTTAATGTCTTGGAAGCCATCTTGAGCACCTTCTGGCCGAACCAGTAGGTTAGGATCAGGGTGATGGGGGTGCAGATCCAGGCCACGAAGATACCCGGTTTGCCGATGGCCAGGATCTTGCCCATGAGAATCTCAGCGCCCAGCAGCACCAGGCCGGTCTTGATGAAAAATTCGGTGGAGACCGCCGGCTGCACCCACTTGGGGGTGCCGATGGTGTTGCTGATCAGCATGCCGAAGATGATGGCCCACAGGGGAAATCCGAAGCCCCAATGCTTCATGGTGGTCTGGGTTTCACCCATGTAAGCCAGCACGGCGATGAAGAAGACAAAGAAGAAGCCCACAAAAAATTTTCCGAAGGATTGGCCCATGATCGCCTTGCCGATGCCGAAGAAAATCCCGAAGATCACGGCCAATCCGATAAGATAGGGGATACGGTTGAATGGCTTGTTGGTGGCCTTGGCCTTGGCTTTGGAGATCTTGCCGTTGGCAGCCACCCAGGCGGCGATGTCCGTTTCGGCTTGGGCGTTCAGGGTGGTATCGCTGAATCCGGCGGCAGCGGCGGCCTCTTCCGAGATCTGGGCCTTGGTCAGGGCCGCGGCCGCGGCGGCCTGGGCTTTTTCAAATCCGTCCTTGCCCCTGGCGTTCAGGGCGTCGGCCGCTGCCTGGCTGCGATAGACGGCATCCAGAGGATTGCTGGTCCAGCCGCTGGGCGGATTGAAATACTTTTGAATGGTTTTGGCGAAGGGCTGGTCCGTGGCCTTGATGCCTTTCTTGGCGTTGGCGGCCTGATGCCAGGCCACGGTTTTAAAAGGCGCCATGGTGGCCTCGGCTTTCATGATCGCATTGCTTTTGGCGATATTCTCGGCCATCTTCATCGGCGGCCGGGGCAAAAAGATCAGCAGACCGATGATGAGGATCAGGAACCCCATCCAGATGGCCATCCAATCCTCTCTGGTGTAGAGATCCTTCAGGGTGGTTTTGCCGCTCTCGATGACGACATAATCATGTTCAGCCGCCGCACTCGCTATCCTTTCCATGATAACCTCCAATCATCCCTAATGGGCAAAAAAAGGAACGTTCATGAAAGTACTACATATCAACTATATGACCCACACTGGCAAATCCGGGACGAGGTTCAAGTTCAATTCCGTCTCGAGCCCCTGGCCACTTCTTCTGGACATACGCAAGAGCCGGGCCATCCCGTTCGGAATATCTTGGATCGGACGGAGCGGCAAATCAGGCGCTCCCGACCCGCGGCCCCGGAATCAGGGGGTAGGGAAGATCCGCCCCAAGGCGTCCGTTTTCTTTACAATCCGGCAAGACCTTTACCGGGTTATCGCCTGCCGAACATGGCGCCCATGAGCCCCCGGATGATCTGGGGCCCCAAATGGGTGCCGATGGACCGGGCCGCGCTCTCGGTCAGCGGGGATTAGGAGGGGGTTTACCTGGTTAGGCTTCCGGCATGCAAAGAAAAGCCCGAATAGTCGCCGCTGGAGCCCTGCCACATTCACCTGATTGTGTATGGAAAAGACAACAGTGATACGATACCCAAGTCAATAGATCTTTGGGCGGGTCTGGACGGACCAGGAGTACAACCAGAGAATAGAAGGGGCGTGAATTTAGTCAGCACATCGGGATTGGATCGAAGCAGCGTTAGCTGACAACAGGACAACAGAATGCAAAGAGAGAAAAACTGCACAAAAGCATAGCCACTGGAGAGGCTGTCAAAAGCCAGATGCGCGGATTTACGATTGGCCGTCAGATTCGTCAGAATGCGGACGGTTTTGAACTGCGGGAGCCTCAGTTGCCCAATAATGCCCTTGGGGGTCGAAAAACACCATATTGAAGGCGAAAACCTATGGCTTTGGAAAGTATAAAGTGAAATAATAATTGCTTTAGCTTGGTCCGACCCCAAAGAACAACCTTCCGTAGACGTCCACAGGCGGCGAGGGGCATGCCCGCCCGTGGCGCTTACCTTCGGCGCCAATAACATTATAAGGAGAAATTTTATGAGAGCCTACCCCAGAGAACGCTTCTGCTCCGAAGTAGCACTCTCCCCGGCGATGGTGGCCGAGTTCGCTAATGCTGCCGGTGATGACAACCCAATACATCACGACCCAGAATTTGCCGCAACCACCCGCTTTGGGAGGCCGATAGCCAGTGGCCCTCAAACAACCGCGTTACTGCTTGGGCTGACTGCCTCTCATTTTTCGAAGAAAGGGGCAATATTGGGTCTTGAGTTCTGGGTTCGATTTCGTCAGCCAATTTACGCAGACGAAACGATTCGTCTTGAATGGATAGTCGTAAAGGTAACCCCAAACGAGAAACTGAAAGGCGAAATAGTTGAGCTGCGCGGCCGTATCAAGGGCCAAAACGGCAAAACCTCTCTCGGTGCGAAAGGCCGAGTCTTGGTTACCGATCAGCTGTAGAGACGCCGTGCCCACATTGCGCCGAACAAGTCACCCGTGCGGACGCGAACAGCCGACGTGCTTTGCCGGAGAGTCCACAGCAGATCGAAAGTCCTTGCCCGCGCGCCGCACAGTTCAATCGGTTAGCGCCGGATTAATTTCGTCCATAGGAGAAAAGTCATGCTACCTCGTATCTGGTGGTGGATCACGCTGCTCCTGGCTGCCCTCGGTCTCGTAATGGGCGGCGCGCACCTGCTCGAACTCCCCGTGCGGGCGCAGTACGATCCGCAATTCTACATGCGCGTCACCAGCACGCTTTACCGCTACTTCGGTCTGGTGGGCGGTCCTTTGCAGGTGCTTGCGCTCCTCTTCTCGATCAGGCTCGTGTGGCTCATCCGCGCTCATGCTGCGTTCCGCCTCACCCTTGCAGGCACGCTGGGTCTCGCCTTCTCCCTGCTCCTGTGGTTCCTGCTGGTCCAGCCAGTGAATGCCGCATGGTTGGATGCGCTTCACGCCGGTCCCAGCGAAGCGGTGAAAGCGTATGCGCAACTGCGGCACCGCTGGGAAGTCGGTCATGTGGCCGCGTTCACGGCGTGGCTGGTCGGGTTCGCTCTGCTGCTGTACGGGGTGCTTCAAAAAGTAGATGAGGGAGAACCTCGGTAACAGACGTCAAGGTATTGCTGCGTTTGTCCGGCTAATTCATCGTTGGCATTCAAATTTGACTTTCGGTCCGAATGTGGTACTGTATTCGGACAGGAGACAAAAATTATGAATATAACACGTGATATCAAGCCAGTTACCTATATGAAGTCACGGGCAGCCGATTTGCTTAATCAAATTAATGAAACGCGTCGGCCCGTAATCATAACCCAAAATGGTGAGCCACGAGCTGTTCTGCAAGATCCTCAAAGTTATGAAAATATGCGTAATGCCATCGGCATTTTGAAACTTATTTCAGAAGGGGAGGCAGATATCAGGGAGGGGCGATCAAAACCGCAGGATGAGGTTTTTGATGAAATCGAAAAAGCGCTGAAAGACAGTCGCGGATGACCAAACAATATCAAATAATATGGGCGGCAGTTGCGCAAAGTGATTTGAAGCAAATCATCGATTCCATAGCGCGTGAAAGCCCTGGCAATGCATTGCAAATGATAGGCATGATAAGAAAAATAGCATCAGATTTATACCCCCTGCCTGATCGTGGTAGGATTGTACCGGAGTTGAAAGATCAAGGAATACATATCTATCGAGAAATAATATTGCCTCCCTGGCGGATTAATTACAGAATATCAGATACAACTGTTTTTGTGTTATCTGTTATAGATTCGCGACGGAATGTCGAAGATCTTCTATTGAACCGATTCGTCAAATGAAAGAATTGCCAACCAGCGCGTGTTACTCGGCGGCGCGGAAGATCGCCACGCGCTGTTTACGCACAGCATTCTATTCTGGTGCCACTATCGAAGGTAAAATAGAAAAAGCGAGACCTGATAGTATTGGGAAGTATAAGTGAAAAAAAATTGCTTAGCTTGGTCCGACCGCAACATAAACCAGACCCAAAACGATATAATGATACAAATAACCACGAGGAATTAGAAATGATTATAAGAAGTGAAAGAACTTCCGATAGCGATGCAATAACCGAAGTCACAACAGCGGCCTTCAGAACTCTCGCAGTCAGCAATCACACAGAGCAGTTCATAATAAATGCATTGCGGGTTGCCGATGCGTTGACGATCTCGCTTGTGGCGGAAATGGATGGGCAAGTCGTCGGACATGTGGCTTTCTCGCCGGTAACAATTTCTGACGGTTCGACAGGCTGGTACGGTCTCGGTCCTGTTTCCGTGTGGCCGGCGTATCAAAGGCAAGGCATTGGGAAAGCACTTATCAACGAAGGTTTGTCTATGCTGAAAGAGTTGGACGGCAATGGTTGTGCGCTTGTGGGTGATCCGAACTACTACAAGCGTTTCGGGTTCAGAAACATTCCGGATTTGGTTTATGAAGGGATTCCACAAGAGTATTTCCTTGCCTTGGCATTCACCGAAAATATGCCGCGAGGAATTGTGGTGTTTCATGAAGGATTCCTGGCCAAGGCCTAATCCATTATTCAAGCGGGCGCGGCCTGACGCCGCGTCTGCGGTTGGCTTTTCGCGCCGGGTGCGACTGAGGGAAAAACAATGCAGGTCACAAAACTAATACATGCGCTATATTTGTTGATGGTGGCAACATACTGGAAATGGAAAAAAACATAACCAGCAAAATTATTCATACCCCTGGTCATTCAAAGGGCTCTATTTCATTACTGCTTGAAGAAGAAAAATCCTTGTTTACAGCAGATGCATTAATTTTTCCTTCGCATCAAGTCTTATGGCTGAATCAAAATAAACAACTCAACTTTCGGGATTGGCACGTAGTGAGGTGATCCGGGCGGGTGGTCCGCGCCACCCGCCCGGATCACCGGCGTTTGAAACCGAAAGTTGAATAAATAATCTGCACAACAAAGCTTTGCAGCGCGCAAAAAAGCTGCGCCAGCTTCAAAAGCAACGTTATGCCTGGGGAGGTAAAAATGAAAGAAACTTTGCAGCCTGGAATCGAGCACGAATTGACTTTCACAATCACTGAGACAAAGACTGTTCCGGCCTTGTATCCAGAATCAAATGAGTTCCAGGCAATGCCTGACGTTTTTGCAACTGGCTACATGGTCGGGTTGATCGAATGGACCTGCATCCAAGCGGTAAACCCTTTCCTTGACTGGCCGGAAGAACAAACGGTGGGTACCCATATTGATGTGAGCCACATTGCCGCGACACCACCTGGACTGGAAGTCACTGCCAAAGTCAAACTTGTGGAGGTAGATGGCCGACGGTTGGTATTTGAGGTAGAGGCACATGACGGTATTGACCTCATTACTCGGGGAATACATGAACGCTTTATCATTAATAAGGACAAGTTCGATCGCAAGATAGAATCCAAAGCCAGAGTCACATAATCCACCGCTTTATCGCGAATGGCGGGCGCACTATCTCGGAAAAACCCTAACAGCGCGTTGTGTGCAAGCCCCTTATGGCCCTTCGGGCATGTCGAGGGCCGCAACAGCGATTTCGGCGGCCACCAGGCCCGGGGCGCTCGCCTTCAGCGTTTCCAGAACGGTGCGGGCTTTGATGGTCCGAATGCGGCCAAGTGCCCAGGCGGCCATGGCGCGCACGCGTTCATCCCCATTGCCTTGACAGGCCTGGGCCAGCGGCTGAATGTACTTTTCGTCGCGCGTGTTGCCCATGGCACGGGCCGCGTTCATCTGCCAGCGCCACATCTGTTCCGGCGGCATGTAAAACATGCGCGGCCAGATGCGGTTTTTAAAGTAGGCTTTGTCCATGCCCAGCAGTTGTTCGAGTTGGAAATCCGCCTGCATGGCATCCACCGCGGGGTTCGGCGGCAGTTGCTCGGCCAGCCAGGCGGCATTGCGCGGGCAGACATTCTGACAGCGATCACAGCCATAGACATACAGCCCCATGGGTTCGCGCAGCTCGCGCGGCGTCAATCCCTCTCCGTAGTAGGTCAGGTAGGAGATGCAGCGGCGTGGATCGACGGCGGCATTGCCTTTTAAAGCGCGGGTCGGGCAGGCGGCGATGCAGGCATTGCGGCACCAGTCCGGGCATCCCATGCGAATGGTCGGTGCATCGGGCTCAAAGGGTTGGTCCACCACCACAGTAATGGGCAGCACCCACGAGCTTTGCCGGGCGGCTTTGCGCGAATAAAACAGCCCGTTTTTACCGAAAGTCCCCAGGCCGGCGCGGGCCGCAGCCATGCGATGGGGCAGATTGAAAGGCACCTTGGAGGCAATGCCGTTATCCTGTAGAAAGGCGCGCAAGGCCTTGACCTTCACTGCCAAACCGTTCTTGGTGATGCGATCGTCGTCCAGATAGCAGCGTCCGAAATGCCCTTCCAGATATTTGGGATAAGCGTTACGCAGGTAGACCGACATCAACACGATGATGGATTGGGCCTGGGGCAACGCATTCCTGGGATCGGTGCCCTGCAGCAGGGCTATCCCTTTTTCTTCGACCCAACCGTACTCTTGCTGGCGTGCGGCCAAGACCTCCCGGTGGGAATCGAAGGGCTCGGCGCTGGTAAAGCCGATATCTTCAAAACCCAGGGACTGCGCCTGACGGATCACATCCTCTTTTGAAAGCATGGCCGCTCCTTCACACTGAAATGACGCCGCACACAGGGGCCTCCCAATCCAGGCCGCTGTCTCTTTGCAGGTGGGCATCGAGCCGCTCGGCAATTTCGGGAGGCAAGGGTGAGGATTTGCGCAACCGCAGGTCGGCGTGGGTGCCGAGCGATTCGAGGCCTGCGGCGACTTGCCCGGTGGTCTCGTTGATCAGAAAATGCATGAAATGAAAACGCCTGTCGGATCGCCCCACCACACGGGTCCTGACCGAGACGGTGTGCCCGGCCTGCACCTCGTTCCAATAATGGATGAACTGTTTGAGGGCGAACCCGCCGGCATGACAGCGCTGAAAGTAGCCGCCATCCAAACCGACCGCTTCGAAAAAGCGCCAGGTCGCGTTGTCGAAAAGGGCCATGTACCAGCGCACGTTCATGTGCCCCATGGCATCGAGATAGTCAACTGGGATCGTTTGCTGGGAATACAGCGGCAGAGCGCTCAATTGCGCCAGGGTCGCCCGGCAGCCGTTTACTTTGTCCCGGATGCCGCAAGAGGCATCCGGGTCGGAGGAAGATTGTTGTTGCATATTGCTGTTTCCGGGCCATCGGCTAAAGTGCCATGGCCTTAATTAAAAGGGTTGACGACATATTCGCCGTCACCGGTACTGATTCCTAGGCCCCCCGTTTGGCCGTCGGCCGCCTGCGATTGGGTGACTTTGATCTTGATCGTATCGGATCCCACTATACCTTTCTGATCTGAAACATCAAGGGTGATCCGATGCAGCCCGACGCTCAGCAGGTTGGTCGTGAATTTTGCACCCGTGCCAAGCTTGCCATCGAGATTGGAACGCCAGACCAGGGAAGCCTCCTTGATTTCCTCACCACTGCCATTGCCCACACTACAGGCAAAAACGACTGCACTGCCGGTCACGTGCTGGCTGTCATAGCTGGGCTCGGTGATATGCACGGTCACCGGCGATTCGGCAAACGCGGGCATGACACCGCCCGCGCTCAAAGCAGCCATTGCGGTGCCACATAGAATCAGACATCTCAAAATGCTTTGCTTCTTCATAGTAACCACTCCTTTATAAATGCAAACGTAATAGACCGGAGAATACTATCGCCACTTGGGGCTTAAACTTAATGGGAAATGCCTGAAAAACGTACGCCGCACGCGGCCCAAGATCTTAAACGGTGTAGGTTGCGAGAAGATCTAAAACCGTTCTGCATATACTACTTTGGTGTACCGGGCAACCATTAACGCCGAATGAATAATGAAGCACTTTCACAAAAAGAATTCCCCCCACAATGGTGCGCGGATCGTGGCTGTAGCGTGATGCCGACATTTGAAATCGGAAGAAAATCCTTGGATGCTGGAACCGGCTCAGCAGGATGCGGGGCAACGCTTATCTGTAGGTGCGGTGTTCGCCGGTGCGTGCGACGATGGGCGATCTTCTTGCGTAAGTCCGTGTGTCGATCGCGGGGGAACACAAGGTTCGCCCCTACGGGTGCCACGCGGCACCGAGGGGTACCCGGAATCAGGCGCAACAAGCGCACCATCACCAACCAACGCAAGGATACCCTGCGCGGACGGAACTTCCCCGTTCACGTCCGCCCGTGCGGGAAAACGGTGCCCATGCGGCCGAAAAATACCGGCGAGCCCGATCAGGGCTTAATTTGAACCGTTGGTGGAAAGTTAAAAAAGGCTGATTCTCACATGGTTTTGGATGTGAGCCGGCATAATGCTTGACAAATGTGAAGCACAGTGCTCTTATCCGGTCAATCCGAGGTGAAAGATGACGGCATTCGGCAACATTCAATTTCTGGGTCTCTGGTGGCGCTTCACGCTGTGGCGAGTAGTGCCCCTCGGTTAATTGTGCCGGACCTGCCAAAAAAAGGACATACGGACCGTGGGCATCTGCAGCCTACGGTCTTTTTTTTGCCGTGGACTGTGCGCTCCGAAGCCGGTAAAACAAAGGAGGAAAGCGCATGTTGGTTGTCATGGATAAAAACGCCACCCCTGATCAAGTTGACCGGGTCGTTCGAACGATTGCGTCCAAAGGCTTCGTCGCACGACCGATTCCCGGCGGAGATCGCATTTCGATCGGCATTCTGAACAATGAAGGCCCGGTGGACCCTGCCCTTTTCATGGGCATGCCCGGGGTCAAGGACGCCATTGCGGTCACGCGCCCTTACAAGTTGGTGAGCCGCGAAACCAAAGCGGAAGACACTTTGATCCAAGTGGGCAACGTCACGATCGGCAAAGGTCACCTGACGATCATCGGCGGGCCCTGCGCCATCGAGAGCGAGACCCAGGCCATGACCATTGCCGAGCGGGTCAAACAGGCCGGCGGGAACATTTTCCGCGGAGGCGCCTTCAAGCCGCGCACCTCGCCCTACAGTTTTCAGGGCATGGAACTGGAAGGGTTGAAAATTCTGGCCAAGGTGCGCGAAACCTTCGGCATGCCGGTGATCACCGAAGTGATCGACCGCGAAACCTTCGACCAGGTTGAAGCGTATGCCGATATCGTGCAGATCGGCACGCGCAACATGCAGAACTTCAGTTTGCTCAAGCGGGCCGGCCAGAGCCATCGACCCGTGATGCTCAAACGCGGCATGTCGGCCACCCTTGAAGAGTGGCTGATGGCGGCCGAGTATATCATGGCGGCGGGCAATCCCAATATTCTGCTTTGCGAGCGCGGCGTGCGCACTTTCGTGCGCCACAGTCGCAACACCCTGGATCTGTCGGTGGTGCCGGTCATCGCCAAAGAGAGCCACCTGCCCGTGCTGGTTGACCCCAGCCACGCCGCCGGGGTGCGCGATCAGGTGATCCCGCTGAGCCGGGCCGCTTTGGCGGTCGGCGCCCACGGCCTAATGGTCGAAGTGCATCATGAGCCCGAAAACGCGCTGAGCGACGGCGCCCAATCGCTCTATCCGGACCAGTTCACCGATTTGTGCGTATACGCCCGTAAAATTCACGACCTGCTGCGGGAGCACTGATCCGCGTCCGGCCGCGGCCACGCATCAAGTCAGCGATGAGGCGACGATTTACTGTTTACCTATTGCGACGTTGAACGACGCCACGAACAGGAAGTTCACTATGTACGAAATCACCGTCAAAGGACAAACCGGACACTCGCGCATCCAGGTCGGTGGACGGCTGGCCGACCTGGCGGGGCATCTGTCCGGCCAGCGGGCCATATTCATCACCGACCGCAATGTTGCGGCGCTTTACCAGGACCGCTTTCCCCCTGGAGACGTCATTGTCATCGGCTGCGGTGAAACGAACAAAACCCTGGACACACTGGCCGCCATCTACGAGCAGCTCATTGCCCTCGAAGCGGACCGCACAACGGTCATTGTGGGCATTGGTGGCGGCATTGTGGGCGATATCACCGGCTTTGCCGCCTCTACCTACATGCGCGGCCTGCGCTTCGGCTTTGTGGCCAGCTCGCTGCTGGCCCAGGTGGACGCCACTGTCGGGGGCAAAAACGGCGTCAATTTTAAAGGCTACAAGAACATGGTGGGGGTGTTCAACCAACCCGCGTTCGTCATCGCCGACATCGACCTGCTTACCACCTTGCCGCGCGCAGAAATCGCCTGCGGAGTGGCGGAGATCGTCAAACACGCCTGCATCGCGGATGCCGCCTACTTCGAGTATATCGAAGCGCACTGTGACGGCATCGCCGCCCTGGACCCGGCCGTGATGCTGCACCTGGTTCACCGCTCGGTGGTCATCAAGGCCGGCGTGGTCAATCAGGATGAACGCGAGGCCGGTGAGCGGCGCAAGCTCAACTTCGGACATACTCTGGGCCATGCCTTCGAAAAGACCCTGGGCATCTCCCACGGCGCGGCGGTAAGCGCCGGCATGCTGCTGGCGGCCGAATTTTCCATGCACAAAGGGCTGCTGAGCGCCAACGCGTTCAACCGGCTGCGCGCCTTGCTGGAACGGCTCGGTCTGCCGGTGGCGTTGGCGTTCGATCGCACGGAAGTCTTCAATGCATTGAAAAAAGACAAAAAGCGTCAGCAGCAAGAAATCCATTTCGTGTTGCTCGAAAAAATCGGGCAAGCGACTGTGGCCTCGGTCTCATTGGAAGAAGTGGCCCGCTGGCTCATGCAGCGTCCGTAAAAGAGAGGCTTCGCCGGCGTTTATTCTTTGACACAACGGCGTGTGCCGCTCACACGGACGGATCTTGTGTGCGTCACATTTCAACTCCGGCCACGCCGGCTCAGGACCATCATGTTCTCGAATCGATTCGATTGGCTGGCGCCCGACAATGCCCTGGGCCGCCTGATCGCCCAAAAAAGAGCCGCCGGTGACGTGTTGTTGGACCTGACGCAATCCAATCCGACCCGCGTCGGCCTGCAGTATGAAAGCGACACGATTCTGGCGGCGCTGGCCAGCCCTGCGGCCATTACCTACCTGCCCGACCCGCACGGGATCATTCCCGCGCGACGCGCCGTGGCCGAATACTACCGGCCGCACGGTGCACCGCTTGACCCGGAGCGTCTTTTTCTGACCGCCAGCACCAGCGATGCCTACGCTTTGCTGTTCAAGCTGCTCGCGGATGCCGGTGACGAAGTGCTCATTCCCAGTCCGGGATACCCTTTGCTGTCCTATCTGACCCGCTTTGAAGCATTACGGCCGATTGCATATCCGCTGCGCTACGATGATGCCGACGGCTGGACCATCGACATGGATGTGCTGGAGGCATTGATCACGCCCCGCACGCGCGCCGTGGTGCTCGTCAACCCCAACAACCCGACCGGCTCCTACGTCAAGCATCACGAACTGAGCATTCTGGATGCTATCTGCCGCCGGCACGATCTGGCCCTGATCGTGGATGAAGTGTTCGCCGACTATGCCGCCGCCGACGCCCCCGCCACCCGCGTTGCAACAGCTTTGGACGCTACCGAATCGCTCTGTTTTGTGCTGAACGGATTTTCCAAGCTGGTCGCCCTGCCCCAAGTCAAACTGGGATGGATACTGCTCAGCGGCCAAGCCGCCGCCGTCCACGCGGCCGGACAAAGACTGGAAACCTTGCTCGATTTCTATCTCAGCATCTCGACCCCGGTGCAACACGCCGCCCAGACGCTGCTTTCATCGCGGCAAGGTATTCAACAGCAGATTAACCTGCGCATCGCCGCCAATGAACAGTTTCTTCAACGGCAAATAGCAAAAACACGCCATTGCCGCCTGCTGCGGAGGGAAGGCGGATGGTACGCGGTCGTGGATTTCACCGATACACTGGGCGACGAGGAACGGATATTAGACCTGCTGGCGCACACCAATACCGTGGTCCATCCCGGCTACTTCTATGACTTTCACCGGGAAGGATTCGTGGTCATCAGTCTGCTGCCCCGCGAAGAAGTATTTTGCAAAGGTGTCAGACATCTTTTGTCGGCAGGCGGTTGACCATGAATCCGTCTTTCGGCGGGTGCTATGCAAAAAGGGGAGATTTTACACCACTTTCGAGGAGGCGTTATGCGCAAAGGTCTTGTTGTTTTAATCATCCTTCTGCTGGCCATCTCAGCCGGAGCTTATGTTTACTTCTACCAACCTTTCAACCAGCCAAAAGCGATTGAATCATTATTGCCCTCCGATACGGTAAGCATGCTGCGCGTGTGTGAATTGAAAAAGCAAATCGAGCAATTCAAACACAGTCGATTAGGACGTTCCCTGGCCGGCATCGACGTTGCCCGACTGCTGGACGCCATGGAGATACCGCCACACCAGCGCGATGACTTTTTGCGCAAACTGGAAACCTTGAAACAAACCGCGGAGAGCCCATGGCTGGACACGCTTTTCGGACAGGATGTCGCCGTGGCGCTGCAACGCATCACCTTCGCCCCCGACGGACTGCAAGAACCCGATTTGCAGACGCTTCTGGATTCCGTAACCATCATCGCCCGGCCCAAACAGCCCACCCGCGTTTTGGAGAGCCTCCAAAGCATTTTCGCCACGCAACAGGTGGCCACGGCCACTGAAACCTACCAACAATGGAAAATTCATGCCATTGCGCTGGAGGGGGATGCGACGGCCTATTATACCCTGGTCGATGGCGCGATGATCGCCGGCTTCTCCGCCGCGCCGGTCAAGCGCTGCCTGGATCAATCCCTGAACGAAAGCACCTCTTTGTTGCACGCACCCGCTTACCAGAAGCATTCCGCCGATCTTTTCAAATCCGGAAAAACCGATCTTCTGGCCTTTGCGGATGTGGCCGATATCCTGCGCACCCTCGGCGAAACGGTCGACCATTTCAATGAAGACATTGAGCAACGCAAAATCCTTCACGCCCAGATCGATCAGTTCAGAGGCATCGAAACCCTCAACCTAACCGGGTATGATGACGGCAGCCCCTTGATCACATACAAAATGGTCGTGGGCTTCGATCGCCAGCAGATGTCGCCCAAAATGACTCAGATCACCCGTTTTACACCGACGGCCAATCCCACACTGAAAAGAATCCCGGCCAATGTCCTTCTGTACAGCTGGCAAAACAATTTTGACTTGGCATCCTACTGGGCGGAATTTCAGGAGAATCCGCAAATCAGCCTGGAAACGGTGCAAGACATCCAAAGCACGTTTGAAACCAATATGGGCCTGACGCTTGAGGAACTCTTGCAAGCGTTGGGCACCCAGGCCGGCCTGCTGATCAATGATATCAACACCGGAGGCATGTTTCCAATGCCCGAGTTGGCCCTGTTTATCGAAGTAAAACAACCCGAGATTATCGACCAGCTGATCAAAACGCAGGCTTCTCAATACAATTTTGCCCTGCAAACCGAGCCCTACAAGGCAACGGTCATGAATTATACGGTCCTGCCGTTTGGAGATAACCTGAGCCCGGCCTATACCATGGCCGACGGGTTCTGCACTATCGCCCTGAATCGGATGCTTCTTAAAACGATGTTCGACACCGAAGGCAGCGGCGCCCTGACCGGCCAACCGAATTTCCAAGCCGTCGACCAGGGTTTGACGGCCAAGAACAACCAGGTATTCTACATGAATCCGCAAGGACTGCTGGACAAGACACGCCAGACGATTTCATGGGCCATGGCATGGATGGCCATGACCAAACCCGATGATGCCAAGCGGGCCCAACAGATTATCACGCTCGGCATCGACCCGCTTATCGACGGCCTTTCCATGATCAAGGCGGTGGGTGGACGCACGTATATCGAAGATGACAGCGTCCACAGCGACACGCAAGTACTTCTGGACCGCTCCTGATATCTTGGCAAACGTCTTGCTCCGAATCTGAAGCGTTATGCGTCTCACCCTGGATGCAACAAAGGAGGTAATCCAGTTCGCTCCAGTGACAATGGCGAAGTACATTCGGGATTGACACGGAAGTGGTGATCCGGGGGGGGGGTGGTCCGCGCCACGTCAGCCCTTTTTTGCGCGAACGTGAACAGTGGTTTGAAACTGATCGACAGCGCTTTGCAACGGCTCCCAACTGCGTTTGAGAACGAAATGAAGATTTGTCGTACCGGGCGAGAGTGCCTTGAAAGAAAACGTCCGTATACCGCCGCCGCCGAGGGCCACATCTGCGGATCGTGCAAATTTGGATCCCGACAGCATTAGTATTTGCGCATCGAAAGCGTGTACTTCCCACAAGTAGCCGGTCGCGGGATTTCAGTGTTTCTGGCTTGAAGCCCCTGATCTTTTGTTTTATACGATGGGTCGCGGCGATAAATTCAGAAACGAGGGAGTTCACAGACCATACAGGCAATGCCTTCCCGTCGCAAGCTAACTTTCCTCCATCAAACCTTTTGCCAGTGGTTGCACATGTCGGAACGGGTCGATTACCTGCACTACACTGGCAAGAAAGCGGGCGTATGTCGCTATTTCTGAGTATATGGATCAAGCTGTTTTTCGTGTTTACGCCTTTTTTCGGGCTTTCCATGTTTCTCAGCACGACCGAGGGATATGACGAGGGCCGACGCCGCCGGTTGGCCATGACGGTATCCATGGCTGTCGCCGTTTTGTGCCTGATTTTGTTTTTTGGCGGCAGACAACTGTTTTCGTTGTTCGGAATCACCCTCGACGCTTTTCGCATCGGCGCCGGTGCGTTGTTGTTTCTGTCGGGGGTAAGCCTGGTCCAGGGGAAAAAAACGGTCAGCGATGGTCTTGCCTCCGATGGCGATGTCGCGGTGGTCCCGTTGGCAATTCCCATCATTGTGGGACCTGCAACCACAGGCACCTTGCTGGTCATGGGCGCCGAGTTGGAAGGTGTGAAAGAAAAGATACTCGGCTCTCTGGCCTTGCTTTCGGCCGTGGTGTGTATTGCCGTGGTGCTCCTCATGGCCTCTTTTATTCAGCGTGGGGTGGGTGCCAGAGGCGTCGGCATTCTCAGCAAATTGACCGGGTTGGTCCTGGCCGCGCTGTCAGCGCAAATGGTTATGACCGGAATCCAAGGGTTTCTTTGTCTTCAGCCCTGAAAAGGTCGGCGGTATGCTTTTGGGTGCTGCTCGAGGGTGCCGGGATAGCGGCACCCGACCATGCGGAGCGACGATCCACACATGGCCGGGCGCCTGCGCATATCATTATTCGACTTGCTGAATGCCTTCCAATAACCAGAAGGCCTCTGGTTTGTCCCGATCCTGACTGAAATGCCACAACTCGCGTACCTGCTTGGACAATGCGTCTTCTTTTTCACGCAGCATGACATCGAAAAGCACGGAAACAATGGTCTGGGTATCGGTGTCACGAACTTCGATGATGCGCGGGGTGATCAGGAGCAATTCGGTTTTCCCGGGGGTGGGGTCTTCCTGGGCTTGGCGCTGGATTTCCGCATAGACTTCAGCTGACGTGAACTGGCCAATATCATCGAGATCGCGCTTATCCCAAGCCGCCTGCAAACGAACATAGAGGGCATTGGCCCCTTTCAAAAACTCATCCGCATCAAACCCCGGCGGCAGGCTCAACTGCTCCGGTCCCCCGGTCGTATCTGCGGCCAGTGTGTCGTTGGCGCTGCCCCATCCTTGGGCGGGACCGCGCTCAAACGCACTGGCACCGCCTATGGAGGGTTCGGCGGCCATGCGCCGGGCGCGTAAAAAACGGAACAAGAGGAAAAGACCGCCGCCCACCAGCAACAGGTCAAGCAACCCGGGACCGCCGGCGCCGGTGCCCCCGAAGAGCATCGAACCGATCAGGCCGCCCATGAGCAGTCCTCCCATCATTCCGCCAAAACGGCCCATCGGAGATGAAGGGGTTGCAGTGCCCGGTTGGGCCGTCTGTCCGGGTTTGGTTTGGGTGGAGGTGGGGCTCTGCGCCGGGGCTGGGGCACTGCGTTGGTAGCTCGGTTTGCTGCCGAAGGACCTGCTGCGCCCAAAGCGTGCGGCCTCTGCGGTGTCGTGCCAAAAATAGAGCAGCCCAACGGTCAAGCTGAAAAACATCAGGATGAAATAGCGCCTGTTTTTGTTCATGGTTTCATTTACCTTTTTTCTGTGATCGATATGTCTGGTTATACACACAACGCGGTTGCCCATATAAAAAAAAAGGCCTTTATCCGTGATAATGGTCGGCGGGTAAGGGTTTTTTGAAAAGTATTAAAATGCCCCTGACCTGTCAACATCATTCGGATGATCCGTCAGGGTAACCGCATTTGCGTGTGGGCTAATGCTCGCTGTAGGGCGACCGGCGGTCGGCCACGCGAACCACTGTATTCAGGTCATCGTCAAAAATGGCGAGGTCTTATTCTTCCGCACCCATGATTGCCTGGAATGCTGGCTTTGCGCCTGCACCGGGCGACCGCCGGTCGCCCCTACAGATGGAATCCTCTGCGAAACACGGCAATGAGGTTCTCGTAAAGCCGAGGAAGGATGCGGCAAGATGCTTCCCTATTTCTCCCTGCTGCGCTATTCCATGAGAAGCATCGCGAAAAGCAGGCCCGACAAGCCTATGCGGTACCAGCCAAAAATGCTGAAGGTATGGGTCTGGACATAGCGCAGCAACCATTTGACCACCACAAACGACACTGCCGCGGATACTATGAAGCCCAGCAGCACCATGTCCCAACGTTCGGGCAATGCATCGGCAAAGGGGTGCGACAAGGCCCGGTAAATTTTCAACCCGCCGGCAGCCAGCATCGTGGGAATGCCGACCAGGAATGAAAATTCGGTGGCGGCCGGCCGGCTCAGGCCGACAGCCAGCATCAGCAGAATCGTTGCGCCGGAACGCGAAATACCCGGGAAAACCGCGGCGATCAACTGCCCCACCCCTACAATGACGGCAATCGTCCAGGTCACCGAAAGATCGAACGGCCGGTCGCGCAGCCATCTTTCCACCATAACAAAACCGATGCCGCCCAACAGGATGGCCCAGGCTATAGGCGCCAGTGCTTCCGGCAATACAAACCCGAAGTGATCCAAGAGCAATCCACCGATGCCGGTGATGACTACCGCAAGAACGATTTTCAGAGCATACTGCTGGGTAGCTGGTTCGCGCCATTCGAAGACGAATTGGTGCAGGCGCTGGGGAAAAAGAGGCAACACGGCGATCACGGCACCGCTTTGAATGACGATGTTGAACAGATCGCTCTGCCGCGGCAACCAGTGTTGGGCGATGAGTAAATGGGCTGTGGAAGATATGGGCAGAAATTCGGTAATACCTTCGATAATGCCGAGAATGACAACAGCGATCCAGTCGTACATGAGACTCCGTCCGTTGGTCGAAAAAGGGTCCTTGTTCTATCCAATATCGCTTGGCTTCTTATCTATAACCGCTGCGGGCATCGTCAAGAAGGCCCCTGGACGCTTTCCAGCACGGGGCACCGGTTTCACCTGCAGGGGCGAACCTTGTGTTCGCCCGGTGTGGTCAGGGCCCTTCGGCGTCGCACTGAAGACCGTGCGTCAACGCGGGACGCGGGCGAACACAAGGTCCACCCCTACACAGTCAACGCAACCGCAGACCAGAGCGGCAGCCATTGGAAATCGCTATTTAGCAGAGAACCGGCATTTATTAAACTGTTTTGGTTTGCAATTCGGCCTTCTCGCTGACGACCGTGCGTAAAATGCGGGCGAACACAAGGTCCGTCCTACAGGAAAACCGCGTATCGTTCGGCTGGGGCGGTGGCGCCGGGGACGCTGTGCCAACGACCGCCCTTCGGGCCGGAAAAAAATATTGCCATTTTCGCCTTCAACGTTGAATAGTGTCATCACTGGCCGCGGGGTTCAATAGGCCGTTTCTCATCCAAACAGCAAAGGAGGTAAAATGACCTCTGCATCGATGATCATCGGGGCGGCCCAGGGAGAGTTGGTCCGGCAGATGGGCCGTATGGCCAATCGCCATGGGTTGATCGCCGGAGCCACGGGCACCGGCAAAACCGTTACCCTGCAGGTGCTGGCCGAGGGGTTTTCACGCATGGGCGTTCCAGTGTGGGCGGCCGATATTAAAGGCGATCTTTCGGGCCTGGCCACCGCAGGGCAGCCGCACCCCAAAATCGACGAACGCCTGGCCGCCATCGGATTGCCTGCGTACCGGCAGCAACCCACGCCGGCCCTATTTTGGGACATGGACGGCCAAACCGGTCATCCGGTGCGTACGACCATGTCTGAAATCGGGCCTTTGCTGCTGAGCCATCTGCTCGAACTCAACGAAACACAGACCGGCGTGATCTATGCCGCATTCGATTATGCCGACGACGAGGGCCTGCTTCTGCTGGACCTCAAGGATCTGCGCGCCCTGCTGGCCTGGATGGCCGAAAATAGCTCGTCATTGAGCACCACTTACGGCAATATCAGCGCCGCCAGCGTAGGCGCCATCCAACGCCGGCTGCTGGTGCTCGAAGAGCAGGGCGCCGAGCGTTTCTTCGGTGAACCGGCCCTGCTGCTGACCGACCTGATGCACACCGATTTTTCAGGTCGCGGGGTCGTCAGCCTATTCGAGGCCGGCCGTTTGATTCAACAGGCTCCACGCGTCTACGCCGCCTTTCTGCTTTGGCTGATGGCCGAACTGTTCGAGCAACTGCCTGAAGCGGGCGACCTGCCGGTCCCCAAGTTGGTTCTCTTTTTCGACGAAGCCCATCTGCTTTTCACCGGCACGCCCAAGCCGCTGGTGGAGAAGATAGAACAGGTGGTGCGCCTGATCCGATCCAAGGGGGTAGGCATCTACTTTGTCACCCAGAACCCGCTGGACATTCCGGATGCTGTTCTGGGGCAGCTCGGGCTCAAGATCCAGCATGCCCTGCGCGCCTTCACGCCCAAGGACCAAAAAGTGATCAGGGCCGTCGCAGCGGGTTTCAGGGCCAATCCGGCCTTCAATACCGCCGACATCCTTACGCAGCTGG
This sequence comes from Desulfatitalea sp. BRH_c12, assembly GCA_000961655.1. GTDB lineage: Bacteria > Desulfobacterota > Desulfobacteria > Desulfobacterales > Desulfosarcinaceae > Desulfatitalea. Next base: position 38,492 of record LADR01000045.1, read on the forward strand.
GCACGGGGGAAGCCCTGGTGTCGGTGCTGGCCGAGGACGGCCGGCCCACGCCGGTACAGCGTACCCTGATCGCGCCGCCCGAGGGCCGCATAGGGCCAATCGACCCGGAACAGCGAAACGCACTGCGCGAACGCTCGCCGCTGCGCGGCAAATATGACCAGGACGTGGACCGCGAGTCAGCCTATGAGTTACTGAAAAATCGCGCGCAAGCCTCTCAAGCCGCGGCGCAGGATGAGGCGCTCGCAAAGAAGCCGTCCCGCCGCGGGAGCGGGACACAACGCCAATCGATCGGCGAAGCCATGGTTAAAAGTGCGGCGCGCAGCATCGGCAGCCAACTGGGCCGCCAGATTTTGCGCGGCCTGCTTGGGGCGATGTTCGGAAACAAAAGCAGGTGATAAAATATAAAAAGCCCAGCGGCCGACGCGCGGCGCAGGGCTTTGGTATATGGAAAAAACGGGAGCAAGGCACTCCCGCCAGGCGCGACCTGCTAGCGCATTGCCGCGCGCGGTGCTTTGCCTGCCAGGGGGTTGTAAAGCTTCATGATGGCGAATTTCATCACGTCCAGGGTCTTCATTTCAGCGATGATGCCAACCAGTTTGGCTTCCGCCTCGGCAGGAAGCACGCAGGCATTGGCGCTATCGAAGGAAAGGTCTGTGAAACCCTTGGCGAGTTTCTTTTGTTCCTTGGCGCTCATCTCGACCTGAACGGCCTTCTTACCGTCAAGTTCGATGATTTTGTCCGCCAATCCAGCATCCTCGATTTTTTTGCGCTTCTCGTCGTCCAGAAAAACATTGATCAAATAGTCCGCCATGAGGGATTCTCCTGTGATTTAAAGGTCGTTGGTAAAGGCCTTAATTCGATTTCCTTGAATATGTGACTCCGAACGGCGTGTCAAGCCCCTAACGGTACTTATCCGGGATAATTACGCACCGGGCGAACACACGTTTCGCCCCTAGGGGCCACCGGGCAAATGCCCTAACGGGCCTCGCGCATCTGCAGCCAGTCCTGCATTTCCATAATCGTTTTGCTCAGGTGATAGCGGCCGTCCTCGAAAACGCCATAATCGCCGCCGCCGCCCATGGCGGAGACAAAGCGGGTGTTGTTCGCATAGAGCAGCCAGGCATCGCTCCAGCGCCGTTCGATATATTCATCAAAAGGGCTGCCACCCCGGTCTGGGCCATGGGCCCATTTTTTTTGCCATATGCGCTGCATGAGCTGGGTAGCCGTGCGCACCTGCTGATCGGTGGTGGCGATCGTGTTGTCCAGCCGTTCGAAATGGGTGCGGGTCCAGGATGTGCCGTGGCAGGCCAGACAGGTGCGCTGCATGGTCGCCCGTCGGCTCTTGATCTCATCGGCATCGATCAGAAAACGTGCGGCCGGGGTGCCGTCCAGGTCGGTCGGCAGCGGCATCCCAGCCGCATTGCGAATGCGGGTGGTGTCCGGTGACAATGGCTGGGCATGGGCGTAGACCAAGCCGAAAATACGCATGCCCAGCCGATCGCTCATCCGGTGGCTGCGGTGGCTGATAACCTCGCCGTTGCTGTCGACCACCAGGCTGATGTGGCAGGCGGCGCAGGTCGGCGCGCTGAAATCCCGGCCGATAGTCCACGGCACGGGGTCGAAACGCCACTGGCTCTGCTTGCTCGAAAATATGTTGCCGTGTTTGCTGGCCGAATAGACCTTATACGCTGGCACATCCGGTCCGGCGTGACACTCTTTGCAGGTGTGTGGCTTGCGTGCCATTTCGATCGAAAAGTGATGGCGCGTGTGGCAGCTGCTGCACGCGCCCTGGCTACCGTCGAGGTTGATGCGCCCGACGCCCTGATTGGGCCATCCCTTGATAATGGGAAATTCCAGCTCACCCATGTCCGTATCGCGCTGTTCGGTTCCGGCGAGCGAAAGCCGGGTACCGTGGCAATAATAACAGCTTTCGGCCTGGGTCATCGGATCGGGTGGGTCGAACTGGATTTTGCCGCCTTCTCGCCTGCTTTTACCGAGGATCGAACGTTCCAGTTCATTGTAGAGCGCGTTATCGGCCAGGTTGCCATGCGCGGCGGACATGATGTTATCGGCATACTCCGTCCGCTCCGCGACATGGCAGACGACGCAATCGTCCGGGCTGACCACCATGTGGATCTGGTGGCCATTGTGCTCGAAAGTGTCGGCATGGGCTTCGGGCCGCAAACTGTGGCATTCGGCGCATCCCACTGCCGTAGTGCGCAGTGTGTCGGGCACCTGCTTGCTCGAGAGTTTGCGGCCCAAGCCCTGGACCTGCATGGCCATATGGGGACTGACGACCGCATGACGGCTGTTTTTCCAATCCGCCACAATGCCCGGATGAACGGCACTATGGCAATCCAGGCACTCTTGCGTGGCCGGGCTCACGGGCGCGCCGGCGGGTGTTGCTGAAACGGGGCTCGCACAACACAGAAATCCGACCAGAACCACAAGGGACAAACGGGGCATGACATCTCCTGCACGCAGTGGGGGTACATCCGCATTGAACCTATGCCATATAGGCCGGCTTCGACACGTAGTCGTTTTGTGATTTTTTCTTTATTCCACGATCACGCCGCAGGCGATTCTGCCGCCGCCACCGCCCATTTCGGGGGTGTCGGAGTAATTATCACCGCCGCTGTGGATCATCAAGGCGCGGCCCTTCAGGTCTGCCGCTTTGAGCCTCGGCGCCAACACCGGCAAGGTGGCATGACCTTGATCGTCCACATACAGGGCCGGCAGGTCACCCAAATGCCCGTTTCCGTAAGGGCCTTTGTGGGCGCCGGTGCCGGCCGGGTCATAGTGGCCGCCGGAAGCCAGGCCGGGCACCATGACCCCGTCTTTTTCCAGCGAACCGCATGTGCCTTCGGTATGCAGATGGAAGCCATGCAGGCCGGGCGGCAGGCCTTTGAGGTCGGGCGTGAACAAGATGCCATATTCCGATTCGGTCGTTCTGACGGTACCAATGTTTTCGCCGGTACCCTCTTCGGTGAGCATGTGGATTTTGATCACATTCGGATCATCGCCCGAACCACATGCCCACAAAAACATAACGACCATGCTGGCCAAGACCACCATCGATAACGCTTTCTTCATGTCAGCCTCCCTAACCGGCTTTGCCGGCGTTAAAGGTGGAAAGTGCAAAATAGAAGGATTTCTGTCGACTTTATCCTTCATGACCTTCTTCAATGGCAAACCCTTTTTTAGGTATGTCCGTGTTCATGATTCAAAGGCCGACGGGGCCGGTCTGGCGCACAAGCGCCTGGGGCAAACTGCGTTAAAGTATTGCCCAAAAGAAATTTGTCCAGATGCCGGAAGCGAACCCACGCAACCGCATCGACTTTTTTTCGTTGGTCCATGGTGTATGAAATGCGCCTTCAATCGTCTCCCGAAAGGGTCGCGACAGGCGATTGCCAAAAGGCCTTCGTGAAGCGCTTGTTTTCAGACAGGGGCCGTGCTAATGGCCTTCCGGCATTTGCGGCGGCTGTCGGGTTGTTTTCAGGATGCCATGCACCGTGCCGGCGCACTCACCGGACCACTCGGATCATAAAGGATTTCAATTCATGTGGGCCGCTTTCATCTTCGCTGTCACCTATGTCGGCGTGGCTGTCGGCCGCATCCCCTGGCTTCTTCTGGATCGGACCGGCATCGCGCTGCTGGGCGCCATCGCCATGGTCGTCAGCGGTGCCGTGGCTGTCGATCGCGCCGTCGGAAGCATCGATGTGTCCACCATTTTGCTGCTGTATGCCCTGATGATCATATCGGCGCAACTGCGCCTGGGCGGTTTTTACACGTGCATCGCCCGGCGTATTGCAGCCCTGTGCGTTTACCCGCGGCGTTTTCTGCTGGTCTGCATGGGGATCGGCGCGTTTTTATCGGCAATCCTGGCCAACGATATCATCTGTCTGGCGTTCACACCGGTGCTGGCCTATTCGCTGCTCAGTGCCCGTTTGAACCCAATGCCTTTTCTGCTAGGCTTGGCGGTATCGAGCAACATCGGATCGGCCGCCACTATCATCGGCAACCCTCAAAATATGCTCATCGGACAGATTGGACACCTTTCGTTTGCGTCGTTCACGGCCTGGTGCGGTCCACCAGCCCTGGCGGCCCTGGCCGGCAGCTATGCCATCATCGTGGCGCTGTACCACCGGCAATGGCTGCGGCCGTATAGCGTCGCCCCTGAAACACCGTTACCGGCCTGGCCATCGTTCAATCCCTGGCAAAGCACCAAAGGGCTCATTGCGGCGACATGCCTGGTAATCCTGTTTCTATTTACGGCCGTTCCCAGAGAGCTGGCCGCCATCGGGATCGCCGGCTTACTGCTGTGCAGCCGCAAGATGCGATCGCGTCACATCACCGAGTTGATCGACTGGCACCTGTTGACCCTTTTCTGCGCCCTGTTCGTAGTCATCGAGGGCATTGCCATGGTCCACCTGCCCGAACACATCGTGGCCATGCTGGCGCGCAATGGCATCGACTTGCAACATCCAATTGTGTTGACGGGCGTGGCGACCCTGCTGAGCAATATGGTCAGCAATGTACCGGCGGCCATGCTGCTCGTGCGCTTTTTGGACAGCGCCCAACCCGAACAGTGGTATCTGCTGGCCCTTTCCAGCACCTTTGCCGGCAACCTGATCACGATCGGCAGCATCGCCAACCTGATCGTCATCGAGCAGGCCCGCGCCTACGGTATTGTCATCGGCTTCAAAACCCACGCCAAGGTGGGGTTGGCGGTCACCGCATGGTCGCTGCTGGTGGTGATCGGCTGGATCTATTTATAATTGAAAAGCATCGTGCAGTTGAATTGGCCGATGATCTGCTTACCATAGGAGAACATATCCGAAGCGTGGTCAGCCTTGGTCTGCACGGGCTGGGAACCTCCCGTAAATCCCTGCACAAGAGGAGGAAAAATGGCATCAAGCAACACGACCGTGAAAGGTTCCAAGCGGCTGCTGATTCGTGATGGCGTTCAGCAGCGCTACCCTGACGTTCTGACACCGGCGGCCCTCGATGCCCTCGAGGCGTTGGCGGACTTTAACCGTGAGCGCCAGGACCTCATGCATGCGCGCATTGCGCGGCGTATCAGGCGCTTCAACGAGGGCCAGCGGATCGCCTTCCTCGATCCGGCCGCACAGATCGCAGACAGCGGGATCAGCGTGCAGCAGGCCCGCGCGGGCCAGTTTGATGGCTCCGAGATCCCGCATGACCTTCAACGCCAATGGATCCAGGGCACCGGACCGGCCACCAAACCGCGTGCGACGGTGGCGGACGGGATCCGCAACGTGGCTTACGCGCTGCTTTCGGGCGCCGATGGCTGGATGTTCGATGGCGAGGACGCCCTCGGCCAGGTAGACACCATGTCGCTCGATAACCAGCGCAATCTCATGCTCGCCCTGGCTTTCAAAGAGCCGTTTCCAAAGGTCGCCGAATCGGTGGCTGCGGAAATGAACGCCTGGTCGCAAACGTTTTTCGGCCGCCGAATTGTCGAGGATTGGAAGAAGCAGTTGGATTTCACCACGCGCATTTTCCGTCCCCGCGGCCTGCATTTGGACGACCGGCACGTTTGTGACGCCAATGGCAGCGGCTTTTCTGCCGCCATCGTCGACGCAGCGCTGTATGTGGTCGGCAACCATCACACCCTGCGCAGCCAGGGGCGTTCGATTGTACTGTACCTGCCCAAGATCCAGACCGCCGAGGAGGCCGCCCTGTGGAACCGGATGCTGGCGGCGCTGGAACAGCACCTCGGCCTGCCGGTCGGCACTGTAAAGGTGTACGTGCTGATTGAGCAACTCGAAGCCTGTTACCAGCTGATGGAGATACGGGCCGCCCTGGCCTGCCGATTCGTCGGTTTCAATACGGGCCGCTGGGACTACATCAACAGCGTTGCCGACGCCTTGGCCTGGGACCAGGCCTTTCACAATCCCAACATTGACGCCATCACGATGACCTACGGCTACATGCGGATCTATGAAGACCGGGTGCGCCGGGCGGTCAACACGCCTGACCGCAACGGCCATTTCGCGCTGTGGCAGGGCGGCATGGAGCCCAACATTCCGGTAGGGTCCGAAAAGGGTGTGGCCGAGGCCATGAAACGCGCCAAGGCCGGCGGTCAGCGTGAACAGCAGGCCGGGGCCAGCGGCAAATGGGTGGCGCACTGGAAGATGGTGCACATCGTCCGGCCGATCTGGGCGGAGGCCGGTGCCGCCAATCAACTGGGGCGCAGTTTCCCGCCGCTGACCTACTCCGAAAAAGACGCGGCCGACCTGATGCTGCTCGAACCGGCGCCGCGCACGGTGCGCGGGGCCCGCGACCTGCTTTCGGTGGCGCTGCAATACGGCAATGCCTTCGGCCGTGGATTTCAGGCCGCAGCACTCAAGCCGGCCGATTTTTTCGGCAACGACGACGTGCTTTACCTGATGGAAGACATGGCCACTGGCGAGATCCGCTTGAGCATCCTCTGGGAGTGGCTGCACAAGCAAGCCCGTTTCACTGAAGACGACCCGGACAGCGGCACGCAGGCCGGGGAGCCGTTCACGCCCGCCTTTTTCAACAAGATCCTGGAAGAGGAGTACGACAAGCTGCGCCGGGCCGACAACCGGGATGTGCACGACGACTCCAAGGACACCACCCTGCCGATTGCCCTGGAAATCGTCAAGCGCTATGTCACGCATCCGTACAAGGCCCCCTGGTACATCGACCTGCTCAACTGCAACCTCAACAACCATGACCAGGCGACGGCGCGTCAACGCATTGAAGCGTACCTGGCCTCGTTCGAACGGGACGGCACACGTCTGACAGCCAACCCTGATTTCGAGGTTCCAGACGCCTGACAGACTGCCAATGGTTTTGCGGCGACGTAAAGAGGCAAGGCGGGGCGGGCGTTCAGCCTCCTGCCCTTACGTCTGCCTATACTCCGGATTGAGCAGGTTGGGCGGTTTGCCGGTGGTCAGGGCCGCCACCAGGTTGTGGGCGGCCAGCATGGCCATGCCGTGCCGTGTGGCCGCCGAAGAACTGGCGATGTGCGGCGTGAGGACAACGTTCGCCAACGCGACCAGGGCCGGGTTCAGGGCGGGTTCGTTTTCGAAGACGTCTAGCCCGGCACCGGCCAGCGGCCCGCCTGCCAAGGCTTTCACCAGGGCTGCGTCATCCACCACGCCCCCGCGCGCGGCATTGATGAGGATGGCCCCGGGTTTCATCATGGCCAATTCCGGGCGGCCGATAATGTGGTGCGTCTCGGGTGTGTAAGGCACATGCAGGCAGAGAATGTCGGCCTGCGCCAAAAGCGCCTCCTTGCTCACGAAGGTGGCGTTGCAGGCACGTTCCACCTCGGCAGATGCCTGCCGGGCATTGTGGTACAGGACCGTCATGTCGAATCCGGCAGCCCTGCGCGCCACCTTGCGGCCGATCCGTCCCATCCCCAGAATACCTAACGTGGCATGGTGCACATCGGTGCCCAGAAACTGCTTGAGGTACCAGCCTTGCCACTGTCCGGCGCGCAGATGCGCATCGGATTCCACGACCCGCCGGGCCGTGGCCAGGATCAGCGCCCAGGTGAAATCGGCCGTGCTGTCATCCAGAACCCCGGGCGTGTTGGTCACCATGACCCCGGCCCTGGCGCAGGCCGCAAGGTCGATGTTGTTAAAGCCCACGGCGATATTGCAAACCGCTTTGAGGGTGGGGCAGACGGCCAGCAGGTCCGCATCCACGCGGTCGACCAGGGTCGTCATCACGCCGGACATGCCGGCCAGGTTCCGGACGAGCGTCTCACGGTCCATGGGCAGGTCGGCCTGGTTGGAAGCCACCTCGAAAAAGCCGGCCAGATACGCCAGCACATCGTCGAATACTTCACGGGTCACCAGTACTTTTGGTTTCATCGTCTTTTCCAATCGGTGTAAAACCCCCTTATCGAAAGTGTGCCACCGGTACCCTGCGCGCCCATCACGTCGACAGAATACCTTTACTTCCCACTTTATACTTCAATCTGGTCGTCCACTTCGGTCAAGTGAGATACGGGTGTGGGTGACGTAGGAACCCCGGTGATCCGGGTGGGTGGTCCGCGCCACCATCCATTCGATTAAGTGAGGCTATAAGGTGCGCTCCGGACGGGCCGCAAACTCGCTGCGCTCAAACAGTGCGGCCCCATGTCCTGCGCACACCTTATGCCTCACTAAATCTCACGGCTGACGTGGCGCGGACCACCCACCCGGATCACCTCCTCCGTGCCAATTCCGAGTACTCTTCGCCAATAGTCGCTGGCGCAAAATGGATAGCCAAATACTTCAATATGGTTATGCAGTTCGTTCCAGTAAGCACAAGTATGGGGTGTAATTTTAGACTCTTTAACAAAAATCATGCACAAAAAGCGTCCAACATGGGGAGGTGGGCATATCCAATCGACAGAATGCCTCCCTTTACACTTTAAACTTTACACTTAACACTTAACTCTTAACTCTTCGCCAATAGGCACTGGCGCAAAATGCATAACCGGAAGCTTCAATTATACACCTGCGCCGGCAACCACAACCCGATCGCCGGGAACAGGTAGAGCAATGCCACCATGATCACCTGAATGGCCATGAAGGGAAGCATCCCGAGAAAGATCTGGTTGAGCGTGACATAACTGGGCGCCACCCCCTTGAGATAAAATGCGGCCATGGCCACCGGCGGCGAGAGAAAGGCGGTTTGCAGGTTGAGCGCCACCAGCAGTCCGAAGAACAGCGGATCGATGTTGAAGTGCGCCAGCAACGGCAGGAATATCGGCATGAAGATGACAATGATTTCGGTCCATTCCAAGGGCCATCCGAGCAAGAAGATAATGACCTGGGCCAGGAGCATGAACTGCACGGGCGTCAGGTCCAGCGATATCACCCAGGTGTTGATGATCTCCTGGCCGCCGAGCAGGGCGAAAGCCGCGGCAAAAATGCTGGAGCCGACAAACAGCCAGCAGACCATGGCGCTTGTTTTGGCGGTGAGATACACGGATTCTTTGATCATGCGCACGTTGAGTTGGCGGTAGGCCGCCGCCAACACAAAACCGCCGAAAGAGCCCATGGCAGCCGCCTCGGTCGGCGTGGCCAGACCGAGAATAATGGTCCCCAACACCCCCAGGATCAACATCGCCAAGGGAAAGAAAGAGCCCAACAGCATTTTGAAAATTTCTAGGCGTACAAAAGTAAAAATAACATAGAAAATCGCCAAGCCTGCCGTGACGATGCCCAGCGTGATCCAAAACCCGGCCGGCGCGGGTTTGCGTTGGCCCGACAAGGCCGATGTCTCTTCGTCCGGCGCTTGCAAAGGCTCCGCCAGGGTGTCCGGTGATGTCCCGGCCGGGGGCTCCATGGGCGCTTCGTCGCGGGGCGGTTCCTGCAACCCCCCGCCGTAGCGCTCTTCTTCCTGTTCTTGGTAAAACTCCGATCCCATAGGGACCAGTCCCTCGGGCACCGCTATGTCGGGTGCAGTAATGGACAGAAAAATCGCACCCATCATCAGGGCCGCCGCCAGGGCCGGCAACAGGGCGATAAACAGGTGGCTGACCAGGGTGCGCAGGGGAACGGCAGCGTTGCGCCGGCCCTTGAGCGCACCGATCAACCCGGCCAGCACGTTGGCGCTCCACGCCTTGGTGATGATTTGTTGAAATTCAGGGATAGGCACGCGCCGGTCTTCTTCGGAAAGGGCAGGCGCCCCGCTCGGTTTGAGTTTCGCATAGACAATAACGCTGCCGATGTACATTCCCGCCAGTATGAGACCCGGGAAAAATGCGCCGGCGTAAAGCTTGACGACCGACACCCCCGCGGTGGCGCCATAGAGGATCAACAGCACCGAGGGCGGGATCAAAATGCCCAGGGTGCCGCCTGCGGTCACGGCGCCTGCCGCCAACCGGACATTGTAGCCGGCCTTGAGCATCGCCGGAAAGGCCAGCAGGCCCATCAGCGTCACGACCGCGCCGATGATGCCGGTGGCCGTGGCGAACACAGCGCAGGTCACGATGGTGGCCACGGCAAGCGACCCCGGAATCCGTGACGTGGCCAGGTGCAGGCCCTTGAACAGTTTCTCGATCAGATTGGCCCGCTCGACCAGGTAGCCCATGAACACGAACAGGGGCACCGCGATCAGCACATCGTTGTTCATTACCGCGTAGGCGCGATGCACCATCAGATCAAGCGTCCGCACCACCGCCGTTGCCGGCTCCTGGCTTCGGTAGAAGAAGAAAGTGAACATCGTGCCCATTCCCATCAGCGTGAATGCCGTGGGAAATCCGAGCATGATGGTCACCACGATCATGGCCAGCATCAGCAAACCCAGATGGCCATTGGTCATCTGCGAGGGCGGCGGCATCATCCAAAAAACACCGATCACCACGAGGGCCATGATGGAGAGTCCGAACCAGACTTCCTTCTTCACTTGTCACGTCCTTTCCCAGCCGTCACGCTCGCGTCGGCTTCGGCGATATCCTCGTCACTGACGTGCACCATGGCCTTGAGTTGACTCACATCGACTTCCTTGACATCCTCCTGGCGCTGTGGCCACTGCCCCTGTTTCAGACAGAGGATACAGCGGATGATCTCGACAATACCCTGGGCCAAAATGATTGCGCCGGCCGCGGGAATGACAGCCTTGAACATGTAAATCGGCGGTCCACCGGAGCCGATGCTGGAGCGCTCGCGAATCGCCCAGGAATCGGCTGCGTAATCGTAGCCGGCCCAGCACAGAGCCACGACCCCGGGCAAAAAGAACACGATATACAATATCAGATCGAGGCCGGCTTGAAGCCGCGCCGGGAAAAAGCCATAGAGGACATCGCCGCGCACGTGGCCGTTCTTGGACAGCGTGTAGGCGCCTGCCATCATGAACAAGGTCCCATACATGATGAGCATGACATCGAAAACATAGGGATGGGGGGTGTTAAGCACGTAACGCGAAAACACTTCGTAGGTGATCAGAAAGGTGAGCGATACGATGAGCCAGGCGAAAATCTTGCCGACAAATGTGCTGATCCTGTCAACCGTAAACAGTACTTTTTGCATATCCGACCCTTCTCGAAATCAGCTTGGCCACCCGGAAACGATCTCCGGGCGGCCGATCGATGAAGCGCGTTGCGGAAATCAACTTTTTTTGGCCGGCGCCTTTTTGCCGAAGTAGTGGTAATGGGCCAGGCGCCGGTTGACATTGGTGTCCTGATCCCAACTCACGGCACGGGCGGCAAAGGCTTTCTGCGATGCAACGATTTCCTTGAACAACGGATTCTGCGCCGACTTTTTCTCGACAACCTGGTCGTAAACATCCAGTTCCTTTTGCAGGAGCGCATCGGGGGTTTTGTAGAACTTGACGTTGTCCTTGGTTTGCATGTCGAGGTAGTCTTGGGAGTATCGGTCGATGGCCTTCCAGGACATATCCGCCGAGGCCGCTTCCACGGCATTTTCAATGATGGCTTTCATCTTGTCGGGCAACGCATTGAACCTGTCCTTGTTGAACAGGATTTCGAATGATTCGGCGTTCTGGTGGTAGCTTTGCAGCATACACACCTTGGACACGTCCGGAAAACCGAGAAGCCGGTCGGAAGAAGCATTGTTGAACTCGGCCCCGTCCAGCAGGCCGCGATCCAGCGCCGGCACGATTTCACCGCCGGGCAGCGCGTTGACCGCCGCACCCAGCCCAGTGAAGACATCGATGGAAATACCGACTGTGCGGAATTTTACGCCCTTGAGATCTTCCGCTTTGGAGATCGGCTTTTTGAACCAGCCCAACGGTTGGGTCGGCATTGGCCCGTAGGCGAACGAGACGACGTTGGCGCCGATGGATTCGTAGAGTTTGGCAAGCAACTCCTTGCCGCCGCCGTATTTATGCCACGCCAGCAGCATATTGGCGTCCATGGCATAAGCCGGTCCCGACCCCCACAAGGCCAAGGCCTCCTGCTTGCCGTAGTGATAGACCATGACACCATGGCCCCCGTCGAGGGTTCCCTTGGACACCGCTTCCAGCAGACCGAAGGCTGGAACCACGGCCCCGGCCGGCAACACTTCGATCTTGAGGTCACCGCCCGTCATGTCGTTGACCTTTTTGGCAAAGTCCAGGGCGTACTCGTGGAAAATGTCCTTGGTCGGCCAGGTGCTCTGCCAGCGCATCGAAATCGGCCCTTGCGCCTTGACGATCATGGGGAACCCCATGGTCACGACCCCGGCCGCGGCCGCTGCTTTGAAAAATTTGCGCCTGCTGGCCATCTTTAGCGAACCGATTTTTCGCTTCCTGATGTCTGCCCAGATGTTTTTTTTATCCGTATCCATTTCAGCTGCCTCCTTGGTTGTTATGCGGGACTACACCGGTCCCGCCGGTTGGTGAATACTGCGCCGGATTGCTGAGAGCGTGCATGATCCCGGTGTTTTAGGGGCTTGCGAAGTCTGTTGGGAATCTCAGCGGGGGTGAATGGAATGGGATAGGCAAAAGGGATGAATGGTGTGAATAGTATTCACATTATACTATTAGGTAAAAAGATAAATGGGCATTATTGTGTTGTCAAGTAAGGGTTGCAGGTGTTGACAGCAGATGACCGCTGCAACGGTTGCGTCAACGGAAATGAAAGGAGAGAACCATGAAAGTAGGTTTCATCGGTCTGGGGATCATGGGCACGCCAATGGCCGGCCACCTCTTGCAGGCAGGACACGCGCTTTACCTGCACAGCCGCAGCGGCGTGCCGCGCGAGTTGATCGCGGCAGGCGCAAAGGCCTGCGCCGCATCCCGGGAAGTGGCCCAAAACGCAGATGTGATCATCATCATGGTGCCGGACACGCCTGATGTGGAAACGGTTCTGTTTGGCGAAGCCGGAGTGGCCGAGGGCTTGTCCGCCGGTAAAATTGTCGTGGATATGAGTTCGATCTCACCCATGGCCACGAAAGATTTTGCCCGGCGCATTGCAGCCTTGGGATGTCAGTACCTGGATGCCCCGGTTTCAGGAGGCCAGGTGGGGGCCCAAAACGCTTCCCTGACCATCATGGTCGGCGGCGAGCAGGCGACGTTCGAGCAGGTAAAGCCCTTGTTTGCACTGATGGGCAAGAACATCACGTGGGTGGGAGGCACCGGCGACGGTCAGACGGCCAAAGTCGCCAACCAGATTATAGTGGCCTTGACCATCGAAGCCGTGGCCGAAGCCCTGTTGTTTGCCGCCAGGGCCGGCGCCGATCCGACCAGGGTGCGCGAGGCCCTGATGGGCGGGTTCGCCAATTCGCGCGTTCTGGAAGTCCATGGCGAGCGAATGGTCAAGCGCACGTTCGATCCCGGATTCCGAATCGAACTGCATCAGAAGGACTTGAATCTGGCACTGACCAATGCCCGACAGCTGGGCCTGTCCCTGCCCAACACGGCCACCACCCAGGAGCTGTTCAACGCCTGTGCCGCGCATGGCGGCAAGGCCTGGGATCATTCGGCCATGGTGCGGGCCTTGGAAATATTGGCCGATTTTCAGATCGGTCAAAAACCGGGATGAGCCCATTCCGCTTCAATCGGCCGCCCACGCCGGTGCCCTGTCCCATACCGTGTCGGGCCGATCGCGGCGATATCAAACCACGTACCAGCGCCTGCAGGGCGTCATTTACCCGCGGCGGCCCCCCAGTAGGGATTGAGGGCGCGACGGATGTGCGCCTGGATGATGGCGGTCGGATCGACCGGAAGGTCCGTTGCGCCAATCGCAGGGTATAGGTCGGGCAGGCAGCGCTGCAGCAGCTCGGCGGGGATCGGCCGGCCCAGGTTGCCGAGCAGTTGCCGGACGGCCTGGCGGGCCTCGGGCATGGCCCAGTAGTAACGGATACGATCACGCAGGCTATACTGCCGCAGGTACGCTTGCTCTTCGGGGGAGCCTGCGTAATGGGAGCGCCAGTGTTCGGGATGGGCGGTCATCAGATGCGTCATCACCTGCCGCAGGTTGGCCGGACGCTCGATACCGGGCAGCGCCGCTTCAATGTCAGACAGGGCCCACAGGGCTTCGCGCAGGGCGTTGGTCAAACAGGGGCCCACTTTGAGCAAGACAAAATGATCTTGAACCATCTGCCGCAGCGCGTCGGGGCGTTGGTAATCGGTGGCGTGGATCTCGTAGGTCATGAGGCCGGGTAAACGGGCATGCGCGGCGGACAGCGGACCGGCAGGCGCATGGCGATAAGCAGCCACATGCCGATCGCCGAAGTCGACGCCGGGCTGTACCACGACGGCCACAACGCGCTGCCAGGCCTCAGTCACGCCGGCGTGGGCAAAGGCTTTTTCATACATGTGCAGGGCCGCCATCAGGTCATCGGGATCGGTGACTTGCAATGCCCGGCCCTGCGCGAGCGCGCCGCCGGGTGCGGGCACTTCGTTACCGATGACATACAAAGGCGCAGGAAGGTTGCCGGCCTGCGTCTGGGCCTCTTCGGCCACCCGGCACAACTGTGCGGCCCGCTGCACGATCAGCGTAAGGGGCAGATCGTCGGTGCCGGGTTCGTCGGCGCAGCGGGCGGCGGTATCCAAGTGGATTTTTTGAAAGCCGGCCTGAATGCATTGGTGAACGAGAACCTCGGCTTTTTGCATGGCTGCTGCGGCGGGTTCTTGCTTCCAGACATGCGGACCTAGATGGTCCGCACCGATCAGGACCTGACGGTCGGCCAGACCGATCTGCCGCGCCATCGTATGAATGGATCGCGAAAATTCATCCGGCCGCATGCCTGTGTAGCCGCCAAAGGGGTTGACCTGGTTGGCGGTGGCCTCGATCAGCAGAGGCGCGCCGCTGTCAAGGGCCATCCGCATGGCCGTGCGCAAAACAAATGGATGGGAAGAACACACGGCCACCATGCCGCCGAGCTCGCCTCTAAGATGCCGCGCCCGCAGGCGCGTCAATGCACGATGCATACGCGTCCTCCCAATGCTGGTTCAATGGCACCATAATGGTCAAAACAGGTGCTGGCAATACCGACTGGATCCTGACGAACACTTTCGATATTGTAATTTTGGCGCAAAAAAGGTAACCACCGCTTTCGACCGGTGGCGAGAAGTCGCCTGACTGCCCCATGAATAGGGAGAAATCGTTTGGCACATCGATTGCTTAACGCTTGACCATAGTTGCCACCCCCTAAAGAGTCGCACTGCCGATGACGTGTTTGTTCAATTAGAGACTGCAACAGAAACACAACGGAGAATATTCATGAAAAAGACGATCATTCTATCCTTTATACTGTGGCTGATCGGAGCCGGCGCATTCACCATGGCGGCGCAGGAGCAAAACCCACCGGAGGCGCTGAAGATTCACGGCCCTGAAAACGCCGCCCAATTGAGCCATCAACAGTTGGAAGAAGGCAAATTGCTCATAACGGTCACTGATGCCGATGAAAATCCGATCAAGGGCCTCACGCGCGACCATTTCAAAATCCTGCGCGGGCGCAAGACAGCCAAAATTCTCTCGGTCGAACCCTTGGCAACCAGCAAGGAAGTGCCGCTGAACATTGTCATGGTCGTGGATAACTCAAAATCCATGGAGCAGCGCAATGCCGTCACGCCCCTGATCGAAGCCCTGAACGCTTTTTACCGGACGGTCCGGCCGATCGATACGGTTTCCGTAGTGGTTTTTGACGAAAAGGGCAGCATGACCGTCAACGGCCATAGCCTGCATGCCAAGATGCTGCAGACCAGTTCGGCCGAACAGCTGAGCCGGTTCGTATCCGACAGCATGTACCGCGGGTTGACTGAAGGCACCTATTTGTACGATGCCATGTTGCTGGCTTTGGATATCGCCGGCAAGATGCCGGCCAAGAACAATAAATTTCTGGCGGTCTTCTCAGACGGAGAGGATATCAACTCCGTTGTCAAAAAACCCGACCTGCAAAACGCGGCCAAGGACATCGCCAACTTTTCCGTATATGCCGTGGACTATATGCCGGCTCCGGAAATCAACCCCTTCCTGAACAGTTTCGCCGTCGATCACCGTGGCCGTGCATGGAAAGCCGGCTCGGCAGCCGAACTGCTGCCGGTGTTCGAATCGTTCTCATCCACTTTGCTGCACCGCTATGTGGTTGCCTACCGGTTCCTGGAACCTCCCAGCGGAACGATGCGCTTTGCCGACCCGAAACTGACGATCGAAGAGGTGACGACCATCGACAGCGCGCCTCTGCTCAACCATATCTATTTTGGAGAAGCTCAAAGCGAGCTCGGCCATCCATATCACCTGTTTCAGAACAAGAACGAAACCACGGCCTTCGACGAGAAAAATTTCAAAGGCGCGATGGAAAAGTACCGGCATGTGCTGAACATTATCGGCCGGCGCCTGGTGGCCAACCCCGATGCCAGCGTGCGACTGGTCGGCTGTAATGCCAACACCGGCATTGAAAAAGCACGCATCGATATGTCGCGCGCACGCGCCGAAGCGGTACGCGCCTACCTGCGCTACGTGTGGGGCATCGACGGGAAACGCATGAAAGTCGAACAGCGCAACCTGCCTCAGATGCCGAGCACCAACCGCATTCCCGAAGGCCAAGCCGAAAACCGGCGCGTGGAAATTCTCTCCGATCATCCGGCCATTCTCGATACGGTCGACAGTGCTTATGTCGAAAAAGCCTGCGACCTGACCGACCTGCGGATTTTACCGCAGATCCGGGCCGAGGCGGGAATCAGCGACTGGCAGGCGAAATTAATGTGTGGTGACAGTGACAAAGAGATCAAGGCTATCACGGGCGAGGGCGATCTGCCTGCAGAGTGGCGGATGCCGCTGGATGCCGCCATGTTGGATCAGATCGCCGGCTGCGATACGCTGCAAACCCGGTTGCACATTACCGACCGTGAGGCCAACGTCTATGATAGCCAGGAGACCACGATGCTGCCGGTCACTTTCGTGCAGCGCACAAAACAGATGACCGAGACCCTGGAGTATAAAGTCAAAGAGCAGTATGCCCTGATCCTGTTCGATTATGACAGCGATGCCATCAAAGCGCGCAACAAAACTATTGTGGATCGCATCATCACGCGCATGCAGCAGATCCCCCAGGCATCGGTCACCATCACGGGCCATACCGACTCGATCGGTGCCGAAGCATACAATCTGAAGTTGTCCGAGCGGCGGGCCCAAGCGGTCCGCAAATCGATCGTCAGTGCTTCCAGCGGCATGGCCGAACGCCTGCATGTCATGGGCGTTGGACCGAGCAATCCGCTGTACGATAATGCACGCGCCGAGGGCCGCTCGTTGAATCGCACGGTGACGATCACATTGGAGTACCTGCAGAAGTAAACCGCCATGATTTTCTTGCCAAGGAAACCGCCGGCCCCGCGCCGGCGGTTTCTTTATTTGACTCGGCCACCTTCGCGACCTACTATTCACTTCCAGCGGCCACAAGGCCCCAGTCCCCGTCCCGGTGTATTCGCCTGCCGGCAATTCGCCGTGCGGCAGCCCCGGAGGCGCGCTTTGCAGCCCAAAACCCCAATCCACAGGGAAACGGTCATGAATAAAAAGGTTCACGTCGATCACGTGTTGGCAGGCCAGGTGGTAGAACGCCCGCCAGTGAGTTTATGGTATCATTTCGGCATTCAACATGGCGGCGGAGAGCAGTTCGCCCAAACCACCCTGGATTTTTTCCGTCACTACGATTTTGACTTTCTTAAAGTCATGAACGATTATTTCTACCCGGTGCCCGAAGGCGTCGATGCGGTGCGCACCCGCCAGGACCTGCAAAAGCTCAGCTGGTTTCCCGTGCGTGAATCCCCCTGGCAGGAGCAGTTCAAGGCCATCGACCGCATAGCCGCTGCCTTAAAGGACGAGGCTTACTTTATCGATACTGTTTTTGATGCCTGGCAAAGTCTGCACCGCAACCTGGCCTCGGAGAACATGAAGCACTTGATGCGTGCCGAGCCCGAGGCGCTGCTGTCCGCCCTGGACCGGATCAGCGACAATTTGATCGACTATTGCAAAACCGTCCTGTCGTTAGGCGCGGCCGGAATTTTTCTTTCGATTCCGGCCGGATCGGAAATCCTCACCCGCCAAGAGTTTCTGACCTTCGTCAAACCGTTTGCCCGCAAAATCCTGGATGCCATAAACCCGCTGGCCCGCATGAACACCTTGCACGTTCATGGTAAAACCCTTTTTTTCGACGATGTGCTCGACCTGCCCGCGCATGTTTTCAACTGGTGTGACCGCGGACCGGACGGCCCCTCTCTGCAATGGGTGCTCGAACGCATTCCCGGCTGCGTCATGGGGGGCATCGACCAGACGCTTGTGGCGCGCCGCACGCGCGCATTTCTCAAAACCCACGTGCGCGAGGCCATGGAATTGGGCGGCAACCGGCGCTTTTTTCTGGCAAATGGCTGCACCATCGATGCCTGGGTATATCCCGGCGCCTTGCAAACCATTGTCAGCACGGCACGATAGGCACCCAGTGGCAGGCACCTGTTACAGATCACCCGAAAATGCAACCATGGCCATCTTTGACCCGACACTTAGAAAGGCATGATCCATGTCCCCATCCCTCTACGAGCCCACGGACCCACACTACGCAGCGCGCGTGCGCGATAGCTTCGATCGCCAGCATTTCATGCATCACATCGGTGCCATCGTCACGGCGGTTACACCGGGGTACTGCGAAATCGAACTCGCCTATCGGCCGGAATTGACGCAGCAGCACGGCTACTTTCATGCCGGCATTATCGGCACTCTGGCCGACAATGCCGGTGGATATGCCGCGCTGAGCCTGCTGCCACCCGGCAAAGAGGTTCTCACCGTGGAATACAAGCTCAACCTGTTGCGGCCGGGTGAAGGAGAGCGCCTGGCCAGCCGCGGCCAGGTCCTCAAAGCGGGACGCACCTTGATTATCAGCCAGGTCGATGTTTACAACATCAAGAACGGCAGCGAAACGCTGGCCGCAACGGCCTTGATGACCTTGATGGGGGTAGCGCAAAAGGAAGCGGTATAAAACCTGAACCTTCTCTATTGCATCCCCTGCTGCCATCACTTAGAAAGCCATTATGGATCAGTCTACCTCTTTCCGGCTGCAATTAAGCGTTTTCGCCCTGGTTTCGGCCGCCTTTCTCAACATCTATATTACCCAGCCGGTCCTGCCGGTGCTGCAGCAAGAGTTTGATTCCGACATGGTGCGCGTGTCCCTGACGGTGTCGGCGGTGATCCTGGGCATTGCCTTGTCCAACCTGCCGTTCGGCATGCTGGCCGATCACCTGCCGATCCATCCCATCATTTTCACCGGCGGGCTGCTGGTGTCGCTGGGCAGCCTGCTCTGCGCCGCCACCGGTCATCTGTGGGTTCTGATCGGCGCGCGCTTCCTGCAAGGTCTCTTCATTCCGGCCCTGACCACCTGCCTGGCAGCCTATCTGGCCAAAACGCTGCCGGCCGAACGGTTGAATGTGGTCATGGGATCTTATGTAGCGGCCACCGTGCTGGGAG
Source organism: Desulfatitalea sp. BRH_c12 (assembly GCA_000961655.1). Lineage (GTDB taxonomy): Bacteria > Desulfobacterota > Desulfobacteria > Desulfobacterales > Desulfosarcinaceae > Desulfatitalea. The sequence continues at coordinate 57,882 of LADR01000045.1, forward strand.
GATTGGGCGGCCGGTTGCTGGGCGGCTGGATTCATCCGCCGCTGCATTGGCGCTATGCGTTCGTTTCGGCAGCGGCGCTGACGCTTTGTGCCACCGTCATCGCTGTGCGCGGCCTGCCCCGCGTCACTGTCGCCCAGCCTTCCGGCCACAACGGCAGCGGTTTTTGGGACCTGTTGCAGCGCTGGGACCTGCTGCGGATCTTTTTATGCGCGGCCGGCAGTTTTGCCATCTTTTCGTCCATTTTTAATTACCTGCCCTTCCGTCTGGCGGAGCCGCCTTTTTATTTTTCCACCGAACGGACCACGTTGCTCTACCTGGTGTATGTGGTCGGCATTTTCCTGGGACCGATGGCCGGCCGCATCAGCAATCGTTTCGGCAGCGGCAATACCCTGGTAGGCGGCGCGCTGGTGCTGGGCGGCGCGCTGGCGCTCGTTCTGGCACCCTCGACCGCGGCCATCGTGGCCGGGCTGGTCGGGATCTGCGCCGGATTTTTCACCGTGCACGCGGCGGCGGTGGGGTCGCTGAACCGCAAACTGGTCAGTGGGCAAGGGCGCGCCAATGCGCTCTATGTCCTTTTTTACTACGTGGGCGGTTGGTTGGGCATCACCATCAGCGGATTCGCCTACCGTCATGGGGGCTGGTCGGCCGTCGTGCTGATCGGCTGGACACTTCTGCTGATCCCGATCGGGGCCGGCCTTGGGGAAAAACGAATGCGCAAACGCAGCATTGGAGGATCAGCGCGATGAACGACGAAAAACCTTACGCAGCCGCCGTGTCGGCCCATTACGGTCGTCCGCATCTACAGGAAGAGATTCTTCAGGCCCTGGAACAGGCAGGCCGTTCTCTCTCATCGTATCGGGACACGATGAGCTTCGATCAATTTCACATCCGCGGCGCGGAAGCCACCCGCGAACTGGCCCGCTTGAGCGGCATTGCCAAGGGACAAGCGCTGCTCGATCTGGGATGCGGCATTGGCGGGGCCAGCCGGCTGCTGGCTGCTGAATTCGGCTGTCATGCAACCGGCATCGATTTAATGACCGAATTCATCCAAACCGCAACGGCGTTAACCACCCAAGTCGGCTTGAGCGACAGCGTGGTTTTCCAGCAGGCCGACATGCTCAGCCTGCCATTTGCCGAGCATACATTCGATGTGGCCTGGTCACAGCATACGCTGATGAACATCGCGGACAAATCCCGCCTGCTGGCCCAAGTTCGGCGCGTGCTGAAGCCCGGCGGTCTGCTGGTGCTGTATGAAATCGCCCAGGGGCCGGTCACGCCGGTACACTATCCCGTGCAGTGGGCCAGCGATCCTTCGATCAATTTTCTGCTGCCGGCCACTGCGCTCGTGCACCTGATCACAGCAGCCGGCTTTGACCGGCTGCACTGGCAAGACATGACCGAGGCCTGCCTGCAATGGTTTCAGGCGGTGGTCGCTAAGATGAAAACGCGCGTCCAGGGTGCCGCGCCCCCCATTGGATTGAACCTGGTCATCGGGCCCACGACGGCCGAAAAGGCGCGCAATACGGTGCGCAACCTGGCCGAAGATCGTATTCACGTTTTTTACGGGGTGTTCAAAAAAGCGGGCGCATAGCGTTTATTGAAGCAGCGTCTGTTGTTCAACGACCGTATGGCGCATGGACGTACCCGCGAAGCTGGGAAAATCGCGAACGAACTGCTGGTCGAGCAACTGCGTACTGAGGATCGCCACCAGCGCCATGTTTTCTCGTTCGCTGGTCAGACGGCCGTTTTGCTGGCGGCATTTGGCAATCAGACGCCCGACTTTGGCGACATCGAAATAGCCGCTTTCTTTCAGACGGGTCTCCGAGAGCAGTTCGGACACATAGGCAGGGGCGTTGCCGGACACGAAGCAGTCGCTGATCGGCGCGCGGTAAGGCTGCTTGGGACGGTCGATCAGCGCCGCAGGCACCTGTTGGCGAGCGATCTGTTTGAGCAGGAACTTTTCCGTCAGTCCGTTGAGGCGCAACGTGACCGGCAGGCGCGCGGCCATCTCCACGACCCGATGATCCAGAAAGGGATAGCGCCCTTCTATTGAATTGGCCATGGCCATGCGGTCGCCCTGGGAAGAGAGCAGGTAGTTGGACAGAAAAAGAGTGCTCTCCAGATACTGGCCTTTGGCCATGGAAGACCAACGATCGAAGCTGGCCGGCAGCGCGGCGCTGATGCGCGCGACAAAGGCGTCCAGACCGGCATCGCCCGCGCGCAGGGCGGGTGCGAAAAAGCTCTTCAACTGGCCGGTATTGTGCCAGCGCACCAGGTGGGAGTACACCGGCGAGCCCACATCCTGTAAATTCTTCCGGAAAAAAGCGATCAGAAAAGGATTGGGCCGACTGCCGTCAAAGATGTAGGGATAAAGTTTTTTGAGCAGCAGCGGGCGACATTGCGAATCGGGATGGCGCGCCCAGAAGCGCCTGATCTTGGCCTCTTTGAAAATGTTGTAGCCGCCGAAAATTTCATCGGCGCCCTCGCCGGTCAGCACCACCTTGAAGCCGCTGCGCCGCACCAGGGCCGAGAGCATCATCAGGGGCGCCGGCGCGGTGCGGATCAGCGGCACTTCGGCATGCCAGACCACCTGGGGAAAGATGCGGCCGATATCTTCTTGCGAACACTGTACGGAACGGTGCTCGGTCCCGAGGGCGGCAATGGCGGTCTGCTGAAAACGGGTTTCATCGAAACGCGGGTCGCTGAACTGGACTGAAAAGGTGTTGAGCCGGTTGTTGAAGTTGCGTTTGACCAGTGTGCTGATATAGGTCGAGTCGATGCCGCCGCTCAGGTACGCGCCCACTGGCACATCGGCGCGCAAGCGGATGCGGGCGGCATCCAGGAGCACGCTTTTCATCGCCTCGGCCCAGTCATCGAAGGATCGCTCATCGGGTTCGGCTTCGTCATCGAAATGCAGCTGCCAATAGCGCTTTAGCCGTAAACCGTCGGCATCGAATACGGCCAGGTGGCCGGGCGGCAGCTGCGCAACATCCGCAAAAGCGGTCGATGGGTCCACGGGCGTCCAGCAGGTGAACACGTCCGACAGGGTCTGGGGATCGAGCCTGCGCGGCACACGCGCATCGCTGAACAAGGCCTTGATCTCCGAGGCGAAATGCAGGCGCCCCGCGCTCAAGTGGTAGTACAACGGGCGAATGCCGAGCCGGTCGCGGCCCAGCAGCAGCCGGCGCTTACGCTGATCCCATAGGGCAAGGGCGAATTGGCCATTGAGATGGGCAAAAACATCCGGCCCATGCTCCTCGTACAGGTGTATGATCACCTCTGTGTCGCTTTGCGTATAAAATCGGTGGCCTTGGCGCGCCAATGCCGCTCGCAATTCAGGGTAGTTGAAAATCTCGCCATTGAAAACGATCCAGACACTGCGGTCTTCGTTGTGCATGGGCTGGTGGCCGCCGCTAAGATCGATAATGCTCAGACGCGCATGCCCCAGCCCGCATGTATCGCTCAAATAAAGACCGGTGGCGTCCGGCCCACGATGCGCCATGGCGCGCAGCATGCGGTTGAGAATCGCCGCTTGCGGTTCCTGGCTTCTGAAATTGACGATGCCGGCGATGCCGCACATGGCCCGCTCCAAAGTTTTAAGATGACAACTGACGCGAACCAGTTTGTGTGTAGCACACAATCTAGATTCTTTTTGGGCGATGGCAAGCGTGCAGGTGGACGGCGTGTGCAGCAAGGGGGAACATCGGCCGCTGCGGGCACAAGGCCCGCGCCGGCCGATAAGCGTTCATGCAGGACGGGATTTATATGTCGTAATACAGCGCAAACTCATGCGGATGGGGACGCAGTTTGACCGGATTGACCTCACGTTTGGTCTTATAATCGATCCACATTTCGATGGCATCCTCGGTGAAGACATCGCCTTTGAGCAAGAAGGCTTTGTCTTCCATCAAGGCGCGCAAGGCTTCTTCCAACGATCCCGGCGCAGAGGGAATCTGGGCCAACTCCTCGGGGGGCAGACCATAGATGTCCTTGTCCAGCGGGTCGCCCGGGTCGATCTTGTTCTCGATGCCGTCGATTACCGCCATCAGGCACGCGGCAAAAGAGAGATAGCCGTTGCAGGAAGGATCGGGTGTGCGGAACTCGATGCGCTTGGCTTTGGGCGAAGCCGAATACATGGGAATACGGATCGCCGCGCTGCGGTTGCGGCTGGAGTAGGCCAGGTTGACCGGCGCTTCGAACCCGGGCACCAACCGTTTGTAGGAGTTGGTGGTTGGATTGGAAAACGCGCAAATGGCGCGCGCATGTTTGAGGATGCCGCCGATGGCGTACAAGCCCATCTGACTGATGCCGGCGTACTTGTCACCGGCGAACAGCGGCTGGCCTTCTTTCCAGATACTGATATGGGTGTGCATGCCGCTGCCATTGTCTTCGAAGAGCGGTTTTGGCATGAACGTCACCGTATGGTTGTTGCGGATGGCGACATTTTTGAGCACATATTTGAACCACATCAACTGATCGGCCATTTGCAGCAGGGGCTTGAAGCGCATATCGATTTCGCACTGGCCGGCGGTTGCGACCTCGTGATGCTGGGCTTCGATCTCGATCCCCAAAGATTGCAGTACCAAAACCATCTCGGTTCGCAGATCCTGGAACTTGTCCATGGGGGGAACCGGGAAATAGCCTTCTTTGTAGCGTGGTTTGTAGCCCAGGTTGGGGCCTTCGTCACGGGCGGTGTTCCAGACGCCCTCGATCGAATCGATTTTGTAAAAGGCCGTGTTGCTCTTGGACTCGAAACGGATATCATCGAAGACAAAGAACTCGGCTTCGGGTCCGATGTAGGCGGTGTCGCCGATGCCGCTGCTTTTCAGATAGGTTTCGGCTTTTTTGGCGATATAGCGCGGGTCGCGGCTATAGGGCTCGCGGGTGACCGGGTCGGCGATGTCACAGATCAGCACCAGGGTCGGCTCCTTGAAAAAGGGGTCGATCTTGGCGGTGGCCGGGTCCGGAATCACCAACATGTCGCTGGCATGAATCGGCTGCCAGCCGCGGATGCTGGAACCGTCAAAACCGTAACCGTCTTCGAAATTGCTCTCATCCAACATGCTGACCGGCACCGAAAAATGCTGCCATAATCCCGGAAAATCCATGAAGCGCAGATCGACCATCTTAACGCCCTGCTCCTTGGCCAACTTGAGTACGTCTCTGGGTGTCATTACTTTACTTCTCCTTTCGATCCAATCAGGTATCGATCACCTATTATGTGTAGAACCGTTATTAGAGCCATCCACGCCAAGCACCTATCTTGCAGGAAGCTCGTGGCGCATAAATCGACTGAATACCGCAACTTTTCACTTTGTACTTTTATCTTTCCACTGCCACTCCAGCGAAGCCGGCTACAATGCATCATTGCCCGTCTCGCCAGTGCGTACCCGAATGGCCTGCTCAACCGCATAGACGAAAATTTTGCCATCGCCCAGTTTACCGGTGTGCGCGGCCGCCTTGATCGTGGCAATCACCTTTTCGACCCACTCTGTTTCGACGATGATTTCCAACTTGATCTTGGGAATAAAATCCACAACGTACTCCGCGCCGCGGTAAATCTCCTTGTGTCCTTTCTGCCGCCCGTAACCTTTGACTTCCGAAATGGTCATCCCCTGAATGCCGATTTCGTTCAACGCTTCCTTGACATCATCGAGCTTGAACGGTTTGATGATGGCTTCGATCTTTTTCATAACTCCTCCTTGTCCTCTTTTTCCCATTTCTAACGGTAGCAACACCCTATGGGGAAGATTGTCGGGCTTGCGGATCAAGCCTGAATTTCAAAACCACGTTCGCCGTGATAGGCGCCGTCCAAGCCGACAATTTCGCTGTCGGCGTCGATCCTGAGGCCACCGGTGACCAGGCGGGTCAGGGCAATGACGATCAAGGTAGCCAACGCTGAATAAGCGGCTGTGGCGATGATGGAGACAAACTGCACCCACAGCTGGCGCGGATTGCCGTAAAGCAATCCCGTGCCGAGAGCATTGACGGTCGGGTCGGCGAAAATGCCGGTGGCCAGGGCGCCCCAGATGCCGCAGATACCATGCACGCCGAAGGCATCCAAAGAATCATCATATCCCAACTTATGCTTCAGCTTGGTGACAAACGTGAACCCCAGGAGTCCCGCCCCCATGCCGATGATCAGCGAAGCGCCCAGTCCGACAAAACCGGCCGCCGGCGTAATGGCCACCAATCCGGCCACCGCACCCGAGGCCATGCCCAGCAAGGTCGGCTTTTTCTCCAAGGTCCATTCGATGAACATCCAGGTCAGGGCTCCGATGGCCGCGGACGTGTTCGTTACCAGAAATGCCGAACCGGCCAGACCGTCGGCGGCCAATTGGCTGCCGGCGTTGAACCCGAACCAGCCAAACCACAGCAGCGCCGCGCCCAGGGCCGTCAATGCAACACTCGAAGGAAACATGGCTTCGCGCCCGAAACCGATGCGCTTGCCCAACACCAGGGCCAGCACCAGCCCGGCCACACCGGCATTGATATGAACGACCGTGCCGCCCGCAAAATCCAGCGCGCCCATCTCGGACATCCACCCGCCGCCCCAGGCCCAATGGGCGACCGGGCAGTAAACAAGGGTCACCCACAAGAAGGAAAAGACAATCCAGGCGGAGAATTTTATGCGGTCGACCACCGAACCGACCACCAGGGCCACCGTGATTCCGGCAAAGGTCATTTGAAACAGAACGAAAACATAATGAGGAATTGTCCCCTGTACAGAGGTGACATCGATCCCATTGAGCAGAAAATAATCCCAGCCGCCGATGAGACCGCCCTTGTCCGGCCCAAACGCCAGGGTATAGCCCCACACCACCCAAATGACGCTGGCCAGGCAGTAGGCTGCAAATGTCATGGCGTAGGTGTTCAATAAATTTTTGTAGCGCGCCATACCGCCATAGAACAAGGCCAGACCGGCGGGCGTCATGACCATGACCAGAGCGGTGGCAACGATCATCCAGGCCGTATCGCCGGCATCGATACTGTCGGCCGCAAAGGCAGGCGAAACACAGATCAGCACCAGCAGGCCGAAGCACCAGAACATCTTTTGTAGCATGGGACCACTCCTCCTTCAATTCAAGAAACCCGGATGATCGTTTAAAACCCTCGCGCCGTGCCAGGAGGCGCCGGACAAAGTCCCCCGGCCGACCGCCCCGGCATCGGGCGGGCAACCAGAAACACTCATTGCAGAACACCTTCGATGGTCTTGCGTATCAAGGCGACATCTTCGGGCGCATCCACCTTTTCGCCATCGAAACTGCGCACGTAAAAGACGTCCACGACCTGGTCGACGCGCGTTGCGCTCTTGGCCACCCAGATGTCCAGCCGGCAGCGGAAAATGGCGTCCGTAATACGGTACAGCAAGCCGGGGAAATTCCAGGCAACCACCTCTATGATGGTGAAGAAACTGGAACTTTTATTATCGATCAGCACTTTTTGCGGCCGATCGGCCGTCAGCGCTTTTATCGATCGGAAACCGTCCTGCTTCTGGGTCAACTCGGCCGAAAGATCCATTTCATCCCGCAGGGCCGCCTCCAGGTGCCGCGCAGCGCGCTGCCAGCGTTCTTCTTCGAAAATCAGGTCGGGCGGCGGGTTGACCTCGAAGATGTCTAATGCCACGTTGTTACGCCAGGTAAAAATGCGCACATCAAGGATATCGATGCCGTTCAAGGTCAGCACGCCCGCCACGCGTGACAGCAGGCCGGGGCGGTCCTTGGCGCACAGGGTAACCGTGCGTGTGCGGCCGTCGGCCGATGGGTCGATGCGCCAGACGAAACGCCGGTTTTGAAGCTGCCGGTAAAGGGCAATATGCTGCGGTATTTCAAAAGAAGAGGTGTAGAGCAGATAACGCGGCGACATATACTTCATCAGATCGACGATCACGGCGCGTTCTTCCGCAGTGGTTACGGATTCAACCATACGCTCTTTCTTTTCTTCGATGGTCCGCGTGGCGCGTCGCGAGACCAGTTCGCCTTTTTCCATGACATTCAGCGTCTTCAGAAAAAGCGAGCGCATCAGCGACGCGGTCCAGTCATTCCAGGCCTTGGGACCGGTGGCCATAGCATCGGCCAGGCTGAGCAGGTAGAGCATCTTAAGGCGTTCGGGTCTGACGACACGCCGCGCGATGGACAACGCGGTCTCTTCATCATTGATATCCCTGCGCGTGGCGGTCTCGAAGAGCAACAAATGCTCGCGGATCAGAAACACCAAAGTGTCGACCTCTGCTTCAGTCAGCCCTTTTTCCTTTCCGATGCGCTCGGCCATCGGGGCGCCGCGTTCCGAATGGCCGCCGGTCGGCTCGGTTTTACCGATGTCGTGCAGCAGGGCCGCCCATAAAAGCACCCGCCTGTTGCGGATCTCCTGGTAAATACGCTGACCTAAAGGGTCCCGACCATCCTCATTGCGTTCGGTGCCGATCTGGACGAGCAGTCCGACAGTGAGCAGCAAATGGCGCGCCACTGGATAAAGATGATACTGGTCGAACTGGATCCGATTGACCAACGTCTTGAATTCCGGGATGTATTGAACCAGAAAGCCTGTATCCAACATGGCGTCAAGCGCATTGAAACGCACGGATGGCCGCGCCATTACCTTTTCGAACGCATCCGCCACGTCGGGCGAGCGCTGGAACCATTCCTGCCCCACCACGTCATTGAATTCACGCATCAGGCGTCGCGCTTCGGCGCTCAGGGGCGCTTTGTGCACCGCGCTTTCGACGAAAATTTGCGCCATCAACAACGGATCATTGAGCAAGGCTTCAGGCGAAGAGAAATTGAGCATGCCGCGGTTGAATTTCAGACCGGGCACCTGCGTTTCCTTCAGGGATTTATTTTTACGCTTCAATCGCTTGCGCTGGTCGAGCTCATAAATGAAGACGCTGTAACACTGCTTGATAAATTCCATATGGCCGTGCAGCTCACCCAGGAGCTGTTCAACCGGTAGATGCCCGTTGACCCCTTGCATGCCCATGGCTTCAGCGAGAGGCGTTTGGTGCTCCAGGTGCAGTTGATCCAGCTTGCGCCCCAGCAGCAGGTGCAGTTGGTTGCGCACGGACCAGACGAAATCCAAAGACTGATTCAGGCACTGGTATTCATCATGTGACAGGAAGCCAAAATATTCCAAATCGCGCGACTGCTTCACATTGGCCATAATGCGAGCGATCCACAGAATGGTGTGATAGTCGCGCAGGCCGCCCTGCCCTTCCTTAAGGTTGGGTTCCAGCAAAAAAGCGCCATCCCCAAAACGCATATGGCGTTCTTTATTGTTTTCCACCAACCGGGAGATAAGCGCTGCCGGGTTGGCGGTCAGCAGTTTGTCGCGCATGCGCGCCATGAGTTGATGGTACAGGGGCGACATGCCGCAGATAAACCTGCCGTCGAGCACCGACGTAAGCACCTCCATGTCCATTTTGGCCAGTTGGATACACTCTTTGACCGAACGCGTGGCGTGCCCCACCTCCAGCCCGATGTCCCACAGCGGATAAACAATTTCACGCACGAGAGCTTCGGCTTCGGGCGGCACCTTGTTTTCGAAAAGAAAGAGGAGATCGATATCCGAATGCACACACTGCTCGGCGCGGCCATAGCCGCCCAAGGCGATCAGCGCGCAGGGGGTGCGCATGGCACCCAGGCGCGGACCAACAGTGCTGCGGGCAAAACTGGATAAAAAGTATTCGTCAACCGCGGCGGAATGCGCCTTAAGAAAGTCCCTGGCCGGAGTCGACCCGACCGAGGCGAGAAGTTCACGGCGCCGGGCCACGAGGGCTTCAGCCGGTAGGTCGGTATCTATGCTTTCCTTTAATGACATTATGTGGTCGACTCTTTCCTGCCAACGCGGGCGTTCGATTGCATCTGCTGCCTTGAAACAATAGCTTAGATACCGCAAAAGATGTGCCATGGCTGAGATTGTATTCGTTTATTTATGATATCAATCACTTAATGTCAATGCTGAAAAATTTGAAATTTCAAATCAATTTACAATTTTGTAGATACCCTTGGGTTCAATCGCACAATTTTGTCATTTGATTTCCAAACCGGCTTCGCCGAAAGGGCCCAATCCGGCGTCCATACTATCTGCGGCGATCCCACGGGGACATGCGCCCCTAGCCGGAACCCTTTAGGCGCAAGCGGCCGAAGCCAGTCCGGTGATCAAGGTTCAGAAGAGGCGCCGTGAGCGCCTCTTGGCCCTGCCTCCGATTCCGGCCCGAACGCTCGCACCTTCGCCTACTCCTGTTTCAACGCCATGGTCGCGCCGACCGGATGGGGCCGGTTTTCTTTCGCCCCGCCACCTGCCGGCATGATACCGCCGTGGCTGGACAGACCAAAGTCGGGATAGGCAACCCCACCATGCTCTGTCACATCCAGCCCTTCCAACTCCTCTTCGGGAGAGACACGCAAACCGACAATTTTGTCGACCAGCTTGAACATTCCGAAAGCCATTGGAAAAGCCCAGATGAAACAGGCCGCGATCCCCAGCAACTGGACACCGACCAGAGCCATGCTCGTCCCGCCCGCATTGAACAAACCGGCTGCCAATGTGCCCCAGGCGCCATTGACGCCATGCACCGATACGGCACCGACCGGATCATCCACGCGAATGCGTTCGAAGAAAAGCACCGACAGTACGACCAGTACGCCGGCAACCGCACCAATAAGGATCGCGGATCCCGGACTGACATTGGCACATCCTGCCGTGATCGCCACGAGCCCCGCCAAGGCGCCATTGAGCGTCATGCCGATTTCGGGCTTGCCGAATTTCAGCCATGAGGTGAACAAGGCAGCCACTGCGCCCGTGCAGGCGGACAGATTGGTGGTTACAAAAATCAATGCGATGCTCTTATCAGCCACGGTCGTGGAACCGGGATTGAACCCGAACCAGCCCATCCACAGAATAAATACACCCAGTGCGGCCAGGGTCATACTGTGGCCCATGATGGGCTTGATCGCACCGTCTTTGCCATACTTGCCGATACGCGGCCCCAGCACAATGGCGCCGGCCAGTGCGGCCCAGCCGCCAACCGAGTGAACCACTGTCGATCCCGCGAAATCGATAAACCCAAGATTCTCCAACCAGCCGCCGCCATTGAGCAGCCCACCCCAGGCCCAACTACCGAATATGGGATAAATAAAAGCGCTGATCACGACGCTGTAGGTCAGATAACCGACAAATTTGGTTCTTTCCGCCATGGCGCCCGATACGATGGTGGCGGCCGTGGCGGCAAAAACCACCTGGAACATCCAGAACGCCAGCACCCAGGGGTCCCCATCGGGCGTGTAGTCGCTCAGAAAAAAACCCGATGTGCCGAACCAGCCGGTACTGGACACGCCGAACATCAAACCGAATCCCACGGCCCAAAAGGCCAGACTGCCGAGCGAAAAATCCATCAGGTTTTTCATCATGATGTTGATAGCGTTCTTGGCACGCGTGAACCCGGTTTCAACCATGGCAAAACCGGCCTGCATAAAAAACACCAGCACGGCGGCCACCAGTGTCCAGACATAGTTTGCATGCGCCTGCACCAACTCAACCGCCGCCTTGTTGCTCAGTGGCGTAGGGTCGTCCGCCCAGGCAACACCCACGAGGCCGCCCAACAGCAGCAATCCAAAACCTGTGAATCCTATCGCTTTCATCAGCCCTGCTCCTTTCATTGAAAAAAAGTGCACCCCTATCAAATAGCATCCCTGCCCGATTCGCCGGTGCGAATGCGCACCGCGTTTTCCAGCGGGATCACGAAGATTTTACCGTCCCCCACTTTGTGGGTGTTGGCCTTGCCGGCAATGGCGCCCACAACCTGGTCGACCATCTCGCGGGACACGATCAGGTCGATTTTGATTTTCGGGACAAAATCGACCTGATACTCCGCCCCGCGATAAACCTCCTTGTGACCGCGTTGGCGGCCGAATCCCTTGACTTCGCTGATCGTCATTCCGGTGACCCCCAATAGGTTCAGGGCGTCTTTGACCTCGTCTAATTGAAAAGGCTTGATAATGGCTTCGATCTTTCGCATGTCCGTCTCCTCAAAGGTGGTAAAATTCCGACGCGATCCCATGATCACCCATACAGCAAAGGATATGCCATTGCTGGATAGACCAATATGTGCCTGATATTACATTATTTATTAAATTGTATAAAATTTACTTGTAAAATTATTTTTACATTTTTGTATTCGATAAATCTAATATATACATTTTTGTATTATTCCCGATGATTCCGGCTGATCTGGAAATCCTTTGACATCCGCGAGAACCCCAGCCAAAATAGTATTCAGCATTAAAGACCATTCTCACCGTAAGCAAGTTTCGCTCTCAACCGCTTGAACAACGCAAACCACAGGGAGGAAGAGATGAACCTCGCAGAACTGCCTGAACGAGAAATCGAACGCTTTGGGGAACATGTCTCGGTCATCTTTAAGGATCGCCAGTGGACGAATGTCGAGATGCGCAAAACTTCTTTGCAGTTGGCCAATGGATTGAAGGCCATCGGTCTGGGAAAAGGCGACAGAGTCATCATCCAGATGCCCAACTGCCCCGAGGTATACCATAGCTTTCAGGCTGTCTTCGCAATCGGCGCGGTTCTCGTTCCGATCAACTTCATGGTGAGCGATGCGGAGACAACCTTTATTTATAAGGACACAGGCGCCAAAGCGATTATCAGCAGCAAGGATTTTCTGCCCAAAATCGAGGCTTGCCGAAAAGACGCACCGGATATAGAGCATATCATCCTGATTGACCCCGACGTTCCGGCACCAGCAATCTCTTTCAATCAACTGGTGGAGGCCCATTCGGACCAGATCACGATCGAACCCACCCAGGATGACGATTTGGCCGCTTTGATCTATACGGCCGGCACGACCGGTATGCCCAAGGGCGTCATGCATACCCATTACAGCCTGTTTATCAATGCCGACATGCAGAACAAAACGATCAACCTGCCCTCGGGCATGACCAGCGTGAGCATACTGCCCTTGTGCCATTCCTACGGTATCGCCAGCTTGAACTACGGTCACGTGGTGGGCGGCGGCAGAACGGTCGTACTCGCAAGCTTCGACATCGATGCCGTTTTTGCCGCCATAGAAAAATATCGCGCCAATATCATCGGCGCGGTGCCGACCATGTATGTCTTCATGCTCCTGCATCCCAACCCGGAAAAGTACGATCTGAGTTCGATGAAGTATTGGATATCCGGCTCCGCGCCGCTGACGCAGGACACTTGGCAGCGCTTCAAGGAAAAGTTCGGGGCTGAAATCGTCGAGGGCTGGGGGTTAACCGAAGCGGGTGCCAACAATTCGGCCAACCCATTTCATGGCAAGAAGAAGATCCGATCGATCGGGCTGCCCATGCAGGGGACCATGATGAAGGTGATCGACGATGAGGGCAAGCAATTGCATGCTGGCCAACAGGGTGAAATTTTGATTTCCGGGCCGATGGTGATGAAAGGCTATTGGAACAAACCGGAAGAGACCGCCAAGGTGCTGCGCGACGGCTGGCTTTATACCGGCGATGTCGGCTACCAGGACGATGAGGGATATTTTTTCATCACCGAACGCAAGAAAGACCTCATCATCAAAGGGGGCGAGAACATCGCACCGCGCGAAGTAGAAGAAGTTTTGTACAGCCATCCGAGCATTTCCGAAGCGGCGGTCGTAGGCGTTCCGGATGACCTCTACGGCGAAAACATCAAAGCCTTTGTGGTGCTGCAGCCAGGCCAGTGCGCCACGGACACGGAGATCATCGAATACTGCCAGGCTAAATTAAAAAGGTTCAAATCGCCAAAGGAAGTCGTTTTTTTAAAGGCGTTGCCCAAAAACCTGGTGGGCAAGATCCTGCGCAAGGAACTGCGCAAAATGTAAAGACCGTTAGGCACCGGGCGAACACAAGGTCCGCCCCTGCAGGTAAGCAAGAGCCGTGCTGAAAAAGGAGTTGAAGCCAGCCCCGGATAGAGCATCGACGGGCTGACGGGTACACGAGCAAAGGGGCAGGCTCAACTCACCCGGTAGACTTCGAGCACCTGCTTTACTTTTTTGAGGCCGGTCAGAACTTGAGAGAGTTGCTCGGTATTGGTCACCTCGAGGGTGAAGAAGCTGGAGACCTCTTTATTTTCGCTGGTCTGGGATTTGACACTGACGATATTGGCACCGGATTTGCTGATACTGATGGCCACATCAGCCAAGAGCCCCATGCGGTCGAGAGCACGGATCTTGATCTTTACGGGGAACGATTCGCGGGTAGCGGCATCCCATTCGACCTCGATACTCCGCTCCGGGTTGGTTTTGATGGCATTGACGCACCCGGCGCGGTGTACCGTCACCCCAAAGCCGCGGGTGATATATCCCACGATCGGATCCCCCGGAACCGGCTGGCAGCATTTACCAAAGCGCACCAGAATGTCGTCGACCCCCTTGACGACCACGCCGCTGCCGCTCTTCTTTTTGCGCACGCGGCCCATAAGCCGGTTAAGCAGCGATTGCTGATCTTCGGCCTCATCCGGTTTGGGGACCAGCTTGCGCACCAATTGCAGCGGCGTGATCTTGCCGTAGCCAATGGCGATGATCAGGTCGTCCACGGACTTATAACCGAAACTCTCCACGGCTTCGTCCATTTCGGGCGACTTGAGCAAACTGTTGAAGTTAAGTCGCACCTTGCGTAATGCTTTTTCGCACATTTCGCGGCCCAGCGTCAGACTGCGTTCTTTTTCCTGGGTTTTGATCCATTGCCGGATCTTGGAGCGGGCTTTGATGGTTTTGACAAAGCCGAGCCAATCTTTGCTGGGCTGGTGCCCCTTCTGGGTGATGATGGACACGCTTTCACCGGTCTGCAGCTGATATTTCAGCGGCACCATGCGGCCGTTGACTTTGGCACCCACGCACTGGTCACCGACTTCCGAGTGAATCGCATAGGCGAAATCCACCGGTGTGGCGCCTTTGGGCAGTGATTTGATCTCACCGTTGGGCGTAAAAACGTACACGTCGTCCGGAAAAAGATCGATACGCACGTTTTCCAGAAACTCGTCCGGGTCTTTGATGTGGGCCTGGTTTTCCACAATGTTCTGCACCCAGGCAAATGCCTCGGCGGTTTTGGCATCCGTGGTTTTGCCCTCTTTATAACTCCAGTGTGCCGCAATGCCCGATTTAGCCACCTGGTCCATGTCGCGCGTGCGGATCTGGATCTCCATGCGTTCGCCGTAGGGTCCGATCACCGTGGTGTGCAGGGATTGGTACATGTTCGCCTTGGGCATGCCAATGTAGTCTTTGAACTTCTTCGCAATCGGCTTCCACAAAGCGTGCACCAGTCCCAATGCTTCGTAGCATTGAGGTATGGTATCCAAAATGATGCGGAAAGCGATAATGTCATACACCTCTTCGAATTCGAGGTTTTGCTGCACCATTTTTTGATGGATACTGTAGTAATTTTTATAGCGGCCCAACACCTCGCATGGCAGGTTGTTTTCGTCCATTTTCTGGCGGATGAAGGTTTTGACGGTCTCAACGTACCTGCTGCGCTCTTCGCGGCCTTTGGCAACCAGGCTTTCGATCTGTGCAAATGCTTCGGGCAGGATGTACTTGAAAGCGATGTTTTCCAGTTCGTTCTTGATCCAGAAGATACCGAGGCGGGAGGCGATCGGTGCGTAGATATCCAGCGTTTCCTGGGCGATCTTGCGCTGCTTGGCCGCGCTGGTGTGATACTGCAAGGTACGCATGTTGTGCATGCGATCGGCCAATTTGATCAGGATGACCCGGATATCATCCGCCATGGCCAGCAGCATCTTGCGGATGCTTTCGGCCTCGCGCGCCTGGGCGCTGGAAAACGGCAATGTGCTCAGCTTGGTGACACCGGAGACAATGTGGCGCACCTCGTTACCGAACATGTCGCCGATCTCTTCGGCCGTGGCGTGCGTATCCTCGATGACATCATGCAGCAAGCCGGCGGCCACGCTGACCACGTCCAGCTTCATATCGGCCAGAATGCCGGCCACCTCCAAGGGGTGCGACAGGTAAGGCTCACCGGAAAGGCGCACCTGACCGTCATGGACCATTGCGGAAAAAACGTAGGCGCGGTCGATCAGATCCAGGTCGGCATCCGGATTGAAATCGGTAATTTTGTCGATGATGTCACTGATTCGAATCATTTCAATAGGCCTTGGCGAACACCACGCGTCGCCGACTGGGTTGTCCGCAACAGATGCAGCGTCCGGCCTCATCCTCTGCATCGAAAGGCACACAGCGGATGGTAACGGTCAGATCCTCCTTGATTTTGGCTTCGCAGGCGTCGTTGCCGCACCAGTGCGCCAGGGCGAAACCGCCGTGGATTTCAGGTTTCTCTTTATCCTGCGGGGAAAAATAAGCATAAAAATCAGCCAAGGCATCGATGGGCCGCGTGTGGGCCGCGCGAAAAGCCGCGGCGCGCGCGAACAGGGTGGTCTGTATCTCATCCAGCAAAGTCCCCACCTGGGCGATAAACTGCGTCCGCGGCATGCTGGTTTTTTCTTTGTGGCCCTTGTCGCGCCGGGCCACGAACACAGCGTCGTTGGCGATGTCGCGCGGTCCGATTTCCACGCGCAGAGGCACCCCTTTTTTGATCCAGTCCCAGCCGCGCGCGCCGCCGATCTCACGACGGTCCACCTCCACGCGCAAGGCACGTCCGGCATAGCGGACATCCGCCAATGCGGCGGCCAGCGCATCGGTATACGCCAGGACCTTGGCGCGCTCCTCCTCCTTGTGAACGATGGGCAACAGCACCACCTGGGCCGGGGCCACCTTGGGCGGCAGGACCAGACCATCATCGTCGCTGTGGGTCATGATCACACCGCCGATCAAGCGCGTGGAGGCGCCCCAGGAGGTGGTCCAGGCGTACGATTCCTTTTCCTCGGCGGTCTGAAAACGGATGTTGGAGGCTTTGGCAAAATTCTGTCCGAGAAAATGAGAGGTGCCGGCCTGCAGCGCCTTGCGGTCCTGCATCATGGCTTCGATACACTGGGTGTCGACGGCTCCGGGAAAACGCTCGGCCGGCGATTTACTGCCCCGGATGACCGGCATGGCCAGAAACGTTTCCGCCATGCGCGCGTAGATCGCCAGCATCATGGCCGTACGCTCTTGGGCTTCTGCGGCCGAGGCGTGCACGGTGTGGCCTTCCTGCCAGAGAAACTCGCTGGTGCGCAAAAAAATTCGGGTGCGCATCTCCCAGCGCACCACATTGGCCCATTGATTGATCAGCAGGGGCAAGTCGCGATAGCTGCTGACCCATTTGGCAAAAGAGTCGCCGATGATGGTTTCGGAAGTGGGACGCACCACCAGGGGCTCGGTCAGGCGGCCGCCGGGCACCAGACCACCGTCGGGGCCCTTTTCCAGCCGGTGATGGGTCACCACGGCGCACTCTTTGGCAAAGCCTTCCACATGTTCGGCCTCTTTTTCGAGAAAGCTCAGCGGAATGAACAGCGGAAAGTAGGCGTTCTTCACTCCGGTGGCCTTGAACATGTCATCGAGTTCGCGCTGGATATTCTCCCACAGAGCATAGCCCCAGGGCTTGATCACCATGCAGCCGCGCACGGGTGAACGGTCTGCCATATCGGAAGCCTTGACAACCTGCTGATACCACTCCGGGTAATCCTCTTCGCGGGTCGGGGTGATCGCGGTTTTTATTTTCTGGGCCATGTCAGATCCTTTTTTAAGAAATTTGATTATGCAGTTCCCTCCAGTAAGACACAGGTATGGGGTGTCATAAGAAGGTTACGTTGTCATTTTTAGAACCTTTAACAAAATGCATGCACGAAAAGCGTCCAACATAGGAAGGTGAGCATATCAAATAGACACAATGCCTCCCTTTACACTTTAAACTTTACACTTAACACTTCGTCCATAGTCGCTTGAGCGAACTCCATTATCAGATTAAGTAATTATAATATCATCTACTTTCCTTCTTTTTTTTCGTATGCTTTTTCCCACTTATCTACTTCAGCCAACAGCGTTTCGACAAGCTTGTCCTGAGGCACTTTCCTTACAACTTTGCCCTTCTTAAAAAGAATGCCCTGGCCCTGGCCGCCGGCCACACCGATGTCGGCCTCGCGGGCTTCGCCCGGCCCGTTGACCACACATCCCATGATGGCCAGTTTAACCGGCACTCGCCGCGTCAGCAGGGCCTTATCCACTTGCTCGACCACTGTCATCAAATCGATGCTGCAGCGGCCGCAGGTCGGACAGGAAATGATCTCGGGGCCATGCCGGCGGATGTTCAGCGCCTTAAGGATCTCAAAACCGACCCGCACCTCTTCGACCGGATCGCGGGTCAGCGACACGCGCAGCGTATCGCCGATGCCCTCGGCCAGCAGCATGCCGATGCCCAGCGCCGATTTGACCGTGCCCGCATACAGCGACCCGGCTTCGGTGATCCCCACATGCAGCGGGTAATCGACGCGAGCGGCCAGCAGGCGGTAGGCGTCGACCGTACGCGGCACATCCGAGGCCTTGATGGATATTTTGATCTGTTCGAATCCGGCCTTTTCCAGCAAAGCCACGTGGCGCAATGCGCTTTCAACCATGGCCGGGGCGGTAGCGCCCTGGTGGGTTTTTAAAAGATCTTTTTCTAGAGAGCCGCTGTTGACGCCGATCCGAATGGGCAACCCCCGGTCGCGAGCGCAATCCACCACCGCCTGGACTTTGTGCCTGCCGCCGATATTGCCCGGATTGATGCGCAGCGCATCGGCACCGCAACGTGCGGCCGCCAGGGCCAACTGGTGATCGAAATGGATATCGGCCACCAGAGGAATCGTGATTCGGGATTTGATGGCGGCAATCGCCTCAGCCGCCTGTAAATCCGGGACAGCCACCCGCACGATTTCGCAGCCGGCCGCCTCCAGGCGCTGGATCTGAGCCACCGTGGCAGCCACATCCTGCGTAGGCGTGTTGGTCATCGATTGGACGGTGATGGGCGCATCTCCACCCACAGGCACCTGCCCTACTTGGATCAACCTGGTTTTACGACGTTCGATATTGGTTGGCATAACCGCAATCTATACTGGATTCCGGTTGCAAATTCAACGGGGGGACAAAAAAGGATAGAAACGAGAGCGGTATCCTCAAGGGATGCAAGTTGACCCCGGCCCACTGACCCGGGTTACGGATCGCTTGTCATTTCCGGAGAAGAAAACGGCAACTCGGTCGAGGGGCGAATATCGGCTTTGAATATGGTCTGCATGTACCCCAACACCATTTTTTTGTCGTCGGGATTGATGCATGCGATGCAATCTTCTGGAACGATCAGCTCGAATCCGCGCATGTAGGCATCCGCGGCGGTGAAGAAGACGCAAATGTTGCCGCTCATCCCGGTGAGGATGAGGCGTCGCACATTGAGTCGTTTAAGCAGGATTTCCAGGGGAGTGGCGAAAAATGCCGAGTACTGGGGTTTCAAGATGAAATGATCGCCCTGCTGTGGAAACAGCTTCTCGGCAATTGGCTTGCCGGTGACCTGGTCGTGCAGGCAGTGGTCCACGAGTTGGCGAAAATCGGTTTGCCAGTTGCCAAAATTATCATTGGCATAGATCACCGGCATTCCCAAAGTCCTGAGGTGAATTTTCAAACCGGCCACATGGTCGGCCATGGTCAAGGCGTGCTTGAGCAACTCGGGGCCCTCGTCAAATTCCAGGTCATTGATCACGTCGATCAAGACGAGGGCCGTATCCCAGGCGTGCGTATTCGCATCGGGCGCTTTTCCCACGGTCCTCCCATCAGTCGCACTGCATGACGTTAATGGCGTCAAAGCCACTGGCTGCGCATGAAATAAGGGGTTGGCTTTCCTTAGCGCCTACGGCCATTTTTTTGCAATACGGTATTTTACTGATTTTACCTGCCGAATTGCAAAACGCTATTTCAGCGCGCAAAAAGGATTGGACTTCTTTTCGCGTCCGATGGTCGTGGCCTCCATATGACCGGTATAGACAACGACATCGTCGGGCAGTGTGAACAGCTTGGTGTGGATGCCACGTATCAGAGTGTTGAAGTCGCCGCCCGGAAAATCCGTGCGTCCGATAGAGCCTGCAAACAGGGTATCCCCGACGAAGACCACTTTGTCAGCATACAGCGAGATACCGCCGGGGGTATGGCCGGGGGTGTGCAGGATCTTGAAGGAAATTTTGCCGACAGCCACCGTGTCACCGTCTTGCAACAGGCGGTCGGGTTCGGGCGAATCTTCGGAGCGCATACCCCACATGGCCGCGCCACTGGCCAGCTGGCTGAGCATGGGCGCATCCAGAGGGTGGATCATCAACTCGGCGCCACTGGCCTTTTTGAGCGCTTTGTTGGCGCTGACATGATCGAAATGGCCATGGGTGTTGATGATGGTCTTGAGCGTCAGTTTGTCGGCGGCCAGAGCCAGCAGTATTTTATCGGCATCTCCACCCGGATCGATAACGGCTGCATGGCGCGTTTCTTCGCAGCCGACGATGTAACAGTTGGCCTGCAGCGGTCCGACTGGCATGGTGCGTATGATCATGGGTTTCCTTTCTTGCATTGGGTGACATTCGTTCAGTGTACTTCGCATGGACGGGCCCCATACGGTCCTAATCATCGTCCATGTCATCAGGATCAGGTTCTTCGTCCATGAACGGCAACGGCACGGGGGATATTTCCAGCTGGCCCTTATCGATGGCCATGCGAATGCTGTCCAGTATGCCGTTGATGAACGCGCCAGATTCGGGGGTCCCGAATCTTTTGCCGATGTCAATGGCCTCGTTAATCGAAACTTTTGCTGGTATATCGGCACTGTAAAGCAGTTCGTACACCGCGATACGGAGGATGTTGCGATCCACGCAGGCCATGCGCCGCATCTTCCAATTGCTGGAATAGCGCTCGATAACCGTATCGATATGGGCCTTGTGATCCAGAACACCTTTGACCAGGTACTCGAAAAATGCGTAAAAACGCTTGCCTGGGGGAAAAGAGCCGCAATAATCGCTGAGCATCTCTCCGGAGAAGGCCGAGTTCATATCCATGCTGAATAAGGCTTGCATGGCCAATTCTCTTGCTTGTCGACGGGTTCCCATAATCAGATCTTTTCCACCGCGTCCATCAGGTTGGCCATCTCGACAGCGGCTATCGCCGCATCCCAACCTTTGTTGCCGCCTTTGCTGCCGGCGCGTTCAATGGCCTGTTCCAGCGAATCGGTGGTCAACACGCCAAAAATGATCGGCAGACCGGTTTCCAGACTGACCATCGCGACGCCCTTGGAAACTTCGGCACTGACATAGTCGAAGTGCGGCGTCGCGCCGCGAATCACCGCTCCGAGGCAGATGATCGCATCGTGGCGTTTTTTGAGTGCCAGTTGGCGGGCCATCAAGGGGATCTCGAAAGCACCGGGCACTTTAAGGACATCGACATCCTCGTCGCGGGTGCCGCTGCGGATCAGGGCATCCAAAGCGCCGTCGACCAGCTTATCGGTGATAAAACTGTTAAACCGGCTCACCACGATAGCGAACTTTTTTCCTTCAGCCACTAAATTGGCTTCGACAATATTGGGCATCTTCTACCTCCGAGGGTTCATCACGCAAGATCACTATGCATGGCCACGCAGATGGTGGCGGATCAATTCTTCCACGCGCGGATCACAAATAAGGTTCCCGCGCAGCGCGCGGGAACGAAAACGAGAACGACATCATTGCACTTACAATGGCGTAGCGCTTCATCGGTTACTGGCTATGCACATCAAGTTGCAGCAGGTGTCCCATCTTGAGTTTTTTGCATTCCAGGTAGCAGCGGTTAAACTCATTGGGGGCCACTTCAATGGGGATCTGCTCGACAATACTCAACCCGTAGCCGTCCAGACCGACCATTTTCTTCGGATTGTTGGTCAACAGCCGCATCTGGCGCACGCCCAGGTTGCGCAGCATCTGGGCGCCCAAGCCGTAGTCGCGCAGGTCGTCTTTGAAACCAAGTTCGCGATTGGCTTCCACGGTGTCGAGTCCTTGCCTTTGCTGCAGGTCATACGCTTTCAGCTTGTTGACCAGACCGATGCCGCGGCCTTCCTGGCGCAGATAAATGACCACACCCGCGCCTTCTTTTTCCATCATGGCCATGGCCTTGTGCAGCTGGTCGCCGCAGTCGCAGCGCAACGACCCGAAGATGTCGCCGGTCATGCATTCCGAGTGAACGCGCACCAAAATCGGTTGAACCGGGTCGATCTCGCCCTTCACCAGGGCGATGTGCAATTGGTCGTCCACATCGTTTTCAAAGGCGATGATCTTGAACTCGCCGCCATGCTCGGTAGGAATGATGGTTTCGGCCGCCCGATGCACAAACAACTCGTTGCGCATGCGGTACTCCACCAGATCGGCAATGGTCACGATGCCGATACCATGTTTTTCACTGAATTCAATCAGCGACGGCATGCGCGCCATGGTGCCGTCATCGTCCATGATTTCACAAATCACACCGGCCGGTTTGAGACCTGCCAGGCGGGCCAGATCCACCGATCCTTCGGTTTGCCCCACGCGTACCATGACGCCGCCGTCGCGGGCGCGCAGCGGGAAGATGTGACCGGGACGCACCAAATCGCTGGCCTTGGCATCTTCAGCCACGGCGGTCAGGACGGTTTTGGCACGGTCAGCTGCGGAAATGCCCGTCGTCACCCCGAACTTGGCTTCGATGGATATGGTAAAGCCGGTTTGGAAGGGGGAGGTGTTGTTCTTGACCATCAAGGGCAGTTCAAGCTGGTCGCATTTATCGCTGGTCATGGACAGGCAGATCAGTCCGCGGCCGTACTTGGCCATGAAATTGATGGCCTCGGGGGTCACCTTTTCGGCGGCCATGGTCAGATCGCCTTCATTTTCGCGATCTTCATCGTCGACCAGGATAACCATTCTTCCGGCGGCGATCTCTTCGATGGCTTGCTCAATCGTTAAACGTGCCATGGTTTTAAATTCTCCATTCGAAATTCATGCGCAGGCGGAGTGTAATCTCCCGTCAGTGCAATACAAAAAGGGTCATCGCGCCGACCGGCAGGGTCGCGCGCTATCGATCCAAAAATCCCGATTTCGCCAAAAAGGCCATGTCGATGCCGCGCGCGGTGTCTTGGGCGCCCTCCTGGCCACGGGATACGAAACGCTCAACATACTTACCGATCAGATCTGTTTCAATATTAAAAGCATCCCCGACCGTTTTGCAGCCGATAGTGGTCACCTGGGCCGTATGGGGGATGATACTCACCTGGAAGCTGTCGTCATCGCAGCGGTTGATGGTCAGGCTCAATCCATCCACGGCCACCGATCCCTTGACAATCATAAAGCGCGTCAGCGCGCGTGGCACGCTGAAGGTCAGCAACAGGACATTGGCGACGGTCTCACGAAGCGTCAGATAGCCCATGCCGTCGATATGACCGGACACCAGGTGCCCGTCCAGCCGGTCGGACAAACGCATGGCACGTTCCAGATTGACACGCTCGCCACCCCTGGCGTCGGCAAAGGTGGTTTTGGAAAGTGTTTCCGGCGAGACATCGGCCGTAAAGCGGCCGCTGCGCAACGATGTCACCGTCAGGCAGGCGCCGTTTACGGCAATGCTGTCGCCGAGGCGGGTGCCGTCCAAATCGAAATCAGCGGCCACAGTCAGCACCCGGGCCTGCCCGGCCGACCGCACGCCCAAGATCGTGCCTTGTCCTTCTACAATACCTGTGAACATCGATATCCTGTTTAGTAGGTTTCAGGTGTTAACTTTTTCCTGTACCCTTGCACCATCACATCTTCCCCAACCATCTCCAACGTCATATCGTGGATCGCCAGTGCCTCCCGCATAAACGCGGGGCCCTGTCCACGGAACATGGGGACGCCATCGTCGCCGCCCAGGATTTTGGGTGCATAGAAAATAACCACTTTATCAACGATGTCCGCAGCCAAAGCACTGGCCGCCACCTGCGCGCCACCTTCGATCAAGACGCTGGTAATGCCCATCTTGCCCAATTGAACCATCAAGGCGCACATATCGATGCGGCCTTTTTTGAGGGGAACATCCAGAATGCGCGCCCCACCGGCCGCCAAACGCCGCCGGTCTTCCTCTGATGCCGCCGGTCCGCATACGATGTACGTCGGGGCACTGGACGACTGCGTCAGCATCCGCGCCCTTTTGGACATGGACAGACGCGTATCGAGCACCAGGCGAATGGGATCGATCCCCGGGCCTTGGGTGAGCCGCGTCGTCAATTGAGGGTCGTCCGCTTTGACGGTGCCCGCTCCGACCATGATCGCATCCATGGCGTGCCGCAGGCAGTGGACCCGGTTGCGCGCCGCTTCCCCGGTCACCCAACGGGCATCGCCCGTGCGCGTTGCGATGCGCCCATCGAGCGTGGCCGCCAGTTTAAGTACAACGAAAGGCCGCCCGGTTTGGATGAACGTGATAAAACTTTCATTCAGCTGCCGCGCTTCGCGCTCGCGCACCCCGCACAGCACTTCAATACCGCGCGATTGCAAATAGGCATTGCCGCCCCCTTTAACAGTCGGGTTTGGGTCGGCCATGGCCGATACCACGCGCCGAATGCCGGCGGCCAGAATCTTCTCAGTGCACGGCGGCGTGCGCCCCTGATGATTGCAAGGTTCCAAGGTAACGTACAAGGTGGCGCCCGCCGCACCATCCGCGGCGTCATCGATGGCATGCACCTCGGCATGCGGTCCGCCCACATTCTGATGATACCCGCGGCCGATTACCTCGCCATCTTTGACGACGACTGCCCCAACCAGGGGATTGGGCGCCACACGGCCTGCGCCCTGGGCCGCCAGCGCCAATGCCATGGCCATGTAATCTTTATCTTCCATCATGTCCCCGCGTCAGTGCCGCTCTTGCCAAAAACTATTTGGCGCGTTCATTCAAAAGGGTTTTCAGCTCGGCCACAAAGTCGTTGACGTCTTTAAACTCGCGGTAAACCGAGGCAAAACGCACATAGGCAATGTCGCTGAGCGAATGCAGCTTGAACATGATCTTTTCGCCGACGATCTTCGAAGGAATTTCCTTTTCGCCGGTTTCGCGCAAGTCGCGTTCCAGATCGTCGATAAAATCCTCGATGACATTCATGCTGATGCTCAGCTTCTGGCAAGCCTTCTGCATCCCCGAGCGAACTTTATCCCGGTTGAACACTTCACGGCGACCGTCTTTTTTGACGATCATGATGGGGATCTCTTCGATGTGCTCGTACGTAGTGAAACGCCGCGTGCAATCGATGCACTCCCTGCGCCGCCGTATCACCGCACCATCTTTGCTCACCCGCGAGTCAATCACCTTGTTGTCCATCTCCCCGCAAAAGGGACATTTCATTCAGGCACCTCCGTCTGGCTGCTGGACCACTTCACAAGTTCCACTTCCGCTTCGGCCAACATTTCACTGGATAAAGCATCGGCATAACCGGATTCATAGACAATCCGGACAATTCCCGCGTTGATGATCATTTTGGCACAAATGGCGCATGGCAGATTGGTGCAGAACAAGGAGGCGCCTTTGATGGAAACACCGTGATAGGCCGCCTGGATGATGGCGTTTTGTTCGGCGTGGATGCCGCGGCACAACTCGTGCCTTTCACCCGATGGCACGTTGAGTTGTTGGCGCAGGCAGCCCGTTTCAGCGCAATGGCGTACCTGGCTTGGCGCCCCATTGTAACCGGTGGCCAGCAATCGACGGTCCTTAACCAATACCGCGCCGACCGCACGCCGCAGGCAGGTGGACCGCTTGGCCACCAGGCAGGTGATGTCCATGAAATAGGTATCCCAGGAAGGACGCACATTTTCAGCCATCATCATATTCACCTTTTCTCGCAGCACCACCGCACGTCATCGAACATAGGCTCTTGATCGGAAACATATCTTATGGACGGTCAAGGCAACTTCAGCCGACAGATACCTTCGTTTAACACGTAAGACTTGTCATTTGCCCGTTGGCATGCCGGCAAAGCCGGCTATGCATACAACGGAAACGCACTGCAAAGCTCGGCGACTTCCAGGCGTGTACGCTCCAGAATCCGCTGGTTATCCAGATTTTTAAGCACTTCGACGATCAACCCGGCGATTTGGCGCATCTCTTCGGTTCCCATGCCACGGCTGGTAATGTAAGGCGTTCCAATACGGATACCACTGGTGATCAAGGGCCCGTGCTGATCGAAAGGCACGGCATTTTTGTTCACGGTGATACCGGCATGGCCCAGAGCGGCCTCCGCCGCTTTGCCGGTGATATCCCAGGCGGTAAGGTCCACCAGCATCAGGTGATTTTCGGTTCCCCCGGACACCAACTGCAGGCCGGCGCTCTGCAGTCCGCCGGCGAGCGCCTGGGCATTGGCCAGCACGCTTTGCTGGTACAGTTTGAACGTGGGCAACAGGGCCTCTTTGAAAGCCACCGCCTTGGCGGCAATCACATGCATCAGTGGTCCGCCCTGTATTCCGGGAAACACTTCACTGCGCAGTTTATCCCCACAGGCGGCCTTGGCCAGAAGCAAGCCGCCGCGCGGGCCGCGCAAAGTCTTATGGGTCGTGGAGGTCACCACATCGGCATAGGGTACCGGCGACGGGTGCAGGCCGGTGGCGACCAATCCGGCGATATGGGCCATATCGACCACGAAATACGCGCCGACTTCGGCGGCAATGTCGCTGAAGGTTGCGAAGTCAAGAATACGTGGGTAGGCGCTGGCTCCGGCCACGATCATCCTGGGGCGATGTTCGCGCGCCAGACGCCGGACATCCGCATAATCGATCATACCCGTCTCGCGCGCCACGCCGTAATGTACAAAATGGTATAGTTGGCCCGAAAAACTGACTCTGGCGCCGTGGGTCAGATGCCCACCATGGGCCAAATCCATGCCCAGAACCGTATCGCCCGGCTGCAACAGCGCAAAGTAGGCCGCCATATTGGCTTGCGAACCAGAGTGCGGCTGCACATTGGCGTAATCCGCGCCGAACAGCGCGAGCACCCGTTCAATGGCCAACCGCTCGGCCACATCCACGTACTCGCAACCGCCATAGTAACGTTTGCCCGGATATCCTTCGGCATATTTATTGGTGAGCAGACTGCCTTGAGCAGCCATCACGGCTCGGCTGGCGATGTTTTCGGAGGCGATCAACTCCAGATGATTGGTCTGACGCTCCGACTCCTGGTCCAAGACACGCGCAATCTCAGGGTCCACTGTAGAGAGATGATCGTTGTTCAACATTCCCCCTTTATCGATGTGTAGCGGCGAGGCCGCTATTTTGTTCGATTTTTTGAATCCATGATGATCCATTACGTTCAAGCCACCATGAAGATTCTGAATTAAGCCATTTACGACGGGCTTTTCGGTGCCCGCCGCGAACAAGGGCCCTTCACGCTAAAACAGATCCAGGCGACGCTGGTGCCGGCCGCCCTCAAAAGGTGTTTCCAGCCATGTGCGGACAATCTCCAAGGCCAGCACATCACCGATCACCCGCCCTCCCATGACCAGGATGTTGGCGTCATTGTGGCGCCGGCTCATGGCCGCCGAGAAGAGGTCATTGCACAAAGCGGCGCGCACATGGGCGAAACGGTTGGCCACCATGGACATTCCTATCCCGGTGCCGCACAGCAGGATGCCTCGCGCATATCGCCCTTCGGACACATGCGCGGCCACCTGTTTTCCAATCTGTGGATAATCCACAGACGCATCACTGAACGCACCCACATCTTCCGGTGCGTATCCTTTTTCGGTCAGATAGGCTTTGATAATTTCCTTGAGACCGAAAGCAGCATGATCGCAGCCCATTACCAGCGTCATTGCGCTACTCCTTCAGCAGTTGGTAGATTCCCACCCGTAAAGGGACGGCTTACCTGCGGGGACGAATCGCCCCGTAGGGTTTGCGTATTGAAACAGACCCCATATGGTGTGGTTATAACGGCTCTTCATAGCTTTATATGCACAGGACCGCAAGTTAAAAAACCCTTGCAATTCTGGTTATTCGGGGCAATTGCACCCATTGCTCACGATTGCGGACCGCCGCCATGCGTTGCTGCTCGGCTCAAAGAAAAAAGTCCGCACCCCGAAACTTTCCGGAGCGCGGACTTGGTTTTCTAAAAAAACGCTGCTACCCGCTGTACTTTTTAAGAATCAGGGATGCATTGGTACCGCCGAAACCAAAAGAGTTGGTCATGACGTAGCTCACCTCCGCCTTGCGGGCGACGTGGGGAACATAGTCCAGGTCACACTCTTCGCCCGGGTTGTCCAGGTTGATCGTCGGGGGCAAAATGCCGTTTTTCAGCACGAGTGTCGAAAAAACGGTTTCAATCCCGCCAGCGCCGCCGAGCAGATGCCCGGTCATCGATTTGGTGGAACTGACCGGCACATTGCGCGCGATGTCGCCGAACACCTTCTTAATGGCCCGCGTCTCGTATAAATCGTTGAGCGGCGTCGATGTCCCGTGGGCATTGATATACCCGATCTGGGAGGCCTGAATGCCGGCGTCGTCGATCGCCGCCTGCATGCAGCGCGCAGCACCTTCCCCATCCGGGGGCGGCGAGGTCATATGATACCCATCACCGCTCATGCCGTATCCCGCCATCTCGGCATAAATCTTGGCACCGCGCGCCAAAGCGTGGTCCAGGGCTTCCAGGATCACAATGCCACTGCCCTCGCCGACCACAAAACCATCCCGGTCCTTGTCGAAAGGACGCGAGGCCCGCGATGGATCGCCGTTACGCGTGGACAAAGCCTTCATGGCACCGAAACCGGCGATGCAGGTCCGCGTGATGACCGATTCCACGCCGCCGGTGATCATGGCATCGGCTTTGCCGTATTTGATGATCTCATAGGCATCGCCGATCGCGTGGGCGCCCGCCGCACAGGCGGTGGCGACGGATGAATTGGGCCCCTTGGCGCCGAATTGAATGGAAATCATACCCGGGGCCATGTTGCCGATAATCAAAGGAATGAAAAAAGGGCTGACTCTTTTAGGGCCGGCGTTTTCTACTGTACGCGCCGTGACCTCCAGCATATTCAGGCCACCCAGCCCACACCCGGTCAACACCCCAACACGGTGCCCATTCTGGTTATCTATTATGAGACCGGAATCTTCAACGGCCATTCTGGCTGCAGCGATGGCATAAGCGATGAACGTTTCCGTTCGTTTGGCATCTTTCTTGGGCATGAAGTCTTCAGCATTGAAACCTTTGACTTCAGCGGCGATCTTGGTTCCATAATCGGTCGTATCGAACCGGGTGATTTCGCCGATTCCGGATTTTCCGGCAATCAGTGCGGACCACGTCTCATCAACGCCAATGCCCAAGGGTGTGACCAAGCCGATTCCGGTTACCACTACCCGTCTTTCCAAAAGAACCTCCTTTGACACGTCCGCGCTCCGATCCATAGTAGACAGGGGCCGCTGCCCAGCGGGCAGAAACCCCTGTCGGAATCATTGTCGGCCGGCACACCATTCGAGATCATATTTGTGATCGCAGCCTCGCGCCGGACAGAGGATCAACCTGTCGCGTCATCCGCTGCGGCGCCCGCCAAAATCACGCCCGCGCAAAATCAGTGGGCATTGATGTAATCGATGGCATCCTTCACAGTCACTAGTTTTTCAGCATCTTCATCCGAGATGTCGATATCGAACTCTTCTTCCATGGACATGATCAGTTCCACCAGGTCCAGTGAATCGGCTCCCAAATCATCCACGAAAGATGCTTCGGGCACGATTTCTTCCATATCCACGCTCAATTTCTCTGAAATAATCTTTTTGATTTTGTCTTCAACCGACATTGGATTCTCCTTTTTTGATGATAAGCACTCGGCCCCGGCTTCGCCGGATTGTTAGATGCAAAGTGTTGCCTTAAGTTTAAAGTCCTTGAATACTACATGAACATGCCGCCACTGACATGCAGGACCTGACCGGTCATATAGGCGGCTGCGTCCGAGGCCAGAAAAGCGACGACTGCAGCCACATCTTCAACCTGGCCGGCGCGACCGAGCGGAATGGCGCTAAGCATGGCCGCCTTGACCTTTTCGGGCAGAACGGCGGTCATGTCCGTTTCGATAAATCCAGGCGCCACCGCATTGACCGTCACGTTGCGGGCGGCATATTCCCTGGCCGCCGTTTTGGTCAAGCCAATCAAACCGGCCTTGGAAGCCACATAGTTGGCCTGACCGATATTGCCCCTCACGCCGACGATCGAGGCCATGTTGATGATTCTGCCACCGTGCTGTTTGCCCATGATACGCGCGGCGATCTGGGTGCACAGAAACGGCCCCTTCAGATTGATGGCGAGCACTGCGTCCCAATCCGACTCTTTCATGCGCGCCATCATCCCGTCGCGCGTGATACCCGCATTGTTGACCAGCACATCGACGCGTCCGGCGTCAGCCATGATCTGGTCAAAAAACGCGGTCACCTCTTCGGAGACGGCCACATTGGCCCATATCCCGACCGCTTCGCAGCCGGCCTGCTTGACTGCCGCGATCGTTTCGGCCGCTGCCGCTTCTTCCGCTTCGCGATCGGCAGGCGAAAAGTAATTGAAGAAAATTTTGCTGCCCGGTGCCGCCAGGGTCTTGCAAATGGCCCGGCCAATGCCCCGCGAACCGCCTGTCACCACTACAACGCGCTGCGTGTTTTCGGTCATGATTACCTCTCGAAAA
Organism: Desulfatitalea sp. BRH_c12; assembly: GCA_000961655.1. Taxonomy (GTDB): domain Bacteria; phylum Desulfobacterota; class Desulfobacteria; order Desulfobacterales; family Desulfosarcinaceae; genus Desulfatitalea. The sequence continues at coordinate 88,472 of LADR01000045.1, forward strand.
TGATGTCCGCGATACGATCCATATCCGCGACCCAGTTGGCACGCCCAGCCAACATCTCCTGGTAGGCGATATCGGCCAGATGCTGTTGTGCCACGGCACTGTCCAATCCGCCGCCCATTGCGATGCGCACTGCATTTTCGCCGACCAGGCGGGTCACATCGCCTGCAAAAACCCTGGCGATGGCTTTGAACTTGTCTGCTTGCGGATCATTGGCCTGCGCCAATCGGACGGCTTTGCGGCCCAGGGCGATGCCCACTTCCACGTGCGTCATCATGTCGGCCAGATCGAACATAACCGCCTGCTGACGGGTCAGTCGATTCTCATGGGCCAAATCGATGGTCTTGTTCAAGGCCCGCGCGGCCATGGCGTAAAAACGGCAACCGGCATCGGCTACCTGCGCATCGAGCCCGTCCATCTCGGCGGCCATTCGGCCATAGAACTCGCCTTTGGTTTTGCGGCTGGTTTTCCAGCGGAAGGTGCTGATAATGCTTTGCTGGATTTCGCTGGTACCTTCGTAAATGCAGGTGATCTTAACATCGCGCTTGATTTTTTCCACGCCAAACTCGCGAATATACCCATAGCCGCCCAGCGCCTGGATGCAGTCGTTGGCCGTGCGATCGGCCGCTTCGGTGGTGAAAACCTTGCCTATGGCGCCTTCTACCTGCAAGTCTGCCTCGCTGCTGTCCAGCATCTGGGCCACTTCATCGATGTAGGCGTCGGCCGCGGCCATGCGCACGACGTTGGGCACAATCAGTTTATGGGTATACCCCTGTTTTTCGGAAAGCGGCGAACCGAACTGGATACGCTCCTTGGCATAGGGAATAGCGATTTCCAGTGCAGCCTCACCAGCCCCCAAGCCCATCGAAGCAACCATCAAACGCGTGTACCCGAACACCTTGTTGGCCTGCTTGAGACCTATGCCGGGCACACCGCCGATCAGATTTTCGACCGGCACGTAGGCTTCGTCAAACGTCAATGGGGAGGTGTTTGACGCGCGGATACCGTGTTTTTCCTCGCCCTTGTGCTGCTTGAATCCAGGTGTGCCCTTTTCAACGATAAAAAAGGTGGGACCTTCAGGCGCATCGGCCAGCACGGTGACAATATCGGCGTAGCCGCCGGTGGATATGAACTGTTTAGTACCGGTGATCTTGTACCCTTTGACCTGGCCGTTTTCAATGACCGGCTCGGCCTTGGTCTTGAGTGAGGCCAAATTGCTGCCAGCGCCCGGCTCAGTGACGGCATAGGCCACTAAGCAATTGCCTTCGGCGATCCTGCCCATCCACTTTTGCTTCTGCTCTTCAGTGGCACCTACCAATATAGGATCGGATCCCAACTGAATCGCAAAAAAACCGGTAGCCACACCCAAACAGATTCTGGCCGTCTCCTGGGTCACCTTGCAGCAGTCACGCGCGCCGCCGCCCATCCCACCGTAAGCCTCCGGAATAAACAACAGCTGCAACCCGATTTCGGGCCCCAGCATTTCCCGGATTTCAGCTTCAGGAAAAACTTCGGCCTTGTCCCATTCGAGAATATTTTCTTTACTCAGCAGCTTTTTACGCAATTGGCGGACTGTATCCACCACCATTTGACGTGACTCGAGATCCAAACCTCGGCATGCGTTTTCGCTCATTGGCACGCGTCCTTTTGTAGCTAATATTTATTATAGGTGTGTTACTCTTTGTCTGTTTCGACAGCCGTGCGACCTTTGTATGCGCCGCAACTGGAACAGGCATGATGGGGCTGGATGGCCTCACCGCATTCCGGACAGTTGACGATGTTGGGCACATCCACTTTTTGGTGGGTACGCCGTTTGTCCCGTCTTGACTTCGATATCTTGTGTTTTGGCAAGCCCATGAGCAATTCCCCCAACTATTTGATTATTAATGATTTTTTTCAAAATACCTTGTTTCCGAACACAAGCGCCTCTAGTAATTAAATTCAAATCCCTTGTCAAGGAGTTTTATCGGCGGCGGAAACATACGACGCTTGTGCTGTTCCTATCGATATGCTATGCATCGCGTCTTGCCGCTCCGGGGCCTGAAATCCGCTTTGTCAATACAAACCAATTGATAAATGAAAAGGTAACATCCCCGCGCCGAGAACACATGACATTTTTGCGGCGCCCCAGGGAATCGGCGATGATTGCCAAAGCGGCCGGCAAACGACGGCAACTTGACTATTTTAATTTACTCATACCTCAATGAGCAAAGAGGCATGTCGCTTGCGACAAGCAAGAAAACGAATCAAGCGTTTACTTAGTACAAATCAAACGCACGGATAATGACTATCCTGCATAAGTCATTAAGGAAAAACAAATGGCACCCGTCAGGACTCGTTTTGCACCCAGCCCCACTGGCTACCTGCATGTCGGCGGCGCACGCACCGCCCTGTTCAACTGGCTGTATGCGCGCCATACCGGCGGCAAGTTTATTTTAAGGATCGAGGATACCGACGCGGCCCGCTCGACCGATCAATCGGTGCAAGCCATTTTCGAAGCCCTTAAATGGCTGGATATCGATTGGGACGAGGGCCCCTTTTACCAGAGCCAGCGCCTGGACATTTACAATGCGCACATTGATCGCCTGGTCGCAGCGGGACACGCCTACCACTGCACCTGCACCCCCGAGCAGATCGAAGCCATGCGCGAAAAAGCACGTGCCACTGGCGCCAAGCCGCGTTACGACGGGACCTGCCGTGAAAAAAAACTGGGGCCGTCATCCGATGCGGTCGTGCGCTTCAAATCCCCGACGATGGGCTCGACCCTCATCGAAGATGTGGTTAAAGGCCACATTGTTTTCAGCAATGATGAACTCGATGATTTCGTGCTGCGCCGCACGGACGGCATGCCCACCTACAACTTCGCCGCCGTGGTCGACGACGTGAGCATGGACATCAATACAATCATTCGCGGCGACGACCATATAATGAACACGCCCAAGCAAATCCTTTTATATCATGCCCTCGAGGCACCCTTGCCGATATTCGCCCATGTTCCCATGGTGCTGGGCAATGACCGCACGCGCATGTCCAAACGCCACGGGGCCACATCCGTGACCGCCTATCGCGACATGGGACTGTTGCCCGAGGCGTTCATCAATTTTCTGGCCCGCCTGGGATGGTCCCATGGCGATCAGGAGTTTTTCACGCGCGCGGAACTGATCGAAAAATTCAGCCTGCAGCGCGTGGGCAAATCGGCCGGCATTTTCGACCCGGTCAAACTCAATGCCCTCAATGCCGACCACATCCAGGCCGCCACGCCCGAGCACCTGGCCGGTCATCTCAAGCCATTCCTGGAAGCCCGTGGATGGCATAGCGATGACGAGGCCTTTCTGCACGGCGCCATCGCCACCTTGCAGCCGCGCAGCAAAACTTTGCTGGAAATGGCGCTGCAGGCCCATTTTTATTTTTCCGAAGAGATCACACTCGACGAACAGGCCGCCCAGAAATTCCTCACGCAAAACGTCTTGGAGCCGCTGCGCTATTTGCGCGAACAGCTGGCCGCGCTGCCGGCCTTCGGCGAAAAAGATCTTGAAACGGTGTTCGTGCAACTGATGGAAAAATTCAGTCTGAAGCTGGGCAAGATCGCCCAACCGGTGCGCGTGGCCCTGACCGGAACGACGGTCAGCCCGGGCATTTTCGAAATCATGACGGTGCTCGGCAAGGAACGTGTGCTGGCCAGGCTGGATAAAGCTATCGGGTATATTGTGGCCCGTTAACCCCGTTAACCCGCTCCCTGTGGGTCCTTTTGGCGTCAATGGCAGAAAATCGATGAAATTTTCTTGACTCCGGGAGCCACATTCACTATGTACGAAAGTCTTGCTGGGGGATCGTCTAGTGGTAGGACTACGGACTCTGACTCCGTCTGCCGAGGTTCGAATCCTCGTCCCCCAGCCAAATAGAATCAATGGGTTACAGAATCATCTCTGTGACCCTTTTTTTTCTGTGTGAGACTTTTGCCTGGCAAGTTCATAAACAGCTATCGCCTAAGGTATCGCAGCTCCTTGTTCGCTGTGAATCCAGACACACGCTCACTCGAGCAAAAATTTCTCGATCATCTCCTGATTAATCTCACTATAAAGTTCGCCTTTTTTGAACCCACCTTTTTGCAAAGATACCGATACTCCGAATAATGGCGTTCCGAATGATACGCTTTCACATAATCAAGGCGCCTATTGATCAATTCAAAAGAAAGCCATGTCGGTTGGCGTCGCCGGCTCCTGAATCTGGAGGCGCCGATTTTTTGATTTCCTCCCTTCTTTTTGCTTCCTCCGCCAGGGCGTCCTTTTTTGTCTTGAACCAGCCCTTGGTGTGCCTGGTTCCCTTCAGGGTGAAATCGTACCGGATGGTCTGCAGTATGACCCGAAAAGGGTGATTGCTGGGACAATGCGGTTGCGGAAAGCTTCTTCATTCACTAAAAAAAGAATGGGAAAAGACACAGTTTATAGCACCCGTGATCGAGCAAGACGCGACGTCAACGATTATATCGAAATGTTTTATAACAGCAGACGGCTTCACTCTTTCATTAAATTCAAAAAACCGAACGACTTTGAAAAAAGAATCGATTTTGACCACATCACTAGACTTTCCAACAGTAAAGACCGATTTGGGACAAACTTTACAAAAAGTGAAAAAAATCACACAAAGTTACACAAAGTTACACAAATTTGCACATTCCAAACAAGGTTTTACTAATTGTTTACATCTTAACCAACTGTAATTATTCGATACACCTGAATATAAGTGAGGCATAATAATTGCAGCATTTTATCAGCTATTAATCTTGTTAAACCTTGAATTAATCAAATGAGGAGGGCCATGAAAACAATTAAATCCTGCATATTATTTTGTTTGGTTATGTTCCCACTGTTCATTACTGCTTGTGGTGGCGGCGGCAACGGAAGCGGTACTGGAACCTTATCCATGTCAGTCACAGATGCTAAGCCATTACTTCCAGGTAATGTCACTAATTTATTCGTAGAATTTTCGGAAATCTGGGTTCACAAATCCGGTGGAGGATGGCAGCAATTACCCCTGACAGAAACTCCTTACACGATTGACCTGTTGCAGTTTCAAGATGGCGATAAAACCGAATTGGTCCCCCCCGCAATACTTGATGCCGGGAAGTATACTCAAGTGCGGTTTTTTGTTACCAATGCGATCATGCGGATGAGTAATGATGAAACCACAGACCAGATAATTGAAATCCCTAGTGAAAATTTAAAAACTGACAAGAATTTTACAATCGATTTAACCGATGGGTCCGCCATAGATCTCATTATTCACTTTGATTTGAGCATGTCCGTTGTAGCTACAGGGACAGGGACATACCAAATGAAACCAGTCCTCCATCTATTTGAGGATCCCTTACAAGCAGCTATCATAAGCGGAAGCATCGACAATGCGTCTTTTGGCTTATCTGAAAAAGCGACAGTAATGGTTCTTGACAGCAATGACATAATTTATACAAAAGCTGAGATCGAAAAATCAACTACTGATGACCCGACGGACTTCAGCATTTTCTGGTTGGTGCCTAATCAAATTTATACCGTACAAATTGATTTAAACCAGGATGGCACCATCGACTGTAATGAATATGAAGAGCTAATTCCTATGCTTGGGGAAGGAGATCAATATCCCTTAAATAGCGGCGTAGCGGTTATACTCGGTACTGATGATTGCGCCCCCTAATGTAAATTTATTTCACCTAATGCAATGAAAGGCAGGGTCTTTAAGGCTCTGCCTTTTTTAATCAGGAATAGACTTTTACCAATATCATAAGATATTGCTGACCTGTGACATCTTGCCAAGTTTTCAAATGCATCTTGCAAATTCAAGTGAGAACTGTTGGCCAAACCAAATCCACTCTTGGCTGTATAACACATTGAAAACCAAGACCGGCGACTTGCCGGCAGGTGTAACCTTATATCCTTCGACCGCGGTTCTGATCGGCACCCCGAAAGCCGGGGAGCAGCAGCGTCTATCCGCTGACCATCGCCGCCGAAAATGGTTCAAACGCAAAATGGTCCAAAAACTTACTGGTCCTAATGCAATATCGGCCCTGGCATTGTCAAAGCAGGTTGACGTACCTCAAACAACACTGTCAAAATGGTTGCGAAATGCTGGAATTGATACACCTTTTAGTTTCTCCGGTAAACCTAATGACACTGTGCAAATGAGGAGCCCCGTGACCAAAAAACGCCCGAACGACTGGAGTCCGGTTCTGAAAGTAGTTTTTATCGAGTTTAAAAGAACAAAAAATGATCAATCACCGCCAACTATCAAATCCGGCCACCCATCATCGGCCAAATGCGCATGTGGCAACCGGTCCTTGCCAGGTCTGGAGTTGGGATATAACTTACCTGCGCTCGCCGGTACGTGGAATGTTTTTCTACCTATACATGTTCGTTGATGTATGGAGTAGAAAAGTAGTCGCAATGCGTTCATTTTTTGCTATTTGTTAGCAGCGATCTGTAATACTTGCCTCCACAATTTTTCATAACCATGATCAGGTCTCCTTTACTTATCTTCGACAGCTTGACAGTTTAATACCAGCAATGTTCTTCCATGGACTGAACCTGATGGATTCGCGGTACTGCATCCAGCAAAGACAGGTGGTTTATTAATCTGAAATTGGTGCCCAGAATAGTGAATTTCCTTTAATTTCCTTGATTTTTTCCAAAAAAAACGACTTATAGACTGATATGGATGATACATAATTCTTGCTCAATTTATCAGTGTGAAGTGGTGTGCTAAAAATCGTCATAAGATCATTGAGTGATAGAATACCTTCGTCGGTACCATCTTGAAATCCTGACCAGTTCCTCACATGTTCTTCCGACCGGAAGAGATTCATGCGGCCTCATGCGAAAGACCAGTTTTTTGCCCAATCGCTCAGTGGAACATTTGTATATGCCATAATCTCTGATGTGCTTTGGTTTTTTATTACCCCGTCGCACAAAACAACGCGGATGAACTCACCACAATCCAAACATGGCGCATCGACTTGAATTGTTTTACCGGGGAAGACCCAGCAAACTGCCAGGGCGTCAAAACCTCATGGTGTAAACCATTTTTGCTGTCCATCTACCGAAATACGGTATTGCGTCGGTAAGTTGCTGAAAGGACTAAATGTAACAATGAAGTCTGTATGTGGATGCAACCACATGGCTCCCAACTTGGCATTCATCAATTCATGCAGTAGATTTTTACCCGAATCTGGTTGAATTTTAAATTCTCGTGAGATCTCGGTGTAATGTGGAGCGTGACCGGTTTTGACAAAGGTATTCATGATAAAATGATGGGTCCGGTTTAACGACAGCAGGTCAACCATAAATCCTCCTTTTTTTAATCGTTTCAAAAACTAACTTTGCCAACAATACCAAATATTTTCGCTTAAGTTACGCCTTTTCACTCGCCGTTCGTCTCTCAATTTCTTTAATCGTTTTTCATGTTGACCTCATATTGTATATTTCGCAATTATTGATTAATAGGGATAATCGATCGTGTCCAACGATTAATTCCGATACAACCCATCGGATCTTACGATAGGAGAATGAAATGGAATTCCGCCAACTTAGGACATTCCGCGTTGTTGCGGATAATTTAAGCTTTTCTAAAGCCGCAGAGCAGCTATTTATGGCGCAGTCCTCGGTATCCGCTCAAATCAGATTGTTGGAGGAAGAACTGGATTTGAAGCTATTTGACCGCATTGGCCGTCGTGTTGTCACTACAGATGCTGGTCTGAAACTCTATGAATATGCCCGTCGCATAGAAGAAATGACTGATGAAATCCACTCAGAGGTGACCGGTGCTAAAAACGTCCGAGGGTCGTTGACAATCCGAATTCCCGAAACCTTGGCAACTATATACATGCCTCAAGTAGTGGATCGCTTTCACGAAGACAATCCACAGGCAAAACTGAATTTTATCAACTGTTCAGACGTACAACTGCGGGAGGAATTAAACTCAGGGCGCATCGACCTAGCCTTTTTGATGACGGACTCTATTCACTTAGGAGAGGTCAATGTTCGTATGCTTAGAACCGAAAATCTTGTCCTCATTTCGGGTCCAGCAAATTCGCTATCCAAGCGAAGAAAAGTAATGCCGGATGACTTGTATGGACAAACCGTACTTTTGCCCAAAACCGACTGAAGTTATCGTAAGGCATTCGAGCGGTCGCTTGAAAGACAAAAAATATCGTCTCATAAGCTTGAGTTTTCAAGTATAAACAGTATGCGGAATTGTCTAAAACGAGGGGTTGGTTATTCTATTTGTCCAGAAATATCGGTTAGTAAAGAACTTACCGATGGGAGTTTATCAAAACTCAGATGGGGTTCAGAGCATTTTGAAACATCTGTAATTATGATATGGCATGCTGAAAAGTGGTGTTCCCCGTTACTCAAACATTTTATGATGTTATCTACGGATATTATCTCCAATTAGTTACTTTTTGACCATCTATTTACCAGGTACAGATAGCCCAAAGGTCCAATGAAAACATCCAGGGCAGCCCAAGTCTGGATCGAGTACCACATGAACCATTCCAAAAAAATACGGTTCGTTCCTATAAGGTGGTGATCGAGCGCTTCTGCCACAGTACGGCGATGATAAAAACGATCAACTGACCTCCGACCAGATCCTTGCCTTCCTCAATCAACTCACTGAGGGCAACAAACCTTACGCCAAACGAATCAGATGCTCCCAGCTTTCATGCTTTTTTAATTTCGTGCATAACAACATAATGCTCATTGCCCTGATTTGCTGAGCGTGGGTTGTTCTCTCTATCCGCGGCTCACGCCGAAGCCAAGAGACCTCTAAGAGGTGAACCAGCCTCTGCCAGTTGTATAAGGTGGCTTCGCTGATGCATTCTTCGAAAAGGGTAACTGTTCGGTTGTGCGGTGGCCCCATCTATTTCAGCACGGCCTTTTTGAGCTCTGACGAATATCGCATGCATGAACATGCCTCCCCGATCGCAATTAATTTTTCATAATTTGAGTTGACAAATGTTTCTTATAATGAAACAGATTCTTTCAAGCCTACATACAATAAATGCAATTCAACAAATAAGAGTATCCCAATATGAAACAAACATCTGTGCTCATAGAATCGGAAATAGGAAAGAGGATCAAGGCTCTTCGATTGGAAAAACGTATTACCCTGGAGAATCTCTCCGCCCAAACGGGTTTTACGAAAGGCTATCTCTCCAAAGTCGAAAAATCCGAAAAGGCCCCACCGGTTTCAACTCTTGGCACTATCGCCCGTGCCCTCAATACGACTATTTCGCACCTTCTGGGTGAAGACAACTATTCGCTGTCCATCAGTCTTGTCAAAAAAACAGAAAGACAGTTGATCACAGGTGGTGGGACAAGCGTTGGATATTCTTATGAAGCTGTGGCCCAAAAGTTTAACAACAAGGCGATGGAGCCCTTTGTTCTGACCCTCCCGGTCAACCCAAAGAAGAGAAAATTCTATCATCACATAGGACAGGAGATCCTTTTTGTTCTGGAAGGCACTATGAGGTTTTTTCACGGCACAGAAGAGTTGATCGCCGAAGAAGGCGATTGTGTGTATTTGGATTCGAGCATACCTCATTTCGGAGAATCCGTGGGCGAAAAAGCTGTCAAATGTTTCATGGTCGTTTTCAGCCCAGATAATTAACAAAAACGCGCGCACATTTCAGGAAGCCTTATAACACGAAAGGAAATTGCATGAGCGGCATTCCCGTTTTTTTCCTTCACGGCCTTGCCTACGCCGGACTTCTTTTTCTTGTCTCGGCGGGTCTCACCCTCATCTTCGGGATGATGAACGTCCTGAATTTCGCCCATGCGGCAATGTACATGCTGGGTGCCTACTTCTCCTACACTATCGTCATGCAGTTGACCGGACAATTCTGGATGGCGATGATCTTGGTCCCCTTGATCCTTTTTTTTATTGACCCAGATCGTGACCGAACTCTTTCACCCTGCCGGTACAAAGGATTTCGCCCCTTACGCGAGCCAGCTCATTGCTGTCAAACCGGATGTCATTTTCACGCCTAACTGGGGTAACGATCTTACGCTGCTGCTCAAGCAGGGCCGCCCTATGGGAATGAATCAAAAAGTGTTTTCCTACTACATCAATGATGAAGTGACCATTCAGGCGCTTGGCAACGACGAGCTGATGATTGGTAACATGGGGGCGGAAATATATACGCTTTCCATTCCCACCAAAAAAAATGAGGAATTCGTTGCCAAGTTTTATAAGGACAAGGGATATTATCCGACGTGGCTGCGCGGCAAAGCCTATATCGCCACCATGTTCTGGGCCGAAGCTGTCAAGAAAGCCGGAACTACCGACGTAGAAAAAGTCATCAAGGCATGGGAAGGCCTCACCTATGACGGACCCGCCGGCATCTGGACAATGCGCGCCTGCGATCATCAGGCGCAGGTACCTTACTGGTATACCGAAATGGTGGCAAAAACATCTTATTTCAATCATGCCTTCAAAGCACCGGCAGGCATGATATCCTCAACAGCGGTGGAAGTGCCGTGTGAGGAGACCGGCTGCACCATGAAGAAGTAATGCTTCAACGAATCAGCGCCAAATGCGTCCTGAGCGTCTTGTCGCTCGGGATGCTGAGGCGGCTTCTTGTTTATGCCCGGACTATCGCTTCCTGTGACGGACGCGATTGGCATTCAGAAGCGATTTTAAACCGACATTTGCACAACTTTCCGCAAAGTTCAGATCGTTCCAAGATATGTCAAGTGAGGAGTTGATATGGGAGAAGTAAACAGCAAGGTCATGAGGGCCAAAGAGGCAGTCGCACGTTTTGTCCAAGACGGTGACGAACTGGTGATCGGCAACTATACCGTGGGAAGCTGCGCTGAGTTGGTCTATGAGATCATCAGGCAAAACAAGAAAGGTTTCACCCTGTATTCACAATCCGGTATCTTTGATGTCGAGGTCCTGGTCGCCGGCGGTTGCGTCGATCGCCTGGTTTCCACCTATGTGATGCGTTCCGGCGGCAAGAAAGGCGGATCAGCCGTCGAACGGGCGCTGAATGCCGGCACGCTCCAGATCGAAGATTACACGAACTTCGATTACAATGCCCGGCTGGTGGCTGGAATGCATGGTTTTTCGTACATGCAGGTTCTGGAAGGTGTCATGGCCACCGACCTTTTCCGGAAGCGCGGATTCATGGGCGAGGACAAATTCCGGGTAATCAGATGCCCTTACACAGGCAAGGATACGGTCACGGTGCCTGCCGCGAATCCCGACGTGTGTGTGATTCATGTTCAGCGGGCCGATGAGTTCGGAAACGCGCAGTACTGGGGCGCCATGGGGAGTGTGGCAGCCGCGGCGCTGGCCAGCAAAAAAATCATCGTTTCCTGTGAAGAAATTGTCGACCATGAGATCATTCAATCGAGTCCCCATCTGACCATTATTCCTGCCTATCGGGTCAATGCGGTTGTGGAGATTCCCTGGGGCGCCCACCCGACGGAAGTTCTAGGCTATTACAATCTGGACTATTTCATGTACAACGGTTTATTTTCTTCGGCTGCGGCAACAGCCGACGGTTTGAAAGAGTGGATGGAAGAATGGGTATACGAATGTCCGGATCGTCCGTCCTACATAGAGCATTATATCCGTAAATTCGGCACCGCCGCTCTTGATGAAATCAAAGCCAAGCCTTTATACTCTGCTCCGGCCAATTACGGATCTGCCTTTCATTCGCGATGGGATCGCAACGGCAAAGAAAGAAGCATGGGTGTAACACGGGTGCAGCTGGAGAATTTGTTGAAAGAAAAAGGAAAACTATATGAGTAAATCTTACACGTTGGATGAGCTGCTGGCCATTGCTGTGGCCAAGGAAATTAATGACTATGAAAACGTGGTTCTGGGTGTTGGGGTGCCGATGACAGCGGGGGCCTTGGCTAAAGCCCTTTTCGCGCCTCACGCGACTTTGATGATGGAATCGGGAATTGTCGACATCCGCCCTCTGTTGTCGCTGAACAACATCGCCGACGCACACTCCTGTAAAGGGTTTTCCTATGCCACCGATCTTTTTTCCGCTTTTACAGCTACCTATCGTGGTTTTGTCGATGTCTGCTTCCTCGGCGTGGGTCAGGTGGATAAGTACGGCAATCTCAACACGACAGTAATCGGCGACTATGATAAGCCGACTCTGAGGCTTCCAGGTTCCGGCGGCGCAGCCGACTTTATTTCATACTCCAAAAGAACTGTCCTGACCATGCGGGGGGGCACGTTTGTGGACAAGCTCGACTATCTCACATCTCCTGGCTATCTGGAAGGCGGTGACAGCCGGGATAAAACGGGCTTGTTTCCCAAAGGTTCGGGACCCAGCGCTCTGATCAGCACAAAGGGAATTTTCCGGTTCGATCCGGTCACTAAGGAAATGTACCTGAGCCAGATCCATCCCGGTGTCAGTCTTGAAAACGTCCGAAAAGATATTCCCTGGGACCTGAAAGTGGCTCCGGACCTGACGGAAACAATGCGACCCACTGATGAAGAAATTGATTTTATCCGTGATTTTGCACCGGAGCTGTCTGCCGGACGACAACTGGCGGTGGAATTGAGAGCCGCCTATCAAATGGAAAAATCGCGCTTGCATTGCGTGTGAAAGATGCATTGGAATGCAGATCAGGAGGATGGAATGCGATTAAAAAACAAAGTGGCAATCATCACGGGCGCCAGCAAGGGCATCGGTAAAGCCATTGCGATGGCGTTTGCCAGGGAAGGGGCTGCCGTTGTTATCGCCAGCCGCTCGATGAATTTGCTGACCGCCATTGAGAAGCAGGTCCAGGCGGACGGAGGTGAATGCCTGGCCCTGCCCTTGGATGTGCGAAACCCGGAAAGTGTCGATGCTATGGTCGATAAGACCATTGAAAAGTATGGCCGGCTGGACATCCTGGTAAACAATGCGGGCATTTCCATGGCGTGCCCTTCCGAAAACCTTTCCTTGAAAGATTGGAAAAACGCGCTGGAAACAGATTTGTATGGTGTTTTTTATGGATGTCAGGCTGCAGCGCGGGTGATGATTCCGCAAGGCAGCGGTTCTATTATCAATGTCACTTCGATTTACGGAATCGTTGCAGCGCCCGCCCGTTTGGCCTATTGCACTAGCAAGGCAGGCGCAAACATGCTGACAAAAGTTCTGGCCGCGGAATGGGCCGCAAAGAAGATCCGCGTGAACGCCATAGCGCCTGGATACGTCCGCACGGAATTGGTGGATGGTGTTATTCAAAAGGGCATGATTTCACTGTCGGCTATTGAAAAAAGGACTCCCATGGGAAGACTCGGTGAGTCTGAAGATATGGTCGGGATCGCCGTATACATGGCTGGCGATGAATCCTCGTTTTTGACGGGGAGCATTGTCAATGTTGACGGGGGCTGGGTGGCGTACGGATATTTGTAAGAAGGGTGTGACAAACGTCAACGAAGTTGAATCGACAAATATTTATCGAGGAGGAAGTCAATAATGAAAGCAGATCAAATTAAGACGATTGCGATCGTCGGGGCGGGTGATATGGGCCATGGCATTGCAGAATATGCGCCCTGGCAGGCTTGCGTGTCCACCTCTACGACATTAAAGAAGCCTTTGTAGAAAAAGGGACGCAACGCATTGAGGCGAGTTTGAAAAAAATGGTCTCCAAGTCAAAGATGACTAACGAAGAGATGTCCCGCGCCATGAGCGCCATTCATAGCTTCACAGTCCTGAGCGAAGCGCTCAAAGGGGTGGACTACATGATCGAAGCCGCACCCGAAATCATGGATCTGAAGCTCAAGATCTTTAAGGAGGCCGATATCCATGCACCTGCTCATGCGATCTTGGCGTCCAACACCTCCAATATGAGCATTACCAGGATCGGCGCCGCCACTATAAGAGTTTGATTACATATTAGTTTCCCATCTATCTGGCAGCATCAAGCCTCCGATCGGCGCCAGAGGATAGCTGGAATCATCGACCTAATCACAACTTGTTTGTTTACTTCCATAGATTGCCTTGAGGAGTTCAGCCGATGAAGCCGTTTTGGCGACGAATGTTTCAGCACCGGAGTCGAGTATATCGCGGCCGGCCTGTTCATCTTCGAACATCGACAGTCCAATAATCCGCACGTCGGGCAATTCGGCTTTAATCCGGCGGGTGGCCTCGATGCCGTCCATTTCAGGCATGGATATATCCATTACGATCACGTCGGGTTTTAGCTGAAAGGCTATTTGGACAGCCTCCCGGCCATCGGCCGCTTCCCCCAAAATGTGAATATTCGGCTGTCCAGATATCAGCCGGATCAAACCCTGGCGCATGACCTTATGATCGTCGACAAAAAGAACCCGCAGCTGTTCACTTCCGGAACAAGCCACAGGGTTGATGAAAAGCGGTTGTTCTTTTAGACTCTGCATGCCCTCTTTTGAAGCGGCACTGATCGGAAGTGTAAGCGAAATGCGGCTACCAGCGCCCGGCAGGCTTTCAACCTCCAGGTCCCCTCCCATTCGACGGGAACGCTCCCGTATGCTGAGCAATCCAAAGCCGGTACCCGCCAGGATAGCGTCGTTGGCCTTATCGAACCCCTTGCCCCGGTCGCTTACTGTGACGGTGAGACAACTGGCGCCGCACGAAAGCGCGACACGGGCTTCATTGACCCCGGCGTGCTTGATGGTATTGAACAGAAGCTCTTGAACGGCCCGGAATATAAGCACCTTTGCAGGGCCATTCTCAATGTGGATCGAACTATCCGCTTCCAACAAGACCTCTATTCCGAACTGCTCACGCATTTGCCCCGCCAGCCACTGCAAGGCCGAATACAGGCTGCCGCGGTGCAGAACAGGCGGGCTCAATTCGTGCGCCAGGCGGCGCGACTTGGCGATAGACTCTTCCAGGATTTGAGTGACGCTTGCCAACACAGGTTCGGTGGACGAGCCGCCGCTAATTGCCTGAAGCTGAAACCGGGCGGCCGCCAGCAGTTGTTGTAAATCATCGTGAAGTAAATGGGCGATCCGCTGCCGTTCCCGCTCCTCCGTCTCAATCAGTTCCACGGATAGCGCCTGAAGCTGTTTCGTCCGTGCCTCGGCAAGCTGGGTGCGTTCCGACACCTGCTGTTCCAAGGTTTCATTGAGCCGCACCAAGGCGTGCTCTGCTTGTTTCAGCGCTTCGATATTCAACACAGTTCCGAACCAGCGAATGATCCGGCCCTCTTTATCGTGGATTTTTCGGCCGATAACCCTGAACCACTCGTATACACCGTCATGTCGGCGAATACGGTATTCCAATTCATAGGGCGCGTTTTCTTCTACTGCCTTATGCCAGGCGGATAACGCACGGGATTGATCGTCCGGATGCAGCAACCGGTTCCAGCCGTTGCCAAGATGTTGATCCATAGGCACGCCCGTATACTCCACCCACTGTTGACTCTGGTAATCGCAAAAACCGTCCGGGCGCGTTGTAAAGACCATGCCCGGAATTGATTCCAGTGTCTGACGGTAGAAGGATTCGCTTTCGAGGATTTTACTTTGATAGGCTCGCTCCTCGCTTTGATCGCGAAATGCCAGAACCACACCGGTGATCTCGCCCTCTGCGTTTCGAATGGGTGCGCCGCTGTCGGCAATCGGTCGTTCCCCACCAGTTCTGTCTACCAAAAGCGTGTGATTGGCCAAACCCACCACCATACCGCTACGAACCACTTTGGCCACCGGGCTTTCTACCAATGCACGGGTATGTTCGTTGATGATATGGAAAACCTCTTCCGAAGACCTTCCCCGGGCCTCCTCATCGCGCCAGCCGGTCAGTTCTTCGGCAACGGAATTTAAAAGTTCCACGTGTCCTTGGGTATTTGTAACGATAACGGCATCACCGATGGACTTTAAGGTGACGCTATGGCGTTCCGTGATCGCCCGCAATTCGGCCTCGGTTTGGTATAACGTCAGATACTGTCTTTTTTGCTCATATTGGCGTGCAAACATTGCGAAAGCCCCAAGCATCGCCAGCAAACATGCCAAAAGACCGATAATCAGAAGAGCTCGCGATCGCCATGGCGCAAAAATTTCCTCTGCATCAACTTTGGCAACCATAAACCAGGGTGATTCCGGAACGGGCAAAAGGACTGATACAACCTCAACACCTCGATAATCATTTCCTATGGCGACACCTCGTTCACCTCTAATGGCCATTGCCGCAGGAAGGTCTGATTGACTCAAGGGAATACGCAGTTTAAGCGCCGTATCAGATTGATGGCGAATGGAATTGAGGAATAAAACATCATCGCCGTCACCCCTCACCAAGAGTGTTTCCGCGCTGTCGCTTTTTACCGGCCAGGACTGGACCAACGGGTATAAAAATTGAGAGGGGTCACTTACCATTATTACCGCACCGGCTGGCCTTGTTTGCTCTTTATCGAAGAAAAGGGGCGTAACGGTTGAAATGTGGGGTTCCGGGTACGCTTTATCCGTGTGAAGCTCCGTCAGGATCGGCATGCGATCTCGAAAAGCTGTGGTCAATTCCAGAGCTAATTGTTCGGGATCTTCAAGAGGCCCATTTAAATTGAAGCGTATCGTGCCGTCTGCGGATACCAAAAGAATATTTTCGATTTTGTGCTGTCGCCGAAATACTTCAAGCTCCGGAATCAATACATTGTGGATTTCATTTTGACGACCGCCGGTCAGCCATTCGATCAAGTGATCTACCAGACGGGGCCGAGTCAGTATCTCAGCACCTTCCTGCAGTCGATCCTTACGCCAGGCCACGATTTGGTCAATTTTGAGCCGGGCGATTGAAACTAAATTCTCTTCGGCCTCCTGTTGTAGCGACTTCTTTTCGATATGAAAATAAACCCCAATCAAACCAATAATAATGACAGCGAATACTAAAAAAACGATCTTGACCAAGGTGGGCAAGCTGTATTTCTTTGCTTTCATGATTGAATCCCATTGACTTGAAAAATCTAACAGCCCGGACTTATTTGTGCAATTTCTGTAAACAAATGTACCCTACCTTATTGTGTGTAGGCTGATTTTACAAGTATGTGGTGATTACATACCACCTGACCATCTATCTGCATGCCGCAGATAGCCTAAAACCCTGATGAGCAAGCGGGCAGGTATGAGCATAGTTTGGTTCCGGGTCAGGTTCAGGTGTCGCGCTCTGTGGTGCAGGGACTCTTGAGCCTAAAGATCGTTTGGATCAAAGCGACCCCATCCCCAAGCTGATGGGTGGGTATGGATCGCTGACGGTGATTAATCAAATGTTGTTCTTTAAAGTCGAAAAAAGCTGTTCTCAGAGTCTATTTTGATTCCGTGATTAAAATTGGACTGCTGAGGGGTGCTGCTGGCCATGACTGCTTGGCTTTTAATCGGTTAAAATAGATCAAATCGGTATTATGGACGTATAAAACATTTGACAGTAGATGATGGGCGGGGTTATCCTTATATCTTTAGACAGTCACACCATTATAATTACCGGAACAATGCCTCGTAAAACCTATACAGGCCATACAGAAGGAGCTGAATGATGGAAGACCGATGGCTATCCGTTGATGAGATTGCAGTCCATTTAGGCATAAAGCGGGATACGGTCTACAAATGGATTGGTGAACGCAAAATGCCTGGTCACAAGATAGGTCGGCTCTGGAAGCTTGATAAGAAAGAAGTGGACGACTGGGTAAAGTCTGGCGCTGCTGGAGATAAAGATAATGAAGGCCTGGTACCAAAAAGGACAGATAAAAGATGACGGATCTAACGAACAATGATCATCGAAAACGTCTAAAATTTCTGACAAAAAAACCGGCCCGTGTTGAGGTGTTCGGGTTAATTCTGCTCATCTCGCTTCCAATATGACGTTTGATTGAGCGCTGCATTCGGGAATATTTGGGGTATCAAAAGTACGTTTAAAATTTTAACACCTGGACCATGTCATATTTATCTTTGAGGAGTAATCCTGTGGCAATTGACGGTGAGTTGGCGGAACTTGTTTTCGAACAAATGCATGGCGTCATCATAGTCGATACCAGCGCCCGCATTCTATATATAAACAAACAGTGGGCTGATCTTATTGGAGTAGATAGGAATGAGTCCGTTGGAAAACACGTTAAGGAAGTATTGCCTTCAACAAAGATGGATATTATTGTTGAAACCGGCAAACCGATGAATTCGGACTTGTTCGAATTTAAAGGTCATACCTATGTTTGCAAGCGCGTCCCCCTGTTCAAGGATGGCAAGCTCATTGGCGCTTTCTCCTGCGAAATTTTCGAAAATATGGAGATTGCCGATGAGTTTATAAAAAAAATAAAAAAATTATCCGATGAACTTGATTATTATAAAAATGAAGTCCGTAAATTGCGAAGGGCGAATTATTCCATAGATAACATCAAGGGGGAAAGCAAAACGATCAAACATTTAAAAAAACAAATTTACAACGCGGCCGCCAGTAATTCTACCGTTATTGTACAAGGCGAAACAGGTACCGGTAAGGAGTTGGTCGCTCATTCCATTCACGATCTAAGCACGCGCAATATAAATAATTTTATCAAATTAAACTGTGCCGCAATACCGAGCGAACTGATCGAATCAGAGTTGTTCGGATATGAAGAAGGTTCATTTACCGGCGCGAAAAAAGGCGGTAAACAAGGTATATTCGAATTAGCCCATATGGGCAGTCTTTTCCTGGATGAAATATGCGATCTTCCGCTGGCTGCTCAGGCTAAACTTTTGCGCGTTTTACAGGAAAAAGAAGTAAACAGAATAGGAGGACATCGCAGCGTTCCCGTGGATGTCCGCATAATAACAGCTACGAATCAGGATATGGAGAAGATGGTTGAAGAAAAGAAGTTCCGTGAAGATCTTTATTATCGTCTGCATGTCATTCAGATTCTTGTTCCGCCCTTGCGTGATCGCAAGGAAGATATAGGTCCTCTGTGCCGAAGTATCATAGACAAACTGAATTACAATCTCAATATGCGGGTAAAAAGCATCTCGGATCGAGCGGTTTATATGCTGCAAAAACATGACTGGCCCGGGAATATCAGGGAGTTGCAAAACGTGATCGAAAGAGCCATGAACAAAGTTAACTATGATGATACTCTTGAAGAATTGCATTTTGATGAATTTAAAGAAAAATATTTGGAGCGAGGTATCACAAAATATGGAAAAAAATCAGGAAAGGGTCGCAGATTCTTAGAAAACATTGTAACCCAGACGGAAAGAGAAACGATCATCCGCACATTAAAATTGAATGCAGGGAACAAAACAAAAACCGCTGCACATTTAAATATATCCCGTCCGCTTCTCTATCAAAAAATCAAGCGTTTAGGAATTAAAACGTAAATTGTGACATACACTGTAAGTCTGGACATACATTAAACCACGCTTTCCGCATTATGTGATCGGTGTACCGAGCGCTGTTTCTTTATTATGGATATAGATACTTGTATTGATAAGTTCAGAGAACCAATAAGCGCATTGATGTGCCTTCATCTTGGCTCTCAGGATAAACGTTTGATTATTTAATATCTATTTCATAACTCCAAAACGAATCCTTCCAGTGAAATCGCGCGACAACCGATAAAAAAATAATCAGATAAAACGAAAGTGTCTCAATGATTGCCAGTCATACAATGAATGGCATGGATACTGCTTAAGCACCTTTACAAATTAATCTAACCGTTGAAAGAAAGGAAGCAGCGACAGAGTACAATCAAAATTAATTTCCAGAAAAGACAAAAAAAGGAGGAAGGAGTTGCCATGAAGAAGAAAATAGTCATCAGCACACTTATAATGTTATCATTTCTGGTAATGACGGTGATCGGCATTTCACCAAGCATTGCCGCTGAAAAAGAATTTCTTATTGGGAGCGTAGGCTGCATGTCCGGACCGGCCGCCATGCTGGGCAAAAATCTCCGCATCGGTGTCGAGTTTGCTGTTGAAGAAATAAATAAAACCGGCGGCATTAACGGTATGAATGTGCGCGCGATTTTCCGCGATGATGAAGCCGATCCTACCAAAGCCCTGACTCTAGTACGAGAACTGGTCGAAAAAGAGAAAATTCATGCCTTCATTGGCCCCACCAATACCACCTGCGCCATAGCCATTCAACCTTACCTGGTCGCAAAAAAGATCATCCAGCTTAATGGCGGTACGACCGGAACTGTGTTGATCGACCCTAAGGGGTTCCCTTACAGTTTCCGAACACACATTAATGATAAAGATCAGGCGATATTCCTTGTCAAAGAAGCTATCGCAAACGGGTTTAAACGAATCGCTGTGGTACACGACACTTCGGCGTTGGGAATGGGCGTGCAGAAAGACATGAAGGACGTTCTTGACTCTCACGATATGACGGCAGCTACATTTGCTAC
This sequence comes from Desulfatitalea sp. BRH_c12, assembly GCA_000961655.1. Lineage (GTDB taxonomy): Bacteria > Desulfobacterota > Desulfobacteria > Desulfobacterales > Desulfosarcinaceae > Desulfatitalea. The sequence continues at coordinate 108,814 of LADR01000045.1, forward strand.
TTACAATGCCAACGATATCGATATGCTGCCTGTTGCTCGAAAGCTAAAGTCCGCGGATCCCGATATCATCCTCATGTTCACCCTGATGGCTGATGGCGCCAGACTTTTGAAAGCAATGGAAAGATTAGATTTCCTGCCCCCGAAAGTCGCTATTCAGGGGTACGCGGCCACCGCTCTGCCCATCTTCAGGGAATTAGCCGGAAATGCTTCTAAGGGTGTCTGGTCACTGGCTCCCTATAACTCAACCTACTCAAAAACCGATCCCGGCTTGCCTGAAGTTGTCGCCCTGGCTAAAAAGATTGAAGCAGCTTATCCGGGTGATAAAGGCAAGGATTTGAATCTTTTCACAATATTTTCATATTACGATTGCGCACAGCTCGTTCGCGTCGGGGTGGCAAGGTCAAAAAGCCTGGAAGCGGACCAAATCAAGGCAGCTCTGGAATCTCTGGACAGTTATGAAGGTGCTCAGGCCAACTATTCGTTCAGCAGCACCGATCATGAGGGGCTCGACCCGAGCAAACTGGTTACCGTGGATGCAAACCAACTTAAGCATGGAATGTACTTGCGGGTAGAGAAATAGCATTCATCCGGACGGTTGGGGCCTGCCTGCCGTCCGGATGTTTCCCGATATTTAAGGAGTATTTACATGCCTGAGCTTCTCATATCAGGTTTGGTCATGGGCAGCATCTATGCCCTGCTAGCGCTCGCCATCAATATCATTTATTCCACCACCGGCATCATCAACTTTGCTCACGGCGAGTTGGTCATGCTGGGGGGCATGTTTGGCCTGGTATTGGTCGTCAATATCGGTTTGCCTCTTGTAGTCGGAATAGTCGTTGCCGGTGGGATCGTCGCAGTTTTTGCAATTCTTCTATACTACTCAACCATAAAACCTTTTGGGGATAACTTGGGCGGATCACTGGGGTGGTTGATGGCTACCTTGGGGGCCGGCATCATTTTTCGCAATGTTGCCATGCTGATCTGGGGGTCGCATCCTCGTCCCTTCCCTCCTCTGGGCGGATCAGAACTCATCAACATTTTTGGCGTTAACATTTTGCAGCATGAAATTTGGGTTCTGGTGATAACATTACTAATCGCCATTTTTTTTAATGTGGTTCTGGATAAAACCATTTTGGGCAGCGCCATCAAGGCGACAGCCAGTAACCGCAATACCACTCGGCTGATGGGGATAAGCGCTGAAAAAATGGTTTTAGCGTGTTTCGGAATGAGCGGCGCAGTCGCTGCGGTAGCCGGATTTTTAATCAGCCCGATTACCTTTGCGGGCCCGGAGATGACTGTTTCTATTGGGTTGAAAGGATTCGGCGCCGCTATTATCGGGGGACTCGGAAGCAGCCGGGGCGCTTTTGTTGGAGGCCTCATCTTGGGGATCCTGGAGGCTTTATCAATGACCGTTGTTACTCCGGGCTACAAAGATGCCATTGTTTTCCTTGTTATGATTCTGACCATCACCATCAAGCCAGAAGGGATTTTCAACGTTACGTATGAAAAGAAAGTTTAATCCCCACTCCAGGTCCTTAAATACAGAGCAAAAGACTTTGTGGTTGATCGCAGGAATTGCGGTACTCGCTTTCTTGCTTGCTCCCGCTGTTGTTGAATCGTACTTTTTGCGTATTGTCAGCCTGGCCCTGATGTATCTGATTTTAACCACCGGCCTGAATATCATAGCCGGTTATACAGGACAGGTATCTCTTGGGCAAGCTGGTCTGTACGGAATCGGCGCGTACACCGGTGCAATCCTTGCCGCCAAATTGGGGATGCCTTTCTGGCTCTGTTTGCCGGCAGCCATGGCTGTGTCCGGCTTGTTCGGACTCGTCTTAGGAGCCCCCACGCTGAAAGTTTCAGGACACTATCTCGCTCTCATTACCATCGGCTTCGGTGTGATCGTGGAAAAAATTCTGGTGGAGTGGCAATCCTTAACCGGCGGTCCCATGGGACTGGCAGTGCCAGCAGTAACGTTTTTCGGCCACACACTCAGCGAACAGGGGTTTTACTATTTGTCATTAGGTCTCTGCATTCTGACTCTATGGATTACAAACAACATTATCCACAGCTACTTTGGCAGAGCCTTTTCAGCCATTCGTGACAATGAACTGGCGGCAAGTTGCATGGGGATCAATCTGACAAGATACAAATTGTTGGCGTTCGTTTTGAGTGCCGTATTCGCCGGTGCGGCCGGATGCTTATACGCCTTCTACAGCGCCTTTATAAGCCCGGACAGTTTTTCTTTCAGCTTGTCGATATTTTTTCTGCTCACCATTATTGTCGGAGGAGCCGGAACGATTGTCGGACCGATCATAGGAACGCTGTTATTGGTCATCCTTCCGGAGTATCTCCATTTTCTGGATAAGCACAGGCTTACAATATACGGAGCTCTGCTTATTGTGTCGGTCATTGGAATGCCCCAGGGTATTGTTGGTGCAATTCGGAAGAAATTCCCGCGTATCATAAACTTCATGCCGCCGGCTGAAGTTTCGCATCATCCGATTCCCCGGAATACAGACAACTATTCCACCGGCAATATTCTGGAAATGCAAAACGTAACTAAGCGCTTTGGCGGACTGAAGGCAATCGATAACTTTTCCATGACGATTAAAAGCAAAACCGTCCATAGCCTGATCGGACCCAACGGCGCCGGAAAATCCACCTTAATCAATATCATCAACGGCGTATATCATCCCGATGAAGGCAAAGTGACTTTCAGGCAGAAGGATCTGATTGGCCATAAGCCGGATCGCATCGCGCTTGCCGGCGCAGGCAGAACGTTTCAAAACGTCCAATTATTTCGTAATTTAACGGTCTTAGAAAATGTCATGGTGGGCGGTCATGGAAAGCACAAAATCAACATATTCACAACCATTCTACGCAGTAAAAAAGCCCGTGAGGAGGAGCAGAGATCGTATCAGCAAGCATGGTCTCTGCTCAAGTTCATGGGGATAGATGACAAGGTCAGTGAATACGCAGCCAGCCTTTCTGCCGGGCAGCAGCGCCTTCTGGAAATTGCCCGCGCCTTGGCGATGGAACCCAAACTTCTTTTACTGGATGAACCAGCCGCGGGATTAAATGATACCGAAATCAAGCAACTCATGAAAATTATTAAGGATATAAAAGAAAATGGCATCACGGTCTTTTTAATCGAGCATCATATAGATTTTGTAATGGATGTTTCTGATACCGTAACGGTTCTGAACTTCGGCAGCAAAATTGCGGAAGGAAAACCGAATGAAGTGCAATCTAATCCGGATGTAATCAAAGCATATTTAGGCACAGAGGAGGCAGACGTATGCTAGACATTAAAGAAATTCGGGTTAGTTACGACAAAATTGAAGTCATTAAAGGTGTTTCATTCAAGATCGAGAAAGGCGAAATTGTGGTCATTATCGGCGCCAATGGCGCCGGCAAGAGCACGATTATGAAAACCATTACCGGCCTTGTTAAGCCAACCAGCGGTCAAATATCATTTAATAATGTTGATATTGCGAGACTGTCGGCAGAAAAGATTGTTGCAGCGGGCATTACCATGTGTCCCGAGGGAAGACAGGTCTTTCCCCAACACACAGTATACCAGAATCTGATACTCGGCGCCTATCTCATTAAAAAAAACAGAAAAGTCGTTCAGACGAGAATAGAACAGATGTATCAACTCTTTCCCATTTTACTGGAGAGAAAAGACCAGCCAGCGGGAACGTTAAGCGGAGGAGAGCAGCAAATGCTGGCTATTGCCCGGGCCATGATGATCAATCCCGATCTTTTGCTGCTCGATGAGCCTTCTGCAGGATTGGCTCCTATCTTTGTAAAGAATATTTTTCAAATGATCAAACATCTTTCCAGACAGGGAACAACCATTTTACTTGTCGAACAAATGGCTAAAATGGCTCTTTCCATTGCCGACCGAGCTTATGTTCTGGAAACCGGCCGGATTGTAATTTCGGGTAGTGCACAAGAGGTGATGCATGATCCACGCGTTGAGGAAAGCTATTTGGGGCAGAAAAAACACTGCGCCGTTTAAGATATCTGAGGTGACGAAGATGAGCGGTGAATTCAACTCTTATGCTTGACAGTCAATAGAAGCCCATCGAACCACAATAATAGAATATGCGCGATGGCGTGCTTGCCACTGCAAAGGGATATGTCTATGCTTCTGGCTTCGCTGTCTGGTAACTGAAGTAAAATGGAGGTGTCACAATTGTTTAAAGTAATGACTGGAAAGCAGGCCGCCGAGTTAATCAATGATGGAGATAGCGTATCTATCAATGGGTTCGGTTCGGTGTCACATCCTGACGAAATAGACAAGGCGATCGAAGAGCGTTTTCTGGACACAGGAAAGCCTCGCGACCTGACCATGATTTTCGCCTCAGGACAAGGTCATAACAAAAAAGGTGCATACGCTGACCGCTTGGGCCAGGAAGGATTAGTTAAGAAGGTCATCGGAGGCCATTTTGCCTTGATGCCGCAAATTCGCGAAATGATCGCCCGGAATAAAATTCAAGCCTACAATCTTCCCCAAGGGGTGATTTGTCATCTTTTCCGAGCTTGCGCAAGCAACAAACCCGGAATACTGACTAAGGTCGGCATCCACACATTCATCGATCCCCGCTTCGGTGCCGGACGTCTTAATGAAATATCCAAGGAGACTTGGGTCGAATTAATGGAATTGAATGGCGAAGAATATCTCTATTATAAAACGCCGCGGGTTAATGTGGCGATCGTACGGGGTACAACAGCCGATCCTAGTGGGAATATTACTGCTGAAAAGGAATCTTTGATTGTTGATGCGTTGCACATCTGCCAGGCAGCCAAAGCCAACAATGGGAAGGTCATTGTTCAGGTGGAACGCTTATCTACTAATCCAGCAAATCCCCGACAGGTAATTGTTCCCGGTGTTTTGGTTGATGCGGTGGTTCTGGCACCTGATCAGAAACAAACGATATCAGAGATATACAATCCGGCTTATTCAGGTGAAATCCGTATGCCCCATGAACAAATCAACAGAGTTATAGATGAAATTCGTGAAATAGACCGTCGGGCAGGCGTTGCTAAAGAAAGAAGCTATGCCAGTATGATTATTGGCAGGCGCGCCGCCCAGGAATTGAGGCCCGGCAATGTTATTAATCTGGGTGTCGGCCTGCCGGAAATGGTTAGCATCGCCGCTCAGGAAAGAGGAACCATCAATGACCTTATTTTTACTATTGAACCGGGGGTTATCGGCGGTGTGCCTTCGGTCGGAGGAAGTTTTGGTGCATCTTTCAACCCTGACATCATTTATAGCCAGGCCAGTCAGTTTGATTTCTACGACGGGGGCGGTCTGGACATTGCTTACATGGGCGCCATGGAAGTGGATCAAAAAGGCAACGTTAATGTCAGCCGCTTGGGCGACAAGGTGATCGGCGTAGGCGGATTCGTGAACATTACCCAGTCGGCCAAAAAAGTGGTGTACTGTTTTCCTTTTATGGGCGGCGGTCTGGATGTAAAATTTGACAACGGCAGCTTGACCATTGTGCGCGAGGGCCGCATAGAGAAATTCAGCAAAGAGGTACAGCAAATCAGCTTTAGCGGGAATTATGCAACTAAAAATCAGCAGCCTGTTTTGTATGTAACCGAAAGATGTGTGTTCAGTTTAACCATTGGCGGATTGGCGCTGATCGAGATTGCGCCGGGTATTGATCTTCACAGGGACATTTTAGGCAAACTGCCTTTCCAGCCGATCGTATCTGATCAACTCAAAACAATGGATATGAACTGTTTCACAAGCCCATGAACCATAACCGTGAAAACCTTCAGGCAAGATTGAAGTTGATGATTTTTTAACTATGCGGCCAGCAACCGGTCCAACACCCGGCTATGTCTGGAGCAATTTGCTTGCACCAACGTTATCCCTGGCGCCACTGTGATCACCGATGGCTGAAATGGGTACAAGTTCGTTTCAAAAGCATACACCTATCGCAAGATCATTGCGTCCAAAGCTGATGATAAAAGCAGCGTTCTGCCCGGTGTCCACACGGTCGCATAATTATTAAAAAGGCTACTTGGTACCTTCCAGGGCCGATTCGCTCCCTCGCATCTTCAAAGTTATTTGGATGAATACGTGTCAGGTTCGATCGTCGAAAATCCCGTTACATCGGCAAAAGTTCTGACGTATTGCGCAACAGGTAACTTCATCAACAAAAATGACGTACAAACAAATAGTCGGTGGTTCCCGCCATATCGCCTCTTGGCGAACTGAATCAAAATGTCACTTTAGCTTTAGATGAGGAGGAGAGACAATGAAGGCAGTAATGAAAGCGGTAGCGAAAACTTTGCGCTTGTGCATGACGCTGGGCGCGGCGGCCTTAATGCTGTCCGCTTGCGGGGACGGTAGCGATAGCAATGGCATCGGTGGCATGATGGTCGCCGAGACGGACTACGGCATTCTCATCGGTACCGACACACATGCACCCGGCGTGCTGGCATGGCTGGGCGTGCCCTTCGCCAAGGCGCCGGTCGGCGGCCTGCGCTGGAAGGCACCGCAAAACCCGGAACACTGGACAGGACTCAAGGCCGCGCACGAGTTCGGCGATGCCTGCCTCCAGCATGGCCGCATCTATGGTCCCGGTGCCAACGATACATATGACGACACCATTGCAACGACGCTGAACCAAGCGGTAGGCTGCGAGGACTGCCTGAACCTGAACATCTGGCGTCCGGCCAGCACGGAGTCGAACCTGCCGGTCATCGTCTTCTTCTATGGGGGCAGTAACGTCTCCGGCTACAATGCCGACCCCGCCTACAACGGGGCAGAACTCGCGAAGAAAGCCAATGCGGTGGTAGTCAGTGCCAATTACCGCGTCGGCATCATGGGATGGTTGCGTCTGGTTCAATTCCAGAACGGCAATGCGCTCGACAGCTCCGGCAACTACGGCACGCTCGATACCATCAAGGCGCTTGAGTACGTCAACGAGAACATCGACAAATTCGGCGGTGACCCGGGGAATGTGACCATCTGGGGTCAATCGGCGGGTGCCGTCAATGTATTTGCACTGATGGCCTCACCGCAAGCCGAGGGCCTGTTCCACAAGGCGGTTCCTATCAGTGGCGGTGCCACCTCCGTCCCTTCCGCCGCAGCACCGCTGCCGAGCATGAACTCCAAGGAGAAGCACGAGATGTACTCCAACACGCTGCTGTATGCACTGGTGATCGACAGCGGCCTGGCCACCGACGCCGCAACGTCGAAGGCTTACGTGGATAGCAAGACCGCGGCAGAAATCGCAACGTTCATGCGGGGTAAATCGGCAACAGATATCATCAAGACAGCCTTTACACCCCGTCCTGAAGGCATGGCGGCGACCGACAACAGCGCTGCAGTTGCAGCAAACGGGATTGTCGGCACTCCGGCATCGGCACCGATCCCCGAAGGTACGGTGATTCCGGTCGACGTCATCGACACGTTCAAGAACGGCACGTTCAATAACGTTCCTGTATTGGTGGGCAATACGCGCGACGAAGGCAAACTGTTCGGCACCATCCCGCCTGTGGTCTTTGGGGGGACCGGCCCTTCTTCGTTGAAGCCACTGTATAAAATGTCTGATGCCCAGCGCTTCATGGCTATGAAGAACTTCGATCCAGATGCAGCGGTGCCGAATACCACTCTGGCTGATCAGATCAACGCAGAGTTCCTGCCACTCGTCACGCCGCCAAGCTTCCCGCCCACGGAATACAACGGATGGACCAACGTCTACGGCAAGATGATCTTCACCACCTTGGGAGATCCGCTCACGCAGGGAGTTGCTGCAGAAGCGATGAACGCGCTCAAAATCCACCAGAATAATGTGTATTACTACATGTTCAACTGGGATGAGGAACCGTCACCGTGGAACGATGTGTATGGTGCGGCGCACGGCTTCGACCTGCCCTTCCTGTTCGGCAACTTCACCAAGGCTTCCCTGTTCTCGAAGGTAGTCGGTGGCAAATCCAATGAAGCGGGACGTTTGGCACTGTCCGACGCCATGATCGCCAGCCTGGCGGCGTTCGCCCGGACGGGGGACCCCAACAACGCCTATTTGGGAGCGGTCTGGGAACCGTGGCCGAAGCAGATCAACTTCGACGCCAGCAAGACGGCAGCGACCATCACGGTACAGTAGGAAGGCATGGCGGACCCTACTTTTTCAAGTCTGGGGCATTGAGTAAGGGCGCATCCGTCCGCAAGGTGGATGCGCCTTTTTTTTGAATGAATCTGATCGCGACCACTGTCTTATGAGTTTAAACTGCAGTTCCTGTGAGACTTGTTTGAGACATCCCACATTCTGAGGGATCTGGATTAGTGTATGCAGAAAAGAAGTGGAGGCAACCGGATCAGAAAACGATCGGGCGATGCGTATAAAAGCATCGTACTTGAATCAAGTATAATATTTTCGCATTCTGTCAATTAAAAAAATGAGCCTGGAAAAACAGGCTGCCCCCGCATAGCGGGTAGCCCGGCTCGTCATTTTTGCGTGACCTTTTGGGTGCTACCCTTTATCAGACTCGAAAGGATGCCCGGCATGCTTCCGGGAAAAGGACAGTGACAAACCACAGAAACACATCTTAGGTGCTTTGGGCTATTCAAAATTCCATGTCTTCGAATTGTAAAACTTTTGTAAAAGCGCACCCCTGCCTTGTTATCCAATCATCGGTTTTATACAATAGATACGTTCATGCTGACCGCAGATGATCCCCTGTCAGAATAACCATCAGTGGCGTTGGCTGAAGACGAATTGTTCGGATACCTTGGGACTACCAGTTATATGTATAGGAGTAAATGGAAAATGCCATTACCAAAACTTGTCATTGGAGATCTAACAATCAATGTTCCTATTATTCAGGGGGGCATGGGGGTCGGCATTTCTCTTTCGGGGCTGGCATCTGCAGTGGCAGACCAGGGCGGTGTGGGGGTTATTGCGGCCGCCATGCCGGGTATTCATGAGCCGGACATTGCTACCAACAGTGATGCCGCCAATATCCGTGTATTGGAAAGAGAGATCAGAAAGGCGCGGCGAATGACCTCGGGGGTTATCGGTGTCAATATCATGGTCGCCTTGACCAATTACGCTGATATGGTGCGCACGGCTATCGCCGAAAAGATCGATATCATCTTCTCCGGTGCCGGTTTGCCGCTTGACTTGCCGGGTTTTCTGAAAGCAGGCTCTGTAACCAAACTGGTGCCCATTGTATCGTCGGCCAGAGCGGCCAAAATTATCTGTCAAAAATGGTTGGCGCGGTTCGACTATCTGCCGGACGCCTTTGTGGTTGAAGGCCCTAAAGCAGGGGGACACATCGGATTTAAACCGGACCAGATCGATGATCCCAAATTTTCCCTGGAAAAAATTGTGACCGAAGTAATCGAAATCCTTAAACCCATTGAAGCAGAAAACGATCGAACGATCCCGGTCATTGCCGCTGGCGGCATCTTTAACGGCCAGGACATTTACGCGTTCATAGAAATGGGAGCAGCAGGAGTGCAAATGGGTACACGTTTTGTTGCAACCCATGAATGTGATGCCGATGCAGCTTTTAAACAAGCATATGTCGATTCCAAAAAAGAGGATATGGTGATCATCAAGAGCCCGGTTGGGTTGCCTGGTCGGGCGGTTCGGAATGCCTTCATCGATGAGATCACCAAAGGGCGCCAAAAACCGTTTAAGTGCCCGTTTCACTGCATTAAAACATGTAACCCCAAAAAGAGCCCTTATTGCATTGCCATTGCTTTAGGCAATGCCCGCAAGGGCAAAATGAAACAAGGATTTGCATTTGCGGGTCAAAACGCCTATCGCGTTGACGAGATCATATCTGTCAAGGAGTTGATGACTTTGCTTCAAACAGAATACCACCTAACCGATATCTGTTCAAAAACTCAAACCACTGAACTGGTAACGACATGAGCCATTGCTAACGCGAACGGGTGGGTGGGCGCCGCCGGGTCAGGGACCACTTTCGCTGCAATAGCGCCGATAAACCTGGCATAGCCACTTTGACCGTCGCATAGCATATGGGCAACCGCACCTAACCAGCAGGTTGCGGCCAATTTACCTCTAACCAATCCCGGCGATTTTTTGCTGCAGCAAGTGCATTGGTTTTGCTGTGCGGCCCCATGTCCTGCGCGCACCTAATGCCTCACTAAATCTCACGGCTGACGTGGCGCGGACCACCCACCCGGTTCACCTCCTCCGTGCCAATCCCGAATACAATTGCCTTGCCAATTGTCACTGGAGCGAACTGGATTTGGATCAATGAGTGAAAAAAATGCAATGCAGTGATACACTTTGAAAATGATAGCGACTGGGTCATTCAGAGTCCGGTCATGGGGACGAGAGTATCCTGACTCAACATGAAACAACGGCTAAGCGAACAGGAGCTAAGAGATGAAATTCGACAGGACAGTGAACCAGAAAATACATTCGCGGCAATTAGACATCGTCACTTACAAATGCACACCTGACTCCTTTATTGTTGAAGGCACCCTTAAAGATGAACGCCTGGCGGACTCGTATGGGACTTCTGGAAAATTATTTCCGCCGGGCACCATTCATCACATGATCATACGGATAGCGGTGAAGGGACCCAATCTGGTTATCGACGATATCGAAGTCGAAATGCCCACGCTTCCGAATGAATTTTGCATCGAGACAATTAAATGTCTTGATCCCATAAAAGGCATGTCCATTGTTTCCGGATTTACATCCAAGGTAAAAAAACTTGTGGGTGGCGTTAAAGGATGCGTCCATTTGGTGGCATTGTTGACGGCCATGGCGCCAGCGGCATTTCAGGGGGTTTTCAGTGGAATGGAACGGAAACTCCAGGGTCCACACATGGTAGAGAAAATGAAAGATACCTGCTGGGTCTGGCGTGCGAATGGTCCGTTGATGAACCAGATTAAAGAGACATAATACCGAAGTGTTGCATGACCGTGGGCACTTCTGATTTTCAGTAATCCCATTTTGGCCGAACGTGCTCTGGTTGCAGGCTGAAAATGACCTGCCCCATCGATGAAGTAGTGATTGTGCTCAGGTCACTTTTGAGGCCCACGTACAAAGGCTATCAGATCCCGCCGCATTCATGTTCTCAAACGGCGCATTCCAGTATCATTCTTGGGCAATTGGTTTATGCAAAAATATATCCTGTTTACCGTTCTATCCGCCATATTCATCGCATACGTGGGTATGGGCATAATAGTGCCGATCGTGCCCATATACGCTGCTGAGCTCGGGGCGACGGGATTCGCTCTGGGTGTCATCATCGCCGGATTCGCATTGAGCGGGGGTCTGCTGCAACCATTTGTCGGCGGTCTTTCGGATCGTTTCGGCAAGAAGGGATTTCTGACCGCAGGGCTTATCATATTCGGGCTGACCGGATACACATATACCATGGCTTCATCCGTGACACACCTGGTGATCATACGCATCTTGCACGGCGCAGGATCCGCGATGATCATCCCCATAGCCATGGCTTATATGGCGGAAATCTCCGCCGGGGAAAAAACCGGGAAATACATGGGAATGCTCAATATAGCGATTTTCGCCGGAATCGGGGCCGGACCGGTGTTAGGCGGGTTTTTCCTGGATTTTTGGGGCCGGAATTCAGCTTTTTACGCCATGGCGCTGCTCAGCTTGTTGCCCGCGGCCCTTGTTGCCATTGTTCTTCCAGGTCACAGCGGCCTGGCAGTGGAAAAAAACGATCCCATGCTTGCCGTGTTTCGACGGATGCTCCACAGCCGACGGGTCATCGGCATTCTCATTTCAAGGATGGCAACCATGATCATCATGGTTCCCACCTTTGCATTTCTACCGATCCTCATGAAGAATTACATGAGCGCAAGTGGCGCAGAAATAGGAATGGTGATCGCTAGTCGCACACTTATCAATGCACTATTCCAGCTGCCCTTCGGCAACCTGGCGGACCGGTGGAATAAGAACCGACTTCTGTTCATTGGCAGCACAACCATCAGCATCGGCATAGTGTCTGTGCCCTTCGCCGACAGCTTCATAACGCTTTTGCTTTTATTCGCATTGATCGGGTTCGGCGAAGCGATTTCATGGCCTGCAATGGGCGTATTGGCGGCGGAAGAAGGTCGTGTGTTCGGGCAGGGTTCAATGATGGGTGTATTCAACACAGCTATGAGTGCAGGACTTTTTATCGGAGCAATGGGCGTGGGAGCCCTGGTGGATTTACTGGGTGTCTCCTGGGCATTTTACTTAGTGGGCGGATTTCTTTTTTTAAGTACGATCCTATCCGTGATCATGATCAGACGACCTGGGGAGAAAACAGCTATCCAGAAATCGGCTTTCTGATTATCCACTTCGGTCAAGTGAGATACGGGTGTGGGGCGACGTAAAAAGTCAATCCCCGGTGACCCGGGTGGGTGGTCCGCGCCACTCGCAATACCCAGCCCGGAGCCCGGTCGTTATATCTAAAAGCTATCGGACGAGTTCAGCGCTTCAAAGCCGGACATGATATCCAGCAGTTCGGTGGTGATGCTCATCTGGCGCTGCTCCCGGTGCATTTTTCGCAAATCCTCTTCCAGTTCCGTAATGTTTTTTTCCGCTGCCTGCATGGCGACAAGCCGTGCTGCGTTTTCAGCAGCAATGGACTGGACCAGCGCCCGGTATAAACAGATGTACAAGTATTGTCCAAACAGCTGCCCGAACATTTCCGGACCGGGAAGCCCCAGAAGGGGCAGGCATTTGGAGGGCCAGGGACTGTCTTTGTGATGCGCGACCCAACTGTTGTCCAGCGGCAAAAAGGGATGGCAGGTTTGTTCATAGCCTGCTTTTCCGGAAAGCACATTGTGGCAAAGGTAAAAAAACTCGGTCCCACGGGTGGTCTTCCAAGCCTCCAGTTTCCGGGTCATGTCGTTCACCATAGTGTGGACCGTGTTGAGGCTCGCCGGGGCCTGATACTGAAGAGCCGCCTCGGACCCCTGGCCGGCAATGGTATCGACGACTTTTTCGCCCACACACCAAAAAGCAACGTCCATTCCGGTGCCGCGCAGTATTTGGTATTCGGCCACGGCTGCGCTCGCAATCAGTTGATTGAACTGCCCGCACATGCCTTGATCTGTCCCGATGACAATAATGACCCCTTTTTTCTTCAGGACGGCGCCGGGCTTTACCCCGCCGTAGCGGAACAGGGCCTGCCAGCCATGGTCGACGACACGCCGGTAGGCTTCCAGCGAGGCCACCGCGCGCTCGTATTGCCGAATATTTACAGCAGCCAGGGCCTTCATGGTTTTAACCACCGAGAGAAGATCCTGTGCGGTTCTTATTTTTTTGTCCAATACTTCGAGTGTCTGCATCGATCCACTTGTGATTCTTCAATAGTGTGACGAGCGCCTGTTCGATCTTCGTCCATAACGGATCGCCGGAGCCGATGGTCTCGATGCGCTCCTCGAGTTCCGGAACGACTGCATCGATATTTTCTAAAAGCAGGTTCTGGGCTTCCGCCATTTGATTTTCAGGCATATCGTCCAGAAGACCTTGGGTAACGGCCAGCAGCAATACAATTTGGTGGGCTGTGCGCAATGGAGAGAACTGGTCCTGTTTCAAAATTTCCCGCACCCGGATGCCATGCTCGAGGGTTTTCCGGGTATGATCGTCCAGGCGGGCGCCGAAACGGGCAAACGATTCCAGTTCCTGGAATTGGCTGTAGGAAAATCTCAAATCGCCAGTCACTTTCCGATAGGCCGGAATTTGGGCTTTTCCCCCTACCCGCGAAACCGATTTGCCCACATCCACAGCCGGAAGAATGCCTTTCTGGAACAGATCCGGAGTAAGATACAGCTGACCGTCGGTAATCGAGATCAGATTGGTGGGAATATAGGCCGAGATGTTCTGGGCTTCGGTTTCGGCTATGGGCAGGGCCGTGAGACTGCCCCCTCCCAGGTGCGGTTTCAGATGGGTGGCCCTTTCCAGGAGCCGGGAATGAATATAGAAAATATCACCGGGAAACGCCTCGCGGCCCGGCGGCCTGCGCAACATCAATGACAGCTGCCGGTAGGCCAGGGCATGCCGGGTCAGATCGTCATAGACGATGAGGGCATCTTCGCCCTGCTGCATGAAATACTCTGCCATAGTGGTGGCGGCGTAGGGGGCGATGTACTGCAGCCCCGCCGGATCCCCCCCCTCGACGACCACGACCGTGGTGTACGCCATGGCGCCCTGATCTTTAAGATCGGCAATGACTTTGGCAACGCCTGCGCTTCTCTGTCCGATGGCGCAATAGATGCACTTGACCCCTTTTCCTCGCTGGTTGATGATGGTGTCCAAGGCGATGGCGGTTTTTCCCGTCTGCCGGTCTCCCAGAATCAGCTCCCGCTGCCCCCGGCCGACAGGAATCAGAGCGTCAACCACTTTAAGGCCCGTTTGCAACGGTTTTACTACCGGAGACCGGTCCAGAATCTGCGGGGCTTCTTTCAGCACTGCATGGCGGGCGTCTTCCCGTATGGGGGTAAGTCCGTCCAGGGGACGGCCCAGCGGATCGACCACCCGTCCCGCAAAATTCCGGCCCACGGGCACATCCAGGATACGGTGAGTCCGCGAAACATTCTGCCCGGCCGCCAACCGATCGTTTTGTCCGAAAAGAACAATGCCCACCCGGTCGGGGAGAATGTCCAGCACCATGCCCAGGCTGCCATCGCCGAAAACGACCAGTTCCTCATATTTGACCCGGCTCAAGCCCCCGGCCCAGACAATGCCTCCATCCACCGAGCGAATGGTTCCGATTTCTTCGGTTTCCGGAAGAGGGTTATAGTCCTCCATCCCTTTTCCAATGGCTCGGGAAACATCGTCGAGGATGGTATTGAGATCAAAATTGCTCATGCTGCATTCCGCGTTTTTGAGGGAAGAACCAGAAGAATTTCCCTTTCCAGGTCCTTCAGATATTTCTCGAGGTTCCAAGCCACCTTCTTGTCGCGTGCCACCACTTCAAGGCCCATTCCCAAACTCTGGGAGACTTCAAACGCGACCGGCCTGCAAGACGGGAACCACTGGATGAATGTTTCCCGGATGTTTTCTTTGGTTTCAGCAGACAGTTCGAACCCGGATAAAAAGCGGATGGGGCCGGTATAGGTCACGCTGTGGAAGTCTTTTTTGTCAGCTTCCATTTTTTTCATGAACACAGCGATGATCCGTGATTCCATCTGCTGGTCGGCCAGATCGCGGATGATCTTGTCTCCCATGCGCATAACGTGCCGGACGGCATCGCCTTTCAGTTTCATCAGAAAGGCCTGCCGGTCCTGGTCCACCTGGTCGAGCCAGGCCAAGCGCAGATCGTTGATTTCTGTCCGAAGACTTTCGATTTTCTCTTCACGCCATCGATCAACATCCATTTTGGCATCGGCCATTAATTTGGCCTTATCTTCCAGAAAGGCCTGCTGTTGTGCGGCCATGGTGGCGGCCCGCTGCCTGGCTTCCTTTTCCGCTATTTCGGACTGCGCCACAGCCTGTGCGATGCGCTCTTCCCGTTCTTGCATGACCCGCATCACAGGTTTGTATAAAAACCGTTTCAGCAGCAGAACAAGGACCAGAAAATTGACGATTTGGGCAACAATGGTGAACCCGTCGATCAGCACGGTTTACCCTCCGACCCTGGAAAGAAAATAGTTCCAGAAAGGATTGGCAAAAATCAGGATCATCGTTACCACAAAACAGTAGATGGCCGTTGATTCCACCATCGCCATGCCGACAAAAAGGGTGCGGGTGATGGCATTGGTTTCATCGGGCTGCTGGGCAATGGCTGCCAGTGCCTGGGCCAGCGCCCGCCCTTCGCCAATGGCAGGACCTATGGCCCCGATGCCGATGCACAAGCCCGAGGCCATTATGGAGGCGACGGCCACCCATGCTAAATCACTCATCATCGTGTCTCCTTATGTCGTTTAGTGGGCGTGGATTGAATTTCCATGGCGGCACCAATGTACACTGCAGCCAGAATGGCAAAGATATAGGCTTGGACAAAGCCCGTGAGCAGCCCCAACAACTGCATCAAGATCGGGAGAAAAAGCGGCGCGATAAGCAACAGGATAGCCCCGATCATGTTGCCGCTCATAACATTGCCGAAAAGGCGCACGGCCAACGCAAGGGTTCTGCTGAGTTCTCCCATGATATTGAAGGGCAGCATGAAAAACGATGGCTTGAAGTAATTCGAAAGATAGGTGCTAAACCCCGCTCTGGCGATGCCGTAAATGGGAACGGCCAGGAAAACCAAAAGCGCCAAGGCGGTCGTGGTGGAAAGAGATCCGGTGGGCGCGTGAAATCCGGGCACGACGGAAAGGGTGTTGGAAACGGCGATAAACAGGAACAGCGTCCCCAGAAAAGGCAGAAATCCTCTGGGTTGCACATGGGTGACGTCTTTTAATTGGCGCTCGATGGTCGCGACGACCGCCTCCAAAATGCTCTGTCGGCGGGAAACCGCACCGCCCGGGGAAAGTTGCCGGGTGAGAAGCCAGGATCCGGCGGCCATCACGGCCATGATCAGCCAGGTGAAGACAATGGTCCCATTCAAGACAAAGATGCCGTGTTGCCAGTAGATGATGTTGTCCGGACTAATGTGCACCGATTTCACCGCCTCCTTTTGCCGGGCCCAAGTGGCGTACGACCACAAAGCGCATGAGGACGAATGCGGCAACGCTCCCCAGAAATGCCGGCACGCTGTGGTTCAGGGCCAACCAGAAGCCCCCTGACGCCATCAGGGCGCGCACCAGAAAGCTGGCTGCCAAGAACCGCCCGCGATGGCGGACCCGGTGGATTGCCTGCAAGGTCCACCAGAGCCCTCCGAAAAAAAGCGTGGCGAGAATGCCGCCCCAGGCCATCGCCACCCCCACGACGAAAAGATCACTCGCCATCATTTTCTCTTTCTCTGCGGATGTTTTCCCTTTCCCGGTTAATCCAGCGCCAGGCGTTGGCGCAGCCCAGAACGACGCCGATCACCAGAAACATCAGGGTCCATGAATATTGCCCCGGATGCTTGATATCGATCCAGAGTCCGATAAATATCCCCGCTACCGTGGGAACGGCCACCGACCATCCCACCAGGCCGAACATGCCCAGGCCGAACCAGAACTTGTCCTGCTTTTTCTTTTCCGCCCGTATTTTGCGTTGTTCGCGGCGATGAACGTCCCGGGAGAAGGCCCGCTCCTTTTTGTCGAAGTTTTCAGGCATGCTTCCCCAACTCGATGAAACGGCGGATAAAGCCGGCCTCCAACCGCGCTACAGCGGTCTGGGCTTGCTTTTCCTTTTCATCCACCGCATTGACGATTTGGTCCACGGTGTCTTTTAAAAATCCCAGATCGCCACTGACAGCCATCTGGGTGGCAATGGCGACCCGGTCCTGCTGCTTGATCAATATGCCGCCTTTCAGGGCGAGATACGCCTCTTTTCCGGATTCAGGCGTGTATCTCAGAATGCCCGGAACCAGGGCGGTCGCAAAATCGATGTGTTTAGGTAGAAGCCCGAAAAAGCCGGCCGGGCTTTCCCCCACAATTTTTAAGACGGGAATGTCCAGAAAAATATCGGTCGGCAGATAGATGGTCAGGATCATGTGTGCGCTCCCGATTTGTTTTTGACATCCGCCACGGAGCCGATCATGTACAGGGCACTTTCGGGCACATCCGAAAACTCATCATTTAAGATTCTTTCACACCCGGAAACCGTGTCCTCTACGGCCACAAACCGTCCCTTAAGGCCGGTGAACTGCGTGGTGGTGAAAAACGGCTGGGTCATAAACCGTTCGAGCCGCCGCGCACGGAAAACCGTTTTGCGGTCCTGACCGGACAATTCATCGATGCCCAGCATGGCTATGATGTCTTTTAATTCTTCATAGGCGGCCAGTGTTTTCCTGACTTCGCGGGCAACATCGTAGTGCCGTTGGCCCACGACACGCGGCTGGAGCATGTTGGACCGGGACTGCAGGTGATCCACGGCCGGGTAAAACCCCTCTCCGGCCAACTTGCGAGACAACACAATGGACGCGGACAGATGGGAAAACGTATGCACGGCCGAAGGATCGGTTAAGTCGTCGGCCGGTACGTAAACGGCCTGGATCGAGGTGATGGCGGCCTTGCTGGTACTGGAGATGCGTTCTTCCAGTTCGGCCAACTCCGTTCCCATGGTGGGTTGGTATCCCATCCTGGAAGGAAGCCTGCCTAGAAGACCGGACAGTTCGGCCCCGGCTTGGATGAATCGAAAAATATTGTCGATGAGCAGCAATACATCCTGTCCGAGATCGTCGCGAAAGTACTCGGCCATGGTGAGGGCCGAGTGCCCCACCCGAAAGCGCGCCCCCGGGGGCTCGTTCATCTGCCCGAAAACCAGCACCGTGTTGTCCAGGACGCCGGCTTCGCCCATTTCGCGGTAAAGTTCTTCGCCTTCGCGGCAACGTTCTCCGATACCGCAAAAAATGCTCATGCCCTTATGCTTGCCCACCATGTTGTGGATCAATTCGGTGATGACCACGGTCTTTCCCACGCCTGCGCCTCCGAAGAGGCCGGCCTTGCCTCCCCTTTCCAGGGGAACCAAAAGATCAATCGCCTTGATGCCGGTGAAAAAAACTTCCTGGCGGGTGGTCCTGCCGGACAGTGCCATGGGGTTGCGATGGATGGTGCGAAATTCTACATTTTGAGGCTTTTCTTTCCCGTCAATGGGCTCTCCGAAAACATTGAACATCCGACCCAGAAGCGTTTTACCCACCGGAGCGGTCAGGGGGGTGCCGTGCGTCCGAACGGGGTCTCCGCGGCCGAGCCCCGATGTGGCGGAAAGAGCGATCCCCCTGACACGGTGGGCGTCCAGATGGGCCACCCCTTCGATGGGCACGCCGCCATCGCCGGCCCAGAACAGCGCGTTCAAAGGCGGCAGTTCCTTTCTGAAAAAAACATCCACGATGCTGCCCCGGACGGAAACCACAATACCTTCAGCGCTGACCTGTTTGCCGGGATCGTCCATGTGCGTCCTTCAGTGGAAAAGTTAGTCCAGCATGGTGTTGATGTTTTTGCAGCCTGCCGAACAGCCGGCGATCAGCAGCTGCCACTACCGGGCGGAAAGAAGGGCCTGACGCCTATGGCTGAAAGTATTTCACCAGTTACCAGGCACATTGCGATGTCGACGCGATACGGTAACGAGATGGGTACGATTCAACTGCGCTAAAAATGAATCCTTCCGTGCGAAAGTCAACTCGGCGGCCTGCCTTTCACGCGCCTTGCCGATGCGGTTTGACACCGCCCCCCCAAATAGCCTATTTTAGCGGCGCATTGCGAGGCTTCGCCAACCGTGCGAAAATGCCTATCATAATGCTTATTCCCGACTCAAAGGAGATCGCTGCATGGCTGATATCGTCGACACCAAAACACCCTCCAACTTTATCAGGGCCATCATTGAAGAGGACCTGAAAACTGGCAAACACGGGGGCCGGGTGGCCACGCGGTTTCCACCGGAGCCCAATGGCTACTTGCACATCGGGCATGCCAAATCCATCTGCCTGAACTTCGGGCTGGCCCAGTCGTTCAATGGCACCTGCAACCTGCGGTTTGACGACACCAATCCGGCCAAGGAGGAAGTGGAGTATGTGGATGCCATCAAGGAAGATCTGCGCTGGCTGGGATTCGACTGGCAGGACCGGGAGTTTTTCGCGTCCGATTATTTTGATCAGCTGTATACGCTGGCGGTGCGCCTGATCAAAGACGGCAAGGCGTACGTAGACAGCCTGAGTGCCGAAGAGATCCGCCAGTACCGCGGCACCTTGACCGAACCGGGACGTGAAAGTCCTTTTCGCAAACGGTCGGTGGAGGAAAACATCGATCTGTTCCAGCGCATGCGCGACGGTCAGTTCGAAGAGGGCAGTCATGTGCTGCGGGCCAAGATCGACATGTCGCATCCCAACATGCTGATGCGCGATCCGACCCTGTACCGCATCCGCAAGGCGCCGCACCACCGCACCGGCGAACAGTGGTGCATCTATCCCATGTACGATTTTACGCACTGCATCTCGGATGCAATCGAATGCATCACGCACTCCATCTGCACCCTGGAATTCGAAAACAACCGCGCGCTTTACGATTGGGTGCTCGATCAACTGGCCCTGCCCTGCCGTCCCCACCAATATGAATTTGCACGCCTGAACCTGAGCTACACTGTTTTGAGCAAGCGAAAACTGATCCAACTGGTCAAGGAAGGCATCATGAGCGGTTGGGACGATCCGCGCATGCCCACGCTATCCGGTTTGCGCCGGCGCGGCTACACGCCCGAAGCAATCCGCAATTTCTGCGAACGCATCGGTGTGGCCAAAGCCAACAGCGTGGTGGATGTCGCTTTGCTTGAACATACCATCCGCGAGGATCTGAACCGCCGCGCACCGCGCATGATGGGCGTACTGCGGCCGCTGAAAGTCACCATCGAAAACTATCCGGACGGTCAGGTCGAAGAACTGGATGCGGTCAACAACCCTGAAGATCCGGCGATGGGCTCGCGCTCGGTGCCGTTTTCCAAGGTAATCTACATCGAACAGGATGATTTCCGCGAGGAGCCGCCCAAAAAATACTTCCGCCTGGCGCCCGGCCGTGAAGTGCGCCTGCGCTACGCCTATTTCATCACCTGCCGCGACGTGATCAAAGATCCGGCCACCGGCGAGGTGATCGAACTGCGCTGCACCTACGACCCGGCCACGCGCGGCGGCGATGCGCCCGACGGCCGCAAAGTCAAGGCCACCCTTCATTGGGTATCGGCCGCGCAGGCCGTGGATGCCCGGGTGCGGTTGTACGATCGGTTGTTCGTCAAGTCCGATCCGGACGAAAAGGTCGATGGCAAGACTTTCCTGGACTTTATCAATCCGGAGTCCCTGGAAGTGCTTGACGGCTGCAAACTGGAGCCGGCCCTGGGCAATGCGTCGGCCGGTGCCCTTTACCAGTTCGAACGGCTGGGCTACTTCTGTTTTGACATTAGGGAATCGTCCCCGGGCCGGCCGGTTTTCAACCGTACAGTGACCCTGAAGGACAGCTGGGCCAAAATTACCCAAAATAGCCGAAAGACCCCCTGATGGCGCTGTGGCCCTTTTTACTCGATCTGGTCTTGCTGCTCGGCGCCGCTTTCGTGCTGGGCGCCCTGGCCCAGCGCCTGCGCCAGAGCCCGATTATCGGCTACCTGCTGGCCGGAACGATCATCGGACCCCTGCTGTTCAACCCACAAGCGGTCAATCAGACCGCCGAGCTCGGGGTGGCCCTGCTGCTCTTTTCCATCGGGCTGGAATTCTCTTTCAGCCGCCTGCGCAGCATGGGACGCATGGCCTTGGGCGGCGGCACCCTCCAGGTGCTCGGCACACTGGGGGTAGTGGCGGTGCTCGCCGCCACCCAGACCAGTCTGGCGCAGGCGCTGGCCATCGGCGCAATCGTGGCCCTGAGTTCCACGGCCGTGGTGATGCGCGTTCTGGTCGATCGCGCCGAAATCGACTCGGTCCGCGGACGCAGCTGCCTGGCCATTTTGTTGCTGCAGGACATCGCGATCGTGCCATTGGTGATCATGGTCAGCTTGCTGATCCCGGGTCCCGACGTGACCATTTCGCTGCATATCCTCAAAATCGCCGCGGCAGCCGTAAGCCTGGGCGTGCTGCTCTACCTGCTGCTGTACAAGGTGGCGCCGGTGCTGCTTGCGACGAAGGGGGTTTTCGCCAACCGCGAATTGAGCGTGCTGCTGGCCATTACGGTCGGCTTGGGAGCCACCTGGGCGGCCCACCGCATGGGGATATCGCCGGCGCTGGGCGCTTTTGTGGCCGGCATGCTGCTGGGCGAGTCCCCGTTTGCCACTCAGATTCAGGCCGACATCGGCACGCTGCGCACCATCATGGTGACCCTTTTCTTCGCATCGATAGGTATGCTGGCCAAACCGGCCTTTTTCCTGACGCATGGCCATTGGATACTGCTGGCGGCCGTGTTGATCTTTGTGCTCAAAACGGGCCTGACCTATGCGGTGACGAGCGCTTTCGGCCTGGACCACCGCCACGCCCTGGCCACCGGCATCAGCCTGGGCCAGATCGGCGAATTTTCTTTCGTTCTGGCTGCCTCTGCCCGTCGCGGCGGGCTTTTCAGCGAGACCCTTTTCGAGCTGATCATCTCAACCATCATCATCCTGATGTTCGCCGCACCCTACATGGTGGCATGGGCCTTTCCCCTGGTGAATTGCCTGTCCCCCCGACCGTCCGGTGACGGATCGCCGATGGACGGTGCCGGGCATGGTCCCGCCAAAGTGCTGGTGGTCGGTTTCGGGCCGGCCGGGCGGCAAGTCGTGGAACACATGCGCGAACACGGCATTGACCCGACGATCATCGATGTCAATCCGCTCAGCCGCGCCGAAGCATTGCAAATGGGTCTCACTTTGCACCTGGGCGATGCCACCAACGAAGATATTCTGCGGCACGCCGGTGTGGCCGATATCTGCATGGGCATCGTTACCGTACCCGATCCGTTCGCCTCGGTCCTGATCGTGAAAGCCCTGCGCCGTTTGCGCCCGCACCTGCCGATTGCCGCCCGCTGCCGCTACAACCGCCACCTGAAAGATCTCGAGGGCGCCGGCGCCGATATCGTCGTCGATGAGGAAACGTGTATCGGGCAACTGCTGTCCCGTAATGTCATCACGTACTTGCAAAACGCAGCCGATTCCGCGGCAGCCTGCCGCCTGGTCCACGCACGGCCGCAGGACATCGATCCGGTCGAATGCCCCCCACCATCCCGAAATGGCGATCTTTCATGAACCGCGATACCGCGCAAGAACGCTCCGCACTGTTTGTGGCTGTTCTGACCTCCTTCATGGGACCGTTCATGATCTCGGCTGTCAATGTGGCGCTGCCGGCGATTCAGGCCGAAATGAACGTGAATGCGGTCGCCTTGAGCTGGATCAGTACGGCCTATCTACTGGCCATGGCGGTCGTTTTACTGCCGGCCGGCCGGCTGGCCGACATTTACGGCCGCAAAAAGGTTTTCAGCGCAGGACTTGTGCTGTACACGATCGCATCCGTGCTGGTGGCCCTGGCGCCCAACATCGCCTGGATGCTGGCGCTGCGCGTGCTACAGGGATTCGGGGCAGCCATGTTCGTGACCACCGGCATGGCCATTTTGACGTCGATCTTTCCGCCGCAACGTCGCGGCCGGGCCATTGGCCTTTATGTATCGGCAGTCTATGTCGGCTTGTCTGTCGGCCCCTTTGCGGGCGGCATCCTGACCCAGCATGCGGGATGGCGCAGCTTGTTTCTGCTGATGCTGCCCCTGGGCTGCGGTTCGGTCTGGGTGACTTTACGCCTGCTCAAAGGCGAATGGGCCGATGCGCGCGGCGAGCCTTTCGATGTCATCGGCAGCCTGCTTTACGGCGCCGCCATTTTCACCCTGGTGTTCGGTGCGACCCGACTTCCGGCCATACACGCCTGGGGCCTGCTGGCATTCGGCGCTTCCGGGCTCATCCTGTTTGCCTGGCACGCCAAGCGCACGCGCCACCCCGTCTTCGATGTCTCCCTTTTTCAGACCAATCGCACTTTCGTGTTTTCAAGCCTGGCCGCCTTGATCAATTATGCGGCCACCTTTGCGGTCACATTTCTGCTCAGCCTGTTTCTGCAGTACATCAAAGGCCTGCCGCCGCAAACCGCCGGCATGCTGCTGGTTACCCAGCCGGCCGTTATGGCGATGTTCTCTCCGATTGCCGGACGTTTTGCCGACCGAATCGAACCACGCCTGATCGCCTCGGCGGGTATGCTCATTACTGTTTTGGGGCTGGCCGGCTTCATCCTGCTGAGCCCCGAAACCAGTCTGGTCCTGATCGTAGGCAACCTGATGCTGATGGGATTTGGATTTGCCTTGTTCTCCTCGCCCAACATGAGCGCCATCATGGGTTCGGTAGATAAACGGCACTATGGCATCGCCTCGGGTACGGTGGCGGCCATGCGCCTGATGGGCCAGATGACCAGCATGGCGGTGGCCACTGTGGTTCTATCCCTTTTCATGGGACACACGCCGATTGTACCCGCTCGTTTTCCGCAATTTTTGGAGAGTATCCGGATGATTTTTTCCATCCTGACGCTGCTGTCTCTGGCGGGGCTCTATTTTTCCATGTCACGCGGCAGGTTACACACAAAAGCGAACGTGAAGTAGTGCACCGGTATTTGAAGGGATGCCGGCGGGGCCGACATTGGGCCGCACGCAACACTCCGGAACAGATAGTCACTACCGCCCCGCCGGTGACAATAAGCAATTATGACGGGTTCAGGCCTTTGGTGCCAATTCGTTCAGTCTTTGGGCCGCAGCCTGACGCACCTGCTCGCTGCTGTCGTTTTCTATGACCCTTTCAAGCAATTGAGGGTCCTTGGTTTCCTTGACGGCGGCGATGCGCACTTTTGGATCGCTGCGCGCGATTTTGGGAACGAAAAAATCGGATATCTTCATCAGAGTATCCTCCTTTCAGTTATTTGACAATCATGTTACTAAACAAGGACCTGGGGTAAATAAAGTGTATATTGTATTTTCTGGTTATCCACTTCGGGTCAGGTGAGATACGGGTGGGGGGTTACGGCTTTCGGGTTCCAAACGCCGGTAATCCGGTCGGGTGGTCCGCGCCACACGCCATTTCGCTAAAGTGAGGCTAACGGTATGTTCCGGGTCGGGCCGCAAACTCGCTGGCGCTCAAACAGTGCGGCCCAAACACCCTTCGCACACCGTTGTAGGGGCGACCGGCGGTCGCCCGCAGAAATCTCATGACTGACTGTGGCGCGGACCACCCGACCGGATTACCTCACTACGTGCCAATCCCGAAAGTTCAGTTATAATTTCACTTCGCATCAGTAAGACACAGGTATAGGGCGTCTGTAAGAAGGTTACGTTGTCATTTTTAGAACCTTTCACAAAAAGCATGCACGTCAAAGCGTGCAACATGGGGAAGTGAGCATATCAAATCGACAGAATGCCTCCCTTTACACTTTAAACTTTACACTTAACACTTCACCAATAGTCACTTGAGCGAAGTGCACGACCCATTTAATGGTCATTATGACGATCGACGATAAGGCGGGTATCGAACAACGACAGGAGTATTCCATGAAGCACATCGGCGCCCATGTCAGTATCGCGGGCGGGGTCGAAAACGCCCCGCTCAATGCGCAGGCCCTTGGTGCCACGGCATTCGCCATGTTTACCAAAAACCAGCGCCAATGGCTGGCCAAGCCCCTGGCCGCGCAGAGCATCACAGCATTTAAACGGAACTGCGCGCAGGCCGGTTACGATCCCAAGTACATTATGCCGCACGACAGCTACCTGATCAATCTAAGCCATCCGGAGAGGGAGGGGCTGCTCAAGTCGCGCCAGGCATTTCTCGACGAGTTCCGGCGTTGCGAGCAGTTGGGATTAATTTATCTCAACTTTCATCCCGGCAGCCATTTAAACAAAATGACCGAAAGCCAGTGTTTGGCTATGATCGCTGAATCGATCAACATCACCCTGGAGCAGACCCGCAACGTGACGGCCGTCATCGAAAATACCGCCGGGCAGGGCAGCAATGTAGGCTATCTTTTTGAGCACCTGGCTGAAATCATCGATCAGGTGGAAGACCGATCGCGCATAGGGGTTTGCCTGGACACGTGCCATACGTATTCGGCGGGCTATGACATCAAAAGTGAAGCAGGCTATCTGCAAACCATGGCGCAGTTCGATCGCATCGTCGGACTGCACTATCTTAAAGGCATTCACCTGAACGACTCCAAAAAAGCGCCCGGCAGCCACGTAGACCGCCACGAAAGCATCGGCAAGGGCACCCTGGGACTGGAAACGTTTCGCCGGATTCTCAAAGACCCGCGCTTGGACACTATTCCGCTCATTCTGGAAACGCCTGATGAAATGCTGTGGCCGGAAGAAATCCGGTTGTTGAAAAACATGGGCGAAGAATAGCGCACCTTTAGCCTCACTTGAGCGAAATGGCGTGTGGCGCGGACCACCCACCCGGCTCACCGACGTTTGGAATCCGAAAGTTGAATTTGTAAATAAAAATGAAGGCCAGTTGTTCAGACGAATGCCGTGCGCAGTCGCAGAGGGGGGTTCTATTTAAAAAGGGGCACACCCCTGATCGGGTATGCCCCTTTTTAAATAGTCCGACGAAGAATCAGTCGACGGTAACGTTGACCGCCGCGGGTCCTTTATTCCCTTGCTCGACGGTAAAGGTCACGCGATCACCTTCCTGAAGTGTACGGAAGCCCTTGGCATTGATGCCGGAATGATGAACGAAAACATCAGGTCCACCTTCCTGTTCAATGAAACCGAAGCCCTTTTTTTCGTTAAACCACTTAACTGTGCCATTGGCCATTAGTGACGTTCTCCTTTCGTGAATCCCTTGGTCCAAACTTCAGGTCGCCAGCAGGCATCGAACACCTTCAGCTTAAAACCGGCCTTAATAAACAAAACCCCCCAATTTACTTAGCCGTATCTTAGCTTTTGGCCTTGCAATGTCAAGAAAATTCCATTTCGGGCAACCTCGCGCACCCTGGTTGTGCTGCGGGATTTGAATTGACATTGACGTGCGCATAAGGTTAGTTGGGCCGATTAAAAGCAAAAAGGAGAGATCTCAATGAACAATTTAGGCAATCCGCGCGACATCGATTTCAAGATAGACAAGAACAACCTGTATCGGGAAGAATCCATTACTGACCTGAAGGTGGCATCCATTCGCCGCCTGGTTCCCGTGCGGGCCGACGGCAGCGATGACGCCGGTCGTACCCCCATCTTCGTGGGCAGCACTCAGCTGATGACCCCGGAAGGCCCTTTGCCGATTCAAAGCAAGTTGGAGGCCAAAACGCTTGCCGAAGCATTCGAGGAATTCCCCAATGCCATGCGCCAAGCCCTCGACGAGGTTATCGCCCAGATCCAACAAATGCAGCAACAGCAACAGACGGACCGGCGAAACCAGGAATCACGTATCATTGTCCCCGGACGATAAAACAAAGGGGCGGGTTTCACCCGCCCCTACAATCCCGCCCTATCTAACCCGCATAAGAAACCAACATCCTTGACACGCTCTGACGTAAAAAAGTCAGGTCACCAGACCTTCTCCGGTGACGATCTCCCTGGATACGTCCATGCCGGCATCATAGTGGCTTTCTATATGGTAGACTATTTTTTGCAACATTTCTTCAGACAGCGGCCTGGGCGTGACATACTGAAACAAGGCCTCCATCTGGGAAGGATTGATGACCGAGAGCCCTTCGGGAGAAATGCGTTTGACCCGCCAACCGGGCAACGCCACGACCCCGCGCGCGGCAACCAGGATGCCCACGCGTTGCGTGATCCACTGGGAAAACCGTTCGGCACATTCTTCCGTTTGATCGATGATCACATGCTCCCTTCCGTCAGGGAAGAACAGCGCACGCCCATCATACGTCACGGTGGCATTCTGCGTCCGCTGCGCGTCTGCGTCTGTCTGGCGGACGAAGGCCTGCAGCGCGAAAACGCCCTTGGGTCCGAGGAGCAAGTGATCGATTTGAAACCCTTCGGTCACAAAATCGCGGAAAACAATATAGCCGCGCGCAACGAACGGGGCGATCGCCCGGTCCACGACTTTTCGAGCTTCATGGTACCACAGGATCTCGCGTTTTTGACGGCGGGCTCGGCGATAACTGAAGTAAGCGTAACCGCCCATGAAGGTACCGCCGCAAACGAAGGCCAGCGCAGGTTCGATCTCACGCATCTCAGGATACAGATAATAGAGGAAGGCATAGGACCCGCCGAAGACCAGTGGGGTAGCGACAATGTATCCGGCGGCATTGCGGACCGCCATTTCAGCCTGTTCGGACTGGCGACGTGTGGCCGGACTGGGCCCGGTGATGTTGTCTGGCACGATCAGCTGACTTTTGGCCGGGCGATTACGGATAACGCGCTGGCAGGCACCATAGACCATCCAGCACAAAAGGGTCGCCACCATAGTGCCCATCGGAAGAAAAAGCCAATATATGATATCTGTTCTCATCAAAGCAGTCCAATTGCGTGCAAGAATCGCATTTATAAAGAATCATCAGCAAAAAAGCCAGTGACTAATTCTAAATGCCCACTGGGCAAAGTCAATTGAAGCAAAACCCTACCTGATGCGGCGGGATCTTTCTATTCGGGAGGGCTTGCGCGTAATGTCTGCACAACGCTGTGGTACGGACCTGATGAACGCGCTGGATGGCCGGGGGCGTGGCACGGGATTGCATTCTCGGCTCGGTGCTGCGTTGCATCCGTTGGGGCGAAAAGTGCGGAAATGTACCGGCGATTCGCCTGCAAAGGTGAAGCGGGATGAGGTGTGAACGTACGAGAACCGTAACGCCCGCCCCGGGTCGACACAGGCCCGAACGCGTCGTCAGCCCGCTTGACTTTGATCCCCGGAATGGTACTGTGCGTCACGTAGTGACAATGAGGTGAAACAATGATGGCCAGCAAAACCGATCCGGAATTTTGCCTTCAGGTGGTTCAACGCTGCGGTGGTGATTTTCAGCGTTGCTTACAATGCCTGAGTTGTGCCAGCGGATGCCCGTTCGTGGATACGATGCGCTACCGTCCCAATGGCATCATCCGGATGGTGCAGTATGGCTTCAGCCAGGAAGTGCTGGAAAGCCCCGACATCTGGTTGTGTGTCGGATGCCATGCCTGTTCGATTGCCTGCCCGATGGCCATCGACATGCCCGGACTGATGGATGGACTGCGGGAAATGGCCATCGAAACCGGCGCCAAAATAAATGAAACTGCTATCCTCGCTTTCCACCGTGAGGTCCTCGGCTCAATTCAGCGATACGGCCGCACGCGTCCGTGGCGCGCCCCAGCATGTCCGACCCCCTGGCCAACCGGGTCATCCAGAGGGCCGTGGACGCCGGGGCCGAATGGATAGTGAGCCGCCTGGGCCATGGTCACCTGAATCCTGAAATCCGCTGCAGCCTGAAAGGCCACCTGCCGGTCTCCGCTCCGGCACGGCCGTTCGGCTTAAAAATACCCGGAAACCACCTTGGCCACATCGGACAAGGGGCCGCTGAAATCGGCCGGGTAGCTCTGTCCGGGGCGGATGTTGCGGCCCTTGGTGATGGCACCGTAATCGATCAGATCGGCTTCGGTGGTGAGAAACGTTTTCAACCCGACGGTCCCGGCCACCATGTCGTTGACCGCATCGTTGCCCACCATCAGACAGGTTTGGGGAGAAACCCCGATGATGTCGCAAATCTGCTGGTAGTACTCCGGGCGCGGTTTGACATAAGACATGTTTTCCAGGTGGGTCAGCAGGCAAAACCGTTGGGGTTCCAGACCCACCCACGACATCCTGACATGCTGGGCAATCTCCGGAAACAAGGGGTTGGTGGCCACCACGACCCGCAGTCCCCATGCGGACAATTGGTCGAGCAGAGCTTCCAGTCCATCCGGTTTTTTGACCGCAACCGGAATTTGATCATATTCGGTCTGATAAAAACGCAGGAAACGCGCCCAGACATCCTGCCGCAGGCTTTCACAACCGTCGCAGAACTGATCCAGAAAATAACCCTGGTTGTTGATCCGGCCATTGTTGCGCAGCAGCCCGCGAATGCCCCGCAACAGCCGGTCACGGAACTGCTCGGCCGGAACAATATCCTCGAAGTAGGGGACGACGCGTTCCATGTACCGCAGGTAAAAACCGGTTTCATCGAACAACACCATGGTGTTGTCCAGATCGATCAATACAGCTTCCAGCATAGGGTCGAATAAACCTTTCTTCCATTGGATGAACGAACGTGGCCATTGGCATAAGATACCAGTGGCCTTAAACCCGGCGGGCCGGCCGGTTGTTTAGAAGAATACCGCCGAATATCAGAACGATGCCGATCAGATGATAAACGTGCAGCCGTTCTCCCAGCAATATGGAAGCCAGCAAAATGGAATACACGGGCATGAGGTGCGAAAAGAGCCCTGCCCGGTTGGCCCCCACCTGGTCGACCCCATGATTCCAGAAGATATATGCCAGCACGGACGGGAAAATGCATACATACGCAAGGCTCGCCATGCTGGCGGCGGATAGCGCAAAGCCGCCTTTGACAGAGAGTTCCCATAAATAAAAAGGAAGCAGCAGAACAAGTCCCATGGCAATGATGGCCGTCAAAAACGTCAGGGGCGCCATCTGCATCGGCCGCAAACGCAGCATGACCGAATAAATCGCCCAAGCCAGCGCCGCCCCCAGGGTCCAGATGTCGCCGCGCGTGAACGTCAGGCCGGCCAGTGCCGACCAATCGCCACGAGTGATAATAAACATCAATCCGGCCAACGAAATCAACACCCCGGCCACTTGCAGCCGCTGCATACGAACCCCGAAAGCGATGCGGGCGGTCACGCCGATGAAGATCGGGGTCATGGCATTGAGCAGAACCGTATTGGTCGTGGTGGCCGTCTGCAAAGCCGTGTAGATGAATGTATTGAATATGCAGATGGACGGGATACTCATCAGCGCCAACAGCTTCCAGTGCCGCCACAGCATCTCTCGTTCTCGACACAACCGGGGCCAACTGAACGGCAGCAGAATTGACAGGGCGCCGGCCCAGCGCCAGAAATTCAGGCTAACCGGTGGGATTAACTCCCGAACGCCCCGGCCGAGCACGAAATTACCCGACCAGAACAGGGCTGTCAAAGCCAACAGGAAATACGGCAGCCAGGCGGGCTGTTTGTCGGAAAAGCGCATGGGACGAAAGTATCACCAAACGGGGGATTGGTGCGAGAATTTTGTTCATTCGCTGATTCGTTCAGTTGTCGATTCGGAAACCGGCAACGGGACGATTGGCGTCCCTGCACACGGACGACGGGCAAACGGGCAAACGGAATTAGGTTTCAATCGCCGCCGCTCTCTGATAATCAGGTGCGATGATCATTAAATCTGCAGAATTTATCACCAGCGCGGTCAAACCCGCTCAGTATCCGCCACCGGAAAATCCGGAGATCGCGTTTGCCGGACGTTCCAATGTGGGCAAATCGTCCTTGATCAACACCTTGGTCAACCGCAAGCGTCTGGTCAAAACGTCTTCCACGCCCGGGCGCACCCAATTGATCAATTTCTTTAAGGTCAATGACGATCTGATGCTCGTCGATCTGCCGGGTTACGGCTATGCCAAGGTACCCCAATCGGTCAAAAAGCAATGGGGGCCGATGGTGGAAACGTATTTATCGAACCGTGCCAGTTTGAAGGCCGTAGTCCTGCTGATGGATCTGCGCCGCGTGCCCGGCGTGGAAGAGATCAATTTCATGGGGTGGCTGCGCCATTACAGCATCGCTGCAATACCGGTGTTGACCAAGGCGGACAAGTTGTCCAAAACCGAGCAGATCAAACAGCGCCGTACCATTGCCGAAACCATTGGGCTGCCGCTGGAATCAACGATCCTCTTTTCAGCCAAGACACGCCTTGGAAAAGAATTAATTTGGGAAAAGATGCAGATTATTTTGGGGGGGCCTCATGAGTCAAATAGAAACGCCGGATGACAACAAAGATTTTAGATGCGGCATGGTTGCCATTGTCGGCGCGCCCAATGCGGGCAAATCGACCTTGCTCAACCGCATGCTGGGCCAAAAAATATCTATCACCAGCAAAAAGCCGCAAACCACGCGCAACAAAATAGTTGGCGTCCTGGACCGTCCCGCAGCTCAATTGATCTTCCTGGATACACCCGGTATTCATCGCGCCGGGAAACTGCTCAACGTACGCATCGTCGACGTGGCGCTCACCACCTTGTCCGATGCCGATCTTGTCCTGGTGATGCTGGATGTGACCGGCGCCAATACGGATGCCGAATCCTATCTCATTGAAAAACTGAAAGAACATCGGACCCCGGTCATCCTGGCGCTCAACAAAATCGACCTGATTCCCAAACCCAAACTGCTCGGGCTCATCGAACAATGGTCCCAGGCCCATGCATTCCGGGCGATTGTGCCTATTTCGGCGGAAAAGGG
This sequence comes from Desulfatitalea sp. BRH_c12, assembly GCA_000961655.1. Classification (GTDB taxonomy): domain Bacteria; phylum Desulfobacterota; class Desulfobacteria; order Desulfobacterales; family Desulfosarcinaceae; genus Desulfatitalea. The sequence continues at coordinate 140,768 of LADR01000045.1, forward strand.
CACCCAGGTGGAGGCGCTCATCGAAACGATGGCCGGCGCCTTGCCGACCGGCCCGCCGCTCTACCCGCCGGGAAGTCTGACGGATTTGACCGAACGCTTCCTGGCCGCGGAGATGATCCGCGAGAAAGTCATCCGTCTGACCGGCGCGGAGGTTCCCTATGCGGCCGCGGTCACCATCGATGACTTCAAAGAGGAAAAAAAGAAGCGCCTGGTCAAAATTATCGCGACCATCCATGTCGAACGCGACTCGCAAAAAGCCATTGTCATTGGCAAGGGCGGCCGCAAGCTCAAAGAGATCGGAGAAGCCGCACGTAAAGAAATCGAACGCATGGTCGACTGCCAAGTCTATCTCGAGCTTTTCGTACGCGTCCAGAAGAACTGGTCGCGCGATGAAAAAGCCCTGCAGCGGTTCGGGTATTAGCTGCCCCAAATCGAGCGGATATCATGATTCTTTCCTTTCACCCCATCATCGAGGCGGATGAAAATATCCTATGCGCCGGACGCGCACCGAATGAAATGGACCTGGCCGCTATCCGGCGCGCCGCAGCCGTGATTCTGCCCCAGGGGTGCTCCGAGGCGCTGTACCGAATGGCGCGCGCCAACTGCGCGCACATCTTCCCCAACATGGATATTCGTTTCGACTATCCCGGCAAGCGCAGGCAAATTCTGCTGTTCCGCGAACTGGGCCTGCCCCACCCGGCCAGCGAACTGTACGACGACAGCGCGGATTTCGCGCAACGTCCGGATGTGATTGCGTTGCCGGCGGTCATTAAGCTGGATTGGGGCGGTCAGGGGACAACGGTGTTCAAGATCGCCGATTCCCGGGACCTGGACGCCGTTCTTGAGCGTCTCAGGGCCAATGAACGAACCGGGCAAAAAGGGTTTCTCTTCCAACAGTACATCCCCAGTGACAACCGATGCCTGCGCGTGACCGTCATCGGACGGCGCCTGGATTCCTACTGGCGCACACAGCCCGCCACCGACCGTTTCGGTACGAGCATGACTGCGGGCGCTGTGATCGACCACCACGCCGATGCCCACCTGCAGGCGGCAGCTTGCGCGCAGACGCGTGAGATCTGCCGGCGGAGCGGTCTGCAATTGGGCGGATTCGATTTCATTTTCGATACGCGTGCCTTGGAACAGGGACGCATCGAACCGCTGGTGCTCGAAATTAACTACTTTTTCGGACGCACCGGGCTGGGAGGCTCGGAAAGGTACTATCGATTGTTTGAACAGGCGGTTGCGCAGTGGCTGGCGACCCTGGCTCTAGCCCGTGAACCACACGGTCGCTTGGGACAAATTTAAGCGCCTTGTCGTTGAACTGCTCTCGTAAATCTTGATTTTTTAGCATATTCGGTTAAACTCAAATGGCTTTACGCAATACCATTTTCCGTACCGATGAAAGGTCTCATGGCAAAATCGGACAAAAAAATAACCCCCTTTGCATTCGATCTTGAGGCGTCCGACATCGCGACCGAAAAAAACAGGGCGCGCGATCTCCGAGGGTCGCAGTGGTGGAAACGGCGCTGCGCCAAAGGAGTGTGCCACTGGTGCGCGCAGCCATTCCCCGCCAGGGAGCTGACCATGGACCATATCGTGCCCCTGGCACGCGGCGGCAAAACCACCAAAAGCAATGTCGTTCCCGCCTGCAAAACCTGCAACACCAAAAAGAAGCAGCTGCTCCCCATGGAATGGGAGGCTTATGTGCAATCGCTCCGCAGCCATGAAAAAGGAGAAGGGGATGAGTGACGCGCCTGAACAGGTCGGCGTACTGATCGTCGATGACGAACCTCGGATTCGCGATGGATTGCGGCGCGTCCTCGAACCCATGGGGTACCGCCTTGCCCTGGCCGGCCTGGGCCGGGAAGGGCTGGCGCTTCTGGAACAAGAAGATATTTCGATCGTGTTGCTCGACCTGCAGCTGCCCGACATCAACGGCATGGAGGTGCTGCGCACGATCTGCAGTCGGCACCCCGCGATCGTGGTGATCATCATCACCGGTTTTGGCACAGTTCAAACGGCGGCCGAAGCCATGCGCAACGGCGCCTACGACCTGCTGCCCAAGCCCTTCGAGCCCGAGCAGCTGCGCATTGCCATCAATCGCGCCCGCGAAAAGATGTTTCTGGAAAAAGAGGCCCGACGGCTGCAGCAAGACCGCCTGCGCACGCTGGCCGATCTCTCTTTGGAAAAAAGCCGGACCCATACCATTATCGACGCGCTGCCCATCGGCGTTATGGTCACCAATGCCCTGGGCGAAGCAGTCCTTTTCAATCCTACTTTCTTAAGATACATGGCCCTGCCGCCCGAAACGAAAGAAGGCGCCCCGCTGGGGGCGTATGTGCATGATGACGCCTTGCGCAAGTTGATTCTGGAGTTCTCGCAAGGTTGCCATATCGGTCCGGACGACAGCCCAACTTATGAATTCAGTGTCGGCGAGGACAGATTCCTGTTCGCGCGCGGCCGGCCGGTCCTCGGGAAGCGGGGCGAATGCGTGGGTGCGGTCGTCACGATCGTGGATATCACGGCCATGAAAGTGCTCGACCGGCTCAAGCGGGAATTTGTGGCCAAAGTCTCCCATGAGCTGCGTTCGCCTTTGTCCACCATACACGAGCAATTGGCCGTTGTGCTCAGCGACCTGGTCGGGCAGGTATCGCCGGCCGACGAGCATCTGCTCTCGCGCGCCAAAGAAAAAACCCAGGGGTTGATTGCACTGATCGGCGATTTGCTCGATCTGTCGCGCATTGAGTCGGGCATTGTGTGCGAAACGCCCAAGTCCGTCAACCTGGAAGAACTGCTGGAGAATATTATCTCTTTTCTTGGCACCAAGGCCGCCGCCAAGAAGCAAACCATCACCCTGTCGCGCGCATCCGAACCCCTGCCTCCGATCAAGGCCGATCCGCTGGCACTCGAGAGCATCTTCGGTAACGTGATCACCAATGCCATCAACTACACCCCCGAGCATGGCCATATAAAACTACTCCTTTCGCGCACCGCCACGCACGCCCGTGTGGCCGTGCGCGACACTGGTTTTGGTATCGAAGAGCGTCATCTCGATAAAATTTTCGAACGCTTCTATCGCATCAAAAACGAGCGCACGCGCTACATTACCGGCACCGGTCTGGGACTGCCCATCGTCAAAGGCCTGCTCGACGCCATAGGCGGCCAGATTCAAGTTGACAGCACCCCCGACAAGGGAAGTACTTTTACGGTGCTGCTGCCGTTCTAATGCCAAACGGTCCGGCTTGGGCGCGTTCGTGAAAGGGTAGGCTCCGCTTTTTTGGATTGCGTCAGCGGCCTTCCTGCGCAAACCCGACTGGCGCCAATCTTCATCGCAGGATTGCACCGATTATAGGACGAACCCATGAAAGATGAGTTTTACGAACAGATGGCACAGCGATTTGCGCTGATCGAACACCGCTATCAGAAAGTCGATCCCCTTGAGATGACCATTTTCAGGTTGGCCAGGGGAAATACCTTCAATATGCGTGTCCTCGGCCTGGAAGGGATTAAACAGTTTCGCAGTGAACATCCCGACTGCGCCATTGCCTTTAAACCAAATCATCTCAGTGAAGCCGACTTTCTGCTGCTTTCGCTGTTGTTTCGCGAGCATGCCATGCGTGTTTTAACCGAAGGCGGGTCCAACCTGTTCATCGACCATCTGGATATTTTTAAAGATGTGTTGCCGAGGTTTGTCGACCCGGAATTCAAAGACCGGTTCCATGATAAACAATTGAGCATAGCCGGCTACCTCGCTACACGTGGGGCGTTCAAGGTCTTTCGCGAACCGGAAACCGTGATCATGCCTGATGGCACCCAAACGGTGCTTGGTAGAAAAGATATACTCAATCTCAGCCGTGCCTATCGACAACACCTGGTTGGGAACAAAGAAATGTATGTCACTTTCCCGGGCTATTCCAGCGTCAAATCGGGATTGTTGGACCGAATCAAAAAAGAAGATGTCAAAACCGGCCGCAGCTATACAGGCAAATTCGATGGTTTCCACCACCTGCCTTTTCAAATGGATATCGAAGCAGCCCTCGCCACCGATGTCGACGTATTTGTGGTGGATGTAAATGTGGCGTACTCGCCGGTTCTGGAGGATGAGAACTTTGTAGAACTGCTGCGCATGAAAAAGGCCGGCGCCGCTCCGAGCGAGGTCTATCTGAAGGATTTAGGGTTTATTATCAACCAGTTTTGCCGTGACAAGCGCAAAGGTGAACTCTCCATCAAATTCGGACACCCGGCAAAGGTTGATACGAGTTCTTTAAAAGAGCCTTTTCTGGGGCGTAAAATCAAAAATGCCGCCCAAAAGTTGGCGCATACTACTTTTATAAATACCTTGTCCATGCAACCCGTTTTTCCGGCCAATATCTTCTTTTCAGCCTTCGACGTGCATTTCAACCGCATTTCCATCAGCAACCTCAAAGAACGCATCGACGATATCAGGGATCACTTACGCCACCTCAGCTGGGGCCAGGAAAAATGGCAGGTCGATCTGCAATATGTATTGGATTACCGAAATCATATCTACACGGCCGATGAAATCATCGATCGCACCTTCGACCTCTTCAATAATGGAGACCGACAGATCACAGCGATAGATGGCAACAACTTTGTCGTCTACAAAAAACACGTTGCGATGCAGTACCGCAACCACATCCAACATTTTTTCGAAGAAAAAGCGGCCTGAGACCATGAATCTACAATCTACACCAGAAGAAGGCTATCATGACCTATATGCTATCCACGGTGCGCCTGAGAAGCGCGCTGCGGCTTAGCCGTATTTTGGGATTCTCTCTTATTTCAAACCCTGCATGTTGAGCCGCTTGCAGTGTATACGAAAAATCTTTCAGGGGTACGTGCATGAGGGGCTCAACGATCAGTAAATGCCCGGCGGGGTTTAATAAATGGGCGATTTGCGATAAAAATCGCTGCTGATCGGGAACTTCGTGAACCATCCAAAACGCCAGGATGAAATGGACAGGTGAGTGCGGCCCCAACGTGTCCGGACCGGCCAGATAAGGCGTGATTATTTTCGAGACACCGGATCTTTCGGCGCGCCGGGTTAAAGCCGCAAGCATTTTACCTTGAACGTCTATGGCCGTCACATGCCCGGCCGGACCCACCAGTTTGGCCAGCGGAATAGTGAAATAGCCCATGCCGGCGCCAATGTCGATGACCGTGTCTCCCGGCCGCACATAGGGGCCCAAGATCGCTTCCGGGTTGTGCAGCCATTTGCGTAAAGGGTTATCAAAAGAATAACACAGCCACCAGGGGCAAACGAACTGACTATCATTCATCTTGGTGCCCATTGTGTTGCGTGCCTAACCTGCGTTGGAGGTTTTACCGAGGCAAAAGTCGACAATACTTTCGGCGTGAATAGCTGTTGTATTCAGGAAAGCGATGCCGAATTCCGACTTGTCGAGGATCAAGGGCAGCTCGGTACAGCCAAGGATCAGGGCATCGATGGCGTGCCCGGCGATCATCTTCTTTACTATGGACAGCAACTCTTGTCGGGTGGCCTCTTTTATGATGCCCAATTCTATTTCTGAAAAAATTCTACGATGGATAAGCGCTTGATCTTCCTCATCGGGGACGATGACGGTCATTGCGTTCTCTTCGAAAGGCTTTTGGAAAAAATCCGCTTCCATTGTGAATTTTGTGCCCATTAAACCCAGCTTTTTGAAACCGCACTCTTGAGCATACCTGCGCGTTTCTTCGACGATGCTCAGCATCGGGATAGGTGATCTTGACCTTACGTTCTCGAAAACGATATGCGGTGTGTTCGAGGCGATGACGGCAAATTCGGCGCCAGCCTTGTGCAGGGACAGAACTCTTGCCAGCAGCCATTCGGTAAGCAGTTCCAGATCTTTGGTTTCAAGGATCTTCAAAAGCGCCGCTAAATCGGCGCTGTAAATAATGATTTCAGGGCCCGCTGAATCAACCTGCTTTTCATGAAAAGCACCGATTATCAATTTGTAGTAATCAACGGTGGATTCGGGGCCGATTCCGCCGATGATCCCGATTTTCTTCATTCATGATCCTCCTTAGGCGGGAGAATGTTTACGTCGGCATTGTCAGGGGGTGTTTTGTCATGGATGCACACCCAATCATTGGGCGTATTCGCATGACGGCAAATGCCCCATCCCAATGGTTGACTATTTTTGAATTAAGCCTAAAATGCCGAAAATGACAACAAAAGAATGCCACTCGGAAACTGTTCAACACAGATGATTACTGATCAAAGGGTCGGTTACAATCAAGGAGGGTATGATGCCTATCGTCACAATCAACAGAGGGTCTTACAGCCGGGGCAAAGCAGTCGCTGAAAAACTGGCCCTTAAACTAAGGTACGAATGCATTTCGCGGGACGTTCTGCTGGATGCCTCTGATGAATTCAATATTCCTGAAATCAAGCTTATCCGGGCACTTCATGATGCCCCATCAGTTCTGGAACGTTTCACTCACGGCAAAGAACGATATATCAGCTATCTTTATTCCGCACTGCTCCAGCATGCCCGCAAAGACAATATCGTCTATCACGGACTGGCTGGACAATATTTCCTGCGCGATATTTCGCATGTCTTAAAAGTCAGAATTATCGCCGACATTCAAGATCGGGTGAAAGAGGAAATGCGGCGGGAGAATATTTCCGCTGAGAAAGCGCTTTATACCCTCAAAAAAGATGACGAAGAGCGCCGTAAATGGGGTTTGCAGGTTTGCGGAACAGATACCTGGGACAGCCGGCTTTATGATATCGTTTTGCACATCCACAAATTAACGGTCGACGATGCCGTGGACATCCTGTATCAAATGGTTCAAAGATCGGCCTTTCAGGCGACTGCGGAGTCCCGCAAAAAGGTCGAAGACCTTGCCCTTTCGGCCAAGGTAAAAGCCAAACTAGCCTTGATTGCACCGAAAGTACATGTCGAAGCGGATGAGGGCAAACTTTATATCAACCATTTCGAAACCAGTGCCGACAGCGAGTGGCTCGACAAAATCAAAGGATTCGCCGAGCAGGTTGAAGGCGTCAGAACCGTGACTTTCAATGTCAGCGGGCCCAAAGAACAACATGACCACATCAATCCGTTCCACAACATCGGTTAAAGTTCAAAACGCCGGATATCCGGGGGTATCGTCCGCGCCACACGCCATATCGCTCAAGTGAGGCGCGGACAACACCTCCGGATCACCTCACTACGTGCCAATCCCTAAAGTTGCGTTGAAGCGAAAGAGATACACAAGCTGACGTGGGCATGGCGCGCGATGCTTTTGACCCCAGCCTGAATCCGGCACGTTCCGCCTATGCGGCCCAGTATACCCAGGAACATGCCGGATCTCTTGTCCATCGTAAAGCTGAAGACGGCAGATGTTCGTGCGATCCGACGATCAGCACGCCGCCGCTTTCCACCGTGGCCGAAATGCGCGCGAATGCGGTTTGCAATGGGCGGCCGCGATAATAGGTCAAAAGATTGTTGCGCAGCAGGATCATGTGAAAGGGACCGGCAGGCGGGGTGCCAAGCAACTGATGCACCTGCCAGCAGATTCGTTCCTTCAGGCGGTCGTCGATTCGATATTGACGAGCGCCATGGACCTTCTGAAACCAACGCTCTATCATTTCTTCCGGCACCTTTTTCAAACTTCCGGCCGGGTAAATACCTGCCCTGGCCCGCTCGATACACTGCGCGGCACCGTCGGTGGCGAGAATGCGAATACCGGGCACGGCGGTAACGGCCGCGAGTTCTTCCCAGAGCATAACCAGCGAATAGGGTTCTTCTCCATTGGCGCAGCCCGCCGACCAGGCGGTCAGCCCCTGCGGGAAGCGTGCCATCAGGCGGGGAAGAATCTGCGCCCGCAGGTGTTCCCATAACTGCCGGTCGCGAAAAAAACGGCTGATGGTGACCATCAGACGCTGCTCGCATGCAGCGCGCGCTTCCGGATTCCCTGCAATACTATCCAGATACTCGTCAAACCGCCTGCACCCCAGCATTTCCATATGCTGCCGCACGCGCCGCTTAACCCCTTTGCGCACCTTGCGGTAACCGGCCCAGGGCCGGTCCAGATATTCCAGCAAGCGTTGAAAATCCTGATCGGCAATCATGCGCTATCTCCAAAAAATTCTCATTTTGGTTATCCAGTTCACTCCAGTGACTACTGGCGAACTGTTACGTGTAAAGGGCGGTCTCCTGTCCGAACTGATATGGTATCGTTCTTACCAGATGCACGCTTGGTTGGCACGGACGAGGTGAGCCGGGTGGGTGGTGCGCGCCACGTATCAGCCATGAGATTTAGTGCGGCATAAGGTGGGCATAGGACATAGGTCCACTGTTTGAACGCAGCGAGCCAGGTAGGGCGGGCATCGCCCACCATTGTCTTATGACGATCGCCGCTTTGATTGGCCCTATTCAACGTTTCATCGCTATGTTCGATCCGTGTCTACCCAATCGCTTGGGCGGGATCAGTGGATGTTGTTGTTTGCGGGGAATGGTGGTGGGCAATGCCCACCCTAAATTCGGGATGGCACGGAATGATACCCTGATACCCTTATTGCTAAACATAATCGCCGGCATAAAACGCACCGGGCGAACACAAAGGTTCGCCCCTACAGCTTGAACGACGATTCAGAGCTATTCGAATGGCAGATGGCGACAAAGAGATGTCATTCCCGTGGGCACTCCGGCAGGACCAATCCCGCGTTCTGGTACTCTTCGAGCGTCCAGAGCGGTTGAAGTGCTTCGCTGGGCGGCGTCGGCCAGGGCCAGCCGAGGGGAAACGGCGCCTGGAAGATCAGGGGCGTTTTGAGCGTTGGATGCGTCAGACGCAATTGCCGCGCCAGCAGGGCGATGCGGCCGTCGGGCAGGGAGTGGTCAGCGCCGTAGGGGCGATCACCCATGATGGGGCAGCCCATGGCGGCCAATTGGCACCTGATCTGGTGCCGCCGGCCGGTTTCCAGATCGACTTCCAGCAAAGTGGTAAATTCCTGGGTTTCCAAAGTGCGGTAGGACAATGCGGCGCTTTGGCCTTGTTCGCTGGCCGAACGGACCGGGCGACTGTAACGGCCGTCGCGCACAAGATGATGCACCAGGCGGCCGGCAGGATGCGGCGGCCGCCCCTGGACCACGGCCAGGTAGCGTTTTTCGATGCCGCCCTCCCGGAATTGCGCGCTCAGGCGACCGGCCGCCTTGGAGGTGCGCGCCAGGGCCAGCACGCCAGCCACGGGCGCATCCAGGCGGTGGACCATGCCGACGAAAACGCGGCCGGGCTTTTGATAGCGGTGTTTGATCCAAGCCCGGGCCAGATCGATCAGGTTGGGTTTGTGGGGGGCGTCGCGTTGCATAATCAGACCCGCTGGTTTATAAAGCACCAGCAAGTGATTGTCCTCATAAAAGACAGGCCAAAGCGGATGAAAAAAGATCATACAGGAGCGTCCTTCCCTGAAAGCAAACGATCATCGGTCCGCGGCCGGCGGCCGGGCCCCGCCATGACCGATGCGCCCCGTCCCGAGGCGCTGGCGGCAATCTTCGCCAACTGCGGCATCCAACTGTCTGCGCGCCAGATCGAGCAGTTCTGGCTTTATCACGGCTTGCTGCGCCATCACAACATTGCGTTGAATCTGACCCGCATCCACAACTTCAGCAACATGGTCCTGAAGCTTTATGTGGATTCGGTGCTGCCGGCGATGATGACCGAGTTGCCGTCGCCCCTGATGGATCTGGGCAGCGGTCCGGGTATGCCGGGCATCCCGCTGAAAATCGTGCGGCCGGATCTTAAGATCCATCTGGCCGAAGGACGCACTAAACGCACCGATTTCTTGCGTGAGGTCGTCGACCATCTTGGTCTGGCGGATGTCGGCATCATCGAACGCAATATCAGCCCGGGCTTTGAACAGCCCTTCGACGGTATTATCACGCGGGCCGTAGAAACGATGGATAAAACCCTGGCACGCATCCAGGGGTGTTTAAGCCGGAAAGGGCGCATGGTCTTCATGAAGGGACCGGATTGTGAGGCGGAAATCGAACAGGCCGCGCGGCAATTCGACGACCGTTTCGCGTTGGTCGAAAATCGCCCCTACCGCATCGGCGACACCTCACACGAGCGCCGCCTGGTGGTATTCGAACGGCTGGATGCGCCCGTCCGGGTTCGGGCGGCGCAAGCGGCCCAGCGCCATCGTGTGATGGCGCTGGCCAGCGAACAGAACGACCGTTTCAAGAGCCTGAAACGGATGCTGACCGGACGGGGAATTAGAAAAGAAGGTCAAGCCCTGCTGGCCGGCACACGGCCGGTGTCGGAAATGCTGGCGCGGTATCCGGAACGCTGCCGTGCCTGGATTACCAGCGGCGAGCAAACCCCGCCGCCCGACGCGGCGCCGGAGCACATGCAGTGGCTGCAGCTCGCCGCCCCCTTGTTCCAGGAACTCGACCTGTTCGGAACACGCGCGCCGCTGCTCTGCATCGATGTGCCGACCATTGCCCCCTGGCTGCCGGAGGAGGGCTTTGCCGAGGGCTGCAGCCTGCTGGTGCCGTTTCAGGATCCGGAAAATATAGGGGCGGTGATCCGGTCAGCGGCGGCGTTTCACGTGACCCAAGTGATCCTGCTGGCCGAAAGCGCCCATCCTTACCATCCCAAGGCCCTGCGCGCCGCGGGCGGCACGACGGCCCTGATGCGCCTGCGCCAGGGGCCCTCTTTGAAAGAGTTGCCGCACAATTTGCCGCTTTTCGCCCTGTCCGCCGAAGGGCGCGATATTGCCGAAACCACCTTCCCGCCGGCTTTCGGACTCCTGGCCGGGCTGGAGGGCCAGGGCCTGCCCGCCCATTGGCGCGACACAGCTTTGCGCATCCCCATTGCCCCGGTGGTCGAATCGCTCAACGCCGCCACGGCAACAGCCCTGGCGCTGTATGAATGGCGCCGCCAAAGGCGCTAGCGGTATTGCCATCACCTGCGGAATTCGGGCGGCCGGCAAAACGGATCCGGCTCCTGCGCCTGGGCGGGCGAGAGCACCTGCCGGATAACCGGCAGCCAACGATGGTCTCTCTCCGCGCTGCGGTTCACCTTTCGCGCCGCGGTGGCGCCCAGGGCAAACCCCAGCAGTGCGCCGATAATCGGCCAGATCTGTGTGGGCGGGCCCAGCCGCGGCCCCGCCCATTCGGCGCCGACAGCTCCCAGCATGAATAAAACAATGGGGACCAGGTAGACGATGGTCAGCCCCTTGAAGAGCGCCCGGGATCTCATCCGTATGCGCACCAGGTCACCTTGGACCGCACCGATGGGATTGGCCGCCCGCCCTTCAATGGTCCGCGTGCCGGAATGGCAGGTTTGACAGCCATCGGTCACGGGGTTGCGCAAACATCCGCTGGCACCTGCCGAAAGCTGCACGGCGACGCGCGCCCAACCGCTTTTTTCGTTTTGGATAACGATTCCGATCCGGTCTGCCATGTTGCCCTCCTTTCACATCACTCCGCCTGCACCTGTATCCCTTGCAAACTTTCCCGCAGCACCTGAGCCGAATATCGCAAGCCATCCAGTTCCACGTCGTTCAGCCTCAGCAATAGGGCATCGGTTACACCCTGCTGGCCGATAATGGACGGAATGCTCAGACAAACGCCGTCGATGCCGTGTTGCCCGGTGAGCTGGCGACTGACTGGCAGGACGCTGCGCTGATCGTCCAGTATCGCCTCGACCAGGCGGGCGATCGACGATCCGATAGCGGTGTTGGTGTAGCCTTTGCGCGAAAGGATCTCATACGCTGCATGGCGCACACTCTGAAAAATGCGTTCCATCTCCTCCCGGGCAAAGGTTTTGCCCAAGATGGTGTTGTCCATCAGTGGCACCCCGCCGATATGGGCCGAACTCCAAATCGGCACTTCTGAATCCCCGTGTTCGCCCAGGATGTAAGCATGCACTGATCGCGGGTCCACGCCATAATAATCTCCCAAGAGGGCACGGAAACGGGCGGTGTCCAGCATGGTGCCGGTGCCGATCACCAGGCCGGCCGGCCGGCGCGTGAGTGCCTGGGTCACATGGGTCAGTATATCCACGGGATTGCTGGCGATGATCAACACCGAACCGGGCGTATGCGCATCGAGCTGCGCGATGATCTGACGCAAGACGGCCGCATTGCGGTTGAGCAGGGCCAGACGCGTCTCGTCAGGCTTTTGGGCCACGCCGGCCGAAATAACCACCACCTGGGCAGCGGCCAGATCGGCATACTCTCCTGCCCGCACGCTCACGCGCTCCACGAACGCCTGGCCATGCATCAGATCCATGGCCTCGCCTTCGGCCCGGCGGTGGTCTTGGTCGACCACGATGATTTCGCCGGCCAATCCCCGCAAAAAAACGGCATACGCGGCCGCCATGCCCACGTGACCGGCGCCGACGATGCCGATGGTACGTTTCTGGATCATTTGCCCTCCTTACGGATTACGCGATCTTAGCACGATAGAGCCGCAGGCTGTTTGAGACCACGGAGATACTGCTCATGGCCATGGCCAGGGCAGCAAGGATCGGGTGCAGCTGACGCAGAAAGAGGGGCAAATCGGAGAACGGGGCCAACACGCCGGCGGCCACCGGAATGAGAAGTACATTGTAGACAAATGCCAGGAACAGATTCTGATGCACGGTTGCCATGGTTTTACGGCTGACAGCAATCGCCCGCGGAATGCCGGTCAACCGCCCGCTGGACAGAATCACGTCAGCCGCTTCGATAGCCACATCGGTGCCCGTGCCGATCGCCATACCGACGTCGGCCTGGGCCAAGGCGGGCGCGTCGTTGATGCCGTCTCCGACCATGCCAACCTTCAATCCTTGGGATTGCAATGCCTTGACCTTGGATGCCTTATCCTCTGGGCGCACCTCAGCCAGCACGTCATCGATGCCCACCTGGCGCGCAATGGCCTGGGCGGTCTGCTGATTATCGCCGGTCAGCATCACGACCTTCAGATTCTGGCGGTGCATGGCGGCGATCGCTTCCCGTGAATCGGGCTTCAGGGTATCGGATACCGCGATCAGACCGGCGGCCCGGCCGTCGAGGGCCAGCATCATCACCGTATGCCCCTGGGCCTGCAAGCGCGCCACGGTTTCGCCGGCCTGGGCGACGCCCTCGGTTTCCGGACCGAACCAGTTGGGTTTGCCCACGCGCACCTGCCGGCCGTCTATGCGCGCTTGCACGCCTGCGCCGCCCTGCGCCTTGAAATCGACAGGAGCGGTCAATTCGATGGCCTTTGCGCGGGCCGACTTGACGATGGCCTTGCCTAGTGGATGCTCGGAACCCTGCTCGGCCGACGCCGCCCACTGCATCACCTCGTAGGCCGATCCCAACATGCCGTCGAGCGGAACCACTTCGACGACCGCTGGCTTGCCTTCGGTGATGGTGCCGGTTTTGTCCAGCACGATGGCCTGCAGGCGGGTCGCATTTTCAAGGGCTTCGGCTTTTTTAAAAAGGATCCCGTTTTCAGCGCCTTTGCCCGTACCGGCCATGATGGCCGTCGGTGTAGCAAGGCCCAAAGCGCACGGGCAGGCGATCACCAGCACGGCCACCAGGCGGATCATGGAAGGCACGAAATTACCGGTCACGCTCCACCAGATCGTGAAGGTCAGCACGGCGATGAGAAAAACGCCCGGTACGAATACAGCCGCCACCCGGTCGGCCAGGGCCTGGATCGGCGCCTTGCTGCCCTGAGCCTCCTGGACCAGCCGGATGATCTGGGCCAGGGCCGTATCGCGCCCCACGCGCGTGGCTCTGAACGTGAGCAGACCTTCGCCGTTAATAGTGCCGGCCGCCACCTTATCACCCGCCTGTTTGTCCACGGGTAACGGCTCGCCGCTGAGCATGGACTCGTCGACCGCCGAGGTGCCTTCCAGGATGACACCATCGACTGGAATGCGTTCACCGGGGCGTACCACCACGGTGGCATCGCGCTGCACGCGCGTCAAGGGGACTTCGATCTCCTTGCCCGCTTCCACTATGAAGGCGGTTTTAGGTTGCAAACCGATCAACTTGCGGATGGCGCCGCCGGTCTTGCCCTTGGTGCGGGCCTCGAGCAGCTTGCCTACCTTGATCAAGGTGATGATCACGGCAGCGGTTTCGAAATAGACATGGTGGCCGGTGCCGGGCACGAGCAGGACTATGAAGGAGTAGAAGTAAGCCACCGATGACCCCAGGGCTACCAGCACATCCATGTTGGCACTGCGGTTGCGCAGGCTTTTGATGCCGCCCACGTAGTAATCCCAGCCGGTATAGAACTGCACCGGTGTGGCGAGCGCGGCGAACAGCCAGTTGACCCAGGCGGCATGGCTCCACATACCGAGCAGACCGAAATCGCGCGACATGCTGATCACAAACAGCGGCGTGGCGAACAAAGCGCCCACCAGGAACTTGCGGGTTTGATCGCGGATCTCCGCCGCGCGGGCCTTCAGTTCGGCATCTTCGCCGGCCTGCCCCTCTTGGGGGGCAATGGCGCCATAACCGGACTTTTCGATGGCGGTGACGATTTCCTCGATTGTCACGGCGCCGGGCAGATAGTTGACCGTGGCCCGCTCAGTGGCGAAATTGACCGAGGCCTGCACCACACCGGGCACCTTTTTGTTCAGTGTGCGCGCTACGTTGCCCGCGCAATTGGCACAGGTCATACCGGTGATCGGCAGTTCGGCCTGCGCGGTTGGCACGTTGTAGCCGCTTTTACGCACCTGCGCGATCAAGTCGCCCACATTGAGCTGGGATGGGTCGAAGGCCACCTCGGCCTGTTCGCTGGCAAAGTTGACATGCGCATTGTGGATACCTTCCAGTTTGGACAATCCGCGTTCAATGTTGGCCGCGCAATTGGCGCAGCTCATTCCGGTCAGTGGCAGCGAAATGTGATTTTCAGCCATGCAAGCAACTCCCCATGGGGTTCGTCGATGTGTTGATGCTTTTTGTGTTTTATCTGGTTATGCAGTTCGCCCAAGTGACTGTTGGCGAAGTGTTAAGTATAAAGTGTAAAGGGAGGCATTCTGTCGATTTGATATGCTCACCTCCCTGTGTTGGACGCTTTTACGTGCATGCATTTTGTAAAAGATTCTAATGGCAACGTAACTTTCTTATTACACCCCATACCTGTGTCTTACTTGCGCGAACTGCATAACCAAATCAACAATAAGCATACAGACCCGGGTTGCAATTTGGACCAGTTTTTGAGCCTCTTCACCCAACTTTCAGGTTCCGACCCGGCGGTGTCACGGCAAGGTGCTCCGCCTTTCGACCAATGCTGCCGGGCTGGCAACGGCCCAAAAAAAATGCCTGCACGAAAGCGATCTTCGTTGCAGGCGATTTCCGCGATCAGGCGCGCTCACCAGAATTGGTGAGACGCGCCAACGATACTTTACTGCCGACCGCGATGAGCGCCGCGACCGTTCCTGGGTCCAAAACCATCTCCGCGATAATCATCGGGCAGGATTTTACGCATTTCGAGTTGATGCTGAACCTTTTTCTGATCGAAATCGCCCTGCAAAGCGGACAGCTCTTTTTGTATCTGACCGACTTTGGCGGCATCGGGATCTTGTTTGGACATCTCTTCACGCAGTGCATTGTGTTTGTCGCGGATCGAATCGCGCAGTTCCTCGGTACCCGCGAGAAATTTATCTCTCTCGGCACCCAGTTGATCGCGCTGTTCCTGGGTCAGATTGGGGTCATTCATCATGCCCCGGCCCATACCCCTACCGTTCATCATGCCTTGGCCTGTTCCATAGCCTGGGCAATCGCCGTCATAGCCGGCGCCCCAGCTGCCCCGCCCGCCGCCCTGCGCGAAGGCCAGGGAGACGCCGGCTACCAATAAAACGGTTCCAACCAGCAAAGTTTTACGTATGGTTTGCATCTTCATGGTGTTTCTCCTTTCGAGAGTAAAAAAGTAAACGTTATTGTCGTTTGACTTAGTATATGAGCAAAGCATGTGCCACAACAGCATGGCTACGCCCCGGAAGATTGTAATCACCCATTATTATAGTCAATTTTATCTTATAGACTTTTTCGCAAACTCGGGCGTCTGGCGCTAACGTCGAAAAGCCGGGTAATAACGTTACACTTCGAGGAGATACCAAAGGTGGCGTGTAAATTTTACCCGAACACGCGTATCCCCCCTCCTTCTTGACAGCAATCGTGCGCCGGATAATTATTGGTCATGTGACTCGCGGGAGGGTCGGGTCCTTTAAAGCCCACATAGGGGTGGCATTTCATTGCAACATGGTCCGGCACATGGAGGAAAACAATGGCGTTGCAGCCCAAAGACTGGGAAGATCTGAAAATCGCCCGGCAATTGCTCGAAAACCAGGGAATTGCCGTAAAAATCACGCATATGTTGGGCACGCCGATCGAAAAAGGATTCGAAATGCTGCCAGGCAACTGGCGTGAGCGGGTCGGCGACGTTACGCGCTCGGCCTTGACCAAGGCCATCGACATGGCCATTTCCACAATGAATCATGCTCCTGTGCAGACGCCCTCCAATCGGTGGCACAAGATTGCCGTCGCGGCAACCGGCGGCATCGGCGGTTTCTTCGGACTCGCGGCTTTGGCCGCTGAACTGCCCATTTCAACGACCATCATGTTGCGATCAATCGCGGATGTGGCTCGCAGCGAGGGGGAGGATATCGACAGCACTGCCTCCCAACTGGCCTGCCTGGAGGTTTTTGCGTTGGGCGGCAAAAGCGCAAACGATAATGCGGCCGAATCCGGCTATTTTGCCGTGCGGGCTGCCCTGGCACGGACCTTGTCAAAAGCGACCGAGTATGTGGCTCAAAAGGGGATTGCCCAGAAGAGCGCCCCCGCGCTCGTGCGCCTGATTGTCCAAATTGCCGAACGCTTCAGCATTCAAGTTTCCGAAAAAGCGGCCGCCCAAGCCCTGCCGGCCATCGGCGCGGCCGGTGGCGCGCTGATAAACACCTTGTTCATCGACCATTTTCAAGATATGGCCCGCGGCCATTTCATCATCCGCCGCCTGGAGAGGCAATACGGCCCGGAAATCGTGCGGGAAGCTTACGAAGCGATTCCTGAGGCGTAAGGATTAACTTCTTGGATTCCAAACGCCGGCGCGTCGGGCAGTTGGGTATCCGCCTCCTGAATCTCATCGCTGATTGTGACATGCCCCCCCGGTGCACTGACGAAGTGCGACATTCGGGTCGCTTCAGGCGCCGGACAAAAATTCAGCGACCAGGCGGATGAACGGTTGGGGTGCTTCGGCCGACATCGAATGTCCGATGCCGGGCAACTCGACATGGCGTCCGCCGCAGATGCGGGCGACCTCTTCGGCACCTTCGCGGGTGACCAGCGGATCGTCGGCACCGGTCAGCACCAATACCCGAAAAGGCAGGGCTTTCAACTTGACGCCAAGCGGGGGGTATTTCTGCAAGGCTTCCAGATGGGCCCGCAGCGCCTCGGTCCGGTTGCGCCGGACCAAGGTTTTGACGATACGCTCGATCTGCCTTTCGTTTCCGCGCAAGTAAGCCCGGCCGAAGATGTGGGGCACGGCAGCCCACACCATGGCGTCCAGACTGTGGCGCTGCAGAATCTCGAACCAGGAGCGCACGATCATTTTGGCGCGAAACGTCGCACGTGTGGAAATGCTGCACAGCACCATGCGCGAAATCAGGTCGGGCGAATCGTCCGCCAGCGCCAAAGCCACCCGTGCACCGTGGCTGATACCCAGCAGGGCTGTCCGATAGATTCCCACCTCATACAGCAGCGTTTTCAGATCGGATGCGTGCAGTTCCAGGGACAACGGGAGGGTTCCCAGATCGCTCTCCCCCTGCCCGCGCGAATCGTAGACCAGCAGCCGAAAATGATGGCCCAACGAGTTGGCAGCCAGTTTCCAGTACACGGTCGTCTGCAACGTGCCATTGATAAAGGTCAGGGTCGGTTTGCCCGGCCCCTCGCCGAGCAGTTCATAATAGATGCGGCAATCATCGGTGGTTTTGACGTAGGGCATGTTTTAAAGTGTTCATTATTTTAAGTTTGGGCGACGGGAGTTTACCATTGGAATGGGCTTTTTAACAGAGGAATCGCGCAAAAGGCGGGCAAACGCCCCAATGGCCCAGTGAACTAACGGGCCGCGAGCAGGGCTGCACCGATGGCGCCGGTCAGTTGGGCGTATTCCGAAACGCGCAACGTGGTTGCAAGCTTTGCTTCCAGGGCTCTGACAACCCCGATGTTTTTGGCCACACCGCCGGTCATCATCACGGGTGGGCGCACGCCGATGCGCTTGGCCATGGAGACCACGCGGGCGCCGATAGAGGCATGGATGCCGGCGATGATGTTGACCCGCGACGCGCCTTTGGCGATCAGGGAGATCACTTCTGATTCGGCGAAAACCGTGCATAGGCTGCTTATCGGGGCGGCTTTGTCGGCCGCCAGAGATAATGTGCCGAAAGCGTCCAGATCGACTTGCAGTGCGCGCGCCATCACTTCGAGGAAGCGGCCGGTGCCGGCGGCGCACTTGTCGTTCATGGTGAAATCCTTGACCCGTCCGGTGTCGTCAAGAACGATGGCTTTGCTGTCCTGACCGCCGATATCGATGATCGAACGGATTTGCGGATCCAGATAATGCGCGCCGGCGGCATGACAGGTGATTTCGGTCACGGCCTTGTCCGCGAAATCGATGCTGTTGCGGCCATACCCGGTGGCCACGATCTTGTCGATCCGGCCGGCTTGCATAGTCAGTTGGGCCAACGCCTGATCGTACACCTGCCGCCCGGCATCCCGGGAATTGTAGCCGGTCAGGATGACACAGGTGGTCAACAATTCCCCATCCTGCACGATAGCCGCTTTCGCACTGATCGATCCGACATCCACACCTGCTGTGATCATGTTTACTCCGTTGCCCGTAGGGCCTATCGTTCCTTTAGATGTCAGCCGGGGCTATCCCGCAGCGTGTTTTTATCGTTCTATGAGCGACCCTTGGATTCGCTCGCGTTCAACGCAAAGCACCCACATCGCACGCACCGGGCAAACGCACAAACGATCCTGCGGACTACCCCAGCATCTCGATAAATGCATCGATCCGCGTCTCCACCTGGCTTTCGGAGAAGCTGCGCTCGTCGACCATGTCGGCTTCGATCATCAGGGTGGGGATGCCCAATTTCTTCTGCACGATGCGCTGGATGTCATACTGCCCGAAAGAGTAAGGCTTGCAGCTGCGGTTGGAGTGGAACACCACACCATGCGCGTCGTACTTTTTCACCATGCGCACGATGTTCTCCGCCATCAGGTCCGTGCCGCTGTTGAGAAAAATGCGCGCGTAGCTTTCGCCCATGAAGCCCAGAAAGTCGGTCTGATCCACGTAGGGCATCCAGCTGGTCCAGCCGGAGGTGTAGGTGTCGGCCACCAGGCAGGCCGATCGCTCCATAAATTTCTCCGACAGCCAGCGCAGGCGGTACCATATTGGCAAATTGTCCCACACCAGGCGATATTTCTCGACCGGCAGCATGCCGATGCCTTGGGCCACGCGTTCTTTCATTTCGGCCAGCAGCATTTCATAGTAATCGACCGCGGTTTGCGTGCCGCGCAAGGTCACGATCATGGCCAGGTGAAAAAAAGCATCAAAACAGGTCATGGGCGCCGGCTTGTGCATGGTGGTGTCGAGAATCTCCTGCCAGAGCTGCTGCCCGCGGATGGACAGGTCGCCGACCGTTTTCATGCGATCGTAATCGAAGCGCCGGCCGCACGCCATTTCCAGGAAGGCAATGTACTCCTCGGACTGGCGAGTGACGTAGCGACGCATATCGTCGTTGAACGTGGTGTGCGTGATGGGTGTGTCCAGAATGAACAGCGGCACGTTGTAATAGCGCGCCTGCACCTCATACCACTTGAGCACGGTGCCGCAGATATTGTTGCAGCACACCAGCATATCCGGTTCGGGCAGCCCGCCGATGGGGCCGCCGGCCACGGTGGCGCAAGCGATGTCGGCCCGCGCGTACGAACACAGATCGCGCGCATAGCCCATCTCTTCGGACTTTTCGCACAGCGGGACGCCCATTTTACTGGCCCCGATCATCGCCCCGTAATTTTCCGGATAGATCGGGATGACATCCATGGCGTGCAGCGGCTCGACCGGACCGCCGCTCGTGATCCAGGCAATCTTCTTGCCGCGCTGCGCCTTGGGCGTTTTGGCTTCCATATAGTAATTGGCCATGATCTCGCGCATGCGCCGGTCGGCCTTTATCTTCCTGCGCGCCTTGTCAGGATCAACGATCTTTTCGACAGATGCCATTGAAAAACTCCTTTGCCCCACCCACAAATTCTAAATGATAGACTACCTTCACTTTACGCTTTCTTCTTTTCTCCTACAACATCTCCAGAAATGCTTCGCAACGCGTGCGCAGCTGCCCCTCGGCGGAAAGCTGGTCTTCGACTTCAAACATGAGGCTGG
Organism: Desulfatitalea sp. BRH_c12; assembly: GCA_000961655.1. Lineage (GTDB taxonomy): Bacteria > Desulfobacterota > Desulfobacteria > Desulfobacterales > Desulfosarcinaceae > Desulfatitalea. Next base: position 161,155 of record LADR01000045.1, read on the forward strand.
GGATGGCGCAGTCATCCAGCATGGCTTTCATATAGGGATAGTCGAAGCCATGCGGGTCACAGAATTTCAAATAGAGAAAGATGACACCGTCGGCATGGCTCTCCTTGACCTTGTCGAGCAGATACTGCCCGCGCGCGTAAATGCCGGCATGCTTGGCCGGACAGACCACGCGCTGCAGATAGCGCTGCGCCAGCGCCTGCAGCGGATCGCCCGATGTATCGACCATGCCTTCGAAGTAACGCGCGCCGGTGCAAAAATCATCCCACACCACGTGACCGCCGGATGCTTCGACCACCTGATAAATATCGGGCATACTGCACAATCCGCCGCTAAGCACCAACCGTTTGCCTACCGGCTTTTCGTTGGCAGGCACGGTCTTCAGAACGGTAACGAGGGCTTCCAGCGCATCGGCCAATTCCCTGCGGTCCATGACCAGGGCGGCCTTGAACACAGCATGCAGGTCGCTGCCGCAAATGGCCTGCGGATTTTGCCTGCGCAGGGCATAGAGCTGTTCCAGGCTGTGCCGCACCCGGTTGCAGATATGAATTGCCTCGTGCAGCATCGTGTCGCTGATGGTCACCCCCAGGCCCTTTTCCACATCGGCCTTGAAGCGCGCCAATACGGCTGTCATGTATTCGGCCGCGCTGGCCGTGTCCAGTTTGACGGGCATGATAATGTCGGCATGGAAATCAAAACCGGCGTTCATGCGCCAGATGTCGGACAAACGCTGGATCGAATCGCAGGTATGCGGAAAGACCGCGCCTTCCAGGAATGCGAGCCGCCCGGCCAGGGCATCTTCCAGGCCACCGCGCACCAGACTGCAGCAATAGGACTGCAGGTAGCCGTCGGCATGCACGATATCGGCCCCGGAGCCCAGGATACGGTACGGCAGCGCACCGGCCGCCACCAGCAGTTCCTGGGGCGTGTATGAACAAAAGTGGCCGACCACCTTGGCACCGCTCTTTTGTTTCCAATCGACAGCGTAGCCGCGCGGATTGTCGCTGATCCGGCGAAAAAATTCAAAATGATCCATTTCACACAACTCCTGAAAATTCTCTGAGGCATTATCCAAACAGCAACCCATTCATTGCTATCATCAATCCCCCGCCACCCGCATTTTTTCAATCTCCTCATCCTGCAACACTTTGTAGGCGATTTTACCGACCAGGGTCAATGGCAGCGCGTCACGAAACTCGATCTGCCTGGGGCAGCTCCATTTGATCAGGTCCTTCTGGCAGTGGGCGATAAGGGTCTCTTCCATCTCAGGGCCGGCCAGGCTGGCATCCTTAAGAACAACGAAGGCCTTGACGCGTTCGATCTGGACAGGATCGGGCACGCCGACGACGCACACCTCGGACACCGCCGGATGTTGGTACAAGTGGGCTTCCACCTGGGCGGGATAGACATTCATGCCCGACGATTTGATCATGCGCTTCTGGCGCAATTTGAAGTAAAAGAAGCCATCGTGGTCCATGCTGCCGATATCGCCGGTATGTAGCCAAACCCGTCCGTCAGCGTGAGTTTGCAGGGTTTTGGCGGTCTCCTCGGGCTGATCCAGGTAGCCCAGCATGACTGCCGGACCGCTGATGCAGATCTCACCTTCCTCGCCAACCGGAGCCTCGTCAATGGTGTCGGTGCGCACGATCTTGGCCAGCATATCCGGAAAAGGCACGCCGATGCTGCCTTCACGGTAGTCGTTGACCGGCGTGGCCATGATGCCGGTAACCGCCTCGGTCAGGCCGTAGCCTTCAAGCAGCTTGACATTGCCGCCCTGGCGACGCACGATCGCTTCAAAACGCTCTTTGACCACGCGCGGCAGCGTATCGGCCCCGCAAAACGCGGCTTTCAGGCAGCTCAGATCCGTGCGCCCGAAACCTGTATGTTTGCTCAAGGCATCGAACAGCGTGGGCACCCCCACCACAAACGACGGCCGCTTGCGCTTGATCAGCCGGGCCACATCCTCAGGCGTGAAAGTGGGCACCAGAATGGCGGTGCCACCACCCATGAAAGCGGCATTGACGCACACCCCCAGTCCAAAACCGTGAAAAATAGGCAGGATGGCCAGGATCGAACTCTCCTTGCCCATGCCAACCCATTGGGCGCACTGCAATCCTTCGGCGATAAAATTGGCGTTGGAGAGCATAATGCCCTTGGGTTTGCCGGTCGTGCCGCCGCTGTACAGAATGACAGCCAAATCGTCGCTGCGCATGCCAGCCGGCGTCGCTTGGGGTGCGGGTGTCCGCATCAGGTCACGCCACCACACCACGCGGTGGTCCGGTGGCACCTTGGCAATTTTGCGCCCTTTGACAAGGGTGAAAGCAAGGCCTTTGATCAGCGGCAGGTAGTCGGGGATTTTGGCCAGAATCAGATGCGTGACCCCGGTCTGTCCCATCACCTCCTTGAACTTGCCATAAAATGCATCGAGCGTCAGGGCCATTTTGCTTTGGCTGATGTTCAGGTAAAAAGCGATTTCCGAAGGGGTGGACAGCGGATGGATCATGCTGGCCACGGCGCCCAGCTTATTGGCCGCGTAAAAGCAGACAATGCCTTGGGGCGTGGTGGGCATGGCGATGGTGATCCGCTGGCCCTGCTTCAGCCCGAGCGCGGCCAAACCATTGGCGCAGCGATCGATCTCGGCCAAAAAGCCGCTATACGTTGCCGTATACCCCATGAAATCGTAGGCGACAGCGTCCGGATGAGCACGCGCGGTTTGCAAGACCGCTTCGTACAGGGTGACCTTAGGATATTCGATCGTGTGCGGGACATTGCCGTAGAATTGGAGCCAAGGCATTTTTTCAACCATCCGGTGATCCTCCCTGTGTGATGTGGCATCCGGGTGAGTAAAAAACAAACCAATTGGTATGTTTTTACTGAAATACATTCATTTGTCAAGGATGATTTGCCCGACGACCGGGGTGATTTCCTGAATCCCTTAACGAAATAAAGCTTGACGGCCAAGAACAGTATTGACATATAAAGAACAGTGTTCTCATAAAGGATCATCAATCCTAAACAGGAGGGCTCCTATGGGTGTCAATACCGGTCAGATCCTGGCGAATCGCGCTTTTCTCACTCCAAATCTGGAAGCCTGCGTGGGTGCGGGTTACCGATACACTTTCAAGGAGGTCAATGCCCGGGCCAACCGTTGGGCTTCCTATCTTGCGGCCAACGGACTGAAACGGGGAGATCGCATCGCCGTGCTTGCCAAAAACAATGAGCACGCAACCTGCACTCTTTACGGGGCTGCCAAAACAGGTGTCATCACGGTGCTGATGAACTGGCGCCTGACCGGTACCGAACTTTCCTACATTTTGAACGACAGCGGTGCCTGCTTGCTGGTCTACGATGCCGAGTTTGCATCTGTCGTGGATCAGATCCGCCCCCTTATTCCAACCACCCGCTTTGTCCGCAAAGGCGGCCAGGGAACGGACCCCGAGTTCGAGGCGGTGCTGACCGAAGGTTCGGATGACGAACCGATTTATATGGGTGGCGGCAATGATGCCTGCATCATCATGTATACCTCTGGCACAACCGGCAAACCAAAGGGCGCCATGATCAGCCACAACAACACCCACTGGGCTTCTCTGGGGCTCACCCACACGCTGCGCTGGGCCCACAAAGACCGCTATATGCTGGTAGCCCCCTTGTTCCATATCGGCGGTTTAGCTCCCTATTTCGCCAATGTCCACGTGGGTGCCACCACGGTTTTCATGCCCGATTTCGATCCTGTGAAGGTTTTTCAAACGATGGCCGAAGAACGCATCAATTTCCTCATGACCGTACCTCTGATGCTCCAGGCCATGGCCATGGTTCCGGAAGCAGCGCGGCCCAAACTTCCTCATTTCCGTCATTTTGTCTGCGGTGCCGCCCCTGTTCCCGCCAGCCTTATCCGACTTTACGACCAATGCGGGCTGAAGATCTGCCAGGTCTACGGCGCCACTGAGTACTCCGGGGCCATCACTTTCTGGACACACGACATGGGACTGGATAAGGTGGCCACAGCCGGACGCCCTGTCTTTCACGGCGCTGTAAAGGTCTTCGCGCCCGGAACTGCGGCTGAACTGCCGCGCGGCGAAGTTGGCGAACTGTGTCTTTTCGGGCCGCAGGTCTTTTTAGGGTATTGGAACAATCCGTTGGCCACAAAGCAGGTCCTGACCGATGGCTGCTACCGTTCCGGCGATCTGGGCAAAATTGACGAAAGCGGCTGCGTCACAGTGGTCGACCGCCTCAAAGACATGATCATCAGTGGCGGCGAAAACATCTATCCTGCGGAACTCGAAACCGTCATCAAAGCCCATCCGTCCGTCGTCGAAGTGGCGGTGACCGGAAAACCAAGCCGGAAATGGGGTGAAGTCCCCGTGGCCTTCATCGTGACAAAGCCCACTGCCAGCGTTACGGAAGAAGAGATCATGGACCTGTGCCGCAAGGATCTGGCTGGTTTCAAATGCGTCAAGGAAGTCCGTTTCGTGCAGGCCATTCCCAAAAACGCCACCGGCAAAATCCTGAAACACGAACTGCGCGGCCAGTTGGCCGAATAGGTTTTGCCTGGATCATGACATGTAAAGGAGCTTTCATGAACTATCCCGATGCTCAAAACCCTTATGGTTTTTCTCCTTTTCTCCAATGGCGGGAAAATTGCGACTACTACCTGGAAGACCCGTTTGCCCGGAAGGCTGTGCGGGTCTTTACCGGCGAGCAGGCAGACCAGGTGGACGCCGCGGCCCGGCAGATTTCCCAAAAAGCCTCATTTCGGTGGCGGAAGATGGCCGAAACCATCGCCTGGCCGGAAAAGCGGCCGTACATGATGCATTATGACGGTCACAAAAACCGCATCGACCGCATCGTCAGGCCTTATGAAACCCTGTTGATGGAAAAAGAAGTTTTCGGTGAGGCCCTCTTTTCAGAGCAAACCCATCCCTGGGTGCGTTTCATCAAGATGTACCTCATCTACCAAAATGGCGAAGCCTGTGTGGCCTGCCCCCTGACCTGCACCGAAGGCATGGTGGCGCTGCTGGAGCGCTACGCCGGCACACCCGAAACGCAGGCTATTCTGGCACACTGCAAGGAGGGCCAGAACGGTGAGTTCGCCATTGGCGCGCAATATTTGTCGGAAATTCACGGCGGCTCGGATGTGGGTGCGAACCTGCTGGAGGCCCGTCTTGAAAACGGCCAGTGGCGGTTGTATGGCACCAAATTTTTCTGTTCCGCAACCCATGCCGACTACGCTGTGGTGACCGCCAAACCGACCGGTTCGGAAAAAGTTGGTCTCTTTGTCATGCCCTCCTGGCTACCCGGCGACAAAGAGCGCGAACGCAGGAATGGTTTCACCATCGACCGGATCAAGTGGAAGATGGGAACTTCCGAACTGACCACCGCGGAAATAACGTTAAACGGTGCGATCGCCTATCCGGTTGGACCTCTGGAACGCGGTCTTGCCAACATGGTAGGCATCGTGCTCACTTATTCGCGACTGACGGTGGGTCTTTCCGGAGCTGCCAGCATGATGCGGGCCTGGCGCGAGGTGGCCAGGTACAGCGAATTCCGGGAGGCCTTCGGTCTTCCCATCGGCCGTTTTCCCATGGTAGCCGGGCAACTGGCCAGGATCGAGCGCGGCGCCAAGCGCACCCTTGCAGGCGCCTTCCAGCTTTACCGGGACGTTCTGGCACTTCCCAACGGCCTTGCCCCCCGTTCCGGTGCGGGAGAGAGCGAAGATCTGAAGAAAAAACGTTTCGAGGTTCGCGAGTTGATCATGCTCCAGAAAATCGCGAGCAGTCTGGATGCGCCGGAAGTTTTGCGCCTGGCCATGAGCCTGTTTGGCGGCCACGGGGTTATGGAGGATTTTTCCGCCTTGCCCCGGCTCTACCGGGATGCAGCCGTCAATGAGTTGTGGGAAGGTCCCCGGAACGTTCTTTTGACCCAGATCCACCGGGACCTTTTGAAGGCCTCGGCATGGTATGGCCCGGACCAGTTTGTCGCAAACGTTCTTGCCGGCGCCCCCTCGAATCTGGTAAAGGCGTTGCAACAAGAAATTTTGGATATTTTCGCCCATCCCGAACTGTTTGAAATGAGTCCGGCCGCCCTGCTGACCTGCGAACGCTGGGACAGTTTCTGCCACCGGTTTTACCACGCCTATCAGGATTTGGCCGTGGCCTTGGTGGAAAGCCACGGATAGGCATTCTACAACATGTTGCATATGCAGGGGCCGGCTTGTTGATGCCGCCCCTTGTTTTGCATTCAAAGCCGCTGCGGAAAAAAGATCATGCCCACCGATGCCACGACCCTGGCCAGCCTCAAGAAAGAAGAGCGCAAGGCACGTCAACACATTATCATCAGCGCGGCCGAACGGGCCTATGGGAAAAAACCATTCGAGACAGTGAGCATGCGCGACATTGCCAAGGAGGCGGGCATGGCTGTGTCCTCCATCTACAGATACTTTCCGGACCAGCAGACGCTGTTCGTGGAGGCATTCGTTTCCGGAACCCAGGAGATTATCGCCCGCATGAACGAGCGCATCGAACGAGGCGAGATTACCGACCTGGTTGACTTCGGCCTGCTGTTCATAGATTTTTTGATCGAAAATGACCATTATTTCCGAATGATGACCCACTTTATGCTGGACGGCAGCCTGAACGAAAAACCTCTTGAAAAACTCAATCTCGCCGCCCGCTCCGTTCTGGACCAATTTGAACGCGTCTTCGGCCAATGCGGCACCAAACAGACCCCGCGGTTTTTGTCCCATGCCTACTTTGCGGCTTTAAACGGCATCCTCATCTCATTTCGCAACTATCCCGGGCGCAGCACCTCCGAAGTGCGTCATCACATGGAAGAACTCGCCAAAACGGTAGCCCTGTCATTGGAATGTTACGCCCGGCAGACGCCATAGGCATGATGGCGGGTCCGCGTCTACTCCCGTGCTGAAAATCGGACCAGGCCAGTGAGAATTTCGATCCAGTGTGCTCTCAAATCCCGGTAATAGTCGGGAGCATCGATGCTGATCGATTGGATGGCCATGCCGCGCATGGTGTAGAGTGTCAGGTTCATCAACGCCTCGATGGGGGTGGCGGTATTCTCCACGGCGGTAAAATGGTCCCGCCACAATTGATCGAGGACCTTGAAGAACGATTGAATAACGGGCGAAAGCCTTTCCTGCAAGGCTTTATCCGTTCGGCAGGCGACATTCAATTCGAGCCAGACGTCGCGATAGGGGCCCTGGTAAAAATTTTCCCAGATGTAATCCACCAATGTTTGCAGGGGGTGGTCGCTGACGCGCAGCAAAGCGGCCATTTCGTCGCTTTTGGTGATGGGGCCCGTTAGAAAATTCTCGGCGGCCGCGGCCACCAGATCCCGTTTGCTGCTGTAATGATATCGCCAGGCGCCGCGTGAGACGCCCGCGCGATCGATGATCCCGGAAATGGAAGTGCCGTGATAACCGCACTCCTGCAGACATGCCAGGGTCGCGTCGATTAAACGCTGCCGCATGTCACGGCTTTTTTCCTCTTGTGTCCGCTTGCCCATGGTCAGAAACTACCCGGATAACCCGAGTTGAAAGAGAATGGTAAAAGTGCAAAGAGCAGGTATTTTGTCGCTATATTCACGTGACTTGGCTCGCTTTTTTGCGGGCCTAAAATCTATCATGAGAAGACATCCAAGAGTCCATAGCACATTGCATCGCGGAGGGAAATAAGAGAGGCCGCCATGCACAGGGCAATCGCATGTAAACCTTGGCACCCAGCGTGCTGTTATAAGTTCTTTACTTGGCTCCATATCTATCGTGCTGAAAACCCCGGTGATTCGGGTGGGTGGTTCGCGCCACCATCCATTCGATTAAGTGAGGCTATAAGGCATGCTCCGGACGGGCCGCAAACTCGCTGCGCTCAAACAGTGCGGCCCCATGCCCTACGCACGCCTTATGCCTCACTAAATCTCATGGCTGACGTGGCGCGGACCACCCACCCGAATCACCTCATCCGTGCCAATCCCCTAAACGAATTCGGGTATCCTGAGTGAGTTTTTACATGCGATTGCCCTGCCGCCATGTAGAGGATTGGAAGCCTGATAAAACGAGATCTCTTGACAGATGCGCCACCCCGGTGGAAAATGGCAACACCCTTTCCTATCAAACGCCTGAGACAAACAACCGAAAAGAGATTACTGATGAACACCAATGGTGGTACTATTATTGCCGATGTGTTGAAAAACCATGGTGTCGGCTATCTGTTTGCGCTGTGCGGGGGCCATATTTCGCCCATCCTGATCGGCAGCAAGCGCGCCGGCATCCGCGTTATCGACGTGCGCGATGAGGCCAATGCCGTATTTGCGGCGGACGCGGTGGCACGCATGACCGGAAGCCCGGGGGTCGCCGCAGTCACGGCCGGACCCGGCGTGACCAACACCATCACGGCGCTCAAGAATGCGCAGATGGCCCAAAGCCCGCTGGTGCTGCTGGGCGGTGCGGCGGCCACCGTGATCAAGGGGCGCGGATCGCTGCAGGACATCGATCAGATCTCGCTGGTCAAATCGATCGTCAAAATGGCCGTGACGATCAACCGCAACTGCGACATCGTCCCGGTCCTTGAACATGCTTTTCAGGTAGCCCGATCCGGGGTCCCCGGACCTGTTTTCGTGGAATGCCCGATCGATCTGCTTTATAGCGAAGCCACCGTACGCCAATGGTACGGTGTCAAAAGCGGGGCTTCGGCCTCGGGAGGCATTAAGAGCAAACTGTTTCAGTTTTACCTGGAGCGCCACGTGGACCGCATGTTCACCTGCGATTTCGACACCATGGCGCCGATGCCCCTGGAGATCGCCACGCCGGAGCTCAAACCCGGTCGAATCGGCGCGGCCCGTCGGTTGCTCACCCAGGCCCGGCAGCCGGTGCTGATCGTAGGCAGCCAGGCCATGCTCCAGCCGACCGAAAGCGCGAAATTGGCCGCGGCCATCGAACGTATCGGCGCGCCGGTTTTTCTGACCGGCATGGCGCGCGGGCTCATGGGGGCAAACCATGCGCTCCAGATGCGGCACCGGCGTCGCCAGGCGCTGACCGGCGCTGACCTGGTGCTGCTCGCCGGCATGCCATGCGATTTTCGTCTCGATTACGGGCGCGCGATCAATGCCAAAGCCAAACTGATCGCGATCAATCGCGGCAAATCGGACCTGACGCTGAACCGCAAACCGACCCTGGCCATTCAGGCCGACCCGCTGGAATCGTTGTGCGCCCTGGCCGATGCCGCCGCGGCGCCGCCGCAGGATTGGCAGTCGTGGACAGAGGAATTGCGCCGGGCCGATGACCAGCGCGACGAACAGATTGCGGCCATGGCTGCGGCGCCGATCGCGGGCGTCAACCCCATCGCCTTTCTGAAACAACTGGATCTTTTTCTCGATGATGGCGGGATACTGGTCGCTGACGGCGGCGATTTCGTGGCTACCGCCGCCTACGTGCTGCGACCGCGCGGGCCGTTGCGCTGGCTCGACCCGGGTGCCTTCGGGACGCTGGGAGTCGGTGCGGGTTTCGCCATGGGCGCGCAGTTGTGCCGGAGGACAGATGAAGTTTGGCTGTTGTACGGGGATGGCGCGGCAGGCTACAGCCTGCAGGAGTTCGATACGTTCGTGCGCCACAAGCTGCCGATCATCGCCGTAGTGGGCAACGATGCCGGCTGGTCGCAGATCGCCCGCGACCAGATAAAGCTTTTCAACGACGATGTGGGGACGGTCCTGCGGCCCACCGACTACCATAAGGTGGCCGAAGGGTTCGGGGCCAAGGGCTTGTTGATACGCACCCATGCGGAAATTGCGCCAGCGCTGCAGGCGGCGCGAAAGGCCTCCCGTCAGGGACAACCGGTGCTGATCAACGTCCTTATCGGCAAGACCGACTTCCGCGAGGGATCGGTCTCGATGTAGAATTTTCGGCCATGTTTCTATAGATCGCGTTGTTCATGCCGACTGGCCGAAGCCTGTACGCAGCAACGAATCCCGGCTGATCATGCCCTTGAACCGGCCGTTTTCATCGACCACAGGCAAACGCTTGAGCGCCTTTTCGGTCATCAGGCGGATAGCTTCTTCAATGAGCGTGTCTTCGCGGACCGTTATCAACCTGGTGTTCATGATGGCGCCGGCACGGGTCGCGGCCAGACACGCATCCAGGCCACCCTGGCATGCCTCCTGCGTCGAGATGGGTTTGATTTTGGAGAGCACGCGCCAGATGCCCTCCTGGCCCTGTTTGAAATAGCGCAGCAGATCGCGATCCGCAATCAGACCCAGCAACCTGCCCGCGGTGTCGACCACGGCCACCCGCTGAATATCGTTGCGGTCGATCGTCCGGATCACCTCGTCCAATGGTGTTTCAGGCGATACGGTGTGCGTATCGCGCCGCAGCACGTCCCGGACGCTCTTTAAATGATCCACTTCGATTTTTTGGGCCGTAAAGGCCTTCCAGTCGGGCGCTTCGCGCATCACTGTCCGGAAAATGTCCAGGCGCGAAAGCATGCCTGTCAGGCGACCGTCCGCAGCGACCGCCGGGAGGCGTTTGACACCCTTGCCCAGCATTATCTCCACGGCCTCGGCCAACGGCCGGTCCTCCGCAATGGTCGTCACCGGTGCGCTCATCACCTCACCGGCAGTACGGGCAGTCAAACGTTCAAAAACGGTTGCGAGACGGTCCTGGCCCGCCTCCGCCAGCAGTCCCAAGCGCAATGGCAGACCGCCCTTGCGGATCAAATCGCCCTGGGTGATGATGCCGATGGGCCGCTGACGGTCATCGACCACCGGCAAACCGGTGAAAATAGACGACAGCAGCAGCCGGGCCGCTTCGCTTAACGGGCTGCCGGTCGCAACGCTCTCGGGTGAATGGGTCATGACATCGCGCACTTTGAGCTGGCGGGGAAAAAACGCGTTGCGCGTCCGATGGCTGATCACCTGCAGATCGTGAAGGGCAACGATGCCGTCGCCGACCAGACTGTCCAGACCGGCCAGCACGCGCTCTGTTTCGGCGGCCGGCACAACGATGGCAATGCGGATAGGCATATTGAAGGAAAGAATTTCCAACCGAGCGGTAGCCATCTCGCCGCTTTCGTAACATCCGGCGACACCCCGCGTGACGATGCAGCGCGCCGCGATCTTCAGGCCCCGAACATACTGCACGACAGCCTCGGCTACCGGCTTGTTGCGGCAACGCGCGTTTTCACTGGTGAGAATTTCAATGGCCTTATAGTTCAGCATGGCTATCCCCTGCTCTATTTCAGGCTGCCCAGCCACATTCCGCAAAAGGTCAGGGCCAAACCGCCTACGTTGTTGAGGGCGATATTGACCCATGGCAGGAACGTCAGGCCCGCGCGCCCGGCATTGACCGTTTCCAGGGAGAATGTCGAAAACGTCGTCAGCGCCCCCAGGTAGCCGGTAATGAGCAACAAGCGCATCTCAGGGCTCAACAACCGGACGCGATCGGCCAGGGCGAAGAGCAGGCCGATCAGAAAACACCCTATCAGGTTGACCGTCAATGTGCCCCAGGGGAATTGAATCCCCCACCAGCGTACCGTCAGCAGTCCGATGGCATAGCGACTCGCCGCGCCCAGACCGCCACCGCACATGACCAGCAACACCTTTTGCATCCACTCATCCATTGCGCGATATCTCACGAAACGGCTTTGATAGCGCGGCTTCAAGCATCTGAAGCCTTCACGGCCACGCACTTGATCTCCACCCGCCCCCCCTTGGGGAGGGCTTTCACGGCCACTACGGCGCGGGCCGGCTTGTGGTCACCGAAAAAATCCTGGTAAATTTGGTTGAACTCAACGAAATCGATCATGTCCGTCAAAAAGACATCCACAGCGGCCACGTCCTCCAGACAGCATCCGCCGGCTTGTAGGACTGCCTGAAGATTCGCCAAGGCCTGCAGCGCCTGGGAGGCCAGATCTTCGCCCCTGAACGCTCCGGTAACGGGATCGAAACCCAGTTGTCCGCTGACAAATACCAGCCCCGCGCCAGTCCGGCCCTGGGCGTAGGGTCCGATGGCGGCCGGTGCCTTGTCGGTTTGAATCGGAATGGTGCTCGGCATTGATTCCCCCTTTCGTGAAGGATGCTGCCAGTCAAACTATGAAAAAAATATGATGATGCCGCTCACTCAGGTGACCAATGGCGAAGTGTTAAGTGTTAAGTTTAAAGTTTACGCTATCACCTATCCCATGATGCACGCTTGAACAAAGAATATCAAAGCCGCTGGTGCGGGTCAATGGCACTCGTAGGAGGTACCAGGGCAATCGCATGTGAACCTTGGCAGGGCCTTTACCTGGCTCCATATCTATCGTGCTGAAAACCCGGTGATCCGGGTGGGTGGTCCGCGCCAATCCCGTGTACGATATTCGGGTATCCTGAGAGCGTTTTACATGCGAGTGCCCTATGGGTGTCCCTACTGCGTTGAGAATTTTTATGAAGGCCATCTCGGCCAAAAGGAAACGGCCAAGTGAATGGTTTCACTTGGCCGTTAAGGAGGAGAACAGATGAAAAAACTATTGGTTTGGCGATTATGGTTAATGCAAGCGGCTTGCCAACATTTGCAAATGCGCGCTTATATTTTTAATTATTAATAAATTCAGTTACTTATTTTGTTTTAAAAATTGTTTTCAATCTTTTATGGGAAAATCCGCAGGCGTTTATAGGATATATAGTTCATATTTATAAACCGAAAATTCAGCCCTAAATGTCTTTAGAACCCGTTTTAATTAGCAAAAATGTTAAATTGCATCTGGTTCAAGTTTATGAACTGCCTGTACTGTTTTGGGAATTCCATTGCCTATCCTTAAGAAGGGGGACATTTACCGGTTCAAATGCGTGAACCGCACTTTTCTTCCAAGTCCGACGATCAGAGTGCCGGCGCGTCCCCGAGAAGGACTTGGATTTGCGACAGCAGGTCGGCGTTGGAGAAAGGTTTTGTGATGTAGGCATCCACACCCAAGTTCAATCCTTTGGCAATATCCACATCCCGGTTTTTGGCCGTCAGGCAGATCACTTTGATATCATCCCATTGAGAATTTTGTCGGATCTTCTGAAATATTTCATAGCCATCCAAGTCGGGCAGCATGATATCCAACAAGATCAGATGGGGCTTGTTGCGGGCGATGCTGTCGAAAGCATCCTTGCCGCTTTGTGCCAATGAGACGGTGTAGCGGTTGCGTTCCAACAAAAATTTGAGCGGCACCAGAATGCTTATTTCATCATCGACAATAAGTATGTTCTTGCTGTTCATGGTTATTCGTTGTTGATGCTAAAAAAGAGTGCTCGGGGTTCGACATTGATGACGCGCATAGACTTGTCTGATTGACTCGCCGATGCAATTTCACTATGCTCACATCATCGCCACACATGAATAGATTAAAAAATTACCAAAAAATCATGGTAATCACAATTCTTATTTTCATGACCTTTCAGCCGGAGAACCGGTGTTCAGCCTGCGATAAACCGTGTCAGAGCCGATTTTAGGAATCACCTTAGCGCTTTGAAAGGAGGTTTATGCACATCGACCTAAAACGCAGAACCCGTCTCATCAGTTTGTTTTTATTGGGATGCCTGCTTCTGAATTATCCCCTGTTGTCGCTGTTCAACGTGCCCCGACTGATATGGGGGATCCCCCTGGTTTACGCTTATATCTTTTTTGTATGGGCGATGCTGATCGTCCTGGTAGGATTTGCGGTCCGGACCCGAAGTACCATAGGCCAACGGACTGACAGACTAACGGGTTAACGGGTTAACGAGTTAACGGACATTGCTGACCACCGAATCCATCATATTCGTCTCCATCTGTTACATCGGCATTTTGTTTGCCGTTGCCTATTATGGGGACAAACGGGCTGATGCCGGACGCAGCATCATCAACAATCCTTATGTTTATGCTTTATCGCTGGCGGTCTTCTGCACGGCCTGGACTTTTTATGGCAGTGTGGGACGCGCGGTCCGTTCAGGTCCGACCTTCCTGGCAATTTATATCGGACCGACCCTTATGATCACCCTGGGGTGGTCGGTACTGCGCAAAATCATGCGTATCAGCCGCGTGCACCATATTACCTCGATAGCCGATTTCATTGCCTCACGCTACGGCAAAAGCATTCTGCTCGGCGGCGTGGTAACAATCATCGCGGTCCTGGGAATCGTACCCTACATTTCGCTGCAACTCAAAGCCATCTCCACCAGTTTTCAAATCCTGAACAGCGTGCCCGATCAGTTGACCCAGAACATATCCAAGGTGCCGATCTTTGAGGACACCGCTTTTTACGTGGCTTTTTTGCTGGCCGCTTTTGCCGTTCTATTCGGCACGCGCAAACCCGAAGCCACCGAACGACACGAAGGTCTCGTTGCGGCGATTGCCCTGGAGTCGTTGGTCAAGTTGGTAGCATTCCTGGCCATCGGCATTTTTGCCACCTTCTTCTTGTTTGCCGGCTTTACCGATCTCTTCAGTCAGGCCCTGGCCCAACCGCGCCTCTCGTCTCTGCTGACATTCGACAATGCCGGCGGAGGGGCTTTCATCGATTGGTCCATCTACTGTTTCCTCAGCATGCTGGCCATTATTCTGCTGCCGCGCCAATTCCAGGTCTCGGTCGTCGAAAATGTGGACGAAGATCATTTGCGCAAAGCGATCTGGATCTTTCCATTGTACATGCTGGCGATCAACCTTTTCGTGGTGCCGGTCGGCATGGCCGGCATGCTCTATTTCGGCGACCAGATCGTTGACCCGGACACCTTTGTGCTGCGACTTCCCATGGCCAACCAACAAAAGACCTTGGCGCTGCTGGTGTTTATCGGTGGCATGTCGGCAGCCACCGGCATGGTGATCGTTGAAACCATCGCTTTGTCGACCATGATCTGCAACAATTTGGTCATGCCCTTGCTGCTGCATATCCCCACGCTGAAAATGGCCAGCCGCAGCGATTTCAGCGCGTGGCTGATCGCCATCCGGCACGCGTCGATCGTATTGATCATCATGCTGGGATATATCTATTTCCACCTGACCGCCGAATTTTATACCCTGGTGTCCATCGGACTGGTCTCCTTCACGGCCGTTGCCCAGTTCGCGCCGGCCCTGCTGGGCGGCCTTTACTGGAAGGGCGGAACCCTGAAAGGAGCCTTGTGGTCGATGGCGGTCGGCTTCACGTTGTGGGGGTACACCATGGTACTGCCGTCACTCTCCGCCGCGGGAATTTTGCCGGACGCGTTCATCGAGGAAGGACCTTGGGGTCGGTCCTGGCTGAGACCGTTCGAACTGATGGGCCTGCAGGGCATGGATCGCGTCTCGCACGCTGTCTTCTGGAGCCTGTTAGCCAATACCTTCACCTATGTAATCGTGTCGTTGTTCAGCCGACCGACGGTCCTGGAACATGCCCAGGCCAACCTGTTCGTGGATGTGTTCCGCTTGTCCGAGCAGACAGAAGGGGCCCTGGTGTGGCGCGGAACGGCGCGTATTCCAGATCTGGCCTCTTTGCTGGAACGTTTTCTGGGCAAAGAACGGGCCGAAGAAGCTCTGGGACAAATCACCCGCAGCCATGCCATCGATTCGAGCCAGACCATGACCGCCGACCCGGGCTTTGTCACCCATGTGGAGAAACTGCTGGCCGGCGCGATCGGATCGGCTTCAGCACGCGTTATGGTGGCCTCGGTCGTCAAGGAAGAACCCCTGGGCATCGAGGAAGTGATGAACATTCTCGATGAAACCCGCCAAGTCATTATTTACAGCCGGGAATTGGAAAAGGTCACCGCCGGCCTGCAGGCGGCCAACGAGCAGCTCAAGGAATTGGACCGTCTTAAAGACGAATTCATCGCCACCGTCTCCCACGAACTGCGTACTCCGTTGACCGCAATTCAATCGATTGCCGAAATTCTGCGCGATTACCCGGATGCGAGCCAGGCGGAGCAGAAGAATTTTCTGGAAATCATGATCAACGAAATCCAGCGCCTTTCGCGTCTGATCAATCAGGTCCTGGATTTCCAGAAAATTGCGTCCGGCGAGATGCAATGGCGCAGCGAAGCGGTCGATCTGGTTCATCTGATCCGGGACGCCTGCAACGCTACCCGGCAACTGGTCAGCGATAAACAAATGCAGATGACCACGACGCTGCCCGCTTCGGTACCCTTGATCAGCGGAGATCGCGATCGTTTAATGCAAGCCGTCATCAACCTGATCTCCAATGCGGTCAAATTCTGCGATCCGGGTACCGGCCGCATTCACGTCGCACTTTCCCAAGACCGGCTCGCATTGAACGTCAGCGTCAGTGACAATGGCATCGGCATTCACCCCGATGATCAGGCAACCATTTTTGAGCAGTTTCGCCAAATCACGTCCGACACTGGACGCGGGCGCCCGCAGGGCAGCGGTTTGGGGCTGGCCATCACGAAACGCATTATCGAGCATCATCATGGCCGGATCCAGGTGGAAAGCGCGTTGGGCCGGGGCGCCACCTTCCACATCACGCTGCCGCGCCTTACCAGCGATTGAGCAGGGGTATGGCACGGGCATTGTTCGCCCTTCATTGCTCTTGCCGTTCTTCCTGCGAAGGCAGGATGGGTTCGATCAGCCTGAACGGCGTTTTCAGCGTACGCTCCATAATGCCAAGCAGACGCTGGCCCACGGCTTTGGGTGACAGGGGCGTCACACGCGGATTGGCCAGAGGCCCGCGCACGCCCACGGGAATGGCCACCAGGGTCCCTTTCAGAATGTTGCCAACCAGGGGAATATATCGGATGATGCTGTCCAAGGTCGTCAACGGTGACACCAGCACGGATAAATTCAGCCGCCGGTTCAGCAGGTCGATATCGCCTTCCCCGACCATGTTCAACCCGTGACTATCGATCTGGGCCTCTTGCAATTCGGCGCGGCCGCCCTGAAAACGCAAATCAAGGCGAATGCGATTGAACTGGTAATCTCTTTCGCTCAGGTTGGGCAGGTCGCGCTTGATCAGATTGTTGACATGCAGAAAGGAGAGCAGGTTGGTAAACAGGCCAACCTCTCCGGCATTGAACACGCGGCCATCCACGGCATCAAAATGAACCATCCCCTGCAGATTGCGCGTCAATGCTTCGGCATCGGTTCCGTGCGTGGTCAAGCGCCCATCGATCGCATAGGTCCCTTCGATACGTTCGGTGGAATCACCCCCGATCAGACACCCTTCGGCATATTGCAGAGTCTGGTTCTCGGCTTTCGGGAGCAGTTCGATCGACATCGTTTCGGGCGTCCAGCGCAGGCTGCCCATAGTTGAAATACCGCACAGGCTGGCTTTGCGCACCGTCATCTCGGCTGCGCCTTCTTTCAGCGTCAGGGTGGCGTGCATCGGCTCCCAGACAAACTGCTGGTAGGAAAGGCGGTTGACGTGAATATCGATGTCGGCAGCCAGATCGAATGGACGACCCCGGTCGCCGGCGTCTGCGCCGCGCGCTTTCATGATACTGTCGAACCTTTGTTTCAGCAGGGCCAGATCCATGTCATCCGATGACAGGGACATTTTCAACCGGGCCTGTTCGCCTTTAAAAAAGGCTTGACCTTCAGCCAGAAAATATTGCTGATCCAGCACAAAAGCCAATCGCTGGATACTCAGGGTGTCTTCCAGCCCTTCTATCACGATGTGGGGGATCAGTACGGTGCCAAGGAGCGTGTCGGGCACGACGATGTCATGCCCTTCGAGCTGTCCTTTCACAATGGATTTTTCAGGATGCTCAAAATCCAGAAATCCGGTGATGTCACCAGTGATGTCACCGGCGGCCATTCTCTCGTCGCGCCAGAGTTTGACCAATGTCGCACTAAGCAGACGGCCATTGTAGCTGAATCGCCAAATAGAGTTGCCAAGGTCATGCTGCAATGTCATTTGGGCGCGGGAGGCGCGGTCTGTGATCGTCAGATCCCGAAGATTCACTTCTTCCGGCCGCAAGCTCAAAACCGTGGCGATATTCAAGTCTCCGGGCAGCTTAAAGTCGCCTTCCATGCGCGTTTCGTCCTGCGCATCGCGGGAAAGCGACAGGCGCTGAACGCTGATTGGCGCGCGCACGCGCAGTTCGGACGGCACCTGCAGTAAATCCTGCAGGTGGCCGGCACCGCGGGCGCCGATGATTCCTTTAGCCGTGAGCCGCACGGTCGGCTGGGCGGATCGGTAGCTGCCGACAGTGGCGCTGCCTTCGAGCGTGCCGTCCAGCAGGTGCAGGCGGGCATCGGCCAGCGAGAACTGTTCCGGCGTGAGCGTGAACCGCCCCTTAACGACGGTGAGCGGCCCGGGCAGCCGCGCGGAACTCAGGGTGACAGTCTGCATGCTTCCCGAGGCTTCAAACTGCCACTGCGCGGGACGGTTCAGGAGGCCGTGAAGGCGGACTTGGCGGAGCGTGAGCCGGCCGGTGGCATCATCGATGTCTGCCAGGGCCGCTTTGAGGCCAGGGAAAGCTGTCAGCCACGGGTAGAGTTGATCCAAGGCAAGCCGGGCCGCAAGATTGTCGACCGCGATCTGGCGGGTGGGATGCCATTTGATGTGGCCTTTCAGGTGCTCGATGGTGCTATTTTTCATCTGAGCCGCGATGCCATTGAAAGCAATGCTGTCCCGGGTGAAAGTGACCGTGTCGCCTTGCAGGGCGACAGGAAAAGGCAGCCGGTCGTACGCGGCAGACAAGGATATGTTGCGGGCCGTCACTGTGACGTTCATCGCCTTGAACGGACCGGACAGGGAAAGATGGCCATCGGCTGTCCCCTGCGCGTTTGTGATCCGCTCCAGTTCACCCCGCACTGCCGGTTGTTTTATCAGTTTTTTAAGAATAGGCGGCAGCTGCGCCAAATCAGCGGAAATATCGACTTCCAGATCGATAAAACGGTTATCTTTCTGCAGCCCCAATGTCAGGGTGCCGTTGCCCCCCCGGGAAGCCCCCAGTTGGGCCACGGCGTTTCGTGCGGTCAGCACACCATCCGAAAACTGCCAGTCGCCGGATACCTCGGTCAGATCCAGATCCACTTCCGGCACGACAATATGCGCATCGGCGGCCGCGCCGGAAATGTGCAGATTCGCCATGCGGCCCAAAGCCGCCACGGAATCGCCGGCGGTGTTCAAGTCCATATGAACCAGTGTGCCGCCCTGGATCACCCGCATCAGGGTTTGCGGTCCGGCATGCCCGCCGATCAGCTTTTGCAGCATAGCGCGCAGGGCGGTCACATCGCTGTCGCGCGCCTGGACGGTCAACTGCAAGGGCGCCGTCTGCGTGGGTTCCCAGGGCCAGGTAAGCGATGCGTTTGCATTCAGTTGTGGCTGCGTGGCCTGCAAGCGGTCCAGCGTCACGGACAATGCCTGCCGGGAAAGGTGCAGGTTCCCCTCGACCAGCAGCCCGCGGCCGTCAACATCATTCTGTCCACGGAACGTCATTTGCGGTGCGCTGCCGTTGAACGCCAGTTTTACCGTTTGCCACTTAAGCACTTGCGCGGTCACGTGCAGGTCGATTACGGCATCGGGCAGCAGTTCGCGGCTTCCCGGCCGCAGGGCGGTCTCCCAGGCACTGACGCTGACGTCCGCAAGATCGACACGGGCGCTGCCATTCATGGAAGCGCTGTCCAGCGCAGCCTGCAGGTAGAAATCCCCGATCCCAGCCGACTGTCCTTCCAGCTCAAGCGCTATCTGCCTCCCATCCGTTTGCAGCATTGCCTCTATGGCTTGGATTTGAATAAGGGATTGGCCCTCGTAGGCGACCGTCACCTGCCCGTCGTCTATGCTGACGCGCACGTTTTCGGGCAAACGGCGGAGAACCGATTGGACAACCGCGGGTTCGGTAACGGTGGCCACATCGAACGACGGTGCCGTGGCACCCGATGCCGTCGGCGCCCGCAGTTCGATCATCGGTGCATGAACCCGGACGGCACCAACCTGCAGGCGACCGGTAAAGAGCGGCAGAATACCAGGATAGACCGACAAGAGGTCCGCACGCATCTCTGCGCGGCCGGGCAGGGACAGCTGTATGCCCTTTAAGGTTATTCCGGGCATGGGCAAAAGATGTGGGCGCAATTCGACGATATGGGTTTGCCCGCCGAGAGTCCGATCGATGTACGCCGCGACTTTTTCCTTGATCGCCGGGGTGTTTACCATCCATGGCAAAAGAAAATGAAGCGCGGCCACGAGGATCATCAGCGCGGACAACACCCCAAGGCTCCAGCGGACAATTTTCTTCACCATGGGCATCGTGCATGCGCCTTTGTTGGACGTGCGGCTATAACACTTTTAACCAAAGCAGCCGCGCCGGGGCATCCTGGGTATTCTTCCATTGGGAAGGAATGTCGCGGGCCAGCAGAATCACGTCCCCGGCCTCCACCGTTTGCACCGCGTTCTTGACCGTCATCTCCAGTCGGCCTTCCAGCAGATAACCGAGCTCCTGCCCTTTGTGCGAGAAGAAGTGACAGGGCAGCTTTTTGCCGGCCGGAATTTCCAGCAGATAAGGCTCGACCCCTGCGGCAATATCCAATGGCAGCAATTGGCGGCCCTTGATGCTTTCCTTGGGCAATTGCGGGAAATACACTGCTTTGCCTTTTCCCGGAAAAACGCACGGTTTGCGATCATTGCCATTCTTCTGAAAAAAGTAGGCCATATCGACAGACAGGACCTGAGCGATTTTTATCAAAGCGGGCAGCGACGGATAAATCAGATTGCTCTCGATTTGCGAAATGGTGCTGGGCGTCACCCCCACCAGACCAGCCAGATCTTTCTGCGACACGCCCTGACGGGTGCGCACCGATTTGAGTCGGCCCCCCAGATCGATCTTTTCGGACATGGGGCGGTCGCTATCGAATCCGACCGTCATGCCGTCGGCCCAGAAGAATTCAGGCTTGTCCAGGTTTTCGGGGTGGCGGTTATGGGCCTTGAGAATGGTCAATGCGCTTTTACCGCGCCGGATACTCAGTTCAACCGCCACCTGGGCGATTTGATTGATATGCGCTTTGAGCCGAGTACTGTGGGCGCCTTTTTCGATTATCCAGTACGCAATGGTATCCAGCTCGTACAGCCGCGGGCAGGTGCGCGTGTAGAATTTCAGGATGCTCTCTTCACTATCCCACAGATCCTGCATGCCGGTCAGGCTTTCAAACACAAAACGCACGTCGCCTTTGAGCCTCTGGTGGATGCCATAGATCGCCTCGGCCACCTTGTCGGGTTTGACCGGTTCATTGACTTTGACTACCTGATATGGCCACTGGGCGCCGTCTTTCTCATAAAATTTGGAAAAAATCGCCGACCCGTCGCCCTTGCCGTGCGTAAAACAATCCACGATGGTCAGCTGCGCATTTTTCGCCAGCGGCCCCAGTTCTTCCAGCAAACTTTTGGGCGATCGGTCGAAGGTAATGTAAATCAGCGGTTTGTCGTGATCCTGGGATTCGCGGATGAAATTGAGCGTAAATGGAAAGGCCATGCTGCCGGCTTCGTCATACCATATGACGTTATCGCCAATGAGCAATCCATCCAGACGCTGATCCAGTGCCTTCAATCCGGTCGAGGCACGTTCTTTTGCAGTGAACATGGTATCAGGCTTTATCGTTTGAATTCAGTTAAACATAATCAAAGAAGTGCCGGTTCAAAAACCGCACTGATTGAATCGGGGGATCACCTTAACTTCCTAGTGACTTTCCGGCCAGATCTCGTCGTCCAGCACATCGGCGAGGTAGCAGAAACGGTCCCATTCGAATTGTCGGCCGGATAGGGGACAGCGCAGGGTCACCTTGGTGTCGCTGATGCCGATGACTTCCCAGTCGCCATTGCGTTTGCCGCCGTTAATACGGATCTTCTGCCCTTTCTCAAATGGAAAGGGTTTGAAAACAGTCACCTTGAATCGTTGCATGGCGCACCTTCCCTTCACTGACCGATCTTGGGTTCACCCTCCGTTCTCTTCCTTCAAGATACACGCTTTTGCGTGCATGTCTAACACCCTACATCCAAATCCGCAATAACAGGAAGTACAGGACTGCCGCGCTCACCAGAGCAGCGAGGGGGATACCCATGAGCCTGTAAACCGGCAGCAAGGTGGTTTTAAAATACGCATTGGATAACAACAGGCACAAATGCAAGGGCGACACCAGCACGCCGACAAACCCGCTGGTCAGGGCCAACATCAGGTAGGGCAGCAGCAGGTTTTCTTCCCCGAAGGCGTGAATCAGGGAGATCAGGATGGGAAAAGTGGTCCCCACGAAAGCAATGGTAATGCCCACAACACTGCCGACCAGAAAAGGGAGCAACATAACGATGGGCATCAAAGGAATATGCCAGCGAAGCATCTCCCGGCTCACCAGGTCCACCGCGCGGCTATCTTCCAGAACGCCCTGGAACATCAGAATGGCGGCGATCATGTAAACCATCCGGATCAGCGCCGGATTTTTGAGAATAGCCCAGCGGGTGCGCCAAGCCATGCCGTTGGTGTGCCACACCCAGACGATCGCTATCAGCAAGGCGGCAATCAGCCCGGCCTCCTTGGCAATGTTTTGGACAATCGTCAGGCGTGCGGCCGAGAGCAGCAGTCCGAAGATCAACCCGAAACCGATCACAGCGGCAATCGGTGCCATTTCCTTGGCGAACGGGGCCAGGGGTTTGCGTACGACGACTGCTTCTCCGACGCTTTCGACCACGCCGCGCAAGGGCCAGTACCCGATGGCCAGGGCTACCGCTGTCATCGGTGCGAAAAGGATCACCAGGCGCCACAGATCAATGTGGGCCAGGGCCGTGGTCAACAGAATGCCCGGATACAGCGGCCACCAGTATTCCCAGATATGGCGAAACCAATAATTGATGTAACTCAGTTGCGAAACTGTCAGGCTGTGATCGCGCCCCAGGTTTTTAACCATGGGCGCGGAAAAGATGGCGCCGCCCGGCATGGGCAGCAGGCCGATCAGGGCCGGAAAAATCACCAGGCTCACTTTTGGTCGGCGGATCAGACCTCGGAAGGCATCCAGGAGGCGCACCATCTGACCCGATTTTTCCAGGGAATGGCTGAATACGAGGATCAGCGAGACCACGGCCGCTAAGCTAAGGGTTTTGGGATGCATCAGAGATGAAGCGATAGAACCGGCAATGCCCGGTGGCGACATGCCGAAAACCAGGCCCAGCGCCACCGCACCGGCCAGAAAAGCATTGCCGAGAGACAATTTCTTGTGGATGGCCAGCAGCACCAGGATAAAGATCAGCAAGATGCGCACGATGGCCGGTATATTGTCGATCCAATCGATCACGGGGTCGCCCTCTTTTCCTGGCTGAATGCCACCGCTGAATGAGCTTGAGATCATCCCGGGCGGCGGTGCGCGTCACCACGGGGACACCCTTTATTGCAACCGTCCGGCTGCCGCGACCCACTCCCCACGGTCCAGCACATCCAGAATGCTGAATCCGCGCAGCGCCATCTTGCGAAGGATCTTGTCGCGGTAGGCCTGGATGATGCCGGAGCAGATAAATACCCCGCCCGGGGCGAGTACGGTGGTCACCTGGTCGAGCAGATCGATAATGACATCGGCCAGGATATTGGCCACCACGATATCGAATTGGCGCGACACCCCTTGAGTCAGCTCAGCGCAGCTCAGCGTGAACTGTTCCGGGGCGATTTGGTTCTGAAGCAGATTGGCACGGGCGACACCGACCGCCACGGGGTCCAGATCCACGCCCGTCAGCTGACCGGCGCCCAGCTTGGCGGCGGCGATCAGCAAAATACCCGAACCGGTGCCCACATCGAGCACCGCGTGCCCCGGCTGCACATAGGTTTCCAACAAGCGGACACATAAAGCGGTTGTGGGATGGGTCCCTGTGCCGAAGGCCATACCCGGGTCGATTTCAATCACCTGCTGATGCGGTTGGGCGGTGTATTCGCGCCAGGTTGGTTTGACGACCAGGCGCTCTGTAATCTCTTCCGGGTAAAAGAAGGCTTTCCATGACTCGGCCCAATCCTCCTCATCGATGCTGTGGTAGCCTACCGTGTATTGGAAAGCGTGTTGGGCCGACAGATCGGCCAAGCTTTTCTCGAAATCCCGGCAGCGGCTTTCGAGGCGCTCGTCCGCGGGCAGATAGCCGGTAACCGCTGGTTGGGCCGGCCGGGCGACGGCATCCGAACCCCATCCTTCAGAGGGTTCCAGATGAGGATCATCGACCACCACGCCATTGGTTCCCAGGTTTTGAAAAAGATCGCCGATCAATTCAGCAATCAGATCTTCATCATCACTGGCAAAGGTCACTTTGACTTCTATCCACTGCACAGGCAAAATCCTAACCGGCTTCCCGGAATGGAGGGTTTTAATTCAACTTTCGGGTTCCAAACGCCGGTGGTCCGGGCGGGTGGTCCGCGGCACACGCCGGACCACCCGCCCGGATCACCTCACTACGTACCAATTCCGAAAGTTGCGTTTTAAAAAAACTTCATCAACAAGAAGGCGATCTGAAAATAAATGGCAATACCGATCGCGTCCATGATCGTGGCAATAAACGGACCGGCCGTCAAAGCCGGATCGAGCTTGATCTTTTTCAACACCAGGGGCATGAGGGCGCCAACCAGATTAGCGGTCAACAGCGTTGCCACCAGTGCGATAGCCACAATGCAAGCCAGCATGATGTCGCGGTCCTGCAGGAACACCCTGAAATAGGCCATAACGCCTAAGGCGCCGCCCAGCAGGAGTCCCATCACCAACTCCCGGCGAAATAGGCGTCCCAGATCGCCTATGGCGATTTCCCCCAGGGCCATGCCGCGCACGACCATGGTGGCCGATTGGGTGCCGGCGTTGCCGCAGGTTCCCATGACCATGGGAATAAAAAAGGCCAATGCCATCATCTTGTTGAGGACGGCCGCATTCATCTCCATGATCGTCGTGGAGATGAGCGATGTAAACAGCAAAACGGCCAGCCAGATGAAACGGCTCCAGAACAGTCGCGGCAGCGGTCGCTTGAAGTACTCTTCATCGAAGGGCAGTACCGCCGAAATGCGTTGGAAGTCTTCGGTGCTTTCGGCCTCGATGATGTCGATGACGTCATCTACGGTGATGATGCCCAGCAGGCGGGTGTCTTTGTCCACAACCGGTACGGCCAACAGATCGTACTTGGAAAAAACGGCCGCCACCTCCTCGATGTCCATTTCATGGGGCACCCGGATGAGGTTGGTTTCCATAATGGCTTCCAGTTTCGCGCTGGGTTTGGACATGATCAGGTCGCGCAAGGAAATGATTCCGAGCAACTGGCGCTGCACATCGGTGATGTAAATATAATAAATGGTTTCTTTGTTGGGCGCCTGCAGCCGCAGCTTTTCCAAGGCCTCGGCGACCGAAAGATATTTCGGCAGCATCGCATATTCTGTGGTCATCACGGCACCGGCCGTGCCCTCCTCGTAATGCCACAGTTTGCGGATAGCGTTGCGTTCGGCCTGGGCGATCAAGGGCATGATGGTCTCGCGCACATCGGCATCCACCGCCTTGAGCAAGTCCACGCGATCGTCCGGTTCCATGTTTTCCAAAAAACGCAGCATGGTTTGCGACTTGCCTTCTTCCAGGCACTCCTGCTGCATCTCCATGGAAAGCTGTGCAAATGCTTCAATCGCTTTGTGGTTGCCCACTTGGTTAAGTATTTCAACCATCTGGGCGGGCTCCGCACTGCTCTCCTCCAAAGCCTCGGCGATATCCGAAGGGTGCAGATTGCGAAGAGCGGCGATTTCTTGGCTGCGCGCCTGCGGATCACTGGCGTTCAGAAGATGACTGATATCGAGCGCGAGGGTCATAAAGCGCCTCCTGATGACGTCTAGCCCGGCCGTGGCCGACGGACGTTCAGGAGTGCCTGTCAGATCGAGCGCATGGATGCACTCGCGGAAGGGACGTTCCTTTGTCGGGGCCGAACGGCACTGGACCGGAATAATTTTTTCCGACTAGGGGGTTGCGTTTCGCAACTACCACCAGAGTCCTTTTCGTCCATTGGGTTCCTCTTCGGATGTACGGCAAACAAAAATGCCGGATCAGCCGGCACCACTGCTAAACTAAAGAACGCTAATGCAACGGCCATAAAAAATCAAGCACATAATTGGTTAGCTACGGGTAACCGCATTTGGATTACATGGATGGTGCGAGAACGCGCCCAACGATCACCCGAAGGGCGACGCAGTTATATTTTTCTGGAATAGATCGTGCTTTTTGGGGACAACAAAAGGCGATAGGCCCCTGTTGGATGGGCGCCCGGAAAGGACGCCCATCGGGATAGTGTGCGCGGCGCCACAGCAGTGACATCACGCGTTTCTTATTTCTTAGGACCTCTCAGGCTTTGAAGGCCGCCAATCAGTCATCGTAGGCGAATGCCGGCGTCTGTTTAAGTGTGAAGCCTTTATAGCGGAAATCGCCGATATCCTTTTCCATCTTTTTCTTTGCGATATCTTCGGTTTTGAAGGCCACGCGCGCGCTACAGGTCAAATCGGCCCAATTCACCTGCATTTTCTTTTCCAAATAGTTCTGAAAAGCGGCTTCCATCTTGAGTTGAAGGGCTGTCTCCGCAACGTACTCTTCCTCATTATAGCTTTTCCCCTTGAAATTCTGGGTGAAAATGGGGCTATGATAGACGACTTTGTCGCGATAGGAATAGGCGATGATATAGTTGTAGCCAACCTCCTTGGCCCAGCACAGCGTCGCCGACCCTATTGTCATCCCAAAGACCATAACGAACAGCAATGATGTCGTTCGGAATTTCATATACCCTCCTGCTTCATGTCTGTTGTACGTGTTAACGCATCCTTCATCGACTTGCCCCTTGGCGCACGCAATGCATTGAAAAAGCGTTCCCATGCTGACATCACCCCACAGGGCCCGATGTGCTCGTGAGATGCGCTTCTTCACCCCACGACAATCCATTTTACCGAACAGGTGCAGAATACGGCAACCTGCGCGAATGGGTCAAGAACAAACCAATACACATACCTCCTCTTTAATGAATGGCGTTCACCCATCAGAATGCATTTTGGGAGGGTTGAAATAGCCGTGACGCACGTCGGGAAATTGCTGACGCACCTGGTCCAGCAGACGTCCGACTCCTATGGGCCGGCTATGTCTGGCCGTCTGGTGCATGATGGACAAGTAGCGTAGCGGATCAAAATTCAGATTACGCCATTGAATCATGTGAATGGGATGGGCGCTCAAAAAAGCCGTCAAAGCATCGCGCTCTTCAGGGGCATCCACAAAACCGGGGCAGTTGAGATAGTTGATGGCCACATGCGCACCGCGGCCAAGGGCCATCTCGATAGTGGCGATCACATCGTCGAACGCGTACTTTGGACGAAAATAGGCTTGGTAGCAACTTTCGCGCAGGCTGTTCATACTGATGCGCAGACTGTCGAGGCCGGCATCGAGCAGCAGCGCGATTTTTTGGGGCAAGCTGCCATTCGTATTCATGTTGATGGTCCCCTGAGCGGTTTGGGACCGGATGAATCGAATGGCCTGGGCAATCGAATCGGCTTCCAACAGAGGATCGCCTTCGCATCCCTGCCCGAAGCTGACCACGGCGTCTTGAACCCGCCCGATATGGGTCAGGGCCACATCGGCGATTTCACGCGGCGTGGGCGTGAACGCAATGCGATGCTGACTGCTGCACAGGCCGTCTTCGGTTTGCAGGGAGATGCATCCCAGGCAGCGGGCGTTGCAAGCGGTGGAGGTCGGCAGCGGCGCTTCGTAGCGGCCCAGGAAAAAATTCTTGCCAGCCGGGCAGCCGTAGGTCAACGCACAGTTTTCCAGATGGGCGCGCAACCGGTTGTCGGGCAATCGCCGCCGCATCAGGTCGATGCCACGCCTGATTTTGGACAGCGGCATGTGGCGCAAATCCTGACGCGGCTCATCATCAACTTGAATCACGGCCGAGCGGAACCGGCCGCGGTGCCAACCCGCCGCACCATATGAAAAAAGCGGCAGAAAGCCAGCCTGGGGGCGCTCCTCGTAGGCACTGGTATGGCTGATCAGAAACCCCGGGGAATTAAAGGCCGCCACCGGGAATATCGCTTCTCCCGGCACATAGGGGTTTTCAGGAAGGGCCACCACGCGACGCTCGTCGAGATCGTAGAGCAGCGGCACCCTGTCGGGAAGATACATCAGTTCGCTGCCGTAAGGCAGATCGCACGTCGCGGCCAGGGTAAGCGGCACATGCAGCGGACCATCCGCACCCAAAGCGGCGTAGCCAGGCAAATCGAATATGTCGCCGGCCGCGTTGGCCACCACCGCAGTGATAAAAAAGGATGATTTTGCGTTTTTCATGTTGGTTCTATGGGTTTTCATCAAGATGGCCTCGATGGGTTCGGCGAACCGGCGCTGGTGTCACTCCGATCCGATACAAGGTCGCCAGGCGCCTGGGATCGATCCCCAGCACACAGCCCGCGGCGATCACATAGTTAAGAATAGTGGTGCGCCAGATGCCCAACGCACGCCAGCGGCGCCCTGAGGTCACAGCCGCACCGGTTGCCAGGACAATGCGCCCCTCGCGGCGGACCATACGGGCAAAAAGCAAATCCTCGGCAATGGGCACCTCGGGAAAGCCGCCCAAGCGTTCGAAGAGCGTTCGCCGCATGAAAAAGGCCTGATCGCCATACGGGAGCCGCAATAGTGTCGCGCGCAGATGAACGCCGCGTTCGACCCAGTGCATGGCCCAGTGATCCCAGTCGGTTTTGAATCGAAAAGCCCCCAATGCCACGCTGCCATCGAGCAGCACGTCAAACACCTGCTTTCCAAAATCACCAGGCAGGCGCGTGTCGGCGTGCAAAAATAGCAGCACGCGCGCCCTGGCCCTGCGAGCCCCTGCATTTTGCTGCCGTGCACGGCCGCGCGCCGAGGAAACAACCACCGCGCCGGCCTGCTGTGCCATCACAGGCGTACCGTCATGGCTGCCGCCATCGGCCACGATGATCTCGATATCCGGTCCGCGCAATGCGGAAATGGCCCGGACAATGTGGTCGGCCTCGTTTAAGGTTGGAATAACGATCGACATGTAGGGCGTGGGCCATTGCTCCCGCGGTTGGCCACGCCGCAGGTCGGCCTCTGTATCGATGTCGCCCATCGGCGCCAAAAGGGCGATCGTCAATCCATTGCGTTCAGCCGCTGCCCGAGTTTGTGATAGAACATGCGGACCGCCCCAGTCGATGCCTTGAAAAACCGGTACGGGACGACGGCAAGCGATCAGCCAGTATCCCCCGTCGTGGCTGGGTCCCAGGACCAGGTCATGCGTCGCCAGAGCCGTGAAAGCCTCAGCCACATGGCGACCGGTCAACCCGGGCACATCCGTGCCCACCAAAACGACCTGGCCGGCCCCTTCGTCGAAGGCGGCTTCGATAGCCTGCTGCATGCGCCGGCCGAGATCACCGTGCACCTGGGCGCGCAGCCGAATCCGACGGTCCTGCAACCAGCGCCGGACTTGGTATTTGCGGGCACCGGTATAGACAAAATCCACTGAAGCATTCGCCACCCGCAGGATCGCGGACAGCGTCCGCTCGGTCGACTGGCGCTGCCATTCGGCGGCGGCCAGAGGCCCCAGTGCCTGTATCAAGCGGGTTTTGACCTGGCCCGGCACGGGATGACGACCAAAAACGATGACACGGCGGGCAATGGTGCGTATCGGCTGCATCAGACCGGCTGGACTGCCAGAACAATTTTACCGAAATGGCGGCCGGATTCCATCTCTTCATGGGCCTGGGCCGCCGCGTGCAAGGGGAAAACCCGATGAATGAGCGGAGCAATCGCACGCCGCTGTAAAAGAGGGACGACCTGCGCCACAAAGTCATTGGTGATATCCGCTTTTTCCGCCACCGGTAAGGCACGCAGCACGGACCCGATCACACGCTGGCGCTTGACCATCAGGAGTCCCAGATTGATTTCGGCAACCGCGCCCCCCATTAGGCCGATAATCACCAGACGACCGCCAACGCCCAGCACCGACAGATTCTTCGCCAGATAGGACGCCCCGATATGATCCAGAATGACATCGGCGCCCGATCCTCCCGTGAATTCCTTGATTTCCCCAACGAAATCCTGCTGCCGGTAATCGATGACGCGATCGGCACCCAACGCCCTGACGCGCTCGATCTTGCCCGCCGAGGCGGTTACGGCAATCCTGCAATCGGACCGCAGGGCCCGGCACAGCTGAATGGCCGCGGTATTGACGCCGCCGCCCCCGCCGTGCAGGAGCACGGTTTGACCGTCTTGCACCTGGGCGATGCGGAAAAGATTCAAAAAGGCGGTGATATACACCTCGGGTACCGCGGCAGCCTCTTCGAACGTCAGCGATTCCGGAATGACCATCGCATGCTCAGCGTACATCAGCGCGTATTCGGCGTACCCGCCACCCGCTACCAGGCCCATCACGCGGTCGCCTGTCTGCCAGCGCCCCACCCCATCGCCGATGGCATCCACAACGCCGGCCACCTCCAGGCCTAAAATCTCCGACTCGCCCGGCGGCGGCGGATATAGACCCCGGCGCTGAACGGTATCGGCTCGATTGACGGAAGTGGCCACCACCCGCACCCGCAACTGCCCCATGCCCGGCTCCGGCAGCGGCATCTCGCCGATGGCCATCGTCTCGGGCCCGCCGAATCCATGCAACACGATCGCTTTCATAACAATGCGCCTCCCCTCCAACATATACGCGGTTGCGACCGCCGTCGGTTGAATGATCCCAACCCGCCCCAGCCGGCCGCAACTCTCTTTTGCTTGACGGACGCCGCCAATTGCCCTAAGAAACAACTTTTTCGTACAACTTTCCAACGGTATCCTGCAACTTAATCTTTTTATGTCAAAAAATGAAAACTAACGCCAGTAGTACCATTGGCCTTCTTTATCTATTGCTTTCAGCAATTGCGTGCGTGCTTATGACCGAAATTCTAGCCCGCACCGGTATCGGGGAGGTCGGGCAATGGATTACACAGCATCCCAGGCTGTTTTTGCTCAACCTGTTGTTTGCGTTCTCCTTTCAAAGCCTGTTCATCGGCCTTATGGGCAGATGGCTGTCAGGACTCGTCTGGGGGGCAGCGGTGCTGTTGCTGGCCGCCGTAGTGAATGCGCTGAAACTGTCCGCCCTGCAAACACCCTTTTTGTCCTGGGACCTTTTTTATGCCCGTCAAATGCTGGCTTTAGGTCAGTCCTTGCTGGCCGGATCCCATCTTGCCTGGATCGGTGTCTTCGGGCTGCCGCCTGTTCTGATCGTGGGTGCCTGGCACCTGCATCGCCACTGGAGCGCCGTGGTGGGCTGGAAATATCGAGCCGCATTGCTGATAGCCGCTTTTTGCGGGCTGGGTGTTTTCGCCCCGATCAGCCCTGTAAACCTGCCCCGCCTTCTGCGGGTGGAAAACATTGTCTGGGAACAGCCCCAGAATTATCAGGTCAATGGATTTTTTCTGGCCTTTTCCATGAACATTTCCCCTCTGCGGATCAAACAACCCGAAGCCTACGACGAGGGACTGATAACACAGCTGTTGGAACCCAACGAAGCGTTGCGTGAAACCCCGCTGGGATACAAGGGACAGCCGGTCAGCCTGGTCATTGTGATGAGCGAATCTTTCGCCGAGCTATCCGGGCTGCCCATGCGACCTTCGGAAAACCCGTGGAAAAATTTGCAGCGGCTTGCGGCCCGGCACCCCAGTTTCCGCCTCATTTCACCGACGGTGGCCGGCAATACAAGCCTGGTGGAGTTCGAAGCCCTCACCGGGTTGAGCCACGCGTTGCTGCCAAGCGGGTCCATTCCCTACGATCACTACCTGCACCGGCCGGTGCCGTCGATCGCGTCCCTGCTCCGCGACCAGGGATGGCGCACCATTGCCCTGCACCCGTTCCATGGGTGGTTCTGGAATCGCACGATGGCTTACGAGCACTTGGGATTCGAACGCTACCTGTCTCTGGACGACTTCGAAGATGCTGAAATGCGGGGGTTCTTTGTCTCCGACCAAGCCCTGGTCGACAAGATCAAAACGGTCATCGAATCGGGCGACAGCCCTTACTTTCTGCACGCGGTATCCATGCAGAACCATGGGCCGTACAATGACGAACGCTATATGGAGGACATCGTGCAGGTCGAAGGCGAGCTGCCCGACAATCTGCTGCAGGCGCTTTCCACTTATCTGACCGGCATCCGGGATGCCGACCGGCAGCTTGCCCGTTTGCTGCACTATCTGAAAAAAAGACCGGAACCGGTCGTCTGTCTGTTTTTCGGTGACCACCAGCCCGCTCTGGGCTGGGAATTGCTGCCCTATCAGGTTGAGGGGGCTTTGAGCACCAGGGAATCGGATTTCCACATGGCGGAAGTGCCGGCACTCCTATGGTCCAACAAGCCGGACCTGCTAAAAGCGGTCGATATTCCGGAATCTTTCAGCCCGTCCCATTTACCGGGCATACTGTTGCAGCAGATGGGCATAGCGTTGCCCGGCCATATGCTGCACATGCGCAAAGGCATGCAAGCCTACCCGGTGATTCATCGTCAATTTGTGCGCGGGGTTCACGGTGGCTTGCGCGATTTGAAGCTGATCCAGTCGGATCCCTGGTTCAAAGGATTTGAAATGCTGCAATATGACGTTCTGTTTGGAAATCGTTATTCGACCCGCCGCTTGCGCCCAACAGAAATCGCGCCCCGCCCCCCACTGACGCCTCTCAAGGATCATATCAAGAACCGAAATGGATAACCGTGGTCATCCCCCGAGGCGCTCACTCGGCATAGATGGCATCCAGAAGCAGGCGAGGCCAGGGCAATCGCATGTAAAAACTCTCTTAAGGATACCCGAATTGGTTTACGGGATTGGCGCGGACCACCCACCCGGATCCCCGGCCAAGCAAAGAACGCATAACAGCACGCTGCGTCCCAAGGTTTACATGCGATGGCCCTGGGCGAGGCTCTGAAAAGTGTTGACAAGTGGCACAAATATTCTATATTTCGAAATATGTCGAAATTAAAAAATATCCAGTTGGAAAAATATTCCGAGATGTTTAAGGCGTTGTCCAATCCTAACCGCCTGAAGATTTTCATGCGCCTGCTGGAGTGTTGTGAACCTGGTACGGTTTGTAGCGTAGAAGATGAAAGCTGCGCCTGTGTGGGGGACCTTTCCAAGGATCTTGAAATCGTGCCATCGACGGTTTCCCACCACATGAAGGAGTTGCGCGGCGCCGGTCTGATCCGGATGCGGCGTCAGGGCCAGCGAATCGAGTGTTGGGTCGATCCGGATGCAGTACGGCATCTGGCCGATTTTTTCCAGAGGTGATATATTAGGAGGGCGCATCATGGAACACGATCAGGAAATTATCCGGCAAGCGGTTCGCCAGCGATATGGCGAGATCGCAAAGAAGAAAGACACGTCCTGCTGCGGACCCGCCTCATCCTGTTGCGGGGGAAACAACGTCATGTCGGCGGATGCGATCGCTCGCGCTTTGGGCTATTCGACCAAAGATCTTGAGGGGATTCCCCAGGGCGCAAACATGGGGTTGGGATGCGGCAACCCAAAAGCCTTGGCGGCGCTCAAGCCAGGGGAAACCGTATTGGATCTTGGCAGCGGCGGCGGGTTCGACTGCTTCCTGGCCGCCCGGCAAGTCGGAGAAAACGGCCGCGTCATCGGAGTCGACATGACCCCCGAAATGGTATCCAAGGCCCGTGACAATGCTTCCCAAATGGGTATCGCCAACGTTGAATTCCGTTTGGGCGAAATTGAGCACCTGCCTGTTGCAGACAACAGCGTCGATGTCATATTGTCCAATTGCGTGATCAACCTGGCCGCTGAAAAAGCACAAGTCTACCGCGATGCATTCCGGGTGTTAAAAGCGGGCGGTCGATTGGCCATTTCGGATGTGGTGGCAACCCGCCCCCTGCCCGAAGCGCTGCAACAAGATCTAGCCTTGAGAGCGGCCTGCGTCAGCGGCGCCGAGACCATCGCACACTTGACGCAGATCCTGCAACAAGCTGGTTTCGCGGACATCCGCATTCAGCCCAAAGACGAAAGCCGGACCTTTATCAAAGAATGGGTTCCGGGCCAAAAGGTCGAAGAGTATATTGTATCGGCCACCATCGAAGCCCTCAAGCCCGCTTAGAAGAAACTTACTACGAACACGCCGGTTTGGGATGCAAACAACAAAGGAACGCTTTCACATGATCGACGTCACCTGGACCGGCGCGGCAGGGCTTCGCTTTGAAACCGAAACAGAGACGGTGCTCATCGATCCTTACCACACACGCGTCAACCTGCTGCGAACGCTCTTCAAGACGATTCGCCCGGATGAGGCGGCAATCCAAGCTGCGATCGCCTCACTGGCCAAAATTACAGGGATCATCATTGGGCACACACATTCGGATCATGCCCTGGACGTGCCTTCTATCATGCGCCGCACCAATGCAGTGCTGGTAGGCAGCCGCTCCCTGGAGACACTGATGACACTCGGCGGCATGCCGGGACGCACCACTGTCTGCGCCGGCGGGGAAAAAGTGGTTTTAAGCGACCAGGCCGAAGTGACCATGATCCGATCGGCCCATGGTGCGGCCATGTTCGGTAAGGTGCCTTTTCCAGGCGAGATATCGCCAGCGGCCACCTTGCCCATGAAAGCCGCTGGATACCGGTCCGGCAGCGTTTTCGCACCGCTGCTCGTGTTGAATGGCACGCGCTTTCTGCATATCGGCAGCGCCGATGCTATCGAGGCGGAATTGAAGAACCATACTTGCGATGTGTTGTTCGTGTGCGTGGCTGGCTGGAATCAAACCCCAGACTATCCGCTGCAGATCATCAATATCACCCGCCCCGCGACGGTCGTTCTTTTTCATTACGACAATTTTTCCAAACCCCACACCAAGGGCTCGGGCACCCCCAGACTGCCCCTGATCGACATGCGCGGACTGATCCGACGTATCCGGACCCATGCACCTGATATCGACATCCTGGTTCCGGAGCTCGACCAGCCCATGCGGTTTCCTCTCTCATCCGACGCCGTTAACAACGACGCGTCAAAGGAGCTCAGATAGCAATGGACCTATCCATCGTGAGGACGATCGGCAGCGGCATAGCCCGGCCCGAAGGGGTTATGGCCCTGGATAACGGCACGCTTTACACCGCCGACGCACGCGGCCAGTGCGCCCGCATTCAGCCGGACGGCCACACCGATTTTTTCGGGGACCTGGGTGGCGTCCCCAATGGGATCTGCATCGATGCCGACGACCGCTGCATTGTGGCCAATATCGGCAACGGCCAAGTGCAGGCCTTGACGGCCGACGGACGCCATGATGTCCTGCTGACCCATGCCCAGGGCCGCCGCATGCGCGCGCCCAATTTTCCTTTCGCCGATTCGAAGGGGCGCTTATGGGTCTCCAACTCCACCGAACATGAAGAGATCGATGCGGCCTTGTGGAACCCGACGCCGGACGGCAGCGTGGTCCTCATTGCAAACGGCAACGCGCGCATTGTGGCCGATGGCCTGTACTTCGCCAACGGCCTGACCCTGGATGCGTCCGAAGAGTACCTGTATGTGGCCCAGACCATGCGCCGCAATATTGTGCGCTACCGCATCCTGGCGGACGGCGCTTTGGCAGCGCCGGAGGTATTCGGACCCAGCCCCCTGGGCCCGTTGGGCCTGCCCGATGGCATCGCCTTTGACGATGCGGGCAACCTCTGGATCACCTTCCCGCGATGGAACGCGATCGGCTACCTGACCCCTGCGGGCGCTCTGGAAATGGTTTTGGAGGACCCGCAGCACCAAGTTCTGAAACGCCCGGCCAACATCTGTTTCGGTGGGCCGGGCCGTGCGACTGCCTACATCGGCAGCTTGGACGGCACCACGATTCCCTATTTTCCCGTCCCCTGGCCCGGCATGCGCCTGGTGCATCAGCAGCGATAGCACCTGCCGACGCTTCGGGCTTTGACGCAGCAAGGGCTGGCGTCGGGAAACGGTGTGAATGGCATCCAGGCTAGCGTTTGCCGGCGGCCCGCAAAATGCTCGAAAGCACCTCCTGAGGGGTTGACTTGCTTGCTGCGACCGGATTCTTGGGTATCCGTCGGATGCGAAAGGGAAATTGTCCGTTGGGACGATCGGCAAAGTACCGCCGCAAGGTGTTCTCGATGGCTCGGAAGGCGATCTCGTTCCAGGGGATCTCCTCTTCACGCATGAGCACAACTTCCGCGCTTTCTTCTGTTACGGTGAATTGCGGTTTTTGCATGTGGCCGCGAAACATCAGATAGATCTGGTTCACATCCACAATATCGAACAGCATGTAAGGTGTCAGATCGCCGAGCAGGGCACCGGTTTCTTCCCATGTTTCGCGGCGGGCGCCATCGGCGACCGTTTCACCGTTTTCCAGGTAGCCGGCCGGGAGCGTCCATTTGCCTTTGCGGGGTTCGATGTTGCGGCGGCACATCAGGATCCGGTCTTCCCATTGCGGGACGCATCCGACAACTATCTTGGGATTTTCATAATGGACAAAGCCACAGGTGGGACAAACATAACGCAGTCGGTTATCCCCCGGTGGTATCTGTCGGCCGACCGGGGCGCCGCAATGCGAACAAAAATTCATTGGTCATACTCCCCTGAACTTTCATGATGCATGCCGGGATCTGAATCGTCTCGCGTCATGCATGCTTTTAATCCTTTTTTAAGTATATCAGGCAAAACGATAACAGCAAAACGGTCGAATGCAAATGCGAACCTGAGTCACCCAGGGCAACCGCATTTGCGTATGGGCCCATTTTAGAAATGGACATCGTTCTTTCTTAGGGGCGAACCTTGTGTTCGCCCGGTGCGTTTTATGGGGATACGCATTTTGTTTGAAAAGTCCTTGAGCATAATTAACTTGCATCAGCGTAATATAAAAAGTTTGGTATTGACACCCCTCCCGCAGCCGCCAATTTAAGATGGATGGCCTATTCCCTGCACCGCAACATTGCGATAGACACGGCAGGCGTATGATGGGATAACGTGACGTTTTCTGTTTTCCTGGGCAAAGAGGGACAAGCATTGGAAAGGCGGTTATGAAACGTATTATCAAATCATTATGGGTCCCCCTTTTGTGCGGGTTGGCATTTGCGAATACGGCCGATGCCGCTGATCTGCAGCTGGACATTACGGGAAATACATTGTCAGTCCAAGCTGAACGGGTTCCTTTGCAGGATGTGCTGCAACGCTTGTCGGCTCACGGCATTGTCGTGCATATTGACCCGGCGCTCAACCCAACGGTAAGCACTTCCTTTCGGGACAAAAACCTGGAAGATGGGCTCAAGACACTGATTCGGCCGCTGAACTCCATTTTCGTCTGGAAGCGGGACACGGCACCCGCGGATGCGAAACGCCCGCCCGGCTATCAGTTATCCGAAATCCGCATATTCGAACCCGGCCAAGAAGATCGCATGATCCAACTTGAGGAGGATACGGATGAAGCCGCCGCCCAGCCGCCGGAAAAGGATGAGCGCCCGGCCATGGAAACCCCCGTCATCATTAAAGCCAACCGTGTCTTCGTGCCGGTCGTACTGACCTACAACAACGCTAAAATTGAAACCACGCTGCTTTTCGACACTGGCGCCGGCAGCATCGTACTGCATCAGGAAGTGGCCGACCGTCTCGGCATTTCCGACGTCGTTCCGGCCAAAGGGCATGGCGTCGGCGGTTTCGAAATCGAAGCCACGGTATCCCGATTGCAATCGGTTCAAGTCGGCCCTTATGAAAAACAAAACCTGCGGGCTGCCATTGTGGCCTATACCGGTCCGCCCGACAGCCAATACAATGGATTGCTGGGTATGAATTTTCTACGAGGTCTCAAGTACGAAATCGATTTCGATGCGCAGGTCATCCGCTGGGAAAACGCACGGGAGGGCAGCACTCCAGAGGGAACTTCTGAGTAACAGCAGCTTGACAAACGACCTGGGATCGATAGTTTTCAAACACTATAGGATGTTGCTATTCCGGTTCATGCGAAATACGCAGCCGCTTTACT
Source organism: Desulfatitalea sp. BRH_c12 (assembly GCA_000961655.1). Taxonomy (GTDB): domain Bacteria; phylum Desulfobacterota; class Desulfobacteria; order Desulfobacterales; family Desulfosarcinaceae; genus Desulfatitalea. The sequence goes on from LADR01000045.1 coordinate 199,047, forward strand.
GGCGGACTTCGGGGCATTCTATATAATCGAAACTCAGGAGATTATTCCCATGAAACATATGCCATCGAGAGATATTACAGGTAAATGCAAAGGCGAATGCCGCGATCGTGTTCATGAAGGCGAACGTGAACGTCAGAGAACGATCAATGCATCCCATTTCGAGTACAGCACACCCGCCGAACGCTCGCCATCCTGGACCCATAAGCGCAACGATCCGCCGGGAGTTATGGGAGGGCGGGTCTGATCTTTTGCGGGCCTGGTGCTGTGCGCGATGAATTCAGTGAGTAAAAAACGAGGAGGGCACCCCACCCTCCTCGATGTTTACCCAGCCCGATCCTTTGACGTATTGGGCCAATACATGCGCAGGTCGCCGGGGAACGTCACGGCGCGCAAACTTTTAACACGCTGGCAAAGCTGGTTTAGGCAAGGATATACCTATTGAACGGCCCCCCTATGGATACTGAACTGCACCAAAACATCGATCGGCAATCGGAAATGTTGGCCAATAAGGTCAAAAAACGCTATCAGCACCTGCGCAAACGGTTTGCCAAACAGAACATCGAAGTCTTCCGTTTGTATGATTGGGATATTCCCGAGATCCGGGCGGTGGTGGATTGGTATGCCGGCCACTTGGTCGTCGGCGAATATACGCGCAAGCAATCGGTGCCGGAATGGCTGCCCAGGATGGGCGCTGCCGTAGCCCGCGCACTGGCGGTGCCCTCGGAAAATCTGCATCTGAAGGAACGCCGCTATGGCTTTGCCGACGGTCAGCGCTATGAACGCATCGCGACGACCAACCGCACGTTCGTCGTCTCTGAAGGAGATTTGAAGTTCCATGTGAATCCATGGGATTACGTGGACACCGGCCTTTTCGGCGATCATCGCATCACACGTCGTATGATCCGCGAATCAGCTGCTGGCAAGGATTTTTTGAACCTGTTTTGCCATACTGGTTCGTTTACCTGCTATGCGGCCTCAGGCGGGGCGCGCGCGACCCTGTCGGTCGACCGCTCTCAAACAACGATCGCCTGGGCTCGGCGCAATATGGAACTCAATGGTTTGTTATCGGACCAACACCGTTTGATCCAGGCCGATACAATGGATTTCATCACCGCGGCGCTGCAAAAAGAACAGCGCTTCGACCTGGCGGTGGTGGATCCGCCCTCGTTTTACACGCGCCGCAGCACGGAAGATCGCTTCGATATTGCCGCCGATCACCCGGCGTTGCTCAATGCCGTGATCGGCCTGATGAAGCCGGGCGGCTTGATTGTTTTTTCGACCAACCACCAGGATTTCATGCCGCGCCTGAGTGAAGTGGCCGCCGGGCGCGTCGAGGAAATCACCGCACAGACGATTCCCGAAGACTACCGGCACAAACGCAAAACCATCCATCGCTGCTGGCGCATCTGGTGTTAAGATAGGATTGACGGTAATAGGTTTAAAACGATTCCGTCGGAACGGCGATGGCTGCCATTTTCTCCTTGTCCTTGAAGACAGCGGCCGCAGCGGCCGCTTGCGCGCGCGTATCGTAGGAACCCGCGCGCACCGCGTACAGCAATCCTTTACGGGTATCGCTGAATTCCTGGATATAAGGGGCATATCCAAGCTGGTGCAAACGGGTCAGCAATCCATCGGCATAGGCTTTGGTCCGGAACAAGCCCATTTGTATCGCAAATGGCGACCTGGGTCTTTGCACCACGTCCGCAAAGTCTTTGTCAGGGGCGGAGGCCTTGGCGGGTACCGCCACAGTCGCGTCACTCTCAGCGGGCATCCCAGTCAAGGCAGTCTTTTGGTCGGCAAGCGCGGCCGACGGTGACGCGTCGCGGACATCCTCCTCGGACAGGACCGCACCAGCGGCGGTGTCCCGCGGGCCGGCCGCCGGCGGCGTATTCGCTGCGGACTCGGCCGCTTGCGCATCGGATTCGACCATCGCAGAGTGTTGTTCCAGTGGATCTTCTGAATCTTGTGATGGCAGCGGGTCTTCTTCGGCAGGCGCCGCCTCTTCATCGACCTCTTGTGAAACCGCTTGGGATTCGGCGGGCGCGGACGGCGGCAGCTGCGGCACCTTGGCCCGTGCCACTACCTGGGTGGGCGCCGGTGAAACCGGTTTGGGAATAAATTGAATGGCCGTCGCACCGATTGCAAGCACAACGACGATGCCGATCAGCCAAATCCAGGGCACTGAACCCTTTTCACTTTTCAGTAACAGATTTTTCAACGGGAACACCTCCAAATTTCAAGTGGCAGTACCATACATGTCGAAAAAAACGGCGTCAACAATTCGGGAGGAACTCCTCACGACCTCCTCTCTTTATCGTCCGCTTCACGAATTTCTTCAGTACGCGACCTTTTAAAACTCTAGATAGCCGGATCACAGGGGTTGCCCCATCCCATATCCGCCATTACCGTAAAAGACAGGTCAGGTTTCCTTATCATAAAAATCGTTAAAATTTCGCTTCTTTGGCCACATACCGCAAAAAAGGAGCAGCACGGAACCGAAATGATCAAAAAATGCCGCATATTATCCTTTTTTTTGGTTTTTCTATGGCTTACCGGTGTGTGCGGTGCCCAAGACTTTGCCTTATCGCTGTACGGCGGCCGTATGACCACCGAGACCTGGCAAGATGCGCTGTTTCAGAAACCTGATTTTGCAGATGCCGGAATTGTCGTGGTGGCCGGTGCCTGGACTTTCAAACGCTATCTGGATGATGCCCTTTCGCTCGAACTGGAGGCCCAGGTGGCCAAATATTTCGGCGATCAGGACAACTGGGAATTCAACATGCCGATTTTGACGTTGCGATGGCACCGCTTTCCATGGGAACGGTACGTGGCCACAACGTTTGCCTGGGGCATCGGACCCTCCTATGCCACACATGTTCCCGAAGTGGAAGTCGCTGTCAAAGGCGACAGCGAGCAATGGCTGGTATACTGGTTCGGCGAACTGACCTTCGGTCCGCCGCAGGGCCGCTGGGCGGTGCTTCTGCGCCTGCACCACCGCTCCGGCGCATTCGATCTCGTGGCCGAAGACGGTGGATCTAACACTCTGACAGCCGGGCTGAAGTTTTACTTCTGAAATCCTATGTAACACTCACTGTCTCACTTCGGACGGCCGCGCCCGCCCGCACAGACGGGCCGGGCGCGGCTCTCATTTTTTTCGGGCCCTTCCCCACAGCCGTGGGTGGGGGAAGATCTATGCAGGCAGTACCAGCAGCCCGAGAATGAAAATGACGGCACTGACCACCAAAACCACCATGGTATACCCCACAATTTCGCGCGCTTTCAGCCCCGTGATGCCCAGCAGCGCCAGAGCCCAGAAAGGCTGGAGCATATTGGTCCATTCATCGCCATAGGCGATGGCCATGAGCGCCTTATTCATAGGTGCGCCCAGCGCTTTGGCAGCCTCAACCATGATGGGGCCTTGGACGGCCACCTGACCGCCTCCGGAAGGTACGAACAAGTTGACCAATCCTGCGCTCAGAAAGGTGAAAACCGGATAGGTCAATGGGGTCGAAATGGCCACGAACCAGCCAGCAATGATCGCCACCATCCCTGAAAATTTCATCATGCCCATGATGCCGGCATAGAACGGAAACTGAACGATAATGCCCGCGCAGGCCCGCGCGCCGTCGCGCGAGGCCGCAATATAGTTGACAGGCGTTCCCTGAAACAGGATTCCAAGAAAAAGAAATGTAAAGTTGACGATATTCAGATCGAGTTTGAATCCCTGGGTCGCGAAGTACCAGATGACGTATATCATCCCCACGAGGCCGATGATCCATGATATCAGCCGGCTATTTTCGAGTTTGTCCGCGATCACCATGGCCTGCCGCGCACTTGCCGTAACGGAGAGCGAGGGTCCTTTTTCCACCAGGGACGGATCGATATCCGTTATCGTCTTGATCTGGTCCGGTCGCTGCGGCGCCATCAGCATGCAGGTGAGGGGAATCAAAACGATAAGGGCCAGGCTGACGACGATGTTCATCACGCTGAAAAGCGTTTCGGAGGTTGGAATGATGCCGATCTGAGCGAACAGGAAATGGCCTTCGGTGGCGATCAGCAGGGGCGCGGAACCGGACAATCCACCGTGCCACGTTAGAAAACCGGCATAGCCTGCGGCTCCGAGCAGCGGATAGTGCATCGAAATGCCGCGTTGATGCCCGCTGCGCCCGACTTCGCGCGCGACCAGGGCGCCGATGATGATGCCCAGCCCCCAGTTGATCCACGAAGCGATGGCGGCCGTCAGTCCGACCAGAAAAATGGCGCCGCTTTGGGAGGATGGAATTTCGGCCAGTTTTTCGATGCCCCGCCGGATAAGCGGCGAGGTGGCCAACGCATGTCCGGTCACCAGGATCAAGGACATCTGCATTGCAAAGGCCAGCAGGTCCCAGAAGCCTGCATACCAGTGCTGGATCATTTGAAACGGTCCGCTGTCGGTGAAGATGAGCCCCATAACATAGGTCACAAAAGTGAGTAAAATGGCGAACAGCATGGGGTCGGGCATCCACTGGCGCGCCCAACGATCGAAAACAGTTCCCAAACTTCGGATCATTGCTTTTCTCCTCTCAAAAAAGTTAAAAGCAGAATCGGTGCCTGGTCGAACTGAACCTCCTTTTTAGAGCATATCCAAAGTTTCTCGCATTTGCATAGTCAAAAGTGCTGTAAAGGTGTCATCATGAGAATAGCCGAACTGCTTTTGACGCGTTGGCCGAGAATTGCTGCTGCGATCCAGCCTCTTTTGTGATAATTCCTTTTTCGAATTCGCACCTGACGCGATATGCCGGGCGGGCGGATCGCGCGTTTGGAACCGAAAGTTGCTTAAAAAATGATCTTGGTGATTTCGCAAAAGCCGCTGAGCGAAATTAACAATCCGTTCGAAGGTGATCCCCTTGCAAAAAAGACCGCTGACACCCACTTACCTCTTTTTTTATATCCTTTTCTGGCCGGACACATGGCAGATCGCCATCGGTCTGCTGGCCGCATGGCTGCTGCCACCGTTTTTCATGCCGCCCGATGCGAGTCTGTTCAAAACCGTGATGGTGTTCATCATGATGGGCTGCATCGGATACGCCGTGTCGGGGGTGCCGGCGCGCGCCATCTCCCGCCTGCTGCGCAAAATGCTTCTTGGCGCCAAACACCCTTGATCAAAATATAAAACGAGCGTTCGTTCACGATTATTGACACGCGAGCGCACCTGCTGCTACTATTTTTTCAGCGTCTGAATTGGGTTCAGATCACTTTTTCGGTTGCCTGCTGACAGTGCTGGCCCGGATCGGACATCAATCATGCGGTCCTTTAAGGGACCACTATACGAAAAAGCGGGTTTTAAAATGATGATGGCGGAGAATCGACCCCTTAAATATTCCGGCGAAGCCGGCTCAAGGACAAACATCGAGAAAGGATGCGCTTTGGAAGAGCCTGTTGCATGGATCGATCGGTTGCGGAAAGAGGGTAGACGATGTCTGAATGAAGCGGAATCCAAACAACTCTTGCGCCATTACGGTGTCCCCACGGTTGCCGAATGGGTTGCCACCCACCCGGAAGAGGCGCTCCGGCAAGCGCAAGAGATCGGGTTCCCCCTGGTTGTGAAAGGTTTGGGCGCCAACCTGACCCACAAAACCGAAAGGGGGCTGGTTCACGTCAATGTGGCCTCGGCCGAAGCATTGCAACGCGCCTATCGCACGATCGCGGAAGGAGCCGGCAAAGATTGGGAAGGTTGCCTGATCCAACCGATGGTCGCCGGCCGCAGAGAATTCGTGGCTGGTCTCGTGCGCGACCCGCAATTTGGCCCAGTGGTGATGTTCGGTTTGGGCGGGATCTTTACCGAAGCCCTCGACGATGTGGTTTTCCGCATTGCGCCGTTCGATCAAAGCCAGGCGTTGCAAATGATCGACGAGCTTCGCGCACGCAAGCTCCTTGGCGATTTCCGCGGGGAAAAAGCCGCCGACCGCCGGGTGCTGTCGCAGGTCCTGCTGGGCTTGTCGCGCTTGGCCCTGGCGCTTCCGGCCGTCAAAGAGATCGACATCAACCCCCTGATCGTCTCCGGCGACGGCACAGTCACGGCCGTGGATGCCCTGGTCGTTCTGGAGGATGCGGATACGCCCCCTGGGCTGCCCTCCGACATCGAAGATGCCGCACGCGTCGCCAGGATCAACGCTGCCTTGCAAGAGATGACCCATCCGCGTGCGATTGCAGTGGTCGGCGTGGCGCGCACGGTGGTCGGCGCCTTTTCAGGCATCTTCCGCTGCGTCCGCAATTTCGGTTTCCCAGGCAAACTTTACCCGATCAATCCCAGTGCCGACGATATCGACGGAATCAAAGCTTATCCCAGCCTGACGGCCTTGCCGGAGCGGGTCGATCTGGTGATCCTGTCCGTGCCGGCCACCGCGGCGCCTGCAGCCTTGCGGGACTGCATTGCCTCCGGCAACCGGAATGTGCATATCTTCACTTCGGGTTTCAAGGAAACCGGTGAAGAAGAAGGCATCCGGCTGCAAGCGGAAATTAAACGCATTGCCGAAGAAGGCGACTTGAATATCATCGGTCCCAACTGCATGGGATTGCATGTGCCGGCAGCGCGTCTTCTGACCTGGGCGGCAGCTTCGGATATCAGCGGCCCGATAGCCATGGTCAGCCAAAGCGGCGGCCATGCCCAGGATTTTGCCAGCTATGCCGCCAGTCGCTTCGGCCTGCACTTCAGCAAGGTGATCAGTTATGGCAACGCCGTAACCATGGACAGTACCGATTTTCTGCCCTTTTTAGCCGATGACGAGCAGACCCGTCTCATCGCCATGTATCTCGAAGGGGTTCAAAACGGACGGCGGCTGCTGCGGCAAGTCACTCAGATCAACCAAACCAAGCCGGTGGTTATCCTCAAGGGTGGACAAACCGAATCAGGGGCGCGCACCGTGGCCTCGCATACCGGCTCGCTGGCCGGGGGCGTAAAAATCTGGCAGGCCTTTTTCCGGCAAAGCGGCGCCGTGCCGGTGCATTCTCTGGAAGAAATGGCCGATGTGATTCTGGCCCTGCACCATCTGCCCCCCATACACGGTCGCGGTGTGGCCATTTTGGGCACGGGCGGTGGCATCGGCGTGGGAGCGGCCGACAGCTGCGCCAAAGCCGGGCTGAATTTGGCGGCCCTGCCGGACGATCTGAAGGAACGGCTGCGCGCCTTCATTCCGCCGGCCGGCAATATGATCAGCAACCCTATCGACGCCCACATCATATTACTTAAATTGGAGTTGCTGGGGCCGACCCTGGCGCTGCTCGCGGCCCAAACCAATCTGGATATGTTCGCCATCTCCCTGCACCTGGACTGGCTGTATGGCCTGGAAAAGGGCGCGCATATCGATAAAATCGCGCGCTATATCGCCGACGAAGCGCGCAAGCACACCGGCGGCAAGCCGCTCGTAGTCGTGTGGCGGCAGTATCAACCCAACCCCGACATCCGCAATGCCCGCATTCGCCTGGAACAGACCTTGCTGGATGCCGGCGTGCCCGTTTATGAAGGGTTGGACCGCGCAGTGACCGCGCTCGCCAAAACGGCGGCCTATTATGCGTTTCAGGAAAGGGCCAATGTGCAGGTGAGCCGATAGGATCAGATCACGGGCTGGATTGCACCAAGCCCCTCAAGCGCTTGCACGCCTCTGGAATATAAAATCCGGCAAAACCGGTTTCGTTTTGACCTTTGAAGATTTTGAGGTATCCTGACGCACTTTGTTTCGTGCGTGATACTCCGAGGATGGAAGCCTCAAAACCATGCAGTGTCCCAGAATTATCATTGCCGGTCTGAACGGCGGATCGGGCAAGACCATTATCAGCCTCGGCCTTGCGCGCATATGGGTGCGGTCAGGAAAGGCCCTCATACCGTTCAAGAAGGGACCGGATTACATCGATGCCAAGTGGCTCGGCTTGGCGGCCGGCACTTCGGCGACCAATCTGGACCCTTATTTGTTGCCAAAGCCGGTCCTGCGCGCGCTCTTTTGCACCCGCATGATCGGCGGCGAAGGCGCCTTGATCGAAGGCAACCGGGGATTGTTCGACGGTAAGGATGTGGCCGGTTCCTGTTCGACGGCCGAGTTGGCCCGCATTCTTGCGGCGCCGGTCATACTGGTGATGGACTGCACGAAAATGACCCGCACGGCGGCCGCCGTGGTTCGCGGCATGATCGCTTTCGAGCCCGGCATGCACATCGCGGGCGTCATTCTCAACCGCACGGCCAACGACCGCCACCGCGCCATTCTGCGCGAATCCATCGAACAGTATACCGGCGTTCCTGTTCTGGGAGCTTTGCCCAAACTTAAACGCAATCCCCTGCCTGAGCGGCATATGGGGCTGATTTCCGATCAAGAGTATGCGGCTTCTGACGAGGCCCTGGATACGGTGGCCGACCTCATCGGTGCGCATGTCGACGTGGCACGGCTTTGGCGGATCGCCTGCAATGCCCCGCCCCTTTCCGTTGCACGCACCCAACCCGTCACTGAAGACGTGATTCTACCGGAAAATGTGTGGGCCCTTATCCCGCGCGCCCTGCCCAACGCAAGTCCGGCGGTGCGCATCGGCTATGTGCGGGATGCGGCTTTGTGGTTTTACTACGAGGAAAATCTGGAAGCCCTGCGCCGCGCGGGTGCCGAACTGATCGGCCTGTCCCTGCTGACGGACGACCGCTGGCCGCCCATCGATGGCCTGTACCTGGGCGGAGGCTTTCCCGAAACGCAGGCCGAGCGGTTAACGGCCAATGCATCCATGCGCCGGCATGTCAAAGCGTTGGCCGATGGTGGTCTGCCCATCTATGCCGAATGCGGCGGCATGATGTACCTGGGCCGGGATCTGGTTTACAAAGAGGCCCGTTATCCCATGGCCGGCGTCCTGCCGGTCACCACGCAATTGTGTGAACGGCCGCAGGGATTGGGGTACGTAGATGCCGTGGTAACCGTCGACAACCCATTTCACCCGCTGGGCACCATTTTACGCGGCCATGAATTTCACTATTCCCGATGTCTTGTGCACGATGGCGAAACCCCTGTCTTCGGTCTTCGATTAAACAAAGGCTGCGGCATGGGCGGGCAGCGCGATGGCATCATCGCCGGAAGCGTGTTTGCCGCTTACACCCATTTGCATGCCCTGGGCGAACGGCACTGGGCCGGCAATTTCGTCAGGACGGCGGAAGGATATCGGGGAAAAAAGTAGACGCTTCGCCGCGACCTGCCACGTCGTCATATTATGTATTCAACGTTCGGGTTCCAAACGCCGGTGAGCCAATCCGGCAAGTTGCGTTATGTATTGAACCGATAATATGCGGCGCAAGTACCTTCGCTGGAAACCATGCAGGGACCCACCGGGTCCATGGGCGTGCAGCGCTTGCGGAACAGGGGGCATTGCAGGGGCGTTTTGGCGCCGATCAGGATCTCACCGCAAGCACATCCTTTGGGCGGCGGCATATCCACCACCGAAATGGTGAACCGCCGCGCCGCATCGAATCGGGCATATTCGGGCCGAATGGCCAGACCGCTGCCCGCGATCACGCCCAGCCCGCGCCAGCGCACGGCTATGGGCATAAACACTTTGGCCATGACCGACTGGGCCGTGGGGTTGCCCTCCTCGGTCACGGCGCGCCCGTAGGCGTTTTCCAGAGCGGGGGCGCCGCTTTCAACCTGCACCGCCAGACGGTGGATGCCTTCCAGGATATCAAGAGGTTCGAAGCCGACTGCGACGGCCGGTGTCCGATGGGCGTCAAAAAACGACTGGTAGGCCTGCATGCCGATGATCACGGACACATGTCCCGGCAACAAAAAGCCGTCGATTTGGACCTCCGGGTGGGCCATCAGGGCCGCCAGAGCCGCGGGCACGGTTTTGTGGGCCGAATAGACGCAAAAATTGGCAAGGTGCATCTTTTCGGCCGTCAGAATGGCGGCCGCGATGGTGGGTGCGGTGGTTTCAAAGCCCACGCCCAAAAAAACGACGGTTTTCTCCGGATGGCGCGCGGCCATTTGCACGGCATCCATGACCGAGTAGACCATGCGCACATCGGCGCCCTCGGCGACTTCACGCTGCAGGCTGGTGTACGTGCCCGGCACCCGCATCAGGTCACCGAAAGTGGTCACGATCACATCATCCCTCTGAGCCAGGGCAATAAACGCATCGATATCGAGCTGATCGGTGACGCACACCGGGCATCCCGGGCCGGAGAGCAAGGTGATCGCAGGGGGCAGCAAGGCACGCACGCCATGGCGGAAAATAGACATGGTGTGCGTGCCGCACACCTCCATCAGACGCATCGGGCGGTCGACACATTCATGAATCTGCCGCACCAGACTTTGGGCCAGCGCCGGATCGCGAAACTGTTCAGTATATTCGTCAGACATAAAAAATCCTCAAATAGAGTGGAAAGTCATTTCCATCCCCGCTATCACCGCTTGTCCCAAGGCTATTCCGCCATCATTGGCCGGCACGCGCTCGGGGCTGTATACGGCAAAACGCTCTTGTCGCAGAGCGGCGCTCAATCCTTCGAGCAGCAGCACGTTCTGAAAACAGCCGCCGCCGAGCGCCACCCGATCGAGTCCGGTTTTATCGCGGAGCAGCACGCACAGTTCAGTCCATAGTGCGATGAGCGTGTCGTGGAACCGGCGGCTGATGATAAAGGCCGGGGTGCCCTGGCAGATATCCGCCACGATGGCCCGAATGATCGGAGCGGCATCGACCTGATGCACGGGACCATCACTCCAGGCGAACGGATAGCTGCTTTGAGGGTGCCCGTCGGCGATCATCTCCAGTTCCATGGCGGCCTGACCTTCGAATGCCGCGTTCGCCCGCAGCCCGATGATGGCGGCCACCGCGTCGAAAAGACGGCCAAGGCTCGACGTCAGGGGGGCGTTGATGCCGCCGGCGGCCATCCGGACGACAGTGCGGGCGCGATCGGGCGCCAATCCCCGCAGAAACGGCAGGGGCAAGGCCCACATATCGTCGCCATATGTCCGGTGCAGCCAGGCCAGTCCCATACGCCAAGGCGCCTTGATGGCGGCCGCGCCGCCCGGCAGGGGCACACAGGACAGGTGTGCCGCGCGTTCATAGCCGCTCAGATCCGCCAGGAGCACCTCGCCGCCCCACAGGGTGCCGTCCGGCCCCAGCCCCGTACCGTCGAAGGCCAGTCCGATCAGACGCCCTTCCAACTGGTGCTCGGCCATGCAGGCGGCGACGTGTGCATGATGGTGCTGCACGCGTACCAGGGGCAGGTCGTTCTGGGCAGCACCCCAGCGGGTGCTCAGGTAATCGGGGTGCAGATCGCAGGCGATGGCCCGCGGTCGGATGTCCAGAATTCGCTGCAGGTGATCGATGGTCTGCCGGAAGAAATTTTCGCCGGCCAGGTTTTCCAGATCTCCGATATGCTGGCTGAGAAAAGCCTGCGCCCCTTTGGTCAGGCAGATGGTGTTTTTCAACTCGGCGCCGCAGGCCAACACCGCGGGCTGTTCCCTTTTCAGGAACAGCGGCACGGGCACAAAACCGCGCGAGCGGCGAAGCAGGCGATTGCGTCCGCCGGTCCGGCGCACGATGCTGTCGTCGCTGCGCAGGTAAATCGGCCGGTCATGCACCAGAAAATGATCGGCGATGTCGGCCAGGCGCGCGAAGGCCTCCTCATTGTCGATGGCCAAAGGTTCTTCACTCAGGTTGCCGCTGGTCATTACCACGGCTTTAAGATCTTGCGCCATCAACAGGTGGTGCAATGGCGTGTAGGGCAGCATCACGCCGTAATAATGGTTGCGCGGCGCCACCGAAAAGGCCAATCGCTCAGGCAGGCGTTTAGGCAGCAAGACGATCGGCCGCGCAACCGACCGCAGCAGTTCGCGCTCTTCGTTCGACAAGTGGGCAAAATCGGCCACGGTTGCCACATCGGGCGCCATGACGGCCAGCGGCTTCTCTTCGCGGTGCTTGCGGCCGCGCAACCGCGCCACGGCATCATCGTTGAAGGCATCGACCGCCAGATGGAAACCGCCTAACCCTTTGATCGCCACGATGCGGCCGTCGCGGAGCAATTGGGCGGCGGTCCCGATGGGATCGGCGGACGGCACCGGCTGCCGGCGATGGTCGTAAAGCATCACAGTGGGGCCGCATGCGGCGCAGGCATTGGGTTGGGCGTGATAGCGGCGATCGGCAGGATCATCATACTCGGCCTGGCACTGCGCACACATGGTAAAAGCGCGCATGGCCGTTTTAGGCCGGTCGTAAGGAATGTCTTCGATGATGGTGTAGCGCGGACCGCAGTTGGTGCAATTGATGAACGGATAGCCGAAGCGCCGGTCGGCCGGATCGAACAGCTCGCGGAGACAATCCGCGCAAACGGCGGCATCCGGTGCGATCAGGGTGTCGCGCCGATCGGCGGCCTGACTGTGGACGATGGCAAAACCGCTGCAGCCCGCAATCGGTTGATCGTTCGCTTCGATAGAAACAATCCGTGCCATGGGCGGGGCCTGGTCGCGCAGGTCCCGCGTGAAGGCCGCGATCTTTTCCGGCCGGCCTTCGACACGGATGGTGACCCCCGAAGTCGTGTTGGCAACCTGACCGTTCAGGGCGTATCGCTCGGCCAAGCGGTATACAAAGGGCCGGAACCCAACCCCTTGGACGATGCCGCTGACGAGAATCTGTTGCGCAAGGATTTTAGCGTTCAATTCGTTTGCCCATTAGCCCGGTACCCGCTGCACTGGCAGTTGTTTGCTGCTGCGTGCGAAGTCATTAGCGTACTTTGTACGATTTCCCGAAAGAATGCAACTCATCGGCTATTAAATTCAACGGTAACCACATTTGCTAAAGGCGCACGTTGTGTTCGCCCGGTGCGTAGATATCGGCGGATTCCTGGAGCAAATGGACACCCTTGATGATCACGATGCCCGCTGTAGGGGCGACCGGCGGTCGCCCACGCGAACCACTGTATTCGGGGCAACGCCCAAAATGGCGAGGCCTTATTCTCCCGCACCCATGATTGTCTGGAATGCTGGTTTTGCTCCCGCACCGGGCGACCGCCGGTCGCCCCTACAGGTGAAAGCCCCTGCGATGACACGCCGAAAAGGGTTTCATCATAATTGCTGGAATGGATTGTGCAGGCTTGCATCTTGACGCAATGTGGTGCTATTGTCCCGCATCCTTTTAAGGGCAGGCAAATCAATGCCGTTCGACACTGAAAATTCGGGCGAGGAGACCACCATGCAGTTGACCACAACCTTAAGCACCCAATTGAAGCCCAAACCAGATGAGAACAACCTGGGCTTCGGCATCCATTTCACCGACCACATGTTCAACATGGATTACCATCCTGAAAAGGGCTGGCACAACCCACGCATCGAACCGTATGCGCCCTTTGTCATGGATCCCTCGACCATGGTTCTGCATTACGGACAGGGCATTTTCGAAGGTCTCAAAGCCTACCGCACGGCCCGAGGCAAAATCCAGTTGTTCAGGCCTCAGAATAATTTGAAACGGCTCAACTATTCAGCTCACAAACTGTGCATTCCGCAAATCGACGAAGCCTTCGCGCTGCAGGCCCTCAAGGAACTGATCCGCGTCGAAAAAAAGTGGGTGCCGAGTGCGCCGGGCACGTCCCTGTACATACGCCCGACCATCGTGGCCACCGACCCTTTCCTGGGCGTACGGGCTTCTCATACCTACCGGTTTTTTATCATTTTATCGCCGGTGGGCGCCTACTATCCCGAAGGCTTCAACCCGGTCAAAATCATGGTGACGCGCGATTATGTGCGCGCCGTGCGCGGCGGTCTGGGCGACACTAAAACCCTGGGCAACTATGCCGCCAGCCTTTTGGCCGGCGAAAAAGCCCACGAAGCGGGTTACACCCAGGTGTTGTGGCTGGACGGCATCGAGCAGAAATACGTGGAAGAGGTCGGGTCGATGAATATTCTTTTTGTCATCGACAACCAAGTGGTCACCCCCATGCTCAACGGAAGCATTCTGCCCGGCGTCACCCGCGCTTCGGTGCTGGCACTCGCCAAAAGCTGGGGAATGTCGACCAGTGAACGCCGCATCAGCATCGACGAAGTTTTTGCGGCCCATAAAAGCGGTGCTCTGACGGAAATTTTCGGATCAGGTACGGCCGCCGTCATCTCTCCGGTCGGTGAGCTTAAATATGAGCAAGAGACCATCACCATTGGCAATGGCAAGGCCGGCCCGGTTGCGCAACGCCTGTTCGACACCATGGTGGATATCCAATATGGCCGCGCCGAAGACCCCATGGGATGGATAGAGCCTGTCGATTGATCAAGTAAATACCCGATTGCCGCTTTACAAGCCGCGCATGCCCTATTATTCTTATGCGATACAAACGATCGTATCTTTCTTAAGGGTCATGCTATTCGGCCACTTTTCCTTGTACCGATTGGGTGCTTCATCATTACCGGTGTGAACAAGACGTTGTGAGTGAAATCCCTGTTCAGACCTGCGGTGATGGGGTGTTCAAAAGCCAAAGGAGATATTCATGCAAGTGCGTAAAGCCGTTTTTCCGGTGGCGGGTCTGGGTACCCGCTTTTTACCGGCGACAAAGGCCATGCCCAAGGAAATGCTTCCTGTCGTGGACAAGCCGCTGATTCAATATGCCGTGGAAGAGGCACTGTCCGCCGGCATACGGGAGATCATTTTTGTGACCGGTCGCAGCAAGCAGGCCATCGAGGACCACTTCGATCACTTCTGCGAATTGGAACAAACCCTGATGGCCCGCAGCAAAAACGCCCTGCTGAGTGAAATCAGCCAACTCGTGCCCGAATCCGGTACCTTTATTTACACGCGCCAGAACGAGCCGCTCGGATTAGGTCACGCGATCTGGTGCGCGCGCCATATCGTCGGAAACGAACCTTTCGCGGTACTGCTGGCGGACGACCTGATCAAAGCGAAGAAACCGGTGCTGTCGCAAATGATCGAATGCTACAACGATCTGCGCACCTCAATCGTATGCGTGGAAGAGGTGGATCCCGACCGCACGGCCAGCTACGGCATCCTGGATGCCGATCCGCCGGAAAACCGCCTGACCAAAATTCGCGGATTGGTGGAAAAGCCCAAACCCGAAGATGCCCCTTCCAACCTGGCCATCATCGGTCGGTATATCCTGACACCGGAGATTTTCGCCATTCTTGAACGCAAGGAAACCGGTGCGGGCGGTGAGATTCAAATTACCGATGCCATGGGGAAACTGATCGACTCGCAAGCGATCTATGGCTACCGTTACGAGGGAACGCGCTTTGACTGCGGCACGAAGGTCGGTTTTCAGATGGCCAATCTCTCTTACGCTCTCGACCGGCCCGAACTGCGCGAAAGATTGGTCCCTTACATGCGCGAGATGCTGAATTTACCATCATAAACGAAATGCCATGAACCGTCGGGTTCCGCAACAACGAGGTCACACACAAGTTTGTCCCTACATTTAAGCTCATCTGTGCTTTGGCGCGGAATGCGCCGTTCAGCCGAAAGAACTGTTTCGGCGCATTCCGACTCCTTTGCCGCACCGCGGATGGAACCTAAGAACGCGATTTTTATCCCCCAACCAACGTGAATACCACATTCTAACCCTTCATACAGCCGGTCTGTTGTCCGACCGGCATGATGATCAAGTTTTGGAGCCAGCATGTCGGCCAAAAAAGCCAAGCAAGACCCCATCGTTCAAGAGCCCGCGCCAGGGCAGCGCCTACTCCTTTTTCGAGGGGACCGGGTGCTTTTCCGCCTGCACGCCGATAGCGCTGCAACGGGCAGCGCCTATGTGCGCACCAATCTGGGACATGCGCGCATCGGCCGGCGCGAAATCATCCGTTCCGTCGAATTGAACGAAGCCCCGCTGGGAAGGGACTGGTTCGATATCCCCATGCCATCGACAGCGCCCGGCCGTTTCGAAATCGCCCTGCCACTGATCGAAGTGGGCCATTTCGAAGCCAAATGTTTCTTTTTGCCCGAAGGCCGGAACGAACCAGTCTGGCCGGACGGCCCCAATACCAACATTAACGTGGAACCGGCCGATACGGTCTGCGGCAATATCGTCTACAACGCCTTCGTCCGTCAGTTCGGCCCGCATAAAATGTGCCCCCGCAGCGATTTCTCGGAAACGGCCGATTGCATCAAAAAGCTCGACGGGGCTGGCTACGCCGTCATACCGCCTTCAGGCACCTTCCGTGAGCTGATTGCCGAACTCGACTTCATCATGGGCCGCCTGGGATGCCGCCTGCTGCAGCTGCTGCCAATCCACCCGACCCCGACCACTTTTGCCCGCATGGGGCGCTACGGCAGCCCCTACGCCGCCCTGAGTTTCACTGCTGTCGATCCGGCCTTGGCTGAATTCGATCCCAAAGCCACACCCCTGGAGCAGTTCGTCGAACTGGTCGATGCGGTGCATGCGCGCGCGGGCAAAATCATCATCGATATCGCTATCAATCACACCGGTTGGGCGGCCAACCTGCACGAGACGCATCCGCAGTGGCTGGCGCGCAAGGAGAACGGTGAAATCGAGAACCCGGGTGCCTGGGGCGTGGTGTGGGAAGATCTGACGCGCCTGGATTACCGCCACAAAGATATGTGGCCTTACATGGCCGACGTTTTCCTGACCTGGTGCCGGCGCGGCGTGGACGGGTTCCGTTGCGATGCCGGCTACATGATCCCCACCCCGGCCTGGCAATATATCATTGCCAAAGTACGCGAGCAGTTCCCCGATACCCTCTTTCTGCTCGAAGGATTGGGCGGCAACATGTCCGTGACCCGCGATCTGCTCAATCGCGCCAATTTCAATTGGGCCTACTCGGAACTGTTTCAAAATTACGACCGCGGGCAGATCGAGTGGTATCTGCCCGGCGCCAACGAAATGAGCGTCACGGATGGCATCAATGTCCATTTTGCCGAAACCCACGACAACAACCGCCTGGCCGCCACCTCCCCGACGTTCGCCCGCATGCGCACGGCGCTGTGCGCGTTGCTCGCGCCGCATGGCGCTTTCGGGTTCACCAATGGCGTCGAATGGCTGGCGACCGAAAAGATCAACGTGCATGATGCCTGCGCACTCAACTGGGGCGCGCCTGACAACCAGGTGGATGCCATCGCCCATCTGAGCCATTTGCTCAAAACCCATCCCGCCTTCGGGGCCCAAGTGCGGTTAGCGCTCATCAGCCATGGAGAGGGCCATTTCATCGCCTTGGAACGCCTGCACCATGCCAGCGGCCGAAGCGTGGTAATCGTCGCCAATCTTTCTGCCGAAAAAACGGTCACAGCCGGCTGGCATGTCCAAACGACCGATGACCGGACAACCGCATGGATCGATCTTCTGACCGGCCGACCCATGGCGGTAAAACAGGGCAAACGCAGTTGCCGGATGTCTCTGGCAGCCGGGCAGGTGGTCTGCCTGACCCATGCCGACGATCCTTGGCTGACATCGAAAGCGCAGGATAGTGCGGGACGGCCCCCGGCGATCATCGACCAGCGCCTGCGGGCCAAGGCCCAGGAGATTGCGGCACACTTTCCGGCGAACGCCAATGGCGATCCCGAGCAGGCCGCGCTGGCGCTGTGCGCCGACCCTGAATCCTACTGCGCAAGGCTGAATCATCCCAGCCAGGCGCCTCGTACGGTAGCATGGGATTACCCGTCCGATTTGCGGCGAGTGGTCATGTTGCCACCCGGCCACCTGCTGCTGGTGCGCGCCGCAAACCCTTTTCACGCGCGCATCGCCGCGGGCGAATACGTTCACGCGGTGGAAGAGAGCATGGCCGATGCGCAGGGCCGCCATTTCGTCCTGTTTGCCCCCTTGCCCACGCCCGAAGCGCATACCCCTTATGATCTGGAGATCGTGTTGTACGATCCTGGGCACATCCGCCACGAGAAAGCCCAACTGCTCTATTTGACCGAGGGCCGTCACGTGCGCGTGCGCACCACCTTTTCGCGCAACGACTGCCACCGCATGCCGCTGCTGGTGCTGGGCACCAACGGAAGCGGCGCCATGATGCGTGTACATGCCGACACAGGCCTGCGCAGCCGTTACGATGCCTTACTGGCCGCCAATTTGAATCCCGATTTTCCGGAAGACCGTCACAACATGCTGGCGCGCTTTCGCGCCTGGGTTACTTACCAGGGCTATTCGCAGGAGATCACCCTGGACTGCCTCAAGCAGTTCGGGTTCGATTACCGCACCGGCGCCTGGTGGCGCTACCAAGTGGTGACCGGCCAAGGCGAACACATTGTGCTGCAGGTCAGGGCCCAAATGCTGCCCGAACCGGCAAATACCATCGTCTATCAGTTCGAACGCTTGTACCGGCTGGCCGGGCGAGATGAATTGGCCGATGACTGCGCCGTGACGCTGATCGTCCGCCCGGACATAGAAGATCGCAATTTCCATCACACGACCAAGGCCTTTGAAGGCCCGGAACATCATTGGCCAAAAATGATAACCGCTTCCGCAAACGGGTTCCGGTTTTCGCCGGCCCCGGAAAGAAATCTTTTCATCCAGGCCGATCGCGGCACTTTCACGATCGCACCCGAATGGTATTACATGGTTCATCGCGCCCTGGAGGCCGAGCGCGGTCTCGATTCGGCCTCGGATCTTTATGGCCCGGGCTATTTCGCTTGCCCGCTGCAAGGCGGCCAGCAGGTCACTTTAACCGCCCAGACAGGCGCTGACTGGACCCCGCCAGCGCGCGAGCCCGAAACCGAACAACGTCTGCCGGCAGACGATTTGCCCATCGATACGGCCATGACTCTGGCCCTGGACCAGTATGTGGTACGGCGCGGCGCGTTCAACACGGTGATCGCCGGATTTCCCTGGTTCCTGGACTGGGGCCGCGATACCTTGATTGTGGTGCGGGGCCTTATTGCCGCCGGACGCCTCACGACCAGCCGCGCCATTTTGGCGCAATTCGCCCATTTTGAAGACCGCGGGACCCTGCCCAACATGATCCGCGGCAACGATGCCGGCAACCGCGACACATCGGACGCCCCCTTGTGGCTCTTCACAGCCTGCAATGATTTGGTCAAGGCCGAGAGGCACAACGGGTTCCTGGCGCAAGCCTGTAATGGACGCGACATTCGCCGGATTCTGATCGATATTGCCTCAGCAGTGATGGCCGGCACACCCAACGGGATCGTCATGGACCCCGCGTCCGGCTTGCTTTTCAGCCCCTCCCATTTCACCTGGATGGACACCAATTTCCCGGCCGGATCGCCGCGGCAGGGGTATCCGATCGAAATCCAGGCCTTATGGCACGCGGCCCTGACTTTCCTGGACCGGATCGATGAGGGTAAAGAAAAACCCTGGCAAACACTGGCCGCAAAGGTCAAATCCGCCATCGTTGAATTGTTCTGGCTGCCCGAGTTGGGTTTTTTGAGCGATTGCCGGCACGCCGAACCCGGTCAATCCGCGCATCGCGCCCGTCCGGACGATGCGCTGCGCCCCAATCAACTGCTGGCCATTACCTTGGGCGCGGTCGACGAACCGGTGATCATCCGGGCCGTACTGAGTGCCTGCCAGCGCCTGCTGGTGCCGGGGGCCATCCGCAGCTTGGCCGACCTTCCGGTGCGCTTCCCCCTGGCGGTACGCAAGGACGGTCAGTTGCTCAACGACCCGTTAAACCCGTTTTGGGGCCACTATTTTGGCGATGAGGACACCCGGCGCAAACCCGCCTACCATAATGGCACGGCCTGGACATGGCCATTTCCTTTATTTTGCGAGGCCTTTGCCGACTGTTACGGCAGCGAGGGCCGGGGCAGCGCCCTGGCCTGGCTGTCGAGCAGCGTGCAGCTGATCAATAGCCATTGCGCGGGCCATGTGCCGGAGGTCCTGGACGGTCATGCCCCTCATCATCAACGCGGCTGTGATGCCCAGGCTTGGGGCGTTAGCGAACTGCTGCGGGTCTGGAAAAAATTGACGACCCGCACATAGCGGGCTGCCCAGGTGGCACGGACACGATCGAACTGAAAAACGTGGACATTGCAGCCTTCATGATTAATTTGGCGCTTATGATTCCAGCGCCACCGCGACCGACCACCCAACAGGAGTGATAAAATGAAGCACATACTGGCTTACCAGGTCTTTCCCCGGTTGCCTGGTTCGTTGAGTTTTCTAGGTGTACTATCCCGTAATCTATGGTGGTCTTGGAAACCGGATGCGATCGAACTGTTCCGGCGCGTGGACCCGCGGCTATGGGAAGCGTCCGGCCGCAATCCCATCGTCTTCGCAACGCAGGTATCGCAGGAGCGCCTTCAAAAATTGTCCAGGGACGACAGTTTTCTTGCGCACCTGGATCGCGTACGGCAGCAATTCAAGGAACGCGTTCTGGCCACGCCCGACATTGGCGAAAACCCATATGGGTCGGGTACGCGCATAGCGTACTTTTCGATGGAGTTCGGGATTCATGAAAGTCTGCCGCTCTTTGCCGGCGGGCTTGGGGTTCTGGCCGGAGACCATCTGAAATCGTCATCCCATATGGGCCTCCCGATGGCGGCCGTTGGTCTGCTCTACCGCCAGGGTTATTTTCAGCAGTTGCTCGATCCTAATGGCTGGCAGCAAGAAACCTACCCGGAAACCGATTTGTATACCCTGCCTTTGGTGCGTGTCAAAGACAACACCGGCGCCGACTTGCGCATTCGCGTGTCCGGTCCGGCAGGCGACATTCTTGCGGATGTATGGAAAATCATGATCGGCCGGATCCCTTTGTTCCTCTTGGACACCAATGTCATGGACAACCCGCCTGCGATCAGGGATATCACGGCGCGTCTTTACAACAGCGAGCCGGGCATCCGGCTGGCGCAGGAAGTCCTGCTGGGTATCGGCGGCATGCAGGCCCTGACCGCCATGGGCATCGAACCGACTGTGTGCCATATGAACGAAGGGCACAGTACCTTTGCCAACGTCGAGCGCATTGCGCTTTTCATGGAACGACATGGCGTGGATTTGCCCACGGCATTGGAAATCGTGGCCCGTACATCGGTATTCACGACCCATACGCCTGTGGCTGCCGGACATGACGAATTTCCGACGGATATGGTGCGCCCTTACATCAAGCCGCTGGCCAAAAGGCTGATGATTTCCGAAGACGAAGTCCTTGCCTGGGGCCGGACCGGCAATGCTGAACCCCAGGGGCCTTTTTCGATGTTTATCCTGGGCCTGCGGCTTTCGCAGTACTGCAATGGGGTCAGCCGCCTGCACGGTCGCGTTGCGCGGCGCATGTGGTCGCATGTGTGGCCGGAGCGCTCGGAAGAAGACATCCCGATCAGCCATGTCACCAACGGTGTGCATATCTCCAGTTTCATCGCACCCGATATCGTCATGCTTTTCGAACGTTACCTTGGCCCCGAATGGCACTATACCAGCCGTAAACTGGAAAATGTCGAGCGCATCGATGAAATTTACGACGAAGAATTGTGGCGCGCGCATGAGATGAACCGCACCCGGCTGATCAGCAAGGTGCGCGAGTTGCTGGTCAAGCAGTACAGTCGCCGCAATGCGCCCACATCGGTTGTCAAGGCTGCTGAAAACGCGCTCGATCCCGAGGTGCTGACCATCGGGTTCGCCCGCCGGTTTGCCACCTACAAGCGTGCCAATCTTATTTTGCGGGATCCGGAGCGGCTGAAAGCCATTTTAACCTCCAAGGACCGTCCCGTGCAGATTATTTTCGCTGGCAAGGCCCACCCCCAGGACAATGAAGGCAAGGAGTTGATCCGCAACATCATCCAGTTCACGCGCCAGCACAATGTGGCCGATCACATCGCCTTTCTGGAAGATTACGATATGGGCATTGCACGCCATTTGGTACAAGGCGTGGATGTATGGCTCAACACGCCGCGCCGGCCATTGGAGGCATGCGGCACATCCGGCATGAAAGCCGCCATCAACGGCGCCCTCAATCTGAGCATTCTGGATGGATGGTGGGACGAGGGCTATCACCCGGACCGTGGATGGAGCCTTGGTGGCCGGGAAGAGATGGCCGATCCGGCCTACCAGGACGCCGTCGAAGTCCAGGCGTTGTACAACATCCTGGAAAACGACGTGATCCCCTGCTTTTACGATCGCGCCTCCGGCAATATGCCCACGGAATGGCTGGCCAAGATGAAAGCCTCCATGCGCATGGCCATGGCCGAGTTTTGCAGTCACCGCATGGTCCATGACTACCAACAGCGCTTCTATCTACCCGCGGTGCAGCGTCAGCGGGAGCTTTTGGAGGCCGATGCCGCCGAAGCGACACGCCTGAGCGTGCTGCACAAGCGACTGGTCGATCTATGGAAAGAAATTCGCGTCGGTGTTCCCGAACGCGACCACGAGGGGCCTTTTCAAGTCGAAGACACCTTCGGTGTCAGTAGCATTGTCCACCTGGGTCTGTTGAAGCCTTCTGAAGTCACAGTGGAGTTATACTACGGCCGCATGAAACGAATGACCGAATTGATCACCGGCCAGACCCAGGAGATGACCATGGCGGAAGACCGCGGGGATGGCAGCTATCTTTATCGCTGTACCGTGACATGCAGAGAGTCGGGCCGGTATGGGTTCACGGTTCGGGTGGTGCCGCAGGCGGACGACTGGATCCGCTTTACACCCGGATTGCTGACCTGGGCATGATACGGCCCAATGGCCCGGCCGGTGGGTGCCATGCAAGCGACGCGTTTTAGCGCGCCTTCGTGCAGCGCTGGGTCAGCGGCCCATACTGGCTGAGCGACCGTCACATCGCGTTTGTGAGACGCAAATGCGGTTACTCTTCTTTTTATTGCATGGATTGTTGAAAAATCATTGAACCGGTGGTAGCGTCTTCTCTTTAAAATCTTATCAGAAACATTCATGAAAAAGTATATGTGCCGGAGAAAGTCATGCGGATAGAATCGACAGAATTCCTTCGCTTTCCTCTCTCAACGTTCGACACTCAACTCCGGCGCAGTAGGCTTAAATAACTTTTTAAACAAATCAGCCAAATCGAGCCTCTTGAGACGGATAGAAAAGACGCATGGCAAAACGCAAAAAACCTCGGGTGCTGATTGTCACCCCGGAAGTCACCTATCTGCCGGACCGCATGGGCAACCTGGCCAATTACCTGACCGCCAAAGCCGGCGGCTTGGCCGATGTGTCGGCGGCACTGGTGAGCGCACTCTTCAACCAGGGTGTCGACGTACATGTCGCCCTACCCGACTACCGGTCCATATTCGAAGATCGCTTGGCACCCTTTCTGAGAAAGGAACGGCGCATGCTGCGCCGGGTGATGCCCAACGATCGCGTGCACCTGGCTGAAGACCGCGCCTTTTTCTATCTGAACCGCGTCTACTCCAATTTCAGCGACCAGAACATCCACATTGCGCTGGCCTTCCAACGCGAAGTCATCAACAATATCGTGCCGCGTGTGCGTCCGGACCTGATTCACTGCAATGACTGGATGACAGGGCTGATACCGCCGATGGCGCGGGAAATGCACATCCCTTGCCTGTTCACCATCCACAACATCCATACGATCAAAACCACGCTTGCGCATATCGAAGACCGCGGCATCGACGCCGCCTATTTCTGGCAGCATCTTTACTATGAACGCTTTGCCGAAGACTACGAATCGGCCCGGGATGAGAATCCGGTCGATTTTCTGGCCAGCGGCGTGTTCGCGGCCCATTTTGTCAACACGGTCAGCCAACGCTTTCTGGATGAAATCGTCGAGGGCCGCCATGCTTTCGTCGAACCAACGCTGCGCCATGAACTCATCAATAAGTTTCGGGCCGACTGTGCCGCGGGTATCATCAATGCGCCGGACCCGGGATTCCATCCCAGCAAGGATGGCAACCTGCCACGCACGTTCAGCGCCAAGGATCATGCGCCGGCCAAACGCGAAAACAAGCGCCGCCTGCAGCAACTGCTGGGGCTGGCCGAAGATGTGAATGCGCCCATGTTTTTCTGGCCTTCACGTCTGGACCCGGTGCAAAAGGGATGTCAACTGTTGGCCGACATCTTTTACACGATGATCTCAAAATACTGGCACCAGAACCTTCAGGTCGTCTTTGTCGCCGATGGCGCGTTCCAGAATGTGTTTCGCAACATCGTGGACCATCATGGGTTCCATCAACGGGTTGCGGTATGCGACTTCAGCGAGCACCTGGAACACATGGCTTATGGCGCCGCCGATTTCGTGCTCATGCCGTCTCTTTTCGAACCCTGCGGGCTGCCGCAGATGATCGGGCAAATTTACGGCGCCTTGCCGGTGGCCCATGACACCGGCGGCATTCACGATACCGTCGCCCACTTGGATGCCACCAACAATACCGGCAGCGGTTTTCTGTTTGAGCATCACGATACGATTGGCCTGATGTGGGCCATTGATCAGGCCATGGCGTTTTACGCCCTGCCTGTTGAGATGAAAGAGCGGAATGTGGCGCGCATCATGCGCCAGGCCATGCAGACCTTTACCCATTCGGTCAATGCACGGCAGTACATCGACCTGTACGAACGCATGTTGGAAAGGCCCTTGTTGTCATAGATCGCAGGGGCGCAGTGCTTGGGTCGAATAAAGGATTTCAGCCGCATGATGAAAAAGCCGGAACGGCAACGCCTGGAGCGTTTTCTCTCTTCGGATGGCTATCTGCATTCCTACCGGGAGGTGATTGCGCGGCGCATCACGCATATCGCGCGCATGGCCCGGCAACTGCCCGGAGATGGTACGCTGGCCGATTTCGCTTCCGGTCACGAATACTTCGGGCTTCATTGGCAAAATGATCGCTGGGTGCTACGCGAATGGGCACCGTACGCAACCGCTGTTTACCTGATCGGAGACCTGAGCGATTGGCAGGTGCGCGAGGAACTGGCACTTACCCGTCAGGACGCCAACGGCACCTGGGAAATCGCGCTTCCGGCCGAACGCCTGCGCCATGCGGATTTATACCGTCTGCATGTACGCTGGCCCGGCGGCAGCGGCGATCGCATCCCGGCTTGGGCACGCCGAGTGGTCCAAGACCCGCAAACCCTTATTTTCAATGCCCAGGTATGGCGCCCGCCAACGCCCTACGCCTGGCGCACGCGCAAGACCAGAAAAAACAAGGAAGCGCCGCTGATCTATGAAGTTCACGTGGGTATGGCTACCGAAGAACCGCGCGTGGGCAGTTATACCGAGTTCACCCGGCAGATCCTGCCGCGCGTGATCTCAGCAGGCTACAATACCCTGCAGGTGATGGCTGTCCCCGAGCATCCCTATTACGGCAGCTTCGGATATCATGTGTCCAGTTTTTTCGCGGCCTCTTCACGCTTTGGTACACCTGAAGACCTGAAAGAACTCATCGACAGCGCCCATGCGGCCGGCATGCGGGTACTTATCGACCTGGTTCACTCGCATGCCGCCAACAACGAAGTGGAAGGCATCAGCCGCCTGGACGGCAGTGATTTCCAATACTTTCACGCCGGCGCGCGCGGCCGCCACACGGCCTGGGATTCAAGACTTTTCGACTATGGCAAACCCCAGGTCCTGCACTTTCTGCTGTCCAACTGCCGTTACTGGCTGGATGAATTCCACGTGGACGGATTCCGTTTCGATGGCATTACCAGCATGCTTTACCTGGATCATGGGCTGGAGAAATCCTTTACTTCCTACGACGACTACTTCAATGGCAATGTGGATGAAGACGCACTGTGCTACCTGGCTCTGGCCAACCAGCTGATCCACCAGGTGCGTCCGGATGCGGTCACCATCGCCGAAGATGTCAGCGGCATGCCCGGACTGGCGCGGCCCTGGCGCGAAGGCGGCATCGGCTTTGACTTCCGCTTTGCCATGGGCGTTCCCGATCACTGGATCAAGCTGACCAAAGATACCCGTGACGAGGATTGGTCGATGAGCAGGTTGTGGTTCGAATTGAACAACCGCCGCTACGATGAACGCACTATCTCCTATGCCGAATCCCACGATCAGGCCATGGTCGGAGATAAAACCTTGATCTTCCGCTTGATTGACGCGGCGATGTACGACCACATGGCCATTGACGACGACAATCTGCGCGTGGCACGCGGGATCGCCTTGCACAAAATGATCCGCTTGATCACGCTGGCCACGGCCGGCAACGGCTATTTGAACTTCATGGGCAATGAGTTCGGGCATCCCGAATGGATCGATTTTCCCAGGCCCGGCAACAATTGGTCGCACCACTATGCCCGCCGCCAATGGGGTTTGGCCGACAATCCCCAACTACGGTACGGTCAACTGGCTCGCTTTGACAAAGCCATGCTGGATCTGACGCGCGAGCAGCGCGTGCTGATGTCGCCGTCAGCCCGCTTGATATGCGAGCACAACGACCAAAAAATTATGATTTTTGAAAGGGCCGGTCTGATCTGGGCCTTTAACTTTCACCCGAACGACTCTTTTTCCGATTACCGCTTTCCCGCGCCACCAGGCCAGTATCGCATCATTCTGGACGCCGACGCGCCGGAATACGGCGGTTTTAACCGCATCGCCCGTGATCTGACGCATTTCACTGTGGCCACCGACCACGCGCCCGGCAACGCCCAGTATCTGAGCCTTTATCTTCCCAATCGCTCTGCCACAGTATTGAAGCCAACAGAGAACAAGCCCTGAAACATGGATCCCTTAAAAAGACAGTTCGGCTATCCAGTTCGCGCCGATGACTGTTGGCGAAGTGTTACGTAACGGATAATGGTGGGCAATGCCCACCCTACATCCGGGAAGCTACACCCGAATCTCACTTGACCAAAGTGGATAACCAGAAAAGACAATTACCATCACTTGCTTTGGCGCGTGCGTGTATAAATGACGCCCTGGACGGGTCAGCTCTTCCGATAGATATGGAAAAATCGCATGACTTTCTCGACGTAATCCTGGGTTTCCTTGTATGGCGGGATATTCTTGTAGCGATCCACTGCCGTGGGACCGGCGTTATAGGCAGCCAACGCCAGGGGCAGCTGATTGTCGAAACGCTCCAGCATGGTTCTCAGGTAACGCGCGCCACCCATGATGTTTTCCCAGGGATCGAACGGATCACTGATGTTCAGGTGCGCCAGATTGTCCGGCATGATCTGCATCAAACCCATTGCCCCCTTTTTGGACACGGCGCGCGGATTAAAATAAGACTCTACATGGATCAACGCCTTGAGCAGGTGAAAGGACACCTCATTCTGTCTGGCCGCTTCCAGAATGACATCGTCGTACGCGCGGGTATCGGTCCATGCGGGCGGCGGCAATGCTTTTTCACGCATATATACCTTGTACTGGTCTGACGTGGGCGTATTGGTAAAATGCAAAACGCCTTCCCGGTCCACATACACATAGATGTCCGCGTAAACGGACGATGCGCCAAAAAAGATCATCACAACAAAAAGAAACGCGCACAACCGCTTTCCGACCCGCCCGAGTGCCATCCTATCGCTTCGCCCTTTCTGATTCCCCTGGTTTGAAAATGTTAGCGACGTATCTTAAAAGATACCGTATATGACATCCAAATGGCATTTTGGGCCATTTTGGACGCGACATGCAATTAAGCAATATCTGTACCTGAACCTCCTGGTCAATCTCGGCGCCCCTCCGTCCCAGTGGGAATGAAATGCAAGTGAAGGGACGAATAGTGCGCGCCACGTTTCCTGAGCACGCTCATTCCAGCATAGGCACGATTTCAACTTCGGTGGACAGGCTTGCCACGCCGCGCACGGTGGCGGCTACCGAACAATATTTTTCGAGCGATAATTGGACGGCTTGGGCCAGAGCTTCTTCCGTCAACAAGTTGCCGCTGACACGGTATTTTAAATGGATGCGTTGGTAGGCCCAGGGCGGCGTCGGATCCTGCTGCCCATCGGCGGTGATTTCAAGCATCGTAAGCGGTTTGCGTTTTTTGATCATGATCTCGAGCACGTCATAGGCTGTGCACGCCGACAAGCCGATGAGCAGCATCTGCGAGGGGCTGACCCCCCTGGCTGGATCGTCGCCCGAAAGAACGACTGAATGGTTCCTCGAATCGGTCCCCACGAATTGTTTGCCCGTTGTCCAGCGAACGGTTGTGATCGGCATAAGGTCTCCTTTGAGGGCACTTGATCGGGTTTGGGGTACCTTATAAAGTCATCTTGAAATGAGCAACTTTTTTTTAAAAACAGCCCCTTCAACAACCGCTTGTCGAAGTGCCCGGCGTCGGGGTTCCGAACAGACGGACGGATACCGCAAGCGCGTCGAAAAAAGGAACTCCTGTTTCTTCTTATTATCACGCCGGTCAATCTCATTTAAAAAAATATACTTTATTATTTCGAAATGTTAACCTTGAGATGAGCCGATTTGGAAGTCACAAAGGGTTGAAATTCCAAAAAACAGGAACTTACAATTCCGGTGATGATTTAAGCAATTTTGAAACCAACTGAAATAACTAATAATTTTATATGGCACGCCTTTTGTTATGCAGGCAGCTAAAATGAGGGCGTACGGCGTGCCATTGGTCGCTAAATAGGCGGCCGCGGAGTTGCCAACGTGACTTGACGATTGAGGAGACCGGAACAGTCATCTTTGATTCATCCCAGAAGCAAACATCAGCCGGAATAAAAAATTTCTTCCAGGAGGCGTAATAAAAGCGATGCATCACAAAGCATGTCGCCCAATCTGTATCAAAACAGATATCAAACCCGCGAGTTCGGTGGAGGTCAACGCGGAGGTAGACGATGAACCTCCGAGCCAGCAGGCTTGCTGTCCTGAATCCCCGCAGCCTGTCAGACAAAGAACCCGCAAGCTGACCATTCAGAGCTTGCCCCCCGACACACCTACCGCCCGAAGCCAGTTCAAGCATTTTTATTACCCGAACATTTCTGAAAAGCAATGGAACGATTGGCAGTGGCAGATCGCCAACCGCGTTCGCTCGCTGGACCAATTGGCAAAATTCCTGCACCTGTCGCCCGAGGAAAAGATGGCGGCGCAGGGCTTGCAAACCAAATTGCCGCTGGCGATCACGCCCTACTATCTGAGCCTGCTGGTCGGACATGGTGCCGACTATCCGCTGCGACGAACCGTCGTGCCGGTCATCGATGAATTTATCAAGATGCCGGGCGAGGATGACGATCCTCTGGGCGAAGAGAACCAAAGCCCGGTTCCCGGGCTGGTCCACCGCTATCCGGACCGGGTGTTGTTTTTGACCCTCGATTTTTGTTCTACCTATTGCCGATATTGCACGCGCTCGCGTATGGTCGGACACGGACGGCTTTTTTTCAACCGGCGACGGTTGGAAAACGCCTTGGAGTATATCCGCCGCACCCCTACGATTCGCGATGTGCTGCTGTCTGGCGGAGACCCGCTGACCCTGGGCGACGCCCGCCTGGATTGGCTGCTGACCCGGCTGCGCCAGATCAAGCACGTGGAGATCATCCGCATCGGCACCAAGGTCCCGGCGGTGTTGCCGCAACGCATCACGCCGCAATTGGTGCGCATGCTGCGGCGTCATCATCCGCTGTGGATGAGCCTGCATTTCACCCACCCGGACGAGTGCACGCCCGAAGCCTACCGGGCCTGTCAGCGTTTGGCCGATGCAGGCATCCCCCTGGGGTCGCAGACAGTGCTGCTCAGCCGGATCAATGATTCGGTAGAGACCATGCGTTCGCTGATGCATCATCTGCTCCAAATGCGGGTGCGGCCGTATTACCTGTACCAATGCGATCCTATTTCCGGTTCGGCCCATTTCCGAACCTCCGTGGACAAAGGGCTGGAGATTATCCGCGGGTTGCGCGGCTTCACCAGCGGCTACGCCATTCCGACGTACGTGATCGATGCGCCGGGCGGCGGCGGCAAAATCCCCCTGACCCCCGATTACTACCAGGGCCGCGAGGGCAGTGCGGTTGTATTGAAAAACTACGAAGACAAAACGTTTCATTATCCGGACGTATGCTGAACAGCCGGACGATGAATGCACCGCAAATCCGCTTCGTGAACGCCGCCGGAAGGAGGCGGCCTGTATGACCGCAGCACATGCAACAACAACCGATCCCCACGCCGCGAGCGCTTTGCACCCGGCGCCGGTCATCGATCATAAGCAACTGTGCAGCGTGTGCGCCCAGCGTGGACGCACATGCTGCCAGGATCACGATATCTATGTGACCTGGGGCGACTGCCGCCGTATCTTCGTGCATACTCGGCAGAAAGAATTTTTCGAATACCGCGGCTGCCTCAACAAGGCGTACCTGGAGCAAGACAATGATCCGCTGTGGCGGCAACATGTTTTCCGCGCCGACGGCAGCCGCCGGGTGCTCAAACACAAGCCCGATGGGGATTGTATGATGCTGACCCCCTCAGGATGCAGTCTCCCGCTGGATGTGCGCCCCCTGGTTTGCCGACTTTTCCCGCATCTCTACTCGGCCGATGGCATGGCCAAAGAGTGGGACGGCGAGTGTCCGGCAGCACGTAATGCCTCCGCGACCCAGATCGAACAAGGCATTGCCGGCGTGGAACCCTGTGAAGCCGCGCAATGGCATCAACTGCTTTACGATGAAGTACTGTGGGAAGGGCTGGTCGATGACCACTGGATTGATCGGTAACCGTGCCGCGGTGCAAAACGGCCGTGGCTTTCTCCGACGGGATGGGCGAAATGCATATAGCGGTCGTCCATAATGCCATCAGCCCGGAGAGCACCGCGGATGAGCAGGATGTCTTGGTGCAGGCCGATGCGGTAGAGGCTGCCCTTCGGCAATGCGGGCACGACACGCGCCGTCTCGCCTGCGATTTGAACTTGGCGGACGTCCGGCAAGACCTGTCCGAGGATCCGCCCGACCTGGTCTTCAACCTGGTAGAATCGCTCGCAGGCACGGGACGGCTGCTGCATCTTTTTCCAGGAGTATTGGATGCCCTGCGCATCCCCTACACCGGGGCATCCGCGGAAGCTCTTTTCTTGACCTCCAACAAGATTCTGGCCAAAGGTTGGCTGGCGGCCGCAAACATGCCGACGCCTGCCTGGGCAGGCCCTTGCGATGGTCGCCGGGTGTGCGATGTACCCCAAACGCTGCTCCGGCCTGAACGCTGGATCATCAAGTCGGTCTGGGAGCACGCATCCATCGGCCTGGATGCCAACGCTTTTCTGGACGGCACCCTCACGGAACGCTTGCCGGCTCTGCTGGCGCAACGCGCTCCCCTGCTGGGCGGGACCTGTTTTGCCGAAGCCTTTATAGAAGGCCGCGAGTTCAACCTTTCCCTGCTGGAGGATGCCGACGGTCCCCGCGTGCTGCCACCGGCTGAAATCGTCTTCGAAGGATTCGACGAAAACCAGCCGCGCATCGTGGACTATCGCGCCAAGTGGGATGAGAACGCCTTCGAATATCACCATACCCCGCGCCGGTTCGATTTCGATCCCGCGGACAAATCCTTGCTCGACCACCTGAAGACGCTGGCGCTGCAATGCTGGCATCTTTTCGGAATCAGCGGTTATGCACGCGTGGACTTTCGTGTCGATGCCCACAATCGTCCCTGGATTCTGGAGGTCAATGCCAATCCTTGCCTTTCGCCTGACGCAGGTTTCGCCGCGGCGGCCGCTCAAGCGGGAATGGCGTACCCCCAGGTGATCGCATGCATCGTCCAGGCATGCTCCCGCAGAGGCGTGCTGTAACGCCACCCATAGCATCGATCCCGCCTTCCGAAGCGCAGGGGGATGTCCAATCACCCCCTGTGAGACAGTGGGCTCGACACGCAAGACAAGCGCATGTAGTGCCTGACCCGTCTTACAACGGAACCTGGCAACGGGCTACGGTGCGGGGTGGCCGTCCGCAAATCTCCTAACGCGGTCGCCTGGGTCGTTATTATCTTGCGGCAGGGCAATCCCATGTAAAAACTCTCTTAAGGATACCCGAATTCGTATACGGGATTGGCACGGAGGAGGTGATCCGGGTGGGTGGTCCGCGCCACGTCAGCCATGAGATTTAGTGAGGCACAAGGCGTGCGTAGGACATAGGGGCCGCACTGTCTGAGCGCAGCGAGTTTGCGGCCCGTCCGGAGCATGCCTTATTGCCTCACTTAATCGCATGGATGGTGGCGCGGACCACCCACCCGGATCACCGGGTTTTCAGCACGATAGATATGGCGCCAAGTAAAGACAGCACGCTACGTGCCAAGGCTTACATGCGATTGCCCTGTATCTTGCGGTTGAAACGATTGAATTTCAATAGTATACCAGAGCACTTGGCATTGCGGGCCATGCTTGGCACGCAAATACGATCCGCGCTGCTGTGGATCCAAGAAGGACTGGAGCGTTTTCAACGATGCTGAAAATCAGAAGAATTCATGACGATTTACTACCGATCAATCGGGAAATCCTCAAACAGGTGCAACAGATCCTGCGCACGCGCTTCAGCCAGGCCTCGGAAGAAGAGATTGAACGCATCGGAGAAAAGCTGCGCAATCCATTCAAGCAACGTTTTCGCGCCATCTTGCTGATTGCCGAAAATTTGCGCCGCAAAGTCTCCGGTTTTGCCATGCTGCTGCATGAACCCGAAATCGGTTTTTGCTACCTGGATTGGATCGCTTTGGCCCGCGGCACCACCGGCGGGGGCATCGGCGGCGCGCTGTACGACAGGGTACGCGGCGAAGCTGCCGCCCTGGAAGCCAAGGGCCTTTATTTCGAAAGTCTGCCCGATGACCCCCAGAGTTGCCCCGACCCCACCATCCTCAGGCAAAATCGATCGCGGCTGCGCTTTTACGAACACTATGGCGCGCGCCCTATTATCAATACGGCTTACGAAACACCGGTCCATCCCCAGGAAACCTGCATGCCGCATCTGGTCTACGATGCGCTAGACCGGCCGGAACCCTTGCGACCGGCCTTTGCACGCAAAGTGGTGCGCGCCATCCTCGAACGTAAATATGCAGAATACTGCCCGCCGGAATATGTTGACAAAGTCGTCTCTTCGTTTCGCGACGATCCGGTTCGCCTGCGACCGTTGCGCTACGTGAAACCCGAGGC
The DNA here is from genome assembly GCA_000961655.1 of Desulfatitalea sp. BRH_c12. GTDB lineage: Bacteria > Desulfobacterota > Desulfobacteria > Desulfobacterales > Desulfosarcinaceae > Desulfatitalea. The sequence goes on from LADR01000045.1 coordinate 231,927, forward strand.
GGTGCAGAGCGTGGTCGCCAACCGCCTGACCGAACAGGTGGCTCTGATCGTCAACGACAAACATGATATTCACCACGTGCATGAACGTGGATACGTAGAAGCGCCTGTGCGGGTCAAAAGTATTCTCAGTGCGCTCGAGGGCAGTGGCATGTTCACGATCAGCCAACCGCGCGCCTTCAGCGAGAAGTATATCACCGCCGTTCACGATGCCGATCTGGTCAACTATCTGCGCCGCGCCTGCGCCGAGATGCCCGAGGGCAAGTCACTCTACCCTTATATCTTTCCCATCCGCAACAAAACCCGCCCACCCAAGGAGCCTTCGGTTTTGTCGGGATATTACTGCATCGACACCTTCACGCCCATCAACCGCAACGTCTATCCGGCCGCGCGGCGCGGGGTGGATTGCACCTTGACGGCCGCTGCGGAAATCCTGGCTGGCCGCCGGATCGCCTACGCTCTGGTGCGCCCCCCCGGTCATCATGCCGAGCGACGGGCATTCGGTGGTTTTTGCTACTTCAACAACAACGCTATCGCAGCCCAATACTTATGCGCCCATGGTCGCGTGGCCATTCTGGATATCGATTTTCACCACGGCAACGGTCAGCAGGATGCCTTTTACCGACGCTCCGACGTTCTGACGATCTCCATTCACGGCCATCCGCGCTTTGCCTATCCTTATTTCAGCGGATTTGAAGATGAAATCGGTGAAGGCGAAGGTGAAGGCTTCAACTGGAACCTGCCGCTGCCCGAAGCGGTCGACGGCCCGCACTATCGCAAAGCGCTGGGAAAAGCGATTCAGCGCATCCACACCTTCAAACCCCATTTCCTGATCGTGGCCCTCGGCGTGGACACCGCCAAAGGCGATCCGACCGGCACCTGGCAACTGACCGGCAAAGACTTTGACGCCAACGGCCGCTTGATCGGTGCCATGGGCATGCCCACGCTGGTCGTCCAGGAAGGCGGCTACCGCACCCGCACGCTGGGGGCCAGCGTATTCAACTTCTTCAAGGGACTGGTGGCCGCCAATACCCGCGCGATCCCGTTTCCCAACGGCACCGGCACTTTGCAAGATTTTCAATGGCGCCACAAGCTGCAAGCCGAAGACCCCGCACGCATCCGCCAACTGGTGGCTGCCACCGGCTTTTTCAACCCTGAAGAAATCGGTGTGGCCGAAGAACTGGCCCATGAACGTCTGGCCAAAGGCGACGCCAGCGGCTACTTTTTCCTGATCGCCGAGCACCAGGGCCGCATGGCTGGGTACAGCTGCTATGGTCCTATCGCCGGCAGCGCCAACAGCTACGACCTATACTGGATCGCCGTGCACCCCGAATTTCAACGTCGCGGCATAGGCCGGCGCATGATGGCCAAAACCGAACGCCTCATTCACAAGGCCGGTGGCCGTCGCATCTACGTCGAAACCTCCCAACGCACAGACTACACCAGCACCCGTATCTTTTACGAAAACTGCGGCTACCGCCTGGAAGCCCTGTTGGCGGACTTTTACGGGCCAGGCGATGGCAAGGCGATTTATTGCAAGGTTATGACCTGAATTAAGCACTCAAAGGATGGTCTATCGGCACCTGGAAATGTTTGCAGTTCAACTCAGATGTTAAAATTTTTAAACGCTGGAAGACCTGGAGTTGATCAACCACTCAGAAACGGGTACTACCAAATAATCTATAGAGGTTCGATCGATACCTTGAATGGCATTATTCGATGCCCCTATCCATTGCCCTTGATCGCCACAGCAATGGACAGGGGTAAAAAAGAGCGCTCAGAACGTTTTTAATTCAATTCTTTGTCTTCAACGGGCGGCTCCCATTGCGCCAGGGAGTCGCGCCCCAATGCATATTCTACAATCTTATTGACCGGTTCACCGCTATTGTCCACGTAGTACCTGAGGGTCACCACGCTGCCGATTTTAAGATCCACTTCAATTCTCTGACTTGCCGGGTAATAGCTGATGCCATTCCCATCCAACTCGATGGCGCCATCCCGAACCGACGTTACTGTCCCTGAGACGAGTTCGGTTTCAATATATATTCCTGCATAGCCATGCAACGGAATCAAGCACAGGCAGATAAGCAGAATATAAGAATGGAAGGTAACTTTATTTCGAGAAAACATGATTCTTCTGACCTCCTGAAATAGTAAAGTGGATTACTCCCATGCGATCTTACGGCTGTTGGCTGTTTCCTTCCCGCCAATAGTAGAGTTCAAGACCCAAGGGGGGGCCTGGGATCTTGAATTCATCACCCGGGTCACCTTCCCCATCGGGATCACCCGGGCCGATGATTCTTCCACCCATCATAGCCATGGCACCGGCCTGCCCCTTTCTGGAGATGATGGAAAACCCGGAGGGAAGGCCGAAAATGTTGTTGATCTTTTTGTATCGGTCGGTCACATTAAATGTGTAACTATCGTTGCCATCATTATCCGTATTTAAATTAAACGCCGCAGTGCCATCGCTGTAATTCAATGAATAGCTGAAACCATTGCCTTGGGGGTTGCATGGATCCTGAATGGATGGCTGATAACTTGTAAAGTAGAGAATACCTGCATAAAGTTCTACTTTCGACAATATCGCTTCCCCCTCGTGATTGTCCCTGTCGGCGGAAGTGTCGTTGTCGATGGTGGCCCCATACTTGCAGTGGCTGCACGCGGTTGCATCGCCCTGATCTTCCAGAATTACATACCAGCCTTTGGCATCATTTTCATTGTCCCCGTTTTCAAGAGCCGGTGTTCCTGATGAATTGTACTCGGCGTCATCGGTGAGGTATCCGCGCAACGTGGCCTTCGTCAGGCCGGTCAATGTTGTGCTCTCGCCCAACTCGTCGCATGACAAGTTGAGCAGGTGATTTTCAGTGTAGGGCGGTGTCGAAACTTTTACGCTTGCCCCAGTCTCCGTGTTCTTGGCCGTCACGGAAGTATCATCATAAATGGCATAAAATCGGTTGCGGGTTATGGTGTGGGTAGGATGCTCCCTATCGCCGGTACCTATATACAAACTGGCAATATCATACTGACCACTGAAGGTGGTGTCCTTGAAACCATAATTGCCGGCATCGAAATAGTCGCCCGCGCCGCCCCATGAGACTGCTGGTGGATAAAAGGTTTTGCGCCCCTGATCGCTGGTGTCGACGCCCTGTTTAAATTGTCCGCTGCCGCTGGTGCTGCCCGGATTGCCTGAAAAGATAGGGTTGACTTTCCAGCCATTCTCTTTAAGAGAGTAGGTTCCCTCGCTTTCAGCGACCTCGAACTTGTACACCAGTTTGTAGATATTGGTGTAGATATCCGGCGCGTAGACAGTGTCAAGAACGTTGGTTTTTTTCCCCTCGCGCATCACGCCGGCGTCTTTGTAATAATAGGAGTAGGTGCTGGATATCAGCGCCGGGGTAGCGGGAAAGCAGAATTTCATCGAACTCAACTTTTGGCTGGCGCCGGTGGTCACGTTAGATGTGCCAAAGGTCACTGAAAAAGGAAGGACCGCATTGCCTCCCAGCGTCACCGTGTTTTGGGGATTATCGATATCCACTGCGAAAATACCGCGCCCATATTCATTCTTGTCCGGGTTGTAGCGATCATAGACATCATTATTGTTGATGTCTTGCTCAACATTGGTTTTGCTCCATTCGGCATTGACAATAGTGCCGTTGGCAGCATAGGGGGTGCCATTGTTGTCAATATCAAGAAACGGTTCCGGATATGAATCCTCTTCGGGGTCGTACCCTCCGGTAAACACGACAATATCCTTGAAAGTGATCGCACCCGTAGCGGAATTGAGACCCACGGGAATCGATGCAACCTGCGGTTTGGCCCAGGATTGGACCATTTCGGCATTGCTGTACTGCCACGCTACGTCCCAATTGGCGGAATCGCTGTCGGAGACATCCAGACACCAGTAAGATCCACCCCCGCGCCTGAGACCGAAAATAAGGTACTTGGGTTTTTGGTCGCGGCGATACAGGGTAATCTCGCCGTCCACCATATCCACAAGGGGCGTGGTGGGCAACAATTTCAAATTCGGCAATACATCCGGTGGAATGAAAGCGAACTTTTCACTGCCGTCACTATCGTCGAACACATGCAGCATACCGTCATTGGCGCCCACAACGATGTAGCGGGCTTCGAGGACGCTGATATCACTTTCATCATAATAGTCCACCACCACCGGACTGGAATGAATGATGCTGCCTAAAGCCCAATCCCTGTAGGCCAGCGGCGCACCTGTTTCCGCGTCCGCTTTGTCGGTGTAACCATACACATAATTGATTATTTCGTTTCGTCTCACATCATCGTCCACACCCAACTGGGCGGCGGTGATATTGGCCTGATCAACTTTGGTCATTGTACTGTCCACATACGTGAAAATGGGGCGCTCATAGAAATTGGTGCCCGCATTGAAAGCAGCCACAACCTGTTCGGTAAGCACCTCGCCCACGCCATCTTCCTTCACGTCATGGCTGCCGTAAACGTCCGCGTCATTGGCATCGTTATCGTCTCCCCAGAATGCCGCCGCGTTATCTAAAAATTCACCGGAACTGTTAATGGCTGGGCGGTTTTGCGCATCGTAAAGCATCCACAGATAGGGGCGGGCCGTGCTGCCGTCGCCCAATTTGTACTTTTTGAGATTGCCGACCCAACTCTGGCTGTCTTGAGGAAGAAAAAGGCCCATATAGAGATCGTCGCCATTTTGAATTTTATTGGCCGCATCCACGGAAACCACCGGCGCGGTAAATGAGATGGCTTCCGTCATCTGAAGGCCGATGGCATAGAATGCGGCCACCAGCTGCTCCCTGTTGCGTGCAGCAATATACATTCCACCCGAGTCCCGGGCGGCATCCTCCAGAAGAGGATGATCCGCGCCAAAGGCGATATGGTGGGTCGTCACATTGACATAAGAGTTGGCCGGATCGGCCACCTCGGATTTGTCCATCCAACTGTGCGTGTACAACCAATGGCTGACATCGTCGTAATAGTTAGGCGGGGTGTTAGTTTTGTACTGAAAGGGGTCAGCCGTCCAGTCGTCCTCGTCCCAATCCTGGAAGGTGACGCCCGCAATACGATTCCAATCATCATCGACGGAAGGGAACCCGTCCGTCACTGAGATGATATAGTTTTTGCGGCAGTTAAGATTGTCCAGGATTTGGTTTTTAGCATAGTAGCCTTTTTCAAACACATCCTGAAGCGCCTCGCCCATTGGCGTGCCGCCACCAGCAGTCACCTTGTTGATCTCAATGACGACGTTGTTCCGATTGACATCATCGTTGTCATTGGGATTGAGCGGGGTCAGAATCTTGGCGCCATCGCCATTGTTGTAATGGGCGAACCCCCAGTTCATCTTGCCATGGAAATCCAGCAGAGCATATTGCATGGCTTCTTTGGCACTATCCAGACGCGTCTGCATCTTATAAGAACCACTGTTATCAGCGACTCGAATCTGATCTATCTGAAAACCGGTGCCCTGATTCTGTTCTCCGCTGAACATTGCAATTTTGACAGTATCGCCGTTTATGGTCACCGACCATCCATCAGACGGTTTGGTGTTGTTGTCATATTGGACTATTTTATTACCTCGGCCATCATAGAGGGCTACATAATCGCCAGCATCATAATACCCTGTCCATTTGCTCGTCTTTATGTACTCCTTTGTCGGATTGACGTCAAAAGCGGAAAAATGCACCTGAATCTGGGAGGCGCCTCCGTGATGGATCGTCTCAATGATGTTGTTAAGCTTCAGATTGTTTGCATAGAGCCCGCTTTCGGGATACTTAATGGTTTTACCAAGGGTGGCCCAGTCCTCGGGGGAAGAGAGCAGCACCTGTTCATAGCGCCAGGGTTCATTGGTTTTGCCTGTCGGAACAGATGAATACGTCAGGTTATAAACCTTTTGCATATTGGCCCAGTTGCCTGTGACAAAAAAATAGATGTCGTTGTCTCCAGACTCGGCTTCATTGAGACTTGCCGGATCGTGCGTTTCGCCGACGCCCTCATAGCCACTGAAATAGAACCCCGGCGCATCCAGCAACCCCGCAAAACCGTTTTCTATCCGTGTGCCCTCGTAAAGCGTGACCCAATCATCCAGTTTAATGTCTTGCCCCAAGGGCAGCCGCTCGCCATCCAATAAAATGTAGCCGTTGTCATCGGTGGTGAGGCGTTGTGTCCCGCTGCCGTCCCATGATAGCGTTCCGGCAGCATCGATCAGGGTGTGCGTATCGACAAGGCTGGGCTCCCAATACCAACCAAGTTTCGGCTTACCTGCGTCACCTGTGAAGGCCACGGTTTTGCCTTTGATAGTGGCGGTAGACATACCGACAGGTCCCTTCATCAGGTAGACCTTCCTTCGGGTCAGGTGGTCTACAGCAGCAGTGAGAGTCTTATCCGTTATATGGGCAAGCTTCTCTAAAGAGTCGTACATGACCCCGTAATCCTTACTGGACTCATAGACGCCAAAATCCATACTCCCCGAACTGTCCATAAGGATATAGCAGTTCTGCTTGGCATTGATCTGGTAGATATCCGTGTCCTTGGCTGTGGCCAGACCGGCAATGCAAACAGCGGCCAAAAAGATACAAATGCAATACAACGCTTTGGTTTTTGATCCGCGTATATTGAATAAAGACATACTACCTCCGATTTGCTTTACTTAAGACCGATTTTCATTCCACCAAGTTCGATCGCGACCTGCTTTACACCGTTAACTCTGAATTTATAAGCAGCGACACTCCCGGCATTATATCCCTTTAGCGCTTTGTCGCTCGCGCCCAGATAAGTGACCAGGTAGGCATAGTCAAAGCGGTCGTCGGTAGCATCCTGCAAGAGATTCTCATGAGGCCAGTATCTTTTGTCGACCACCTGTTCGTCGCGTGTCAGATCGTTGAAGGCTTTCGGGAAAGTACCGGAAATTTTGATGTCACCGCCGGGATCGTAATCTGCTGAGGGCGGCACGAGAATTTGATCAAACTGCTCGGGGTTTGCGATTTCATACCACTCATAGGCCCCGGTTCTGGCAAAGCCAACTTTGCTGGCATTGATTTGAGCGCCGCCCTCGGATGTATTGAGATCTTCTATCCATTGCTGCTCGTTGCCGGAAATTTTGATTTCGGTGACTGATGTCTGGGCCGCCATAATGCCAAGGGTCGTTAAAACAACGAGCACCAACAAACAAACAATCAGCGCCGATCCGCTCTCATCGTAAGGAAAATATTGATCTGGTATTCTTTTCGGATGATATTTGGTCATATTCAGTTTTCCTATAGTGAGGCTTTTTGATTGTTGTATTTAACGGCAGTCATTTCGAGATGATTTCTGCCCAACGGTGTACTCCAATACATGAATAGTTTGATGGTGCAGAAAGGCGTTGGTGCGCCGGCCGTTCCCACGGTGACATCTTGTTGCACATTCCAAAAAAGCTGATAGCGTCTTCCCGTCCCATCGATGATAGTATTGCCATCCACTTGGTAGCTGCTGTTTAAGACCGGAAGCAGCGCAGGATCGAATACGTGATCGGCGGCGCTGGGGTCGGGGTTGGTTCCCGCGGAAGCCCTGCCCGCATCCAGATCGCCATTTACTTCAGTCAGATTGCCGTCATCAAAGGGGAGTCTCTTGAGCTCCTCGAAAATTGCGGAAGCGATAGCGTTGGCCTGAGTCCTGTCGAAGGCGCTCTTGTTATGGAGAATCGACCGATACTGCAGATTGGCGATGGCCAGTATTCCTATGGTAAAAATAAACAGGGCGATAAGGACTTCCACCAAAGAAAATCCGTCTCTGACTTTTAAGCTTTGCATCCTAAAACCCCTTGTTCCGGCTTTGAATGGTGGTCACCGATAACCTACGCCTGAAACCGTCGTTGAATGGTCCCCAAACTGTGCCCGAAGGCGCTGTGTAAGTGGCGCCGTTGGAAAATTTGGGATCTTGCTGCGAGGCTCTCGCCAGCATGGCCACTTGTACTGCTCGAATGCTATTGAGATTCACTTGGGATGTAATTGGGGAAGCGATGAAGGCGCCATTTTCGTCTATGTATCTAAACTCCACGCGCTCTATATTTTCTGCGATAGGTTGAAAAACTGCTGGAGTGGCTCCGTTAACATCTCTTCTGCAAAAATTAACCGCCGCGGTGCCATCAGGGATCCCGTCACCGTTTGCGTCAACCGTCGGGTCGAATCCAAAAACGATATCCTCGTTGGGATCCAACACATCGCCATCTTCCTGGTTCGGATTGACGGCATGGCCGGCAATGTCGCGGGTAAAACGGAGCTGACCGGCAGTCGCCGTGACAAAACCCGCACCGGACATTTGGGTGGGATCACACCCAGCCTCGCGGACATCACGGGACAGCATCAGCATGGCCGCCCTGATATTCTGCTGCATCTCAACCACTTGATTCTGAGCAAAATACGATTTTTGCTGGGTCAAATAGGTCGCATAGACGGCTGCCATCACGATGGCACCAAGTAGCATGGCAATTAACAATTCGATCAATGTAAAGCCGCCCGCCTGCAAATTTATTCTTTCTTTTTTTCTTTTCATAATGGCTATTTCCAGGTCCCGTCCACCCCATTGGTAGAATTGCTGCTCATTTGTATATTTACGACGCCTGAGACCGACAACGCAGTCCGATACCATCGGTTTGTCTGGTCGCTTCTCCTGAAAACAACTGTTCCGGAACGGCCCTGCAAGGGCAAGCCCCTGGATGTGAAACCAGTTTCTGTGGTTCCTCCGAATTGCGTGTCTTGAATCTGGAAGGAGACATCTTGATCCGTCGTTATGGAAGAAATGATTCTTTCATCGTCTTCCCAGGTTTGATTGCCAGCGGTTCCGGAAACGGAAGGCCCGCCATCATCCAGAAAAACCAGGTACCTATTTGGCGCAGTAAAGGATATCACCGCATCGCAGTTGTTCCGGATGGCTTCAAGCCTGGCCAGCTGCATCTGCGAATAGAGCTCCTTTGCATTTTTCGAGATACGCATGTTCGCATTAAATGCGAGCAAAGAAGGCAGAGAGAAGGCGGCCAATATACCTAAAAGAGCCATCACGATCACCAGTTCTATCAAGGTAAAACCGCGCTGGTGCAACAGTACGCAGCTTGCTCTCTTTAATGGGACAAAAGGGTCTCGCGGAAGTAAAAGCATCGTTATTCGCCGTTCCATGAAGTGGTTGCCATCTAAAATTCCAAAAGTGACTGCTTCCTTTGGGTCGAAGGACGCGCTCTCTTGGCATCAAGCAAGCTTTGTACCACTTGCCTAATTCATACATATTGCCAGTAATTGTCTGTAAATTCGAATTCTTATAAAATGGCTAAATATTACCTGCCAATGGAAACCGTATTTTTGTCATAAAAAGGCATGGGAACTATTAAAACTTTTAATGCCTCTGACGGGGTATGGCCCGCGAGGCAGCGCTTTTCAAAAGCTGTCCAACAGGCTTAAAGATAGGAAGGAAGTGTGTGGAGCTTTGATATCGATCAGGATTAGATTAATCCGGCCCACCCGGTTTTTCGGTATTTTTCAAGGCCCATTCCAGAAATTGGGCATACACCCGCCAGACCTCTTCACCATAGCCGCCGGCCATGACATAGGTTGCCGGAATTTTGCGGGTACGCAGAAAACGATAGACGAGTTGGTCACGGGCCATCATCTGCTCCAGAGAGAGCCGCAGCCCTGCGGTGGATGGCAATTCATCGCCCACGTAAGGATCGGCGCCGCTCACCACGACGGCCAGATCCGGGCTGCCCAAAGTCGCGAGTTCATCTAACCCCGCGCGCAAGCGCGGCAGATAGAGTTGCTCTTCTCCGGCGGAAATGCCGATATCGATGTCGCTGGGTATAAAGGCAGGGTTGGGCGCGCCGTTCTCCAAAATGGCCGGGCCATCCAGCGGCCAGCCGTCGGCCATGTGGATGCTGAGTGTCCTGATACTGTCATCGCCGGCGGTCAGCGCCGCGGTGCCGTCGCCTTTGTGGGCATCCACGTCCACTACCCAGGCTTGCTTGACCAGCCCTTCAGCTTGCAGTCTGCGCACTGCGATCACAAGATCGTTGATCATGCAGAAACCGCTGCCGTGATCGTAGTGGCCATGGTGCATGCCCCCTGAAAAATAAAAGCAAAAACCCTCGGCCTGCGCCAGCCGCGCACACTGCAACGTACCGGCGGCTTTGTCCAGAATGCGTTGAAAAAGCTCGGCCAGCGGACGCTCGGCCTGTTCGGGCGCATAACGGTGATAGCTGCCGTCGGCCGCGATCAGTTCATAGGTGGTGAGGATCTCTTTTTCAAGACCGGGGCCATAAAGTCGCTCGACATAACCCGGCGCATGCACCCGCAGCAGATCCTGCGGGGTCAATATCTCAGTGACCTTATTGCAGTGCCAGCGATCGCTGGCCGGCGCGAGGTCTTTGTCTTCTGATAAGGCCGCAAAGGTCCGAGTGGCGCGGCTGTCACGCACCGGAATCAGAATGCCGTACGGCATCATGCTGACAGTCAGGGTGGGATCATAAAGAATCATTTGCGTTCTCCGCGGCGTGTGGCACGAGCCATTATTTATTTCCGCCAGGCATATTGGGGCTCCCATGCGGTCGGCTTTACCGAATTCACAACTAACTGGTTATGCACTTCACTCCAGTAAGACACAGGTATGGGGTATCATTAGTTGTCATTTTTAGAACCTTTAACAAAAACTACGCAAAAAGTGCAACATGGGCATGTCAAATCGACAGAATGCCTCCCTTTACACTTTAAACTTTACACTTAACACTTCGCCCATAATCATTTGAGCGGAGTGCATAACCAGATACAACTATTTATTAATCCAGTATATCAATAATCACGATTTGCCTGAAGCGACAGTCCTTTTCCGCAGTCACCTCTTGATCAAAAAGTAAAAATACTGAATAACGTCTGAAACCCTTAAAACGGTAAGGAGATAGTTATGCGACCAGGATGGTGCCATGTTCTTGGCGGGTGGCGATGGGCGGTTCTGTGGGTGTGGGTGGCGGCTTTCCCGATGCTTGCCGATGCGGCGGAACCGGATGCCGCCCTTGAAACGCTGAACCACATCACGGTGCTCGATCTGAATACCGCCGCCCGGGTTGCCTTGGCCGGCAATCCTTCGCTGGCGGCGGCGCAGGCCAGGGTAATGCAGGCCGGCGAAATTGTCCGGCAGGCCCAATCGGCCTATTGGCCCCAGTTGGATGCCACGGCCAGCGCGGCGCGGGTGGATTTGGCCGAAAGGGATTTCCAGTCCCAGAACGCTTTTCTCCAGCCTTTAGGCCAGAGCATCGACAATCCGGAGAATTATTATCGGGCCGGACTGAACGCCAGTTGGCTCATTTTTGACGGGTTTGCGCGCAAGTTCAGCCTGGCGGCGGCGCGCTACGGTGAACGGGCGACGGCCGCGGCGCGCTTTGATGCCCAACGGTTGCTGCTGTCCGCCGTGACCATCGCATTTTTGCAGGCCCAGTTGGCTGATGAGAATATCGCGATTGCCAGGGCCGACGCGGCCTTCAATCAGCGTTTGCTGGAGGAGGCCCGCTTGCGATACGAGGTGGGTACCGGCGCATTGAGCGACGTGCTCAATTTCCAGATACGCGTCAACAGCGCTCAGAGCCGGTTGATTCAAGAGGAGCGCGTTTTTCAGACGAATCTGATCAGCCTGGCCGCTTTGATGGGCGTTCCCCAGGGCCGCTTTCCCGAGCAGATGGGATTGGCGGATCTATCGCCCACCACGGCTCGGGAACTGACCACGCCACAAGCTCCCGATCTGATCCAAACAGCCGCGACCTTGCGTCCGGACCTGCGGCAGAGCGAATGGCGCGTACAGCAGGCTGAGGCAGGTGTGAGCAGAGCCCGCGCAGGCTACTATCCAACGATTGCGCTGTCCGGCAGCTATGAGGGCGAACGGCCCGAGGACATCGGTTTTGGGCAGGACGATTTTGGAAACAGCATCGGCGTGGGCCTGACCTGGAATCTTTTTTCGGGCGGTTTGACACGCGCCCGGCATGGCGAAGCCAAGGCGCGCCTGCTCGAAACCGAATACATCCGGGATGATGCCTTCATCAACGTGGCCGCCGAAGTGCAGCGCGTGACCACCCAGATCACAGCCGCGCAGCAGCAATTGAGGCTTCAGGAGACGAATACCGAACTGCTGCAACAGCAACGCGACCTGGTGGAAAAAGAGTACAAAGCCGGGGTCGGCTCGCTGGTGCGGCTCAACGAGGCGCAGCGCGATTTGACTGTATCGCAGGCGCAACTGGCCCTCGCCCGCGTCGCCCTGCGGGTATCTTGGTACGATCTGGAGACGGCCACCGGTCGGATTCTGGAGACCTTCAAACCATAGTCCGTTGGCCTGTCAACGAGGAACGGGCGGGCCCTGGCACCCTATTCGCTGAAACCGTAATGATAGATGTCATAACGGGTCTGACCACCTAACAGTTCGTCGATGCGCTCCTGAATTTTCTGACGTTCCGGGCTCGTCAACCATCGCTCCCAGTCGCCGGAGCTCTGCCAGCTGCTGATCACCAGGAACTCTTCGGGATTATTCAGGTTACGCAGGGTTTCACCGGAGATGTAGCCCTCTTGGTTCATGGCCAGGGTACGCATTTGGCGGAACAGCGGGATCATCTCTCGGGCCTTGCTTTCAGGAATGATTCTTTTGATCAGGGCTTTGACTGCCATACGCACCTCCTGCGGTCTGTGTGGGTTATAGCGGACTGACAGGGGAGTGGGATTCAGGAGCGCAAAGAGGAGAAGCGTTAGGTCGGAAAGCGGAGAGGCTGCCAGGCATTGACTCCCCCGTCGCGAACTCGGGATAAACATACTATATGGGGCTCAGACCGGTTAGTCAAAAGGTAAAATGCGCCGGCTGCGAAATGTCCGGGGCCAGCCGGTTTGGAGGATGCCACCAAGGACGCTGCGGTAACTCTTGATATCGGTGCGCCATCCTTATAAGATGCTGCACAGATGTAACGCGCACCGCGGCGCTGTCCGCGTGCGGTGAAAGAATGGTGTTCTATTGTCAACCAGCCCGAATTCCCCCGAGAGCGCCACTTACGACGTCATCATCGTCGGCGGCGGTCCTGCCGGCCTGTTTGCCAGTTATTATTTATCCGAGCATTCGGGTTTGAAAATATTGCTGCTGGACAAAGGCAAGCCGCCGGAACGCCGCGCCTGCCCCATGAATGCGGTCACCCAGTGCCAGCGCTGCAAACCGTGCAACATTTTATGCGGTCTGGGCGGCGCCGGCCTTTTTTCAGACGGAAAGCTCAATTATACTTACAAGCTCGGCAAAACCGACCTGACCCAATTTTTACCGCCGGATGCGGCCCAGGCATTGATTGATGAGACCGAGGCGATCTTCAATCGTTTCGGCATGAACGGTACGGTATTTCCCACCGATATCCAAGCCGCCCGGACGATCCGCAAAAGCGCCAAGCGTTACGGCATTGACCTGATGCTCATCAAACAAAAGCATCTGGGCAGCGACCGGCTGCCCGGGCACATCGCCGTCATGGTCGACCATCTGCGCACCCACGGGGTTGTCATCCAGACCTGCGAAGAGGTCCGCGAACTGCTGATCGACAAGGGGGCTGTGGCCGGCGTGACCACCCAGCGCAACACCTACCGGGCGCGCAATGTGATCCTTGCACCGGGCCGGGCCGGAGCCGATTGGATGGGACGACTGGCCGGGCAATTCAACCTTGGGCTGCGCCAACGGGGTATCGAAGTCGGTGTGCGGGTCGAGGTGCACAACGACATCATGCAGGATTTATGCGCGATCATCTACGATCCCACCTTTTTCGTTCAAACCGGTAAATATGACGATCAGACACGCACTTTCTGCACCAACCAGGGCGGGTACGTCACCATGGAGAATTACAGTCGCTTCGTGTGTGTTAACGGCCATGCCTATCACGACAAGAAATCGGACAACACCAATTTCGCATTCCTGTCCAAGGTGGTCCTTACCGAACCGGTGACCGACAATCAGGCTTATGGGGAAGCCATTGGCCAATTGGCCAGTCTCATCGGCGGCGGACGCCCCATTTTACAGCGCTTCGGCGACCTCAAGCGCGGTCGGCGCAGCACATGGCCGCGCATTCACAAAGGTTTTCTCCGACCGACACTGACCAATGTGGTCTGCGGCGATATCGCCATGGCGCTTCCCGAGCGCATTTTGACCAACCTGATCGAAGGCCTGGAACAGCTCAACCGCGTGGTGCGCGGTGTCTCCAACGATGAAACCCTGCTGTACGCTCCTGAAATAAAATTTTTCGCCACCCAGGTGGAAAGCGATCAGCACCTGGAAACGATCATCAAGGGTCTTTTCGTGGCTGGCGACGGCCCAGGCGTGGCCGGCAATATCGTCTCGGCCAGCGCCACAGGATTGATTCCCGCCAAGGCCATTCTCGCAAGAAATTAAAGGCCGCTCGTCTGTGTGCCGAGCGCACAAAGTTCCGTGGACGACTTATCCATGGACCCGTTGAGACACAGAGAGATTCATTCACACCAACCCATCACGCATCTGCCGGCTGCCATTGCGCGGGGCACCTATCGCTTTCACCCCGCCCATGGCTAAACGGAAAAATTATTTGTAGTCATCCAATTCGCGGTGACTGTTGGCGACGTGTATTCGGGAGGTGAGCATGTCAAATCGACAGAATGCCTCCCTTTACACTTTAAACTTTACACTTAAAACTTCGCCCATAATCAGTTGAGCGGCGTGCATAACCAAAATTATTTCAATGGCAGCCTTGGCATGATAATTGATCACATTTACATACGGGTCTGAAAGGGTATATTTTTTACCCGGTTTAGCCTACACCATGAGAGACAGTGTTTACTTTTTACCCATAGGACCTATTTTGCCCATGAGACCGCATCCATTCAAATCCGACGCCGGCATGCGCACTTCGCCCTGGATCATTATCGGAGCAACGGTCATTCTTCTGATCACGGTGCTGGTTCTGGCGTTTCAGAACATACAGCGCGACCGACGGCACATGAATGAAGTACTGCAGGCCAAGGGCGTGGCATTAACCCGCGCAGTGGAAGCCGGCGCACGCAGCGGCATGATGGGGATGAGATGGGGCGGCGCCCAACTGCAGCGCCTGCTGGAGGAAACAGCGCGCATGCCCGAGATTCTCTATATGGCCGTGCTGTCTGAGGACGGTATTGCCCTGGCCCACAGTGATGCGCGTCGCGTCGGGCAGCCTTTGCATTCTGATCGCCCTTCACCGGTCTTGCCCCAAGGGGTGGAAGAGAACCATACCGTGATCACATCGGCCGATGGGCATCGGGCCTACGAAATCCAGCGCACCTTTCGTCCAACAAGCCCCAGTTGGCGTTCACGCCAACCGTCCGCAGGCGCCGGCATGTGGCGGCACGGCCCAAATTCCGAACGCCTTGAAGGGCCAGCCGAGCGGCAGGAAGCACCGCGTACGATCGTGGTCGGAATGGATGTGGCGCCTTTTGAAAAGATGATCGCCGGCTATGTGCGCAATACGATCGTCATGTCGGCTGTGTTGCTGTTGATGGGATTTGCTGGATTCGTCAGCCTCTTCTGGATGAACAGCTATCGCGCGGCCCGTCGGTCACTGCAGGACACCAGCGCCTTTGCCGACCAGATGGTGACCCATCTGCCGGTCGGCCTGATCGCCACCGGCCGGGATGGCCGCATCGCCGTTTTCAATTCGGCCGCCGAAGCGATTACCGGCGTCCAGCGGCAGGCCGCCTTGGGACGCAATCCTGATCACATTTTACCAGAGCGCCTGTGCGGGATGCAAAAGGTCCTCGATCAGGGGCACACGATTCGGGAACAGGAGATGGCCTGTGTGTTCGCCCGTGACAAGATCGTTCCGATTAGCCTCAGTGCCACCCGTATCGTTAACGAAGAGGGTCAATTCGTTGGCAATGTCCTGATTTTAAGAGATCTTGGCGAACTGCGCCGCTTGCAAGCCGAAATTCGGCGCCAGGAGAAACTGGCGGCTCTGGGCGGCCTGGCGGCGGGCGTAGCCCACGAGATTCGCAATCCTTTGAGTTCGATCAAAGGGTTGGCCACCTACTTTGCCGGCAAATTCAGCGATGGCAGCCAGGAACGCAAATTGGCGCTGGTCATGACCCAGGAAACGGATCGCCTCAACCGCGTGATCAGCGAGTTGCTCGAATTTGCCCGGCCGACCGATATCAAACGGAGACCGACCAACATCAATGAATTGCTGCGCCACTCGATGCAATTGATCGCGCAGGACGCCGCCGCCAAACAGATCACGCTGCATCAACATTTTCAGGCCGGCCTGTGCCTTGCACGCGTCGATCCGGATCGCTTGTCCCAATGCCTGCTCAATCTCTATCTGAATGCACTGCAGGCCATGGAAACCGGCGGCAGCCTGACCGTCGCCAGCGAGGCGATCGACGACGAACACCTGCGCATCCAGGTTGTCGACACGGGCAGCGGCATTGCCGCTGAAGACGTTGACCGTATTTTCGATCCGTATTTCACCACCAAAGCCAAAGGCACCGGCCTGGGACTGGCCATCGTGCACAAGATCATCGAAGCCCACGGCGGTCATATCCAGGTGGAAAGCACGCCGGGCAAGGGCACCCGCTTTGGGCTGACCCTCGCCTGCCAGCCCGATACGACAGGAGACGCGCATGACTCCATCCAGCATCCTGGTGGTAGATGACGACCCTGGTCATCTGACCATGTTGCAAACCCTTTTCGAGTCCTGGGATTATACCGTGGAAACCCTCGACGACGGCAGCGCTGCGGTTGCGCGGGTGCAAGCCGGCCCAGTGGACCTTATCCTGATGGACGTGCGCATGGCCGCGCTCAGCGGCATTGACGCCCTCAAGCAGATCAAGGCCTACAACCCGTCCATACCGATCATCATCATGACCGCCTATTCGTCGGTTTCTTCGGCCATCGAGGCGCTTAAGGCCGGGGCCTACGACTACCTGATCAAACCTTTGGATTTCGACGCCCTCAAGCTCAGCGTTGAAAGAGCCCGCGAGCATGCCGGTTTGAAAATCGAAAATCGGCAACTCAAGGCGCGGTTAACATCCGTTTTTCACGCAGACCGCATCATCGGGAAAAGCCAGGCCATACGTGCCATGATGGAAATGTTGGCCATGATCGCGCCCTCGGAAGCGACCATCCTGATCACTGGCGAGAGCGGAACCGGTAAAGAGCTGATCGCCCGCTCGATCCATTTAAACAGTCCGCGCCGGGACAACCCGCTGGTGGTGGTCAATTGCGCCGCCATTACTGAAACCCTGCTGGAATCGGAGTTGTTCGGGCATGAGAAAGGCGCTTTCACCGGTGCGGAACGCAAGCGCGACGGCCGCTTTCAGCAGGCCCACGGGGGCACCCTGTTCCTGGATGAAATTGGAGAAACCTCTCCCGCCATGCAGGCCAAACTGTTGCGGACGATCCAAGAACGCGAAATTCAAAGGGTGGGCGGCGAAGAGATTCTGCATGTGGATGTGCGTATCATTGCCGCCACCCACCGCGATTTGGCGCAGGACGTCAAGGACGGCCGCTTCCGCGAAGATCTTTTCTACCGGCTCAATGGCGTCACCCTGGAAGTGCCGCCCTTGCGCGAACGGCTGGATGATATTCCTTTGCTGGCGCATCATTTCATGCACCTGTTCGCCGAGCGCAACCGCAAGGCGGTCAAAGGCTTTTCACCGCTGGCCATGGACATGCTGGTCAAGCACAGTTGGCCGGGCAACGTGCGCGAGTTGGAAAACGCGGTCGAACGGGCGGTCATTCTGATGACCGGCGAGCATGTCTCCGACAAGCATCTGCCGCTGGCGGTCGTCCAGAACTATTCGCCGGGCGCACCGCTTCCCCGGGAAGCCGGTTCCGGCTTGACGCTGGATGGTCATCGTTCCCTGGAAGAGGTGGAAAAGGAGGTCATCCTGGCTACGCTGGAAGCGGTCGGCGGGAACAAAACCGAAGCGGCGCGGCGACTGGGCATCACCCGCAAGACATTGCACAACAAACTCAAACAATTTGAGAGAAGCGGACAGGGAAGTTTTTCTTGAAAATAACAACGGCTAGGACACTGCATCGGGTCGGACATCCGGCCCCAGCGAAGTTTCAGCGCCGTTTTGCATGTGTTCAATTGCCTCGGACAATTCCTCGCGGGTGAAGGGTTTGGGCAACAGCCACCCGCCCATGGCCAATACCTTTTCCGCATGATGGTCCATACCGTAGCCGCTGGCAAGGATCACCTTGACCAGCGGATCGATCATCCTGAGATGACGGAATATCTCGATGCCGTCCATTCCAGGCAGAAAAAGATCCAAGATTACCACATCGATAACGTCATGTTTTTGCGAGAATAGCCGAAGCGCATCCTTTCCGCTACAGGCCGGCAAAACAGTAAATCCCAGACTCTGAACCATTTCCATGACATAGTTCAGTATGGGCTGTTCATCGTCCACCAAAAGAATGTTTCCGGCACGAAATCCCGCCAGAGCAGCAGGCGCAGACGCGCTAGCCTGCTCGGTGCCGTGTGTGGCGGCCGGAAACAATAAACGGAAAGTGGTTCCTTTTCCGAATTGGGAGGCCACTCGGATATGTCCCTGGTGGTTCTTGACCACGCCATAGACCGAGGCCAATCCCAGACCCGTGCCGCGTCCGATCTCTTTGGTCGTGAAAAAGGGCTCGAAAATCCGGTTCAATGTACTGGGATCCATCCCCACGCCCGTATCCACAATCTCGATCTCCCAATAAAGACCCGGCTTGATTTCTGGCCAGTCAATCGTTGCGTTGCAATGCGCCACCATCTTTGAAGCGACCGTCAACTGCCCGCCGGCGGGCATCGCATCCGCTGCATTGACGAAAAGGTTGAGAAACACCAGTTCCATTTGACCCTGATCAGCCTCGATCACGGCGGATCCGTCTCCCAAACGGTAATCGACCACAATTTTTTTATGGGTCCGCTGCACGACTTGCAGCGTCTCTTCGATCACCCGGTGGATATCGATGGCGGCCACGACATATTTGCCTTTGCGCGCATATCCGAGCAACTGACGCGTCAATGAAGCGCCGCTTTGGATTTGATCTTCGATGCGCTTGAGCTTATCCTGCAACGCGGCAACCTCTTCATTTTCAAGTCGCAGCAATGAGATATTGGCTTGGATGCCCATCAGCAAATTGTTGAAGTCATGCGCAATCCCGCCGGCCAGCGTGCCGATCGCCTCCATTTTCTGGGACTGGATCAGTTGCGCCTGCAAACGTTTTTCTTCAGTCATGTCCATGGCCAGGCAGATGATGCCGGTAATGTGGCGCGCGCCGTCCATATTGACCGCGGCCGAGAACTTGAAGATCCGGCTGTCTTCGTTTTTGTGTTGGATTTGAATTTCACCCCCGGTGACCCGTTCATGGCCGTTGATCAGGCGCTTGAACTGCTCGCGGTAGATCCGGACATGATCTTGCACCACGAATTCGGAAAAGTCATGGCCGATCGCTTCAGCACGCGGGTAGCCTAATATACTTTCCCAGGCAGGATTAACATACGTGATCACGCCGGTTTCATTGAGGTCAAGAATGATGACCGGTGCATTTTCGCTGAGCGCCTTGAAAAGCTCCTCACTGCGCCGCAACGCCTCCTGCGCCATTTTGGTCTCGGTGATGTCGCGCAGAATCACCAGGTGTCCGATCGGCTTTTCCTTGTTACTCAGAACCGAGGCGCTCATGTGAAGCTGAAGCGCTCGCCCGTAGGATTCAATCTCGACAACGGTCGGCTGGCCCAAGTCCATGAAACCCTTCGGCCACCAGGCGATGACTTGCTCCGGGCAGCGCCCGATCAGCGTTGGCTGTGGTAGCCCGGTCAAAGCGGCCGCCGCGGCATTGAGATCCAGAATGCGTTGATGGGTGTCCATAACAAGGACCCCGTCCCCCATGTTCTGAATAACAATGTCATGTGCGATGGGCACGATGTCCAGCAATCGGTAGCGGACAATTCCCCACATGACGGCCACCCCGCTGAGCGCAAAGGCGAAGGGCGTCAAATCCAGGTAGGGCAGGGGTTGGGCCCCCGTAAGAAAGAGTACATTGCACAGCCAGGGCGTCAAAGCTGCAATGCCCAGGGATATCGCCTGGCGGCGGTAAATGCGCTGCGAATCGATGGCGGACCGCGCCAGAAAAAGGAAACCCAGAAACATCAAGGCATACGAATAGGTCGTGTGAATCCAGAACCAGGGCCCGAAGTGCCGCAGCGCCAGAACCACGCGATCGACCTGACGCCATTCGACAGTCTCGAACATCAGATGATGGTAGCTGTTGGTTGCGGTCACCAGCAGTGTCAGTATGGGAACGGTTGTCAACAGGGCCAGGTGCGCCGCACGCAGCTCGCGCACGCGATTGGAGTAATACAGCCCAAAGGTGAACCAAGCCACCGGCACGGTGACAATAAACAGATATTTCAAGTTGCCGCTGAACACTTTAATCGGCAGGTCGCGTGAGATCACTTCGAAGATCGATAAAAAAGACCACATGGATACCGCACCCATCAACACTGCGAACGAATGCGTGCCGAGCGTGGGCCGATACTTGAGTACCATGACGGCGAGCACGGCGGAAATAATCACGGCCGAAAGAAGCAAAAGCGCGTACGGTTGGAAAAAAAGCGACATAATACCATGATCCGGTTATAAGCGTTGTCGTTTTGGAAATGCAGGTGTGTGTGCAGGCCGCGAATCATCCGGACCAGCTGCTTGTTTCGCTGGGATTGCTTTCCCCGGAAAGATATTCTCCGCTTGGATGCAAGCGGACGGAATGCTTTCTGGAAGGTGCTCGTTCGGACCTGGTGGCATGCCTCTTTGGATGACAGTTTTAGTAAGGCCGTGGCGCTTTGTCAATTGTTTATGTCCAGTCGGCCGGCCAATTTCGGTCTGGGCGCATACCGGCAAAGAGGCGGTATGGAGATCTCACATGCGCGTTGCGCGCTGACATACAATGGCGGTATCGCTTCAAAAAGCGATACCGCCATTGTGTTTAGCAGAAGTAAAAAGGATGCGTCTAAGCGATGGCCTGCGTCATCACCTCTCCGACCAGTCGGGAGAAACGGGCAGGATTTTCCAACTTGCCGCCTTCGGCAATCACCGCCAGATCGTAGAGGAGTTGGCAGTAATCTTTCAAGGCGACATTGTCGCGATCGTTTTCATAAAGGGTTTTGATTTTGTTCATGACCGGGTGGGCCATGTTCAACTCCAATACCCGCTTGACCTCGGGTTGCTTCTGACCGGCCGCCTTGAGCAGTTTTTCCATATAAGCGCTCATGTCGTAATCTTCGCCGGTCAGACAGGCCACCGACTCCTTGAGCCGTGCCGATGCTTTGACCTCTTTGATCTTGCTGTCCAACTGGCTTTTCACGAATCCGAACAAGGCGTTGAATTCCTCTTTGCCGGCCTCGTCGGTCTTGTCGAGTTCCAAGTCGCCCTTTTCGGCGCTTTTCAGCGATTTGCCATCGTATTCGGTCAGCGATTGCACGACCCACTCATCGACCGGATCAGCCATCAAAAGGACTTCGTACTGTTTGTCTTTGAGTTTTTCCAGCAAAGGGCTGTTGATCAAGGTAGTTAAATTGTCGCCGGTGATGTAATAGATTTCTTTCTGGTCCGGCTGCATTCTCTGGATATACTCGTCCAGTGAAATCCATTTATCCTCGGAGCGGGTGGTTTTGTAGCGCACCAGCGAAGCGATCTTGTCGCGCTTGCTGGCATCGGTGTGAATGCCTTCCTTGAGAACCGGCCCGAATTGGTTGTAGAAGGTTTCATATTGCTCGGCTGGCATATCCTTCAACAGGTCCAGTACCTTTTTAATCAAATTGTTGCGGATATTCATGACCAGGCGGTCCTGCTGCAGGATTTCACGGCTGACATTCAAATTCAAGTCGGGCGCATCCACCACGCCTTTGACGAAACGCAGGTATTCCGGGATAAGCTCCTTGCAGTCATCCATGATAAAAACCCGTTTGCAGTACAGTTGTATGCCATGCTTGCGGTCGGGCTGAAAAAGATCGAAGGGCGCCTTGGAAGGTATGTACAGCAACGCGTGGTATTCAGTGGTGCCCTCGAGTTTGAAGTGCAGCCGCGTTAAAGGCGGATTCCAGTCATGGGCCAGGTGTTTGTAGAACTCCTCGTGCTCCTTTTCGGTCACCTCTTCCTTGGGCTGGGTCCAGATCGCTTTACGCGAATTGAGCGTCTCTTCCTCGATCACGCGCCGCTTGGTCTCGCCCAATGGTTTGCCATCTTTGTCCTTGAGAATCTCATTGTCCGGGATGGGAACCTCTTTTTCCACATCCATCACGATCGGGTAGGCCACGTAATCGGAGTGTTGTTTGACAATCCGGCGGATTTGCCACTGATCGGTGTAATCGGGATCCTCCTTTTCACGTTTTTTCAGGTGCAGCGTAATCGTCGTGCCGCGCTGCGCTTTTTCGGTCTGTTCGATGCTGAAGGTGCCATCTCCGCTTGATTCCCAGCGCACCGCCTGCTCTTTGGGTACGCCGGCTGCGCGCGTGGTTAAAACGATTTTTTCGGCGACCATAAAGGCGCTGTAGAAACCAACGCCGAATTGGCCGATCAGCTCGGGCGTCAGCGAATCGGTCGCCTGGGCCTGCTTGAGCATTTCCATAAAACCAGCCGTCCCGCTTTTGGCGATCGTACCAATATTCTCCATCACGTCATCGTAGCTCATGCCGATCCCGTTATCGCTGATCTCCAATGTCTGGGCGATCCCATCGGGCCGGATCTTGATTTTGAATTCACCGTCATCGCCCAAGATCTCCGGTTCGGTTTGGGATTTGAAGCGCAGCTTGTCGATGGCGTCCGAGGCGTTGGAGATCAATTCGCGCAGGAAAATCTCCTGATTGGAATAGAGTGAATTGACGATGAGGTTCAGTAGTTGGCGCACTTCAGTCTTGAAGGCATGGGTTTGTTTGTTCGCTTCCATAGGGCTCCTCGTATCTACGTTTTTGGGTATAAATTCGGCCAAATAATGACCCATTTTTCGCATTTGTCAATAAGCGCCGGCCTGCAAACACAGCTATCCGGCAAAGAAACGCGCTAATATAAAGGATGAGAAAAAAGCATTCCATCCCCAGCGGAGTGTGGGAACGAGACGTACGTAAACAAATCAACACAAATCAACGATTAACAAAATATGGCTATGCCGTTCGCTCCAGAACGACTGGGGTGCCATAAGAAGGTCAACTCAACTTTCGGGATCAGCACGTAGTGAGGTGAGCATATCAAATCGACAGAATGCCTCCCTTTACACTTTAAACTTTACACTTAACACTTCGCCAATCGTCACTTGAGCGAACTGCATAACTATATTAACGGGCTATCGACACATCGAATAAACGAATCAGTGCCCCCCCGCTTGGGCGACCATGACCTGCTGCACAACCATGGAGGCCGGCACCAGGGTTACTTGCTCCTTGAGCTGGGGCAGAAACGCGTTGAGTACTTGATAGGTGTTTTCATGGGGGTGGGCGATGCCCACGGCGTATCCCTGCTGCTGGGCGCGCTTGACCAGCTTGCTCAACTGCGACCGAATGAAAGCCGTATCGTCGAAATGGTCGATAAAGATATCGCGTTCGGCAAAGGGGATCTGCAGCAGTCGCGCCGAGGCCGGCGCCGCAGTTTGGGCCGTTGTGCGGCTATCGATATAATATAATCCACGTTTTTTGAGAATTGAAAAGATCTGACGCATTTGATCGGAAGATTCGGAGATCCGCGACCCCATGTGATTGTTCACGCCTTTGATGCCGCTGAAGGCATCCAGGTTCTCGTTCAATTGCGCGATCAGTTCATCCGGGGACATGCGGCTCAGCAACGCTGCAGGGCCGGGCTTGACATCAGGGTATTCATTGGGTTCCATGGGCAGATGAAGCATGATCTCAAGGCCTTTGGTGCTGGCCTCGTAAAGAATTTCCCGGTTGAAGGGTGCCTGTGGCAACATGGAGAAAGTGAGGGGAACATCCATGGCCATCAGGCGTCGCGCGATGTGACGATCGTAGCCGATGTCATCGAAAATGATCGCCACAATCGGTGTGCGGGCGCCAGGAAGCGGCGCCAGGGGCTGCATTGATTTCGCCGGGGGCGTTTGAGGGTACACCTCGTACACCGGCCGTTCAGGAACGGCCGCCTTCACCGGCTTTTCCGGCATCGACACAGCCGGTCGGTCCGGTGTCTGCGGGGCGTGTTTTTGGGGCCTTGCGGCCGGCGGTTTCCGCGTGGGCCCCGCCGGTCGACGGCCGGGCCGGTCGTCCGG